>JAZNJW010000015.1:0-132622 GCA_045578255.1 Paludibacteraceae bacterium
TACCTGATGCAAAATAGTCTTCAACAACTTGTTGTTTGAATGACTGAGAGTAATAATTTACTGTTCGCTTCATAAAACTTGAATCTTAATAATTGATACTTTTTGTTCATTTTATGAGTAAACCTATTTCAGTATAAGACAATTGACTATCCCCCTCTCCACCCCACCATCCGTCTAGCGCTCGATAGTCTCCCCTCTCGCGTCTCCCGATTCCCTCTCCAAGGGTGTAGCCCGATCTACCATCTCCAGCGAGCATAGCGAGCAATCTACAGGCGCAGCCGATCTAAATCTTTCTTTGTCCATTAGTCCCGAATACCATTCGGGTATCTCTCCACCTCTAACCTCTAAACTGTAGCTATCAATCGGGGCCCCCGCGAGCTTCGTGAGCGAGTGGGGAGAGCGGAGGCATTGAGCGCTTTCAACTCGCCGAGCGAGTTCCGTGCGCTTCAATTGCCGAACGCGAGCGCGTTCTCTAAACAGAAAATGGCGAAAAAACGCCATTTTATTTGCATATCTGCAAAAAATATCGTACCTTTGCAGCCGAATCGACATTCGCTATTCGCGAATTGCGAAAAATCACGTATAATCAACTAATATACAACCATATGAAACCACAAGATATTGTTGTTTTGCTAAAGAAAATAACCTCACAAGGGAAGGTCCTTTCTGCCAACGGATTGGCTGCTTCGTTAGGTATGAGTGCTTCAACGGTTAGCGAGTGCTTGGAACGCTGTAAGAAAGCTCAACTCGTTGATCGCAATAAAAAGCGTGTAAACACGTTGGCGTTGCAGGAGTTTCTTATACATGGCATTCAATATGTATTCCCAGCTGAGGCAGGGCGTGTAGGGCGAGGGGTGCCAACATATATCAGCGCATCGCCCATCAAAGAGCAACTTTCCAATGACAATGAGAGTTATGTATGGCACGATGTCAAAGGTTCTGCGCGCGGGCAGCAGATTCAGCCATTATACAATACTATCTCTCAAGCCGTCAGAGAAGACGATGAATTATATCAACTATTAGTGATAGTGGACACTCTCCGTATGGGTCGCGTGCGCGAGAGAGAGATTGCTATTGCGGAATTAGCCAAACGTATCAACGCTTATGTCAAAAACCAATAACCAACGCTTGCAAGCTATTGCATCAGCCATGCAAGAACTCAATGCACGCCTCGTGTATGTAGGCGGCGCTATGGCTGGTGCGTATGCTACCGACCCAACAGCTACGGAACCGCGGACGACCTTGGATGTGGATTGCGTAGTCGATTCTAACTCGTATGCCGAACATGCTGCTTTCGAAGAATTGCTCCGCGAGAAGCATTTCCAAAACGATCACGACTCTGAGCCGTCAGTGATATGCCGCTGGGTATATAATGGCGAATTAGTGGATGTAATGTCAATGAATGAGCAAAGTCTTTCCTTTGGCAATAGATGGTATCGCATCGGCTTTGAGCATCGCGAACTATATACATTGCCCTCTGGACAGCTGATATATCGACTGCCTGTGACCTATTATATCGCTACAAAAATAGAAGCACTACTTTCGCGAGGTGGAGCAGATTGGCGTGGAGCGAAAGATTTTGAGGACATTATCTATGTACTAAACTATTGCACGGACTTTCTTGATAACTTTCACGCAGAAAAGGGATTGGTTAAGAATTATCTTGCCGAGCAGTTTGCTGCCATGCTAAAGCGTCCCAATCTTTCTGAAGAAATAGAATGTGCCATCAATCCCGATGAAATCGAACGAACGGACATGGTCTTTGATATTCTTCGTACTGCAGCATCGTATCAATCACAAGAACTCAAAATACAATTTGTCAGCGACTTGCATTTAGAGTTTGCGCAGAACAGACAGTATCTGCAAGACCATCCGCTACAAGTGACAGGCGATATACTTCTTATTGCAGGCGATAGCGCGTATCTTGACTTGCCTCTGTCGGGACAAGACACATATAGCGATTATACTTTCTGGGACTGGGCATCTGCCAACTATAACCAAGTGATTGTTTGCCTCGGCAATCATGATTTCTATGGGCATTACGATTTGGCTACTATGCCTGATGGCTATTGCAAACAGATTCGCCACAACGTGCATGCCTACTACAATAGCGTAGTACACTTGCAGGATACAGATATCATCGTTTCTACGCTTTGGGCGAAAATTGAACCCCACGATGCTTTCCTTACCGAGCGTAATGTGAGCGACTTCTATCGCATCATGTACAATGGACATCGCTTAACAGCTGAGGACTTTAATCACGAGCACGAACGCTGCCTGCAGTTTATCAAAAAAGCAGTAGCGGATAGTCAAGCCAAAACAAAAATCGTACTTACACACCATGTACCTACCCACTTATGTACAGCAGAGGAATTTCGTGGAAGTACTATTGGCGGAGCATTCACGGTAGAATTGGGCGACTATATAGCGGATTCTGGTATTGATTATTGGATATACGGACACTCACACCGCAATATAGATGCGCAGATTGGCACTACGCGCTTGATGAGCAATCAGTTTGGTTACCTCTCGCATGGCGAACCCATACACAATGGATTCAACCCCGCACATCATATTACTGTCTAAAGATTGAGATATTATCTCAACTATTAGGAATTTCCAAATAGTTCGTCCATTGCCTACGGGGTCCCTTTCATTTCCACCATCTGTCTAGTGCTCGGCGCTAATTCGCCGAGCCAATTTCTCATAGTTGGTTCAGTTCTCGCGGCTACCCCCGCGAGTAATTCCGCACCTCTAATCAGGCACGTTGTGCTCTCCAATTTGCGCAATCTTAAAGTACAACTTTAAATTTGCGCACTTTTGCGCCCCTCTTTCTTTGTCATTGTCCCGAATGCCATTCGGGAATTCCTTGCCCCTAAACTCTAAACAGTAGCTCGCTTGCGAGCGTCCACTAAACTAAAATGGCGACTTTTTCGCCATTTATTTGCATAAATGCAAAAATTGTTGTAATTTTGCGGGCTAAATATAGAATTTAACTAAAATATAAACATAACACATAGCGCAACTGGCATATATCGTTAGGACCAAGATCGGCAAATCTAGAATATAACGAGAAGATATATGTCCCTGCTATCCGTGTCTCGAACATGGGTGAGCGGGGTATTGTTATAGGTTTTGCCGAACCTTGGTCCTTATCTCGCTTGCCTATGTTCTTTTTACTAAGCAGACCGGATAGAAGTATCTGGTCTGCGATTGTTTTTGTATGGAAAGTTTAATAAAAAAATAATAACACCATGACAAAATGGAAATTTGAGGAACAAACTGGTCAGGAGCAAGGCCCAAACAATGCAACAGCAGAGCATTTTAAGTCACGAGATGCTTTTTCTTCTTTGGTTCGTGAATCAATACAAAATTCTTTAGATGCATTTTTAGATCCCTCAAAACCAGTAAAAGTAGAGTATGCATTAGGGCATCTCGTTGGGGAAGATTTATCCTATTCCATTCGCGAGATAGAAGAACATGTGCGTTCCTGTTATGTCTCTTATCCAGAGAGTTCTACCTACCAAAGAATGGTGGAGTATTTAACTCAGCATGCAATGAATCCTATCTCTTATTTAAGAGTGTCCGACTATAATACAAAGGGAATGGATTATACACCTGATACAAAATGCGGTTTCCATAGTTTTCTGCAATCCATAGGTGATTCCCATAAAGACGGCGAAGGAGCTGGAGGTTCATATGGTTTTGGAAAAGCTGCATATTATGAGCTCTCAAATGCTCGTACGATTTTAGTATCCACAAAAACAGATCAAGACAAAGTCGCTTTTCAAGGATGCTATATGCTGTGTACCCATAAGATGGATGATGATAAAAAATACTGCTCATCTGGCTTTTATGATTTAGGAGACAAGCAGCCAATTCAAGACGAAGACCTTATACCAGAAGAATTAAGACGAAGTGAATGTGGTTCAGATATATATCTTTTATATGCTGATGATGATCCAAATAAAGTGTCACAATATCAAGAGACTCTTATTAAATCTGTCCTTATGAATTTCTGGCTGGCTGTCTATGAAAGTAAATTAGAGGTTACTTTTGATTGGAAAGATGATGGAGAACCAGAAGTTGTTATTTCAAAGGAAACGTTGGAGAAACTAATGCTTGACCACTTTCCATCCATGGCTGACGATCAAAATATATATAGTAATCCAAGACCCTATTATGAAGCAGTAAAAAATGCTGTTGCATTTGATCCAGAATCGGAAGAAAAGCACGATTGCGTTTATTTTGAGGAGCAAAATCTCAATAACAAATATGGACATGTTCGTTTTTATCTCAAGAGGAATATTGGTACAAGAGATCGATATCTTAGAATGCGCAGACCACTAATGGTGATTGACGGGCAGAATATGAATGGTCAACGTGGTATTTCTGGAGTCTTGGTTTGTGATGGTGTTGCAAATAATTTTTTAAGAAGAGCAGAACCTCCTGCACATGATAATTGGGATAAGGAGCGTGTACGCCCATATAAAAACCAATATGGCTCTGACGAGGAAAAGGCTTTTCATGCTATTGAGGCGTTAACTATTTGGTGTAGAGAGAATGTAAAAGCTTTCTTTGCAAGCAAAAATG
Organism: Paludibacteraceae bacterium; assembly: GCA_045578255.1. Lineage (GTDB taxonomy): Bacteria > Bacteroidota > Bacteroidia > Bacteroidales > Paludibacteraceae > Colicola. The sequence continues at coordinate 4,594 of JAZNJW010000015.1, forward strand.
CAACAGAGACAGAAGTGGAAGGTTTGGATAATTATTTGTATGCCACAGAAGAAACGCCGCAACAAGGCGAAGGAAAAGCGGTAAACGGAATTCAAACTGATTTATTATCTGATTTTGAGACAGGAGAACATCATATAACACCAATCGGACCAGAGCTCGTTAAGCCCGCTCCTCCAGTTATAAAAACGGGGCAGGTAACCGTCTCTATTACTCAGCAAAAGGGATTCGAGCATGGCGGAGATGTGGGCATAGGTCGTACTGGAAGCAGCAAAAGAAATGAACCAGGTGGAGAACATACAGCCTCTCCAAACATTAATCCTCGTCTCCCAAAAGAAGACCAGGAACCCAAACTTCAGCAACAGATAAAGCAAGTTGCTTTCCGATCCTCAGCGCGTTTTGAGGATGATGGCTTAGCGTATCATCTTGTTATATACACCAAAGAAGACTTGCAAAATGCAACGATCTTTATTTCTACAATGGGAGAGAACAGTTCGGAGGAAATTCCAATCATCTGGGCAGATCAAGGGGAAGTGCGAGAGAATGCAAATGCCATATTTGGTGTTGAATTGAAAAAAGATGTACCAAATAGAGTGGCTTTCAAGTTTGACGATAATATTAAACACCTCATATCATTAACCGTCTATGTCACAAAATAATCTTGCATACCCATATCCGGTTCTCACCGCTTATAGCGATGATGTGCAACCTGCTTTAGTTGCCCAAAATGTTCAAGTGGGTGAAATGCAGGAGAATGATAATAACGACTATGTGTTGCCCTTAACCCTAATTTTAGAGGACCAACAACTTTTACAGCTAATTGCTGAGGGAAAGGCGGAATACATGTTTGATGTTAATTGTCCTGCATCTTTATATAGGCATTGTGTCAAGAGCAATCACAATGAAGTTAAAATTGAATTTCCTTTCAAACGAGTATCCGGAGTTGTAAAAATCCGTCCTTATGTAATTGCAAAAACCGCTTTTACTTATCAAAACTCAGCGTTCCACCCAGATTATGGAAATGAGAGTTTTGAAATAGAAAAAGGAGATGTGTTAGCTATATTCAATGAGATTACATACGATTTCGAAATTAACTATAATCAATTAAAAGCATTCTCTTCCATTATGTTCATCCGTAAATCGGAAGACGAAAATAAGCAAGATATTAGTTATTTAATGGATGAAGCGAAGATTGTAATCGTATTGCCGGTGGATAAGTTTAATAAGTACAACCAGTTCAAAGCAGATCCACAATATACCAATGCCGTCCATGCTTCATTGGCACAAAATGCTTTACTTGCGGTTCTGATGCAAACTGATTGGAATGATGAAGATCCTCAAGAACCATTATGGAAACGCACAATCCGTTATCGTGTAGCACATGAGGAGGAATTGATGCCTTATAAGAATTTGACCAACCGAGAAAATTTAGTGATAATTGCACAAAAGTTATTGGGTGACCCCATTCAACGTATGTTTGAAGACTTTGCAAAGGAGGAATAATTATGAAAAAGTATGATGGTTTACAACGAACTTTCTCAAAAGAATACACATCTATCTTACGTCAGCGTGTCAAACAAGGAAAAATAGAGAATTACTTGCTAGATGTTTTTCCTGTAGAAGAGGGAAATAATCATGTGTATCGTTTACAACAACAGATGCATCATAATGTAAATTTAGACCCGGAGAAAACGGATTTTAAAAACGCAAAGTTATTTTTTGAGGCATACAAGGATTTATCTCCCATGATTGCTTCAGAGGAAGCTTTTTGGACATACATGGCTCATGTTGAGCATTTTGAGTATGTAAAAGCAAGATGGAAAATAGGAGATACAACTTCCCCAGAAAGTATAATTGATCACTTTTTTGTAACAAGTATGATCAAAATTGCCAGAAATGGATTAGCACGTTTATGGTGGCCCATGTATATGACATATGATGAGGAGAATACAAGCGACCCGTATCATTTGTCTAAAATATTGTATAGGTATACAGATACGATGCAAATGCTTTCTGAATCCAGTCTGTTCTCTTGTCGCAATTTAATACATGCTATTTTGCATTTTTTTGAAATAAATACGGATATTCCTAAGGAAAATTGGCTGCAAATTAATCGTTACATTATCCGCTATTATAATAGCGTGGGAGGAGTGCGTAAACTGATTTACTTAGATAAGAAGTATTTTGAGGCAGAACTTCAGCGTAACAAGAATATTCTGGAAACACTGCCTCCTCGTAAAACTGGAGAAAAAATCCCATTAAGATGGAATATTTGATATGATAAAAGTTGGAACATTATTTAGTGGTATCGGCGCGTTTGAGGAAGCGCTGAGGCAACTTAATATTCCTCATGAGATAAAATTTGCTTGCGATACGGGTGAAATAGAGTTAATACCGTTGGAAGATAAAAATAATCGTCGAGTCTATCAAGATTTAAATCGTCGTGTTCGTAAACTAAATGACGATGAAAAGATTGTATATGAAAAATACAAAAAACTGATAGCACAAAGAATAGAAGAAATAAGAAAAATTTGTTATAATCTCCCAAATAAGCAACAAAGAACAGCATATGTAGATAAAATATATAGACAATATGAGGGTGAGCGTAGAAATTATGTTAAGGAATCTTATCTAGCAAACTACGATATTAGTCCAAGTGATTTTCATACAGATATTCGCTTTATGCGTGGGGATGATTATAGTGGAGATTTGGATATTTTAGTCGGAGGAAGCCCTTGTCAAAGTTTTTCTACATATGGTAAGAAACTCGGCCTGGAAGATGCGCGAGGCACACTCTTTTACGATTACGCTAGAATTATTCAAGAAACTAATCCTAAGATTTTTATTTATGAAAATGTTGCAGCTATTCGAACGAATGATAATGGTCGTACTTGGGAAACAATGTTACAAGTGTGGACATCACTAGGATATAATATTTCCTATCAAATACTAAATGCTGTAAATTACAATCACCCTCAGTTGCGCAGACGAATGTTCTTAGTTGGAATAAGGAATGACATTTGCACTGTACCTTATCAATTCCCCGAACCCAAAGAACTTACCAAAAAATGTACTGATTTTTTAGAAAAATCTCCTATTTCTCTCAAATATTATTTAGGAGAAGGTGGTTTTAAATGGATTACAACTTACGAAAAACACAAACGTCGTTCTCGTGTAAACCAGGATATCATTGGCTGTCAAACAGCAAATCAACAAGACAATTGGATTGGGGACTTTCGCGTAGAGAAACCGAAACCTGAACATTACATGGACAATCGTATTTACATAGGGAAATTTGATTTTGGGAATGGTCTTGAAGATGCAGTAGGACGTAAACTAACCCCACGAGAATGTTTGCGTTTAATGGGATTTTCGGATAACTTTAAGATAGTAGTTGATGACCATCAAGCTTATCACCAATCTGGAAATTCTATTGTTGTACCTGTGTTGAAAGAATTAATATTAACGATTTTGCCATATTTAGGTGTACGCGTAGGAAACGAATAGATTCGCAACGACTACGCGATTAGAAAGTATCAAAGAATTAAACGAAGACCTCAAACGCTTACAAGAGTAAATGGTGCATACCCCATACTAAGTTATCATCTCTCAAAAAAACAGAAAATATAATTTATTTTCTCTCCAACTCAATAGCGAACTCGTGCATCTCATCATCCAACAAGATACAAGACAACAACTCAAACAACTGCTGATTGATATGATATAATCCTTCCATCTCCACACAAAGAAACAAATCATACATACCCATACATTTATACACACCCACACATTCTCACACATACTTAATATACTCACATATAGCTTGCTCCTTTTTTCTCACAAAAAGCAGCAAACTCAACAAAAAAAGGAGCAAGTCAAAATAAAATCGTCATAAAAACCGAATCCACCACAGATAAAACCCCAGAAAATACAATTAATTTGCACTTTTCTCTCCATACTGACAACTTTTAGCAGTTTAATATACTACCTTTGCAGCGGAAATGAAAAATTAATGCATTATGACACAAAAACAATCATTAAAACTTTTTGAAGAGCGAAATGTCCGCACCATTTGGGATGACACACAAGAGAAGTGGTACTTCTCAGTCGTAGATGTGATTCAAGTACTTACCGAAAACGACTACCAAACTGCACGTAAGTATTGGAAAGTCCTAAAAGGACGTATTTTAGCCGAAGCTGGTCAACCGGTAACAATTTGTTACCAGTTCAAATTACGAGCTGCGGATGGCAAAATGCGTATGTCCGATGTTGCCGATCAAGAGCAACTGTTCCGTATCATCCAATCCGTTCCTTCGCCCAAAGCTGAGCCATTTAAGCAATGGATGGCAATGGTGGCAAGTCAGCGTATTGACCAAATGCAAGACCCTGAACTCAGCATCCAACAAGCCATTGCCGATTATACACGCTTGGGCTATTCGGAGAAATGGATCAACCAACGTATACGTTCAATAGAAGTGCGCAAAGAACTTACCGACGAATGGAAACGCGCAGGAGTAGAAGAAGGGCAACAATATGCTTCGCTAACCAATATTATTACACAAGCATGGAACGGAAAGACTGTGGGCGAATACAAACAACACAAGGGCTTGCATAAGGAGAGTTTACGTGATAATATGACCAATCTCGAATTAACACTCAATACCCTGGCAGAGATCACTACGGCTGAGTTGCACAAGCAAAACAATCCTCAAGGTTTTCGCGCAAGTGCTAAGTTGGCGAAAGAAGGTGGCAATATTGCAGGCAACACACGCAAAGAGATTGAATCACGCTTAGGACATAGTGTAATCTCCTCCATGCGCGCTTCGGACGCAATCCTGCCTATCGAAGATGGAGAAGCAAAAAAAGAATAACAAATCGCAGAGCAGTAGTTTAGAGGTGAATTAGAAGAGGAGGCAACCATCCGGAATTTCCGGATAGTTCAAACCGAGGGTACTCTACAAGTGTCACGCGAGGTGAAGCCTATAGTCTGCAAAATAGTACATCCTTTCTCAAACTCTACACTGTGGATGACAAACATCCATCTCACACATAGCTTGCTCCTTTTTTCTTACAAAAAAGCAGCAAACTCAACAAAAAAAAGCAGCAAACCAAATACAAAAAAGGAGCAAGTCAAAAAGTGGTTGTTCGGAATTTCCAAACAAGCATGTAAGATTTAGTGGTTCCACACCCACTTCCCTCTCCCCTCCCCATAAAGTTCATATATAGCTTGCTCCTTTTTTCTTAAAAGAATGAAGCCTCTGCGACAAAAAAGGAGCAAGCTTATTGTGTGTTTCAATAATTTTGTGTACCTTTGCAGCAAATATCACACAGATTATGGCAAAAGTTCGCATCACCGCTATTCGCCAAACGGTATATACTGATTTAATGGCGAAGTATGAAAATCCCATTGAACACGCATGTAACGTGCAAGAAGGACAACAATGGATATCCATAGATGGCAAATGCCCTGAAGGGTTATGCTTAGCTGCATGGGAATCTATGCATCAGTTTGTGGAGCAACTATCTCAAGGAAAAGGCAATTTCTACGACGGATGGATGCAAAACCCTATGAGCGCCATGATTAGCTGCAACGATGGATTCAGACCATTCAGTTTCTATATTGAAGCGATAGAAGAGTCAACTCAAATGGTAGAACAACCATCACAACCAATCCTTCCTACCCTGTCCACCGACAAAGCTGAAGGACGTATACAAAAACTAATACTGGCTATTGGCGATCAAACCATGCCACGACGACAGATCATCGCATATTTGGGTCTGAAACAAAGAAGTCGCCGTAACTTCATGGATAACTATCTTCGTCCTGCTATTGCCCGAGGTTATGTTGTTTTGGCTTATCCAGACTCTCCAAACAAACCCGAACAAGCATACCGCCTTTCCGCCAACGGTCTACAACGCTGGGCTCAGTTAACTACTACTAACATGCAATAACCACATGCATATTGCGCCCGCTCTCATCTCTACCATCCTCTTCTGTTTCACACTCCAATCCTCACCAATAGCTCACATACAGCTTGCTCCTTTTTTCTCACGAAAAAGCAGCAAACTCAACAAAAAAAGGAGCAAGTCCCAATAAAATCATCGTAAAAACTGAATCCATCCCCCATAAATCATATAAAAATGCAGAAAAATCACTTTTCTGCATTTTTCCTTTACATACTGACAAGTTTTAGCAGTTTGATGTAGTACCTTTGCAGCATGAAACAAAAAAACTGGTCACAGATTGCGACTAGTTAACCAAACGAACTTTTACAATATAAACACATTTATAATTATGGCACTAGAATTATATCACCAAAATGAGGACGGAGTAGTTATTTATCGTACAGAGGATAATACATTGCAATTGGATGTACAACTTGCAGAAGAAACTGTTTGGCTTGCTCAGCAACAAATGGCTGTCTTATTTGATACTACAAAACAAAATGTTAGTCTCCATATCAATAATATCTTTAAGGAAGGAGAATTAGACAAAATTTCAGTTGTCAAGGATTACTTGACTACTGCCGCTGATGGCAAAAAATATCGTACAACTTATTATAATTTGGATGTTATCATCTCCGTTGGCTATCGTGTAAAATCTAAACGAGGTACGCAATTCCGACAATGGGCGCTCAAGGTGATCAAGGACTACATGCTTAGAGGATATGCTATCAACCAACAAATGCTTGCTATGGAAGAACGTATCGACAGACAATTACACAATCATACGGAACAAATACAAGACTTACAAAAGAAAGTCAACTTCTTCGTCCGTACAAGTTTACCTCCCCACCAAGGCATCTTCTACGATGGGCAAATCTTCGATGCCTACACCTTCATCAACGACCGCATACGTGAAGCCACCACACGCATCATCCTCATTGACAACTATATCGATGATAGCGTGCTCACCATGCTCGCCAAACGAGCAGACAAGGTGGCTGCTACCATTTATACCAAGAAACCATCCGCACAACTGCAATTGGATATCCAAAAGCACAACGCACAATATCCTCCGATAGATATTATCACCTTCGACCGCTCACACGACCGCTTCCTCTGCATCGACGAGACTGTCTATCACCTCGGTGCCTCCATCAAAGACCTCGGCAAGAAGTGGTTCGCCTTCAACCGCATGGAGATGCCCACAACCGAATTATTGCAAAAAATACAAACTACATATAAAACTCCACCTTCGTAAATCACGATACCAATGCCTATCGACAACCTTAACATAGAATCCAAACTCAAATTTTCCAAACGATTAGGTGCTCTCATCACAGGACATCAACAGGAAATGCAGCAAGTACTCAATGATAATGAGGACTTGCAAACTCTTGTTGAGCAATTATTAAAAGAAAACGACACATTAAAGAGCCAATTAGCAGACGAGAAAGCCAAAAACATCCAACTCCAAACCGAGATAGAACAGCTTCGCAACCGTCCAATACATACCAATACCTATATCGAAAACGAATACATCAATCAGCAACATAATTATTCTCAAACAACTCAATAATACAAACATTAATCAATTACAACTATGGAACAACCCAACCGTATCATCAACGTAGCAGGTGACTATGTGCAGTCCAAACATGTGGACTACGAAATCAACAATGTCGAAGCAGGAGGCATCGGTATTCAAATTGTCAATAGTAGTAAGTCTGCCACTACTGCGGCAACTGTCCGTGTGAGAACGCCTAAGTTGCAAACAGCTACCTTCACCTATCGATGGCTTGCTACCAATCCTCAGCGTATCACAACGCTCTACCAACACCTACTCAAAGCTCAGTGGATAGCACCTGATACCAACCCAGATGATTTCTCTGCCATTTTTGAAGGTAATCCTTCCACCGCACGCATCAAATGGATTGGCAAACAAGCCTTTCTTTACTATCTAATTCGTCAATTGGTAGATTTGCAACTCGTTTCGATACCACAAAATGCATCTGTTTGGCAAATAGTAGAAAGCCATTTTTTAGATAAAAACAGCCGTCCGTTCCACAATTTTAACAAACAAAAGGAACCTATTAAGGCTAAAGCAGCTATAGATAAACTTATTGAAATATTGCAACCTTCGGCATAATCTTCGGCACAAGGCAAAATTTTTCAAAAAAAATCACTTAGGCGGGAATTCTTGATTTTCAAGAACTTCCGCTTTCTTTATATGCTGTCATAAACACTAAATTCACAAATCTTCGGCACAAAATCGCTTCTGTGCCGAAGATTTCTGCAGCATTATTATAGAAACGCGTCCACAGAAAGGACACCACCCAACTTGACAAAGTTAAATCACTTAAACTACTTGAAAGAATGACAAACATTGTTACAATTTTTGTTTTGTCCACCAATGCAGTGTGCTGCATTCATTTGGACAAAAACAAAAGATAGTTCTAGATTTTTATTTATTTTTGTAGCGAACAAAGTGAAGCGTATTTTTGTTACAAAAAAATCATCCTCGAATTGACACTAATTGACAACCCAATTGACCAGAATTGTCTTTAAATAAAAAATCCTATCAATATGAAACCCAAACATTTCGTTCTCATCTCCATTCCCTGCCAAAGCGCAGAAGAGATGCTCCAAGCCAAAGAGGCAGTCCTCTTTCATTTGGAAACCCTTAATCCAAAGTTCTCTGCCGAGGGCACCACCCTTACAGTTAAGGTTATCCCTCTCGATTCTCAACTCTTCCTTCCCGACGAGGCATGCGACATCATCCGCCAAACCCTCGTTCAGTCCCTCACCTTCAATCACTGCTGGACCTGCACACTCCAAACAATCAATTAACCCCAGCCTTTACACCTTAAACCTTCAACTTTCAACCTTAAACTAATATTAACCCTTCACGCAAGGCATTCGTGAGCAGAGCGAACCATATTTCGTCGAAGACCACTATTCGTGGAGCGACAGCGCAACTATACTTCGTGAGCGTAGCGAACCACCTTTCGTGAGTAAAACGAACTAAAATTATGAGTAAAATCAAATTAGAAGCCCCATTCCGCCAATTCCGTGGCAAAATCTGCAAACACTCCGACATTATCTTCAAAGAAATGTACGGCGAAACCTTCACTTCACAAATCTGCAACCCCTACACAGGCGAACCATCTACCGCCCAAAAAGCGCAACAAACCAAGATGGCTACCGCTTCTGCTAATGTCAATGCCCTCACGCCTGAGCAGCGCGCAGCTTACAAAGAGCAGTTCAAAAAGCAGACCAAGTACAAATCTCTCCACGGCTACATGATGGCACAAGAGATGGCCAAACTCTAACCCCAGCCTTTACACTCTAAACCTTAAACCTTAAACCTTTTAACCCCTCTCACGGCATAGAGGCTTTCCGAACCTGAGTAAAAAACAATCATTTTGTTCTGCCCACTAATGCAATTTGTTGCATTCATTTGGGCAAGAACAAAAGGTAAATCTTGAATTGACAATAATTGACAACAAAATTGACGCCAATTGTCTTTAATTTATACTCGGTGTTCGATTGCCGAACACATATGGCACAAGTTGTTTACGAAGACCCAATCCATCACCTCTCGGGCAAAATCTCCAAAAAGTACCGCACTTGCTACAACTACCGCAAGCGTTCCGACCGCAAGTACACATCCGTACATGGCGACCGTACCACTCCAGTTTCCGCATCAGAACGAGCATGGCGTGACCTGTTCACCCAAATCTGCGCAGCCACTCGCGACCGCATGATGGATCCAAACCACATAGCAATGGATCAAGTTGGCTTTATCAGGCAAACCAAGTACAAGACTCTGTACCAATATGTTTGGAACTTGATGCGCGATGAAATCGAAGGCAAGTAATAATGTATAATGTTTTGTTTTCTCGCTCACCAATGCAGTCTGCATTCTTATGAGCGAGAAACAAAACATATCATTGATTTTTGTAGCAAGCGTAGCGCTGCGTATTTTTGTTATAAAAAATAATCCAAGAATTGTCACTAATTGTCGATTTAATTGTCGCAAATTGTCGTAAAACAAATTTCGTTTAATTAAACGCTTCAGTACTAACATCATTCCATCAAATTATGAACAAGTTAACAGAAACTCAAAAACAACGCCTCATTAAGGCAATCAAGTACCTCGCAGTGTCTATCGCCACAGCCATTGCGATGGCTCTTGGACTTACCTCATGTAATGTCACCCGTACCATCACCACCGAAAGCCGATCCGTGACCAAAGGTGATACAGCAATTATCATCCAGTCCAAAACCATCGAATCCTACAACGCTAAGAAGAATTAGGTACACCAAAATCGCTCCTCGTGAGCGATTTTATTTGCATATCTATAAAAATTGTTGTACCTTTGCAGCGAGAATTACAGCACATTATGTTTACACGAACGATACAACTCATAGGCGAAGAAGGATTTGCGGCATTGCAGCGCACACGCGTTATTCTCTTTGGTGTAGGAGGCGTGGGCGGATGGTGTGCAGAAACCCTACTCCGCACGGGCATCGGACACTTGACACTTGTAGATTTCGACAAAGTGGATACCACCAATCTCAATCGTCAAATAGTAGCCACCGCAGCCAACATAGGACAAAACAAAGTGCAAGAAATGCAAAAGCGACTGCTGCAAATCTGCCCCGAAGCAGACGTCCAAATCATTGACCGACAATACAACAGCGAAACAGCAGATAGTTTTGACCTCGCACAATACGACATCGTGATTGATGCCATTGACATGGTGGATTGCAAGGCCCTGTTGCTCTACAACGCCACCGCTGCTGGTTGCCAAGTCTATTCCAGTATGGGCGCAGGGCGCAAACTCAAGGCGCAGAACATCCGCACAGCCGAGTTCTGGAAAGTGCAAGGTTGCCCTCTTGCGCGTGCCTTACGCACTAAAATGAAAAAGGCAGGACTAATGCCTGCCTCTAAGATACAATGTGTCTATTCCGAAGAAATTGCAGGCGAGCAAGGCACTATTGCCCCAGTAGTGGGCGTCTTTGGGATGACCCTTGCCAGTATGGTCATCAATCACATAGCAGTTTCTCCAAGCAGACTTGCAGTGCCTCTGTCCAATGAGGGATAGCGATGCCGAAGGTCTGCTTGATCTTGGTCTTGCTCAGTACGCTATAGTGTGGGCGAGGGGTCTGGTATTGATACTCGCTGCTGAGGATAGGGCGAAGGTTGCATTGCGCAATTCGTTGTGCTGCATCGGTTGGTAGCAATGCTTGTGCGCGAGCAAAAATCTCATGCGTGAAATCATACCACGAACAAACACCTTCATTCGTAAAATGATATACACCTGCATGCCATTCGGGCGATTCAATGGCTGCAAAAATAGCCATCGCTAAATCCGCAGCGTAGGTGGGCGAACCAATCTGGTCAAAAACGACACCCAATGCCTCGCGTTCTTGTCCCAAACGCAACATCGTTTTCACAAAATTATTGCCAAAAGTGGAATACAACCATGCCGTGCGAATAATAATGGCCTCTGGACAAACTGCTTGTAGCAACTCTTCGCCTGCCAATTTCGTGCGACCATATGCAGTACGTGGTGCTACCTCATCCGTCTCTTCATAAGGCACGCAAGCATCGCCAGAGAAAACATAATCCGTACTCACATGGATCACTCTTGCACCAGAAACACCTAAATTCTCTACTGCTAACGCATTGATCTTATGAGCCAACACTTCATCCGATTCGGCTTTGTCCACATTGGTATAAGCAGCGCAATTGACAATGATATCAATCGCGTTGTCTTTTACAAACCAATTAACTGCCTCGCGGGATGTAATATCCAATTCTTCCACATCGGTGAAGAAATATGTATGCTGAGCGTGTTGCGCCGAAAGGATGCGCATCTCGTTGCCTAATTGCCCATTGGCACCAGTGATGAGGATATTCATGCTGTTTAGTGTTTAGAGGACGGCGCAAAGCGCCTACTGCTTAGTGTTTAAAAAGGGTTATCCAATTCAGCAAGTACTGGATGGTTTTTGTCTTTCTCGCTAAGAATCATTTGGTCGGAAGGTATTTGCCAATCAATCTCTAGCGCAGGGTCTGACAAGAGAATACCACCATCTGCCTCTGGATGATAGAGATTGTCGCACTTATACGTAAATACCGCGCGTTCACTCAACACAGAAAAACCATGCGCAAAACCACGTGGGATGTAGAACTGGCGATGGCTTTCGGCATCTAATTCTACTGCAAAATGTTGCCCATAAGTAGGACTATCCTTGCGCAAGTCCACTGCTACATCCAATACGCGACCTTCTGCACAACTGACCAGTTTGGCTTGTGTATAAGGTGGACGTTGGAAATGCAACCCACGCACTACACCAAACGAAGAACATGATTGGTTGTCCTGCACAAAAGTAGCATCTACTCCCGCTTCGCGGTAACGGTTCTCATTATACATCTCCACAAAATACCCGCGTGCATCGCGGAAAACTTTTGGTTCAATGACCAATAATCCTTCTATCGGTGTCTTAAAAACTTCCATACATAATACTGATTAGACTGCAAAATTACACAATTTTTTGCATATATGCAAATAAAAGTGTACCTTTGCACGAAATTTCAACAAATGATATATGAAACAAGTGATTAGAAAATCTTTCGTGTTGCTACTTTTGTGCATACCAATTTGTATCTCAACATACGCAGTTGCACCGCTTCCTGGATTAGATCTTACAGAACCTATTCGTAAACCTATTCCACAGGGTATCGTGCATCAGCAACGTGCTGCGCACATAGCGATGGATTGGCAAGCACCAGAATTGGTGTCGCGTGGACTATTGATAGTTGTGGAGTTTGCGGACACTCCATTGTCTGAAGGGAATACCGTACAATCTTTCGACTCGCTTGCCAATGCTGATGATTACACATATAATGGAGCGATGGGCTCTTGCAAAAAATACTATCAAGACCAATCGAATGGCAAATATACTCCGCAGTTTGATGTGGTAGGCCCTGTAATATTGCCCAAAAACACAGCGTACTATGGTGCAGATGCTGCATACGAAGGTGATGACCAATATATTGCCGATTTTGTGATTGATGCATGCAAAGGTGCACAAGCGATGGGAGTGGACTTCTCCAACTATGATCAAGACAATGATGGTAATGTGGATTTAGTGTATATTATCTATGCTGGATATAGTCAAGCAGATGGCGGTGCTGCTACTTGTATCTGGCCTCACGCGTGGGATATGCAATCTGCCCTCTATTTTGGGAATACCAATCAAAGCGAGTATTATGTACAATATGATGCCACAGGTACTATCATAGCGCAAAACTTACCCGTACTCAATGGTAAAACCATTTTGCGATATGCTTGTTCTAACGAATTGATTTTCAGTTCCAGTGCTCGTACCAGCATAGGAACCATTTGCCACGAGTTCGGTCATGTGTTGGGTTTGGCAGATTTATATATTACCGAAACCGGAGCAACAGGGAATCCCAAATCAGTACCAGGTTCATGGGCATTGATGAGTCACGGCAATTATCTCAATAATGGAAATACCCCACCCAACTTGTCCGTTTGGGAAAAATATGTCTTAGGTTGGGTGGAACCAGAGATACTGTATGCCAACGAACAACATGTAGTACTACCAGCGGATGGCATGACCTATCGCAAACTGAATCGTACATGCATACACTCAGAAGACGGTCCACTGACCACAGATACTACTTATTACTTGGAAAATCGACAAATGACTGGTTGGGATACTTTTCTACCAGGTCATGGAATGTTGGTATGGCGCGTAGTATATGATGCCGAAGAATGGTACTACAATAGACCAAACAATACAACCACTCGTTTTCAATTAATTACCGCCAATGGTTCAACGCCATATACCAGTAGTTTGAAAGGCGGAACACGACAAGATGTACCTTTCCCTGGTAAGTTGGAATATACTGAATATGCTCCATACGCACACACACAACTCACTAACATTCAAGAGATTGATGGCGTAATCTCTTTTGATTTTACCAATTCTACTTATACCAATATCGAATCGCCAAAAGCAGATTTAGATATCAATGCCAACGTTTGGTATAACCTTTTGGGGCAACCTGTTGATATTCACTCTTACAAAGGAGTTGCTATCAGCAAAGATAGAAAGGTAATTCTGCAATAAGGAGTATTGAAACATTACCATTCGCCATCTATAGATTGCACGGAAGTGAAATAAAAATTGGTAGTGTCGCCCATCCAAGTAAATCGATAGATATCGTACACATAGCTTGGTAAAGGGTACACCAATGGAGCATCTAAAGAAGCCATCGCTGCATAATACGTCTTCCCTATCTCAAACTTCGTGGTGGAAGTATCTTCATCGCTGATATTTTCATGGGCATAAATTCCATAAAGAATTCTATCGTATTCTTGCTTATATATACTCTCAAACCTATTAAAGAAATACTCACCCGGACTTTGTACCCCATTTTCGCGAATAGTCAGACTATCTACTACTTCGTACACCCAAGGTATTTTGGATTGTATCTCGCCAAGTGAATCTTTTGGATACACATAATCCCAATTACCCTCTACACGATAATCAAAGAAAATAGGACGAGTACTAACCGAGTCTGTTGTAATTGTTTCTACGAATAACTTTCCCGCTGGTTTGTTGGTTGTGGGATCCACTACGAAAGCGTAAATCCAATAATCTTTAGAAGGCTCCAATAATGTGAAAAAATGTTCTATTGAGCCATACTGTAATGAATGGGAAGCAAAATCTGCTACAAATGGAACGGACTGTTGCAGTTGCTGGTTGCGCCAATATAAATATTCTACATAAGCACTATCCAGAGATAGAAGCATAAATATCTTCGCCTTTTCTTGCGGATTAATATTCTCTCTTACTGGCTGAATGCTAATCAAATAGAAAGCCTCCTTATCCGTAGAAAAGCGCACTTGCGCATACCCAGCAGAAACTTCTTTTACGTCAATAGTAATAGTGACGTCCTCCGTGTGTGCAGGCACTTCCGAATCACACGAAATACATATGATTAATAGTAAATACGTGGCTATGAAAAGACTATATTTAGAACTCAAATTTACCATTTTCTTCATTTTCGGCTTTAATTAACAAAGTTTTAACCATATATATAAACTGCACACATGTTAGTTGATGTCCTCCAAAATAGCCAAAATGGTATTGGATATTTGCATCTTTCCATTTACTTTTTGCACGCATTGCATTTTCAAAAGGAACCACTTCATCATTCATAGAATGCATCATAAAGACAGGTGCTTGGGGTGTCCATGAATAAGTGAGAATAGAATTATTTGTCATTGATTTATACAATTCCGAGACCGCCTTGCTAGTACGATCCCTACCTAGTTCTGTTAACAAATCACTAGTAACATTGGAACCGATAAAATCATTTATCTGCCCTGTGGTATATCGTTTGCTATTAATCCATTCATCTAAATTCTCATAAATACGTTTTACCATCATTTTGCTCATGTCCAAATCTAATTTTTCACCTACCACCATACCTTGCAACATCAAAGGCACTGCACATGGATAAGATGCAATATCGGTTTCAACAAACATATCGTATGTGTACTTCACATCATATGGTCCTCCTCCCACAAAGACACGATGTATATCAATATCAATACCGTGATGCTCTATCAAATGTTGCACAGCCATTGTCACAGCACCACCTTGCGAATAACCCATCAAATAGATATCATTATGTTCTGGTGTATATCCCAGTGCTTTTAGATATGGCACAACCGCCAAATACATATCAATCACGTTATGGGCTGTCACATCCATCATCAAATAGGGATGAACTTGCTCTGCTGTTACCCCATAGCCTAGATAGTCTGGAATAATCAATGCATATCCCAACTGCACTAAAAGACCTTCTAATGAAAAATTATTTGATGGTGCTTCTCTATCACTACAGATTGTATAATGAGATACAAGAATATATCGTTTAATTATTCCATCCGCAGGTAGAATCACTTTACCTGACAACGTGATTGGATTGCCATCTACATCTACTGATTCGTATATACCGCTCAATTCTAGCGCCGTATAGGCAGTACTAAGATTCAAAATTTGCTGTAGAATCTGCGTTCCAGGTACCGAAGTTGCCCGCAGAGGTCCATTAGCCCGATACGATGAGGTTTCTGATGAATCATCAGACAATCCCCAAAGAGCCAATTGTTCCTCATCTTCAAACAAATGGGCAAGTTGAGTGATTCTTTGTTTGTAAACGCGAAACGAACTGGTCGCTACCGAATCAACCTGAGTAAAATCCACATATTGCAAATCTCCTAATTGACAAGCTGTGAACATAAACACAACAAGCGAGAACAAAAGAATATTTCTTTTCATGAATCTCATATTCATATAGAATTAAAATTTCACACCTATGGAAGCTGTAAACATCCTGGATTTACATAGATAAATTTCATTCGCATTCACAAATGAATACATTCCACCATATTCAATAGAACCGAACCAACGTTCATTACCCACAGAGAGTCCTAGAAGCGTAAAATTAAATGCAGGAGCCCATGCCGTAGTACGCTGACGATAGTCTATTTCAGAACCCGTATTAACAAGAACACCCATTCCTAATCCTGAATACATAGATACTAACTTAGTATGCAGATACGTGAAACGTAGAGTAGCTAACATGGCTATATTGTGAAAATTACTTTCTATTCTATCTAATTCTGTTCCAATACCATCACGAACCACTTTTTCCCACATCACCCCACTATAATCCACCATAGCCCCTAAACTGAACCAATAATTTGTTCTATATTGATATTCCAGAAACCAATGCTGTGTATAGCAATAGTTCTCTCCATATGTTTGATGATAATTCGGTGGATATACATCAAATGGCGGCACTTCACGCCACATTAAACTTTCGAACAATTGGTCCCCCCAACCTATACGGATAGCATGAGGTCTTCTTTGAGCTAATTCGCGTGCATCATTACGTGCTGAATCACGTATCATGCGTATTTCTGTTCGCATTGAATCACGGGCCAACCGCATTTCTTTTTGCATTGCATCACGCTGTTCACGCATATCCCATAAATACATCAACTGATTCTTTGCAAGAGTATCTTGAATAGAAGTTATAGGCACTGTGATGGAAGAAGAATCTCGCTGACTTGTATCAACAACGCAACTATTATCTGAAATATTCATATCAGATACATATGTTACTACCTGCGCATATAGGGAAGTAGCATAGGTGAACAATAGAAATATTAAAATTCGCTGCAATTTCATTTTATTAATTATTGTACATAAAATACCACAAAATCAGTGCCAAATATAAAAATCCCCGCGGAATATAGCATAATAAACTACAATCCGCAGGGAAAGATTTACATACTTATTACAATGCCTTTAGAGTAGCAAGTAAGAAATGATAGAATTTCTCCACCGAAGGAATATTCACACGTTCATCTGGAGAGTGAGGATACTTGATGGTAGGGCCAAAGGATATCATATCCATGCCTGGATAATTGCGGCCAATGATACCACATTCCAAACCTGCATGGATGATGATCACACGTGGCTCAACACCGTAGTTGGTTTGATAAGTAGTCTTCATGACGTCCAGAATATAGCTCTTGAGGTTTGGTTTCCAACCAGGATACGAGCCAGAGAACTCTACCTCGGCACCTGCCATGGCAAATACCGACTGGATGATCTCTTGCAACTCCTCTTTGCGAGACTCTACAGATGAACGGGTCAAGCAATATACTGTCACGCAATCATCCTCAGTCTTCAACATAGCCAAGTTATTGCTAGTCTCAACCACGTCTGGCATCTCTGGAATCACGCGATAGACGCCATGAGGGCAAGCTGTGATAGCATGAATTAGGAAGTCTTGCACATCCTCTGGCAACTCGGTTGCAGGGCATGCTACCTCCTCAGCTGTAAGGCGGATATTGTCTTCTACACCATCGTACTCAGCCACGAAGAGGTCTTCGCACTCAGCTACCAGATCCATGATATCGTCCACACCTTCTGCAGGAACGGTGATGATAGCCGATGCTTCGCGTGGGATAGCATTGCGCAAGCTGCCACCCTCCACACATGCCAAACGTGCTTCGTAGTTAGCCACTGCCTCTTTCAAGAAACGGAAAAGCAGTTTGTTGGCATTGGCACGTTGCAAGTGGATATCGCAACCTGAGTGACCGCCTTTGCAGCCTGTCAGGCTCACCTTGATAGCCACATCGCCTTCTTCTACCTCTACTGGGGTGTAAGCAAACTTAGCAGTAGTGTCCACACCACCTGCACAACCTACGTACAACTCGCCTTCAGCCTCTGAATCCAGGTTAAGCAGCGTCTTGCCTTGCAATAGTCCACCTTCCAAAGCAAAAGCGCCATACATACCTGTCTCTTCATCTACCGTCACGAGAACTTCCAATGGAGGATGCACGACAGACTTATCTGCCAAAATGGCCATAGCCGCAGCCACACCAATACCGTTATCAGCACCGAGGGTGGTACCTTTAGCGGTTACCCACTCGCCATCGATGTATGCCTCGATAGGGTCTTTCTCGAAGTCGAAGACGGTATCGTTGTTCTTTTGTGGTACCATGTCCATATGACCTTGAAGGATGACTCCTGGATGGTCTTCATAACCAGGGCTAGCTGGTTTGCGAATGATCACGTTACCGATGGTATCTACGATGGTTTCCAAACCGAGTGAACGACCATAGTCTGCCAAAAATGCGCTGACTTCTTCTTTCTTGCCCGAAGGGCGAGGAATCTGTGTAAGGCTGTAGAAATTGCTCCATACGCCTTGAGGAATTAGATTTTTCATATGTATATTATTCTATAGTTAGTTCACCACACAATGAAGATGATAGTAATTTCTTGACTTTCTCAGGGTCATTTGGCATTTCGCCAAGAAGGTGCATCATCTTAGTAAGCAAGGCCTCAGTGGTGATATCATATCCTGAGATAACACCTGCTTTTAACAAATTGAGACTTACTTCATACTGCCCCATGGCCACAGAACCGGTATTGCATTGGGTTTTATTAACAATCACCACACCGCGATCTACTGCCGAACGTAAATGGCGATACAACCACTCATGGGAAGGGGCATTACCAGAACCAAAAGTCTCAAGCACCACACCACGCAGATTAGGCACATTCAACACGGCCTCTACTACAGATTCTGTAATACCCGGAAATAACTTCAATATTGCGACATGTGTATCAAACTGCTTACACAAGCGCAAGGGACGTATATTCTCCCTAGCGGGTTCAATAAATTGTCTATTGTAAGTGATGTGTACACCAGCGCGCGCGAGCGCGGGATAATTATAGGAGTTAAATGCAGAAAAATGCTCTGCATTACGCTTAGTCGTTCGGTTGCCACGATACAACTCCCCATCCATATAAACCGTGACCTCTGGCACAATTGCACGTCCATCCGCATCATATGCCGCAGCGATTTCGATAGCCGTTAGCAAATTCTCTTTCGCATCCGAGCGCAACACTCCAACTGGCAATTGACTACCCGTAAAAACCACTGGCTTACGCAAATTCTCGAACATAAAACTCAATGCAGAAGCCGAATAAGACATCGTATCTGTACCATGTAAAATAACAAATCCATCGTATGCATCATAATGATTATACACAATCTGCGCCATTTGCGACCAATTATCTGGATTCAGGTCTGAAGAATCTAACAAAGGTGCAAATGGAATCATATCTACATGAATATCTCCTGCAAACAACTCAGGAACATAATTCTTGAAAGTTTGCATATCAGCAGGATGCAACGCCCCAGTCTTGGCATCACGAACCATAGAAATGGTGCCTCCTGTAAAAATGAGCAGAACGTTCATAGGCATAAATTTGAGACAAAAGTACTGCTTTTTTTTGAAATATACAAATAGTCTGACATTTTTTTTAAAAAGTACCACTAAGTTATTACAGATTACCGATAAGATAGATAAAATTATTGTTAATTTTTTATCAAATTAATCATTATTTTCTGTTTGGCACGAATTTTGTTAAACTTAATTATACAACCTCAAAAAATACATTTTCAATGGCTACTAATATATTACTTATAGAAGATGACATCAACCTTAACACCGTACTCGCAGATTATTTACGCAGTAAAGGATATGGTGTAGAGACAGCTTTAGATGGGCAAGAAGGATGGGAACTTATGTCAAAAAAGCATTTTGACATTATTCTCACTGATATTATGATGCCAAATATGAATGGATGGCAATTATTAAAATCTCTCCGCGATGCCAATAATTTAACACCAGTGATTGTCACTAGCGCCAAAAATGACAGAGAAGATATTATCAAAGGTTATCACCTTGGATGTGATGATTACGTAACGAAACCCTATTCGATGGATATTCTCATTTGCAAAATTGAAGCAATTGTTCGTAGATACTATGCCGGTGACAAAACCAAGGATATGGAATTCGACTTAGATGGTATTCACTTTGACGCAGTTCGCCAGACATTAGGAAATCAACATCTCAGTACTCGAGAAAATGAATTACTGCTCATGTTATGTCAAAATATGGGTAAAATGGTAGAACGTAACCGTATATTAATGACATTATGGGGAAGTGATACGTATTTCAATTCGCGTTCGCTGAGTGTATATATCAACCATTTACGCAATTTTGTAGGTAAAGATAGCCGCGTTAAAATACTCAGTGTACATGGGAAAGGGTACAAATTAGTACTTATGAACGAATAGGTGCATAGTTTGGCACGGTATTTGTAGTACATTAATTAGAGAAAGTTTTTCATCTAATAAACGCAAAGCGCAAGTAATTGTGTTATTTAATAAATAGTGTTTTTCATAATGAAAAAAGAGTTCGATGAGATATCGCGCTCTTTTTTTTTTACATAGAATACCGTATTATCTATATGAAACATGGTTAAGTTCGCGAAAATATTTGCAGATATGCAAAAAAAATCGTACCTTTGCAGCAATTATTCATCTTAAAATTATATCATTATACACTATGCGACATATATCTCCATCCCTATTGTCTGCCGATTTTGGCAATTTACAACGTGAATGTGCAATGATTAACCAGAGTAGCGCAGAATATTTGCACATTGATGTAATGGACGGCGTATTTGTACCTAACATTTCATTTGGGTTTCCCGTGATGAAAGCAGTAAAAAAACATTGTATTAAACCACTAGATGTGCACCTAATGATTACTCAGCCTGAAAAATACGTTGCCCGTTTCTGTCAAGCAGGTGCATGGAGTGTAGGTTTTCATGTGGAAGCTACAGATGACCCCATGCAAGCTATTCGTATTATCCGTGAACAAGGTGTACACACCTGCTTAACCATCAATCCTAAAACTGATATTCACGCGCTGGATCCTTATTTGAGTGAAGTGGATATGGTGCTACTTATGTCAGTGGAAGCAGGTTATGGTGGGCAATCTTTTATTCCTGAATCATTAAACAGGTTACGTTATTTACGTCAAACCATCAACGAACGGCAACTCAATACACTCATTGAAGTAGATGGTGGTATCAATCCAACTAATGCCTCATCGCTATGGGAAGCGGGGGCGGATATTTTAGTAGCAGGTAGTGCTGTATTTCAAGCAAAAGATCCTGTTGCAACTATAGAGATGCTAAAAAAATGAGATGGATAGCAGCACATACATGGCTGCTATTTCTCTTCCCGCTTATAGCGGGTATACTCCTATGCTACTACACAGGATTTCCCACCAACTTACTTTCAGATATAGAATTGGAATATTTGAATTGCGACACAATTATAGCATTACATATTCTTAGTGAAGGACAAGAGCGGACAAAAACCATTCGTTATACTGCTGAAACTGCTGACAAACATAGAATCTTGCTATATCTGCAAAAAGACAGTTTAGCATTTCCTAATATTGGAGATGTGCTGGTCGTACAAACTAAAATTCAACGTGGTGATACGTTAGGAACGTTCGATTATGGTCGTTATTTGCGTATGCAGGGAATCGCAGGTAGTGCATGGGCACATCGACAAAACTGGCAAATCATTGATTACAAACCAATCAAGGGGTTACATGTAGTTGCCGAAAAATGCCAGCGATGGATGAATAAACGATATATTTATCTAGGTATTCGCGAACCCGAATTAGGTATATTATCGGCTCTCACATTAGGCTATCGTGAGGAACTAGATAGGAAAGTCCAACAAAGTTTTTCGGCTGCTGGAGCCATGCATATTTTAGCTGTTAGTGGACTACACACAGGTATTGTATGGGGGCTTATTATAGGTGTACTTACCTTGGGCGGGCTCTTAAAGCCCATGTATGAACAACGCATATGGCAATGTATTTTATGTTGTATTAGTTTGCTGGTGTTGTGGAGTTATGCCTTCATTACTGGTTTGAGTCCATCGGTCATGCGTAGTGCATTCATGCTCACAATAGTAGAAATAGGTTGGGTATTTCATCGGCAATCAAGTGGTATCCAGTCTCTTGCAGCAGCCGCAGTCATCATCCTATTAATCAATCCATTATCATTGTGGAGTGTTAGTTTTCAACTCAGTTTTACCGCTATGGCTACGATTATACTAGTAGCAAAGCGTATGCAGCAGCGCATCCATCTGCACGGCAAAATACCGCAATACATTGGTAACTTACTTATCATGTCCTTTGCTGCGCAAATAGGTACTTTACCTCTAACACTTTATTATTTTGGACAAACTTGTAATTATTTTGCAATCACTAATTTGATTGTTATTCCCGCTGCATTCGTATTATTAGTATTAGGTATAGGAGCATTAGCATTTTCGTGGTGTACCATTGGGTATTGGTTGGCAGACGTAGCACAAGTATTCACATATCACTTACGATTATTCGTAGAATGGATAGAATCATTACCCTGCTCCACTACAAGCATCCATCTTTCTGCCCCATCCATATTGCTATGTTATTCGACAGTTTGTTGTGCAATAATGATGATGCGAGGCGATAAAGTCCATTGGTGGTGGCTATTAGGAGTAATAGGATGCTTGATAGGAATCATACTTATAGAATTGGTATCCATTATATAATTATAAAATTATGGTAACACAATATAGTTTATCTGAATTATGTCTATGTATTGACAAAGCATTACATGCGGAGTTGATGCCCACCTACTGGGTACGTGCTGAAATTGCCTCTCTTGCTATTCGTGGCCATTGTTATATAGAGCTCGTGGAAAAATCCTCAGGTAATGCTATTGCAGCAAAAGTTCGTGCAACATGTTGGAATCATGTATATAACCTGCTTGCTCCATTTTTCGCATACGAAACAGGGCAATCCCTTGCCATAGGTATGCAGGTGCTGTTAGAAGTAGAGATACATTTCCATGCTGTATATGGACTCAGTTTAAATATCGTAGGCATCGATCCGACTTTCACCATTGGGGATATTGCTCGCCAACGTCAGCAAACTATTCTGAGATTACAGCAAGACGGCATCATAGATATGCAACGCTCCATATCTATTCCACGTTTACCCAGACGAATTGCAGTTATCTCCGCAGCGGAAGCAGCTGGCTATGGTGATTTTTGCCACCAACTAAGGAATAATCCCTATGGTTTTCATTTTCACACACAACTATTCCCTGCTTTGATGCAAGGAGAACAATCGGCCTTGTCTATTATTCGCGCACTCATGCAAATTGCAGAAGAATTTCAAAATTGGGATGTAGTGGCAATTGTTCGAGGAGGGGGCGCAACCACCGACTTGCAGCATTTTGATGATTATGAACTAGCCTCCCATTGTGCACAGTTTCCATTACCCATTATAACGGGTATAGGACATACACGCGACAACAGTATTGTGGATATGGTGGTGCACACCAGTGTAAAAACGCCTACAGCAGCGGCAGAATGGCTCATTAACATCCTTCTACGTCAAGCACAAGCATTACAAGAACTGCACCATCGCTTATACAAAAGCATACAACAAGCAACGAAGAATGAACTGCAACGACTATCATATTATCAACAACATGTACAATTGATAGCACAAACTCATTTACAAAAACAACATGCCAAGCTCACACTTTGGGAGAAAACAATTGCTATACATTCTCCAGAACGCATTTATCGGATGGGATATAGTTTAACGACAATGAATGGTAAAATTATCAAGTCCATTCATGACATACAAACCAACCAACAGATTCAAACTCACTTAACTGATGGCATCTTGATTAGTAAAGTATTGAATAAGTCATAAACTATGGCCCATAAAAAAGCATCCATCATTATTTTACTGACACGCGAGCAATGGCTTGGTATAGTAATTTTGACCATCATCGTAGGAATGACGATGTTTCTTTTGCACAAATTTCAACCCATCAAAGAAGAACCTACGATAGTAATTGCCGACTCCACTCGCGTGGCATTTTCAGCCTATCAAGCACAGCAAGATAGCATACGAAAAGCTGAATGGAAAAGGAAATATCCACGAGATACAATTACCATACATTTACAGCCATTTGACCCAAACACTGCAGATAGCAGTACGTTAATACATCTTGGACTGAAGAGATGGCAAGTGAATAATTTGCTTAAATATCGTGCTAAAGGCGGCAGATATCGCCAAGCTAACGAATTGAAAAAACTATACGGGATGACTGATAGCATGTACCTTGTGCTTCTTCCTTATATCACCATTGATACGATGGCTGTAGATTATTTTAGAGATAGTATCAAAGTTAGGTATAGAGACAGTATCACAGCTATATTTCCGAATGCGAATCCTAAACACGTCAGCCACAAACGCGATACTATACTCAATCTGCGAACAGCCGATACCACTGAATTACAAAAGATTCGAGGTATCGGCAGTTATCGCGCTAAACAAATCGTTCGCTACCGTGAACAATTAGGCGGATTTGTTGCTATTAATCAACTGAAAGAAATAAAAGCGTTAGAGCCACTTTTTTCCGATTCATTATCGGCAGACTCATTGCTACTTCACTTCTTTATTGATAGTGCGATGGTTGAACCTTTATATGTAAACCACTTACGTCCAGAGATGCTGCAGCGCCATCCATATATTCGTTTTGAACAAGCTAAAGCCATTTATGAGTTACGTCGAAAAAAGATTCGACTTGATAGTATTCAACAACTTTATCGGCTTGATTGTTTTAAGCCAGAAGACTTGGAGCGATTAGCGCCATACTTACATTTCGAAACCCATAAAATCACTAATCATTAACGAATCTTCAGCACCTCTATTGGCTGACGTTTATCTGTATCTAGTGCTGCGAACTGAAACTTTACACGCTTAAAATCAATATCCTTCAAGTCAATACAACGAATGGACATATCGTACATTGTTCGATAGTAAAGACGTTGGTTGCGCAAATCAGAAGCAATGGTTACTTGTGTAGCACTTGGCATACTCGGTACCTCACGTGGGTCAGCAAACTGCACTCCAACTGGGATATCAAAATTATTGAGCAAGTGAAAGGCTTGTATTACAGTAGCATCCTCATCTCCCAAACGAGGAGCTGTACTCTGGAAAAATGCCGCACGTATAAATCGTGATGGTGGAGTCATATCACCTGGCAATCCGTGCAAACCGCTTCCTCCTCCAAATGCGTTTAACGAAAGCGATCCCACTTGACGATGATTGATTGACCCCGCAGAAAGATTCACATAGTTATTAAGATTTGTCAAATGCCATGTAAATTCTGGAGAATTCGTAAATACGCCTAAGGGATTTTCGTGGAAATAAAGCTTTTGATCCACTATCTCTAATACTACTTGGCGTCCGTTAGGCTCGGTAATACGCCAATGTACCGTAGAAGCGCGCGGGTCAGTACCTATCACACGAATTTGAGAAATACCTGCTTTTAATTCATTAATAGTAGAAAAATTGCTAAGAATCCATGCTACTAATTGCATATCACTTATACTCTGCTCCTTTAGCGTTGGTTCGTATGGTAGGTATTCACCATATTGTGGGAAATAGAACAATCCTGCTCCTAATCCAGTTTCATTAATACCTTCCATCACAAAAATACTTTCCTCTACGGCTATGCCAACATATCCGTATTTAGCAACAAATTGTTTGCCATCTTTTGCTCCATCAGGTAATACAGATTGTTGCATTTGTCCACGAGGCACGACTACATACATTGTAGTAAGCGGAGTTGCAGCCCATTCAATAGTACGAGCGGTTACAGGATAATTGTCAACTGTACGAAGTGTAATACCAGTACAAGCATGTACCCGTTGACTTAACATGCCACCCACCAGCAGGCAGGTAAGAAAAAGAAAACGTTTCATAGTTGTTTAGTGCTAAAATTATTAAAATTGTTAATTATGCAAAAATGCTTTGCATAAGTATATCTTTGCAAAAGCCATGCCAAAACGAAAAAAGCAAGAAAAAAGACATTTATTTGCAAAAGTGCAAAATATTTCGTACCTTTGCAGTCAAATTGGTTTGTTGTATAGATATGAAACGTAAAATAGCCATCATCGCAGGAGGAGATAGCTCAGAATATGGAGTATCATTGCGTAGCGCAGCGGGCATATATTCTTTTCTCAATCACGATAAGTATGACATAACGGTAGTATGCATTCAAGGAAAATCTTGGAAGGCTTTAGTAAACACAGATGTTGAAATTGCTCAAAACGGAGGAGTAATACCTATAGCATCAGCATCATGGGTAAACATAGATAGAAATGAATTTTCTTTTAGTTACCATAATACTAAACATTATTTCGATTTTGCATATATTACCATCCACGGCACCCCAGGCGAGAATGGTGTATTGCAGGGCTATCTGGACATGATTGGTATCCCCTACTCTTGCTGCGGCGTATTGGCGGCAGCGATAACCTTCAACAAGTACACCTGCAACCACTATCTCAAAGGTTTTGGTGTACGCGTGGCGGAGAGCATTTTGCTGAGAAAGACGAAAGGCGAAAGGTTAGAGGTTAAAAGCAAAGATATTATTGAGCAAGTAGGATTGCCATGCTTTATCAAGACCAATGTAGGAGGCTCATCGTTTGGTGTAACAAAAGTTAAGACATTGGAAGAGGTGGAGCCTGCCATCAAAAAATCCTTTGCCGAAGGCGAAGAAGTCATTTGCGAGGCATTTATGAAAGGCGTGGAGATCACCTGTGGCGCATACAAGACCAAAGACAAAGCAGTCGCCTTCCCTATTACCGAAGTTGTGACGAGCAACGAGTTCTTTGACTACGATGCCAAATACAATGGTCAGGTGGACGAAATCACCCCTGCCCGCATCCCCGACGAAGTGCGCGATGCAGTGCAAGCCATGACATTGAAGATATACGATATCCTTGGCTGCAAAGGTATCATTCGCGTGGACTACATCCTCACAGAGGGTTGGACAATCAACCTCTTAGAGGTGAACACCACACCAGGTATGACCGCTACTTCGTTTATCCCACAACAAGTGCGTGCCGCAGGATTAAATATTGGCGAGGTGTTGAGTGAAATCATTGAGGATAATTTTTAGGTTAGAGGTTAAAGGTTAGAAGCAAGAGGTTATGGATGTAAATAAAGAGATACTTAATCTGAATTGGGATCGTGAGCCATATGGTTTGTACGAGCCCATTGAATATACGCTAGCAGCGGGCGGCAAACGCGTACGTCCACAACTAGCAATGATTGCTTGTCAGCTATTTGGCGGCAAGGACGAAGAAGTACTGCCTGCTGCATTGGCGTTAGAGGTATTCCACAATTTCACGCTCTTGCACGACGATGTGATGGACAAGGCCGATGTACGCCGTGGTCGTCCAACTGTTCACGTAAAGTGGAACGAGAACACCGCTATCCTTTCGGGAGACCAAATGCTCATCGAAGCGTACAAACTGCTATCAGGTGTGCCTCGCAGAAAATTGGCAAAAGTGTTGGAAATGTTCAACGACATGGCAACTGAGATTTGCGAAGGACAACAATATGACATGGACTTCGAGACAATGGACAAGGTCAAAGAGTACCAATATTTCGAAATGATAGGAAAAAAAACCGCAGAACTATTGGGCTATGCGTTAAAAATCGGAGCATATATCGCAGGAGCCAAAAAGAAAGAGCAAGATTTATTGTATTCTTTTGGCATTGGCATCGGTTTAGCCTTCCAATTGCAAGACGACATCTTAGATGTATGGGGCGACCCAAAGACTTTCGGTAAAGCAATAGGTGGAGATATTTGTTGCAATAAGAAATCCATTGTTAGTATTACTGCATTGGAGATAGCAGATGAAGAGAGTCGCAAAGAACTGAACTATTGGTTTGGACAGACCTTAGAGGACAATACAGAGAAAATAGCCAAAGTAACTGCTATTTACGATAGACTGGGTGTAAGAGAGCGTTGTGAGAAGGGAGTGGAAAGGTTGATTGATGATGCATTGCTTTCTCTCAGTATGATGCCGCAAAACGCTGCTACTGAACAGTTGCGTCAGTTGGCAGACAAACTCAACAAACGAAAGAACTAACCCCTTTAAAACTTTTAAAACTCTTGAAAATTTTTTAACTCTCATACATATGCCTTACCGTCGATTACCAAAAACTGATCAAGCACGCTTGCACGCATTGCAACAAGCAGTACGCCAAGCAAGCGAAGCCGCATTTAATCAGCAAGCTATCAATTACAAAACGCTGATTGAAGCTCAACGATTACTAATGCAGTTTGAAAACCAAGTAGCACAATACCATGCCAATGTGGACACAAAAGTGTCGGACAACAAGCAATATCGCCACAAGGTACGCAATGCCCGAATGTATATCTCTCACTTTATTCAAGTGCTGAATCTAGCTGCTATTCGTGGAGAAATCAAAAAAGGACAAAAAGAGTTATACAAATTAGACCCCAACAACCACACGCTACCAGATTTGAGCACTGAGGAACTGCTACTACAATGGGGCAAAAATATTATAGAAGGCGAACAAGCACGTACCAGTCAAGGAGGATTCCCTATTTACAACCCACCTATCAACAAAGTACAAGTGCATTATGATATATTTCGAGAGCATTATAACACACATGTTGTCCATAAAAAAACACATAGCCGCGTTTTTGAAAATATCGAGACTATGCGTAAACAGATTGATGCGCTTGTATTATCTATCTGGGATCAAGTAGAAGAGTTTTATAAAGATGAATTGCCTTATGCTAAACTCACAAAATGCCAGGCATATGGTATGATTTATTACTACCGAACCGGCGAAGCACATCTTACTCCTGCCACAGATCAACAAATCATAAAAGAAAAAGCTCAGCAAACAAAGTTAGAGTGGGCCGAAAATTAAATAATAATTGTTTGTGACGGAAGAATAACACGATGCACCTTTTGATCATGCCGTTGCGCTGGTACTTTATCCACCAATTGAAAATCATATCCGACACCTATTAACGTTGCTTCAGAGTGTTTCTTTATGAAACGATCATAATATCCACCACCTCGTCCAAGACGGAATCCAGCTTTATCAAAAGCCACTGCTGGCACAACAATCAAATCTATTGGCCCTGTATACGCTGGTGTAGTAGGTTCTGGTATATGAAATTTACCCCGGTGCATCTTATCATTTCCTTCGTAAGGGCTTACTGTCATTTCATGACGATGAGCCACTGGTAGCAACAACATTTTATCATGTTTGTACCTCTTAAAAAGTGGCAACACATCTACTTCATTATTTATTGGATAATACAACAGAACTGTCTTAGCCTCATGAAAGCTAGTCATTCGTTCCAATTGACTCAAAATAGCAGCAGATAGTTCTTTGCGTACTTCCGCATTCATAACACGGCGCTTCTGTACCAACAACTCGCGCATTCTTCGCTTCTCACGAAGCAGACGGCTGCTTGGCAATAATTTGATTAAATCTTTGATATTTGTTTCAAAAAGCATGACATTGATAATTTTGGCTACAAAGGTACAACAAAAAACGCACATAGGCAAAAAAAAGCGTAAAAATTTATTTTTCAGGGCTATATTTTGCGTATGTGAAAAAAAAGTAGTACCTTTGCCGTATATTTTGTAATTTTATAAATGTACCATATAATGCGAAAATTTTTATCATTTTTCATAATTCTCTTGAGTGTGTTGGTATCATGTGATAATACCACCACAGAAATGGAAGTTTCATCCGAAACAAGGGTCAACACCTTCAGTTTCCAAAAAGATACTGCTAATTTGGGTTTAACCGAGGCCACTTATAAGATTGAGCACATTGCTGATTCAGGCATTATTTATTGTACTGATTCATTACGATTTGGTACTAGTTTGGATAGCGTTGTTCCATATATAACATACAAAGCCACCCCCGCCTCTGCTGAATTCATTCTACCTGACACCACTATTATCAGTACAGGAGCAGACACAATCAATTTTAGTAAAGGACCAATATATCTCCTTGTAACAGCAACTGATTCCATACACACACGCAAATATCGTATCAAAATTGACGTACACCAAGCAGACCCCAACTTGTACGTATGGAAAAGAATGACAGACAAAATATTCTCCCCTCAATTATGCGATTTGAAAGCATTTATGGTGGATGATACCATTTCTTTATTTGTGAATAATGGTTTTAGCACACGTATTTACCAATCATTAGATGGTACTACATGGCAACAAACACTTACTCCTATAGGCTTGCCTATTCCATGTCAAGTGCGCGACATTTTGCAGCATGGTGATACTATGTATTATATGGATGACAACAAGTTATATACATCAATGAATTTGATAACTTGGCAAGAAACTGATTTTTCTGCTCGAAGTTACGATTTAATCAATATGTTAGTTGTATTTGACAATAAATCATGGTGTATCTTACAAGACCGTTCTTCTAAAAAATTATTTTTAGGTACCATTGCTAACGGAGATGTACTTCCTTCCAAAGACATTTATGGTTTAGATGGTAACATCTTACCCGAAAATTTCCCAGTAAGTGATTTCGCTGCTATTCCATTCCATAGTAGTAGCGAACGACCACGCGCTATGATTGTAGGTGGTCGCACTATTGATGGAACAGCTGTTAACACTCGCTGGAACTTAGAGTACGAATTATCTGCAGGATATCGCATTGTGGACTTTTCAATTGAACAACCTTCGTTTAACTCCTTAACCGGTATATCGCTTATACAATATGATAATCGTCTAATTATGTTTGGTGGCATAGATAACGACCTAACATGGCGTAGCGATATTCTCTATTCTGATGACGAAGGAATGAATTGGTATGTACCCGATACTGCTGAGAACCAGCTACCTGACACTTATACCTCACGACAAAATCAAACCGTAGTAGTAGATAGACATAACAATATCTTTATCATAGGTGGTCAATCTTTTGTTGGATCGTTTAGCGATGTTTATCGCGGCTATCTCAACGAACTAAAATGGGCAACGCTTAAAAATGAATAATCCTCTTGACATACATAAAACCATTCAATCTGAATTTCGTCAGTACGAAAATGCCTTTGCATTGTCTTTTCAATCGGACAATACTTTATTAGGACAAGTATTAGACTATATTCACTCTAAACGGGGGAAACAACTACGCCCAATTTTAGTACTACTATCCGCTGCATTATGTCGCGGTATTACTGATAAAACAATTCAAACAGCAGTTGCATTGGAATTGATGCACACCGCCTCACTTATTCATGATGACGTAGTAGATGATTCTCCTATGCGTCGTGGCAGTGAAGCTGTACACACATTGTGGGACAACAAGATAGCTGTATTAGTAGGAGATTATATTTTGACTCGTGTCATGCATATCCTTTCTGAGTTGCGCAATACCGCTATTTTGAATATTGTGTCTGAGATGGGTGCTTCACTCACTTCAGGTGAATTACTTCAATTACACTCTGGACAATCCATGTGGATTAGCGAAGCACAATATAATCAAGTCATTGAGCAAAAAACTGCTTGCCTATTTGCAGCATGTAGCGAGGCTGGAGCTGCTAGCACTGGAGCCACTCAACGACAAATGACTGCCATGAAGCAGTTTGGTATTCACTTGGGCATGTGCTTTCAGTTGAAAGATGACGTGTTGGACTTTTCAGATGTTGAAGATATCGGCAAACCTACAATGAATGATATTCGAGATGGGAAAGCCACATTGCCTTTGCTCATATCTTTGCAACGCGCAACTGAAAAAGAAGTTACGTATATCTGCGAATTAGCCGAAGCTTTAGCCAATAAGGCCCCTCATGTGAATGCTTTTGAGGCAGAACAGGATATAAAATCTTTTGTTTTACGCTACGATGGAATTCGTTATGCTCATCAACAGATGCAACAACATCGTAAAAAAGCCATTGCAGCTCTATCTATTTTTCCTGACAATAAATACAAAGAGAGTTTGATCACTCTTCTTGACTACGCCATTAACCGCATGAAATAACTATTCGACAACCACCGAATGTTAATTTATCAAAGATAAAAAAGGCAAAAATGCAGTTTGAGTAATCAACTATAAAGATAGATTATACAATCTGACTGATGTCCTCTAAAATCCTCTCTTGCAATTGTTCATCAGCAATTGTTTTAATCACATCATCAAAGAATGCACACAAAAGAAGTTTAGAAGCTGTATCGCGATCTATACAACGCTGTTGCATATAAAATAATGCAGATTCATCAAGTTGACCAGTAGTGGCTCCATGACTTGCTTTGACATCATCTGCATAGATTTCCAATTGGGGTTCTGTAAGCATTTCCGCCTGACGCGACAATAGGATATTACGATTAGTCTGATATGCTTCTGTTTGTTGAGCATCGGGCAAAATCTTCAGTTCACCATGAAATGATCCTTTAGTTTGATCACCTAAAACAAACTTGAATAATTGTGAAGAATACCCTCCCCCAACCTTATGTAAAACTGTAGTACGAATGTGCGTTTGCTGGGTCCCATACAACAGTCCCATTCCCAAAAGCTCTGTGCGACATCCTCGACCATTCTGTTCCACTACAATCGATGAGTACCATTGCTTGTTTGCATCATGATGATTCGTTGACAAACAAATAATATGAAGACGAAGTGTAGAGCCTTCTTCCTGCACAAAATGCCAATCTGTATTGGGTTCGTTATAGAGTAACACATCACGTGACTCTCCTCCAGATATAATTATATATTGCGCACCTTTGTTCAAAATACCAAATTCTAAATTCATAATCATTCATTGAGAAAGGCATAACCTTTTTCTTCGAGTTCGAGTGCTAGTTCTTTACCACCTGTACGCACAATCTGACCATCCGCCAACACATGTACAAAATCAGGCACTATGTAGTCCAATAGTCGTTGATAGTGTGTGATTACAATTGAAGCAGTATGCGGTGTCTTCAGCATATTAACTCCCTCTGCTACAACACGTAAAGCATCTATATCTAATCCAGAATCTGTTTCATCTAAGATAGACAAGCATGGCTCAAGCATGGCCATCTGAAAGATTTCATTTCGTTTTTTCTCTCCTCCAGAAAAACCTTCATTCACAGATCGTTTAGTGAGACGATTATCCATGCCCACCAAGTTTTTTTTCTCACGCATGAGTTTCAAAAATTCGGATGCAGAAAGAGAATTTTTGCCTTCATATTGACGCTTCTCATTCACAGCTGTACGCATAAAATTCACCATTGAGACTCCAGGAATCTCCACTGGATATTGGAATGAAAGAAAAACACCTTCGCGCGCACGATCCTCCGGCGACATCTTCAATAGATTTTTCCCACGGAAAGTCACTTCACCTTCTGTAACAACATATGCTGGATGTCCCGTCAATACATTAGACAACGTAGATTTTCCCGCACCATTTGGACCCATTATAGCATGTACTTCTCCTTCGTGGATAATTAAATTGAGTCCCTTCAATATTTCTTTGCCTGCAATAGAGGCATGTAGATTCTTTATTTCGAGCATATTGTATTCATCACAGTCATTCCGACTGCCTGCAAAGTTTGTTTGTTAATATTGCGCATATCATCTTGCTGAGTATGCCACCATTCAGCAAACCCAGAAGTTGTGTTAGGTTTATAATCAATAATATCCACACATGGAATACCCGCTATGGTATTTATATAAAAATGGTCATCAGTAATAGGATATGCAGCTTGATTGACAAAGTATCTACCATACCCCAATTGGCTTGCTGTACGCCAGATTTGCTCTAAATATCCCGCCGCATAAGTATTCGAAAAATATTCACGAGGGAAAGTGGCAGAAGGATCTCCTACCATATCCAGCAAGATACCGTATTGATACTTCCTTCGCTGATTAGCTGGTATTTTTTTATATTGTATTGCCCAATATTGACTACCCAAGCACCACGTGTTTTCTCTTTGTTTACCTGTATAGTGACTGGGCGTTCCCATATCTTCGCAGTCAAAAAACACTATATCCACAGAAGGTACTTGACTAACCTTATCCGTTTGACGATAGGCTTGTAATTGGCGCGTAATCTCCAAAATGACTCCCACACCACTAGCTCCATCATTTGCTCCAGGAACAGGTATAAAACGCTTGTCATAGTCAACTTCCTCATCACACCATGGACGCGTATCCCAGTGTGCACAGAGCAAGATAGCAGAAGTAGTTGCACCAGGAATATGAGCGATGATATTACGCAGCGATTGTGGTTGTCCCGCGTAATTTAACATTGTACCATATTGCTCCTCCACTTGTGCGCCTAAGCGTTGTAATTCAGCTACTAGCCAATCACCACATGCTTCATGCTCCGACGAATTAGGCACACGAGGACCATATGCCATCTGTTGAGCAATATAATTATACGCTGAATCCGCTGAAAAACTCCAGCGGACATCAGTTGTATTTGTTTTGGACTTAGTCTGGCAAGCTACCAAACTAAGTAGCGTAATAATATAAAAGATTTTTTTATAAATCAATGTATATTCAATTCACTAATGGAACGATGCTCTTGAATAGCAAGAATAGTCTCTGCAATTGGTTTTGCCAAAGAAACGAGTTTCACTTTCGAGCAACGTTGCAAATCAAATGGGATCGAGTCTGTAAAGATCAACTCTTCCAACTCAGAAGTTTCAATTCTTTCGCATGCAGGTCCCGACATAATGCCATGTGAAACCAAAGCTCGAACTGACTTAGCACCAGCTTGCTTCATCATAGCAGCCGCTTTGCAGAGCGTACCTGCTGTATCTGCAATATCATCTATGATTACCACATTTTTTCCTTTCACATCACCCAACACACGCAATTCAGAGATTTGATTAGCATCAGGACGATGCTTGTAACAAATAACCATCGGTACTTCTTTGCCCTGAATTTGATGCAACTTTTTGCAGAATGCCGCAGCACGTTTGCTACCGCCCACATCAGGCGATGCAACAATTAAATCTTCCAACTTTAACGATTTGATATAATCTGCCAATACGTTTGCTCCATACAAGTGATCTACAGGAATATCGAAGAATCCTTGTATTTGATCCGCATGCAAATCCACAGTAATCACACGATCTGCGCCAGCCCCTTGCAACATATTTGCACACAATTTAGCACCAATTGAAACACGTGGTTTATCTTTTCGGTCCTGCCGTGCCCAACCAAAATAAGGGATCACAGCTATTACTTTGTACGCACTCGCGCGCTTGGCTGCATCAATTGCTAGCAACAACTCCATCAAGTTGTCACTATTTGGACACGTAGATTGTACAATGTACACTGATTGACCACGAACTGATTCTTCAAAACTAACAGCGAACTCACCATCAGAAAAACGAGCCACATGAACGTGACCTAATGAGCATCCAAGATACTCACAAATGCGTGTTGCGAGAGCTTCACCTTTCGACCCCGCAAACACTTTGTATGGACTTGCCTCTACCACCATGATTGTATTTTTATTAATATTAAACTTCGCAGTTGGAAATATTGTGCAAAAGTACTACTTTTTTTTGAAATATGCAAGTATCATTTGCACAAATAAAAAAAAAACACTAACTTTGCACACAAATTGTAAACTGCGGTAGTATGACTAACAAAGAACGATATACACAATTCTGTTCCAACGAGCCCAACTTGCCGATCTTTATGCAGCCTTGGTGGATGGATGCTGTATGCGCTGGAAAACATTGGGAGGTACTGCTTTATCAAGATGGCAATGGCATAATTTGTGCAGCTATGCCCTACCTTATACGCCAACGTGCATGGGCGCGTTTTGTAATAATGCCACAGATGACACAAATAGGTGGCATATGGATACGACAAGAAATGCAAGATAATAGCGAGTTGATGCTTCAAATCTGTACCGAATTTCACCGCCAGCTAGAGGAGTTACAATTATCTTACTACTACCAACATTTTCCTATCCATAGTAACGCACCTCTCATAATGCAACAACTCGGCTTTAAAATCAAAGAGCGCGTGACATACCGCATAGAAGACCTAAGCGATTTAGACAAAGTTATTAATTCTTTCTCAAAAAACAAGAAACGACAACTACAAAAGGCACTATCGCTACATGCTGACCATGAATTAAACATCGAAGATTTCTATCGTTTTCATGTACATTGTTTGCAAGAGAAACAAAAACAAATCAGCTATCCACGC
The DNA here is from genome assembly GCA_045578255.1 of Paludibacteraceae bacterium. Classification (GTDB taxonomy): domain Bacteria; phylum Bacteroidota; class Bacteroidia; order Bacteroidales; family Paludibacteraceae; genus Colicola. The sequence goes on from JAZNJW010000015.1 coordinate 41,154, forward strand.
GAATTCCTGCTCGTGATAGATAGAAAAACAAAGCGCCTAAACCAAAGCAGAATTATCGCTATCCGCAACGCAGACAATGACTTGCTCGCTGCTGCTTTTGTAGTGTGGGACAACCACTCTTTGTATTACCTCATCCCTTGCTATAGTGAGACTTATAAGGATTCAGGAGCCAGCGCACTTCTTGCGCTTGAGGCAATTAAATTAGCACGAGAAGTAGGTGTAGCATTCGACTTCGAAGGAAGTATGATCAAAACCATCGCCAATCACTACAAGCAATTCGGAAGTACAGCCACACGCTATTATAGCGTAGAAAAATATTATCACTGGTGGTTCCACCTTGCTACTGCATGGAATTGGTTCAAACAACGAAAAATGCGATGAAAGTTCTTTATCTAAGTGCTTGGTACCCCACCCCACGCGATGCTATGGCTGGACTATTTGTACAAAAGCATGCACAAGCGGCACAGAAGTTGGGAACTGAAGTCAGAATCATTTATTCCGAAGCAACGGGTGTGCAATGGTGGCGAGATATTAAACGGCAATGGCAAGTGCTAAAACAGGATTGGGGATTGCCCGATATCGTGCAAATGAACGTACTTGACAAAAATGGTATCCTTGCTATCTGGCTCAAACTACGTTACCATATACCTTATATTATTATAGAACATTGGTCGGGATATCTGCCCGAGAATTTCTCTTTTCGAGGAGGATGGCACGGATGGATAATGAGACTAATCGCCAAACATGCCAAATGCATATTACCCGTTAGCCTCAAATTAGAGAATGCTATGAAGCAATGTGGTATTCAGAACAAAAGATGGCAACGCATTCATAATGTGGTTGACGACTTTTTTTTCACCCCTATCACTCCCATAACTATTGTGCCCAAAAATACCCATAAATTTCGATTACTGCACGTGAGTTGTTTTGATGAGAAAGCAAAAAACATCCAAGGATTATTGCGTGCAGTCAAAATAGTATCAAAAAAACGCACCGACTTTGAACTAATAATGGTTGGAACAGGAGTAGATTATGAATCAGATTATCAGTATGCACAATCGTTGAATTTCCCTAAAAAAATGTTGCTTTTTACAGGCGAACAAACTCCCTATGAAGTAGCGCAATGGATGCAACAGAGTGATGCTTTTGTTCTTTTCTCACGCTATGAAAACGCACCTGTTGTGCTTTCCGAATGTTTGGCAACTGGATTGCCTATTATATCCTCTAATGCTGGTGGTATTCCTGAAATGATATCACCCAATCAAGGTATCTTAGTACCATCTGAAGATGAGAATGCTCTTGCTCAAGCCATCAACTACATGATTGATCATCAATCCAACTTTTCAGCAGAACAAATACGAAAAAATGGAGAAAAATATTCCTATAAAAACATAGGAGAATTTCTTTTTAGATTGTACCAACAGATTTCACATTCATCAATTGGTTGACAAAGCATTATCATACCGACGTACCAGATAGGACAACCACAATAATTGCGCTAAGATAGCAAGCGCTGTACCTATTGAATAACTAGCGACGGCCAATGTAAAATCATTATACCATACACCAAGCACCAAACCACCAATACGACTTACAAATAATAATATTTCGAAAAATAGTCCTTTCTTCTGTTGCATAAATACATCTGACAAATAACACACACTGCCTGTCAGAAGCGACATATACAACCACGGAAGCATCCAGCGAATATATTCCCCCACTATTCGCCAGTTATCTCCTAATAACCAGGCTGTTATATCGGGCAATATAAAATACAATAAAGAAAATAAGGGAATTGTCACCAAAGAAGTATATCCTATAAAACGCCAATATACTTTACCTATTCGATGAGCATTATGTACGTTTTCTGTGGTATGTTGGTACATAACTTGATACAACGCACGACTAATAGTTCCTATAGGCATATACCCCAATAGTAATGCCATACTAAATAGTCCCACAAATTTTCCACCAAAAAAGGGAGTTAACAACAACACAGGCAACTGCCCCGAAATCACATTAACTAGACTACGTGGTAGCACATACATAGGGAAATTACGATATTTCTTGCCCATATCTATGATATCACTGCGTGACACATGCAATAGCGGCCGTAGCGTTGAACGAAAACGAATTAGTATGCTCACTCCCAACGAAAGTATCGGTGCCAACACAACCGAATAAATCATTCCACCCTGCAAAACACCTTCATAACCCAATACCATTTTTCCTCCTGATGACAAAATATTTTGAGAAATTTGATATGTACTAATACTGCCAAATTTCTTTTGACGTATATACCAATAATTTAGGATATTCCACAACCCAATTACCAATACATATATCGGTAACAACCAATAATAATCAACCAGATTTGGAGAATTAAATAAATTGCTTATTTGTTTAGCGAATAGAATGCTAATAAGTATAATCAGTGTTGTCAGTATTAACGGAATCAGTGATACATATACCAGAGCTATTGCATGACGTTCGTCTTTGGGTAAGACAATCGAATAATAGTAATCTGCAACAGATAATACTACTAACACATTACCTATACTCAAAAACAAATTTAACAATCCGAAATCTTCTGGAGAATATATTCGAGTTAAAAAGGGGTACACTACCAAACCAATTACTTGAGCCACCACATTGGCGGAAAGTAATTTCATTACATTGCGCGCCCCAGAAGATAATATAAAAGATTGAAAGCGATTCATTTCAGCCGCAAAAGTACTACAAATATCCCAAAATTGCAACTATTTGATAGAAAATTTGTAAAAATTGCAAAGATATTTGCATAATTCAGAAAAAAGCAGTAAATTTGCAGTCCGAAATGGTAGTGCACCCAAAAGCACCTTGAAAACGTAAACATAAAAACACAAAACAATATGCAACAAAAGAAATCACCCCAAGCGAGCTTGGAAGACAAGAAATTAACCTATGTTCTCATAGGATTAGTACTTGTATTGAGCATTTGCTATGTCGCTTTTGAGTGGACAGAGCAAGAAGTAACAAAGTATGAAGTTGTTGATACAGAATTCCTTTTCGAGGATGAAATTGACATTCAACAAACCACACAAGAAACACCTCCACCTCCTCCACCACCAGCAGTACAAGAAGTAGAAGTACTCAACGTTGTGGAAGATGATGTGGAAACTGAGACCATTGAAATCAATACCGAAGATGACAAAGATGTAGAAGTAGTCATCGCTCCTCCTGTAGAGGCTCCAGTAGAAGAAGAGGAAGAAGAGGTTATCTTCGTGGTGGTAGAGTCAATGCCAGAATTCCCAGGTGGTCAACAAGCTATGATGCGCTATATTGGAGACAACATCAAATACCCTGTTATCGCACAAGAGAATGGTATCCAAGGTCGTGTAATTTGCCAATTTGTGATTGAAAAAGACGGTAAAGTATCTGATATCCAAGTTGTTCGTTCATCTGGAGAACCCTCATTGGATAAAGAGGCTGTACGTGTGATCAATAGCATGCCTAAATGGAAACCAGGTAAGCAACGTGGTAAACCAGTACGTGTAAAATACACTATCCCTGTAAACTTCCGTTTGCAATAATCACTGTCTGACTTCTGACAGCGCAGTGGTCTGCACCTGACAGCAAACGCAGTGAGCGGTCTGAATAATAAAAATATTGAATATTGTAAGGGTGTCGGCACAAAACGTGCCGACATTCTTCGTAAAGAGCTTGGAGTAAAGTCTGCGCTCAATATGCTATATCAATTTCCGTACAAATATATTGATCGTAGCCGTTTCTATTATATCCACGAGATTGAAGATGAGGATACCTATGTACAAATTATCGGTCATATTACCGAATGGCATACGATAGGCATTGGACCATCCCAACGAATGAGTGCCACTTTTACCGACGGACGCCACAATATCGAACTCGTTTGGTTCAAAGGAGTCAAATACCTCAAGCTTGAACACAATGTAAAGTACTTGTTATTTGGCAAACCTTCGCGATTTAACCATCAGTACAATTTTGTACATCCCGAACTCACTCCAATGAGTAAAGTGACACCCGAGATGACGCAAGGATTAGAGCCTCATTACAACACTACTGAAGAGATGAAGCGATCAGGTATCAATTCCAAGACCATGCGTACCATTATCGCACAGCTCATTCCCGAATTGCGGCAACAAGGTATAGCAGATACAATCGGTATGGATATTGTGCAACATTATCATCTTATGGGGCTCAGCGATGCTTTATGTAATATCCATTTTCCTAAAGATATGCCCACAATGCAAAAAGCACGTGAACGGCTAAAATTTGAAGAGCTTTTCTATATCCAATTGCAGATACTTCGACAAATGAAGCGTCGCGAACAGAATCCAGGATTCTGCATGCCCATCGTGGGGAAAGCATTCCACACATTCTACCAAAATTGCTTACCTTTTCCGCTCACAAACGCACAAAAGCGAGTCATCAAAGAAATTCAGTCCGATATCAAGTCGGGCAAACAAATGAATCGCTTGTTACAAGGTGACGTAGGCAGTGGCAAAACTATTGTGGCGTTACTGGCTGCTTTATTGGCTGTGGACAATGGTTATCAAGCTTGTATCATGGCTCCCACCGAGATTCTTGCCAACCAGCACTACATAACAATCCAACAACTATTGAATCACACAAAAGACGACAATTGTCAGCCGCCAACTATCAATTGTCAACTGCTAACGGGTTCCACAACGGCAAAACAGCGTCAACCTATCCACCAGCAACTCCAATCGGGAGAAATCAATATCCTCATTGGTACCCATGCGCTCATCGAAGATAATGTACAATTTTCGAATCTTGGTTTATGTATTATTGATGAGCAACATCGATTTGGCGTAGCGCAACGTGCTAAACTCTGGAATAAAAATGTACAGCCACCACATATCTTGGTTATGACAGCCACCCCTATCCCCCGAACATTGGCAATGACTGTGTATGGCGACTTGAAAGTGAGCATGATCGATGAACTACCTCCTGGACGTAAACCCGTGCAAACACTCCACTACTCCATCCAGCGACGAACTACCATTAACCAATTTATAACTCAGCAAATTGAGGCTGGACGACAAGTCTATGTTGTCTATCCCCTAATCAATGAAAATGATAAATTAGATCTGCAAGACCTTACCAATGGTTATAATCAGCTCTGCGAAGCTTTCCCTAGCTATCGTATCTCTATGGTACATGGGCAAATGAAAGCCAAAGACAAAGATGCACAAATGCAACGTTTCGTGAGTGGCGAGACGCAAATTTTAGTAGCAACCACAGTTATTGAAGTAGGGGTAAATGTACCTAATGCTAGTGTTATGATTATTGAAAATGCAGAACGTTTCGGATTAAGCCAACTCCACCAACTACGTGGCCGTGTTGGTAGAGGAGCAGAACAAAGTTATTGCATTTTGCTAACACACATAGAAATGAGCAAAGACACCCGTAAACGCATGGACATTATGGTAGCTACCAACGATGGTTTTCGTATTGCAGAAGCTGACTTACAACTTCGAGGTCCTGGTGACTTGGAGGGCACTCAACAATCTGGGTTGCCTTTTGAACTGCGAATTGCCAGCCTTTCCAGCGATGGACAACTGCTAGATATGGCACGCCAAGCTGCTATGGAAATATTGGATGCAGATCCTCTACTAGAAGATATGCATAATCGCATCTACAAGCAACGCCTTGACTATTTGCGCATTACAGCCAACAATTGGGGCGAAATTTCATAACCCATAGCCATACCACTTTGCAAGCGCAGCATATCCTCGCACATATCAACAAAAGATTCCACTGATCGTTCCAACGAGTATTTCTTCGCTTCATTGGCATAGCGTTTTCCCATTATTTCCCGATTCTGTGGATGATTGAGCCAATAATCTATTTTATTCGCTAAATCTTGTGCATCACCCGCTTCGAAAAGACTACGATTATCTAGAGCGAAAGATTTAGTTGCAGACAATTCGCTATTCGAAATCACTGGCACTACCCCCGTAGCAAAAGCCTCTATACACGCTATCGCTTCGCTTTCCATATCGCTCGCATGTACGTACACATCTGTTTGCGCCAACAAATCAATCAATTGCTCTTGATTATAGTACACAAATGCAGGCCGATGCTTTAGTCCTATCCATTGTGACAATCGTTCATACTCTTTTTGTAGCGGACCTTTACCTGCAAAAACCAACTGTATTTGATCTGCATATTGCGATTTCGCCGCAGCACGAATAATCAAATCTTGTCGTTTCTCACGTGCCAGACGCCCCACCATAGTGATAACGATTTTGCCCTCATATGCTGGCGATTTATAATGCTTTTGCTCTACGAACGCGCTGCTAATTCCATTGGATATGGCACGTATATCATTTTTATAGCCATGCTCTCTTAATTCACGCGCCATAAATGGACTCGGACAATGCACGTGCACAAAATGCGAATAAATCATTTTGTTCCATACTTGATATACCAAGTCATTGAGCCAAGACCATTTACCAGCATTGATAGCACTCAACATGTTTTCTGGCTGAATATGAAAAGCACTGGTAGCAGGTTTATGGAGTTCGCGAATAATAGGAATACATCTATAAGTCAGTGCAAATGGCATCATACAATGCACCAAATCTGCCCATTCGATTGCTTGTCTAATCACCTGCATATCCAATTTTGGAAAATGGAAGTCATACTTCTGTAGCAATGGTTCCACAATGGGAAAATCATACTTCTCCAGAGGATACGTATCTTTTTCATTTTTATCACACACGCCCAATATACGCACTTTATGTCCTTGGCGGCGCAGTTCATTAGCAAAACGGCGACAACTAATGGTTGTACCATTGTTAGATGATACGAAATCATCTATTACAAATAAGATTTTCATATATAGTATAGTTTAAAGGTTTGATACTGAGTCGTTATATACCCAACGCAAGTTATCTATCCACAACTTGTTGCCTTCATGCGCACGAAACACACCAGCGCAACTCGAAGAAATTTGCATAATCACATGCGTAGGTTCATCCAAACTAAATCCTACTTCTTCTATTTCCACCATTTTTCCCTGTGAATTACGAGCCATCATGACCGATTTATTCAGTTTTTCATAGGGTTGAAAGTCTGGGTCATTGCTGATATTCCCCCAACGAATAGGTATATCATGGTTGTTTATCCATTCAGATATATCATGATAAATACGTTCGCTCGCTGTTCCCACTCGGCGCGCATATATTTTCCCTGTTGTAGGATCTTCCCAGCGGTGTTGGAAAAACACAAAGATCTCTGCACAATCGCGCCCCACTTCTTGCTCTGGCTTATTGCGTGCTGTACTTGTCACCACATCTGAATCTTCCACTTTTGCCTTATAATCCAATCGCAATGCTGTTGGATGCCCCGTAAAAGGCACACCAAAATCAATGATTGTAAAAGGCTTGCTTTTGGCAATTATACCTGCAGGTTCCAAGTTCTTGCCCAAAAAGATGGATCCTGTTACCATCACGTACATATCGCCAACATTGATATGAGTAATTTTATTTTCCATCCTACATGCATAGCCCACTCCACGCGGTTCTGGTTGTACAGCTCCACCTGCCGCGGTTTCCACAATCCACTTGGCATAGGTATTGCTACAGCCCCACGGATTATCTTCTGCTGGTATATATACGCCATTCTCACGAATGGTGTCAGTGCTGCCGATGGCATATAGTGTTTTCGTAGCTCCGCCAAGAATTTTTGACTCTTTAATATAGCGGACAATCCACTGGTCCATATCACCATATGGAATCATTTCTTCACGTTCTTGCGCCATCAGCATAGGTGGTAATGCCATAAGCAGATAAATACAAAGTTTTCGTATCATAACTTATAGATTTGTTTGTGTTGTGTCTATCGGATAAGCCCATACAATGAATTCAGCTACAAATCGTCGCCAATTGGCAAATGTATGACCTCCTGATTTTTCCACATAAATGGGCTGAATTTGTTTCTTTTTCAATCCTTTCACCAAGCGCTTTGCATTGCCACGAAACATCCAGTCATCACTGCAAGCGCCTACCCAATAGGCAATATTATTCTGTGCATCGGGAAGTTGTTGTGCGGATACTACAGGAGAGAAAGCGCCTACATAGCTGAAATACGTTGAATCATCATGAGCTATATTCATTGTTTGTCGCGCTCCGCAACTCAATCCCGCAATAGCGTTGCCCTGCTCTTGTACAGAATAATGCGACTGGACATAACGTTGTATCTCATAAAACTGTCTTTCAAATTGTCCAGAAAGTATTTCGCCATAGTTGCTTACATTGGTTGCTTTCACATGCTCGTGGAATTTGGGTTCCGATAGCAAACAATAAGGCATAACCACTATCAATGGTTGAATCTGTTTTTCCGCTATTAGGTTATCCACTATATGCGCCAGACGTCCTTGCCCCGTCCAATCATATTGATTACCATTGATACCATGAAGTAAATATAGTACAGGGTAAACGACAGTATCAGAATATGCATTGGGCAAATACACTACTGCATCAAACGTATTGCCTTTCTCGCCAAGAAAAGCAAGTGTATCAATCCGCCCACGCAAAGATGTTTCCAAATATAAATCTGCCTGTGGCTCTCCACTTATAATAAGGATATGCAACTGCTTATTGCGTTTCCAAATGGTTTCGTAGTGAGGTAACTGCATTTGCTGTTTACCATTCACAAACAACCGAAAAGTGTATAAATCGGGAGTGATAGCGCGTCGTGTAGTGATTTGCCATACCGAAGGAGCCACCTCTCGCATCGCGCAACGTACTTGACGCCCAGCAAAGCTTTTGTCCTCTTTTGGCAAAAGGCAACTACTCTCTATAGCCACACGATGAGCCGTAGAATCCACATATGTAAAAGTGATGGTGCTATCTGTATTCCATTGGTGCGTAAATACGCCATTTTCTTGCGCAAAAAGACAATCATTTGCGCCAAATAGCAAAAAGAGAAATATTATCAAACAACTAATTTTCATGCAAAAATCATGCTGATTATTAACTAAAATAATAATAATTCGCGCAAAATTACTAAAATTGCACCAATTACACAAATTACTCTTTCATTTTATGAACAAACGTCCAAAAAATGTGAATAATCGACTATTTTAGTTTCGTTGGTTTAGGTATAATTCTCTCATAGCCCTTTTGCCCACCGCCTCCTCACCAATAGCCAATAGGCGGTACGCCGTCCCTTAGCCCGCTGGGCGTCCATAGCCGCTCTATCACCTCATATGTGGTGGAGGGCCACCGGGTCCGCCACTTTCCACCATCTGTTGCATCCATGCCGCACGCCCAGTGGCTTTATTACCGCCCATGCGGTTGAGTTTGTAGGTAAAAGTCAGCATCGCGTACGTAGGCAGTGTATTAAACTTCTTATAACTCACATAGTCTTCTCCCACTGTCTGTATAATATTTTTTTTGTCATGCAAGAGGTCATACACGCGCAGTGTAAGGGTGGCATTCCCCCAAGTCTTATCCACCGATGCATTCCATACTATTTCATTTGGGTCATTGATGCCAGTATAGCCATAGCGTGCTGTATAGCCCACGTCAGTAGAGATGTTCCATGCTTTAGGCAAGTGAAAGGTTACATCGCCTGCAATGATCCAGTCGCCTACATGGCTCTTGCTTTGATCGTTGAGTGAGTTACGGGTCAGCGAATAAATATTCGTATTGCGGATGCCTATGTCCACAAGAGGGTGTGTAAAGCGCAGCGAGAGGTCGCTACTCACGCGCAAGTTTCCCGTATGCGAAGCCTCGCCCAAAGGCATTGCATTCGCTGCTATCATCTGTTCAATTTCTATTGCATCTTGTTCGCGCAACACATATGCTACGCGCTCGTTGTAGTTGATTGCTGTACGCGAGTGCAATTGAAACATCTTCTTGTAGAACGGCATATTGGTCATCATATCCCACCCTATGTTCCATGGGATAATATCCGCATTCACGGTCTGCATATAGCGTTTTCCAAACTGGTCGTATATAGTATTATTGGTCAACGCATCTTCTGTCAAAGTGGCACGTAATCCCGTCATAAAACTAGAGAATTTCTCTTGGTTAAAACTGGAGTACATCATAAATACGTTGTGGTTATAGGCAGGTTGCAGGCTCAAGTTTCCCACCGTCTCATTGAGCGCATCCGAGTTGTTGCGCACGGGTTCCATTTGCGTAATAGATGGTTGTTGAGTGGTACCCCGATAGATGATTCGAGCAAATTTCTTGCGTTCAAATTTATATCGAAAATTCATGTTTGGCGAGAAATTCCACTTGTTATATAAGGTGTCGCGCGCGAGGATGCCTCCATAATAGGTGCGTGAGTGGGTTTGTTGAGCAATGGCACGTGCGCCTAGCATCAGGTCAAATTTCTCATCCACCCAACGGTAGTTCAGTTCCAATTGTTCCGAATAGAGACTATTGTGCAAATTATTGCTATACACACTATCATACACCGTATATTCGCCTGTCAATGAATCTTTTGCAAATTGGTTTTTCTCGGATATTCTATTTCTTCCTGATACAGACAATACCATTTCCAACAGGTGATTATTTTTGTAGATTGGCTCCACATATGATGTGCGCAACGAATAGCTATACGCATCATTGCCCGATAGGGTGCGTTGGTCCACCAGTGCCATTTCGCGCATTTTGTCGTATGCGTAGGTTTGCGTAGTTCCTTTGGTATTGGTAAAATTCATATTAGCTTGCATGGTTAATGCGCGTCCTGGGCGCATGAATTTTCGGTTGTAGATAGCACGCAAGCCAGCGGATATATCTTCCGACAAACTTTCTTGATTCTGATAGCCATCGTTGATACGAACCACTTGATTGAGTGTATCAATCACAGTATCTCGGTCAAAAGTATAAGCATTGAAGGAGTTGGATTGATTATTTGTATAGCTGATAGTCGGACGCAAAATCAGTTTGTTGAGACTATCTATTTGGTATTCCATCTCCAAGCGCATTTGTGCATCCCACGAGTGCGATAGTTTATTGGTCGAATCATTATTGATATAGGTAAACTCATCGGTATAGCTCTCTTTGTTAGATTGTGTACGTGTATCATTCATTGAGTGGTTGAACGAAGCATCACCGCCCAGAAGCAACGATGATTTGCCATCTCGTTTGTCTATTTTGCTCGTCAGATCAAGGTTCGTATTCACGCCCAGATTCTCCGACCATGTCACGCCAGCATTCTGTCCGCCAAAAGGTCCTCTACCACGTCTCGAACGTATATCGTTGGTATTGTTGGCACTACCAATAATCGTTGTTTGGCTTTCGCCTAAGAGGATATTGGTAAAGATGTTCGCACTATATCGAAAGTCATCTTCAAAGAAGTGTTTTGTTCGTGCTTCTGGCGTATTGCCCAATGCGGGATCTCCATAGCCCACCCATTGTTCGTTGGCAGTCACCAAGTCAGCACCCAAGGCGCCTGAGTAATTGCCAAACACGCCTTTTCTACGGTCTTTTTTCAGACTCAGGTTGATAATTCGTTCGGTATCATCATCCTCAAAGCCAGTGAGTTTAGCCATTTCACTTTTCTCGTCAATCACTTGAATTTTCTCAATCATTTCGGCTGGAATATTCTTTGTGGCTGTTTGCACATCATTGCCAAAGAATTTCTTTCCATCAATACGAACGGCTTTGATTTCTTCGCCATTGATTGTCACATTACCTTCTTTATCCACGTCCACGCCATTCATTTTTTTGAGCAGGTCTTCCACCATAGCAGTCTCTCCCACTTGATAGGCAGCCGTATTGTATTCTATGGTATCTCCTTTGACGGTCATTTCAGCGGCACGTCCTTGTACATTCACCTCTGCCAGATGCTGAACTTGTTCTTGCATACGTATCACTGGCAAGTCCAAATGATCATTGGGCATTTCTATTTCTCTGGCTAAGTCTGCAAAACCAACAGAAGAAATCAACAAACGGTATTTCCCCTGTGGAATATTATTCAGCACGAACATGCCGTCGTAACTCGTTTGTGCACCTTGTACGAGTGTAGAGTCTTTTCCTTGTGGCGTTTCTGTATAGGCGAATAATCGAATAGTGGCCATTTCTACGGGTGCACCATTGTTTTTTGACAACACCGTACCAGACAAAGTATGTTGAGCTACGAGCAACTGGGTAGGTAAAGTTGTACCCAATAGAATGAGCCATATCAGATATCCAAGACGTTTCATACTAAAATCCCTTAAAATTTATACCTTAATTCCCTAAAGTCTCAACGATAGCCCGCAAGGCGTTTGCCATAGACCAACTGGGGCATTCTCTAAATACACACCCATTAGAGCAAAAACTATGCCATAAATCGTAAAATATGGTTAAAAAACGACATCATTTTAGGGCTTTTTCATCATTTTTTTGCACATATACAATTTTTTTTGTACCTTTGCAGTATCAAATCCGAGAAGTAGCGCAGTTGGTAGCGCACCACGTTCGGGACGTGGGGGTCGGGCGTTCGAGTCGCCTCTTCTCGACAATGAGAGCACCTTTCAGGGTGCTTTTTTTTTGTGGAAGGGCGATACGAGAACGTCATAATAATCACTTGTCGTGTATATTTGTTGTTATTGGCGAATAATTGTAGGTGATTTTTGGTCTAATCGTTATAATTTTGTTGATTATAGTTTCCCGTTTTCCCATATACTTCAGCAGGAAATCGTTAGTTATTCGTTAGTGATTTGTTAGTGATTCGTTAGTTATTAAGCAATTCAATAAGGCATCTCAAATGTATGAAGTCCCTATAAAGTTATAATCAACTACAAAAAAACTCGCCCAATTCACATGGAACTAGGCGAGTTTATGTTTTTTTCGTTACATGTTTAGTATTCTATTTCTTTACCACTTTCACTTGTTCGTATTCTCCGCGCACGATATACACTCCTGTCAACAGGTTCACGCATATTTCTTCGTTGAGATATTGGTTCAACAGTACATGTCCTGCGGCATCGAGTAGCATCACATGTTGTGCTTTGAGAGGTTGGATAGTTAATCCTTCTTCTGTGGGTATCACTACTAGTGTTATATCTCCCATGATGGTTGGTACATCCGTACTTATGCCTGAAGTGTCTTCATTTTCTGGAGTACTCTCATAGGTCACCTCACCCGTCTTATAGTTAATTGTCCTCGCACGCATGCCCGCCGGAGCTGGTACATTCGCTAACATACAACCCTCGGTAGGGCGCAAACCACCATCCATATTGCGTACAAAATCATGTTTATCACGATCTCCTGAAGTATCTTTTTCCAATGTCCATAAAGTAGCTGTAGGATTATTTTCCAGATTGCTCAACTCAGCAAACGTCGCATTACCTCGCATTGACGCTACACCTGTAGAAACCTCTCCTTGAAGTACCGTATTTGCGTAGTTACTACCCAAAATCCAATGATCATTTGAATCTGGATTTGCTGGATTACTTACCACTTTATCTATACTCTCAATCAGCAAATATTTGCCTGTCCAATAATCCCAGTTGGTTGAAGGATCATGTTTACCCCCAATCACGTTGTGTGGGAAATAAATAGCATACACCTTCTCTTTCTCCATGATGGTATTATCTCCATTTGATGACACATCTACATACTCCCATCCACCCGCTTCTTCGGCAGAGAATTTTTGAGTGCTATTATCGAAAGCCCAATTATCAGTTGCATGATATAAGTAATAGTGTGCAGAACTTGCATTGTCACCCGTAAAATGTTGTAGTTTTTCAACAGATGGCATATATGCATTATCCGCTGCCGAGGCATCAATCTTGTTTGCTTTTTCATGTGCCATCCAATCCAACACAAACTTTCCATATGGTTCTGACGTTCCATCCCCATCAATATCTGTAGTACTATTCTTATCAAAGAAATCATATGGCGCACCTATACCCATCTCTTCGTAGTACCAAAATAGGTACAAGTCCAGCAATCGTTTTGCTTGCTCTTTGCGAGCAGCCACTACATTCTCCGACGGAATTTGTCCACGAACTGCCTTGTAATCTTTCTTCAATTGCTTTTCTGGATAAGACTCTATCACATACACATTGGCGACATCAAAGGGAGGAGTAAAAAGCATCCACTCATCCGCAACAATAGGTTTGAGCATATATACTTTTCCATCCACTTTGTAAGTTTCCGCCTCATCAATTGTTTCGTAATTAGGTTTATCTACATCCAATGTAAGCACTACATTATTCGGTGCATTATAGCCATCCAACACTTGACGTGTAAAATCATCAATCTCCATATATAGCAATCGGTCAATGGTATCTGTTGCTGCTTCCACATGATTAATGCCTCCACCCAAGTTGGTAGGTACACCACGAACAGTAGCGACAAACTCTGGGGCACAAATACGCAATGCAAAATGTACATAACCTGAATAGTATGGAAGCATCAAATACAGATTATCATTGTCTGGAGCTAGACTAGAATAACCATATTTTCTGTTTCCTACATAATACATACTCAACATTCTGTGATAACAACCGTCAATATATCCTGCACCCACACTATTATCATTTAATGGGAATAAATCATCTACCAGTTTACCAAAATTGGATATTTCTGCTTTGCCATTTACCACCTGACCATAAGCAGTCTGCATAGTTGCGGTGAACTTATGAAGAGCTAACCCATCCGAATTTGTTATATTAGTTGCAGAACCAGCCTGAATATCGCAATTAAATGAGCCACCATCAATAGTGGTATTTGTAGGGCATTTCAGTGTACTTACGCCACTGGCACTATTTATGGTTCCATCTTGAATTCGCAACACGCCACCATCATGAAGTGTTTCCATATTAGTATGACTTGTCTGATTCTGATTATATCCCGTAACATTGCATGTACCATAAAGATAATTTGTCAAAGTGTTACCTGATACTTTATCTGTACGAACCATCATACGATATGCTATAATAGGCATATTATCCGTATTTTCAAAATAAATTTGTCCTCCATTGATATTTAATTGCGCATCTGCATTACCTAAATCTATGAGAGGAGCTGTAGTTACACCACTAACATCATCTGTTTTTTTTAACAACAACACACCATTAGTATTTGTAATTGTAGTACCAGCCACATTCGTAGGCCAAACATCATCTATAGTCAACTGTGTACTTTGATTATTACCAGTAATTAAACATTGAATCGGTGAAGATGATTGGGTATATGTTCCCGTAAGGGTTACGCTATTAAAAAAAATAGATTTCTTAACGTTAAGGTATAAGCTCATACCTTGTTCTGCCTTGAAAGTATTATGGCCGCAGATATGGAACTTTGGAGCAAAATTTGCTGATGTAGAATTGACTGTAAATACAGCCCCACTACCTTGCATTGCAGCGACACCTGTTCCTATAATATCATTTGCTGCCTCTTCAGATGTAACATTACGCGTAGTTGTTCCATTACTATCCTTCATTCTCGAATAGAGTTGAAGACTATCAATATATATGTCAATAGATTTTGTACCATCACCTGTAATATATACCACCGCATTTTCTTCCCAAGTGATACCTGTCGAGGCATACGGACAATACCCCGTAAAATAAATTTTCTGGTTGTTCGCTTCTATATTAAAATAGGTCGTATTCTTTGATTCGGTATTCATATTTTCCACAATTTGCTTGGTAGATGCAGGTTGAAGAGAATATGTCTCACCATCAATTCGATTATAAATATAACATTGTGTTGTGGCATTGTCATATGTAACACTGTCATTATTATCACCTACCGTCAAACCAAAAATATACAGACGATCAAATATTGCTTTGTCTCCTGCAAATGCAGCAGATACATCTATTTCACGTTTCGTTTTATATGGGAAATCACCATTTTTCTCGGTTCCAGTATAAATACCAGTATGCATAGCATTGCTGATAGTAATCACATCTGGTGGAGAAACAGGTACTACAGTCACAATATTAGACGACTTGTTATACTCTTCAGCATCCGAATATACCGCAATAAGCACAAAAGAATATTGCTTATAATTTGTTAATCCCTGTATAATTTGCTCTGTAGCATCAGCAGGAAGCAATCCTGAAGTCGGATACGTAGAGGTAAGATTATCTAATTTTGCGTCAGCTGTTTGTGCATATTTAATTCGATACCCAGACACACCTGCTATTGCCTCCCAAACTAACAGCACCTCGTCATTTCTACCAAAACCTTCCAAAGCTGGTGTAGCTAAAATAACCTTAGCAGATATATTCACTTCATCAGTTATAGTGCCACCTTGCTCAGTAGTCGCTGATACTTTTAATGTTGCACTATGTGCTCCAATAGGGGTATTTCCCGCCAAACTAATGGATATCACGCTATTCGATTCATCGGCTGAATAAGCGAAATAGTCGTTTGTATTGCCAATCCATTCATATGTTATACTACTAACCAATGCTTTGGATAAACGAACTGACTTGGATATACTATTAGGATACTGCGCTTCACCCATAGCCATAGAAGAAATATCTTCACCAGTCTCCATATCAATAAACTGTAACACAGGATTTTCCACTTTTTGGAGTGTGATACTAATCGGAATTTCTTTGGTGGTGGTAATCCGATTAGGTACAGGTGCACGGTCTGTATATGTACATGTAATGACAAAAGTAGCAGTACACGTCGCATTTTCATTCACAGCAGGGGCAAATAACACAGTTACATCATCCTTTGTAGGGTTGCTATTCACATTAAAATAGCCCGGGTGGCTCTCATCTTTTATGCTAAAATTCCACTCCCCATTAGTGGCTGCATAATTCAAACCCGAAGGAATTAACGCAGTGATTAAGTGTTCACCAATAGATGTGGCTGTATAGTTGTCTATCGTAGTAAACTCAGGTGTATAGTCTTCAATCACCTGAATAGTTGCCGTTTGTGATGTAGGAGAAGAATCACTCCCTTTGTATTTACTAGTTAGCGTAAGTGTACCCTCGTTAGGTGTTTGCTCTCCACCATTTATACCAGCATTGTGAATACCCGTGATATTATAGATAAATGGCACCGCGTAACTACCTGTAGTATAACTCACATCGCCATAATAAAATGGATCACCTGTCTCAGTCAAATTAAAGTTATCAGCCGCCACATCATCCTCCAAAGTAAAGGTAACGTGTACCGTATCAGACATTGACGTAGGATCGGTAATTTTGATTACTTCAGTACTTTCTGGTTTTACTGCTGTCACTTTGGGGATAACCCATAATGCAAAATAATTATATTCAACTGGGTTCTTGTCATCTTGACTTGTAGTTGTTACAGATATTGAGTCTCCATCCTGATTAGTAGAGATCAATGTTGTTTTATCTTCTTTAAACCATCCTGCCCACAAATAGTTAGTATCCGTGGTTTGAGCGTAGCAATAATATGCATGATTAGGTTGCAAAAATTTTCCTTGATTTTTAGTAGCAGACTCAGTATATTCAGTAGGTTTAGTCGTAGAATCAGTAGCAACAAACACACCACCGGCATTTTCTGGAAAAGCAGTAATAGTAAGTTGTGAATAAAACGTACAACTACCCAGTACCACAATCGCGGCTATATAGAAGCATACTTGTTGCAATCGAATAGAAGACAAACGTCTGCACATAGCATCTACTACTTTATGAAATGTGTATTTTATCATAGTCTATCAATTTAAGTATTCTTTAACGCGTTATATCATTCATGTTATTCTTGTTGCTTAACAACTTTATTCTCTGCCGAATATAGATAACAACAGCATACAATAAAGCCATTACACACAGCAGCCAACTTCCATCTGGTAGTGGCAAGCGATACCATTCATTCATATGGTTGCTATCATACGAGCCTTCCTCACCATAAGCACTAAACCATGCCCAGAAAGCATCCCAACTGGTATCCCAACTCACGGTACCTGGCATTACACCTTGACTTTCCAAGAAGGCTTCAAACTGCTCCCAGGCCGCTTCCAAACCTGCTTTATCAAAATAAGTCATACCACCTTCGCCATCATACAACCATCCACTTTCGGTATCACCAACCAAACTATTAAGCCATGCATTGTAATAATCCCAGTAATTACCTACAGTAGGAGCTACTCTATTAATAGCATTGGCATATAGCGCTCCACCTTTGAGCGAACCGTTATTTATCAAATGCTCGTAACTATTGGATAAAAATGGATTCCCTTGAGTAATTTGCGTGTTATCCGCAATTGCAGCAGACTGTACCATCGACGTAGCACCTGAATCAAATTCGCTACTCTGCTTTTCTCCCCTATAAGCCAAAAACTGCGTATTCCCACTGGTGGCATATATAGGAGCCGCACTCATCGCTGAAGATTGATTGTGTGTAGATGTACGTAGTGTGCCTCCTATGTTGCCAACAGCCGAACCTCCTCCGCCAAAAGAATGAAACTCAGCAGAAGAAGTAGTATGAATAGTCATGCGCGCACCTGCTGAACCTCCAGATATAGATGATACTGAAGGAACTGAAGCTGATGAAACAAAACGAACAGAACGATGAGGAAAAAGCGAATTACGCGATTTTAATACGTCTGTACGTCTCAACACCAAACCACCATCATTGATTTCATCTATAGATGCATTGGTAAAAGAAGACGCACCAGACATGTCTATTTGATACTGTGCATACGACGCAGATTCAAAGCCACCCAAGGACTCATCAGCTACCCCAGATAATAGATACATCGCACAACTGCAAATGGCCAAACCTACTAATAATAATCCTAATATTTTTGTATTAGATAGCATTGATTATATGTTTACACAATCATAAAAACCAAAAATCGTGCAAATATACAAAGAATACTCGGAAACAATGTTTAATAGCAGCAAAAACGTGTTTCAATTTGGCAAAAACAGACTAAATTATAGAAAATAGTGACAAATATTAAGATTTCATTATATTGTACCTACTCATTCATATAGAGCGACTAAAGAACTAAACGAAACTGGCAAACCAGTTCCAACATACCCATAATGCACTATCAATCAGCAATTTACAAACCTCTAATGGGGGGGGGTAATATTTTTTTCTATAAATTCGGTAGGCGTACAACCTACAATCTCCGTGAAATGACGCCAACCTGTGGCACGTGATCGATAGCCCGCATCAAAAAATAACGACTGAATATTTACTTGCGGATTTTCTCGCAACTGTTTGCATATATAATCTACACGACGGTGATGGAGCATATCCATGATGCCCTCAAAGCCCATTTTCTTCGCAGCCACCTGAGCATACGTACGATTCGTTGCTGCCAATTGAATAAGATGATCACGAGTCAGTTCGGCATCAGCCCACACACTTTCATCCTCCATCAATGCACGCAACGATTCCACCGCATGATTAATAGCACCCTCCGAAGGAGTAGCCCCTATGGGCTTAGGCGTATAGTAGGATTTCACAGTCTCAATGGGAATATGCAGACGCTCATAATAAGTCACATACAAAATCAATATAGTAAGAGCCAAGTACAATACCTCATGAGCAATATACATTGGGAAAAGTTGCAAACCTCTACTACCCAGATAGGTAAGACACAACAGACATGTCAGCACCAGCAGCCATACCAGCAAAGGACGTTTGCGAAGTTCTTGACGCCATTGATAGCGCAAAAAGCAGAGCCACAATGCATATGGAATAAATAGCAAAGACAGAGCCAAACGCACCCATATATCAAACTCACCTTTATTCTCCGCAATATCATTAATGCGATACAAGACTGTCATACCATTCAACATCACATCCGCACTAAGAATCCCCACCAACAGCAACCACGGCAGACAAATCAACGTAATACGCTTCAGCGTACACCAATGAGGCGACATACGTTCTATCAGATAGAACATCAGCAAAGAAAAAATCACAAATCCAGGAATAATAATATACGGATTCATCAATTTGTAAGCATCCAACATCGCTGTTCTACCCATAGTAATCAATATCTCCCCCATAGAAGCAACAGCAGAAGCAGTAAAGAACACAAAGATATACTTCCACGATCGATCATTGGGTTCATGCCTCTTTATATATATAAGGACAGCGGCCGTCAACTGCACAAAGACGTGCACTCCCAGAATGGCAATATTAATAATACTATTTTGATATGTGAAATACACGATAAGTACGGTTCGGGAAGCAATGAGATTATTGATTCTTCGCTTTCTCGTAGCAAGCACGGCAAAGTGGCTCGTAGCTCTCGGTTTCGCCGAGCAAGACACGTTTGTCACTGCTCACGGTACGGTGGCTCACATATGCCAAATCGCCACAACGCACACAGATAGCGTGGGTCTTATATACATCGTCTGCAATAGCCATCAACGCTGGCATTGGTCCAAAAGGCACGCCCTTGAAGTCCATATCCAAGCCCGCACATATCACGCGAATACCGCGGCGAGCCAACTCGTTGGCTACCTCCACAATACCCATATCAAAGAATTGTGCCTCATCGATACCCACCACATCTACGTCATTGGCCATGAGGAGGATATTCTGACTGCTATCCACAGGTGTGGACTGAATAGCATTGCGGTCGTGGCTGACGACTTCAGCTTCGCTATAGCGCACGTCTATAGCGGGTTTGAAGATTTCTACTTTCAGTTTAGCAAACTGTGCACGTTTCATACGACGGATAAGTTCTTCGGTCTTGCCCGAGAACATACTTCCACAAACTACTTCAATACTGCCTCGACGCAGACGAGGACCTTTGGTCTCTAATTCACTAAACATATCTTTATTCAAAATTCTTAATTCTTAATTGCTCTGATGTCCTGTACCATCATTTGAATACTCGTATAATGATTGAATGTATTTTCATTCAATTCATAGCAAATATCCACGGCGTTGCCGTTTTGGATATACTCTGCCATATCGGCACGCCCGAAGGCGATGCCCGTGATGGCATTCATACGGTCGGTTACATCCAATCTCAGATGCTCACGCTCTTTGCCCACAGCACGCGTATCGCGGTGATTAATCAGTCGGCGCGATACGAACAACGGACGCGGATTACCTGGACCAAAGGGCTCCAAGTGGCGCAGCACATTGTAGAAGGGTTTGGTAATATCGCCCAACTGCAACTCTGCCTCAATATCCAATGTCGGTTGCAGTTGATTAGGTTGTATATGCGCTGCTACATATGCCTCAAAACGTTCGCGGAACTTAGGCAAATCATCTATATGCATGCTCAATCCCGCAGCGTATTTATGTCCGCCAAAGTTAGTAAGCAAGTCATGACACGAGTCAATAGCAGCATAGATATCAAACCCTCCTACCGAACGCGCCGAACCCGAAATGATTCCATTCTCGCCTGCCGTCAGCACGATTGTCGGACGATAATACGTCTCCGTCAAACGCGAAGCTACAATGCCCACCACACCTTTATGCCAATGGGGTGCATACACTACTGTCGAACGGCGATTGGCATAGGTAGGATCATCGTGCAACTGTTGCAACGCCTCTTTCGTTGTCTCCGTATCGCAGTCGCGGCGGTCTTCGTTGTGATGATTGACCTCTTCGGCTTGTTTGCGTGCAAAAACAGGGTCATCTGTCAGCAGCAGTTCCACAGCAGCGCGCCCCGACTTCATGCGCCCACAAGCGTTGATACGAGGACCTATCTTATATACTAATTCGTTGATAGTTATCTTCTTCGCCTCAATGCTTGCCACCTGCATGATAGCCGATAGTCCTGTGAAAGGCTGGGTATTGAGTTGCTTGATACCATAGTGCGCCAATATGCGGTTCTCACCTGTGATAGGCACTATATCCGAAGCAATAGACATCGCCAATAGCTGCATGAGAGGCAGGAGATGGGATGCTGCACTCTTGGATATTGTACCATTATCCATTAGGTGCTCTGCACCGTCCATTAGCTCGCCTTGCGAGCGTCCATTATCCACCAAATACCTTTGAGTATATGCTTGTGCGAGTTTGAAGCCAACACCGCAACCTGAGAGTTCTTTGTATGGATATGGACAATCATGGCGCTTCATGTTCAGTACTGCCACTGCCTCGGGCAACTTATCGCCAGGCGTATGGTGATCGCAGACAATCACATCAATACCCTTGCTATTGGCGTAGGCAATTTTCTCTACGGCTTTGATACCGCAGTCCAGCGTGATAATCAATCCGCACCCTTGCTCCGCTGCATAGTCTATTCCCTGCTGCGAGATACCGTACCCCTCTGTATATCTGTCAGGAATGTAATAATCTATATTGGAAGCCGTTCCGCCTATTGGGTATTGGATGCCCTCTGGGTTATTGGATATTGTACCATTATCCATTAGCTCGCTTTGCGAGCGTCCCATAGCGGCTCCGCCGCGTCCTATACCCCCTAAGAAACGGTACATCAGCGCCACGGCAGTCGTGCCATCCACATCGTAATCGCCGTAGATAAGAATCTTCTCGCCCTGCGTAATGGCTTTATGTAGTCGCTCTACGGCTTTGTCCATATCCTTCATCAGGAAAGGGTCATGCAGTTTGTCGAGTGACGGACGCACGAACGCACGTGCTTCATCAGCCGTTTGTATGCCACGCACCACCAACATACGCGCAGCTGCGGAACTGATGTTCAGTTCCTTCTCCAACTGCTGTTGCACTTCTTGCTCCACCGCAGTTAAATGGCGTATGTTCCATTGGTAGGTCATGATTCGGCTGCAAAGGTACGAAAAAAAATGTATATGTGCAAGAAAAGTTTACTTTTATTGTCATAGGCTACATTTTTTTGAATGTAGCTTCGGGGGAATGCCCATGGGTCAGGCGGCGTCAGAAGGTACAACAAATGCTCCACCAAGCAGGAGGCAGTAAAGCAGGCAGAAGTCCTTGGAGTGAGCGTAAGGACGATGGAGAAATGGATTGATAAGTATGTTCAATCAACTGAAATTGTGCGTGTTGCGCAAGGAATATACAATAAGAGAGGTGCAAAAATTGCGTAAGGGTAAAGTGGGTATTTAGGGTAAAATGGGTAACAACGAAATACCCAAAATACCCTATTTACCCAAAATACCCAAACAGCATTTTGATAGTAAATAGACGTTATAGATGTTATAGATATTATAGATACTATAGCGTAATGATAAGATATAGATGTGCTACGGATGGGCTAGTGATGTCTTATTATAAACCCGTCAAGAACCCGTTATGAACCCGTAATTGGTAGCATTTTGGTGGGGGCTATACCAAAATTATAAACAATTATAGTATATTAACCAAAATTATTTTATTAACTTAAACAACATAAACGATGGCAAGATTACAATTAATTGCAATGCTTGTAAAAGCAACTGGAAAAGTGTTTGGTCGCAATTGTGACATGTGGCTCATGGAGCGCTATGGTACCAAATATACCGCTCGCAGTAGTCATCCACGTGATTACAAGAAAAATCCGCAGTCCAAGACGGAGAAAGAATGCACTTTGCGGTTGGGTACTGCCTCCAAGGCATACAACCAATTGGTAAAAGGTTCGCCCGAGTGGCTTGCATTGGAACAAGCTTGGCGCGAACAGAAAGATAAGCCAGGAGGCAAGCCCTCTATCCGCGGGTATTTTATCTCACAGCACATGAAAGGCGGGTCATAATCCCGCCTTTTTGTACACTATCATATAAAAGTATGTATCGAAGTGGATTACTTCTTGAGTTCAAATTGGTCCACATCTTTCCATAGTGGTAGCACCTCGCGGAAATGGTGTAGGGCAGCAATGTCGAAATCAGCTATCTTCGTGCCCTCTTCGTTGTCAGCAAAACTGACAATAGGTTGCAAACGCGTGTCATACGCCACCGAATGGCCATTATAATTGAGCCCCTTGTCATCTGTACCCACCATGTTCACGGCAGCGATATAGCATTGGTTCTCTGTGGCACGGGCTGCTACCAAGGCATCCCAATACTGCACACGCACCTCTGGCCAGTTCGCCACTACCAAAATAATATCATAGTCGCTTCCTGACTGATTGCGCGCCCACACAGGAAACCGCAAATCGTAGCAAACGAGCAACAGGAATTTCACACCCTTATACTCAAAGATATGCCTTTTCTGTGCAGGTTGGAAGAACAAATCTTCTCCACCGTGGGCATACAAATGGCGTTTATCCTGAATCTCTATGGACGCTTCGCTATTGGACGGCGTTCCGCCTATTGGACGCCCTGAAGGGCTATTGGTTATTGGCGAGGGCTTGATCATAAAACCACGGTTGACGAGCTTCGCTTGGCTATGGGACGCTGCGCTATTGGATATTGGCAGGCAGATGAATGAGCTCACGATGGCGACGCCTGATTGGTCGGCAGCGGCTTGCAGGCGGCGGATAATCTCGCCGTCCATCGTTTCTGCCAATTCTGGGTGATCGGTACAGAAACCTGTAGCAAACATCTCTGGCAATACCGCCACATCGGCTTTGCCAGCCAATGCAGCGATATGTTCTTCCGCCATGCGCAAATTCGTTTCCTTATCTGCCCACGCGATGGAGTATTGCAGTAATGCTATTCGCATAATTGGTTAATGGACGCCACGCTAATGGTTAATGTTTCCATTATCCAATAGGCGGAACGCCGTCCCTTATCCCTTAGCAGCATTGCTGCGTCCATTATTAGCAGGTTTGCCTATGGCTTCGCGCATGGTGGTATCCGCTTGGATATTCTGCATACGGTAGTAATCCATGATACCCAAATTACCATTGCGGAAAGCATCTGCCATAGCTTGTGGCACCAATGCCTCTGCCTCAATCACTTTCGCACGTGCCTCTTGCGCCTTCGCCTTCATCTCTTGCTCATTAGCAATAGCCATAGCACGACGCTCCTCTGCCTTTGCCTGAGCGATGTTCTTATCCGCTTGCGCCTGATCCATCTGCAATTGCGCACCGATGTTCTTACCGACATCAATATCCGCAATATCAATACTCAAAATCTCGAACGCTGTACCTGCGTCCAAACCTTTGCTGAGCACGAGTTTGGAGATGCTATCTGGGTTCTCCAGCACGAGTTTGTGGCTCTCAGCCGAACCAATAGAAGATACAATACCCTCGCCGACACGAGCCAATACAGTGTCTTCTCCAGCACCACCGACGAGTTGCTTGATATTGGCACGCACGGTAACACGCGCTTTAGCAATAAGCTGAATACCGTCCTTTGCCACCGCAGTCACAGGAGGCGTATCAATCACGCGAGGGTTAACGGACATCTGCACTGCCTCGAACACATCACGACCTGCGAGGTCAATAGCAGTAGCCATCTGGAAAGAGAGTTGCATATTCGCTTTGCTTGCACTCACCAATGCATGCACCACGCGCTCAATATGTCCACCAGCCAAGAAGTGCGCCTCTAGTCCGTCGCGCTTCACATCGGTCAGACCTGCTTTGTGTGCTTCAATCAAACAGTTCACAATACGTGTTGGTGGCACCTTACGGATACGCATCAAGAAGAGTTGCACCAACGATACATGTACGCCACTCACGACTGCGTTGATCCACAGCATGAAAGGTACATAGTAGAAGAAAATAATCACTAGGATGGCCAAGATTGCTAAGCCAACGATTTGAAGAATACCGAATGCTTCCATATTTTTTAGTTTAAAGATTATAGTTTAAAGTTTAAAGGCAAGGGTTATTTTTGTAACTCTTCCATGTGCTTGCCAGCGGATGGCATATCCACGCCACCTTCAATCTTGGTGTCGAGCGCCATCTTATCCATAGCTTTGCTCTTGACAAACACCCACACGGCAATACCGCAAAGCACTACGCACGCAGCCAGTGTCACATGACCTGCCCACGCCCAAAGAGCTGTAAGTTTAACATATGCTATCACTACGGCACCAACTAAACTGCACAAGCCAAAGATACCTGCTACACCAAAACCAGGCAAAAGAAACATCTCTGCCAGCAAGAGTCCCACACCAAAGAGGACAAGAATAATAGTCAAAATAAGATACATTTTTTCACAATTTTAGTTTTAGACTGCAAATGTACAACAAAAAATGCACATATGCAAGAAAATAGTAAATTTTTCGTTTTTTTTACTTTAAATAAGTAAGCTTTTTTTCTGCAAAAAAAATTTGCACCTTTCGAAAAATTATACTACCTTTGCCGCCGTTTTCGAAAAATCGGAGGTATTTACACCTTAACATATAGTGGAAAAATGAGTAAAAACTTAATGATTGTAGAGTCTCCACACAAAGGAGAGACTATCGCAAAATATCTGGATAAGACTTTCAAAGTGATGTCCTCGCAAGGACACATACGCGATATTGAAGGCGTCGGCAAAAATAGTATTGGCGTGGATTTTAACAACAAATACGCTCCAAACTATGCCATTGATAGCAATAAAGAGTACTTGGTAAACGCACTCCGTCAAGCTGCAGCCAAAGCCGATATGGTATGGCTTGCATGTGACCCCGACCGCGAAGGAGAAGCTATTGCATGGCACCTAAAAGAGGTATTGAATCTAAATGAAAAAAACTCTTGCCGAGTAACTTTTGAAGACTTTACCAAAGACACTGTATTGGAGTCTATTAAACATCCCAGACAAATTGATTATAACCTAGTTAACGCCCAACAAGCACGGCGTGTCATGGACCGTATTGTGGGATTCGAATTATCTCCTGTTTTATGGAAAAAAGTTACCACGGGATTAAGCGCGGGACGTGTGCAGTCTGTAGTAGTCAGAATGGTAGTAGAAAGGGAACGCGAAATTGAGTCCTTTGTGCCTGTGATAACTTATCGCGCTATTGCCGAATTTATTAGCATAACCGAAAAAGGCGAGGAAGCGAAATTCAAAACCGAACTAAATCACCGCTTTGCTACAAAAGAAGAGGCTTGGGCATTTTTAGAGTTATGCAAAAACGCTGAATTTACGCTATCATCGGTAAGTCATAAATTAGGACACCGCAGCCCTGCACCACCATTTACAACTTCAACATTGCAACAAGAAGCTGTGAGAAAATTGCGTTTCAGCGTATCAAAAACGATGCGGTTGGCTCAGTCGCTGTATGAAAGCGGACATATCACTTATATGCGTACGGACTCTGTAAGTTTGAGTGCATTGGCAATCAATACAACCAAAACTGCAATATTGAGCGAATATGGTGAATCATACCACAAAGCTCGCCAATTTCAAACCAAATCCAAAGGCGCACAAGAGGCACACGAAGCAATTCGTCCGTCATATATGAATAAGGAAACCGCTGGAGCCAACAGCGATGAGCGCAAACTATACGACCTTATACGCAAACGTGCCATTGCTTCACAAATGGCTGATGCACAAACAGATACTACACGCATAGAAATCTCTATGAGCAACTCACCATACCTATGGGCTGCTACGCATGAGGTGGTGACATTCGATGGATTCATGCGTGCATATACACAATCGTCGGATGAAGAATTGAACACCAACACCCCTTCCACGATTGCACAACTGAAAGAAAACGTAATCTGTCAGTTAGCTAGTGCTAATTGCCAACAATCTTTCACCAAACCGCCGATGCGATACAACGAGGGATCGCTCATTAAGAAAATGGAAGATGAAGGCATCGGACGACCCGCGACTTATCAATCTACCATTGATACAATTCAGTCGCGCAACTACGTGGAACACCGCAATATAGAGGGTGTAAAGCGAAGTTACAATATTCTCACACTACAAGGAGGTAAAATCAGTGACAAACAAAAGAGCGAGATAGTAGGCGCAGACTCTGGGAAACTAGTTCCCACAGACTTAGGACGTATCACGAATGACTTTTTGGTAGAACAATTCCCCGCTATCTTAAGTTATGATTTTACCGCACATTCCGAAGAAAGTTTTGATGCTATTGCAGCAGGAGAAACCAACTGGGTGAATACAGTAGATGATTTCTACCACACATTCCATCCGCTGATTGAGCAAGTTCCGTCTGGCAAAATGGCTGCAAGACATATTGGCGTTGATCCAGAGAGTGGAGAGCCCGTTTTGGCACGTATCACTAAAAATGGTCCATGCGTTCAGATTGGCAACAGCGATGACAAGAAACCGAAATTTGCTTCGTTGCAAAAAGGACAAAGCATCTTTACCATTACATTGGAAGAAGCATTGGAATTATTCAAAAACGCATTACCCTACACATTGGGCAATTATGACGACAAAGAAATTGTTGTGGGTGAAGGAAAATACGGGCCCTATTTACACCATGAAAATGCCTATATCAGTTTACCAAAAAATACAGATCCTCGTACCATTACGATAGAACAAGCAATTGCAATCATCAGCAATCACAAGCAACAACAATTGCCTATTCACGATTGGGGAGATATGCAAGTGTTGAACGGACGATATGGTGCATATATCAAAACCACAACGGGTAATTATAAAATTCCTCGCACAACAGATGCAACAGCAATAACCAAGGAGGAGTGCCGTCAAATCATCGCCTCTACTGAGCCTGCTGGAAATAAGAAGAGGAGATAGCAACGGGCTATTGGCGATGGGCAATGGGGCGAGGAGTGCTTTAATGGATTGTAAGTGGAAGATAAATTGGTAGATATTATCCTGCCATTGGCGATCGCAGACGTCTACACATATCGTGTGCCAGAAGCCATGCCATGCCCGCAGATAGGTGTGCGGGTATTGGTTCCACTTGGTAAGAAAAATATTACTGGCATCGTGTATCGCAAACATAAAGGCCAACTACCCGAACACGTTAAAACACGCGATATACTTCAAATACTAGATTCCTACCCTATCATCACTTCCCAACAACTAAAATTATGGGAATGGCTTTCATCCTACTACATGTGTACGATGGGCGAAGTATTGGCAGCTGCATTACCCGCAGGTATCATTGATGATAACTATACCACCCTTACTACTCATTACATACATCTTCATCCATCCTTGCAAAACGAAGAACAACTGCAAAAAGTTCTGCAGCAATTGCACCGTGCCAAAATGCAAGAAAAACTACTACAGTGCTTCATTACAATTGCTGGGCGATTGGATGCAGAAGTCGAACGCCGCTGTTTGTTAGAAGAAAGCGGTATAAGCGGTGCTATATTGCGTAACCTAGTAGAGAAGCATATTCTCTGTGAGGAGGAAAGAGAAAAATCACGACTTAACCGATATATTGGCAAACAGCATGCTCCTCATCCTTTAGATCCACAACAGCAACGGGCAATTGCCGAAATTCGTACACAATGGAACACCAAAACGGTAACATTACTACATGGTGTTACATCCAGTGGAAAAACCGAAGTATATATCCACCTCATTGAAGATACATTGCGTCAGGGAAAACAAGTACTCTATTTAGTACCCGAAATTGCTTTAACCACACAAATCACCGATCGATTACGCAGTGTATTCGGCAATCAAGTGCTAGTGTATCATTCTCGATTTAGTAACTCAGAAAGAGTGGAAATATATAATAATGTGAAAGGTGAAAACGGAAAGGGGAAAGAGGAAAGGCAAGAGGGCAGACTTATCTTAGGCGCACGATCGGCTATATTTTTGCCATTCCATGATTTAGGAATGATAATTGTGGATGAAGAGCACGAGCCTAGTTACAAGCAGCAAGATCCCGCACCCAGATACCATGCTCGTTCAGCAGCCATCATGATGGCACAATGGTACGGCGCGAAAGTACTATTAGGGACAGCCACTCCAGCCATAGAAACGTACTACAATGCCATGAGCGGGAAATATGGTTATACCTATATGCCTAACCGCTACCAAGGACTGGAATTGCCCCATATCACTATGATTGATTTACAACGACAATATCATCGCAAAGAGATGTATGGTCATTTCTCCGATCCTCTAGTATTCCGCATACGTGAAGAGATTGCCCATGGCAAACAAATCATACTTTTTCAGAATCGTCGAGGTTATGCCCCATATCTGCAATGTCCTAGTTGCGGAGAAGTTCCTAAGTGTGGGAACTGCGATGTGAGTATGACGTACCACAAAGCGACCAATATGTTGATATGCCACTGCTGTGGCAGTTCCACTCACACACCATCGGTCTGCGGAAAATGTGGAGCCACTTATCGTACGCATGGATTTGGTACTGAACGTTTAGAAGAGGAAATACACGAACTATTTCCAATGGCGCGCGTCGCACGATTGGACTTGGATTCTACCCGCAAAAAAGATAGCTATCAAACAATCATTGACCGCTTTGCTGCCCACGAAGTAGATATATTAATTGGCACACAGATGGTCACAAAAGGCTTGCACTTCAACGATGTAAGTCTGGTGGCTGTGCTACAAGCCGATTCACTGTTGAATCAGCCAGATTTTAGAAGTTATGAACATGCATTCCATATGCTTGAACAAGTGAGCGGGCGGGCAGGAAGAACAGGACAACAAGGAGAAGTAATCATCCAAACTTTTGACCCTAAAAATCCAGTATTTACCCATCTGCAAACACATGATTATCAACAGTTTTATCAACAACAATTAGAAGAGAGGAAATTATTTTATTATCCACCATATCATCGTATCATATTGCTCACGCTACGTCATCGTGATATGTCGCGACTGGAAGCCGCCAGCCAAATGCTGCAACAACGATTACAGCAGAGCTTTGGCAACCGCGTTTCTGGTATTATTCTACCGTCCATAGCGCGCACTCACAATCACCACATCCGCCAGATTCGCTTGCGAATTGAATCCTCAGCCAACGTTGCGCACGCGAAATCGCTACTGAAACAACATATTGCCTACGTGCAACAACAGACCTCATGCAAAGGCATAATCATCATTCCAGATGTAGACGTGTAAGTGATAGATTATCGGTGATTAGGGTATATTGAAATAAGATTGATAATTCTCCAGAAAACGTTGTACAGCTTCTGACAACGGACCATAGTATTCTCCACCGGAAGCATTGGCGTGTCCACCGCCACCAAAAATATCGTGTGCAAAAGTATTGACAGGTCGATCTCCTTGACTACGAAGCGAAATCTTTATCTTCGTTTTGCTCCCTCCAGCCAAAGCAACTTCAGTAGGATTCACTTTATCCTCGCGCATGAAACATGAATAGTGAATATCCTTGATTTGCAATGGCAAATTAACAATTCCTTCCGCATCACCTGATTGAAAATTAAACCGATACAACTCTTTTCTACTCAAATAGATTAGTGCAGTATGATACTCAGGGAATATCTGCATCTTTTGGTAAAGGCAATAGCCCATCAATCGCATACGATCAGCAGAATAAGCATTGAAAACACGATTGTAGATAGCATCTTTATTAACCCCTAACGACACCAATTGTCCTACAATTTCATACATCTCAGGATAATTAGAATTGAAGGAGAAGTTGCCCGTATCGGTCATCATGCCTGTATAAATGCAAGTAGCTATTTCGGGCGATAAATGATTAGGTGCCAACTGGTTGATAAGACGATATACTAATTCACAAGTAGATGGAGTTGCAGGATAAGAGATAATAAGGTCAGCAAAATCAGATGGGTGCAAATGGTGGTCTATCATCATCTTTTTGCACGAAAGCGATAGCAATTTATCACCCAACGAACCAATGCGTTTGGGTTCGTTAAAATCGGTGCAAATTGCCAAATCTGCTTGCTCGAGAATACTATTTGCCATATCGCTTTGCGTTTCATAGATAATATCCTCATTGGCCTTAGGCATCCATGCCAAAAAATCGGGGAATGTGTTGGGTACAATCACTGTTACTTGCTTACCCAATGCCTCCAAGAAATGGCGCATTGCCAATGACGAACCCATTGCATCGCCATCAGGCGACAAATGAGTAAGGATAACAATATTATGCGCTTCCTCAATGAGCATTTGCGCAGCTTCTACTTGCAAAGGAGTAATAAGTGGTACCATACAAATTAACATAATATCGCCTTTGGCGATGGTGAATATTAGGTTCCGATTTTCTTCATATAACCAGAAATCTTTGCAAAATTACTACTTTTTTTGCATATCTCAAAATTTTTTCGTAATTTTGCAGGCTATTTGTTTACAATATCAGTCTTGATACTTTATTTGGTAAAGAAATAACTAAAAAAACATATTAAACAACAATGAAAAAAACATTTTTGACTGTATTGCTACTTGGTGCGACACTTTGCAGTTTTGCACAAGAAGACCAAGTACTTATGACCATCAACGAACAGCCCGTGATGGCATCGGAGTTTATGTACATTTACGAGAAAAACAACAAAGAGACCAGTTTAGAAAAGAAATCAATGGAAGAGTATTTAGACCTTTTCATTAACTTTAAGCTAAAAGTTACCGAGGCGATTGCTCAGGGTGTAGATACCACCGAAGCTTTCAAAAAAGAACTGGCGGGTTATCGCGAACAAGCCATACCTAAATACATGCAAGATCAAGAAGCCATTGATAGTTTGCTGGTTTTGAGCTACGAGCGTATGGCGCATCCACGTCGTGCTGCACACATTGCTATACAATGCCCGATGAACTCTGATTCATTGGCCGAGGCAGAAGCATTGGCAAAAATTGAGTTGGCACGCGAACGAGTAACTACTGGTGTTGAGAAAAAAATAAAAAAAGGTCGCCGTTGGGTGACCGTACGCGAGCCCGAAGCTTTTGCAGATGTGGCACGCGAGATGACTGATGACCCTGCTGGCAAAGAGAATGGAGGCGAATTGGGTTGGATTCAAGTATTCCGTTTCGTTTACCCATTCGAAGAAGCAGTGTACAACACACCAGTGGGCGAAGTAACAGGTATTTTCCGTTCGCCTTATGGTTACCACATTGCATTGGTGGAAGAAGAGGGCATATTCGAAGAGGTACATGCAGCACACATCATGAAGATGACTCCACGCGGCGCCGAAGATCTGCTATCTGCTAAACAAACTATTGACAGCCTATATCAATTGGTAATCAACGGTGCAGACTTTGCGGAAGTAGCCAAAGCACATTCCGACGACAAAGGTTCTGCCAGACGAGGTGGTGACCTTAGTTGGTTTACACGCGGCATGATGGTACAACCATTCGAGAATATTGCATTCAGCATGAACAATGGTGAGATTTGCGAACCTTTCTACACACGCTTTGGCTGGCACATCATCAAGCGTTTTGACAAACGCGGCATTCAACCATTGGACAGTATGCGTCAGCAACTGCAAAATCAAGTAAGACGAGATGTGCGCTTCCAAGAAGCAGACAAGAGTTTCTTGCGTAAGACACGTGCCGAGTACAACCTGCCTGCTACCATGAGCGATGAGGAAGTACGTGCTTATGCCAATGCTCATCTAGAGGAGAAATATCCTGATTTGCGTAATTTGGTACGCGAGTACCACGATGGTATCTTACTTTTTGACGTATCGCTCCGTGAAGTGTGGGACAAGGCCAACAAGGATACCGAAGGGCTAGCTATGTATTTCAAAGCAAATAAAAAGAACTACACTTGGGATGAACCACGATTCAAAGGATTCATAATTTATGCAAAAGATGAAGCTTCTGCCAAAGCTGCCAAACAAATAGTGAAAAGTGCGGATGCAGATTCAGTGCTAACCTACATCAATCAGCGCGTGAACATTGACAGCGTCAAATATGTACGTGTGGAACGCGGGCTATGGACTGCTGGTAAGAATGCGGCTGTGGATAAATATGGATTCAAGATCAAGGATGCAGAATACACACCTACAGAAGAATTCCCTGTGGTAGTGGCTGTGGGTAAGAAAATCAACGCACCAAAAGAATATAGCGATGTTCGTGGACAAGTGACTACCGACTATCAAGACCACTTAGAGAAGATTTGGGTAGCCACATTGCGCGAAAAGTATCCGGTAGTAGTCAATGAAGATGTGTTTAAATCGCTCAAATAATTGGGATTAGAGGGATGAAAATTTGGAAAAGCATAGTGATTTTGGTAGCACTGGTACTGACCAATGTGCTAGTGCACCATTTCGTGGTACGTTGGGATATGACCAATGACCACCGCTATAGCATTGCACCCTCCACACAACAATTGCTTGAGCAATTAGATGCACCACTACAAGTGACTATTCTCTTGGATGGAGAGCTCAATGCGGGTTTCCAACGTCTACAACGTGCTACGCAAGACATGGTTGAAGAGTTGAGTGCATACGCAAGCCAAAAGGTGAAAGTGACAATCAACGCAGAAAATGTGCCAACCGAGCTTTCGCCTACCGTCATTCACGAACGAACACACAAAGGGCAAACTGCACAAACTACCATCTACCCATACGCCTTACTTACCTATAAAGGCAAAACCGCAGTGGTGAAACTATTGCGCAATAATCTCAGCATGAGTGGCGAAGAAAACCTCAATCATAGTATCGAAACGATAGAATTTGCTTTTGTAGAAGCTATTCATTCGCTCACTCGCGAGAAAGTGGAAAAGATTGCATTCATAGAAGGACACGGTGAATTGCCTGAGGAATATGTGTACGACCTCAGTCAAGCCCTTTCCTATTACTATCAGATTGACCGCGGTATCTTGGGTAGCGAAACGGGTATATTAGATGACTACAAAGCAGTGATTATCGCTGACCCACAACTGCCATTTTCAGAGAAAGATAAGTACATTCTTGACCAGTATCTCATGCAAGGTGGACGCATCTTGTGGGTTGTCAATGGCGTCCGTTTCTCCAACGAGAGTTTGTCGCATAGTGGTATCACCCCCGTTATTGCGCTCGACGTGAACCTCAACGACATGTTCTTCCGATATGGCATACGAGTGAATCCCGTTTTGGTACAAGATCTGCAATGCTTGCCCGTACCTGTGGACGTTTCCGATGATCCGCAACAACCCAATTGGCAACCCCTGCCATGGACCTATGCACCATTGTTGCTCACTTCGCCTGAATCACCTATCACACGCAATCTCATGCAAGTGAGTGCCACTATGGCATCATGCCTGGATTTCGTAGGAGAGGAAGACGGACTCAAAAAAACCACATTACTGGCTACATCATATGCCAGCAAACTTACTGCCACACCAGCCCAAGTCAATCTGAGTCTGTTTGGCGAAGATGAAAGTGATTTTCGATACACTTTTATCCCAGTAGCTGCCAGCGTAGAAGGTATTTTCACTTCACTCTATGCCCATATGCTCCCCCCTGAGGGCATGCAACTACATGCCCCATTGCGCAAACAGAGTAAACCTACCAAACAAATCGTGGTAGCTGCTGGTAGTACCATTCGCAACGAGTGGCAGCAAGGACAACCTTTGCCATTGGGATACGACCGATTCACACAAACGCAATTCGGCAACCGCGATTTTATGGTTAATGCGGTATTATACCTGACAGACGATACTGGATGGATGTCACTACGACAAAAACAAATTACACTACGCCTACTCAACGACCAACGGGCAAGAGAACAACGGATTACCGCACAAGTGGTGAGCATTGTTATCCCCCTCACACTGTTAGCCATCGTAGGAGTTGCGGTCATATACATTCGTAAAAAACGATATACCAAACAACTATGAGATATATCTTGAAATATAGTTTTATGCTTTGGTTCCTGCTCGGAACTACATGCCTCATACAGGCACAAGATACCTTATTACCCTATCCCACCGACACGATTGATGGAAAAATATACTATCAATACACAGTGGAACGACGCATCGGTTTATACCGTATCAGTGTGAACTTCGGAGTGAAACAAGAGGAAATTTTAAAGGCCAATCCGCAATTGCAAAAAAAAGGATTGCGCTATGGAGAAGTCATCTTGATTCCTGCCAAGCAATCAGTTGTAGCACCCAAAAACACCATCATTGCCCAACAAGAGCCTGAAGAGATTGATGCACCTGCAAGTATCGCACCAGCAGAGCAATTCGATGACGTTGATATGGCCCTATCGGACACCATATCCGTGGAATGGGACACTACGATGTTTTATACAATGGATGTAGCAGAGAACCATACTGATACTATGCATATCATTGACAGCACAGCTACCCGACTAACCTTCCTACTTCCTCTGCATACCGATGCCATCAAGCGCGACAAGAATATGGAACGATTCTACGATTTCTATGCTGGAGCGCTCATCGCTATCTACCAAGCACAAGCAAAGGGACAAATGTTGGAAGTCTTCACTTACGATGTCGATAAATCTGCCAACCAGTTAAAACAAGTATGGCAACAACATCCCGAGATTCGCCAAACTGACGTAATCATTGGCCCGGCATATGGTGGACAAGTAGCCGCTGTCATGGATTCGATTACCAATGATAGTATCTGGCTATTGATTCCGTTCCTCTCACGCGTTGAGGGTATCGAAAAAAGTCCTCACATGCTCAAGTTCAATCCTTCTGAACGAATCGAAGCCGATACAATAGCACGCTATCTGGCACAACGAAAAGACAGCATCAATTGCATACTTATCGAAGCCAAAGAAGGCGAAGTCATCCCTTCGGGCATCAGTGCATTGCATCGTGCTATCAAGCAATACCAAGTGCCCGCATCCACCATTGCCCTCCGAGCTATACTATCCGACTCTATTGAGGGAGCATTCCGAAGCGATAAAGAGAATATCGTAATCTTCAACACCGAACGATTTGGCAATCTCCAAACGGTGATGCCACACTTGCTCAAGGCGTGCGGCAACTATAAAATCACCCTTTTCTCGCACTACTCATGGCAAAATGAGAAGATTATCCTACCACAGTTATACACATCTGTTTTTGCCCCAACGCCCACTGTACCAGAGAGCTACACGCAACTCTTCGAACAGTATTTCGACCATGAGCTCAGTTCCACCCAACCACGCTATGACCTGTTGGGATATGATATTACCAGCCAATTATTGGATATGCTTCAGCATAGCAACGACACCACCCACTTGATCTCCGACCAGATATGGGAGGGTATTCAAGCGCATATTCACTATCAAGCTACTGCACCCGATGGTGGCTATGAGAATCATATCGTACACATCATACACCAATGAAATTGCAACGTTCTGCCATATTGATTTTGCTTCTTTGCGCCACATCCCTTATGAGTATGGCGCAACCTCGCTTGCGCCAACCTGAAATATATGTGGGCGCGCACGCAGGAGTGATGGGTTCCACCGTGCTCTTCTCACCCAACGTGGCTAAGATTGACATCATGCAAACGCCTCTGATGCCCAATGGAGGATTGGTTTTTCGCTATGCGGGACACAAAGTTTGCGCCATACAAGCAGAAATCAATTATATGCCGCGCGGATGGCACGAAACCATCACCACCACCGCCAATTCAATAGAGTATTATCGCTCGCTGGACTATATCGAAGTACCGCTACTCATGCACCTCTATTTTGGCAAATCACGTTTCCGTGCTTTTGTCAATCTTGGTCCGCAAATAGGCTTTTGCTTCCGCGATGTGGCTACCGATTTGCCCAGTAGCATCACTTCGCCACAGTACCTCCCCATTGATAAACCATTTGATTGGGGACTGGCGGGCGGATTAGGATGCTATTATCGCACACGACATATTGGCATCTTCCAACTCGAAGCACGATTCAACTTCAGCATGGGAGCTATCTACAACAACCGACAAGTGGATTTTTTCACCCGTGCTAATTCCATGAATCTCAGCCTTAACGCTGCATACCTGTGGGAAATAAAAATCAAATAATCCTTTTAACTGTTAAAACTTTTGAAACTTTTAAAACAATTCATTATACATGGGAAAAATCATTTCATTAGCTAATCAAAAAGGTGGTGTAGGCAAGACGACCACTTCTATCAACTTGGCTGCCGCTTTGGCAGCTGAAGGCAAAAAAGTGTTGCTCATTGACGCAGACCCGCAAGCCAACACATCATCTGGATTAGGTATAGACATACGAGAATTAGACAAAACTATCTATGAGTGCCTTGTAACCGATATTGAACCACAAACAGCCATTACGCATA
Organism: Paludibacteraceae bacterium; assembly: GCA_045578255.1. Lineage (GTDB taxonomy): Bacteria > Bacteroidota > Bacteroidia > Bacteroidales > Paludibacteraceae > Colicola. The sequence goes on from JAZNJW010000015.1 coordinate 78,995, forward strand.
CTTCATTGCCCAATCTCGACCTTATTCCTTCGCACATCGACTTGGTCGGAGCAGAGATTGAGATGCTCAATATCGATGACAGAGAGAACCTGCTCAAGCATGTGCTCATGCCACTCCGCTCTCTCTACGACTATATCCTCATCGACTGCTCGCCATCCTTGGGATTGATTACCATCAATGCGCTTACCGCCAGCGACAGTGTCATTATTCCTGTGCAATGCGAGTTCTTTGCTCTGGAGGGTATTGCCAAACTGCTCAATACTATCAAAATCATCAAATCCAATCTCAACCCTGCGCTACGTATCGAAGGATTCCTCCTTACTATGTATGATGCCCGTTTGCGCCTTTCCATGCAAGTGCATGATGAGGTGCGCCGACACTTTGGTGATTTAGTTTTCGACACCGTCATCGCGCGCAACGTACGACTTAGCGAGGCTCCCAGCCACGGTATGTCGGTGCTCGAATACGACAAGCACAGCAAAGGAGCTAAAAACTATATCAACCTAGCTAAAGAACTTATAAGGAGGAGCAAATCATGAAAAAATCACTTGGATTAGGACGCGGATTAGACGCGCTCATCGACACCACCCATATCTCCACTGCGGGAGCTGCTTCTATCAGCGAGATCGCGTTGGAAAAGATCTACCCAAACCCCGACCAACCCCGTCGCAATTTTGATGAAGAAGCACTCAGCGAGTTGGCACAATCTATCAAAGAGCATGGGGTGATTTCGCCTATCACCTTGCGAAAAGACACCAACAAACAATACATGATTATCGCAGGTGAACGCCGTTTCCGTGCTGCTAAAATGGCTGGATTGGTAAGTATTCCCGCATACATCCGCACTGCGAAAGATGAGCAAGTCATGGAATGGGCACTCATCGAGAATATCCAACGCGAAGACTTGGACGCCATCGAAATCGCGTTGGCGTATCAACGTTTGATGGATGAGTACCACCTCACGCAAGAGCGCATGTCCGAGCGAGTGGGAAAAAAACGTGCCACGGTGGCTAACTACCTGCGCTTGCTCAAACTGCCTGCCGAAATACAACTGGGCATCAAAGAGAAGAAAATCGATATGGGACACGCACGAGCTATCCTTGGTTCCACTTCACCCGAACAGCAACTCAACATCTACAAACGCATCCTACAAAATGGATTATCTGTGCGCAAAGTAGAGGAGTTGGTCAGCTCAATCAAACCTGCAAAAAAAGAGAAAAAGGCAAAAAACACCTATACTTCCCAACAGAAATACCTCACCGAGCGATTGGGAAATGCCGCTAAGATTGCTGGACAAAAGATCGTCATCACCTTCCGCAACGAGGAGGAACTAAACCAAATTATCCAACGCATACATTGAGGCACTTACTAATCATATTATCCATCCTGTTTGCTATGCACCTATCGGCACAGCAGACTATGCGATTTGCAGAGGCTACCGAGTGGAACCCCACGGCTGAATCACAAGATCTGCACCACAACGACACCACCTCCGCTGTAATCTTATCCACCGACTCACTCACGCAGAAGGAGATCGATCGGCTATTCTGGAAACCCGACCCTATGCGTGCTGTATGGTTGGGAGCGGCTGTGCCTGGATTAGGACAAATCTACAACCGTAGTTATTGGAAGCTGCCTATTGTCTATGGAGGGTTCATGGGGTGTATCTATGCTATCACTTGGAGCAACGGACAATACGAAAGCTACAAGACCGCTTATCGCGACATCTACCACGACATACAGAACGGTTCCATCAGCGATAGCCCAGACAAGTCATACAATGCCATACTACCCGAAGGATATACAATCAACAGCATGGGAGGTGCCAGTACGTATCAAAGCCGACTCAAGGAGTGGCAGAATGCTTCGCTCAGAAATCGCGACATGTCGATTCTCATTACGGTGGCGGTGTATGCTTTATCTTTGATTGATGCGTATGTAGATGCGCAACTTTTTGATTTCGATATGTCCAACGATTTATCGCTCAATGTCAGTCCGCAAATCTACTACGATATGCAAAACCAACGAACTGCCGAAGTAAAACTCGCTATATCATTCTAATGAAAAATCTTCTTTTTATATTCCTTCTGATTGCCACGAGCCTTCATGCGCAAGATAGCATAGCTGTTCTGGACACTTGCCCATCGCCAATACCCAATAGCCCGCAGGGCGTCCCATACCCAATAGGCGAAACGCCGTCCAATAGCCCGCAGGGCGTCCAATACCCAATAGACGAAACGCCGTCCAATAGCCCGCAGGGCGTCCAATACCCAATAGACGAAACGCCGTCCAATAGCCCGCAGGGCGTCCAATACCCAATAGACCCACCTGTCTTCTTCGACGAGGCTTTGGCATCGTTGGATACCACTGAATGTACGTCCGACACGCTCATTACCGAATTGCCTGACTCGGTGTATAAGGCTCGCCTACAAGCCCTGCCGTTTGTGATTGAAGTGCCTTATAATGAGGTCGTTCGAAGATATATCTTGCGCTATGTAAAGCACAGTCCACGACAATTGGCGAGCCTGCAACGCAAAGCGGAATACTACTTTCCTATCTTTGAGGATATTCTGGGCAAGCACCAACTGCCATTCGAGCTCTGCTATTTGCCGGTCATTGAGTCTGCACTCAATCCGCAGGCGCGATCGCATATGGGTGCGGTGGGCTTGTGGCAGTTCATGCCTGCTACGGGTAAGAAGTACGGACTGGAAATCAATTCGCTTATAGACGAGCGAATGGACCCCATCCGTTCCACCGAAGCTGCGTGCAGATTCCTAAAGGCATTGTATGCTATTTTTCAAGACTGGAACTTGGTGATTGCTGCCTACAACTGTGGTCCGGGCAATGTCAACAAAGCCATCCATCGGGCTGGAGGCAAACGCGATTTCTGGAGTATATATCCATTTTTGCCTAAGGAGACGCGGGGGTATTTGCCTATTTTTATTGCGGCCTCTTATGCGATGAACTATGCCGATGTGCATGGTATCTGTCCTGCTACGGACCTTTTTTATCCCGTCACAGATACTATTGTCACCTCCGAGCGCCAGCACCTCAAGCAGATTGCTGCTAATCTGAATATTACTATTGAGGAGTTGCGTCGTTTGAATCCGCAGTATGCGCGCGACATTATCCCTGGCGGTAAGCAATATGCCCTATGCCTGCCTATTGCTATTTCGGGGGCGTATATCGACCAGCAGGACTCTATCTTAGCGTACCAAGCCAAAGAACTGATCCACAACCGCCGGGCAGAGATTGACCTCATGCAGCGCACGGGGCTCAATGGGGGCTATTCCGTCAATGGTGTCACCTATTATAAAATCAAGCAAGGCGACACGCTGGGCGGTATTGCGGCTAAGTTCCATGTGAGTGTCAAACGATTGAAGGCTTTCAACGGACTAACCTCCGACCTCATTCGTGCTGGCAAAACGCTCAAAATACCCAATGTATAACGCACAGCTAAGAACGTGAACGAAGTGAACCAAAAGATTTATTATTCCATGACGGAGGCGCAGTCGATGACGGGTCTTCCTGCCAGTACGTTGCGATTATGGGAGAAGCATTTTGCTCAACTCAATCCGCGCAAGGATGGTCATGGTAATCGTTATTATACGATGGCGAACATTGAGCTTATCAAGCAGATCAAGTATTTGCGTGATGAGATGCACATCACTCGGATTGAGGCGATTCGCCAAGAACTCAAGCAAGGCAAACGCCAAGCGGACTTCCGCCAGCGTGCAGCAGAAATTCTCCTGCGTGTCCGCCAGGAACTCGTAGATATACGTAGTAAGATATAGGTTCGGAAGACCATTGCCAACGTATTTAATATAGCATTATAAGTTCAGTATCTCCTGCCATTTATGCAAAATCCGCATAAATGGCATTTTTATTTGCACTACTTTTGCTCAATTCAAAAAAATGTAGTAATTTTGCAGCGCAAACACAAAAAAGTTTGCAGACATAATTAAAAAGCGTTTATTAGCGCTTGTTTTGGCAATCTGAAATCCTGCAAAATTTCACAAACCCAAAACAAGAAGGCAGTAAACGCCCTTTGGGATATGACTATCCCGCCGCAGAGCGTCCATGCGTGGACTGCTCTGTTTGGTGGCATTTCATATTCGGCGTGGGCGTTATGTGCTTATATCTTGTTTGTAGGGTCTTGCAGGAACCTCCGTTCAGAGAATAAGCAAAGGTAAGGTTCCACGCTTTTTGTATATTTATACTAACGGGGCGTTTGGAGCCGATGTCCCACAAACAACAAAAACATGAAAAAAATAGTTCTATTTTCAATGCTCATGACGATATGGGTCCTTTCGTCATGTTCATCGGCTTCATTTTTAGAGGTATCTGGAGTTGGATACCAGACTCTACAAATGCAAGAAAGCAACAAAGACTTCTCCGACCAAGCAATCAAAAAAGCACAAATTATAGTGTATTGTTTGGTAGATAAAAATGGAGAGGTGGAAGTAATGGTCGAGAATAATAGCGATCAGATGATGACTATTGACAGAACAAAGTCTTTCTTCCAAAATCAAAATGATGTTGCCCAAATGTATTATGACCCTACAGTCCAAACTAATACAACATCTGTTACCCATGGAAGTACAACAGGTGTTGGAGTTAACTTAGGTAGCGTAGCTCGCGCTGTGGGTGTTGGAGGAATTTTAGGCACAGCTTTATCTGGTGTAAATGTTGGAGGTAGCAATTCTACAAGTACAACAAATGTAAATACGACTTATACCATTGATCAACCTAAAGTATCAGTACCTCCACATGGTCGAATTTCTATGGGAAGAACATTCCAAATGCAAGGAGTAGGTAGAAGTTTTTTACATTCTGCAGTTACAGAAAGTCCGTTAGATGTGAATAATTCTTTCTCCAATTCTAACACTTACGCTGCAAGTAATATAGGTATTTCTTATTCTCTTGATAATGAAGCTACTTATCAATTTATTGAAACTCATTTGTTTGCAAATTCTTTATTAGTTGGCAAAGTACGCGAAAAAGGCAAAGTAAATGATGCGTTACGAACCATCTATATAAACAAACCTGATGCACTATTGCAACCTTGGTTCTTGCTTTATTTCGCATCTAAATCAACAAAAGATAATGATAGTAAACTTCAACCATATTCATTTGTAAATTATCAATAAGATTATGAAAACAAAATTAACACTCCTATTTGTAGGAATCCTTTTTGCATTGTCATCTTGCAATGTGACACAAAAAATTACCGTTGTTGGTCGTCCTGGCACCACCATCTATGATACTAATGACAGAATGTTAGGAACAATTGAAAACACAGGTAAGACTACGCTTGAAATTAGTAGAAATGATGGATATTATGCATTTTTGCAAGCACAAGCACCTGGTTCAAACATTTTGGTGCCATTTGCTTTGGATTACAAAGATTGCCGTCGTGAATTAGGACAAAGTATAGGGACATATGCTGGAGCAACTATTGCTATTATGGGTTCAATCTGCGGCTTAACAGCCATGATTGCAGGTCTACAAGGTGATGATGATATATCATCGGCATTTGCTATCACAGGTTTGGGGTGTATAGGAGTTGGTGTGGGAACTATGTTACCTTGCATTTTTAGAAGCATCCCCGATCCTGATTTTAATTACACTGATACTCAAAAAACAAATGAGGATTTAATCAAATAAAATTTATTAACAACTTTTAAAACAACAAAATTATGAAAAATATAAATTATTATTTGGCCATGTTGTTGATGATAACATTGCCTGTATTATTTACATCCTGCGAGAAAAAACTTTCTAATGATGCTCCTTTCGAAGAACTTATTGTCGGCGAATGGAATTGTACAAGAATGGATTGGGACTCCGAAATTAATGGAGAAAAGGAAGTCGGATCATCATATGATGACGGCGATTGGATCTGGAAATTCAATGAAGATGGCGAGTTAAGTTTTCCTTGGTACAACAAACCCGATAATGTTACATACGAAGAAGATATTTATCAATATCAAGTGGAAGGAGATAAGTTGTACTCTGAATATGCTATGGAAGCACATATGGCCCAATACTTTACAATAGAGAGTCTCACTACTGATAAAATGGTTCTCAAATTAGAATACAATTATCAACATCTAAACGAAAGTGGTGTATATACATTTAATTTCAAACGCATAAAATAACTCCTTCTCTAATAATTTTCACCCTGCAAGTCATCCGATTTGCGGGGTGAGTTCTTGCTTGGCAGAAAGGGCGAAGTATCCGAACTACATTCGGGAAAATAAACACGGAAAAGAACGGCTTTCTCATTTTATTCTCAATACAAAAGATACGGATATGCTATGAATAGGCTTACGATGTGCCTTTATCTACCCGTTATGAACCCGTCAAAAACCCGTAAATGGCAAGTAAACTGAAAGGTGAGAGTGGAAAGATTATTGGCGGACGGTGATGTGGAAGCAGGCTTACTTGTATTCGTACTCAATATAAATACGACCTGCACCTTGTTCGTTAAGAAGCGCTTGACCTTGGACCAACTTTAGATTAGCTAGCTGATAAAACAAAAATTAGTCCTGCTTATTACAGGACTAATTTTGTGTTCAATTTGCTTCAACAGTTTTCACCTTTCTACAAGCTCCACTCAAAGCCATCTTTGGTATCTTTGATGGTGAAGCCGAGAGCGGTGAGTTCGTTACGAATCTTGTCGCTGGTTGCCCAATCCTTGTTTCGCTTGGCATCCAAACGCATATTCAGCAACATATCTATTGCGCCCTTGTATGCATCCAAACCCGCACCTGCATCTTGCGCGCCGTCAAGTTGCAAACCGAGAATATCCATTGCGTAGGTCTTCCACACTTCGCGCAGTTCGTTGAGGTCTGCCTCCGAGATAGTGCCTTTGCCGTCAAACACCGTATTAATAGCGCGCGCGGAATCAAACAAATGTGAAATCACGATAGGCGAATTGAGATCGTCGTCCATTGCTTCTTGGCAACGTTCGCGTAGATTACCAATCTCTACGGTAGTAGTAGCCGATGCCTGCAATTTCATCAGGCGTTGGTATGCCTCGGTAAGGCGTGCCAATCCTTTCTCTGCTGCCACCAAAGCATCGTTGGAGAAGTCCACTGTAGAACGATAGTGTGCTTGCAGAATGAAGAAACGAATAGTCATGGGTGAGAATGGTTGTTCCAACAACTCGTGCTTACCCTCGAAGAATTGCTCCAAGGTGATGAAGTTATTATAGCTCTTACCCATCTTCTTGCCTGCGATAGTAATCATATTGTTGTGCATCCAATAGCGTACACTGTCGTGTCCTAATGCAGCGCAACTCTGTGCAATCTCTGCTTCGTGGTGAGGGAACATCAGGTCCATACCACCGCCATGAATATCAAACTGCTCACCCAGGTACTTCGTACCCATCGCGGAGCACTCCATATGCCAACCAGGGAAACCTTCGCTCCAAGGGCTGGGCCAGTGCATGATATGTTCGGGCGATGCTTTTTTCCAAAGGGCAAAGTCAAAGCTGTGCTTCTTCTCTTGCTGACCATCCAGCTCACGGGTTTCGGTGACGATGTCTTCGAGGTTGCGACCAGAGAGTTTGCCATAGGGGTAATCTTTGGCATATTTCTCTACGTCCATATACACGCTACCATTGCTGACATAGGCATAGCCTTTGTCCATAATCTTTTGCACAAAAGCAATCTGCTCGATGATATGTCCGCTGGCGTGTGGCTCGATAGAAGGTGGAAGCACATTCAGCAACTCCATATCGCGATGATAGCGATTGGTGAAGTACTGTACTACTTCCATAGGTTCGAGTTGCTCCAGGCGTGCTTTCTTTGCTATCTTATCCTCGCCTTCATCGGCATCGTGCTCCAAGTGCCCCACATCGGTGATATTACGCACATAGCGCACTTTGTAGCCAAGGTGCTGCAGATAGCGATAGAGCAAGTCAAAGGTGATAGCAGGACGCGCATGTCCCAAGTGTGCATCGCCGTACACGGTAGGACCGCAGACATACATGCCTACGTGTCCTTCGTGCAAGGGTTTGAAGTATTCTTTTTGACGAGATAATGTATTATAAATCTGTAACATATTCTAGTTCACTTCGTTCACGAAATTGGTTACACTTCGTTTCACGTTTATGGCTTCGCGTTTATGGTTCGCTCTGCTCACGTGAGCCGCTAGGCGAGCCATTATTCGCTTTAGCCATTTTCGTTGAAGACCACTTACGCAAACTTTGTTTGCCATTTACGCAGCTATGCTGCTTAGAGCAAGCTTTTAGGATCGAGGTTGTTTTTCTCAATGTCTTTGAAGTAGTTGTATGTACCCACTTTCAATTCAGCGCAAGCTGCTTCGTCAGCTACGATGATACCATGTTGGTGCACTTGCAAAGCAGAGATAGTCCACATGTGTGAGATTGGCTCCTCTATTGCGTGTTGCAGAGCGCGTGCTTTGTTGTGACCATTCACCATGATGAGCACCTCTTTAGCGTCCATGATTGTACCTACACCTACGGTCAATGCGGTCTTTGGCACTTTGTTTACATCGTTATCGAAGAAACGAGAGTTAGCGATGATAGTGTCGGTGGTCAGCTCTTTCATACGTGTGCGTGAAGAGAGTGAGCTACCTGGCTCATTGAAAGCGATATGACCATCAGGACCGATACCACCCAAGAAGAGCATGATACCGCCATATTGTTTGATTTTCTCTTCGTAGCGAGCGCACTCTGCCGCTAAATCTTCTGCATTACCATTGAGGATGTTCACATTCTCAGGACGGATATCAATGTGAGAGAAGAAGTTCTTCCACATGAAGGTATGATAACTCTCAGAGTGATCTTCTGGAATACCCACATACTCATCCATGTTGAAAGTAACCACATTGCGGAAACTTACTTTACCCTCTTGATAGAGTTTGATAAGGTTGCGATACATGCCAAGAGGAGAAGAACCAGTTGGCAAACCTAATACAAAAGGAGTACCCTCTTTTGGAGCGAACTCATTGATGCGTTTTGCTACATAATTTGCTGCCCACTCTGAAAGCAGGTCATAGTTTGGTTGAACGATTAATCTCATGGTTTTTAAATGTTTGATGTTGTTGATATTATTTTTCTATTCGGGAGTCGCGAGGCAGGACTCAATCTATTTTCTGCAATACCATTGCGCTGCGAGCTGGTAAATACAATTGCAACCAGCCCTTATTTGCAGGCAAATAGCCCGTATCGGGTTGCGTGAAGTGCTCCACACTATCATCCGATAATCCAAAACCTGCAAACTCTTTGGCATCGGTATTCAATACCACCTTATATTTACCTGCCAACACTGGTATTCCATAATCCGCGAACGATTTGATGCCATTCCAGTTAAACACAAACACCAAGTCCCCGCGTTGGTATGCTACCACTTGGTCACCTTCGTTATCGCACAACTTATCCACCCAAGGAAGATGCACACCATTCTCATCCTTCACGGGCAACAAGTGATTACGCAACAAATGCACCATCTTCTCATCAAAGAGATTTAGGTTTGCATAGTAGTAGCGTGGGTTATCCACCAAACTCCACTGACGACGAGCATACTTATGGCTCCAGCCATTACCCTGACGGGGGAAGTCAATCCATTCGGGGTGTCCAAACTCATTACCCATAAAGTTGAGATAACCACCATTGGTAGTAGATGCCGTGATCAGGCGAATCATCTTGTGTAGAGCCAATCCGCGATCCACCGTATAATTAGCATGACCATGCTCAAAGTGCCAATACATATCTGCATCACATAGGCGGAAGATGATGGTCTTGTCGCCCACCAACGCTTGGTCATGGCTCTCAGCATAGGAGATAGTCTTCTCATCTTGACGGCGGTTGGTCATTTCATAGAAGATATGTCCTGCCTTCCAATCCTCATCGCGAACCTCTTTGATATACTTAATCCAGAAATCGGGAATACCCATTGCCAGTCGATAGTCGAATCCCATACCACCATCTTTAATAGGATAAGCCAAGCCAGGCATACCTGACATATCTTCGGCTATCGTAATAGCGTTCTTCTTCACTTCATGAATGAGTTTATTTGCCAATGTAAGGTAGCATATCGCATCGCCATCTTCGTTGCCATTGTAGTAGCACGAGTAGTCCACAAAATCTTCGCCTAAGCCGTGGCTCTTATACATCATCGAGGTCACACCATCAAAGCGAAAACCATCAAAATCATACACATCCAGCCAATACTTGCAGTTCGATAAAAGGAAATGCAGTACCTCATCCTTGCCATAGTTGAAGCACAAACTATCCCATGCAGGGTGCTCGCGTTTAGGACCATCGTGGAAATACTGATAGGTCGAACCGTCAAATTTGCCCAATCCCTCCAACTCATTCTTCACCGCGTGCGAGTGGACAATATCCATAATCACATCCATGCCGTATGCATGTGCATCAGCAATCAAGTGCTTGAGTTCTTCGGGAGTACCTTGACGCGATGACACTGCAAAGAAATTCGACACGTGGTAACCAAAACTACCATAATAAGGGTGTTCCTGAATAGCCATAATCTGAAGGCAGTTATAGCCCAACTTAGCAATGCGTGGTAGCACTTCGCGACGGAACTCATCGTATGAATTCACTTTCTCTTCCTCGCTCGACATACCAATATGACACTCGTATATGTACAACGGATCACCGGCTTTACGGCGCTTTGCCCCTTTTACTTTCAACTTTTCACCTTTCACCTCTGCGGGCTCCCACACCTGAGCAGAGAAGAGTTTGGTTTGTGGGTCTTGCACCACACGATTTGCATAACTAGGAATACGTTCGCCACAGCCACCTTGCCACTCTACAAGCAGTTTATAGAGCTGTTCATGCTGCATAGCCTCAGCAGGAAGTACCGCCTCCCACACACCATTACCTACCGACTGAAGGCGGTATGCCTCATTCTTTTGCCAGCCGTTGCAATCTCCAACGATATATATCGCTGTCGCATTGGGTGCCCACTCGCGCAACACCCACTGATAGTTTCCACTTTTCAGTTTTCCCTTTCCTCCTTTCACCTTTCCGCTGTCACCTTTCACTTGATGAAGACCGAAATACATATAGCCATTCGCCCAATCACTGAGTTTCTGACCACCTGTCAGTTTCTTCTCTTGATATACGGCGTAATTGTAACGACCTTCGATGGCACTTGCATACGGACGAAGGTAGGAATCAGATTGTATGAGTTTCAATGTTTTCATTGCGTTGGTTTTATCAATTAAGCACTGCAATATTTATTTAGCCTGCAAAGGTACAAAATTTTTCTTACATACACAAGGAAAACGAAGTTTTCTTGCACATATACATTTTTTTTTGTACCTTTGCAGCCGATTTACAATTGAAGCTAAACAAAATTTTACAAATATGAACAAACCATTAGTATTTTTTATTTCGCTTATGGCACTAACAGCATGCACAAAGCAACAGACTACGGGTATTCATCTGGAGAACTTGGATACGACCGCAGTGGCACAAAACGACTTCTACCAATACGCTTGCGGTGGATGGATGAAGAATAACCCTATTCCAGACGAGTACAGCCGTTTTGGTTCGTTTGACAAGTTGGGATTGAGCAATCTCGAGCAAGTGAACGGACTGATTGCTGACATCGCAGCAGGGACACATAAGATGGGTAGTATTCCTCAAAAGATTGGTGACGTATATAACCTGTCGATGGACACCGCACGCCGCAATCAAGAGGGTATTGCGCCCGTATTACCCGTACTGCAAGAGATTGAGAATGTGACCGATAAGGCACAATGGTCGGAAGTATTGGGCAAAGCGATGGACTTTGGGCTATGGGCTATGTATGTGGATGCCGATGCTATGAATTCAAGCATGAATATCCTGAACGAGTACCAAGCTGGTTTTGCGCTCAGCCAGAAAGATTATTATATTGATGAAGATGAGCATACGAAACATATCCGCGAGGAGTATGTGAAGCATGTGGAGAAGATGTTTGAGTTGTTTGGTCAGGAGAATGCAGCCGAGAAAGCACAAGCCGTGCTTCGTTTGGAGACTCGTTTGGCAAACGCTGCGTTGAGCAATGTAGAATTGCGTGACCCAGTGGCAAACTACAACAAGATGTCGGTAGAGGAGTTGCAAAAATTGGTTCCTGAAGTAGATTGGAAAGTATATTTTGCTGGGTTAAACATCGCTCCTGATAGTTTGTCAGTAGGTCAAGTGCGTCACTTGCAAGAGGCAGGAAAAATGCTGGCAGAGGAGTCATTGGAGGATATGAAGACTTTGTTTACATGGCAAGTGATTGACGGCAGTGCAGACTTCTTGACAGAGGAGATTTTTATGCAGAACTTTGAGTTCTACGGTCGCATCTTGAGCGGAAGACAAGAGCCTACCCCACTTTGGAAACGCGCGGTGGCGATGGTGAATGGTACATTGGGCGAAGCAGTGGGACAAATGTATGTGGAGAAATACTTCCCAGAGGAGAACAAAGAGCGCATGATAGGTTTGGTGAAGAACTTGCAAGTGGCACTCGGCGAGCGTATCCAAGCCCTGGAGTGGATGTCGGATGAGACCAAAGAGAAGGCCATGGAGAAATTGAACACCTTCACCGTGAAGATTGGTTATCCAGATAAATGGCGCGATTATACGGCTTTGGAGATTGACCCTGAGTTGACCTATTACGCTAATATTCAACGCGCTGCGAAGTTCGAGCAGGATTATTCATTGTCATTCTTGGGCAAGCCAGTGGACAAGGATAAATGGTTTATGACTCCACAAACCGTGAACGCATATTACAACCCAGCTACTAACGAAATTTGCTTCCCTGCAGGTATCTTGCAATACCCATTCTTTGATATGAACGCGGACGATGCGTTTAACTATGGTGCTATTGGTGTGGTGATTGGTCATGAGATGACCCACGGTTTTGATGACCAAGGTAGTCAGTTTGACAAGGACGGTAACCTGATTAATTGGTGGACAGAGGAAGATCGTGCACGCTTCGAGGAGCGCACCAAAGTGATGGAGGAGTATTTCAATGCCATTGAGGTAGCCCCTGGCGTATATGCGAATGGTGCTTTCACTTTGGGCGAGAATATCGCTGACCACGGTGGTTTGCAAGTAGCATATCAAGCATTCCAGAACGCACAAGAGGCGAAAGAGGTTGAAGGAGTGAAGGTTGAAGGAGTGAAGGATGGATTCACACCAGAGCAACGATTCTTCTTGGCGTATGCGAATGTATGGGCAGGTAATATCCGTCCAGAGGAAGTATTGCAACGCACAAAGTCAGACCCTCACTCACTGGGCATGTGGCGCGTGAATGGCGCATTGCCACATATCGGCGCATGGTATGAGGCATGGAATGTGACTCCAGAATCACCACTTTATCTTGAACCAGAAAAACGTGTAAGTATTTGGTAAGAACCAAAGTTCAAGATAGTTCAGAACTCCTGCGGAGTGTTCAATATAGTTCAATATTGTATCCGCAGGAAACTACTTTGAACAACACTGAACCACATTGAACAATTTTGAACAATAAATCGTATGGTAAAGCATGTCGTATTTTTTCGTCTGTTAGACGAGGCGGAGGGCAAGACGAAATTGGAGAATGCCCAGATTATTCGTGATGGATTGCTCGCATTGCGCGAGAAGATTGATGTGTTGGTAGATGAGACGGTGGGTATTAATATCCCTAACGCCAAGAACACCGACCACGATATTTGCTTGACTTGCACCTTCAAGACATGGAAAGATTTGGATGCATATGCTACGCACCCTGAGCATGTGAAGGTGGCACAATATATCGGCAAGTGCAAAGCAGCGCGCAGCGCTGTGGATTACGAGGAATAATCGTTTACTTGTATCATGAAACAACCGCCCAAAATCGAAAGATGATTGGGCGGTTATTATATAAACGGTTGTAGTTATTCTACTCGCGCGAGTCGAAACTATTCGTATTGCTGAAAAAGAAAATCGTTGTACGGATAACGTTGAATATGAATAACTTTGATACGATTATAGAACAATGACTTGAGTTCTTCAATATTCGTTTTCTGTCTTGCTGAAATGAATATGCAATCATCATGCAACTTTGCCATCCAAGTACGTTGCAGTTCTTCCAATGAAATATTCTCGCGTTTGATTGGTGTCAAGTCATCCTCCTCTTTGGGCGTATAGGTGAATGCATCTATCTTATTAAACACCACAATGCGAGGAATCTGCGCCACAGTCTTTTCTGTTTGGCGACCCGCCTTCTGCTTCTTTGTCCAAGGGTCCGCTTCTTTTATTTCCGTTTGTTTGGTTAGCAACTCGTTAATGGTTTGCTCCACCACTTCGTATTGTTCTTCGAAATTGGGGTGGGAAATATCCACCACGTGGATGAGCAAATCAGCCTCACGCACTTCATCAAGTGTGGATTTGAAAGATTCCACCAGATGGTGAGGAAGTTTTCGGATAAATCCAACAGTGTCAGAAAGCAGGAACGGCAGATTTTCTATCGTCACTTTGCGCACAGTAGTGTCCAAAGTAGCAAAGAGTTTGTTCTCAGCAAAAACCTCTGACTTGCTAATAAGATTCATTATTGTGGATTTGCCCACATTGGTATAGCCAACGAGAGCCACACGCACCATCTTACCACGATTTTGACGTTGCGTAGCCATCTGACGGTCAATCTTTTTGAGTTCTTCGCGCAGCAGGGCAATACGCTGACCAATGATTCGTTTATCTGCCTCAATCTGCGTTTCACCCATACCACGGCTAGTGGTGCCACCACCTCGCTGACGGTCAAGGTGCGACCACATACGAGTTAAGCGAGGAAGCATGTATTGCAAATGCGCCATCTCTACTTGCGTCTTGGCATAAGAGGTTTGTGCACGATGAAGGAAAATCTCCAAAATGAGGATAGTACGATCAATGACTCGAACGGGTTGTTTGTGATTATCCTTAATCTCGTTTTGGTTGTGCGCATTGAGTGCCTTCTCAATATTGCGAAGCTGGCGAGGCGAGAGTTCATCATCGAAAATAACCATATCGATAAAGTCTTCGGTATCAGCAAATTGCTGAATATACTGGTTGATTTCTTGCAGTTTACCTTCGCCTACGTAGGTAGATGTGTTCGGATAGTCAAGGCGTTGTACAAAACGTTTGACAGAATTGGTATTGTTGGTGTCGGCAAGAAATGCCAACTCGTCTAAGTATTCTTTTGTTCGTTCTTCGTTTTGGTTCGGGGTGATAAGTCCCACCAAAACGGCATTTAGTTTACCCATATAAATATTCGTTTCCTTATTATCTGCGTGTTGCATTTGAGGTATTGCCCGTCCTAGAAGATTGCGCACTGGACGAACGAGAAGAAGATGTTTCTTGCGTAGTTTTATTGCTTCGAGGAGAAGTGCTATTACGCTCGGTAGTTGTTACATTAGTAGATGTTCTAACTGTAGTACGTGTTGTTCCATTTCTATTCACACGCGATTCGATGGAAGTAGTCGGTGTAGATGGCTGCGTCGCGGGTGCTGAAGGACGAGTAGTAGTATTGACAGTTGTCGTCTGAGAGGGGCGCGTAGTAGTAGGGCGATTAGTAGAAGGGGTACTATTGGTAGAAGTAGTTTGGCGTGAGCGAGAATGCGTTTGGTTGCGCAATTCGCCTGCATTTCGGATTGGAGTATTCGAATCGTGCGATGCTGCATAGCGAACTACGCGATGTTCGAATGAGCGATCTGGATGTTGACGGCCATAATCATTTCTGCGGTGAGGTTGCGTCATATGATGATAGTCGTTATAAAAGAAATGCGACGGATAATCACATACATGGCAATAATGATGATTATGCATGTATGTGTCAACGTATGCCTGATAATGTGTGAGATATACAGGTGCTAATGGTTGGTAGTGATGTGGCCAATTTCCATAATAGTATGGGGAGTTCCAAGGAACATACGTAGGTCTACCAAAAGCATCCCACAGCGGTGGACGATTGATAAAAGTTGGGCGCACAATGTAGTTGTATCCATAAAGATAAGGATCGCCAATCACTTCCACATACAAATTACGTGCACGACGTTCGGCTACCAGAGTTGCCACATCTTGGAAGAGTGTAGGCGCGATACACGCTTGAATGAGGAAGGCATGGAAATAACCTTGACGTGTCTCCAATACACGCAAATAATCTATATATCCATCACCGTTCAAATCAAGATTATTAATCATATATCGGTTAGAATTGAGCAACATCTCAAATTCCTGCACACTTCGCGATTCTGCAAAAGCCGCAGCCACCGCTTGAAGATCCAAATAAAAAGAGAGATCTGTGTTAAAAGATGTGACAGCCATAGTGGTGGTGGTCACCTGTTTGGGTGCGGGCGTAGTGACATGTGTAGTATAAACAATTTGCGTAGTAGCAGTTTTTTCCGTTGGAGCAACCGTACCGATGAGCGTCCAACAACCTGTCAAACAGAATGACAAGGAGAGTAAGATTGCATGTTGTAGTTTCATAATCGTAGCATTTTAATAATATAGATGACAAAGGTAGTGATTTATTTCGAAATATACAAATTTTTTACAAAACGAATATCAAATACTAGAATTAGTGAGCTTCGAGCCAGTTGGTTCCAATGCCACAATCGGCAATAAGTGGAACAGTGAGATGGACAACATTCTGCATTTCTTTAACAACAATCTCGCGCACCTTATCTACCTCATTAATAGGCACATTAAAGTTCAATTCATCGTGCACTTGCATAATCATTTGTGCTCGTAACCCCTCTTCTTTCAGTCGGCGATAAATAGTAACCATTGCCATTTTGATGATATCTGCAGCGGTACCTTGGATAGGCGAATTCACCGCATTACGTTCGGCAAACGAACGAACCGTAGCATTATGCGAAACAATATCTGGGAGATAGCGTTTGCGACCAAATAGCGTGATCGCATAACCCTGTTGGCGAGCCAATTCTTTTTGACGTTCTATATAATCTACCACGCCTGGAAAAGCTTCGAAATAGCCATCAATAAGTGTCTTAGCCTCAGTACGAGAGCAATCCAATTGTTGTGCCAAACCGAAAGCCGAAATACCATAGATTATACCAAAATTAGCAGTCTTCGCTTGACGACGTTGGTCTTTAGTAACCTGATCTATTGGAACATTGAAAATCTTTGCGGCTGTAGCAGCGTGGATATCTTGTCCCGAACGGAACGCTTCTACCAAATGTGGATCTTGCGAGAAATGCGCCATCAGTCGCAACTCTATTTGCGAATAATCGGCAGAAAGAAACATACATCCTTCATCTGGAATCACTGCTTGGCGGATTAGTTGTCCACGTTCGCTTCGGATTGGTAAGTTCTGGAGGTTAGGATTCGAAGAAGATAGACGACCAGTAGCCGTAACCGTTTGATTATACGTTGTATGAATCTTTCCTGTTTCTGGATTAATATAAGTCGGCAATGCAGATATATATGTAGAAATGAGCTTCTTCAGTTCTCTATAAGCGAGAATCATTCCCACAACTGCATGCTTTGGTTTGAGCGCAAGCAATACCTCCTCGGAAGTAGAATACTGCCCAGTCTTTGATTTCTTTGCTTTCTGGTCTAATTTCAGTTGGTCGAAAAGCACCTCGCCAACTTGTTTTGGAGAATTGATATTAAAAGTTGTCCCCGCAGCAGTATATATCTGTTGCTCAATAGTTTGCAATTCTTTATTGAGTTGAATCTCTGCCTGCTTAAGTATATCAACATCAATACGCACACCCGCTTTCTCCATTTCACGAAGGATACCAGAAAGCGGAAGTTCCACCTCTTGATAGAGATTCCAAAGGGCTGTATCAGCTTTAAGGGCGTCCCATTGAATAGGGAGAGTAGGATTATATGCCACCTCGGGATTAAGCAAATACGCCACCAAACGCCCCTCTAACGACTCATGCAATTCTTCAGTAGCCTTAGGTCTTGCATCTGTATCCTCTGAGGACTCCTTTTGTGACAATTCATTTTCTATGACTGCAAATAAGTCAAGCGTAGCTTCTTGCGGTTTAGCTTTTTTGGTAGGTTTGGTTGCTGACAAATGACTATTGACAATAGAACTAGGAGCTTGCTTGAGCAGCGAATTGAACTCTAGTTCACTATATAATGGGGCTAGTTTCTCCCAATCACGTTCCTGAAAAACAAGTGATTGTGCATCAAAAGAGATAGGCACATCCGTTTTAATAGTAGCCAAAAATTTGGAGAAACGAATAGCCTCCGCCTGCTCCTGCACTTTGCGCTGAAGTGCTCCTTTGAGTTGATCCACATTGGCAAGTAAGTTTTCTATCGAACCAAACTGTTGAAGAAGTTGTACAGCAGTCTTTTCGCCTACTCCTTTACAGCCAGGGATATTATCACTACTATCGCCCATTAGTCCCAACAAATCAATCACCTGCAATTGATTTTGCAAACCATATTTCTCACAGACCTCTTGTGGTCCTAGTTTCTCAAATCCTCCTGTGTGGCGCGGACGGAACATAAAAATATGTTCGGTAACCAATTGTCCGTAGTCCTTATCTGGTGTAGCCATCAGCACCTCAAAACCTTCTTTCTCCGCCTGATGAGCAAGCGTACCTATCACATCATCTGCTTCAAAACCATCAACCTGCAGAATAGGAATATTCATAGCTTGAAGCAATTGCTTAATTTTTGGTACAGCCCAACGTATATCTTCGGGTGTCTCTTGTCGTTGTGCTTTGTATTGCTCAAAAGCCTCATGACGGAATGTTGGCCCAACAGGGTCAAATGCTACAGCTATATGACTTGGCTTAACGCGCTTTATTAGGTCTTCAAGCGTGACTATAAATCCGAAAATAGCCGAAGTATTCTCTCCACGCGAGTTCATACGAGGAGCACGAATGAAAGCATAATACGCGCGATAAATCATCGCGTATGCATCTATGAGCAATAAAGTTTTCATGGTTAAAAAAGCATTAAGCGTTTTAAACGTTCGAAATATTCCGCATTACCAATTAATTGGCAACTGACCATGTTGTTGTAGGTAGGCATTGGCTTTAGAGAAGTGTCCACATCCTATGAATCCGCGATACGCACTCAGTGGACTAGGGTGAACAGCCGTCAACACTAAATGACGCTGACGATCAATAAATTGTCCTTTACGCTGAGCATAACTACCCCACAACATAAAAACTAAATGATCACGCTGATTATTTAGCGATTGTATAGCAGCATCCGTCAATTCTTCCCATCCCTTTCCTTGGTGACTACCAGCGCGATGTGCCTCCACTGTGAGCGTAGCATTCAGCAACAACACTCCTTGCTCTGCCCAATGCGTGAGATTACCCGATGTAGGAATAGGTTTGCCTAAATCGCGATTGAGTTCTTTGTATATATTCTCCAATGAAGGCGGTATGCGCACTCCATCTTGCACCGAAAAACAGAGCCCGTGTGCTTGATTCACATCGTGATATGGGTCCTGACCAATAATCACAACACGCACTTTATCAAAAGGGCATAAGTCAAAAGCACGAAAAATCTGCCTCGCGGGAGGAAAACACTGGCACGTAGCATAAGCGTGGCGCACAAAATCAGTCAGCAACTCGAAATAAGGTTTATCAAATTCGGGTTGCAATACCTGTCGCCAACTCTCATCTATACGTACATTCATGCAACAAACAGCAAAAGATTAAATTACCTTTATGAATTATATATTAATCATTTATGATTAACATAGCATCACCATAATCACCAAAACGATAGCCCTCTTTGATTGCCTCTTTATAAGCATTCATTACGTTATCTAACCCACCAAAAGTAGCTGCCATAATCAACTGTGTGGACTGTGGCATATAGAAATTTACCAAGAAAGCATTTGCTACAGTGAAATCATATGGAGGATAAATAAACTTATTAGTCCACCCCTCATATGGCTTGATCTGTCCATTGGTTCCTACCACATGCTCCAAAGCTCGCATTACCTCAGTTCCTACCGCACAAATACGTTTAGATTCTATATGTGCTTTATTCACAGCCTCTACCACAGATGGGAGGATAGAAATCTGTTCGCTCTCCACTTTGTGTTTGGTGAGATCTTCGACATCAACAGGTTTAAAGTTACCCAATCCCACATGTGAAGTAATCATATATGTATCTACACCACGTATTTCAAGACGTTTGAGCAAGTTCTTAGAGAAATGCATACTTGATGCAGGTGCTGCAACAGCTCCTATATGCTTTGCAAACACGGTTTGATAGCGCTCTTCATCCATCTCAAAAACGGGTAAATCACTAAACACCTCTTCGTATTTTTCGCGCGTCTCTTCTGACATTGGGCGAGCAATATATTTAGGCAGAGGTGTAGTACCCATACCATAGAGATGCTGAACAAAATCCTCCCCGTCATAATCGGTAAGGAAACGCAAGGTACGTCCACGTGAAGTGGTATTATCAATTACCTCGGCAAAGATGGTAGCGTCCTCATCAAAGAACAATTTATTGCCAATACGAATCTTACGTGCGGGATCAACTAGCACATCCCAATAGCGATTTTCATGCTGCAACTCTCGCAACAAAAATACTTCGATATTGGCTAAAGTCTTTTCCTTTTTTGCATATAGACGAGCTGGAAAAACCTTCGTATCGTTAGCAATGACAATATCTCCTTCATCAAAATATGAAGCGAAATCACTCACAGATTTATGTTCAACTTTACCAGTTTTTACATGTAATACCAACATTCGTGCTTCATCACGAAAACGACTTGGGAACTGTGCAATTAGTTCATCTGGCAATTTAAATTTGAAACTACTTAATCTCATTATTTATCAAGTTTGTAAATTGTTCGAATGTTATACAATCCTCCACACGAATATCCCCCACCCTTGTTCTGCGTAGCGCAATCAAATGTGCACCGCTATTTAATCGTTGACCTATATCACGTGCCAAAGCTCGTATATATGTACCCTTAGAACATACAACGCGTATTGTCAACTGCATTGTGTCTGACTCAAAATTGAGAATTTCTATCTCATCTATCACCAGAAGTTTTGGTTTCAGTTCAACCTCTTCCCCTTGACGTGCTAGTTTATACGCTCGTTTCCCATCCACCTTTACCGCCGAAAACATCGGAGGAACCTGCCATTGCTCTCCTACAAATGTAGGTATGACCTCCTCTATTAACGCGCGAGAGATATGTGCAGTTGGATAGGTAGCATCTATCTCTTTTTCAAGATCAAAACTAGGGGTGGTTGCACCCAATTGCAGCGTAGCCACATACTCTTTTTGATGCGCCTGAAGTTGATCTATCAGTTTGGTTTTCTTGCCTGTACATACAACTACAACACCTGTAGCCAAAGGATCAAGAGTGCCCGAATGACCCACCTTCAACTTTTTCACCCCTAACTTATGGCACAACAACCACCGAGCCTTACCTACCACATCAAAACTAGTCCAACGATATGGTTTGTCAAATGCCAATATTTCTCCCTCAACAAAGTCCATATATGATGGCAAATATGCCCGCACAGAGACAGTAAATAGCAAAATATATCAATTTCTGACGTCGCACAATATTAATCATGAATTTACATGCTAAACAGCCAGAAATAAATGCAGCTAAAAATCCGACTACCATAGGTATAATCCCCAGCGAACTCACAACTTCACCTTGCAACAAATCCAACAATTCTAAAAATGCTTCACCCAAAATCGGTATTAGCACCATCAAAAACGAGAACTGAGTGACACTCTCTTTCTTAACACCACAAAGTAATCCTGTTGCAATCGTTGTTCCGCTACGACTCAAACCAGGCAAGACTGCTACAGCTTGTGCCAAACCAATGATAATAGCATCCTTATAGCCTACTTCATGCCCAAGCCCTTCTCTGCGTTTGCTGAGCCATTCACTCACATATAACAATACTGCTGTCACACACAAGCATATACCTACTAGTAATAATCCACTACCAAAAAAACTTTCTACTTGTTCCTTGAAGAACATGCCTACTACAAATACTGGAATCATAGAAACAAGAATCATAGCAACATAATTTTTATCCTCGTTCCATTTTAAAGTAGTAAAAGTTCCTCGAAAAAGCCGTCCTATTTCCTTCCATAGAATAGCAATTGTAGATAACACTGTAGCCGTATGCACCACTATGGCAAACGTTAGATTCTCTTCACCTGCAGTACCCAAGAGAGCTTGACCTATTTCCAAATGACCAGACGACGAAACAGGCAGAAACTCTGTCAAACCTTGAACGATACCTAATATCAACGCTTCCCACCAACTCATTTTTTTCTAGGCTTAAATAAAATGGCTACAATCATCATTATAAAACCCAACAAAGAAATCATGGGACCTACAGTGATGCGACGAAAAGAAAAAATATCGGGATTATAGGCTGTTGCTCCACTTGGTTCACCTGCCATAAGAGCAAAACCCAACACAATAATTACCACGCTAATGGCAATCAAAATACCATTAATTTTAGGAATATTAAATTTCATACATTTTATTGATTTTCATTCGAATATATCGGTTTGTGGCTGCCAATGATGCAAAAAATGTAATAATCACTCCGCTAAATACGACCATGAAAGCCACAAAAGTAATATTAATCCATGTCAATGGGAAAAGAATGATTCCAAGACGCACCTTACAATAATAATATGTCGCTGCCAACATACATAACGCTATCAAAGCCGCCTCAATACCCATGACCACATTGCGTCCTATAAATGGTCTCTTTATCACCCACGGAGTGGCACCTACAAGTCGCATCGTATTGATTAAGAATCGTTTAGAATATACTTGCAATTGAATAGTATTACCTATCAAAACCAATGCAATCACCAGCAATGCTATTGCCACAACAAACAACACAATGGCTATTTCGCCCAAATTTTTATCTAATACGTGCAACACATCTTTTTGATAAATCACCTTGTCCACATATGGCAAAGTCATGATTCTTGCTTCAATCTTAGCAATACTATCAGATTGAGCATAATTGGCATGCATACGTACCTCAAAAGCATCAGTCAATGGATTATAGCCTAAGAACTTCTCAGGATCTTCACCTAAATTCTGAATATGTTCTTGCAGCGCCTGCTCGCGTGATATGTATTGATAATCTACGCAGTATGTAGCCGAATTCAGAAGTCTCTCTGTACGAGCAATTTCATCTTTACTACAATCTTCCTTGAGCACGATAGACATCATCACATTTTCCTTCACATGACGAATCAATTCATGCGCAGACAATAGAACCAGACATTCCAATCCTATCAAAAACAAAACCAATGCCACCGAAATGGTGGTGGTAAAATACATGTTAAATAAGCGAAGCCTTTTCATAGCATCAAGGAAAGGGCAGGTTTACACCCGCCCTTTGAATATGTTGATATTAATACTCCCAAAGGTCTTGCTCAAAGTTGAGCAATTCTTTCTCAATACGCTCCTGCTCTTTCAAAATGTTCTCATGATACTTCTCTGTATCAATTTCTCCAGTATCTTTTTTCTTTGGAACAGGCACATAATCTGGAATCATGCGGTCATATACATTGCTGGCTCCGACGATATACGAAGAATACAATTTTTTAGCGAAAAACTCATCAAATGTAGTACGTTCTATATCATTATAACCTCTTGGTATGATATATTGTTGGGCCAAATATTTACGAAATGGTTCAAATGGGAGCCAAAATAGAATTTGTCCATACAATGCCTCCATCACTGGCATACCATCATAGTATGTTGCATTATCCGCATGCAAAGGAGCTATCGCGACAATTTGAGAAAACAATCGTGAGTAATGCACATCAAAGAAAATGACTTCTTGAATCAAAAATTTCAACTGATTGCGAACAAAACTTTTGTAAGAATAGTTATTGAAACGCATCTCTTGAGTGGTGGAATCGTAGTTCAACAACATATATTCTGATGTCGCAATATCACCATCGCCTAATTCTCCAGTACGATCGGTATTCAATACCGTCGGGATCATCTCACGAGGCATAGGTGGCAGATTGAAATAAGGCTTAATATCACCCACATCCGAAGACTTCTCATATACATCCATACCTTGTTGAATGGCATAGAGCATCACATTGAACAATGATTTATACTGACGATGTTCCGAAGTCAAAGGATAATATAATTGATAATTTTGCTTATATCGAACATCAATCACTCGATAAACCACACGAGACCATGCAATATCCTCTGCTCTATGAGGCAGCTTTACTTGCAAATCCAGCGATTCACCTAACGCAGAAACTTGCGTATCTAAATTAATGTCTCCATTCTCAAGATCAAAAAATGTATCCTCACGATATTGAGCTTGGATCATAGTCGCACTAAGCAGCGACAATAATATAAAACATATTTTCTTCATAATGATTAATTAGTTTAGTTCTATTGGCAAACCACGTAGTTGGATTTCCTTTCCATCGGGTCCTTTAGCCTTAATATATTGCAAGTTAACCATATTACCTTGCTTCAGTTTCTTAATAGCGGCCAATGCTTTCTCATCAAAACGGTCGCCTTTTATCGACAATGACGCACCTGTTGGTAATTTCACCTGAAATCCTACAATTTCAAACTTCGCTTGTACCAAGCCATCTGCTCCATACGATGCAACAATTTTGTTCTTGGGATTTATCAATTGCGCACGTGGAATACGCGTATCTTCTGTCGGTACACCATTGATTTCAAAATACGCATCTGGACGAGGCAAGTTTTTCACACGATATATGTGCGTACCCATCAAAGCTTCTGTACCTGCAATATTTGCATACACTTCAATAGCCAACTCATCTGGAGAATTGCTATTAGGCTTGATGATCCACAATCCATTCACTTGATTGATTGCCGCTTGACTACACTTTACCTGTATCAATTGATTATTCACACCTGGTACAGAAATCGAAAATGGGTTATCATAACCACGATACATGATATTCAAATCGGTGTTTGAAACTGTAGCACTTGGCTCGCCTACCGTGTATTCGCGATCAAAAGGCAAATATTGCATTACACCTTGTTGGTCCATATAGCCAATCTTACCACTAATCTTCTGAACACCAACTGTATTCGCAATCACTTCATACAAGCCTTTGCTATTCAATTTTTGACCATTCACATAGTACTCTGGAGTTTGTGTAGAGTCAATAGCTGCTAGAATAATTTGTGCAGAATATTTATTGCCTTTGATCACATAATCCGAAGCGGGAATTACATAAGCATTAAATTTATTCACACGCAAGTCACCCGCATCAGTAGCTTCCAACAACAATTGCACCGCTTTACCTTCGCAGTGACGAATATCATTTTGAAGTTTAGTCAAGATGGTGATAGATGCACACATTGGCATCTCGTTGAAAATCATATTTTCCCATGAGATAATCTCACCTTCCGCATTTTGACCGTCTTCAGTGTTAAAAGTTCTTTGCAACTCCAAATCAAATACTTCTGTCTCGCCTGTAATAGCAATCAAAAAATTACGATACGCATTAATCTTTTCTTTCAGCACCGTAGCATTCCCCTCATTGATAGCGTATTGTTGAGGTATATTGGTGTCATCTTGTTTTCCAATCTCACTCACCTTCGCATTCTTCTTTGCTTTTTTGCCATCGGCTAAAAGCACCATATCATCCTTGAAGTTCTGAACATAATCAAAAAACTCACTGGATACGCGTTGCACTTCCATTGCTTTATCATACCACTCTTGGGTCTTTTCTGGATTTTTATCCAGAGCCGCTTTGAATGTGGCATACGTATCCTCATTACTCTCTTGCATGGTCTCAATGGTAGCATGCAAACTATCATCTACCTGAGTATATCCATTCAAGATAGCTGCACTCACGTTGAGAGCCAACATGGCTGTCAACACCAAGTACATCATACCAATCATTTTTTGTCTCGGGGTCTCCGGACAATTAGTTGCTCCACTCATACTTATTCAAATAAGTTTCTAAGCATTATTATTAGCAAACAAAATCAGCATATCAAGACAAGGCGTTCAGCATATTGCCATATACCTTGTTCAAATCTGTTACCTGACCTACCAATTTCTTGGAAGCAGCTTCATATGCCTCTTGATTCTTCAACGATGCATCAGCTACATCAGTCATTTTCTTCACAGTAGCGGTCAATGTTTCCAATTGCTGCGTAGACGCACCAACTTTCTCATTCTGAGCTTTATATGCATCCACTTGCGCTTGAATCATATTCACTTGCAATTCATAAACAGCATTCAGACTATTCAATTGTTTTGCCACGCTTGCCACTTTCGCCTCATACTCTTTGGTGCCCGCAGCCACTTTCTGCATGTCACTTGCTACTTGCGAATATACGGTTCCCAAAGAATCACTCTTCTCTGAAATAACCTTACCTGCCTCTACGAATTTTTCCGCCGCTTGACCTGCCGCATCCAACTTCTCTGACAAATGGTTGGTTGCTGTTGCCACTTTACCCAATTCGCCAAGTTGAACGGCTGTCTTTGCCAAATCAGCTATACCATTCTTCAATGCATCCATATCTTTCTCGCTCAATGCAGGAACATTCACCTTTTGTGCACCAGATGTCGATGGCTCTGCACTGCCGCCACCCAACAACGTGGGTTTAGGACGCGATTGCATCTCCTCCAACAAATGTGGCTCTGTTCCATGGCCCAACAACTGTGGGAACACCTCATGCCAATGAAATTCTGGGTGTGGCTTGTCCAAACAACCAATCAAGAACAGAATAGCCTCTGTGATCATACCAATCATCAACACCGCACCAGCACCTGGAAAGTGCATAATCTTGAACAATGCACCAATAATCACGACAGATGCACCGATAGAATAGACCATACCTACCACACGCTTACCTTGGTACGAACCATACCATTCCATAAAACGTGCACCAAAACCTTTTTTCTCTGCGTTCTCCGCAATCTTTTCTTGTTTCATATTACATTATTTACAAAATTACATATTATCTCCATCTGGAACTTTCAAGTCCACACATGTACGAACACATCTAAATCCAATATATGATCTAGCCTCATCTTGATACTCCTTGGTGCGAACACCACATTGCAAGAAATAACTAATATCTTTCCAACTTCCACCTTTTACAACCTTCAATTTCAACTCTTTAGGGTCAGATTCATTAGCCATATAAGAGAAGTCTGGATTGAAATCGTGCGTCTTTCTGCTGGAAGTGTTAGAGAACGAAGTTGCTGTCCATTCTGCCACATTACCAGCCATATTATATAATCCGCCATGAGGCTCAAACTCGCTTATCTCACATGGTACAGCATATTTGTCTTCTATATATATACCTCCATAGTTCTTAGCATTAGCATTATACTTACCGTCAGACGCACGATATTCATTACCCCAAGGATATTTAGCTAAGCGGAGACCTGCTCGAGCACCGTGTTCCCACTCTGCCTCTGAAGGCAAACGATACGCATTTATCTTTTTGCCACTTATTCTTTCTTCCTCTTTGGTACGCCAATCGCAATACGCATGCGCTTGTTCCCATGTCACACCTACCACTGGATACTCCCCGTAATCAGGACTCCAGAAATAGTATTCCTCCACACCAAAACGTGAGTTCGGAAAATCTTTCACCCATACCATCGTATCTGGATACACATTGATAATGCACTTTGTTATTTTAGATAATGGATCCTTCTTATCATAAATCTTAGTCTCTCGAGCAATTTCGCCCGTAGCTTTTCCTTCTTCATCCATCACTACCCAAAACGTGTCCACAGCCACAGTTGTAGAACGCACGTGTTTTGTGAGATATGTATAGTTAATGTTATTCCACTCATATCTATAGTGCAACATCTCAGTTCTCAACGAACCAGTACCTTCCTCTGCAAACAAATCGGCCAACGCTTCTGCATAATCACCATCCTCGCCCGAACCATTTCTGCTCTTGTAAACTTCTTTTGCAAGTGAAGATTGATTTTTCCATTCCAATCGCACATGTCCATCGGCTTTCTCAATCACATCCCCATTTGCATCTTTTTGAGCAAATTTATGATCGTTATCTGCATCCGCAATCAACTGCATAGCAATAGAATCTCTTACCCAATGTACAAACTTACGATACTGATTATTAGATACTTCATACTTATCCATCCAGAAATTAGTAACAGTTACTTGTTTAGGTTCATCTGGTTTACCAAACAATTTGGTTGCATTATCAATTCCCATTAGGAATGATTTTCCATCAACACGGACCATCTGACCAAGTTCCTCGAGGGGTTGGTCTTGAGCCATAACCAGCACAGATGCAAAAGACATCAGTGCCACCGAAAACATCTTTACAAATTTCATGTAGTTCATTTATTAATAAATTTAGTTTTACCTTAATCGTTTTTATAAATATCTTACACTCTTATACTTATTGGTTCGCTTAGGTTTCAAAATACTAAAACCATATGCCAAATACACTTCATGCGAGCCATGTGTTTCGCGTATCAATCCATTGGCAGGCAATTCATAGGTATAACCCAATTGCAAACCCTCTATAATATCCACACCCAGCAATACGTTCACGCTACCAGCCAATCTATATCCCAGTCCAAAGCGGAAACGGTTATTCACCTGCGCCAACATAGTCAAATTCACATCCCAATTGGCAAAATCCGTTTGCAACATTGCACTCGGCAGCAACAACCAATTTTTATTAGGCATCTGCCAATTATATCCTCCCGCCAAATACAATGTCCCGCGCACTTTTACCTCAGAGCGATCACCCCATTGCAAAGTCGGATTGGTCACGTGCCCATAACTCAATCCTGCCCACCATCGGGCTGCCGAATAATACACCCCTAATCCTAAATCAAAGCCCATGCCAGAAGCACCCTTTTCATTATTTCCACCCGACACATTCGGAATGGCATCATCGTGCTCCTGATGGTAATCATCGTCACCAGCACCCAAATCCACACTATCCGTAGCAAAACTCAAATTCAAAAAACCCAAATTACCTCCCACACTCAATGTGCCATTACCCAAACGAAAACGATACGCATATTCCGCGTAAAAACTCTGATTTGAGAACAAACCAAATCGATCGTTTACAAATCGCACACCCGCAGCATGCTGCGTCTTACCTATCACAAAGGGCGACGAAAACGAAAAATATGTCGTCATCGGAGCGTTTTGTATGCCTACAAACTGCATACGATGGCTACCAGACACTCGCATCAATCCCCCATCTCCTGCCGCCGCAGGATTGTATGTCGATTGCATGAACATATACTGCCCTATCTGTGGATCAAACTGCGCACGCAACAAAGACACGCAACCCAACAAACCACACAATAGTACAATATATCGTTTCACAACATTATCGGTTTACTTCTTTCCACCAAAAATCAATACTCCTCTTCATCAAAAAAGAAGTCATCTTTCGTAGGATAATCAGGCCAAATATCTTCTATCGATTCAAAAACCTCTTCATCCTCCTCTATCTCTTGAAGGTTTTCTATTACCTCCATAGGAGCACCTATGCGTTGTGCATAATCCAACAACTCTTCTTTAGTTGCTGGCCATGGTGCATCCTCAATTTTCGAAGCTAATTCTAGGGTCCAATACATAATTTATACAACTCAATATGCGCTTGTTACGGAAATATCGTGCAAAAGTAGTAAAAAAATTGCACATATGCAAAAAAAACTACACTTTTTAATCTTTTTTCCAAAAAAACGGTGTTATTTCTGACTCTTTTGCTATCCAACGAGCCAAAACAAAACAATAATCACTCAATCGATTCACAAAAGTAATCACATATTCGGGCAAAGCCATACCCTCCTCATCACACCAAACCACGATTGAGCGCTCCAACCGGCGAGTCACGGTACGACACACATGACAAACCGACACCACTTCATCGCCTCCGGGAAGGATAAATTCACGCAATACAGGCAACTCCGATTGCATCTTATCTATCCACGTTTCCAACTGATGCACAGCACTTTCCGTCACTTGCATATCTGCTCCTGCCAAGATTGCTCCCACATCAAACAATCGGTTCTGAATCCAACCCAATTGTTCATCCACCACGATATGCCAAATGGGCGAACGGTCGTTTATTTTCGCACGCAACCATCCCACATAACTATTCAGCTCATCTGCTGTTCCATACGCCTCCAATCGCTTGCAAGACTTACGTACTCGTCCGCCTACAGCCAACGAAGTATCGCCTTTATCTCCTGTCTTTGTGTAAATTTTCATAACCTGATTTTATAATGTTTTTTCCAATAATTCTGATCAAAAAACACCAAGCCCATTTGATACAAATCAATGGTACTAGTCACTCGCTCATCGGCGCAAATCGCACGCCATGCCAATGCCATATCTCTATTGTAGTGAATATCATCCACCACTATCACACTCTTCGCGTGCACCTTTCTCGCCAATACATTAAAGTATTCGCGCGTACTCGCGCACGTGTGATTGGCATCCACAAAAGCCAAATCCACTTTTTCTATATCACGTTCCAACACAGCAACGTCTATCTCTCCCACATGACAATCTATATTCTTCAATCCCAATGCTTTCCAATTCTCTTTTGCCACCGCAACCACCTCTGGACAACCTTCGTATGTCACTACGTTGTTTCGGCTATCCATAGCCGCCAAGTACGCCGTAGTGATACCCAAACTCGTTCCCAATTCCACAATAGTCAAGCCTTTTCTATCTTCCGACACCTCTTGGCCAATCCCTTCTCTTGAGGGGGAGGTTAGGAGAGGTCTCCCTAACCAATTCACCATCCGCGCCAATATTTGCGCATATTTCTGTTTCGCCAAACTACCCTTTGCTATTTCCCTTACCTTTCGCCTATCACCTGATTTCACCCTACTGATTCCTATCGCCTGAGTCTTATCGCCTGATTTTGCGCTCTTCTCCAAAGGGGAGGTGGAAGGGGTTCCCCCACTCCCATAGTCCACATATTCTACGGTGCGTTCGTCAGTCAGCATTATCTGCCTACGATTTTCTATCTTCTCCCACGTGTAGTAACTATGTTTATCGTGCATCACCAACCTCACCCAATCAAACAGATAAGGCGAATGTATCCCATGTCCACCCGTGTGTCGAGCGGTCAAATAATGCTTCAGGTAAGATCCTATACGATATAATGCGGTTTGCAAATCCATCTTCTGCGCGAAGATAATCGTAATTTTTCTGCAAAGATAGTATAAAACTCTCATATATGCAAGTTTTCTAATAATTTTTCGTGTCTGTTCCGATACATACCCGACACATACCCGATACATACCCGATACATACCCGATACATATGAATACCCCATGAATACCCTATGAATATCCCACGAGTACCCCTTATAACTTAGGCAAATAAGAGAAAAATACCCAAAAGGTGGGAGATAAGGGCTATTTTTGCAGAAAAACAAGAAGCTCCTGTAAAACTTTTAGAACTTTTTCAACCCAAAATTTGCACATCCGCAAATTTTATTGTACCTTTGCAGGCGCATCTTTGTTGGGATGCCGCATAGTAACAAAACGACGACATTATTATGGTATTAAATTATATTTGGATAGCGCTCATTCTTCTCGCAGTCATCATGGGCTGTGTACAATTCTTTGTGTTCGGGCAAAGCGAGATCTTCACAGAAATCCTCAACTCCACTTTTGCGTCTGCTAAAAATGGTTTTGAAATATCCATTGGGCTAACGGGTATCCTTGCTTTATGGATGGGTATTCTTAATATCGGTCAGCAAGGTGGCGTTGTTAATACGCTATCGCGCGGAGTGGCGCCTTTCTTCCGACGCATTTTCCCTGAGATTCCATCCAACAACCCCGTCTTTGGTACAATGTTCATGAATTTCTCTGCCAACATGTTGGGCTTGGACAATGCGGCCACACCTATCGGATTGAAGGCCATGTCTGAGTTGCAAAACTTGAACTCCGACAAGCAGAAAGCCAGCAATGCCATGATTATGTTCGTTGTATTGGGTGCCAGTGGTTTGACCATCATTCCTACAACGATTATGGCGTACCGTGCCCAGATGGGGGCAGCCAACCCTGCGGATGTATTCCTGCCACTAATGATGGCTACTTACTTCTCCACCCTCGCGGGATTGTTGGCGGTATGCTTTGTGCAAAAGATTAAGATTTGGGATAAGGTCGTTCTCGGCACGCTGGTTGGTATGACTGCTCTCATGGTAGGTATGCTCTTTGCAGCACGACACTTGCCCGAAGATACCCTGAACACTTTCTCGGCACTCATAGCGGCTATTATGCTCTTGGGTATTATCTGTTGGTTTATTATCCAAGCTACCATCCGCAAGGTGAATGTCTATGACGCTTTTATTGATGGTGCTAAAGGGGGATTCCAAACGGCTATTGGTATTATTCCGTACTTGATTGCTATCCTTGTAGCAGTGGGTATGTTCCGTGCCAGTGGAGCTATGGGCTTGTTGGAGCAAGGAATGGCACAGTTGTTTGCTTGGGTTGGTATCAATCCAGATATGGCAAGTGCAGTGCCCACAGCCTTAATGAAACCTCTTTCGGGTAGCGGCGCACGTGGATTGATGATCGAAGCGATGGCCACACACGGAGCCGACTCGTTGGTTGGGCGCTTGTGTTGTATTCTGCAAGGCACTACAGATACGACATTCTACGTCATTTCGGTCTATTTCGGCAGTGTAGGTATCAAGAACACTCGCCACGCGGTGGGTTGTTGTCTCTTCTGCGACTTGATAGGTATCATTGTCGCTTTCACAGTAGCAAATATCTTCTTCGGCTAACTTTCCTGGTATTTACTGAAGATTTAGCGGACGAACGAAGTGAGTGTTAGCGGCAGCAATAAGTTGAAATATCTGTGAATAAGATTAATTTAGATTTCTTGGCGCTTGCGCCATAGGAGTTTAATTCATAACGCATAAAATGATTACTTTTTCCTCCGAGAACATCCCCATGCCTTCGCTTGACTACCCTGTAGTAGAGCGTTGGATTCGTGCAGTGGCAGCGCAATATGGTTATGCTGTAGGCGAATTGAATTATATTTTTTGTGATGATGAAAAGATTCTTGCTGTCAACCGCGAGTTCTTGCAACATGATTATTATACCGATGTCATCACCTTTGATTATACCACGCGTACGCGCGTAAACGGTGACATCTACATCTCTTTGGATACAGTTGCCACCAACGCCGAGCAGGTAGGCGCATCCTTCCAACACGAATTGCATCGCATCATCATCCACGGTTTGTTGCATCTCACGGGCCAGGCAGACAAGACGCCTGAGACCAAAGCCCAGATGACCGCCAAAGAGGAATCCGCCCTCCGCCACCTATTCAGTGCTCGCCAATAGCCAATAACCAGTACGATTCCAAAACGTTTGAACTAATCAGCGAAGGTGTCGCAGATATGCACTGTATGAGTGATGCGTATTTAGTAGATGAATGGTGTATCGAATACCGAATTGTTTAAAATTCTACACTTTTTCACCTAATCTCTTGCATATATAATTTTTTTTCCGTACCTTTGCAAGCAATATCTGTTATACGCCAATATAGAACTCCATTGCGGTGGGCGATAAAGATATCAGAAATACCGAAAAAAAATATACTTAACATCTAAAACTAAACACGTTATGGCTAAAGTTTATCAAGCTAACGAGATTAAGAACATTGCCCTCATGGGTGGCAGTGGCTCGGGTAAAACTACCCTCATGGAATCCATGCTCTTCGAGTGCGGGGTCATCAAACGTCGCGGTTCTGTTGATGCACAATCTACCGTCTGCGACTATTTCCCAGTAGAAAAGGAATACGGCTACTCCGTATTTTCCACAGTTTGCAACATCGAGTTCAACAACAAAAAACTCAATATTATCGACTGCCCAGGTTCAGACGACTTCTGTGGTGGCGCGATTACTGCACTTCACGTAGCAGATACTGCTATCATTACCCTCACAGCCAATGGTGGTGTGGAGGTAGGTACACAAAACAATTTCCGCCACGCTGAGAAAGCTAAAAAACCTATCGCTTTCGTTATCAATAAGTGTGACCACGAAAACGCTGATTTTGAGCGTACTTTCAACGAACTAAAAGAGACATTTGGCAACAAATGTACGCTCATCCAATACCCTATTAACGCGGGTAAAGACTTCAATGCTGCTATTGACGTGCTCCAAGGCAAGATGCTCGTTTGGAAAGCAGAAGGTGGTGCACCTGAAGCTAAGGACATCCCAGAAAGCGAAGCTGCTACTGTAGAAGAGATTCGCGCACAGCTCCTTGAGTGGGCTGCTGAGTCTGATGAGACTATTATGGATAAGTACTTCGAGCAAGGTACGCTCTCTGATGAAGAACTCATGCAAGGCCTCAAGACTGTCTTTGCTGAAGGCAGCATGTATCCTGTTATTTGCACCAGCGGTCTCAAAGATATGGGTATCCGTCGCCTCATGGGTTTCCTCGGCGAGATGACTCCTTCTGTAGCAGATGCTCCTAAACCACTTACAGTGGATGCTAAAGAAGTGGCTCCAGATGCTTCAGCTCCTACTTCTGCATTTATCTTCAAGACATCGGTTGAGCCACATATTGGTGACGTCAACTATTTCAAGGTAATGCAAGGTACTCTCCGCCCAGGCGATGATGTAATCAACGTAGATCGTGGTACCAAAGAGCGTATCAGCCAACTCTATTCTGTAGCAGGTAGCATCCGCGTTCCTGTGGACGAAGTGGCTGCTGGTGATATTGCTGCTACTGTAAAACTCAAAGACACTCGTACTGGCAATACCCTCAATGCAAAAGACTGCGAAAACCAATATCCTGCAATCTCTTATCCAGATCCTAAATACCGTCGTGCTATTAAGCCTGTTAACGAGAGCGACTCCGAGAAACTGTCTGCACTCCTCACACGTATGCACGAAGAGGATGCTACTTGGGTAGTTGAGCAATCCAAGGAGTTGAAACAAGTCATTGTTTCGGGTCAAGGTGAGTTCCACCTCCGCACACTCAAATGGCGTTTGGAGAACAACGATAAGATGATGATTACCTTCGAGGAACCTAAGATTCCTTATCGCGAGACTATCACCAAGTCTGCTCGCGCTGACTACCGCCACAAAAAGCAATCTGGTGGTTCTGGTCAATTTGGTGAGGTTCACCTCATTGTGGAGCCATATGTAGAGGGCGAGCCAGTGAAGGAAGTGTATAAGTTTGGTAATCAAGAATACCGTATCACAGTGCGTGATACCCAAGAAATTCCACTTGAGTGGGGCGGCAAACTCGTACTCATCAACTCTATCGTGGGTGGTGCTATTGATGCACGTTTCATTCCTGCAATCCTTAAAGGATTGATGGATCGTATTGAGCAAGGTCCTTTGACTGGTTCCTACGCTCGCGACGTGCGCGTTATTATCTACGATGGTAAGATGCACCCAGTAGATTCCAACGAAATCTCCTTCCGTTTGGCTGGACGTAATGCTTTTGCAGAGGCATTTAAGAATGCTAATCCAAAACTCTTGGAGCCAGTATATGAGGTAGAGGTATTCGTTCCAAGTGAGATCATGGGTGATGTAATGTCTGACATCAACGGTCGCCGTGGTATGGTGCTTGGTATGGAGACAGAGAAAAACTTCACCACACTCAAGGCATTGGTTCCTCTCAAAGAGATGGCTTCTTATTCTACTACATTGTCTTCACTCACAGGTGGTCGTGCTACCTTCACAATGAAGTTCAAGAGTTACGAACTCGTACCTGCTGACGTACAAGACAAACTCATCAAAGAGTACGAAGCTACACAAAAGGACGAGGATTAATCAATCTATATCTGGTTTGTCTAGTTTATCTAGAAAATCTAGTCCCCAAAAAAAGACTGCTACACAGCAGTCTTTTTTTATCCTTGTCCCTGCGACTTATACGCAACCTTGCCATTCTTTGGCAAATATCCTTTCGCCTTCATCTTGCGTACAAACAGCTTATCCCCACAAACCACATACAAATAATTTCCACTAAACGCTAGCGACTTCACCCCACCCGCAGGCAAAGACAATATCGCTCTCACCCTTCCATTATGATCAGCCACCTGCACGCCCATTCCCGTAGCCACATACAAGTTACCCTTCATATCAAATGCCATATTTCCAGCCATTTGCTGTGCACCGTTACTCAGGTCATGCAAATAATAGAAGGCTTCGCTATAAAACATGTTACCCGACTTATCAACCACCGTACTAATCAAATGGTGAGTATTCGGCTCGGCTGTCACACAAAAACGATAATCAGGCGCAATTGCCAACCTACGACAACCTGCACTGATAACCCACACATTGTTCTGGCACTTCGCTTGGTCATCACACAAAGCGAGGTATTTTCCGCCATCCAACTCTTGAACTGCCTGCAAGCCAGACAAGCCATCTGCCACTTTTACACCCTTCTTATACAATGTACTTCCGCGTGCTGTCAAATGCTCGCCCAACAATCTCTCACCACTCTTCAGTTTGCCTACTTGCTCACAGTTTCCATCTGCCGACACCTTATAGACATTCATGTGCGAAGCAAACACCATCGAACTATCTGCTGTGGCAAAAATATTCTTGCTACCTATCTCGACAGGCAATTCCACTTCTCGCCAATCCTCCCCTTCAATCAAAATCTCCTTCAGCATGCCATTGTTTGACCAACCTTTTTGCACCTTAGCAGGATAGCCTTTCCACAACCAACGCATGGCATCAGGGAAAGCCAACGTACCATATTTGATGCTATGATTGCCCCTATCCCACTTGTGAAACACCTCATAACCTGCAAAATTAAATGCAGACTCCATCAGCATATTATATTCAAACCATTCGCCAAAGATCGGGTTCCACACATCATACCAACCATCTTGCATGTAGATTCGCAGTGGTTTAGGCTCAGTCTTGCGCACAATAGCAGGATATTCATGACCACCTCGCATAGCCACGAAAGTTCCTACCGTAGTATATACGCGGCTAAACAAATCAGGTCTATTCCACGCCGCTGTGAACGCGGCTATACCGCCGCTACTCGCTCCCGTGATGGCACGATCGTTGGCATCATTGGACAAACGAATCGTTTTTCCACTCTCCGTTTGCATACCCTCTACCTTAGCCAATACCTCCTGCTCAAGAAACTGCACAAAGAGGTCATCGGTGGAGTCAAACTCTTTGCAACGGTTGTAGCGAACCACTTCACCCTCTTCATCATATACCACACCAGGATTGACAAACACACCTATCGTCACTGGCATCTCGCCCGAAGCAATCAGATTATCCATCACCGTAGTGGCATCATACAAAATCCCGTCCATACACACCAGCAAACAAGCGGGTTTATCACCTGTATATTGCTGAGGCACATACACCAGAATCTCCCGTTCTGTGCCAGGATAGATTTTCGAATCATTGATAGTGAATTTCTGCACTTCACCGCGCAAGCTCTCATCCACTTTCACGGTTGCTGGATCATACGGGCTGCGCACATTATACGCTTGTTGGGCTATAGCATTACCAACAGATAATACCATGCCCAACAAAAAGATTAGTTTTTTCATACTACTTATTTCTTCTTTTTCTTCTGAAGCATCTGGCGATCTGGTGTAGGAAGAGGACGCAAAGCCAAACGCTTTAGCATCTCATCAAACTCAGGGAAATCACATGTCAATAGTCCGTGTGATAGCACACGAATATCATCCTTCAATCGCTCCACTCCAGACTCTTGCTCTCTGTTCCACAATGCATTTTTCTGACGCATGCATTGTGCAATATAGACAATCATCGATTGTTTTTTATCCACATCTTGTTCTTCTACAGCCAATTGAACCATATCTTGAATGATGCGTCCGTAATTGCGCATACGCACTGCTGCTGTATTTCTCAATCCTTGTTCCATAAAAATCTTGCCTTTAAACTTTAAACATTCAACATTAAACATTAAACATTAAACATTAAACATTAAACATTAATCACTTACTCTTAATCAAATATATCATCGTTGGGTAGTGGTCTGCATAACCATTTTGCCAAACACCACTCTTTACCGTACGGAATGGTGTACCCTTATCTTTTCCCTCTTGCACTGTCAAGAATGGTTTGTTGAAAATCTGTGACTTCCAATACACCCATTTCCCATCTTCCACTTTGGCATTCATTAGTGGCTCAGAAATAAATATCTGATCAAACAAGTTCCAACTACCTTGATAAGCCAAACTACCTATTCCTCGATCCAGTTTCTGCCACATTGTATTGAAGAATCCCTGTGGTCCTACCTCTTCGCGTGTCTTCTTTGCACCCATCACGACTGCACAACTATGATTAAAGGGGTCATCATTCAAGTCCCCCATCACAATAATCTTTGCGTTAGGTTCTTTTAGATAAATACTATCACATACTTGTTTGCACAACATCGCTGCTGTATCGCGAGTAGCGCGACTACTTTCCTCACCGCCATAGCGACTTGGCCAGTGGTTTACACTAATATGTAATTTATCGCGTACAATCTTGCGATTATCATCCAGCATATAACCTGAAATCCACAACTGCAAACGGCTTTTTACCTCACCGCCGTCTGCATAATGCGCTTTCAACTCATATCCCTTTACTGAAACAGGCTTAAACATATTTGGATTATACAAAAAACCTACATCCACACCACGACGATCAGGACCTTCCAGCAAAATAGGCTCATACGTACGACCATGTTTTTTCAGTTCGTTGCACAAATCATACAAGCAACCGATATTCTCCACTTCCGACACACCCACGCATGCCGCACCACGAGGATCCTCATCTGTGCCCAACTGCGAAATGGCATAAGCCATATTCTGAATTTTTTGTTCATACTTAAAGCGAGTCCATTTCATACCGCCATCAGGCAAATATTCATAGTCGTTTTTTCCCTCATCATGAATGGTGTCAAACACATTCTCCAGATTATAGAACGCAACACATCGCAAAATCATTTCATTCGATTCTGCCCACGCAAGAGAAATAGAACTCAGGGCTAAAAAAGCCACGGAAAAAACACGATAAAAGATACGCATACTATTTTTTTATTAAATATTTGCAAAAGTACTACATTTTTTTGGAATGTCCAAAAGTTTTTTGTAATTTTGCAGTGAATTTCACAGAAATTGCATTTTTATTGAAAACAACAACACAAATTTATAATTTATTAACAATTAATTCAGTATCATAATGTCATCAGTAAACAAAGTCATCTTAGTTGGCAATGTCGGGAACGACCCTGAAGTTCGTTATCTAGACCGTGGTACCGCTATTGCCAACTTCAACCTCGCGACCACAGAACGTGGTTACACCATGCAGAACGGAACACAAATTCCTGACCGTACAGAATGGCACCCTATCGTACTCTGGCGTAATCTCGCAGAATGGGCTGAGAAGTATGTCCGCAAAGGTATGAAATTGTATGTAGAAGGCAAACTACAAACACGCACATGGGAAAAAGACGGTCAAGTTCGTCGCAAAACAGAGATTATTGCCGAGAACATACAAGTGGTTTATCGTCCCGCAGAATATCGCAGTAATAACATCCAAACAGAAGAAACGCATACAGAAACACATTTACCCGATAATACCCCTATCCCTACATTAGAGATGGAAGATATTTTCTAATCAATCGTATTAGAAAGAACAAAAAAGAGATGGTTCTCCATCTCTTTTTTTATTTATCTATTTACTCTCTACCCATATCCAATATCCAATAGCGCAGCGTCCAATAGGGCTCCGCCCGTCCCATAGCCGCTTATGCGGCGTCCCCCAAAAAAAGGCATCACATCGGACTCACTCCCGTACCAGGTTTATCCACTAACGTGAGTTTACCATCCACAATTTGAATACCATCATAAGGGTCATTGGCAATCAGCACATGACCGTCTAGGTCTGCATAATCCACCAGTGGGCTCAGTGTTGTTGCCGCAGAGATACCCGCACGGGTCTCTGTCATACAGCCAATCATAACCTGCATACCCAACTCGCGCGCCAAGGTTATCATTTTACGTGCCTCTGCTACTCCGCCGCACTTCATCAGTTTGATATTAATTCCATCGTAGTAGGGTTGCAGTCTTGCCACATCGTCATAGGTCTGGCATGCTTCGTCTGCGAGAATAGGTAGTTCTACTCGCTCGCACAGCCATGCGTGCTCCTCATCCATATGCTTAGGCATCGGTTGCTCAATCATCACCACACCCTGCTCTGCCAACCATTGGCACATCATCAGCGCATGCTCTTTGGTGGGCCAGCCTTGGTTAGCATCCACATATATTGGTTTATCGCTAAGGCTGCGTATAAGATTAATCATACGCTTATCCTCTGCCTCTTCACGACCGAGTTTTACCTTCAGAATCTTTGCCCAGTCGGCTTCGCGCACTTTGAGCAGTACAATCGAATCGCAGGCATCATAGCCAATCGTATAACTGGTGCAAGGGGTTGCATTAGGGTCAATACCCCACAGTTGCCACAAAGGCTTGCCCAACAGTTTACCATACAAATCGTGCAGGGCAATGTCGATGCTCGCTTTTGCCGCATGATTGCCTGGCGCAAGCGCATTAACCACTTGCATGATACTATCTACATTCAGGGGCTCCGTACAACTGTTGATTACAGGTTCAGCCAACTCCAGAAAAGCGCACACTGACTCCTGCGTTTCTTTTAGATAAGGGGGGAGGGCTGCTTCGCCGTATCCCGTCTTGTCGCCAAGAGTGATGCGGGTGAGTACGATAGGCGTAGTGGTACGCGTGTTGGTAGAGATACCAAAGGCATGGCGCAACTCGCCTGTAAACGGTTCGTAACTCAGTTGTGCTGTTTTCTCGCACGACTGGAATAACAATGCCAAAATAATGGCTGGAAATAGTACACGTTTCATAAATCTATTGTTTTTCGAATGGTTATTATTTCTTTTCACATGTCTCTCGCCTCTAACCCATTAGGGCTCTGCCCGTCCATTAGCCGCTACGCGGCGTCCAGTAGCAAAGCTACTAATTGCCGAACGCGACGGAGCAGCCCACTGCCAAATTCAGTTTTTGGTCGCCTGCTTCTTCGATAGGTTTGATTAGATTATCTTTTGTTAGCTGCCAAGGTTGCAACATCACCTCGGCAAAAGCAGCCACACTGCCATATTTGAGTTGCCACGTCTTTGTGAGCTCCAGATTGACCATCGTAACCGCAAAATTGCCTTCAAAGCGTGTGTATAAACTTTTGGCAGGCGTTATACCTACACGTGCAGCCAACAGCCAATCTTGGGTCAAATCAAAATCATATGCTAATTGAATATAGGTAGAATATGCACGTTTCAACTCCATTTCCGCCTTATCGCCTTCTCGCCCTATCGCCTCATAATATCCATCGCGACCGAATGTGCGGAAGGCAACTAACAAACTTAGCGGTATCTTGTCGCTCACGCGATAGGACACGCGCCATTCGCCCGTCGTACCACCACCGCCGCGGGGGTGGTTGCCAAAATCGAAGAAGCGGCTTGGAGTGCCATCAGGATACGTGTCAAAATAGAAGCAATAGAGGTAGTTGATATTCAATCCCCAACGACTAAAGCCAAGCATTATATCTAATTCTGGATTGAAAGTCGAGAATGTCCAATCCGTTGTACCGACGTTCCACCACATATTGGCAAAGAAGCCCGCATAATCTACTGTGGCATCCACCTGCACACTGGGTCCGCCGCAATATAATCCACGCCAAAGGTAATTGCTTGTGAACGTCGCATT
This sequence comes from Paludibacteraceae bacterium, assembly GCA_045578255.1. Lineage (GTDB taxonomy): Bacteria > Bacteroidota > Bacteroidia > Bacteroidales > Paludibacteraceae > Colicola. Next base: position 120,658 of record JAZNJW010000015.1, read on the forward strand.
GGCAGACCATGAGAATTTCGTAGCATCGGAAGTATTGTCATGCAACGATGTATCAAAACATATACTATCATTCGTGGCATACGTTTCTTGTGCATAAAACACATGCAATAGTACAATCAGGATGAACAAATACTTGTTTTTCATATCAATAAGGTATTAATATTTATAGACATAAGGAGTAACACACAAGTGCAAGGCTTTCAAAAAAACATTATCAGGGCTCCAACACCAAGCGAAGCCCAAGATCGCGGTAACGGGCATTAGGCGTATTATTACTACGATAACTGATACGACAATATATATAGTAATTATTTCTACTACCACCTCGATACACGCGATGTGTACCAAAAGAGGGACCCTTAGGATTCTTCTGCCTTGCTGTAGAATAAGCGCCATACCAATCTTGGCAACATTCATACACACCACCACTCATATCGTACAATCCTAATTCATTTGGTTTTTTCTGTGCCACAAAATGAGCTATATCGTCGCTATTATCTCTATGCCAAGCCACTTCATCCAGCAAATCACTGCCTGCATATTTATACCCTTTACTTCTATTTCCGCCACGAGCTGCATATTCCCACTCGGCTTCCGTTGGAAGACGAAAATCGCGTCCAGTCAGTATTCTTAATTTCGTAATAAACAACTGACAATCATCCCAACTGACACCACTGATTGGATAATTCTCCGCCCCCACTTCGGTAGGAGTATCGCTCATCACTGCATCCCATAGCGCACGTGTCACTTCGGTTTCTCCAATATAGTAATCGGATAATTGTACATGATGTGTAGGAATCTCATCACTTGACGCATTACCTTGTTCCTTTGTCGCACCCATAACAAACTCGCCACCTTCCACCTTTATCATCGTAAAGGATACACCATTAATTTCAAAAGATGTCTTTTGCAAGCCATTATCTTCATACTCCGACAGAATACCATTCACGTTATTCTTTGGCTCATGTGCTTGTTGATGCGCTTCAAATTCCTCGTATAATTGTTGTTTCAGAGAATCTATATTTACCTCATTACTACTTGCTTCTGCTGGAATATAATGCACTTTTCCATAATATACTGCATTCGATTTCAAATGCTGCAAATCCATCAATAACTGACGCTCACAGCCATCTCCACATTCAATATACACCATCAAATGCCGAGCAGGAACAAGAAAAAGAATTTCATTGGGGTTATCTTTATAAATAGAAAGAACGCCACTCATCTGACCCATATATAAATTCAAACGTTGTTTGGCAAGTGTCACTTCACGCTCATTACCCTCTAATCCAACACGAAAAACTGCATATGGAAATGTATCTTCAAGATCTGGTTTTTCCCATTGTCCAAATTGATTTTTGTACAAAGTTAACACAGACGCCATCGGAATTTGCCGAAATGCCTCTGTAATCATCAAAGATTGTGCATACATGGGTGCTACAAACAACCATAAAATGAATGCAACACTATATATTTTACTATTTTTCATAATGATATGCATGATTAATCTTTCGCTTGCAAAGGTACGAAAAAAATTGTACATATGCAAGAAAAGTTTAGTTTTATTGCCTTCATCTATACTTTTTAATCACTTCGAGGCTTTGATATAACCTCAAAGGAATGAATATAACTAATTTTTGAAGTACCTTTAACTACAATTTGTCCGTACTCGGATCTTTGTCAATTACGCACTATTTACGCACTATTCACGCACTATTCACGCACAATAAACGCACAATAAACGCACTATTCGTAGCATTCATAGAACCCCGTAAAAAGACATCGTGAACAGAAATAAAGAACCCCGAAGATTTCTCTTCGAGGTTCTGAAACAAGTCTTTGGGCAGATAGACTGCTGCCACAGCTATTTTATATAGTTGGAATCATGCGGTTCTCGACATTTTCTTCATCGTGAACCGTAATCTCGCTTTTTGCCTTCTTCTTGTTTGTAAAGATCACACTACCATAGGTATTAACCTCATCTTGATTCTGAAATTCTACTACGATGGGGTTCTTACCTGGATCAATAGTGTAGTTTTTACTCCATGTCATCTCCTCTTCGAATTTCCATGCATTTGGAGGGAGAGCTACGATAACAGTATCATTGCCTGATTCAGATCCAACAAGAAGTGCTTTTTGGTGTTGCACCCATTCAGAACTAGTGGTTTCACCAGTCTTGGAATATGAAACATTAACTATCGCAGCATCGCCTGGGGCTAAGTCCTGCTTGACGATTCTAACGAAGAGCAATTCATAACCCAATGCGAGCGATAAGTAATCGTACCTAATAGCTTCATAATATGTTGCGACATCGTTAAGCCGTCCTATAACTGCTGCGGACTTGAGCGCATCTCGATAGCGGATAGGGGTATGACTACTACCAAACACCTGCGGACCTAAGTTATACTTCTCATCGCTCGTCATATAATCCTCTACCCAGAAGATACCATTTTTAGCAACGGGGATATTAAAACCTGTCAACTCCATACCTCCTACCACAGGCAGCAATACATCTGTACCGTTTCCATTGGCAAAGATATCGTCACCTCCGGTATTGGCATCGTTGCTGTAGAATCCGAGTCCACCTTCGGTTACGTCAAATGCCAACTTCGAATCAGAACCGACAAACACGCCTCCACCAAAACCATGAATCCCATTGGCAGTTCCCTCATATCCGGTATTAATACCCGTAGAAGTGCCAGTAGCATGATTGTAGCGAATCATACCGCCTTTATAAATCAGCGTAGCACGTTGTGCGAGAAATATTCCACCACCATTGCCCGCGGTGTTGTGTTGCAATGAGCCAGCGAAGTTCAGGGTGATAGGTCCAAGTACTGCCATTCCTCCGCCCGCTGTAGTGGCAGTATTTTTCTCAAAGTCAATAGCAGGATTTAAAAGGTTGATGGTAGTTGCAGCACTATTGGATACGCCTACGCCACCTCCGTAGTTGGCTTTATTCTCTTGAACGAGGCAGGTTTCCATTTTCAAATTGCCATCCTGTACCAGAATACCACCTCCAGTGGAGGTTGCAGTATTGTTGATTATTTTATTTTTATCTGCACCCTTTATAGTCAGCGTTCCATTTGCAAGATAGACTCCACCACCGCTTTTAGTAGCAGTATTTCCATGGATAAATATATTGTTCATACTCATGTCACCATCACCCAAATAGATAGCTCCTCCGTTTTCTGCCGTATTATTGGAGAAATTACCACTCTCTACTGTGACCGTTCCATGATTCAAACCGATTGCTCCTCCGTTCCCAGTGGCTGTATTGCCGTATATAGTAGATTCTGTATAGGATGAACTAATCGTCATTTCGGCGGTACTATTGTCTGAATTGATACCTACATATATACCTCCACCATTTTTAGCAGAGTTGGAGTGCAAAATACCATTCGTCAAAGTGACAACCACATCATTTAAACCATTTGGTCCATTATCATATATTGTTTCGGTTGGCTGTGGATTACTTGGGTCAAAAACTTTGTCTGCATAGAGGTCGATACCGCCTCCTGATATACCTGCAGAGTTTCCTGAAATCTCTCCACCTGTGATTTCAGCGGTAACGTCTCCGATAAGACGACTCACATAACAAGAAACTCCACCACCATTACGAGAAGCATAATTATTTCGAATAATTCCCGCACTCATTCTAAAGGTATCTTTCTCTATCAAAATACCCCCACCTTGTCCATTAGCAGTGATACCTCCAACTATTCCTTCATTCGCGATAGCTTGATTATCCTTAATCAAAACACCCTTACTGTTTATATCAATCACGCATCCACCTGCCTCTTGTGAAATACCACCTCCTGCTCTCGCCTCGTTATCTCGGATTATGCAATTGCCCTCAAGCGTTAGGAAGGCTGTTTCGTTGATATTGATTGCTCCGCCATAACGCCATGCATAGTTATTAGAAAGGGAACCATTTTTGAAATTAAACGTAGATTCTTGTACATACACGGCTCCTCCATTACCATTGCCTGTTGCGTTACAACCTGTTATTTTGGTGGTAGCTGTATCGCCATCCATAATAAAAATAGGTTTTCCTGTGCCACTATCTCCCCATACCATTACACCACCTCCAGAACTGGCAGTACAATTTGATATGGTTCCTCCTGTCATCGTAAATGATGCCAGGTCTTGATATATGTGTACTCCACCACCAAATTGTTGTCTATGGTCAAATACGACACACCTACAATCCGTAATAGTACCACCATGCATCTCCACTATACCTTGGCTCTTTATTCCACCACCATGACTCATTGATTCACAATCACTGATTGTTCCACCGTTCATAGTAAACTTGGCTGCCAGTTTGTTACTAACCTTTCCTGCCACAAATACAGCTCCACCTCCATAAGTATAATTCGCCCATAAATAATCGCAGCTACAATTGGTTATTTCTCCGTCATCCATAATAAATTCACCTGCTGATCCTGCTGCGGCGTATGAACTTTGCGCCACATGCACACACACAGCTCCTCCTACACCAGAGAAACAATTCTCTATCTTTCCACTTTTGAAATGGAATTTACCACCCCTTCCGTCAGTATAGGCATTTATAAAAACAGCTCCTCCCATATGGGGCATCCAACCTATACCATCCTGATAATAATATTTTCCGTTAATAGTAGGGTCATCTTTGTAGCCAGATGCACTACAATTCTCTATATTACCACCATCCATGATAAAATCGGCTCCAGCTTGTACATATACAGCACCTCCTACACCATTCGTAAAAGCATTTTCATAGTCATAATCTTCTTTTGCGTTGTAACGAGCGTGAGCATTCTTGATAGTACCACCTAAGAAATTAAATTTGCCTATCAAGTAGATAAATCCTCCACGGTCACCCTCACCACCTGTAATTACACCTTTTTTACCTGAGCTGCTATCTTTTATAGTTAACTCACCCCCAGCATAACAGAGACACACGCGTCCCTGACCTGAGGGGAAAGTAATAGTATGTCCATTCAAATCTATTGTAAGAGAAGTGCCATTCTGAATATATATAGTACTCTTCAATGTCACATCACTTCGGAGTATAAAGTTGCCCTGCAAAAAACCACCTTCAGACTGCGTTGCTGTCCAATCCGTCTGCGCATATGCCTCTGCTGCAAAGCAGAAGGTGAGGAGAAAGGCTGATATGATAGTTAATACACGTTTCATATTATCGATATATTATCCTTATATATAGTTTGCAATTGATGAAAAGCCCTTACTGGTACTCGCTACTAGCCCATGGTTGATCCAACTCCGTGATAGATGCTTGTACGCAGACATGCAGTATCAGTTCCGCTCCAACAACAGGCGGAGTGGCAGTTAAGGTGTATTTGGAGAACAACATCTCCGTTGTTGAGCCCCTTGTGGGAAGAACCTGCAAGTAATAGTAGTAGCCGTTCTTTCCTTTTTGCCAGTTGGTGCCGGGCAATCCTTCGAAAACGCCATCGTTCTCTGGGTCCCACATATGAACAATCACGTCCTCTTCTTTTCCGCCTATAGTACGTTTCACTACCCAATAGCCGACCAGCGTAGCGCGGACGTTGATAGGCGCTAAGCCCGTGTTGGTGAAGAAGACATTCTCCTTGATATTGCTTCCCGCGGTGAAGTCCTCATTGATCTCCACTTTCACCTCTTGTGGAGTGCTAATCTTGTAGGTATAAGACTTTCCCTGCTCCCAGATAGCCGCTTCAGTAGTAGTTAAGAACTTACTCAGCGGTTCGCTAATGGAATATGTCTCACCGGGTTTGACAGCTATATCCTCGGGAAACTGGAGAGAGAGATTGATTTTGGCTTCATCGTCTGTGAAACTCTGCGGCATCAAATACATTGGAGAACCGATAAGGTTATCGCTACCAACCGTAATGCCTGGTGAATAAGTACGCGTTTCGGAGCCCAAGGTCCATTGCTTGGAGTTGTCGCTGAGCATTAGCATATTGGAGCCAGTGGACTTGATGTCGCTGATTTTCAGCTCGGTGATGTTCGCGCCACTGAGGTCGCCCTTACGGAACTTTACCTCGGAGAGGAGGTGGCGGAAATTCAACGGTACAGCATCCTCTGTTCGCTCGTTCTTGCTGATATAATCGTGCGAGGCAGCGAGGAGGTCAAGCTGCTTGGCTGTTTCAGTAGGCACAGTATAATCTATCGTGGGAGTACTGCCATCGGCACCTTTATTAATACTCAGCTCCACTCCACCCGCCGCACTAATATGTGGGCTATAGCCAAAGAAGTTGAGTTTGTAGTCGTTGCTTGGCCAGTATTTGATAGGGGAATAGGTCCATTCACTGCCGTCTTTTTCCACCAGTTGGTCAATCATAAACTGCTTGACCGTAGGCGTTTCGGCATTGTCTTTGATATATGAGTACACACCGAAATTAGACAAGTCGGCAGTAGTGGCTCTGGATTGGACCGAGTCTTTCTTCGGCAACGATTCCTTCACACAGAAGCGGTCCTCCACGATGACGGAAACCTGCAAGGTATCTCCTGTAGGGAGTATCCCGACATTCACGGGAGCACCAACAAAGCGATTTACGGCTGGTTGCGCAGCACCCGCACGCGATAGGAGGTTCCAGTCCTCGGGCAGTGTCATCGTAAAGTTGACGACATTGGAGTTGAGGAGTTCTTCCTTTTCGTCGTACTCGTCTTGGCAAGAAGTGATGCAAAGTGCACCCAATGTCAGCAGCCCGGCCACCGACAAAGGGGAGATCCATCTATGTATGCGATTCTTAAATGTTTGCATCGTTAGCAGTTGGTTTTGAAATTTTGGAACCAACTGGGGAGTCGAACCCCAGTTGGCTTAAAGGAAAGGGATTAATCGTTCAATGGAACGTTAACTACGATATCTGTTTCAGCTGCAGGATCATCCCAAGCAGCAACATCAGCAGTAAACTTAACAGAAGTCAAACCAATGTGAAGCACGAAGTTGTAGGCATAGCCTTGTTCGAAGGTGAAGTCAAACGCGTCAGATGTAACTGTGCTTTGTACTACAGACTCACCACCTTCCAAAGCACCATCTGCAGTTGTAACCGTGTAAGTAACTTTGATCTTAAGGTCTTGAGTACCGTCATTGAGTTGAGGAATAACTGTCAGATAGCTATCGTCCTCAATAACGACTTTCTTCGTTTTTGTTACAGTGTGACCTGCAAGAAGTTCACTTGCTCCCCAAGTATATGTCTCAGCATCTGGGGCAACTTTACTTGTCCATGTACCATCTTCCAAACTAAGCACACCACCTTGATGGAAATTACCAGTGAGAACAATCTCATCAATAGTGATAGTGGTACCAGGAGCTACTTCTTTACCATGAGGGTCAGTAACATCTACATCACCTGTATTTTCTCCATTAATCTCGTCAATAACTGCAACAGCTTTGAAACCAATGCGTGACAATGCGTGCTTGAAGTTAAATTTCACATTTTCAGTGATTTTTTGATTTGTTAGGTTCTTAACAGTGGTAGGGTCTGCCCACAAAAGGTCAACGTGGTTAGCCAAATTCTCATTCAAAGTATACGTCAGAGATGGAGCACCTGTACTGGTCTTGGTAAAAGCAGGAAAAGTGATGTTTCCGTTAGAGCCGCTAGTGTGTGGTGCATAAGCATAGAAAGAAAGGCGGTCATCAGCATCGTTTGGCCAATACTTCAGAGGAGAGTAAGTCCAATTGCCCGCAGAATACGTTACTCTTTGATCAAACATAAAGTTTGGAGAAGTAGTACCATCATACTCTTCACCATCTGTGTAATAAGCGAATACACCGAAACTTTGCTCTTGCAAATCCGTTGTGTTCATGATAGCAGCACGAGATTGAGCATCACGGCCGAAATACATACCAAAGTTGATAGCGTTGTCCTGAGGCATCTCACTTACCACTTGGTCCTTGGAGCAGCCCACCATCATGATGGCAGCAGCTGCGAAAAAAAGTACTTTTTTCATACTGTTAATTAATTAAAGTTAAACAATTGTTTAGTTTGTTGTTTTGTTTGATTTTTGTTTGATTTTTGCTTGATTTTTCTTTTTTTTGTTGTTTATATTCGGGTTAATTGTGTTTTTACATGGGTACATCCACATCTTCTTCTTCCCATTCTTCCACTTCTGCATCGAAGCCCGATGAGCTACCGCCTACTGGCTCTACGTCAGGAAGGTCAATCTGTACGTGGAGATGCAGCTCGATGTGTTCTTCCGTCAAGGTTTCTCCGTTCTCTTGGCACGTCATCTCGGTAATGACCTGCTCGATTTTATCGCCCACAGGGATGTCGAAGGTCTTGATGGTCTCATTATCCACCAGCAGGCATTGCAAGAAGAGGTTGTTCTCTTGTACGCTCGCTTGGTGGTCATCCGGCAGTCCAAAGCAAGTGAAACTACCCTCTATATATCCCTTAGTAGGGTCATCTGCGTCGCGCGTCTCCTTGAATTCCTCGATAAGGTAGGTGACCTCGCTATTAAGGGTCTTACCCTGCGTGAGCAAATAGCCCTCTGACAAGCCCGACAGGGCTGCTCGTGCAGAACGCAGGTTGTAGATACCATTTATGTGCACGTACACGCGCACGGTCTGTATGATATTGCGAGGTGTGACGTGTGCGAGGATATAATCTTCTTCTACAATTTCGCTTTCCGCTCCTGATTTCGTATTGTTCTTTTTCACCGTGATAGTACCGTGTTCGATGATCTCTTGCTGATCCAAGACGCAATCGTATTCATTGCCTACAGCCATCCACTCAGCATCCACCGCCACCGTACCATATTCACCACGTGTGTACCAACGACTACCCACTTGAGAAGCAACTACTGCCGTTGAGTGCGTACCCATATCGCGGAAAGAGAAGGAGCCGAACTCAGTGATACTCTGGTTGAAGACCAAGGTATGGTAGGTGCCCGCAGGTATATGGACATAGGCGTGCGTGGTGGTGTTGGTGAGCTCGGTATATACAGTGCCGTTCTCGTCGTCGGAGAAGAGCATGACAGTCATACCTGTAGGACGCTCAAAAGGAAAGAATCGCTTCCAATCTACATTCACACGCACTGGCATCTTGTGTGGGTGGAGATAGCACAACTCGTCTTGCCTACATCCACTGAAGAAGCAGACGAGTATGACAATAGCCAGCGCACGAGCGCTCCTGCGCAGCATACTCATCGCACACCTCCTTTCCCAATCTCATATCGAAGGGTTATCTCTGCTTTCGTAGGACCCAGCCAGTGACGGCGACCCGTCAGCTGCCAAACCTTGCAGCCGTCCATCTTCACATAGTTGTGGTACAAACCACCCATATAGCCTACACCCAACACGAAGTCCAACGTCAGGTGTGGCTGCAAAAGAATAGAATAGCCATACTCTATACCACCAGCGTAGTTGGTGTCATCCAGCATCGTTCCACCCGGAGGACCACTCATCACACCATTCTTTCCACGGCAGAAGTCATACAAGAAAGCCTGACTATAGATACCTATATGATGTCCCTTGAAATCAAGATTCGAACCAAACCAATAACGGAAATTCAACTCGCCTCCATAAGCGCGCAACCACAATGGTATATCTGCATTAGGCCACCAACCGTGCATCCATGACGCACTGAGAGAGAAGCGTTTGCCAAGAGCAAACTCCACACCTAAGTTGGGCAACGCAATAGCGTCCTCCAGCAAATTCGTCTTGATAGCAAAGCGAAAAGCAGCAGTGTCTTTCTGAAGTATCTCAGGAAGAATAGGCTCCGAGAAGCACTGTATTTCATCTGTAGCAGGAGGAAGCTTCTCCGTCACTTGAGCACGCATAGGCGGAGGTGGAGGAAGCACCAGATCGTAACGGATATTCACCATACATCCTTGACGAAGGAAAGGGAAACCGTCTTTCTTCAGTTTCTTCCAAATAGCACCTTTGTTGTGATAACGCAAACGTGCCCTAATATCAAATGGATTGGTAGTACCCCGAAGCAGCCATTTATACTCTTCACAATCGATGTACTCTAACGCATACTCCCAAGAATAGGTGTCGTTAGATAGTGCGAATAGGGTATCAGAAAGCCAGTCGGGGGGGGTATTCGCAAGAATGTAGTTTCGCATAGACTTCGCGCGATTGTTCGACAAGATCATATTCTTGTGAAGCCAACCATCAGGCGAAGCAAAAGCGTGAATATCAATCCGCTTTAGGTGGAACGTGCTATCGTGATAGATGCGGTCCAGCATATCAAAAATAGCACTCACCTGCTCTGCATTGGAGCGATACGTGGTGTCGATATTGTATAAGTCCTGATGGAAGAGCACAAAGAAATCCATCTCCATGTTATGTTCTTCCGCACGGACACGTACCGGCATAATCGTCATTATACCGATAAGTAAGAATAATATTCCCCTTTTAGACCCCACTACTATTGTATAGAAGCAGATAATTCGTGTTCAATTCAATGGTATTTTACAGTATTTTCCACAGCATCATTCACAAAAACACCGAAAACTCGCGCAAAGATACAGTTTTTTTTTGAACCACACAAATATTCAAGTAAAAAAGAATATTTTTTTACGAAAACTATGTTTATTTTTAATTATTTTAAGGTTTAGTGGGTAGCTTTGTACCAATTTGTCTCCTGCCATAGTCGAAAATACTCGGTACACGGATTAGAACATGTCAGCCCGGACGAGACACGCAATGGACGCATATAACTGACTGGGAAATACACCGAATTGTATGAGGCAGTGTGCGCTTCTGCCACCACAAGCGCAGCAAGTTGTTGTTCAAAGCGCGAGAGGAGTAGCGTGTCCGTAGCAAGGCGACGGTAGTAATCTGCAAAATCGTAGAAGATATTGTAGCCATATCGGTACATATCATATCCGTCCAGCGGTTGGAGTTCGCTACGTACGATCAGCGAGTCTGCCCCACTCTGGTGGAGGAGTTTCACGATAGCCGCCATCTCATCCATCTGCGAGCAGTCGATGACACTCAAGGTGGCGCTATTCCAGTCCGCATAATCCTCACACGACGCCTTGTAGGATTGGCATAGCTCGTCCCATTGCTGATTCACCAATGCTGGCAAAGCTGTCATATAGTCCTGCCCTTTATCCACAATCTCCGTGGTAGAACCAATCACATAGCGAAAAGCATTACGCAAGTCATACACTACCTCTATATTCTGACAATTGCAAGCGTCGATGAGGAGAAACTCCCAAGGCTTATGCGTTCTGCTCACCGCGTCTGCCAAGGTGGCGAACGATGCATCGTACAGTTTGTGATTACCCGCGCCAAAGAGCTTACGCCTTTCAGGAGCAGAAGATGGGTCGCGCTGGGGCAACCAGCCATCACCATGCGAACTGATAATCATGCCGTAGCGCTTGCTCTTGCTGAAGGACTGCACGTCGCGCAACAAGGTAGCCAAGCCCTCGGGAGTTGTATAATTCACCTCCGAGAATTGGTATTCGCGCAGCAGTATATCCTTCACCTCGCCTTGCTCAATGACCTTCTTGCATAGCACATAGACATTAGGATCTATCCCCATCTCTGTAAATTTATGCTTTGCAAATAGTATCGTTGTCTTATCCAAAGTTGGGAGCGTCAGCAAAGCCCCATCTGCTTCACGTAAGTCGTTGTTAACAAAAGACGTGAGATTCGAATAAGGCACATGGTAATAAATAGTAATCGCCGACTCAGGTGTTGGCTCCTCGTTCATATCGCATGCTATGCAGCAGAGAGAGATTATCAGCGAGAAGACATATAGCAGATATGTATGGCGTTCTTTAGACATAAATTCCTCAAGAATAGCAATTCGAGTGCAAAGGTACAACATTTTTTTGGATTATGCAAGAGATTAGTGTAAAGTGTATGAGGTAAAGGCAAGGGTATAAACAAAGAACCCCGAAGATTACTCTTCGAGGTTCTGAAAATGGCGGCTACCTACTCTCCCACAAACGCAGTACCATCGGCGTTGCTGAGCTTAACGACCCTGTTCGGAATGGGAAGGGGTGGGACCTCAGCGCTATA
>JAZNJW010000016.1:0-19899 GCA_045578255.1 Paludibacteraceae bacterium
CTGAAAATAATCATCCAAAACTTGTTGCTTGAATGATGCAGAATAACGATTTAGAGTTCGCTTCATAAAACTTAATTCTTAATAATTGATACTTTTTATTCATTTTATGAGTAAACCTATTTCAGTATAAGACAAAGTGCTGTTTCTTAAGATTGCTTCCTAAAAAAAGTTGACTGCCCTCCTAAAAAGGTTGACTAATATCCTAAAATTGTTGACTCCATTCCTAAAAAGATTTACTCCCTATTGCTTATCTTTTATTGCGTTTTACACTCAATAAACACAAAAAATGCACTTTTCCGAAAAAAAAGTGCATTTTTCTTTACAAACTGACAAGTTTTAGCAGTTTGATGTAGTAATTTTGCCGCCGATTTCAAAAAAAACGTATGTTTAACTGCTAAAAATTACCTATTATGTCACACCCACAAACATTACAAATTCCATTTGAAGATTGTACACACATGTTACACAACACTGACAAAGACACAAAAAATATGTATTTTTCGAAGCAAAATAAACAAAACTCTTGTTTATTCGATAAAAATGTTGTACCTTTGCATGCTAAAAATAACTTTTTTAAAACCAATATGCAAAATCCATTCGTATATAGTATAAATGCACCAGTAGCAGAATTGTGCGAAAAACTCGAAAGTATAGGGCGAATTACAACTGAATTTGATGGGGAAGTACTCTTTCCTTTGCTAACTCATCCCAACGAGAATGTTAGAATGTCAGCTGTTAAGGTTATCGGAAGACTGAAATCCATAAAATATGTTAATACACTGTATACCATTGCTCGTGAGGATAGTAGCACACGAGTCAAAAGAGAAGCAGTGTCTTCTATCGGAAGATTGCGTTCCTATGAAGTTGTTGACAAATTGATTGAAATGACAAAAGATAATGATCCTAAAGTTGTTTGTCAAGCAATACGTGGATTATTGGTATTTAAAGGAACTACAAAAGTGGACAAGACATTAAAAGCCTTGATGGTTCATCCTAATGAAATGATTAAATCTGTTATTCAAAAAGAATACTTTTCTAACTCCGACATAAAAAAGTCATTGTTGAAACATACAGAAAGTCATTCTTTTATGCAAAACGTTGTCGTTAATGCAGATGTATTAGAAACGCTTAACTGTGTACCCGATGAAAGCGTTCATCTTACTTTTACATCACCTCCGTATTATAACGCTCGAGATTATTCTATTTACAAAAGTTACCAAGATTATTTGGATTTCTTGCAAAAAGTTTTTAAAGAAACACATAGAATTACTAAAGAAGGTAGATTTTTGGTTGTCAATACATCTCCTGTCATTGTGCCTCGTATTAGCAGAGCGCATTCTAGCAAACGTTACCCAATTCCCTTTGACTTACATACGATTTTAGTGAATCAAGGTTGGGAGTTTATTGATGATATTGTTTGGCAAAAACCTGAATACAGTGTTAAAAACCGAGTTGGCGGATTTCAACAACATCGAAAACCTCTAGGATACAAGCCCAATAGTGTTACAGAATATTTAATGGTTTATCGAAAAAAAACAGATAAACTTCTAGATTGGAATATCCACCAATACCCAAAAGATGTTGTAGAAGACAGTAAGGTTTTCGGCAACTTTGACACATCAAACGTTTGGTTTATTAATCCCAAAGCAGACAAAGTTCACTCTGCCGTATTTCCTGAAGAGTTGTGCAAACGTGTCATTCAATATTATTCTTTTAAGGGGGACCTTGTATTTGATCCCTTTGGAGGTAGTGGAACTCTTTCACGTACAGCAAGAAGTATGAATCGACATTTCTTTTTGACTGAAATAGAAAAAAAATATGTTGAGTACATGAGAACACTAGACAACTCATCTGTTTTTAGTGGAAAAAAGACACAATATTTAACAATAGAAGAATTTAAAAATACCATAATACTATGACATTACACAATCAAATTATTAAAAACATTGTATCTAAAGTAATTCAATCGCAGGACTATCGCATAGAAATAGTCAACATGATTAATGCAGAATTTCTGCAATTCGCGATAAATTTTTTCAAGCAAATTGTAGATGCAAAGTTAAACTCGCAAGATATTACCATTGAGTGGTATAAAAATGCATTCATGCATGAAAATTTACCTTCGGATGAGATTGCGATTAATTCAGGTCTTAATAAAAAGACCATTAGTAATATGTATCGAAGTGCTACTAAAGAAATTGTAATTGAGGCATCCAATGAACATTTTGATTCTTTATATGAAAGCATACGAACACTAGTAGAATCTGAGCCAGAAATAGATTTAACATTAACAATTAGATTTAGTGGAGTTAGTGTGGATCTTAATGTAAATGAAAGTTTAATTGTTATCAATACACTTGCAGTAAAGCGAGCTGCTCTTCGTGGAGGCGCTTGGAGTACGGCAGGTAAGCAAGCAGAGAAAGTGCTAATGCTTACCCTATGTCGGCTATATCAAGTTGATGAACAATATTATAACGCGGAACATTTTATTAAAGATCGCAAATTGGCCGTTGACCGAGAAATTGATTTTTATTTTAAAAACCAGGGACAAAAATATAACTGTGAAGTTAAACTAATGGGACAAGGTAATCCCGAAAGTGCAGATGCAATCATAGCACGTGGTAGCCATGTATTTGTCGCTGATACTTTGTCACAACAAAATAAAAATCAATGTGATTCATTGGGTGTCAAATGGGTTGCGTGTCGAGATACTAATGGATTCCGTAGATTTAAAAATGTTTTAGAAGCATTGAATGTGCCTTATACAGATTACAACGGAGATTTACAATTTGATTTACAAAATATATTAAATGATTTAATGTAAAAACATCAGGCCTTTAATTGTCCCCCACTGGAGCGATAAAGTTAATTTGAATATCATACCAAAACAACATATTATGATACCAGAAGGATTATTAATAAACGCGACTAAACCACTAATTGACTCATTGATAAACAATGTAATTAAGCCTAAATTAGAAAAATTTGCGGAAAAATGCAGTCTAAAGTATGATGAGTTGTTAATACCTAGAGGAGAGCATTTCCAAGAATATTTATATAGGACTTATAAAAAATATAGCATATTGAATACGTTAGTATTCAAAAATGAGCAACGATTATTAAATGATTTATATATACCACTAACAATAATAAAGACTGGCCATTCAGGAGAAAGAGATACACAAATAGCAATTGATAAGTTTCCTAGCGATTTAGTACAAACATATAATAAAATTCTTATTACAGATACTGCTGGTATGGGTAAATCCACTCTGACCAAACGTTTATTCATTGATGTTATAGAAAATGGTTATGGTATTCCAGTCTTTATTGAAATGAGAAGGCTTAGGAAGGAAAGACCAATATTACATGAGATTCAAGATCAGATCAACTCTTTGACCAAAGATTTCAATCCTCAGTTACTTTTAGAATTTATTAAGACTGGTGGATTCGTATTTTTTCTTGACGGCTATGATGAAATCTCATTAGATGAAAGAAGTGCAGTAACTGCTAATATTCAAGATTTTATATCTAAAGCTAGTAATAATATCTTTTTCTTAACATCAAGACCAGAACAAGCTCTGGCCAGTTTTGGTGATTTTCAAATATTTTCTATTAATTCTTTAACAAAAAAAGAAGCATACGAATTGCTAAGAAGGTATGATAAACAAGGAAGTACATCAAAACAGTTAATTGAAGAATTGAGAACAGGTCAATACGAAATGATTAATGAGTTTCTGAAAAATCCATTACTTGTTTCTTTACTATTTGCAGCATTTGATTATAAACATACTATCCCATTAAAAAAACATATATTTTACAGACAAGTGTATGATGCATATTTTGATTCTCACGATTTATCTAAAGGGGATAGTTTTATTCACGAAAAACATTCTCATTTAGACATAGATGACTTTGAACGTATTCTTCGTTTTGTTGGTTTTAGATGTCTGAGATATCAACAAATTGAATTTGAAAAAGATGTATTATTAGACATAATTAATGAAGCGAAGAACTTTTGTCCTGATTTAGAATTTAATTCTTCTGATTTTTTTGAAGATATTCTTAGTACTGTACCACTATTTTGCAGAGACGGACAATATTACAAATGGGTACATAAATCTTTACAAGAATACTTTGCTGCACAATTCATCTATAAAGATAGTAAGAAAGACCAAGATGCGATTTTGTCTGCGATGTACAATAGTGAGAACCTTGACAGGTATATTAACTTATTAGATCTATACTATGATATAGACAATTGGGGATTTCAGAAAAATATTATTCTACCATTGTGCAAATCATATATAGAATATTTTGAAAAAAATGACTTTTCATCAGATATTTTACAAAAAGAAGATATAGAGAATAGAATAGGATATTTATTTATGCATGAGGTATGTATAGTCAATTCTTTAGGCGTAGATGATGATTCAAATATATTTGAAAATGCACAAAAACAATTTCAAAAATATTTCCATAATACGATCAACTTGATTTCATTCCATAATAATAATTTTTGTGCTATTCATTCTGAAGATCCCAAAAGAAAACTTTTCCCTTTGTTAAAAAAAAGAATACCGCATTTGTTTAATACAAGAAGTATCCCTCGACTACAAAATACTAAAATAAGTATACCAGATGATAGCGTATTATGCATAAATCTACATACTGGTGAGAATACAAAGCATATGTATACAGATATTAATTTCTATTTAACCATAGGTGCTTCGGGAAATTTCTGTAGTCTATCTTATCAAATGTGTAAAGAAAAAGTGAACTATATCTCAAAGATTATGAGAAGTAAAGAAGAAACATCCATTTTAGTTGCAGGATTATAAAAAATACATTCATAATATAATAATTACCTCATATATTTCATTTTTTTTGCATTTCATATTTATACATTTCACTCTCCAAACGATTACACGTATATTTACATGTACGTGACGACAAAGTACGCAAACCTCATGAAAATCCAAGCATTGGTGTTGTTTTATGTAAAAGTGCCAATCAAGTATACACAGAGTATGCTGTACGTGATTATAACAAACCTATGGGAGTTGCCACATATAAAATTATTGCAGATATGCCAAAAGAAATGCAAAGTGCACTCCCAGACATAAAGACTTTGAAGAAACTCATGAACGATGAAAATGAATAACAACTAACCCTTGGTAAAACTGTAACTACATACCTCATAGACGGAGACCCCGAAGGGAACTCGTTATGCGTTTATCAGCAACAAGATTTATGGCACAACAACTACAAATACGCAACTCAACTGCTGAATTCCTTATTTTCCAAGCAGAAGATAAGTCACAAGGTGTACAAGTATTCTATCAAGACGAAACGATTTGGGCAACACAAGAGGCTATCGCTACGCTTTTTGATAAAGGACGTTCTACCATTACCGAACATCTTAAAAACATTTTTGAAAGCGGAGAACTACAAGCAGAAGTGGTATGTCGGAAATTCCGACACACCACACAACATGGCGCTATAAAAGGTAAAACACAAACCAAAGAAGTTACTTTCTATAACCTCGATGCTATCATCTCTGTGGGCTATCGTGTCAATTCTCGTCGTGCTACCCAATTCCGTCAATGGTGTACAGCTGTGCTGCGCCAGTTTGCTATACGTGGGTATGTCATAGACCGCAAGCGCATGGAAAATGGTGCGTTTATCAGCGAAGACTACTTCGAATATCTATTAGAAGAGATACGTGAGATCCGCCTCTCTGAACGTCGTTTTTATCAGAAGATTACGGATATTTATGCTACCTCTATTGATTATAACCCTAACGCACCTACTACACAAGAGTTCTTTGCTAAAGTGCAAAACAAAATGCACTATGCAGTACACGGACATACTGCCGCACAACTAATCTTAGAGCGTGCAAATGCCGAAAAAGAGCACATGGGACTAACCACATGGGAGCATGCGCCAAAAGGAAAGATTCTCAAACCTGATGTCACGGTAGCAAAGAATTACCTTAAAGAAACTGAGCTTGAGTCAATGGGACGTATTGTCAATGGTTTTCTAGAGGTTGCTGAAGATATGGCGAAACGACATATCCCAATGACGATGGAAGATTGGGCAAAGCGTATTGATAAGTTTCTAGACATGACAGAGCGTCCTATTCTCACGGATGCAGGAGATGTCTCGGCAGAACAAGCCAAAGAGTATGCCGAGGCAGAGTTTGAGAAATATCGTATCGTCCAAGACCGCATTTTTGAATCGGACTTCGACCATTTCTCTTTGCCAACACTACCATTCGAGGAAGATAAATAAAACAAGTCATATGATGGATTTTTTTTCTCATATATTTAGTGAATATTTATGGTATGTAGCTTTGACGCATTTTGCATTGGCTACTATACTGTTTTTTATAGTGAATTGGATTGGAGCCAGATCAATTTCTGTTGGTTATATGCAATTAAATGTTGTTATACAAGAAGATACTGCTCCTGCTTTTAACTTTGTGTTCAAAGTTATAGCACCTGTTGTATTTATTGTATTATGTGCTGTAACTTTTGAAGCTTTGGATTTAAACTCTTTTAAGATAAACATTTACTTTATAGTCATTTTTTATTGGTTAGTTCGTCTTATCTGGGTATTATGTTCGAGTCGAGCATCTTTGATGAATTGGGTAGAGCAGATTATCTATTGGATAGCATCCATAGGACTATCTGGGTGTATCATTTGATGGAAGATGTAGCGCAGATTCTGCCATCTCCTCGTTCTCTGCTTGATCAATTGTGGATTCTTATTATAGTATTTTTATATTCAATACTGAATAAAGTCCAATTTTCACGAGCTGGAACAATTACACGAAAAAACAACTATATTAGTTCACGATATAAAACCTTTAGAAAAAAATATAATACAATTATTCACGCCTTTCTCCAGAATGATTTTTATGAGGCTCTTACATATTCTATTATGATATATGAGGATTTTAATCGCCCAATTGTCGTTCGATGGGTTGAATATTTACGCTTTTGGATTACGCGAAAACCCCATACATTAGGAATTATGCAAGTGACAACAAATAAGTATATAAACGATAAAGATTCCATAATTTTAGCAATGCAACAAATAAGTTCGAATAATAATGATATTATGGAAAGATATGCAGATTCTCCCTCTCCTAGTATTAATCGTGTTGCATATTTAATTGCAAAAAAATATAATTCAGGAGATTACGATTATGCTTACGAAGTTGGTGAAATATTTGAACAAATTGTTTCAACTTTCTATGAACCAATGCCAGATTCTTATGAAGAAATTAAACGTATTGTGACTAATGACTCTTCCCCAAAAAAAGTAAACATATAAATTTTCAATTTCAAAGCGAAGAATTAGACCAACACTCAGTATGTCGTAAATTCCGACGAACCACACAGACTAAAAAATCTTCGGCACAACTTTCGGCACACGAAAACTTTTTTCTAAAAAAATACCACAAGCGGGAAGCATAGTAAACATTACACTTCCCGCATGTTGCATATACCATTTTACCCACCAAATTCTCCAATCTTCGGCGCAAAACCCCTTCCGCGCCGAAGATTTTTGCAGCATTATTATAGAGACGCATCAAAAAAGCCACAGAAAGCCCACAGATGTCCCACAGATCTCCTATGGTGGTCGCCTAACTTGCAAAGAATTTCACACCCGATTTAGCAAAATAAAATTCCTCACAAACTTTCTAAACATTTCCTTGCGTATATGCAGAAAAATGATTACCTTTGTACCCGAATTTAATTTGCGCAGAGAATTTTCTAAAAACTTTTATATAATGGCACAACATTATGAGGCAGCCGGCGTAAACCTCGAAGCCGGATACGAAGTAGTAAGTCGTATTAAATCACACGTAAAAAGTACCAACCGCTTTGGCTCAATGGGCAATATCGGTTCGTTTGGTGGAATGTTCGACCTCTCGGCACTCAACATTAAAGAACCAGTGCTCGTGAGCGGCACCGATGGCGTAGGAACCAAACTCAAACTCGCTTTCGCGATGGACAAGCACGATACCATCGGTATTGACGCTGTAGCAATGTGCGTGAACGATGTGCTTGCACAAGGCGCAGAACCACTTATCTTCCTTGATTATGTGGCTATTGGTCATAACATCCCCGAGAAAGTAGAGGCCATTGTGGCAGGTGTGGCAGAAGGTTGCCGCCAAGCAGGTTGCGCCCTCGTAGGTGGTGAGACAGCCGAGATGCCAGGTATGTACGGCGATGGCGAATATGACATCGCTGGCTACACCACAGGCGTGGTGGAGAAGTCCCAACTCATTGACGGCAGCAAAGTGGCCGTAGGCGATGTGCTCGTAGGTATATCATCTTCTGGCGTACACAGTAATGGTTTCAGTCTTGTACGCAAGGTGGTTAGCGATGCAGGTTTAGACTTGCACACCGTTTATCCAGAACTCAATGCCGAGAAACCACTCGGCGAAGTGTTGCTGACTCCAACTCGCATCTATGTGAAGCAAGTGCTGGAGGTTATCAAGAACTGCGATGTGCACGGTGTAGCACATATCACAGGCGGTGGCTTTGACGAGAATATCCCTCGTATCTTGAAAGAGGGTCAAGGCTTCAGCGTAACCGAAGGTTCATGGGAGATTCTACCTGTGTTCCAATGCTTGGAGAAGTGGGGTAATATCCCTCACCGCGAGATGTTCAACATCTTCAACATGGGTATCGGTATGGTAATTGCTATGCCAGCGGCAGACGCAGAGAAAGCTATCGCTATACTCGCTAAACATGGCGACAAAGCCCAAATCATCGGCAAAGTTATCGAAGGCGCCAACGAGATCCTATAAGTTCCTGCGGAACGAACGGTGGTCGCCAAATAGCGACGAAAAGTGGTGCCAAAGGCACGAACAATGGCTAAAGCGAATGGTGGTCTTTGACGTAAATAACGCGCAGCCACCATTCGTGAGCGCAGCGAACTACTAACGTGAACAAAGTGAACTAAAAAACAGGATTATGAGCATGGTATATAACTTTGAAGAATTAATTATCTGGCAATTATCTAGAGAACTGGTTCGGAGAATATATCTGTTATTCAGAAGCAACAATGATTTCGGTTTTCGCGACCAAATTCAGCGTGCTGCTGTTTCAATAATGAATAATATTTCTGAGGGTTTTCAAAGAAATAAATTCGCAAAGGATAACAAGCAGTTTATTAATTTCTTGAATATTGCATATGGATCATGTGGCGAAGTTCGCAACATGTTATACATAGCAGAGGATATAAACTATTTATCTGCTGAAAGTTCTAAAGAGTTACGAGATAAGATTATTGAAATAGAGTGTAAAATTGAAACACTCATCAAAAAATTGCAATCTAAATAAAAATATACGCAACGCCACCATTCGTGAGCCGAAGGCGAACCATTTTCGCTCGTATGAGCCATGATTCGTGAGCGAAGCGAACCATAAACGTGAATAAAATGAACAAAAGAGCATTAGTCAGCGTAAGCGACAAAACAGGATTAGTTGATTTTGTAAAGGGCCTGCAAGCAGCAGGTTGGGAGATTATCGCCACAGGCGGTACACAAAAACTCCTCGAAGATTCAGGTGTTAAAACTATCGGTATCAGCGATGTAACAGGTTTCCCAGAGATCTGTGACGGTCGCGTTAAGACCCTCCACCCAAAGGTGCACGGCGGTCTTCTCGCTCGCCGCGATGAACCATCTCACCTCCAAGCATTGCAGGAGAACGGCATCGAGTTTATCGACCTCGTGTGCGTGAACCTCTATCCATTCCGCGAGACCATCGCCAAAGAGGGTACTACTATGGCAGAAGCCATCGAGAAGATTGATATAGGTGGCCCATCTATGTTGCGCTCTGCAGCGAAGAACTACAACGATGTGACTGTCGTTTGCGATCCTGCGGACTACGACACTATCCTCGCTGAGATTAACGCCACTGGCAACACCACTCTCGAAACTCGCCTGCAACTCTCTGCTAAGGCATACACCCATACCGCGCAATACGACTGCTGCATAGCTACTTACATGCGTGAGAAGGCAGGCCTCAACGAGAAACTCTTCCTCGAGTTCGACCTCAAGCAAAGTCTTCGCTATGGCGAGAACCCTCACCAATCCGCGAAGTTTTATGCTTCTACCAAAGCTATCCCATTCTCACTCGCCAGTGGCAAACAACTTCAAGGTAAGGAGATGTCTTACAACAATATCCAAGACGCTAACGCTGCGCTCAATATCGCACGTGACTTCCAACAACCTTTCTGCGTAGCCCTCAAGCACATGAACCCTTGTGGTGCTGCTGTGGCTGAGACTATAGAAGAGGCATGGCAAAAGGCATACGAGGCAGATACCGTAAGCATCTACGGCGGTATTGTGATCTGCAACCGCACCATTACCAAAGAGATTGCCCTCGGCATGAAGCCAATCTTCTTGGAGATTGTTATCGCGCCAGACTTTACCGACGAGGCGATGGAGATCTTCGCTACCAAGAAGAACCTCCGAGTTATCCAAGTAGACATGACCCCAAGCAGCGAGGCCATCGACCAATATGTGAGCGTGAACGGCGGTCTGCTTGTGCAACACCTCGACACCCAAATCGAGACTATCACAGCCGATATGTGCGCTACTAATGTGCAACCTGATGCGGCTACATTGGCAGACATGCAATTTGGTTGGAATATCGTTAAGCACGTGAAATCCAATGCGATAGTAGTAGTCAAGAACGGTCAAACGCTGGGTGTAGGTGCTGGTCAAATGAACCGCGTAGGTAGTGCCGAGATTGCTATGAAGCAAGCCCACGCAGCAGGTGTGACCGAAGGTCTTATCCTCGCTTCTGACGGCTTCTTGCCATTTGATGATACTGTGGCTTTGGCAGCTCAATATGGTGTAACCGCTATCGTTCAACCTGGTGGCAGTATCCGCGACAACGACTGCGTAGTCAAAGCCGACGAACTCGGCATCTGCATGCTCATGACTGGCACACGCCACTTCAAACATTAATTTATGGGTAAAAAAGTATTAGTTATAGGTGGAGGCGGAAGAGAGCATGCAATCGTGTATGCCCTCTCTCGCAGCCCACAAGTGGAGAAGATTTATTGCGCTCCAGGTAATGCAGGTATTGCTCAGCTCGCTGAGTGCGTAGCCATTAAAGACACCGATGTAGAGGGATTGCTCCTCTTTGCCAAAGAGACGGAAGTGGACCTCACCGTAGTAGGTCCAGAGGCTGCCCTCGCAGCAGGTGTGGTAGATGCGTTCCGTGCGGAAAGTATGCCTATCTTTGGTCACACCAAAGCGGCTACACAAATAGAGTCGAGCAAAGAGTTTGCCAAGATCATTATGCAGAAATACAATGTGCCAACTGCTGCATATCAGTCGTTTAGCGACTATGCCGAGGCATTGGCATACGTGAAAGCAGGCAGTCTGCCTATCGTATTGAAGTACGACGGATTGGCAGCAGGCAAGGGTGTGGTGATTGCCAACACCCTCGAAGAAGCAGACATTGCACTGCAAGATATGCTCTGCAATGAGGCGTTTGGCAAAGGCAAAGTGGTGATAGAGGAGTTTTTGGAAGGCCCAGAGTTCTCCTTCATGTGCTTTGTGAATGGCGAGAACGTCTATCCAATGCCTCTCTCGCAAGACCACAAGCGCGCTTATGACAACGATGAAGGTCCTAACACGGGCGGTATGGGTGCTTACACTCCACTACCATTCGTGACCGAAGAAGATGAGGCTTTTGCCCGCAAATATGTCCTTGAAGCCGTTGCCAAAGGCATGTGCCAAGAGGGCTTGCCACTCACAGGCGTACTCTATGGCGGACTGATGAAGACCGCACAAGGCGTCAAGGTCATCGAGTTTAATGCTCGCTTTGGCGACCCCGAGACCGAAGTCGTTCTCCCACTCCTCGAGTCTGATGCCTACGATGTCTTTTATGGCATTGCAACAAACACCCTTCCCTTTAGGGAGGGGCAGGGGGTAGGCCTCTCTTGGCGCAACGAAGCCACCATCGGCGTAGTTCTTGCCTCAAAGGGTTATCCTGGCAGTTATGCCAAAGGTGCGGTGATTGAAGGTACAGAGCAGTTTGATGGTCCTATCTTCCATATGGGAACGAAGAACGACAATGGTGTGCTGAAGACCAATGGCGGTCGTGTGATGATGTGTATTGCTACGGGCAAAGACATCGCCACCGCGCGCGCGAAAGTATATAAGGAGATAGAGAAGATCCACTGCGACAACCTCTTCTACCGCAAAGACATCGCCCACTGGGCACTTTGAGTGCCAAAGGCACGAAAAGTGGTCGCCATAGCGACGTAGATGGCTAAAGCGAAAATGGCACCTGTGGTGCGAAAATGGCTAAAGCGTACATGAGCGAAGCGAATCATTTTCGTGAGCGCAGCGAACCACTTTCGTGAACTAAGTGAACCAATAACGTGAGTAAAACGAACTAAAATTATGATAATAGATGGTAAACAAATCTCGCAATCCCTCAAGGATGCGATGAAGATTGAAGTAGATACATTGGCGGAGCAATATGGTCGTCGCCCATGCCTCATGGTCATCATCGTAGGTGACAACCCAGCCAGCCGCTCATACGTGCGCGGCAAGATCAAAGCAACCGAGTATTGTGGCTTTGACGGCCATTTGGTGGAACTGCCTGAAGATGTGAGCGAAGCAACACTCCTCGCAGAGATTGACAAACTCAACAACGATCCACTCGTGGACGGTATCCTCGTGCAATTGCCATTGCCAAAGCATATCTCTGAGGACAAGGTCATTGCTGCTATCTCTGCCGAGAAAGATGTGGACGGCTTCCATCCTGAGAACGTGGCGCGCTTGTGGCTCAACCAACACTGCATTCTCCCATGTACCCCAAAAGGAATCATCGAACTCCTCGACCAAGCAGGCGTAGAGATGGCAGGCAAGAAAGCCGTAGTCATCGGTCGTAGCAATATCGTGGGCAAGCCCGTTGCGAAACTCCTGCTTGACCGCAATGCTACTGTGACTATCGCGCACAGCCGCACCAAGGACTTGGCTGCCGTATGCCGCGAAGCGGATATCTTGGTGGCTGCTGTAGGCCGTGCAAAGATGGTGACTGCCGAGTATGTGAAACCAGGCGCAGCTGTGATTGATGTGGGTATCAACCGCACCGAAGACGGCAAACTCGTGGGCGATGTGGACTACGATGCAGTGCTGCCCGTAGCAGGTGCTATCACCCCTGTACCAGGTGGAGTAGGGCCAATGACCATCACCATGCTCATGCGCAACACGATTGAGTGCTTCCTCAATCGCGAGAATAAAAAAGCTTAAAATATTTGCAGGTGTAGAAAAAAAGCAGTACCTTTGTAGCGATTATTGATTTTATTCATGGTTTCGTACTTATTATTATATCTTTTTCTTGCCATAGGCGTATCGTTTTTGTGTAGTCTGTTGGAGTCGGTATTGATGTCCACCACCTTGTCGTATATCAATCTTCGTGAAGAGGAGGGGTACAAGCCCGCCAAACTCATGAAGAAGTTCAAAGTGGACACCGAGCGCCCCTTGGCGGCTATCCTTTCGCTCAACACGATTGCCAACACTGTGGGTGCTTCAGGCGTGGGTCTGCAAGCCACTTTGGTCTTTGGCGAAGCGTGGTTTGGTGTGGCGAGTGGCGTGATGACGGTGCTGATATTGGTCTTCTCTGAGATTATTCCTAAAACCATCGGTACTACCTATTGGAAACAACTCATGGGCTTTGCTGCCAATGTGATTCGTGTATTGGTGTGGGCGATGTTCCCTGTGGTGAAGATCATCGAGCTCATTGCTCGCCTCTTCCCAGAGCCCGACGAAGCGGCTGTCAGCCGTGAGGAAGTGATTGCTATGGCGAATGTGGGCGAAGAAGAAGGTGTGATTGAGGAGGACGAGAACAAGATTATCCGCAATGTCATGCGTCTCAACGAGGTGAAGGCATACGAGGTGATGACTCCTCGCGTGGTTGCAGCTATCGCTTCAGAGAAGATGACCCTGCGCGAATATTACGACAGCGATGCCTACGACCATTTCTCGCGTATCCCTGTCTATGCCGACTCACCAGAGTTCATCACGGGCTATGTGCTCCGTGGCGACGCATTGGAGGAACTTACTGAAGATCAGTTTGATAAGACACTCGGCGAGATCAAACGCCCACTCTTGTACTTTAACGAAGAGATGAATGTCGGCGATATCTTCGACGCTATGCTCAAGGAGAAATCGCAGATTGGCGTGGTGATTGACGAGTATGGTTGCTTGCAAGGTATCATCACTTTTGAGGATGTGATTGAGACTATCTTCGGTCTAGAGATCATCGATGAGATGGACGTAGTCACCGACATGCAGCAATACGCTCGCGAACGCTGGCAACTCCGCCAAAAACGCTTCAAACCTGTGGTCATGCGCAGCATACCAGAAGGTGAAACAGCAGAGGTACTTGATGCACCAAGCGAAGAATCCAAAACAGAATAAATATCCGATAGAGTGTAGAACGCGTTCTGCACTCTATTTTTTATTAATTCTACCTAATTGCCTTTTGATTGCCTTTTGATTGCCTTTTGATTCCCCTTGGATTGCCCCCTATCAGCCACCTATCTCCATAGGAACTTCATAGGGACTTCATAGGAACTTCATAGGGACTTCGCCGAATGATTACCCTAACTTCACCGAAATATCCTCAGGGCATCCCCCAAACTATAGTGATCCAAATGAATCACATAACCACCACCTTATAACCATAGTGTACTAAACTATTGTACGCTTTTTGGTGAAATTGTGCCTGGCTAGAGATGAAATAGTAATCCGCATGAATAGCTAACATATCACGAAGTATCTCATTGATACGAGTTTCTGCATTTTGCTCAGCAAGTTCGTATTGATGAACATAGAAGTTATCCACTTGTTTTACAGTGTCTTTGGTGTTTTCGCGTGGCAATTCAAAGAGATTAATCTCTACACTTGCATTAAACAATTCACGAAAGATATCTAGATTCTCTGCCGAAAACCCAAACATTCCAATCACTTTATTATTTTTCTCTGTAGTCATATTATCCAAATAGTTTTCGTTTTAATTTAATTATTTTTACTCGCCACTCAGGACTTAAGTAGCTCAATATGATAGTTTTCCAACTTTCATGGTTGCTCCAAGAGCGTAATTGTTTGCTCTCGCAATAGGTATTTTCAGAACGAACATCTTCGCCAGAAGTTAAGATAGGGGAAAAATAATCTACAGTGAAAATATGTATATCTTGAAAATCTTTCTCTTTTCCGTCTAATACCAATCCTTTTCTCTCTAATTCGGTGGTGAAATACGAAGTGTTTGGTGTAAGGTCATACTTACCGTCTGGCAAAATAAATGGACGATGTTTGTAACTATCCATCATTTCTTTAATCCAGGTGTGGTGCGCTTCACTAGCAATCACTCCCATCATTACAGCCCCTCGTTTGCATCCTTCATATCCCACGAAAGCATGATGAATCAATAGTGGCTCAAATGATTTATATACGAAGAAATCTACATCCATATACAATCCTCCATATTGTTCTAATGCCCACAAACGGACATAATCGCTCACAAAAGCAAATTTCTTGACTTCATATGCTTCTTGTACATATTGGGGTGCTGTTTGTATATCGAAATTATCTTCAGTCCATGCCTTTAACTCCCAATCAGGCATACACTTACACCACGAAGCAATACATTCCTTTGCCAATTCAGGCAGAGGATTACCTCCAAACCAACAATAATGAATTATCTTAGGAATCATGACTTTTTGAATATCTTTTTTCGTATCTTTCGTATTATTTTATGCCACCAGAATGACCAAGCAGGCAAAGGGTCATTGGGATGATAGTAAAATAACATATCTGCCTTACGAATTTCCTTTAGCCACTGAAGTAGAGAAACTTTTCTTGTAACTACACTTTGTCCAAAATCGCCTGCCTCATTGATAGCTGTGAAATATTCTTTTAACTGAAAATTAGTTTCAATCTTATTATTTATAACAGACTTAGCCCATGATAGTGGATAATTTACTCCTCCGAATGTTACACCATAATTAGACATTGCAAATCTAAAATTCACTTCTAGAAACCACAAACTATCATCTTTGTCAACCAGAAATTCTACTTCAAAACAGCCTGTATAATTACACCTTCTTATCAAATTTGATATTTTATCAACTAACTCTTGATTTTGAGTTGGTGTAAAATACATATAACCGCCATATGAACGATCCGAAAGACGAAAATATGATTTCTGAAAAGGTAAATATACTTGCTCGCCACCATTAATTGAATATCCCCACAACTCTAATTCATTCTTTTTATGTATATATTCTTGTAAAAGTAATTTAGGACTTTGAATTGATTGATAAGCAGTTAGTAATTGTTGTTCATCCTCACAAATATAGTAATCTTCTTTCCAACGTCCCATTGTTGACTTCAATGTTTTGGTAAATACTGGATATTTGAGAGTTTTTGGCAGAACACCTGTTTCAACCATTTCTTGTTTAGGAATAGCCAATCCGCATTCTTCGGCTAATCTACATTGCACTTGCTTATTCAATAGTTCATTGATTTTTCCCTGCCTTCCTGCATTGAAGAAAAAGAATTTATCTACAAGTTCATCATAACGCAAATCAATCAATGAAGCGATGGTATCATCACATGTATATACAAAAGGTTTTACACATTCATTACCATACGTATCTATCAATAAATCAATTGCTTCTTCATAAGAAAATACCTTATGATATTTTTTGACATATCTACTGCTAATAACAACTTTACGGAAGCGAGATTCAAACGCATAAATTATAATAGGAGTTATACCACTCTCAGCAATACTCCGTAGAACACCTAGAGGATTTACTTGATCTCCTGTGATAATAATATGTTTGTGTAGTTTGATAGAGTCCATACTATAGATACTTTTTAAGATACTTTTTCACTTTCACTAAGGATGTAATCAATTTTCCTACTACACCATACCTATATCCGTGAACATCAATCACAGCAACACCTTTGTATTCATTAAGAGTATGCAAGCCAATATTGTAACGCTTGTGGGTTGATTTGATTGTTTTTACATCTGAAATCAAAAATTCACCATCGTTATATTCGATTTTTTTGATAGTGATTGCACAACCATAGCCTTTTTCGCAGTTTTGTGCAGGATAGTACACTCTATCTTTATATTTGAATAGAGCGCCACCTAATCGAGAGTTCTTAATTTCAGAAGGAATACTTTTCCAGAGTACAAAGCGTTTCTCGCTCTCGTTCCAATGATAAATATCTAACAAATAATCATTATGAGCAGCTGTAAACAAAAGTGGTTCACCAAATACATCCGTGATGTCAGAATCCCAAATACAATCATCGCATATCGTAGCGCAATGCGTTAATGATTCAGTTGAAAAGTCAAATTTGTAAATATCCAATTGACCGCTATGAGCACTTTCTGGATAAATATACACATTGCCATTTTTTCGTAAGATATTTGGGAAAGACAAATGAGTTGGTATCTCTAGAACAACCTTTCGCTGGATGACTTTCATCGTTTGACGATCAATGTGTAATAGAGAGATGACGCCCTTTTTATAGTTATATGCATAATCCTCAACTAATACTAATATCTCAGTATCAGTTACGTCCAAAATAAATGGATCTGCATACCACCTATCTTTAGGCATTTGCACCCATTTGACATCATAAGTGTCGTTTTCCATGATTTGTTGGATACCGCCTTCTATAAATCCAAGTGCCCAGCATCCTTCTCCGAATTTCTTTAACATGCCCACATTTATTTTTGATTGTACAATATGGACATAAAAAAAGCGTGAAACCTGCACTTTGCCAGTTCCACGACTAGAGGCCTTCGCATTGCCCAGAATAATAGAACCGACAACGCGAAGCCCACGCCGAATATAAAATATACTCTCGTGCTATAACATCATAATAGTTAAAGTACGCGTGCGCGCATATGCATATACGCAAATGGCGTACCAATAATGGCACAAGAGGGATTATCTTATAATCCCGTAGAGCATCTACCGTTGCTGAGTCCTGATTATTCTTGAAAGTTGCGAAGTTTCTAGTCGTCAGAACAAAGCGCTAATAAACGCTTTTAATATGTCTGTTCCCCTCGCTGATGATGTGCAGACATCCCTCGGCGCAGGTTCACGGTGCAAAGGTACAAAAAAATATATAGATATGCAAGAAGAAGTGTAAAAAAAATATTAAATAACAAAAAAACGTGCAAAAGGGCAGTACACAAACCGACAAATTAAGCAGAAAGAGAAAACAACTGACAAGTACAGAAGACAATCTAAAAATTGTTTGAAAAAATTATAAATAACTATTTGCATATTTCAAAAAAAAGTAGTACCTTTGCAACCCGAAATAAGGACAACAATATATCACTATATTTACATGAATTTCGGAACTCCCCTTACCTCTGTAGCCACAAAGGCACTCCTGCTGGGCAGTGGCGAATTGGGCAAAGAAGTTGCCTTAGAACTCCAGCGCTATGGCGTGGAAGTGATTGCGTGCGACAAGTACGCCAATGCTCCAGCTATGCAAGTGGCGCATCGCTGTCATGTGTTCAACATGTTGGACGGCACCAAACTCCGCCAAGTGATTGAAACTGAGCAACCATCGTTGATTATCCCTGAAGTAGAAGCTATTGCTACCCCTACTCTCGTCGAATTAGAAAAAGAAGGTTACCGCGTTATCCCTACGGCTAACGCGGCTTTTTTAACTATGAACCGTGAGGCCATCCGCCGCATGGCAGCCGAAGAGTTGGGCTTACCTACTGCCAGATATAAGTTTGCAGACACGCACGAAGAATACCTACAAGCCATCAAGGAGATTGGTATCCCATGCGTAGTGAAGCCCATCATGTCGTCATCGGGTCATGGTCAATCGACCGTAAAAACCGAAGCAGATGTAGAGCCAGCATGGACCGAATCGCAGATGGGCGGTCGCGCAGGTGCTGGTCGCGTGATTGTAGAGGGCTTTGTGCATTTCGATTATGAAATCACCTTACTGACCGTGCGTCACGCAGGTGGCACAACCTTCCTCAAGCCAATCGGTCACCACCAAGTAGATGGCGACTACCGCGAGTCATGGCAACCACAAGCGATGACGGATGCTGCATTGGCACAAGCAGAGAACATTGCAAAGAAGGTAACCGACGCCTTGGGCGGATATGGCATCTTCGGCGTGGAGATGTTTGTCGAGGGCGACCATGTGATCTTCTCGGAGGTGAGTCCTCGCCCACACGATACAGGTATGGTAACAATGATTTCGCAAGACTTATCGGAGTTTGCGTTGCATGCACGCGCCGTACTCGGATTGCCTATTCCAGAGGTACGCTTCTTTGGCGCAAGTGCATCGAAAGCCATTGTGGTAGAAGGTGATGCAACCGAAGTAGTCTTCAGCGGCGTGGAGGAAGCATTGTCAATGCCAGGTGTACAAGTGCGTTTCTTTGGCAAACCCGAAGTACACGGACACCGCCGTTATGGCGTTATCCTCGCAACAGATGAGAATACCGACAAAGCCGTAGCGAAAGCCATCAAAGCTTTTGACCAACTTAAAGTCGCAGGCGACTTGAAGTTGGTGTAAGTGGTCGCCGTTGGCGACGAAAATGGCAGCAGAGCTGCGAAAGTGGCACCTATGGTGCGAAAGTGGCTAAAGCGTACGTGAGCGAAGCGAACCACTTTCATGAGCAAAGCGAATCATTTTCGTGAAGCGAAGTGAACCACTTTCATAAGCGAAGCGAATCATTTTCGTGAAGCGAAGTGAACCACTTTCATAAGCGAAGCGAATCATTTTCGTGAAGCGAAGTGAACCACTTTCATAAGCGAAGCGAATCATTTTCGAAGTCGGATCGTAGCCAT
>JAZNJW010000017.1:0-229537 GCA_045578255.1 Paludibacteraceae bacterium
TTTGAGCGTTCTACCTAATGGATTATTCAGTGCACGAATAGTTTGGCGCAATGCCACTGTATCATCATAAATCACATGTTGCGTGACATCTAAACTATCAGCCATGGCAATAACTGCTTCTGCTCTTTGCCATTGAGTACAAGAGGTACAAAACCATATTAATGGAATGAGTAGTAAGTATATTTGCTTCATCTGTTTCATATAAACTAACTATTTGGCTGCAAAGGTACTATTTTTTTATGATATAAACAAGCATACAATCAAAAAACCGAGCGGAATCCCGCTCAGCTTTTAATCTATTATTGGTATTAAGCGATTTGAATTATGTAAATAAGCAGCGAGAATTGTTTAATTCTTCTCTTGTACTTCGGCAATAGCGTTGAAAACGCTGTTGTCTTGTATGCTTACCACGATGGGCATTTTGCTTTTGCGGGTGATGATGCAGACATCCATTGGGTCGGTAATCAAAGACAAGTGTTTGCCACATTCTTTGCAAGTAAACAATCCCAAGTTGCCAAAGAAACCACCTGCTCCTGCAATACGGCTGGACTGAATGCCGTGTGGATAGTGCTCAACCTTCACAATCTCATCGGCAGGAATGTTGATTCTCCATGCGAGGAGGTGGATATTGATTGCTTCCTGTGTTACAGTTAGTTTGCGTGGGATGAGTACCATGCAACTGAGTAGGGCAATAGCAACAATTACGAAGGTGACCAATAGCATCACTTGCTTGGTTGTGTACCATTGATAAGCCATATAAATCATTGTAACTATGATGATTATCAAGGCAAGCAGAGTAATCCACTTAATAGGATGAGATAGAGGAAGGAAATGGGTGGTTTTCATAAGGCAGATAATTTTGAGTTTGTATTGTCGTTGTATAGATATGTAATAATATCGTTTTGCAGGTGTTGGTGCAAATCGGCAGAAGATACACTTAATTTGTGAGCAATGCGCTGTTTGTAGTTGCGGATGCTCTTTTCGGAGTAGCAGATATGTTGTGCTATCTCATCTAAGGTTAGGTGAGGATAAACGAGGAGATAGGTGCAGAATTGCACCTCGCGTTCTGCTAATTGTGTGCGACTTTCGAATGATGCTATCCAATTATTAAGCTGAGCGTCAATATCTTGGAGCATGGAGTGATAGTTTGTCCATGTTTTCTCAGGAGCGGGGTGTTGCGCACGGATAGTCGCTAGGCGCTTGTCTAAATCGTAGAGGTGTTGTTGTCTGAGGAGTGCAGTTTCTTGCTCTGCCATGCGCTGAGATAATTCGTCAATCTTTTGATGGGCAGCCTGCAAACGAATGAAATTTTGTTTGCGATATGAGAAAGCAGCGATACAGATAATCGCCACGCCCAATAGCATAATGAGCAAGTCTATTATTTCCCCTATTGATATGTTAAGCACTTGCATTTCCATTTCGTTTGCAAAGGTAGTGCTTTTTTCGCGAATATGCAAGCCTTATGTGCATTTGCACACGCGGCAGAGGTGAGCGTGCATGAAAATCAACGGATTAGACGGCGGAATGTACACAGAGGGATGAGGAAAATATGCTTCTTATGGGTACATAATGACAAAAGAGAGTGTATCAGAAGACACACCCTCTCGTGATGAAAAACAAGTCTTGCTGTTAAAATCAAACCTTAACAACAGGTTTCTTATCGCTTTCGCGTAGTTTGAAAGTTACGGGTATTGTGAATTTTACACGCACAGAATCACCATTTTGTATTCCCGCACTCCAATTAGGCATGTTCAATACTACTCGCATTGCCTCTACATCTAATAACTGATAACCGCTACTTTTTACAATCTCAGCATTGGTTATGGAACCATCTTTTTCAACTACAAACTGGCAAATAGTGCGTCCTTCCCATTGATTTTCTTTTGCTTTAGAAGGGTACTTGATGTTCTCTCCAAGATATGTCATCAACTCGCCCATACCACCTGGAAACTCTGGCATTTGCTCAACCACCACATAAATTTGTTCTGTGGTGTCATTGGAGATGGTTGTTTGCTCCACTGGAGCTTTTTCTAATGCACTTTGATTGTCTGCTTTTTTTGTGCATGCCACGCATGCGATGGCTGCCATAAGGATTAATGCTAACTTTTTCATAATTGTAATATTTATAGTTGTTTAACAATATATTCAAACTCTGGCAATTCTATTGCCAGCTGCTGATCATAGCAGCAATACTCTGGCAGTTCTACCACTTGTTTGATTGTTTTTGTTTCGGTATCTTCAAAGTGCGCAGTTACTTGCTCTTTGAAATTAGTATTTACTTGTATGCCCAAGCCAATGATGATTCCTGCCAGAGCGGCAGCAGGCGTTGTAATCCATAGTAGCGAACGCTCGCGTCTTCGCGGATTGATAATAGGGCGCATCTGTTTGGTAGTTTCGGCATATCTGTGCTTACCGAAAACTGCTAATTGTGATTCAAAATTACGCATAGTCTTCTAATTTTTTTCGTAGTTTGAGGATTAGTGTATGAAGGCGCGATTTCACAGTCCCATCAGGAACATGCAATATCACGGCAATCTCTTTGATGGATAGTTCATCCGTGAAACGGAGGTCAAATAGCAATTGTTCTGGAGCAGAGAGTTGATTCAATTCTTTGGTCAGTGCCTCAAATAGTCGCTCGTTGTCTATTTGCAATGCGGGGTCGTCTTCTTGGGCTTCTTCTACTGTAGCAACTACTTCTGCTGCATAAAGCAGTTGATAATCAATATCTCGGTAGGTGTTGCGCAGTAGGTTAAATGCGATTGTGAATAGCCATGGGCGAAACTTCTGAGGGGATTGATATTGTGCACTTGCGTTCCAAAGTTGCAGAAAGAGGTCTTGTGTAAGGTCTTCTGTCAGTAGTTGATTTCCACCTGTTCTGCGGAAGAAGAAGTTTTGCATAGCAGGCATATAGCGTTGCCAAAGTTCATCGAATGCCTTTTCTTCTCGACATTGCACAAGTCGCATCAGTTCCTCATCTGAAATACTTTTATATGGTCGCCAGAAAGTAATCATAAGTTTGTTACACGAATCATTTTTAATTGCTTTTCACTGATGCATACACACGAAAAGAGGAAAGGTTCATTTTATTGGACAAAATTACGATATTTTGTTGAATTGAGCAAGAGAAATCGGCTTTTGAGATGATTTTTTATGTAAACAGATCAGTCAACGGTTTTAGGAAAGTAGTCAACTGTTTTAGGAATGAAGACAACTTTTTCGGGAATCAAGTCAACCTTTTTAGGACTCAATCTTAAGAAAAGTGCTTTTTTAGTCATATGGTCTTCTTTCGGAGTTCTCTCGGTCGTCTCTCGGTCGTCGGTCGGTAGAATAAGGCAAGGTATAAGAGAAATAAAAGAGACGGCAATCTTAATAAAAGTGATAGTGTAGGGTGTAGAGTGTAAGGTGTAAAGGCGGGGATTATACCTTCATCATCTTCTGAGGAAGTATTAGGAATAGTGCGCTTATTGTGCGTGTATTGTCCGTCTATTGTGCGTGAATAGTGCGTAATTGACAGCAAAAAAGAAGGTGCGTCTAATAGACACACCTTCTTGGAATATTTATTCTCTATGGGATTAGAGTTGTGGACCAGCTGCAACGAGAGCCTTACCAGCCTCGTTGGTGGTATATTTAGCAAAGTTCTTGATGAAACGGCTTGCCAAATCCTTAGCCTTCTCTTCCCATTGAGCAGCGTCAGCATAAGTGTCGCGTGGGTCGAGGATGGCAGGATCAACACCTGGCAATGCAGTTGGAACCTCGAAATCGAAGAATGGGATCTTCTTGGTAGGAGCATTCAAGATGTCACCACCGAGGATAGCGTCGATGATACCGCGTGTATCACGGATAGAGATACGCTTGCCAGTACCGTTCCAGCCAGTGTTAACGAGGTATGCCTTAGCACCAGATTTCTCCATACGTTTAACCAACTCCTCAGCATATTTGGTTGGGTGCAACTCCAAGAATGCTTGGCCGAAGCAAGCAGAGAAAGTAGGAGTTGGCTCAGTGATACCACGCTCAGTACCAGCGAGTTTAGCAGTAAAGCCGCTGAGGAAGTAGTATTTGGTTTGCTCTGGAGTCAAGATGCTAACTGGAGGCAATACGCCGAATGCGTCAGCAGAGAGGAAAATAACGTTCTTAGCTGCAGGACCAGCAGAGATTGGGCGAACGATTTTCTCGATGTGGTTGATTGGATAGCTTACGCGGGTGTTCTCAGTAACGCTCTTGTCGGTGAAGTCGATTTTGCCGTTCTCGTCCACAGTAACGTTCTCGAGGAGAGCGTTGCGCTTGATAGCAGCGTAGATGTCAGGTTCAGACTCTTTGTCGAGGTTGATAACCTTAGCGTAGCAACCGCCCTCGAAGTTGAACACACCGTTGTCGTCCCATCCGTGCTCGTCGTCACCGATGAGGAGACGCTTAGGATCGGTAGAAAGGGTGGTCTTACCTGTACCAGAGAGACCGAAGAATACTGCGGTGTTCTCACCGTTCATGTCGGTGTTAGCAGAGCAGTGCATAGAAGCGATACCTTGGAGAGGCAAGAAGTAGTTCATCATAGAGAACATACCCTTCTTCATCTCACCACCGTACCAGGTGTTGAGGATTACTTGCTCGCGGCTGGTAGTGTTGAACGCTACGCAAGTCTCAGAGTTCAAACCGAGCTCTTTGTAGTTCTCAACTTTAGCTTTAGAAGCATTGTAAATCACGAAGTTAGGCTCGAAGTTCTCCAACTCCTCAGCGGTAGGTTGGATGAACATGTTGGTAACGAAGTGTGCTTGCCATGCTACCTCAACGATGAAGCGAACAGCAATACGAGTATCAGGGTTGGTACCGCAGAAAGCGTCAACCACGAAGAGGCGTTTGTTAGAGAGCTCTTTCAAAGCGATGTCCTTAACCACAGCCCAAGTAGCCTCAGACATAGGTTTGTTGTCGTTCTTGTAGTCCTCGCTTGTCCACCATACATTGTCATGACTTTGAGCGTCATCAACGATGAATTTGTCTTTTGGAGAACGACCAGTGTAAACACCAGTCATCACGTTAACTGCGCCAAGCTCAGTCTCTTGGCCCTTGTCAAAGCCAGTTAATTCTGCTTTTGTCTCCTCTGCGAAGAGTACTTCGTAAGAAGGATTGTGTACGATCTCGGTTGTACCTACGATGCCGTACTGGGTCAAATCTAATTGTTTCATTGTTTAATTAAAAAGGTTATTTAGTTATTATTTTATTCAATTTTTTAGCAAATTTTATGCCATTGCCTATTGACGCAAATTTTATCGGGTACAAAATTACTGCAAAATTCTGAAATAGGCAAATTTTTCCCTATTTTACCGCCATTTTGTCAAATCCATGTTGCAAAATTACGAAAAACATGCTATAAAACATATTTTTTTGTCAAAATATTTGGTAGGTATGAAAAAAAGCAGTACTTTTGCACCGTGTTTTTCATGGTATTAGATTTAAGGTTAAGTAAAGATTGGGTTGTCGGGATGACAATCCTTCTTTTTTTTATGTATATTCTTGCCTTTAACCTCTAACCTTTAACCTTTAGCCTCAAAAAATTTGCGTATCTGCAAATTTTTGTTTACCTTTGCACGCTGTATGGAAATACGTTACGAAAAAGAAGATCTTCAGAGTGCTCTGCGCGTGTTGCGCGAAGGGGGAGTGATTCTATATCCTACTGATACGGTTTGGGGTATAGGTTGCGATGCCACTAATGAGCGTGCCGTCGCGCGCGTGTACGAAATAAAAAGGCGTGTGGACTCCAAGGCGATGTTGGTACTGCTGGATGGTGCGGGCAAATTGCAAGGGTATATGCAAAAAGTGCCTGATACGGCGTGGATGTTATTGGAGGTGACAAGGCAACAAGGCGAAGGGGCTAACGGCGGAAAACCTCTAACGATTATTTATCCTCGTGCGAAGAATTTGGCTGCGAACTTGCTGGCTGAAGATGGGAGTGTGGGCATACGCATTACTCAAGAATCGTTCTCCAAAGCATTGTGCGAGCAACTTCGCCGACCTATTGTGTCTACTTCAGCTAATTTTAGTGGCGAACCAGCTGCTAAAAAATTTCAGGATATTTGTCCTGAACTATTGCAGGTCGTGGATTATGTTTGCCACTTTCGTCGTGATGATACTTCTCTGCACTTGCCTTCATCTATCATCAAGATTGATGAAAAAGAACGAATAACGATTATCCGCCAGTGATCTTCTATGGTATAACCCTTGCGCTTCAAAAAAATGACATATGTTGCCAAAAATAACGAAATATAGAAAATACCAACTCATGTATATAGTAGTGGATGCATTATCCTCTTTGTTGGTATGGGTAGCGTTTTTGGGCTTTCGATGGATGGTGTACGAAGGGAAGGTGTTTAGCGTGGATACTATACTCATTCCGATGTTCGATTTCTATCGTCCATTAGTGGTTTATCCTCTTGCATGTTTGGTAGTTTATTATCTATCGGGTTACTATATTCGCCCTATTCGTAAGGATTATGAAAAAGAGATCCGTCTCACTTTTGTATCATCCCTGATTATTGCTTTGGGCGCATTTTTTGTCATTATTATTGATGATAAGGTGGATAGTTACCAACGCTATATGACGTCATTGTTTGTACTGATTGGGTTGCAGTTTGTATTGAGTTATCTGCCTCGTGTGCTGGTGTCGTATATTCAACGTTGTCAATTACCCAAGAATCCCCAAACGTATTGTATTCGTTCGCTGGATGAAGTGGATAACTTTTTGCATCAGCATAAGGTAGAGGGGTACGATGAAGTGATTGTGGATTTGGCTGATTCTGCGAGTGAGAAGGATATTTATCAGATTATTAATCGTTTGTATCCGCATGATGTGGAGATAGCTGTTAAGCCTCGTTTGTATGATATGCTCACTGGTGCTGCGAGTATCAAAGAGGTAGGCGATATGCCATTGGTGCATATCACGGAACACAAGATGAGTGATGCAAGTCTGTGTGCCAAACGTGCTTTTGATGTGCTGTTATCGTTGGCGACGCTGTTGATTCTTTCGCCTCTATATGTATTGCTCTGCGCGGTGGTTTGGTTTTCTTCGAGAGGGCCTATTATCTATAAGCAACAGCGTATTGGTTTGCATGGGCGACCTTTCATGATTTATAAATTCCGTACCATGACAGTGCATGCCGAGAGTGGACAACCGCAGTTGAGTACGGATAATGATCCGCGCATTACGAGGGTGGGTAAATTCTTGCGTAAGTATCGTTTGGATGAATTGCCTCAAATGTGGAACGTCCTGAAAGGTGATATGTCTATTGTTGGACCACGTCCAGAACGCCGCTATTTTATCCAGCTGATTGAGCAACAGGCTCCCTATTACTGCCTGCTTTACAAGATTCGCCCAGGACTAACCAGTTGGGGGCCAATCAAAGTGGGATATACAGATACGTTGGAAAAAATGGTACGCCGATTAAATTATGACATTGTATATATGGAAAATATGTCATTACGATTGGATTTGAAGATTTTATTTTACACCATTGGAGTAATTCTGGATGGAAAAGGGAAGTAATGTTGAAGGGATTAATGTTTAATGTTAAAGGTTGAATGTTTTAGTGTTTAGAGTTATGAATTACGATGAAGCTATAAAGCGTATTGAGCAGATTGTGAATGATTTGGAGCAATCCGAAGCATTGAGTATGGATGCCTATCTAGCCAAAGCCAAAGAAGCCAACGAATTGTTGGCATTTTGCCGTAAGCAACTTACCGAATGGGAAACGAAAATGGATGATGTCATTTCACCACTCGAATAAAGTTTTTTTTTACACTTTTCTTGTTTGTTTGCGAAAAATGTAGTACCTTTGCACACTCAAATTTTTTACATATCCTGTAACTATGAAATAATAATTAATTATGGCAAGACGAGTAACACGACCCACCACGCCCTCCGCATCGGGCAGTAAACAAAAACCCATCACCGTAGAAAAAACTGGCTTTAAATATTATGTGCTATCTACCCGCGATATGGTAATGAGCAACCGTTTTAGATTGGCGATGGGAATGATTCTTATCACGATTACACTTATGCTAATTATAGCATATGTAAGTTTTTTCTTCACAGGAGCCAATGACTATTCTATTCTTGAATATACGGATGCTCGCCGCACTATGCGTGGGGAAATTCAAAATGCCCTTGGGTTGCCCGGTGCCGTTGTTTCGCGTTGGTTGGTGGACGGTACATTTGGTGTCGTTTCGCTAATGGCATTAGTAGCATTGGCATTGTATGCTATGCGTATGGTGGTTGACTTTCCATTGAAACGCATGCGTTTGCTGTTTATTACTATTTTTATTCTATTGTGGGGCTCTATTGTTTTGGGTTTTGCACAACAAATGATAGGTGTAGGCACATTCTTCCGTTGGGGAGGTGCATTCGGTCAAGTGGTTGCAGAGTGGGCTACTTCTTATGTACAATGGATAGGATTGTTGTTGATATTGTTGGTGATTTTGCTTGTTTTCCTAATTGTGGTGGATAAGCATTTTGTGGAACATTGTCAGCAGTTTGGGCAATGGATGGCCAATTTATTCAAACGCAAACCGCATAGCGAGGAAGATACCGAAGATATAGACTGCCCATCTGATGACGAACTGGAAACTACTATCACTATTGAACTGGACGATGTACCTCAGGCTCCCGATGATATTGAACAGCCGATTGTTCAATTGGATTTGGAAACTCCAATGCCAGAGGAGAATGTAGTAGAAGTAGCAGCAGAAGAAGAACCAACACCAGAAGATATAGTGGATATTTCGGTAGAAGAAGTCAAAGAGGTAGAACTCTCCGAAGATGATCCCGAATACCTGCTCAAGAAACTGGGCCCTTACGATCCGCGTAAGGATTTGGAATTATACAAGTTCCCATCGCTATCGTTGCTGAAAGTGTATGACAACGAGACTGCACCCGTCATCAACCAAGAGGAGCAACAAGCCAATGCTAACCGCATTGTGACTACCTTGCGCAATTTCGATATAGAGATTGAGTCCATCAAAGCTACTGTAGGTCCAACAGTCACATTGTATGAGATTGTACCAAAGGCAGGTATCAAGATTGCTAAAATACAGGGCCTCGAGAATGATATCATGCTTTCGTTGGCTGCTATTGGTATTCGTATCATCGCCCCAATGCCTGGCAAAGGCACGATTGGCATAGAGGTGCCTAACGAGCACCCACAAATCGTCTCCATGCACTCGGTTATTGCATCCAAACGCTTCCAAGAGGAGCAAAAAATGCGCTTACCAGTAGCTATTGGCCGTACTATTACCAACGAAGTATTCACTTTTGACCTTGCCAAGACGCCACACCTTCTCGTGGCAGGTGCTACAGGACAAGGTAAATCAGTAGGTCTGAATGCCATCCTTACCTCGCTACTATACAAGAAACACCCTGCGGAGTTGAAGTTTGTATTGGTGGATCCAAAAATGGTAGAGTTCTCTATCTACAAGCCACTACTCAAGCATTATATGGCAGCCATGCCTGATCAAGAGGATAAGGACATTATTATCACCGATTGTCAGAAAGTGATTAATACCCTCAATTCGCTTGTGATTGAAATGGAGAATCGCTATCAACTTCTTATGCAAGCCAACTGCCGCAACCTCGAGGACTACAACGAGAAGTTTATCAGCCGTCGTCTTAATCCTGAGAAGGGGCATCGTTTTATGCCATATCTGGTGATTGTGATTGATGAGTATGGTGATTTCATCATGCAAGCAGGCAAAGAGGTTGAGCGCCCTATCCAACGTATTGCACAGAAAGCGCGTGCCGTAGGTATGCACATGATTCTCGCTACCCAACGTCCTGATGTGAAGATTGTCACAGGTACTATCAAAGCCAATATCCCTACCCGTATTGCCTTCCGCACACAGTCGGTAGTTGACTCGCGTACTGTGCTTGATTGCAAGGGAGCTGACCAACTCATTGGTAAAGGTGATATGCTCTATTCGGCTAGCGGAACTATCACACGTATTCAATGCGCGTTCGTGGACACGCCAGAGGTCGAGAATATTGTGCAACATATTGAAAAACAGCAACATTACTTCGAACCATATCAATTGCCAGAGTATATCCCTGAGGGTAGCGAAGGCGAAGCATTGGCACCTGGCGCGGTGGATCTGAAACGCCTTGACCCAATGTTTGCGGACG
The DNA here is from genome assembly GCA_045578255.1 of Paludibacteraceae bacterium. Taxonomy (GTDB): domain Bacteria; phylum Bacteroidota; class Bacteroidia; order Bacteroidales; family Paludibacteraceae; genus Colicola. The sequence goes on from JAZNJW010000017.1 coordinate 10,160, forward strand.
TGGCGCGCTATGTGGTGACCAAGCAAGAGGGTTCTACCTCGCGCCTGCAACGTGCATTTGAGATTGGCTACAACCGTGCTGGTAAACTCTCCGACCAACTCGAAGCCGCAGGTATCGTAGGACCAAACAAAGGTCCTAAAGGTCGTGATGTGCTGATTCAAAGTTTGGATGAATTGGAAAAGAAATTGCAAGAATTAGGTTGCTAATATGAAACTACTACTGATCACACTTACCGTTCTGCAATCACTCCTCGCTACGCTGGAGCAGAAGACTTTGCTTGCAGATTTTTCCATCACGATAGCGGGACAACAAGCGCAACCCATGACCTATACGGGCGATTTGGCTATGCACGGCAAGCAATTCACGCTGAGTATGTTTGCTATGGATGCTGCCTATGATGGTAACACCTTATATATGTATAGCGAAGATACGGAGGAACTGACTCTCTCCACACCTGCGGAAGAAGAGTTGTTGCAAACCAATCCGTTCCTTTATGCACAAGCTCTCTTGCCCGTATGCCAATATACAGAGAAACAAGTAGGCGACAAGACACAAATGACTCTAACCCCCAACGACCAATCGGCAGGAGTAGCGAAGTTTGTGCTGCGCGTAGAAACAACGACGTTGTTGCCCACTAACGTGGAGATTCACGAGACAGATGGCAAACTCACCACATTGCGTCTCAACAATGCTCACTATACAGATGAAACACCCACTTTCACTATCGAAAAAGAAGGTGCCTTCATCAACGACCTGAGATAACCTTTAGAACTCTTAAAACTTTTGAAACTTTTAAAACGTATATAACATGAAATGTCTTATTATCGGCTCTGGCCCTGCGGGCTATACCGCAGCAATCTATGCTTCACGTGCCAACCTTAGCCCTGTACTCATCGAGGGCATGCAAGTAGGTGGACAACTAATGATTACTACCGAAGTAGAGAACTTTCCTGGTTATCCAGACGGCGTAGAACCCTATCAAATGATGGACGATATGCGTCGTCAAGCGGAGCGTTTCGGCACAGAGTTCGTGTCGGGCATGGTTACCAAGGTGGACTTCTCTTGCTCACCAAAGAAAGTGTGGGTAGAGGACGACCAACTCTACGAAGCAGACACCGTGATTATTGCCACAGGTGCAAGTGCAAAATTCCTCGGCATTCAATCCGAAGAAGACTACAAGGGTCGTGGCGTATCGGCTTGTGCTACTTGCGACGGATTCTTCTATCGCAAAAAGACGGTGGCTGTAGTAGGTGGTGGTGATACCGCTTGCGAAGAGGCAAACTACTTGGCTGGACTTTGCGAAAAAGTATATATGATTGTGCGCAAACCATATCTCCGTGCATCTGAGATCATGCAACAACGTGTCAAAGACAATCCAAAGATTGAGATCTTGTTTGAGCACAACACCCGCAACCTCACTGGCGAAAACAAAGTAGAAGGTGCTGATCTTATCTACAAAAAAGGGACACCCGAAGAGGAGATTCGCCATATCGCTATTGATGGCTTCTTCCTTGCTATCGGGCATAAACCCAACACCGACCTCTTTGCGGAATATCTCAACCGCGATGCAGAGGGATATATCGTGGTAGAGGGGGATAGTCCACGCACCAATGTGGCAGGTGTATTCGCAGCAGGCGACTGCGCCGACCCACACTACCGCCAAGCCATCGTAGCTGCTGCTAGTGGTTGCAAAGCAGCGATGGAAGCAGAGAAATACATAGCAACATTGAGTTAAAGAGCAAGAAAATGTGCTTTTTTTTAAAAAAAAGTATCAAAACATTTGGTCATATCAAAAAAAAGCAGTACCTTTGCACCCGCTTTTGAGATTTTTGCTCAATGCGAGAGGTGCCATAGCTCAGTTGGTAGAGCAAAGGACTGAAAATCCTTGTGTCCCCGGTTCGATTCCTGGTGGCACCACAAAAAAGAAACGCTAATGACTTAAAAACAAGGTTGTTAGCGTTTTTTCTTTTGTCTTGGACATCAAATTTGGCAACATTTGACCAACATTTTGATACTTTTTCGCCGTTTTTGATGCTAAAAAAGTCGGTTTTTGAGGGGTATTATAATACAAAAAAAGAAGGTAAAATCACCTTCTTTTCTTTTTAGAACAAGTTGTCCTCATTTGTGTCATTTGCAGCAGCAACCATTTCGGCATACTCGTCCAATGAACACTTTATATAATTTATATACTGACCTTCTGTTTTATGACCGCTCACGCTCATTCTTTGAGCAAGGGTGTATTTAGGTGAGCCGTCTTCTTTTGTAGCGAGATACATATTCGTGATACAAGACCTTCTCGCAGTGTGAGTTGAAACCATTGCCCACTTTGGTTTTATACATTCACCTTTTTCATTAATTTCAAACAGTTTTCTTCCTCCGTCTTTGTTCGTATATAAAGCATTTTTTTCGTGTTTTTTTAGCATTGTCTTCTCTTTAACAGCAAGACTTGGGATAGAAACAGATAGCCTTTCACAAATATCTTTAATTCTTCTATTGATTTCTGCTTCGCTTATCTTTGGGACGCGATAGTTATATTTCTTTAACAAGGTTTCCAGTTGATTACCGACTATTGGCACACAGACATTGTGCCCAGTCTTCTTCTGTTGTAGCCTTATTACTCTTACACCATTGCGAGTTGTGCCGACCCATTCAGGTTCAATCCTTCCATAATCACTAACTCGCTGTCCAATGAAGCAACCAATAAGAAAAATATCTCTTACTATTTCATCGGTGCCAGTTAGTTCCATATCGTATAGTCCTTTCAGTTCTTCCGTCGTGAGATATATCTGGGTAGATTTATCGCTTTCTCGCACTTCCATTGTGTAATTAAGGTTTCTCGCACGAAAGTTTTCGTGAATGCCTTCTATTTCAGCATCATTGACCAACTTTTTGAAGTCCTTCATTAGTTTCTGAATGTTTGTCGGACTTAAATTGTCGTCCTCCAAGTAAGAAATGAACATACTGATTAGCGACTGATTAATATCCTCCCAAGTAAATGGATATTTTTTGTGAAAATCCAAGACTTTATCCACTACTTGTTTCCAGTGATATATCGTGCTCTTTGAATAGAGTTTGTTTTTTATAGTTCGCCTCTGACCGCATTGCATTTCTTTGATGTAGTTTTCTGCATACAGTCTAAACATCTTTCTTTTTTCGCTCTGCATCTTGGCCTTGGTTTCCTCCTTCTTAATCATTTCCTCTCTAACGGAGTGGAGAACAACATTTTCAATGAGTTTTTCAACTTCCTCTTTTGTGCATCTGTGATACTTTCTCAAGACCTTTAACCCATTTTCTATCTCTTGGAGTTTTTGGGTGTAGTTCATATTATCCAGAAAGTTTGTTTTCTTTCTTTCGCTTTTGGAGCACTCAATCCATTTCTTAATATCTACTTGCATAAGTAGATTGAAATGATGCGCAGTTCTTCCGCATCTTATTGTGGTATGCAAGTATGCTTTACCTTCTGTCTTTTTACTTCTAATTTCTATATTCATATTAACCTGCTTTTGCTATTACTAATCCACTTGCCTCTGCCTCTAAAACATCTTTAAGACTATACATCTTCTTTCTCCCCCCTAATGGAAGTTTTCTGATTTTTCCTTTTTTCTCCCAGTTGTGTAGAGTATCTGCATTAATGTTCCATCTTTTACACAAATCCTCGGTAGTCAATAAAGGAGTGTTTGTAATTGTTGAGCAGTTTTTCTCATCAATGATTTCTGCAAGTGCTTCTCTTACTATTCCTTTTATAAAATATCTTGCTTCTTCAAGCAAGCCGTCCAAACCCCTCATTCCGATGGGGTAATGGGAAAAATTAATATTTTCTCTTTTCATCTTAAATTATATTTACTCCACAAAAAAGGCTTGAAATTGAACTCATCGTTATATTCTCCAATTCTCTAACCTTGTATAATAAAAATAACAAACCTTACACAAAAATGACGAAAAAATGCACTTTTTTTTCAAAAAAATGTCATTTTTTCCCACATTCATTCACTTATCTTTCCTACTACCTCTATATAATATCCATACAAACTGAAATGGGAGCGTCATCGTATATAATATATAAAGGAGTAATGCTTCTACATCATACACAAACGCCTTGCAAGCACACACCATCCCGAAGTTCTCGTATATCCATATTGTTCTTCGTATGCTTATCATATACTGAACTCCTTCTTCAATCGTTTAATGGTGCTCTCCGAAACTTCTGTGAGTTTAGCAACCTTTCGTATTGGATAGCCAGCGCGCAAAAGTTTCAATGCCTCTTTATATTCTTCTTTCTTTGTCTCAACTGGCTTGCGATAACCTTCCTTTCTACCAAGACCTGATTTGCCTGTTGCTGCAATGTTCTTATCTACATAAACCTTTTTGCCCGATTTTAATCTGTAATACAGATTTTCACGCTCGATCTGTGCCGCGGTCCCGAGAACAGCAATCATTATTGTAAGATACACACTTTCCTTGCGATCAGGTCCGTAGATGGATAATCCTTCTTTCTGAAAATAGATATTCAAGTGGTTTTCCTTTGCGAAGCGGATATTGGCAAGAACTTCATCCACATTTCTACCAAGTCGGCTCAACTCTGATAGCAGGAGCACATCTATCTTCTCCTCTACACAATAAGTTAAGCATTCTTGGAGAACTGGTCGCTCGTGGTTCTTCTTTGCTCCACTAATATGTTCTTCAAAAGTCTTGCATATAGTCATCGCATTTTTGTTTGCATAATCGGTTAGGTCAATTACTTGTCGTTCGGTTGATTGTCTATCCCCTGTTGAGGATACACGAGCGTATATCGCTGCTCTGTTTTCTGTTGTCATAGTCATATATGGGTTCTTTTTATTGTTGGGTTCATTTAAGTCTTATAAGGTCATTTGAACCAATTGATTTTTGTGGTCAGTTCAAACAAAGAGTTATTTGGTCTCATTTTGGATGTAGTATTCTCTCTCATCGGATAGTATCCTTAATATTATTGACTTTTGTTCTTCACTCATTTTATTGAGTTCGCCATCGGTTATGCAATATGCAAATAAAAGGGTATTATCCATCGTTGTTGCAAAAAATAATTATTTTTTGCAAAATTACAAAAAAAAAATGACCCGACCAAGGAAAATCTGAATAAAATTGGTCCTTAATTGATTGGTCCTCAAGTGGTTAGAATAAACCATAACAAGAAAAAGAAAAGGAGGATGTCCTATAAACACTCCTCCTGAACATTATCCTTTATAAGACTATTGAAAGTATTAATTTATCAAGCAATAGATTTATACTATTGATTATCAATTGTTTAGAAAAATAACTCATCTAAATGGTCATCTTTCCCATACTTAACTCCTTATTTCTAATGCTTTTTTGGACATCCAATTGCTTTTTCTTGCTCGACATAGTCAAGTTTGTCAAGACCATTGTTGGCTATATCGGCAACACAGCGTCGTCTTTGACATCTTGAAAACAACTTTTGATATACCTGCAACCACCCATTGTATCCTGTTTTGTAATCTTGGTCTTCCATCAAACACCGCAAATGAAAATACTCCTGAATGTCAGTTATCTTTGCATCCCACAAATCATAGTCATCATCAACCCAATACTCGTCTATACGAAAATATGTATGAGTGTCCAGTGCTGCTGTATATGAATATAGTTCTATCGCTTCACCAGAGTAGTAGATTTTGCCATTCGTATCTATCCACTTTTCTTTATCTTCTAACTTTCCTCCGTGCTTTTGTTGAAAACACCATTTACCAATTAACTCTTCAACGGCATAATCCACAATCAACTTCGCTCTACCATCACAAGGGACGCGAAAACCATATATAACTCCATCTTCAAAATCTAATGGATGATTAAATAATACCTGAAAACATTTCTTCATAGCAATATAATTTTTTGTATAAAATATTTATGTATGAATGGCAATCAACCATAAAATTGCCCAAATGTTTGTTATATTTGTATTGCAAGAGGAGCAAGATTACCAATATAGCGAAAGAAGGAAAAGAAAGAGAGAAAAGAAGTGTAGGTAAAGAAAAGAAAAAGATGATTGAGTGAGAGAAAAAGAGTTTTGATGATATTTCTTCTTGAAGTGAAACGGAGAGAAGAAATGAAATGACGCTGAAAGCGGCATTCATAATAATGATAATATATATAATATAATAAAGTGTATGAAGGTTAGTATTGTTATTAGTGGTAAGGTTGAGAGATTGTATGAAGAGTATATGGCTCTCGTGGATGAATTGAAAGAAAAGACGAAAGAAGAAAGATTACAGTTATACGATGGTGCAACTAAAATTCTCTTCCCTCACGCTACAAAGATGGTTGATTTGGAAGACCAGTTAATTGAGGAAAGGAAGGATTATCAGCGCAAGTTCAAGGAGTGGTTCTTGGTTATCTGTAAGTGGAGTTTCAGCGGTGCTCATTTCGGAGAAACCTGCTTCAATCTATATAAGAAGGAGGTAGTGAAAAAGAGTAAGAAAGACAAGCGAAGCAGTAAGATTTACGCTCATAAGGTTATCCTCGCTCTTGGACTAATGGGATATTTTGAAGGAGTGAAAGACAATTACAGTCATTCAAAGGATAGTGGGCACGGATACAACTACAAGGTGGATATGTTCAAGTGGGTTCAATTAGGAAAGAGTGTTTCAAAGAGCAATTGCTCTATGTCATTGGATGTTGAAGTTGATTGGAGTGGATACGAGGATTGGTGGGGAGAGAGACAATATGAAACTATATCTTCAATGACAGTATATCCAAGTTTATATGAAAAGGCAAAGACCTACTTGGAGACCTACGATGATTATTTCTTCTCTACTACACTGGCAGCAGACGAGAAGAAGCATCTTACAGATAAGTGGTTTGCGGCGAGGTCATTGACCGCTATCGCTGAACACGACACTTATCATATGCTCCGACACAGCGATGACAGCGAGGACAACGATGAAGAGAAGATGATACATAATGCTGGTAGATATTATACCTGCTTGACTAATATGAGAGGAGAGGTAAGAAGAGAAGCCCTATATATAGACGGAGAGCAGGTAGTGGAGGTGGATATTTCTTCAGCCCAGCCTGCGATGTTGGGTCTTCTACTTCGTGAGCGACACCCTGATGTCAAGTCTGCTTGGTTGGCTCATTGCGAAAAGGGAGACTTTTATGAATGGATTGGTCGTATTGCTATCGGTAGAGGGATAACGAAACAAGAAAGACAAGTTATCAAGTTATTGGTAATGCGACTGCTCTACACTTCACAAAAACCTACGGAGAAACAAGATGAAACCCCATTCTGGTGGTATTTGAAAACTTACTTAAAGGAGACGGATGCAAGCAAGAAAGAACATCTGGCTACGGGAAAATTATTCAAGTCCTTTGATTTCATCCTTATGTCCTACCTGAAAGCGGAGGAACCGAAGTTATATGAAGTGGTGTATAAGCATAGAACTAATCTGAAAGAGGTGAAGCGTAGAAAGCCAACAGCGAAAGGGAAAACAACGAAGAAGAGGAATAACCTCTCTATCTCTATGACGGAGATGGAGGTGAAGTATATCAAGGCGTGCTTGAAAGCGATTGCCCCTGATGTCAAATACTTCTATACCATCCACGACTGTATTGGATGTAAGGCGAGTGATGCAGAAAAGGTGAAAGATACGATGGTGGCAGTCGGTAAGAAACTATTTGGTGCTACTCTTAATGTTAAGTTGGAAAGTGGAACAGGTGAGACCATAATGGACGATTTTAAGTTTATACCAGAAGAAGTAGTTATGAAGAAGGCATAACTCATATCACATAAATACATTATATAATAAAAAAATAATTTTTATTTTTATGAATATATTGAAAGTGAAACTATCAGGTCAGCGTATAAAATATGAGGTAATGAAAGTATCATTTAAGGACAATGACTTGATGAAAGCGAAAAGATGGAAATGGGACAATAATGGGTCTCTTTATTACACTGGAAACAGACTGGATATTTTAAGAGATTATGATACATTTGATTGCATTGATGCAGGCGTTGCTCTCCATCCAATTGGTGAGATAAACTATGAAATGGGAAACACACACGGCGTGATCACGATGGATAATGTATTAAATGCTATCAATCATAAAATCCTCGTTTCTTACAGACGAGCAAAAGAGGAGGAAGGTCTGACCCTTCTTAACGCTGATGTGTATGATAATAATATATATGAATATACAATAGAAGTCGGTGATGGCGAATTATTTGATGCTTCACTGTTAGAGATAGTATCTATCATATGCCCCATTACGGAGGAGCAACATATCGTTGAATTGAGGTATAATGGAAAGAAAATGAAAGGCGGGATAGAGGGATTGCCGTTTAGAGGCGAACCAGTGAGCAATACGAGTATGCTCACAGTGCCCCAAGAATACGCCGATGCTCTAGGGCTTAACGAGAACAGGAGATTAAAAAAAATATTGAAGTTTGATGATTTTATCAAGGAGGAGCATTGGAAAGATGGAAAAAGTCTTAAAGAAGATTACATCCACTCCTTTATAAACGAGCACGAGCCAGACCACGAACCAGACGAAGAGGAATAACCACCTTCCTTCAATACAATACAACTATCTTCATATTTTTACAGCCACCATTTCGGGTGGCTGTTTTTTGTGTGAAAAATAAAAAAATAATTATTTTTTAGATTACCCCTAGGTACTTTTCAAAAAAATCTTAAAAAATGTAGTGAAAGAGGTAAAAATATTTGCGAATGTCAAAAAAATGTATTACCTTTGCACCGCTTTGCACTTGGTGCGGGCTTTACATATTGAAAGTGTTTTCGCTGTCCTTCAAGAAAATGTGGAAGTTTTCAAGAACTAGGGATGAACGAATGACACTCATTACTTGTATGCTTATGGCAGAGAATACATTGTTTATCAATGTGTCTCATCCCCATATCATTCAAGTGTGGGGATTAGCATCGTTTATTATAGTTCGGGTCATTCCACAACCTTCTTGTTGATAAGCGTGAGCAAGCCTCACACTTTTTTTGTATATATCCATACCCAATTGTAAAGAAGGAGGACACCGAAAATCCTATAAAGAGTAGGTATCAACTAAAATTTTTAATTTTTATGAAAAAGTCATTTTTTGTTTTTATGGCTATGTTCTTCGCAGTGGGAATGTATGCTCAAGATGCTTACTATTGTCTAAGACAAGGAGCAGAACTTATTTATCGTTCAACTGACGCCAAAGGTCGTGAGACTGGCACAACAACTATCGTTATTAAAGCGGTAACAGGCAGTGATGGTAATTATGAACTTGTTCAAACTAATGAAATATCTTTATCAAAACTTGATTTAGGCAAACCTGTAGCAGTAAGTGTAAGCATTAAAGATAATAATATTCCTGTTGCTATCTTGAATGGTTTGGCTTATGAATTTACTGAGATTGGACCATCAATTCCTTCAACACTATCTGTTGGACAGGAATTGGAGTGCGGTACCATTGAGTGGGAGGTAATGGGCATTAAATCATCTCATACCGTGACTTCACACAAAGTGGTTGCACAGGAAGAAATTACAACACCTGCGGGAACATATGACTGTTTTGTTGTAGAACAAAAATATACTATGAAATCTGGCTTTGCGAAAAGCGAAGGTGTGAATAAGGTATGGTATGCAAAAGGCATAGGTGCTGTTAAGACTGAGAATTATGACAAGAAAGGAAAAAAACTTGTTGTTTCTCAACAGTTGGTAATAGTAAAATAGTTATTTAATTTTTAGACACTAAAACAAAGAGTATGACCTTACTTTATATAGGTCATACTCTTTTGTTATATCTTGCTTCAATTATTGCTCAATGGCTTATAAAAATCTATACAGAAATTTAGAGGAAGAGGTAAAAACATTTGCAAATATGCAAAAAATGTATTACCTTTGCAGTGCTTTTTAGATAAATGATACCTAAAAAATCGTCTAAAATGTGCTAAAAAAGACCTTGGCAACACTTGGCTACATTTTTAAGGTATCACTAAGAACAAGACACAATAGAGAGACTCGGAGTCGTTTTGAATGCACATTTGAGGGTATATACACCTATTTGTAAGGGGCAAATTAACACCTGGTGGCACCACAAAAAAGACTTTGAGAATTTCTCAAAGTCTTTTTTACTTTATACACCCTACACCATACGCCACCATGCAACTTCAAGTTATCGCGTACGCTCACAACGGTTTCACACAAAAGTTTGGTATTCCACGCCAAAGCAGAGAGGACTCATGCATTGAGACACAGATTATATTTACGCCCGCGTATCGCGTGCGCGAGTCATTACGCGGGATAGAGGACTTCTCCCACCTTTGGTTGCTTTGGGGCTTTTCTGAGGCGATGAGGCGAGAAGGTAATGAGGTGAGAGGCGAGGAATTAGTCTGGAGTCCCACTGTGCGTCCTCCACGTTTGGGAGGAAACAAGCGGATGGGTGTCTTTGCTACGCGTTCACCATTTCGCCCTAATCCTATTGGGTTGACCAGTGTACGCCTGCTACGTGTGGAAGAAACATCCAACGAGGGGCTGGTGTTGGTGGTTTCGGGAGCCGACCTCATGGATGGTACACCTATCTACGACATCAAACCCTATCTGACATTCTCCGACAGTCATCCTGACGCAAAAAGTGGTTTTGCAGAAGCCACTCAAGACTATTGCTTGCTTATGCAAATAGATGATGAACTGCTTCAGCAGAGTGTGCAGAAAGGTTGTCCTTGGAATGCGATATATGAGATCCTGTGCCAAGACCCACGACCTGGTTATCAGCATGATCCGGAACGCCTATATCATTTGGATTATGCCAATTGGGCAGTAGATTTTCGAGTGGAGAATGCAACCGTTTGCGTAAAAAAATTGTATCTTTTAAAGCGAAAGATTTGCCTATTCGAAAAAAAACATTTACCTTTGTAGATGAATTAATATAAGCTATAGTATTCATGAAAAAAGTGTATTTCTTATTGGCTACTATCTTACTATGTAGCACTATTTCGGTATTCGGCGCCCCTTATGGCTTGCTAATCAACGGAACTATCAAGATTGAGGCGGCCGCCTTGTCTGAGAAAGATTATCAAGAGCGTGACCAGTTTTTGGCTTCTTGTGTAGAGCTGCAGCAAAGCGACACCGTGCAGTTGTATGATTTTAGTAATGGTGCAGCTTGGATGTGCGCGATTGACCCATATGGTGAATATCAGAAATTCACAAAGGCATCCGACCACTTAGTTTGCAATGCTGCGGGCGCGTATGATTTTTATATCAAGTTAAAGTATGAGGATGATATGCTCTATATTGGTCCTGCTCAAAATTGTGGTGATACTCCTACGCCTAATCCTCATATTACTTCTGTGCCCTCGGCATGTCCTGATGTGATGTTGCAAGGCTTTTATTGGGATTCGTATCAAGATGGAAAAGCCCATGGCAACACGCGTTGGACTACATTACAAGCCCAAGCTACTGAGATTGCTGCCTATTTTGACCTGGTGTGGCTGCCACCTTCAGCTAAGTCCTCGGGTGGAGTAGGGTATCATCCTAAGCAATATAACAATCAAAACTCCGATTGGGGCAAACGTACTGATTTGGAGCACTTGATTCAGACTTTCCATGCGGCAGGTACAAAGGTGGTTGCCGATATTGTCATCAACCATATTGATGGAAAAGATGGTTGGTGCAGTTATTACGAGCAAGATTTTGGTGAATATGGTTCATTCCCAGTAGATGGAAATTATATTTGCAAAACCGATGAGGTGAATTTCGACCCTCAAGCGGGTTCGTGCAATGGCAGTGCTATTGGTCCGAGCGACGATGGTTATGGTGGAGAGTCCAATTATGGTGCGGCACGTGATTTGGCACACAATAGTGAAAAAGTGCGCGAGATGTGTCGTGCCTATACCAAGTGGATGATAGATGTCATGGGTTTTGATGGCTTCCGCTATGACTATTGCAAAGGTTTCCATACTTCGCATATTAACGATTATAATGCCAATGCCCAAGCATATTTCTCTGTGATGGAGTATTGGGATGGTGATGCCAATGTGCTATGGAATCGTATTGCGGAAGCAGGAGAGAACACGCTTACTTTTGATTTTGGTGTTAAGTATCAAGCACTCAACGATGGTATAGCAAAGGGCAATTACAATGGTTGCAAAGCGCCAGGTTTGTTGGGAAAGGGTAAAGGTAAATGGGCGGTCACTTTTGTGGATAGCCACGACTCGTATCAACGCGATGGCAATGAGTTTGGTGGGGCAGGCAACTCCATGAAGATGAAGGACAAACTTTTGCAAGCCAATGCGTTTATTCTCTCTATGCCGGGCATACCCTGCGTATTTTATCCCCATTGGCAAACTTTCCGATCGGATATTGCGGCCATGGTGTTGGCTCGCAAAGCAGTGGGCGTACATTCCGAAAGTGCAGTGTCGGACGAGGCCGATGCTGGTGGTTATCGTGCATGGGTAACGGGTAGCAATGGTACGTTGCTGCTTGAATTGGGCAATAAAGTCTCAGCTTCGCAATCAGGCTTCACCAAGGCTGCCAGCGGCAATGGGTGGATAATGTGGACCAAAACCAATAGTGCGGTAGCGCCTGCACTGATTGTTTCCCCCGCGGCTACCACATTTAAGACCGAGACCTTGACCGTTGAGATGCGTGCTGTGGGTGGTGCGGGTGCAGCCACTATTTATTATACCTTGGATGGCACCGACCCAACTGCTTCGGCTACCCGTAGCACCTACTCTTCGCCTATCACCCTGCGAGGTACAACCACTCTGCAGGCATATGCTGAGGCAGCCGGTGTGGCTTCGGATGTGCAAACCCATGTCTATACCTATGAACCACCGCAAACCACTCCTATCACCCTCACTTTCCGTCGACCCGATGACTGGAAGAAAGTCTATCTCTATACATGGAATGACGGCGGAGCAATTAAGTACACGGGCAATTGGCCTGGTGCGGAAATGACGAAGCAAAATGCGAAGGGGTGGTATTATCATCAGTTCGATGCTACGGTCAAAGAGGTTAATTTCATTTTCAATAATGGTGCAGGCATTCAGTCTTCCGACCTCTGGACAGATGAAGATGTGTGCTATGGTTGGGAAAATGGCGATGCCGTGATTATCGGTTGCTGGGAAACAGATATTGAGGATGTCCCCACCTGTGATACGCCATCGTTGGATGTTCGTCGCCCAATGTATAATGTATTAGGGCAGCGGGTAAACGCATCCTATCATGGTATTGTGATACAAGACGGGAAAAAATATTTGAGATAAACTACCTAAAAATGGTGTGCTATTGACGGCACACCATTTTTTATTTCGCTATTTTTGGGGATTGCCCACCTCGTGAAAAAGCAGTACCTTTGCACCCGATTTCGAAGGTACAAAATGTAATAATATATGAACAAAAAAATTCTTATTTTCTTTTCAATCCTTGCTGGTCTTTTGTCTAGCAACACCTTGATGTTGGCACAGCACCACCATCATAATCACAGAATGTCGGATGCCCATATCGCAGGACACGTGTTAGATGCTCATACTGGCGAGCATCTTTCTTTTGTCAATGTGCAAGTCAAGGGCACCTCTCTAGGCTGTTTGACCGATGAATCGGGCCACTTCTACCTCAAGAACCTCCCCGAGGGCGACCTCACTATTGTCTTTTCCATGATTGGTTATGAGACAGAAGAGCGCTCTCTTCGTTTGAAACGTGACACGCTTATCGAAATGAACGTGGAGATTGCCGAAACATCCTTTATGATTGACAACGTGGTCGTTACTGCCAATAAGTACGAAACCAAACAAAAGGAAGTGGCTACCATTGTCAATGTCATCTCGCCTCTTATCATCGAGTCCACTACTTCCAATACGATGGCAGACGTGCTCAATTTCCAAACGGGCTTGCGCGTCGAGGAAACATGCTCCAACTGCGGTGTGCCCCAGATACGCATCAACGGTCTAGAGGGCCAATACACGCAGATCCTCATGGACTCGCGTCCTATCTTCTCCTCCTTGGCTTCGGTCTATGGACTAGAGCAACTGCCTGCGGGCATGGTGGACCGTATCGAGGTCATCCGCGGCGGAGGTAGCGCCTTGTATGGCGCCAATGCTATCGCGGGTGTGGTGAATATCATCACCAAAGAGCCCAACCGCAACTCGCTCAGTATCAGCAACAACAGTGCTTTCACCCAACAGGGCACCTACGACATCAACACCAGCATGAACGCTAGCGTGGTGGCGGAGAACCAAAAGGCGGGTATCTTCCTTTTTGGTGTGCAACGCAACCGCCAGCAGTACGACCGCGACCAAGACGGCTATTCCGATATACCTCATCTCAACTCCACCACCGTCGGCTTCCGTTCCTATTTCAAGACTTCGGACTATAGCAAGATCACGGCCGAATACCACCACACTTCCGAGTTCCGCCGCGGCGGTTTTGGCATCGACAGCCTCCAACCCCACGAGTCGCCACTCACCGAGCAGCTCAAGCATAATATCGACGCCGTCAGCGCTAAGTGGGACATGTATAGCGCAGATAACAAGCATTTTGTGAGCGCCTATACCAGCTTCCAGCACATCGGCCGCGACAGCTATTTCGGCACCAACTACAATCCGAACGCCTATGGCAAGTCCACCGACCTTGTCTCGGTGACGGGTGCGCAGTATCGTTTCTCCTACCCTTGCGGTCTGATGAACGCCGACCTCAGCGCGGGCGCCGAGTATTCCTACAACCAGCTCCGCGACCAGATCCTCGGTTACGACCGCAACACCCTCCAACGCGTACATCTCGGAGGAGGATATGTCCAAAATTCGTGGAAGAACAAACAATGGTCGATTCTCGTAGGTGGACGTCTGGAGCAGCACTCTTTGCTGGAGAAACCAGTCTTCTCCCCTCGCGCGAACGTGCGTTACACGCCTATCGATCCTATCATCTTACGTCTCAGCTATGCCAGCGGCTACCGTGCACCGCAGATCTACGAGGAGGACCTGCACGTAGGTGCCGTAGGTGGCGAGGTATCGCTCATCTCGCTAGACGAGAACCTACGCCCCGAGTACAGCCACTCCGTCAGCGGTAGCGTGGATATGTACAAGCGCTTGGGCAAGTGGGACCTGAACCTGACCGTAGAGGGCTTCTTCACCCAGCTCAACGACGTGTTTACCCTCGTGGAGAACGGACATGACGCACAGGGCAACCTACTCTTGACGCGCACCAACGCCAGCGGCGCACGCGTAGCAGGTCTGAATATCGAGGCGAAGGTGGGTTATGGCCACTTGCTGAGCTTGCAAGCGGGTTATACCTACAACCACAGCCGTTATATCGAGCCCGAGCAATGGAGCGAGAACCCCAATATCGCACCGCAGCGCCGCATGTTCCGCACACCTGACCACTATGGCTATTTCCTCTGCAATATCGAGCCAGTCAAGCATTTCCATATCGTCACCAACGGCAAGGTCACTGGCAGTATGCTCGTGCAGCACTTTGCGGGCTACTTGCCTGAAGATGAAGAGGTTGAGACACCAGTCTTCTTCGAGTGGGACGTGAAACTCTGCTACGATATTCCGCTCTATAAGCACTATACCTTGGAGGTCAACGCTGGCGTAAAGAACCTGCTCGACCATTTCCAACGCGACATCGATCAAGGCATGGACCGCGATGCAGGATACGTGTATGGACCTGCTTCACCAAGAACATTCTTTGCAGGAATCAATCTAAAGATTTAGCCCTCCCTAGTCCCCCTCCTAGGGGGCGTAAATTGTCACTAGCAAGAGGAAGATTAGGGCGTATCCATGTCTATCTTCGGCTTATCTTCGGCTCATCTTCTGCTGGACAATAAACATGCATCAAAAGAATGGAAGACTGGAATACACTTTCACATTATCACACTATCACATAAAAAAATGTGTCGAAAATATTATATCCCTAAATAAAATCAAACCACCCAACATTCCGTTAGGTGGTTTGATTTATGTTAATATGAGATTAATTACTCAGCGTGTTTGCATGCAGCGTTAGGGCAGTCTGCTTTCTTCTCACAACCAGTCTTAGGACACTCAGCTTTTGGACACTCGGCTTTTGTACACTCAGCTTTGCAGCATGAATCAGCCTTCTGACATGGCTTAGCCTCTGGGCACTCCGCTTTTTGGCAGCATTCTGTAGCAGGTTTCTCACAGCATTTACCTTCGTGGCATTGAGCCTTCTTGCAGCAACCCATAGCACACAGGGCTACAGCAGCAATCAATAAAATCTTTTTCATAACACTTAAAAATTTAATAGTTTTAGAATGTTGAATTTTACCTGTTCTCAACAAAATTCGTGCAAAAGTAACATAAATTTTGCATATACGCAAAAAAAATAGTAACTTTGCAGCGAAATTATGGTATTTTTTTGCAAAAAACACCAAATAATACGTTTGATAGTTAACAAACACCTACAACTATGGCAAAATCATCCAAAAAGAACTCTAAGTTGTCATTTGTACTCATGCAACTAGTCTTGGCTGCAGTGGTAGTAGCAATGGCAGTGGCACTGACATTGTTTGCACTATATCGCTATACCGAACATGGCATAGAAATAATTGTACCAGATATTACTGAACAATATCTGGAAGAGGCTCGAATCATCCTGGAAGCAGAAGGACTCTCCATTGAAGTGATTGACTCGACTTATTCTACCAAAGTACCCATGGGCACAATAGTAGAGCAAAATCCTATTGCAGGTTCGAAAGTGAAACATGGCAGGGCCATCTACGTGATTCAGAATGCAATGATGCGGCGCGCAGTAGTACTGCCCGAACTACGAGATATGAGTTATCGTCAAGCCCAAGCTACTTTATCCACTTTGGGACTGGTGGTAGATAGTGTGGTGTACGAGCCCTCCGCATATCGCGATATTGTGTTAGACATACGATTGGATGAGCAACCCATCGAAGCAGGTAGCCGACTAGAAGAAGGAAGCAAAGTGATGTTGGTAGTAGGCAAAGGACAAGGCACAGCGGAAGTGGAAGTGCCTACAGTGGTGGGGAAAAACATAGAAGAAGCACGCGCGTGGCTGCTATCGCACGCGCTGACGGTGGGAGTAGTGGAATATGATATCACTCCTACAGAAGAAAATATACACACATATATAATCTATTCACAGACCCCTGAGAGTGGTACGGTTGTTGTAGAAGGTACAAGTGTGAACCTGAAACTTTCAATGGACATCGAAAAGACTATTACCGAAGGAAATGTGCAGGATGAAGAGGAGTTTTTCTGATTTACTGTTAGACAATTTACTATGTACAATATAGATACAGAGTTAGATATAGAGCCCCAAGATGTATGGGAGCGTTGGCGATGCGAGGTGAACAAAGGTCAGACACCGCAGCGCGTGGATAAGTACTTAGCAGAGCACATGACGGGTACTTCACGCAATCGTATCCAGAACGCAGCCGACGCGGGCAATATCTGGGTCAATGGCAAACCTGTCAGTAGTAACTATAAGGTCAAACCCTTCGACATTATCCAAGTGCTGCTTGACCACGAGCCACACGACTACACCATTCATCCCGAAGAGATTCCATTAGAGGTTATCTACGAGGACGATGATGTGCTGGTCATCAACAAACCCGCAGGTATGGTGGTGCACCCTGGACACGGCAACTACGAACATACCCTGCTCAACGCCCTAGCATGGCATTTCCGCGACAAGTTAGACATCAACGACCCCAATATCGGACTCGTTCACCGCATTGATAAAGACACCAGCGGACTGCTGCTCATCGCCAAGACCCCAGAGGCAAAAACGCACCTCGGCAAGCAGTTCTTCGACCACACCACCGAGCGCACCTATAACGCCCTCGTTTGGGGCACTTTCACCGAGGAGAGTGGTACGATAGAAGGAGCGTTGGCACGCGACAACCGTGATAGAACGATATACCGTATATGGGATTTAGAGGAGAATCCCAACGCCAAAGAGGCCATTACCCATTGGCGCGTACTGGAGCGTTTTCCGTATGTAACACTGGTGGAATGTCGATTGGAAACAGGGCGCACGCACCAGATACGTGTACATATGAAGAGTATTGGACATCCCTTATTTGCCGATGAGAAGTATGGCGGCATGGAGGTGCTCAAAGGCCTGCGTACACAGAAATACAAACAGTATATTCACAACTGCTTTGCCCTCTGTCCGCGACAAGCGTTGCACGCCAAGACATTGGGCTTCACCCACCCCCGAACGGGAGAAAGAATGCAATTTGATAGCCCCTGGGCTGAAGATATGTTAAACCTAATAAACAAATGGAGAAACTATGAACCGAATACTTTGGGCGGACGATGAGATTCATCTACTGAAGCCCTACATTATCTACCTACAAGAGAAGGGGTACGAAGTAACCCCAGTGAACAACGGACAAGATGCTATTGATGCTTGTCGCGAACAGCAATTCGATATTGTTTTCTTGGATGAGAACATGCCTGGTCTATCGGGTTTAGAGGCATTGCAAGAGATCAAAACGCTCTGCCCCACCCTGCCAGTAGTGATGATTACCAAATCCGAAGAAGAGCATATCATGGAGCAGGCTATTGGTCAAAAGATTGCCGATTATCTCATCAAACCCGTCAATCCAAGCCAGATACTGCTGTGCCTCAAGAAGCATATCCACCAACGTGAGATTGTAGAGGAACACACCAACACCACCTATCGCCAAGAGTTCTCCGACATCACCTATATGATTGATACCGCCAATACCATTGAAGAGTGGATGGCGATTGAGCGCACCCTTACACATTGGGAATTGGAGTTGGAGAATGTGGATTCCGCTATGCACGAGATGCTCCATATGCAACGCGAGCAGGCTAACAAGGCATTTGCCAAGTTCATTGCCAAGAACTACGAAGGTTGGTGGAGTAACCCTGCCACCCGCCCAACCATGTCGCAAGACGTGATGAAGAAATTTGTCTTCCCACTGGTGGACAATGGCGAAAAGGTATTCTTCGTGGTGATTGACAATTTCCGCTACGACCAATGGAAAGCCATCCAACCCCTTCTGTCTGAGTGGTTTACCGTCAAGGAAGAACAGATGTACACATCGCTCCTTCCTACCGCCACACAGTACGCGCGCAATGCTATTTTCGCGGGACTCAGTCCGTTGCAGATACAAGAGATGTACCCCCATCTATGGATTGATGAGGACGAGGAGGAAAGCAAGAACAACAATGAGAAAGACCTCATCCATACCCAACTCGACCGCTTCCGCAAACGCTACACCTACTCCTATTTCAAGGTGAACGAGAGCGACTTCTGCGAGCGTATCACCAAACAGTTCAAGGGATTACAGACACCGCTGAATGTGGTGGTACTCAATTTCATAGATATGCTATCCCACTCACGCACCGAGAGCAAGATGATGCGCGAGCTCGCCAATGATGAGGCAGCCTACCGCAGTCTCACACTCAGTTGGCTACGCCATTCGCCTACAGCGGAGATGTTCCGCCGTATCGCTTCGTTGGGCTACAAAGTGGTGCTGACCACCGACCACGGCACTACGCGCGTAACGAATGCCGTGCAGATTATTGGCGATAAGAACACCAACACCAACCTGCGCTACAAAGTGGGCAAAGCGCTCAACTGCCAGTCCAAAAACTGCTTCGAGATTACCCGCCCCAAACAGGTGGGACTGCCTTGCCCCAATGTCAGCAGTAGCTATGTGTTCTGTACCAGCGATGATTTCTTTGCGTACCCTAACAATTTCAACCACTACGCACAGTTCTATCGCGACACCTTCCAACACGGAGGAATCTCGTTGGAGGAGATGTTGGTGCCAATCGTAACGCTTGAACCAAAATAAGTATGCGAACACTTTGGCGAACGATAAAAATAACGATACTGCTCCTTCTGATTGGGGTCGTATCGTTGTTTGTTTCTCACCAATGGAGGCAACCGCAGCAGGATTTCTCGCATACGCTGAAAGTGCTGACATACAACACCCAGGCGCTCTGTATGGGCAATAAGCAGCAAGCCAAACAGATGCTTGCTTATCTCAACGAGCAGGATGCGGATATTATCTGCCTGCAAGAGGTTAGGGTGTATAAAGATGCGCAACGCATGACTCTGCACCAGTTGCGCCAAACTATGAGCCAATACCCCTATACCTATTACGATTTCAAGCGATATAATAGCCGTCGGCAGTTTGGCAATGTCGTGTTCTCGCGTTATCCCCTAATCAACAAACAGACTATCTCCTACGAATCGCAGAATAATATCAGTAGCCAGTGCGATGTAGTGGTAAAGGAAGATACTATTCGCCTTATTGTGAATCACTTAGAGAGTTTTCGCCTCATGAAAGAGGACTTGCAGTTAGACTCTCTGACTGTTAGCCACTTCAAGCAGAGTAGCCTGAATCAGAAACTTCACTCGGCCAGTGAACTGCGCCAAGAGCAAGCCAAAGCGGTGAAAGAGGCGATCAACGCCTCGCCCTATCCTGTGTTGGCGGTGGGTGACTTCAATTCCATTCCGCTGTCGTATGTGTATGGCAAGATTCGTTGGGGCATGCGTGATTGCTTTTTAGAGGGCAGTTTTGGCAAGTTGGGCAACACCTATAAGAAAGGTCCTTTGGGTATTCGCATTGACTACATCCTCTGTTCCCGCAGCCTGACCCCTATAAAATGCGAGGTGGACAGAGTCTCCTACTCCGACCACTTCCCTGTATGTGCTACGATTGGCTGGTAACGCCTCTTAATTTCCCCACACGCACCACACAATAACCATACTATAACCATACAATAACCACACTATTCGTGGCGGATATAGAGCCCCGATTCCTCCCATTTATCGGATGGATAAGCGGTGGTTAAGCGGTGGATACGATATTATTAACTCATAAAAACTCACCCTACAAATCCGATGAATTGCAGGGTGAGAATGTGATTTTCAATTGTAATCCAATTATATAATCAATTACAAGAAAGCCTTAAAGACTTCAATTATTTCTGCTGGGGTTGTTTTTTCTGCTAATTGTTTTTCAAGGGCTGTTTTGTCAATAGTGCAATCAGCTTTTAGGAGATTCTCCATTAATGCACTAATGGCATTTAATGTCTCCCAATCCCCATGAACTCTTGATTGCATCAATTGACTAACAGCCTGTTTATATGTAGTAAAAATAGGACTATCGGTTAATCCAAGTTTTGTATATTCTTGTTGCACTTGAACCATACGAGTTGTCACTTCTTTCTTATAAATATCTGTAGCATTTGCTGCTTTGCGTTTTTCTTCTGCAATTCTCGCTTCTTTAGCTTTCAATTCTTCCGCTTTTCTAAATTCTTCTGCTTCTGCTTCTGCTTCGGCTTCTTTTTTTGCAGCAACTTTTGCAAGAATTGTATTCATTGTTAAAGGCGTTCTTTCACTTAGTTCTTTTTCACAAACTATTTGTGCTTCTCTAATTGAAGATATCAGTTTAGGCAGTGCGGAAACTAAGAT
This sequence comes from Paludibacteraceae bacterium, assembly GCA_045578255.1. Taxonomy (GTDB): domain Bacteria; phylum Bacteroidota; class Bacteroidia; order Bacteroidales; family Paludibacteraceae; genus Colicola. The sequence continues at coordinate 31,595 of JAZNJW010000017.1, forward strand.
AGAGATCCAACCTTCTGAATATTTGGCAGTTTGGATGCCATAATCATCTATTGAATACCATTTTTTACGAAAAGTACAAATTCCGTAAGCATTACCTTCGAATCTATTAAAAAATACATCTATACCACTAGGAGTTATATAGGTAACTGAAAACTCCTCTTGTTTATTTGATGTTTTATCAATTTCTACGATTGTTTCTAATGCAAGAAGCAAATCGTCAATAGCATCCATATCAAGATAACCTAAAGGTTCTGAGACAACACCACTAATCATAGAATTCATAATTTGCTGACCGGCAGAAGGATAAAACTCTAAAGCCGTAAGTTGTTCACCCGTTTTTAAATCAACAAATAATTTTGCAAATAGTCGAACACCTTGTCCTTGGTACTTATAGATTAGATCTTCCTTGATAAAATCACTTTTAGCTTTAAATTGTTCTGCTTTGGTTAGTTTAGTCGTTGCCTCTACTTCAGAACTTTGTGCTCGTACTGTAGCGAATGTGATAACGCATGCTACGATTAATAGAAATGTTTTTTTCATTGTTGTAAGTTTTAAAAGTTAATATATTGGTAGATTTAATAAATCAATATCATAGCCACATAAGGTGCGAACTCCTTAATGAGTTCTGTAAACTCACTCTGTTTTGGAGATTTGTCCGTTATGTCCTTAATATCAATGGGTGCCGCATCCATTAATTGATACAAATAACTACTCTTGATAGCGTAACCTACATTATCAGCACCAACAATACCCGCAGATGTAATACCGACTAAATTACCCTCCTTGTCAAACATTGGACCACCACTATTCCCTGGCTGTATTGGTGCAGAAATTTGATAGGCAGAGATTTGTCCTTCGTATCCTGTTTTAGAACTAATGATTCCGTCTGTTACTTTGATTTCTGCTCCCATAGTTTGAGCCATTGGATAACCCATCGTAAATATAGAAGAGCCTACATCAATTGTTCTTTGGTATATATTATAAGGAAGAGTGGATATATGTTGGAACTCCTTGTCATCAATCATCAAAAGTGCGAGGTCGTTTATCTTATCAACACACAAAACTTTAGTAGAATACGTCTTTACATCTGAAGCCGTTTGTATTTGCACCTTTATCTCGTTTGCTCCATCTACCACATGATTATTCGTTGCAATGATATTTTTACCAATAAAGAATCCGCTACCATTACCTTTGAGTTCTTTTGGCTGTTTTTCTTCTTTCTTCTTCTCTTGTTCTATCATAGAAAAATCAATATCATTTTCTGGATATAGCTTCATAAAGATTGTTTCTACATAATTTTTGGTATCGTATAGTGTAATCTTCTTATCGTGATACTCTAAGTAAAAATCTGCTTTGGATTGCATTTTGTTATCTAAGTACCAAGAATTAACTTTATACAATCCAGCAGTTGTAGTGGCGGTAAATGTACCTTTTAACTCGCCTTCTGTCCACACTTCTTTGTTTGATCCCTCTAAATAAATTACTTTATATGTTTCTTTTTCTTTAACAACTGCTAATCGGTGGCGATTACTTCCCCAATACTGAGGATTAGATGTGCTGATAAAATGGTAAATGCCCTCAATAGGAGCAGCAGGCGAATTATCCCAGAGATTTCGCAATTTTTCTTCAGTGTAGGATGTCTGTGGGGTCGTATTTTTATTTTGTGGCACCTCTAATGTATTTACAACAAATGAGGGACATTGATAGTTGCTCTTTTTGAAATCAGCATTACCCGTACCACCATGAAAATGCCATTTAATTGTACTAACGCCAGCAGGCACACGAGGGAAATAGAATGTGGCATGCGCCACTTTGCCCTTATTCTTATTCATAAAATAATTCCAGTAAGTAACTTTGTAGTATCTATTCCATGGCTTGTAATAGCCCTCATACTCAGAAGCTACCAATTTATATTTTCCAAACGAGCCAGAAATATAGATAGACGCATTTTCATCTAATTCGTGAGCATCAAAGCATCCTGGTTTATTACTCAAAATTGTAATGTCACAGAAAATAGCGGTATAATCATCGTTCGATGCTACACCCGTAATGTTCCATCTTTGGTCTTTGTTCTCAAAAACCATTTGTGCATTTGCATAATATACACACAAGAAGCACATTGTAAAAAATAATACTCTTTTCATATCTTAGTTTTTTTATAAATACATAACAAAAAGCGCAGACCTCCGTTGATTATTCACCAATAGAGGTCTTCGCATTACCCACAGAGTCAAATAAACAACAGGAAACCTACGCTGGTATGAAAACACACTACACCAATGAGAGATGTAGTATGGATACAATCATACCCATAGGCATCTACTGAATACTTTGATTTTGACTCTGTTTGAAAGTTGCGAAGTTTCTATTGGTCAAACGCAAAGCGTCAATAAACGCTATTCAATATATTAGAAACCTACCCTAAAAGTGCGTTTGCAAAACGCTTTTTGCAAAACATATTGCCCTCCAGCGTAAGAATCGACTGCAAAGGTAGTGAATTATTTTGGATTGAGCAAGAATGGGGCAAACAAAAATGCTTTTTTGTGGGTTTTAATGTTGGTTTAGGTTTAATCAAGTTTCAGGCAATCGCCAGTGATACGCCAGGAATTGTGCGCTTATTGTGCCTGTATTGTCCGTCTATTGTGCGTGAATAGTGCGTTAGATACGAGAGAAATGCAAACACATATTGCTCAATTTGCTAAAGAAGCAAATGAAAAAAATCGCCACTCATGCACAGAAAACACGAATGGCAATTTAATACATCTCCTTACTTTTACTTTCTAAAATAATAACTCTGGAATAGTCAATAATTGTGATTTAATTGTCGGCAATTGTCTTGAGAAATCACAACGGTTCGTGGTAGTGGTAGTCACGGTAATTATTGTCCTTATCGCGATCAATACGCGGATGGCGAGGAGGAAACCAGTCTTCCCACTTATCCCTAATCCAATGCTTAACATTCTCCCACCAACGACGCAACGAGCCATCGTTCCATGGCGTAGAATCAAACCCTTCGTACCCGCGATAACGCCACCACAGTATCAGCAACCAACCGAAAATCATACCACCCAAGTGCGCGAAATGAGCCACATTGTCGCCCGCAGAAGGTGCCAAACCCGTAAACAACTCTATCAACGCATATATAATAACTAAAGTACGCGCGCGTATAGGAATAGGAATAAACATAATATACATTCGCACATCAGGGAACAGCCAACCAAAAGCCAACAATATACCAAACACCGCACCACTGGCACCAATAGTCACTACTCTATTTGCTAGTGCAGCAGCCATCATAGGATCTACGCTATTGAGAATAGGTTGCAATTGCAATGCCCAGACAATCTCCTGAATGATGCCCGCGCCAATACCTGTGACCATATAATAAATCAAGAATCGCTTGCTGCCCCACCGATTTTCAATGGAAGGAGCAAACATGAGCACCGCAAACATATTGAAGAAAAGATGCGAGAAATTGGCATGCATAAACATGTATGTGACAGGCTGCCAAAAACCAAATTCATAAGCCGTGAGATAATGTAAGCCGAAAATGTGAGAAAAATCAATGCCGTATCTACCAAAGACGTAATCCGCAAAAAAGCAGATGACATTGATCATTAGCAGATTTTTCGTGATAGGAGGTAAATTTCTAAACATTATTATATGAGCAATTAATTTGTTGCAAAAGTAGTAAAAATTTATGATTAATCAAACAAAAACCGTGCTATGGATGGTAAAAATAAAAAAAATGGCAGAAAAATATCATTTTTTCGGATAAAATATTTGTAGAATTAGAAAATTGTAGTAACTTTGCAAGCAAATCGTCGTTTTGACTGACACGTAATAAAAGTTTAACTATTTTAAAGTATTTTATTGTATGAATAAAGCAGATCTTGTAGCTGCTATTGCAGCTGAGGCACAAATGCCTAAAGCACAAGCTCAAAAGGCTCTTGATGCTACTGTTAATGCTATTGCAGCGGCTCTCCAAAAAGGTGAAAGTGTACAACTTGTTGGTTTTGGTACATTCTCTGTGGTAGAGAAAGCTGCTCGCCAAGGTGTAAACCCTGCAACTGGTGCAAAGATTGAAATTGCTGCTAAGAAAGTAGCTAAATTCAAAGCTGGTAAAGGTTTGGCACTTTAATTAGTGTTCAACATATAACGAGTTGCTCTTTGGGGCAACTCGTTTTGTGTTAAAATTATTTCTAACAAGGCTTTGCCTTGTTATACATTATTAAATACGAAAAAAACTATGCTGAATATTATACTCTGTGGTGCACCTGGTAGTGGCAAAGGCACCCAATCTGATCTTATCGTAGAGAAATATGGTTTGCAGCATCTTTCCACAGGTGATGCCCTTCGTGCAGAAATCAAATCGGGTAGTGAACTTGGTAAAGAGATAGGCGAATTGATAGCAGCGGGTAATCTGGTGCCAGACCATAAAATGATTCACCTTATTGAGCGTTATTTGGACAACCTGCCAACGGATTGTAAGGGGGTTATTTTTGATGGTTTCCCTCGTACTGTAGCCCAGGCAGAAGCTCTAGAATTGTTGCTAGATCGTCGCCATATGAAAGCAGTGTTGCTGGATATGTTCGTAGAGGAAGATGAAGTGATTAAACGACTCCTCAACCGCGGAAAAACTAGTGGTCGAGCAGATGACAATTATGAGACTATCAAAAAACGTCTGCAAGTGTATCAAGCTGAAACAAAGCCAGTCTGCACATATTATCTGCATCGCCATAATTATTTCGCAATCAATGGCAACAACTCAATGGAAGATACTTTCTGCCAAATAGACAATATCCTACGTCTCATCCAAAAATGAATTTTTAAATTGTAAATAGTCCAATCAAAAATCAATATGGCCTCATCCTCGTTTATAGACTATGTGAAAATCTATTGCCGCTCGGGTAAGGGTGGCCCTGGTAGTTTGCATTTCCATCGTGCGAAATATGTGCCCAAAGGTGGTCCTGACGGTGGTGATGGAGGACGAGGAGGGCATATCATTCTTCGTGGGAATCGCAATCTTTGGACATTGCTTCATCTAAAATATCAAAAACACATTTTTGCTACCGACGGAGGCAAAGGAGGTCCTTCGCGTTCGTTTGGTAAAGATGGTGAGGACAAAATTATTGAAGTTCCATGTGGCACAGTGGTGTATAATGGCGATACTGGAGAATATATGTGTGAGATCAAAGAGCACGCACAAGAGATTATTCTTTTCAAAGGTGGTAAAGGAGGAATGGGGAATTGGCATTTCCGTACCGCTACGAATCAAGCACCACGTTATGCGCAACCAGGGGAACCATGCATGGAAGCCAATGTGATTTTGCAACTCAAAGTGTTGGCGGATGTTGGTTTGGTTGGCTTCCCTAATGCAGGTAAATCCACTTTGCTATCTATGGTTAGTGCTGCAAAACCTGAGATAGCGGACTATCCATTTACCACTCTTACGCCACAGTTGGGTATCGTTTCTTATCGTGATAACCAATCGTTCTGTATGGCAGATATACCCGGTATCATTGAGGGGGCTGCCGAAGGAAAAGGATTAGGATTGCGATTCCTACGCCATATAGAACGCAATGCGGTGTTGTTATTCATGGTGCCTATCATCACGGAAGATATAAAACGTGAATATGATATTTTGCTGTCTGAATTGGAGAAGTATAATCCTCAGTTGCTAACCAAAGCACGCGTCTTGGCTATCTCAAAATGCGATATTGCTGATTCAGAAATAGATCTGGCAATACTAACAAGCACTCTTACCGATGAATTAGGCATACCTGTGGTGTGTATATCTTCCGCAAATGGATTGGGAATTCAAGATGTAAAAGATATACTTTGGGAAGAACTGAATAAAGAACAAAACCAAGTGATAGAAATATCACATAGCCCAATAGAGGTGCGAGTGATAGAACACGAAGAAATAGAGGATGATGATGCCGATGAACCATATACGATATATTTGAACGAAGTAGAAGAAGAGTGGGACTTGGATAAATATAGGGGTATAGGTTGGGATACACAAGAATAGTTATCACGTTTAGAATGCTCAGCATAGTTCAGTGCTATGCATTCCACATAGAACCACATTAAACCACATTGAACAGCCGTCTAACATACGATCGATTTATAGCATGGCGTGAGCAGCATATACCGCAGAAAAACTTAGTGTTGATTCTTAGTTTTTTTGTAGGGGCATTGGCGTCTTGTGCAGCGCAGTTGTTAAAATTTATGATTCATGGTATTCAACATTTCGTTGAAAACCAACTGATTGCACAACATCATTGGTGGTATCTTATCACGCCAATGATTGGTATTACGTTGGCGGGACTTTTTGTTAGATATGTGGTTAAAGATGACATTTCACATGGTATTACAAAGATTCTTTATGCTATTTCGCAGCGTAAATCGATCATAAAACTGCATAATACGTGGTCTTCGCTTGTCGGCTCAGCTTTGACTATCGGTTTTGGTGGTTCGGTGGGTGCGGAGGCTCCTATCGTATTGACAGGTTCGGCTATTGGCAGTAACCTTGCCAAACTATTCCGTCTTGACCAAAAGACGATGATGCTTATGATAGGTTGTGGTGCTGCTGGTGCAGTGGGAGGAATTTTTCAAGCTCCTATTGCAGGATTGGTCTTTACACTGGAAGTGCTGATGATGGATCTCACCATGACATCTGTTGCACCATTACTTATTTCTTCGGTTACTGCCACTGCTATATCTTTTGTTGCCAACGGACAAGAAGCTATGTTCCCCCTTACCAATAGCGAACCTTTTTTTGTGGAGCGATTGCCTTGGTACTTGATTTTGGGTGTGATGTGCGGGTTAGTTTCATTGTATTTTACCCGTGGAATGAATCATTTGGAACAACTTTTCAAGCGTTATGTGCAGAATACGTGGGTTAAGTTCTTGGTTGGTGGTATGGTACTCGGATTATTGCTTTTCTTGTTTCCTCCGCTTTATGGCGAGGGGTATGATGTGATTAAGCAGTTGATTAATGGCGATTCTGTTTCGGCTATCGCTAATAGCCCTTTTGAACAATTAGGAACGGGATCATGGGTGTTGATAGGCTATTTTGTGGCTATCTTGCTATTGAAAATATTCGCATCGGTAGCTACTAATGGTGGTGGCGGTGTAGGTGGTATTTTTGCTCCATCGCTTTTTATGGGTGCAATTATTGGATTCATTTGTGCTCGATTGATGAATATCGTTGGTATAGGAGTACCAGAAGCTAATTTTGCGCTGGCGGGTATGTCTGGACTGATGGCTGGTGTGATGCATGCGCCTCTTACGGGAATCTTCCTTATTGCGGAACTTACTGGAGGTTATCACCTTTTTATGCCGTTGATGGTAGTAGCCGTGATTTCGTATTTGACTATTAAGATTTTTGAGCCACATAGTTTGTATGCCATGCGTTTGGCACAAAAAGGTGAATTGCTCACACATAATAAGGATCGATCCGTGCTTACACTGATGAAAATGGAGAATGTGTTAGAAACAGATCTGCGTACTTTAAATCCAGAAATGACATTGGGCGAGTTAGTGAAAGTGATAGCAATGAGTAATCGAAATATTTTTCCTGTAGTGGATGCAAATAAACATTTATTGGGTATCTTACAATTGGATGAAGTGCGCAATATTATGTTCCAACCTCGTTTGTATAATCGATTTACTGTTAAGCAGTTGATGAATTCCCCTCAGGCTATATTGATGGATAATATGTCCATGGGAAAAGTAATGGAGGTATTTGAAGATACAGGCGCATGGAATCTTCCAGTGGTTGATGAACAGAAGCACTATCTGGGATTTGTGTCTAAATCCAAAATTTTCAATTCTTACCGTCATGTACTTGTGCACTTCTCGGAAGAATAATGATAATACGTCTTTTATCCTTTCATGGGTATTAGCAATATTTTGCAATAATTCGGGTTATTGTTTTCTTTATATTATTTGATGCAAAAGTGGGATTCATAGCCACTTCTAATGGCATTGTTTCTTCCAGTATGGGGTAGATTCCTGCGAAACCCATTTGTTGAACACTATCGCACATTTCTACACAACCGCCGATAGCCACCACAGGTATGCCTTGTTGCTTAGCACGAGTCAAAACGCCTGCGGCAGTCTTGCCTTTGGCAGTCTGAAAATCAATCTTGCCTTCGCCTGTGATAACAAGGTCGGCGTTTTGGATGATTGCATTGAAATCAATAGCATCAAGTACCATATCAATGCCATGTTTAAGGGTGGCATGTAGGAAAGCGCGGAACGCGCCGCCCATACCGCCTGCTGCGCCAGCACCTGCAATGGGCACGATATCGATGCGATATTTGTCTTCTATCACTTTGGCCAGCGATGCCATACCAGCATCTAACTGCTGCACCATGGCAGCATCAGCACCTTTCTGTGGAGCGAATACAGGGGCAGCACCTTCAGAACCGCAGAAGGGCGTATCTACATCGCATGCAATAGTGAAAGTGGATTGGCGCACGCTATCAGGTACATGGCTGTCGTCTATGCGCACAATATCTTGCATCGTGCCACCACAGCAATGAAGAATCTCTTTCTCATTGGCATCGTAGAAGCGAAAACCCATAGCTTGCAACATTCCTGTACCTGCATCATTGGTAGCACTACCACCTATGCCCACAAGAAATTGGCGACAACCTCTGCTAATAGCGTCCATGATCATTTCACCCGTACCGTGGGTAGAAGTGACCCATGGATTGCGTTCTTCGGGGCGGAGTAGGGGAAGGCCACTAGCAGCTGCCATCTCGATAATAGCGGTTGCCCCTGCTATGCCATAGTGGGCTTGAATAGGGCGACCGAGCGGGTTACTCACGGTGGTAGCAACTATCTCGCCATGCAATGCTTCTACAATGGCATCTACTGTGCCTTCGCCTCCATCGGCTACGTTCACCGACACCACTTCGCAATCGGGATAAACAGCTTTGATACCACGCGTAGCCGCCATAGCTACTTCTGTGCTACTCAACGAACCTTTAAACGAATCGGATGCTACAACTATCTTCATAATCCTGCCTTTAACCTCTAACTTACTATAAAATACATAGCAATACTACCTAACGTCAATATCAATCCAACCAAGGTCTCGTATGGAATCAGTCGCAGGCGTTCACTCACAGAGAATCCCATCGAACCGCCTGTGGCATGGAAGAATGAACCATGGGGCAGGTGGTCTAAAGTAGTCGCACCCGCATTGGTCATTGCTGCTCCCCATACGGCTGTCACGCCAGCAGCGAGGATAGCTTCCGCAAAAGATGCTGATGCGATGGTAGCTCCTGCGGTAGTGGAAGCGGTGGCTGCGGACATCAGTGCGCCTGCGATAGGTGCCATGAAAGTGCCGCCATTGCTCCAACCTGCCAGCATACACACCAATACATCTTTGATGGCGGATGCTTTGATGATACCCGCTAGTGTACCTGTACCTACGAGCAGAATAGCGATGCCAGACATTTTCTCCAACCCGTACGAGAGGCAGTTGGCAGTCTCGCGCCATTTGCCTGTGGCAAGTATGCCTACCACACCACCTACAGGCAAAGCAATCATTGGGTCAATCACTATGCCTGCGATAGGACGTAAAGCCAATAAGATAATTGTAACGATAGGACCTATAAGACTGCGCCATAGTGGGGGCAATTGCTCTTCTTTCTCATCGCCTTTTCGCCTTATCGCCTCATCGCCTTTCATGAGTTCGCCTTTGGGCATTAACGGAATAATCACAAACACAGTGACTACCAAACCCACTAATGCAGGTACAATACCCGCTGCCATAACGGATGATAATGGTGCATCGAAGTTCTCGGCTGCGATAATCGTATTAGGATTAGGCGAAAGGATATTGCCGCATTTGCCACCGCCAATCATGGCAAGTAGCAGTTTGAATTTGGATAGTTGCAATTTATTGCCCATGATGATGGCAATAGGGGCAATGGTGATAACTGCCACATCAATGAACACACCCATTCCTGTAAGAATCATGGCGGATAATGCCAATGCGAGATAAATATATTTCTCGCCAAGTGCCTTGATGATACTATGTGCTATGGTGGACGCTGCACCTGTTTTGACAAGCATGCCCGTAAGTACACCTGCCGCCAGAATACGCACAATAGCAGGTGTGATGTCTTTCACACCCGCTATCATTTCGCTCACGGTGGTTTCCAGTCCCCAACCTGCAAGTAGTCCGCCTACTATGGCACCCAGCATCAAACTGAAGACGGGCGATACTTTTTTGATAATCAATACGATGGAGAGTAGCAGTCCTATCACTGCTGCCAATGCGCTATTCATAATCTTTCACCTTTCACCTCTAACCTTTCATTCACCTCTACTCCGTCCACACCTGTTTGGTAAATGCTTCAGCGTATTTGGTATGACACTCCATGCCGCGGAGGATTTCCATGGCGTCGTGCCATTCTTGTACTAGAGGCATATCTTGGCTCTCGTGGCAATAGTAGGCCTTTACTTTTTGGTCGTGTTGTTTGGTGATATTTACCCAATGGTTAGGAGCAAATGTTTGTGTTTGCATGCCCGTCATCACTTCGCCATAGTATAGGTCGAAAGTATATCCTGTTTGTCGCCAAGCGTCATACACGAGCATTGAGCATACGCGGTGGTCGCGGTGCGAATCGATAGGCCAGTGGGTAATTACCATGTCGGGTTTCTCTGCCTCGATGAGGGCTTTCATTTCGGCATAGCGTGCTTTATTCACTTCGGCGTTGCCATCAATCTGCGTCATGAATACGGCGCGTACACCCATCACCTCGCATGCTTTTTTGGCTTCTGCGGTGCGGATGGCGCGTGACTCTTCGTGACTCTTGCCAGGGATACCAGCTTCGCCCCCTGTGAAATATACAGATACGACCTCTACGCCCATCTCGCGCAGTTTGATCATCGTACCTCCGCACATGGTTTCTGGATCATCGGGGTGCGCCCCAATAACGAGAACTTTCTTGTAACCTTCCAGCCAGCGCTCAGCGGCTTGCAATGTGACTGCATTCAGCAGGCATAGACCAATGGTCAAAAGAATAATTTTTGCTTTCATGTTTTTTTATTCTTATATTTTTTTAGTTGTATGCTAATTAGTATCGGGTCGTGATCCGCATAGCGTAACATTGTCTTGTCCAATCAACGTTTATATCCACGGAGTAGAAGTAGTCTGCATTGAGGTGATAGGGGTGGACTGCTTTCACTTGTGTTGCCATGGTTGGAGACGCAAACGCGCGGCCCAAATACCCCTTCTCGCTATGATACACGTAGGAGTAACCCGTTGAATTATATCGCATGAGGACATCTTCATAGCCTGCTCGGATGAGCTTTTGAATGGGTTGCTCTTGGGTGTAGTAGTTATGGTCGCCAAAAAGCAGTATATCCGCATCACCGAAAAATTGCTCTTGCTCTATTTTGTTCTGCATAACCAATAGACTATCTATATTTACCATCCGCTTAGCATTGGACTCTTCGTCCGTACCTTGTTTTGAACATAGATGGTTAACGTTCAATACAAAACACTCGCCGCTCTTAATCTCTTCGAATCCGCACGCCACCATGCGATAGTGGTAGTTGTTGCTCGAATCATGATAGCCATATTGTAACTCGCCATATGGACGCACGCGATCGATGCGGTAGATATACCCGCAGGAGATGGTTTGTTAACGCGTGCAAAGGTACTGCTTTTTTATGAGATATGCAAATATTCAATAAAAATCAAGCGTGGATTGTAGCCCACGCTTGATTTTTATGTGTATCTAGTGAGATAATTATTTTACTACAATACCAAGTATGTTGTACTTCACGCCTTCTTTTATGATAATGAGTTGTCCATTCTCTACCACTTTTGTTGCGTTAGAATTTACTGTTACATTATCAACGGCAGTCCCTTCTGAATTTGCATTATATGTGATATGAATAGGAATATCATAAGAGTTTATGGCATTGACTTCGAGATGAAGTTTCCCAATCTTATTCCTCATTACTTTTGCCTCTCCTTCTACAAAGAAATACATAGTTTCTAAGAAATTATCAGAGAATGTATAATAGAGGGATGGCGATACGCTATTGTCTTCGAGATTAATACCAGTGCTCGCTAATACGCTACCTGCTTGTAGCGAGGAATTGATAGGGTATGTTCCCTCTGGGATACCAATTTCTGCATCGAAATGGTTGGCAAAGATGTATAGTACTACGGCATCGTTATGCGTGGTCGATTCCGCCTCAAAGGTGATGAGTCCGTTCGCTTGCGTATAATCGGTAATGGTTATTTGATCGTTTGTGGTATATGTACGATCCACTTCTCCTTCTTCTGCATCTGCAGGCAAATGAGGACGTGCTAATTTTGAAATGAAACTAATATGATATAACTTGGCATTCTCACAAATCACACTGGCTTCTGCGTAGATAGTACTATCATTAGTCATTGCCACAACGAGATCACCTTTTTCTATGGTGTAAAGATCATATTGATTGGTTCTACTATTCCATTCAGATACATAGGTATAGTCGTTGAAGAAGTCATACTCTCCTGTTCCAAAATGGCCAAACATGCCGTCGTTGCTGAATGTACCAATCACTTCGTGACTAGCTACTGTGAATGAAATCATATGACTCTGATCCTCTGTATATTCGATAAATTGGAAATAACCTTCTTCCAGATGATTCTCAAATGGCACATTTATTAGTTGCAATCTCACCGTATCTGTTGGGGTAGGTACAGCGTACCATAATGCCACTCGATAACATATCGCATCAAAACCCACCACATCTGCCTTAATCCATGTGGTGTCTGCAGATTGATAGATAGTGCCATCCACTTTTGCAATATCAATCTCGGTACCCGTTTCCTCATTAGTTAGCGAACTATAATAAGCTACTACATTTTCCAGCGTAAACTTCTCACCCATCTCAACACCTGCGATATTCAAGGATAACGAGTAGTTGTCATTTTCGTTAATCAGTAGCAGGTCGTTGTCTTGTTGATAATAAGATGCTTTGGATGATTGTTCAAAATAAAGCGGTATCGTATCTGTAGCAACGGGTTCTACCCACGATAGGGATAGTTGATAAACGATGTTATCGGTGCAACGGGCTACTGCTTCTACGATATAAGAGTTGGTAGATAAATCCTGTCGAATAGACATTTGGGTAACCAACGATTCTACCTCTTCATATGTATCTAGATTGGTGATATAGACTGTGGCATTAGTTTGGGTATAATCACCTTCATCGATAGCCTCATCTTGATACATGATTTGTATCTTGTACTTTTCATTCAATGCAGTTACGGTTATAATATTGTACACCGAAGCAAACCTATCATCAAAGCGCAAGTTTTGGCATACGATATCGATGGTGTCCTTTGGTTCTGGAAATGGTGCAGCTAAGAATATATTGTATATCGCCGTATCCGCACTCAAGATACTGAACTGTGCACCATATGCCAATGCGCCTGACTCTAGATTACCCATATCTACAATAGCCTCCATACGGATTGGTGTGATATCTTGGCCTTTGTAGATAATATGGCTATTAGACATGTCAAATTCATCAAGGGTAGGGTATATACCTGTTATGTTTTTGCTCAAAACAACTATGCTGATATCGATGTCTTCGTTTTTTCCAGCAATGGTGTAATACCCCATCTCAGGTGTGAGCGTAGCATCCATAATAGACTGTGTGACAATCTCTTTGGCTTTGATGATTTCGTGCGTGGCATGAATGATATAGGTATTGCCATCGGTTCCTTTAATAGTAGCATCCAGCACGATATGGTCTAGCGCAGGATTCACTTCGACAATGGAGATAGTCATGGTGATATCTTTGTAGTGAATACCTCCATTCTGGCGATTATCAGGTGTGAATATATAGGAATAGTCGTGCAGAAAATCCTTTGTGTAGAATGTTCCGCAGTAGTTGTTTTTAGGAGCTTTCCAATTGAGATATACTTCCCAATCCTCATTGTTCTCTAAAACTACATACCAATCCCCCGACGAGTAGTACTTGGGTTCTTTCGAGAAATTCGTAAACTCCAGCACAATCTCTTGATTTTGTGCTTGGGTCGAATGTTCGGCAGTAACTGCCATTCTATCCACTTGCTTTTTTCCCAATCGATTGGTTAGCTGATGAATCCTCTCCATTGTATGGGGTTCTGCTATCTTATTAACCACTTGTCTTGATGCCGCGCCAAGTGTGGGTATAGTCAAGATACAGAAGATAAGAAGAATGATCTTTTTCATACGATTATGAATTATCAAAAAAAACTATGCAAAGGTACTGCTTTTTATTGATATATGCAAGCACTTGTCTCAAAAAACAAGCGTGGACTTCTGCCCACGCTTGAGTATATGAATGAAAGTAGAAACTTACTTCACTACGTTACCAAGTACGTTGTACTTCACGCCATCTTTCATGATAAAGAGTTGTGCGTTCTCTACCACTTTGCTTGCGTTAGTTGTATCAACGGTTACGTTCTCAATAGCAGAACCTATTGGATTTGCCTCATATACGATATGTGCAGGCACGTCGTATGAGTTGAGCGCATCGATAGTGATCTTTAAGTGACCCTCGATATTCTCTACTACTACCTGACCACCAACCATAAAGTAGCAAGGCACGGTAATACCGCCATTAGGTGACAATATACCATAGAAAGAAGGATAGATTCTGCCATCCATTACACCTGGACTTGCATATACAGTACCATATTCGCCAGAAGCGTCGATTGTGTACACACCTGCAGGAATAGTGATTTCACCATCTGTCGCCTCTACGAAGAATGCAAGAGAAATCATGTCGCTACCGTCAGCAGCAGTGATGTCGAGGTACAACTCGCCATATTGTGCTACATATTCAGTGTTGATTTCTACAACATCAGCATCGCTGTAGGTGCGCTCAACGCTACCCTCAGTCATATCATATTGCAATCCTTGTTTGGTGCTGAGGTCATACTCGCAAGTGATGTAGATTGGCAAGTTGTTAGAGTTAACAGCATCTACAGTAATACTCAAGATGCCATTCTCCTCGCTAACTACTACTATGCCACCTACCATGAACCAACATGGAATATTGATGTAACCTTCTTCATCCAATGTTGCATACAATGAGTAGGTCAAACCGTTTGCACCATAACCTGTACTTGCCAACACAGTACCAGCCTCGCCGCTAGCATCGATTGGATAGGTACCTGTAGGGATAATCGTGTTCTCATCTGCGCCATCTACCCAGAATACCAAGCCCATCAAGTCGTTGCCGTCAGCAGACTCTACATCCAACATGATATAGCCATTAGCAGATTGGTCATTGATAGTATAGAGGTCCTCAGTGGTATACTCGTCCATAAGGAAACCTTCGGTAGCATCATATTGCAAGCCTTTGTTTGATACATCTGCCTTGGTGCTAACCTTATACAATACGGCATCATGGCCAATCAATTCAGCCTCGATAAGCACAATACCCTCCTCTACTGGAGTTACTACTGCTTTAGCGTCTGCGATCTCAATAGCTGTGGTATCGCCCGCTTCAATCACACCGAGTTGAGTGTAATACATATCAAAGTCTTCTGCTGTGTACTCACCCATGAGGTTGCCACGCTCTTCGAAGATATCCAACATTACGATATAGTTCTCGTTCTCATTAACGATATAGTAATCAGCAGACTCACCGTAGTATTGAGCTTCAACCACGTCGTCAAATACCACATTTACGGTATCAGTTGGTTCAGGAACTACATAGCTGAGATCCAAATTGTAGACGATGTTATCTACGCCCACTACTTGTGCTTTGACAGCAGGTTTGCCCTCTACCTCAGAAACGGTTGCGCTAATAATCTCATCAAACACAATCTCCTCAGCATCTGCAATGCGGTAAACAGAACTCCATTCTACGTTGAAATCCTCGCTGGTGAGTTCGCCCATTGGCAAGCCATTGGCCATATCGAGAGTAACTGTGTATTCATCGTTGCTTGCTGACACTGTGCAGAATACCATGCCCCAGAACTCAAACTCGTCAACTACCATATTGGTGGCTACGATGTCAATAGTATCAGTAGGATCTGGCTTGGTGTACGACATATTGATGTGGTACATGATGGTGTCTGAACCCAAAGCGTCTGCTACGAGGTTGTAGGTCTTGCCCTCTTTGGTTACTACAGCATTGAGGTCCAAGAAATCAACAAAAGTAGTGTCGGCATCATCCACGAACATGATGTAGTTAGCATAATCTACATACATGTCAAACTTGTTGTATTCACCCTCTACTTGGTCCGAAGCAAAGAGAAGTGAGGTGTAAACACCATTCTCATCACCCCAGAATTGGAAAGTCCCGCTGGAGCGAGTGCCGTCTTCCAATGTAGCATTAGCATATGCCAACTCTACAGTTGCTTTTGGCTCTGGCAGAGGAGCGATGAATGCGCTTACAACGTAGAGCACATTGTCGGTGCCCAACAATTCAGCGTTAAGAGCAAGTCCGTTCTCGTCGTCGGTTACAACGATGTCAACTTCAGTAAAGGAGACAATAGTACGGTTACCTTCTTCGTCATAGATATACATACCTGTGTAATCCATAAGGCAATCAGCCTCAGTAAAGGTACCTGCTTGTGTGTCAGAAACGTAGTCCAACTTGATTTCATACGTTTCGGTAGCATCAATAAGTGTGGTGTACCAATCGTTGTCTGACTCATAATACTTCCACAACCAAGTAGTTGCTACGATCTCCACGGTGTCGATAGCTGCTGCTGCCTTCGCAGGTGCTTTGCGTACTGCGCTAGCAGGAATAACTTGCTTTGCATCACTGTGCGCTTGTCTTGCAATAGCCATGCGCTCGTGTTGCTTAGCTCGGAGAGATTGCTTGCTTACTTGAACTGTTTTGTTAATAACTGGTGTCGCTACTTGAGGTCTTGCCATGGAGAAATCCAATGACTTAGCTACCTCAAATGAATTAGCATTGGCACATAACACTATGCTAAGTGCCATGAGAAAAGAGTAAATCTTTTTCATAAGAGTAAAATATTTAAATTGTACCTAGTGTTTCTGACTACGACTAATACCTGTTCTTTACGTCAAAACAGAAACACCCTGCAAAGTTACAACTTTTTTTTAGAACATGCAAATATGTTATTAAGAAAATGTTAAATGTTTGAAGTTTTTGTGCGTTTTTGGTCTTGCCAATGCCTTCACAATTAAAATTCGCGCGAGCAAGCGCCCGCGCGGAAGAAGTATATTTTGCTACTCAATTTGATGATTAATACTCATTTCGCCAAATAATCCTCCAACTTATATAGCGGCGTTCGCCCACATAGCGGCGGTTATAGCGCAGTACGCGTCCGCGTTGTTGCGACAATAGGTTCACACCAAAAGTCACACCCGCCGAAGTGCCACACACCACATCGGGCATGAATCGATGCTCCATCATCACATCCAGTACACCTGCGGTATAAAGCCCCCGCATGCCTCCCCCCTCAAGAACTAGACCAAGTTTCATGTAGGAATTGGAGTGAATTACTTCGTGAAGTTGATCATTGGCATCATGTTGTTGCTGCCTTGAATCTGTGGCATCTTGCCGTCCCATTTCTCGATCCAGTCTTCAAGCACGATGTTGTGTGTCAATGAGGCAGAGATAGTACGGTTGTAGTATGCTTCGGCATCCGCTTTGATCTTCATGGCTTGCGCCTCACCTTCAGCTTTAGCAATAGCAATCTTAGCATTCGCTTCGGCTTGCTTGACTTCGTTCTCAGCTTTCAATGCGGCTTGTACGGCTGCATTCTTGGCATCAATCATTTGACGTAATGATTCGGGAGGTGTAATTTGCGATGTAAACTCAGTTACAATAAAACCTTCAGTTGTTAAAGTTGAGTCAAGCATAATGCGCACCTCACTCTCAAAACTTGCTCGATTAGCCATCAGTTCATCAGAGGTGTAGTTGTTAGCTACTACACGATATGCGTCATAAATAACAGTACGCATATATCCTTCCTCAATGTCTCTAAGCGAGCGGCGATACTTGAAGAACACATCCACTGCTTTATCACGGTTGAGGTAATATGCCATCGTTGGGTCCATCTCGAAGATAGCCGCATCTTTGGTATTGACATTAAATGGATGATAATCTACGCGTTGTACGAAGATTGGATAAGTAAACACATCGGTTGTAATTGGGCAATAAAATACATAACCCGTCACAGGAGTAGCGTCTAATGTACCTTGCTCGGTAAGAGATAGTTTATTGAATTTGATACCTACTTCTGAGGAATCCACACGTGTGCAGCGCACACAAATACTGCAACATACCACGAGTACCAAAAATATTACAATACTCATTACACCTTTAGTCTTAAAAAATTCTTTCATAATTTACTTGTTTTCTTAATTGAGTTGATAGTTTATTATTTTTAATTAATTTTCAGTCCCACACTGTTATAAACTTGCCCATTAGATAGAATTAAGATATGACCTTTGCGCATAATTTTTTGACATGTTCCGTAATGCACTTGCGCATCATCAATTTGCGTCGAAGGAGATGGCTCTATATAGTTGACAAACTCACTCCAATAGGGTGCATCTTTATATCGTTCACTTGCTCCCAGTGGTACATGTATAGGTATGCTACGATCTACGCCTTCAAAAGTATGCGCTTCGATGATAGGAGGCAGAGTGTCTTGTAATAGAATTTTGGATAATTGTACGCAATGACTAAATGCACTATCACCTATCGTTTTTACCCCATCGCCATCAAAAACTAGTGAATCCAACGAAGAGCAATACAAAAAAGCACCAGAACCAATCGTGTGCACTTTCTTGGGAATGGTGATACCTCCTAAGTTGGTAGCGTAGCACAAAAGGAAATCACCAATCTCCTCCAATTCGCTGGGTAGAAAATAGGTCTTTATCTTTTTAGGTATGGTATCGTATTTGCCAAATAGGCGTTTGTCGTATGCATGCGAATCGTCTACATATGACCGGTTGAGGAAACTCGCGGAAGCATAGCCGTAAGTAACGATAAGGGTGTCTAGAGCATCGTTGTAGGCAAGCATACGGGTGATGCCTTTGAAGTAGCGAAGATTGTAGCAATTATAGAGTATGCCATTCTCCGATTCTGCATAGCCCTCGCCTTCGTACTCAAAGCGCAATAGAGAAGGCATTTGTGCAAAAGCATCTTTACCAAATTTCTTGACAGAAGCAGGAACGATAACTTCCGTAAGTTCTTGCCCCTCAAAAGCATAACTATCGATAGATGTGATGCTATCGGGCAAAGAGACAGAGGCGATTGTGATGCTGTTGTTGGTGGTCCATGCTGGGTACTTGTATAGTTGCATTTTACCTCTGCCTGTGATGTCGAGGTGGCGAGTTTCGGTATCAAATGACCAATACAGAGAGTCGCCACATTGACCTGTGATGGTATCTGCCATCATCCATGAGAATGGCAGGCAAAGGAAAATTATAGTGCAAATGTTCCGAAGCATATCTTATTTCAGTTGCTTGCCATCGGCAAAGGCATTGCCTACGCGTTGGCCGAGTTCGATATAGCCCATATGAACGGGATCGAAAGTGATTAATCGCATTTTCTCCACATCGGGTTTACCGTCAGCAGCAAGGTACTGTTCATCGCAGAGGATATTCACAATATCTGCCACCAGGCAGTAGCCGCCTTCCGACTCCTCGTATTTCTGCACCAAACGGCACTCCAGTGTCATCGGAAAGTCGATGAATACGGGCGCATTTACATGTTCAGCAGGTATGGCCGTCCATCCTGTCTTTGCCATTTTCTGTGGGTCTTTCTTTGTACTCACGATGCCTACAAAGTCCGATGCCACAACGGTGTCTGTAGTTGCAAAACTTACGGTGAAATCGGGCGAAATCGCCAGATTCTCAGTCGTAGCATGTATGCCCATTGAGATAACGATTTGTGTCTTATCCCATTGTCCGCCCCATGCAGCGTTCATGGCGTTGGGAGTACCGTCTGCATTGTAGGTGCCGATGATCAATACAGGTTGGGGAAGTACCCAAGCATTTGGTTTAAAACTTTTCATATTGTTGTGTTTGGATTATTATTGATTTGGTAATCGGGATATCAATTGCTCAATATCCTCTTCGGTAGTCGCCCAAGAAGTGACGAAGCGAACGGTGGTTTCTCTCTCGCCACGGACACCCCAATCCTCGAAGGAGACGCCACTCTGGCGCAGGTGGTCAATAGTTTCGTTGGGCAAAATGAAAAACTGCTGATTCGTAGGCGAGTCGATAGCCACACGATAGCCCTTCTCCACAAAGGCAGCGCGCAAGCGTTGTGCCAAAACGACCGCGTGCTCACAGATACGCTCGTAGAGATTATCGGTAAAGAGGGTTAGGAACTGCACACCCAAAATCCTGCCCTTCGCGCAGAGTGCACCGTGCTGCTTCACCAATGGGAAGAAATGAGGCAGCGTGTTGGGATTGGCAGCCACTACCGCTTCGCCAAAAAGCAACCCGCATTTGGTACCACCGATATAAAAGACATCGCACAGGCGAGCAATATCAGGCAATGTGACATCGCACGTTTTCGAGGCAAGCGCATAGCCCAATCGTGCGCCATCCATATACAATGGGATATGGTGTTTGTGGCACACAGCGGACAACTCTTCCAGTTCGCTGAGCGAGTAGAGTGTACCATACTCCGTAGGCATAGTGATATAGAGCATACCTGGTGCCACCATATGTTCGTAGGTCTCATCGCGATAGAAGTTGGTGATATAGTCATCTACTTGATTTGCAGTCAGTTTGCCGCAGGTGTCGGGCAGCGTTAGCACTTTGTGTCCGCTATGCTCAATGGCACCACTCTCATGTACGTTGATGTGTGCACACTCCGCAGCCAATACACCCTCGTGTCGCCGAAGAAGGGCATCAATCACGGTGGCATTGGTTTGTGTACCACCTTCCATAAACTGCACCAAGGCATTAGGGGCTTGGCAAGCGGTACGAATCGCCTCTTTGGCTTGTTGCGTGTAAGGATCACAACCATAGCCAACGGTGTGTTCGAGGTTCGTTTCCACTAATCGGCGCATCACCTCTGGATGCGCACCTTCCATATAATCGCTGTCGAAGTATATCATGCTGCAAGAATTTTGGGTGCAAAGATAGTGAAAGTCTTCGAATTATGCAAATATTTTGGATTATATTCCGATAACTCATATGTTTTTTTGGATTAGAGTACTAGATTGGTGTCAAAAATAATCCCTACCTTTGCATCCGCTTTTCAGCGAGTAATCTTAGGTTATTCATAGGTGATTTATAGGTGATTCTTAGGTGATTTAGCAACTTTCAGTATAAGAACAAATGTACTGACCCCCATTTTTTGGACACATTAAGTGTTTAATTATGAAACCAAAATCGTCATTAGAATTAAAAGCAGAGGCATGTCGCCGTGCTTCTCAGATTATTCAGGCAAGTCAAGAAGGTGGTCCAACAGAGATGCAATTGGCAATTCGTCGGATTGAGCAAATTCCTGACTATTATACACTTGAAGAGGCGCGTACATTGTTCGAGGAGTTTCGCTTCCGTTACAGTGCACAGCTGCCCAATACACGTGGCAAACACCCTGCCCCAATGGCTCCTATCGACCCCAAGACAGGCAGAGGCAAATGCTATGCGCAGTTCCCAGCTTTCGGGCGCACTATGCTTTATTACTCCCTCAAATCCCAACTAACCGAGTAGTATTTAGGGAGGAATATACAATTTTATAAGTAATTTATTTGTGGATGTGGGAATTTTTTGCTACCTTTGCAGCCAAATGAATAGAACTTATAACAAAGATGTGTATGCAGGAATATTGCAATGAAAGAAAATAAATAACCAAAATAAACTATAAATCAGTAAATTCAAACGAGTTATGAGAAAAATTGTATCACTCTTTGTGGCTATAATTGCCACTACAATGTTGTTTGCACAAGATGTGATTGTGACAACCGATTCAAAAAAAATTGAGGCAAAGATTGTAGAAGTGTCAAGTACTCAGGTCAAATATCTTGACTTCAATGCTCAAGATGGTCCAACATTTGTACTTTCTGCAGATGAAATCTCATCTATTATTTTTGCATCAGGTCAAGTGAAAGTTTACGAACATAACTCGCCTAAAAGTGTTGTTATGCAACCAGAAACGAAATCAGAGTACTTGTATCGTACAGGAAATACATACTTTTATGACGGTAAACAAATGAAAGGTGGTATCTATGCTAATTTCTTGAAAGACAATTGCATAGAGGCATACAACAAATATCAGCATGGACATGCCGTTGCAACAGCAGGTTGGATTTTGCTTGGCGTAGGTGTTGGTTTGGATCTTGGTTTTTCATGGTGGTTGCCATATTCAGGTTATGTAGGATTGGCTTGCGAACTCGCATGTATCCCAACGTTGATTGTGGGTTATACCCAAATGCATCGTAGTGCCGATTTGTTCAATGCCACATGTGGCAACAAATCACAAGCATATTGGAGTGTCAATGCCTCACAAAATGGAGTAGGTTTAGCATTGAATTTCTAAATTATTCTCATATGGGTTCACTCTCCCCTTGCGCACAATCAGCGCAAGGGGAGAGTTGTTTTTATTCCATAATGACATAGGCAAATGGTAAAAAGTAATTACATGATAGATAAAATCTATCTTTTTTATCAAAAAAGGCATTGGTACTTGCATATGTCGCATATTTTTCGTACCTTTGCGCGTTTTTTGCAAAGCAAAAGAAATAATGTCAAAAACACTCTACATAATCGCAGGATGTAATGGTGCAGGAAAAACAACTGCGTCCTTTACCATTTTGCCAGAGATTTGGCATTGTCAGGAGTTTGTGAATGCAGATGAGATTGCACGTGGATTATCTCCGCTCAACCCCAACAGCATGGCTATTCCCGCAGGGCGAATCATGCTGCAACGCATTGAGGAACTGCTACAACAAGGTGCATCGTTCTCTATTGAAACGACATTGGCAACACGCTCGTACCTGCAATTGGTAAAACGCGCACAAGCGGAAGGATATGTGGTGAATATGCTATTCTTCTGGTTGGAGAGCCCAGAACTGGCAGTGCAACGAGTAGCCAAGCGTGTGAGCGAAGGTGGACATGATATAGCCCCAGATGTAATCCGTAGGCGTTATGAATTGGGATTGAAAAACTTCTTCAATCTCTACAAAGACGCAGTAGATACTTGGACATTAGTAGATAATGCTTGTAACCCACGGCATGTGATTGCTACGGATGAGGATATATTGGATGTAGAACTTTATAAAAAGATTGAGACGTATGTCAACGACTGAAAAGAAACAATATCAAGAAGATTTGCTTCATGGTCTTGAACTGGCGGAGTATCGTTTGCTTCGCGATAAAGCTATGCGAAATGAAACACTCATTCAAGGAGACGGTAAAGGCGGATGGGTGGAAGTGTCTGCGCGCGAGTTGTTCGTGAAGCTATACAACGAGCCAGTGCCAACTTTCTAAATGGTTGAAAAGGTTTTAGTGGTCTAAAAGTTTTGAAGGTAGACGAATGATCAAACATGACGGCATAATAATCGCGTTGAATGAGGACGGAACCGCCCTCGTGCGCATTGTGCAAACAAGCGCATGCGCGGCATGCAAAGCTAAAGCGATGTGCGCCAGCGCAGAGAGCACAGAGAAGGAGATGAGGGTTGTACTTTTAGGTGAAAACGGAAAGGTGAAAACGGAAAACAATTCTACACAATCTTACACCACTCTACACGATTCTACACAATCCTACCATGTCGGCGATGAAGTGGAAGTGATGGTACAGCAGAAAATGGGATGGAAAGCGGTGGTATTGGCATATTTGCTGCCGTTCTTTGTGATGTTGGCAGTGATATTTATAGGCAATGCGTTGTGGAATGTGCGCGAGGAGATCCTTGGCACAGCAGCACTTTGCGCAATGGCGTTGTACTACCTCGTGCTGGGCATGTTCAAAGACAAACTGCAAAAAGAATTCTCTTTTACAGCAAAGAAGAAAAATAACTAATAAAAACAATAAAACACAATGAATTTAATTCTGATTTCTTTAGCCGTTTTGGGTGTGACGGGATTAGTGGCAGCAGTGCTGCTGTACTTCGTTGCCCAAAAATTCAAGGTGGAAGAAGATCCACGCATCGATGAGGTGCAAGAGGCGTTGCCTGGCGCAAACTGCGGTGGATGCGGTTTTGCGGGCTGTCGCGCTTTTGCCGAGAGTTGCGTGAAAGCGGACACGCTGGATGGACTTCTCTGCCCTGTAGGCGGTGCACCTACGATGAAGACAGTAGGTGAGATTCTTGGAATGGCGGTCGGAAACATCGACCCCAAAGTAGCAGTAGTACGCTGCAACGGTACGTGCGAAGCACGCCCAAAAACAAGCACCTACGACGGTGCTAAGAGCTGCCAAATCCTGCATAACTGCTATGTAGGTGAGTCGGCTTGTCCGTTCGGATGCTTGGGCTGCGGCGACTGTGTGGCTGCCTGCGAGTTTGATGCCATCCACATGAACCCCGAGACAGGGTTGCCAGAAGTGGACGACGAGAAATGTACCAGTTGCGGTAAGTGCGTGAAAGCGTGTCCACGCAATATCATCGAGCTCCGCAAAAAAGGTCCAAAGAGCCGCCGAATGGTGGTGATGTGCGTGAACAAAGACAAAGGTGCTGTAGCACGCAAGGCATGTACCAATGCTTGTATCGGTTGTAGCAAGTGTCAGAAAGTCTGCGAGTTCGATGCTATCACTATTGAGAACAACTTGGCGTACATCGACTACAACAAGTGCCGCCTCTGCCGCAAGTGCGAGGACGCTTGCCCAACAGGGGCAATCCACGCAGTGAACTTCCCACCACGAAAGGCGAAGCCAGAGGCAGAAGCTCCAGCAGCACCAAAGGCTGCGCCTGTAGCTGCTGAGGTTAAAGGTGAGAGGTTAGAGGTTAAAGGCGCAGAAACTAAACAAGAGGAGGCAAAGGCATGAAAGCAACATTTAGAATAGGTGGAGTTCATCCACATGATAATAAGCAATACTCTGTTCATCAACCTATCACCGAGTGCCCATTGCCAGCGAAAGCAATCATTCCGTTGGTACAACACATCGGTGCGCCTGCGCAAGCAGTAGTGGAGAAAGGACAGAAAGTGAAAGTAGGCGAACTGATCGCCAAAGCAGGTGGTTTCGTGAGTGCGAATATCCACGCTCCTTTCAGTGGTACCATCACCAAGATCGACTCAACCATCGATGCATGGGGCATGAAAATGCCTGCCATCTTCATGGATGTGGAGGGCGATGAGTGGATTGAGACCATCGACCGCAGCAAGGATATCGTTCGCAAATTAGACTACGAACCTAAGCATATCATAGATAAGGTACAAGAGGCAGGTATCGTAGGTTTGGGTGGCGCATGTTTCCCAACCCACGTGAAACTCCTTCCTCCTCCAGGCAAGAAAGCTGAAGTGCTGATTGTGAACGGTGTGGAGTGCGAGCCATACTTGACTTGCGACCACCAACTCATGCTTGAGCATGGCGAGGAGATTATCATCGGTATTCAACTCTTGATGCGTGCGCTCAACATTGAGAAAGCTATCATCGGTATCGAAGCCAACAAACCTGATGCTATCAAGCACATGACTGCTCTTGCAAGCAAAGTGCTCGGCATTGAGGTGAAAGCCCTCAAACTGAAATATCCACAAGGTGGCGAGAAACAGCTCATTGACGCATGTATCCGTCGCCAAGTGCCAAGCGGTGCGCTGCCGATTGAGGTAGGTGCTGTGGTGGACAACGTGGCTACTATCTATGCTGTATATGAGGCAGTGCAAAAAAACAAACCACTCATCTCGCGCGTGATGACCGTCACTGGTAAGAGCTTGGCTAAACCAGGTAACTACGATGTGCGTTTCGGTACACCATTGACCGAGGTTGTGGCTCTTGCAGGCGGTGTGCCAGAGGATACAGGTAAAGTGATTGGCGGTGGTCCTATGATGGGTCGCGCAATGAGCAATATCGATATGCCTAGCAACAAGCGCGTGAGTGGCTTGCTGTTCTTGCCAGAGGCAGAGAGTCTGCGCCAAGAGATTACGAACTGCGTGCGCTGCGGCAAATGTATAGGTGCTTGCCCAATGGGCTTGGAGCCATGGCTGCTCAGTAAACAAGCATGGCACAGCATGTGGGACGAGATGGAGGACCACAATATCATGGACTGCATCGAGTGTGGTTGCTGCCAATTCACCTGCCCAAGCCACTTGCCACTGCTCGACTATGTGCGCATGGGTAAAGCGAAAGTGGGAGGAATAATCCGCAGCAGAGCTGCTAAGTAAATAGTTCAACATAGTTCAATGGTGGTTCAATATGGTTCAACATTGTCCTTCTAGAAAACAACTTTGAACACGACACAGTCGTATTGAACAATACTGAACAACGTTGAACAAAAAACAAAACGATTATGAAACAACTTATAGTATCTCCCGCACCACACTTTCATAGCGGTGATAGCGTGCGGAAAAATATGCTGTTGGTGATTATCGCCCTCCTGCCAGCTTACGCAGTCAGCGTTTGGCAATTCGGTTGGGGCGCACTCATCACCACCGCCATCAGCGTGGCAGCATGCGTGCTGTTTGAGTGGCTGATTGCGAAATATATCTTGAAACAAAAATCCACTATCGGTGACCTCTCTGCTGTACTGACAGGTCTGTTGTTGGCATTCAACTTGCCAAGCAACTTGCCTTGGTGGATTGTGATTATCGGTGCGTTGGTGGCTATCGGCGTAGCGAAAATGAGCTTCGGTGGATTAGGACAAAACATCTTCAACCCTGCTCTTGTGGGTCGTGTGTTCCTGCTAATCTCTTTCCCTGCTCAGATGACTACATGGCCCGTGCCACAAGGTTTTGCTACCTCGTATGTGGACGCTGCTACAGGTGCTACTCCTCTGGCTGCCATGAAAGTGGCACTGACTGGTAGCGACAGCATGATGAACGCAGTGCCAGAGATGTGGGATATCCTCATCGGTAAGATGGGCGGTAGTCTTGGCGAGGTGAGCGCATTGCTCCTGCTCGCAGGTGGTATCTTCCTTATTGCTACGCGCGTCATCACATGGCATATCCCAGTGAGCATCATGGCTACCGTGGCGTTGTTTGCTGCGGTAACTGGTTGGGCTGGTATGTTGCCAGAGAGCGTATGCACAGGCGAATATGTGATGCTGAGTCTTTGCACTGGTGGTATGATGCTGGGTGCATGGTTCATGGCTACCGACTATGTTACTTCTCCTATGAGCAATTGGGGAAAGATCATCTTCGGTGTGGGTATCGGTGTGATTGTGATGGTGATTCGTACTTGGGGTGCTTACCCTGAAGGTATGTCATTCGCTATCCTAATCATGAATGCATGTGCACCATTGTTAAACCTCATTCGTCCAAAGCGTTTTGGCGAGAAAAAGAAAGCATAAGGAGGACAGGACTATGGCAAAATTACAAAGTTCATTTAAGAATATGTTGCTATCGCTGACGCTCATCGCGTTGATGGCTGCGGCTGCATTGGCTGGCGTGTATATGCTGACTATGGCACCTATTGAGGCAGCCAAAGTGGCTAAGCAACAGAGCGCTATCATGCAAGTGCTTCCTGAGATGGAAGGCATGACTATCGCTGAGGCAGAAGAGGTGAATGGTATCACCCTGCACAAAGCGTATGTAGGCGAAGAGTGGGTAGGTACAGCCGTTGAGGCAAGCACCGAGGGCAACATGAACATGCCTTTTGGTGGCACTTTCCGACTGATGGTAGGATTTAATAACGTGGGCGATGTCGTTCGCTACGTGGTATTGGAGCAAGCCGAAACTCCTGGTCTGGGTGCGCTGATGAGCACATGGTTCTGCAATCCTGAGAAACCAAAATCCAATATCTTGGGTAAGAACCCTGCAACTACAGAGTTTCGCGTAAGTAAAGATGGTGGCGATATTGATGCTATCACCGCATCTACCATTACCTCGCGCGCTTTCCTCGAAGTGGTAGTAAAAGCATACAACGCTATCGCACAACAACCTATGCCAATCGAGGCTGTGAGCGGTGCAACACAAGTGGAAGCACCTGCCGCAGAAGTGGCTGAAGGTGCTTGCCCTTATGGTAACGACCCTGCTACATGCTCAGGTTGCAGCGAGAAACATTGTCAAAAGAAAGGAGGCCAACAATGAAAAATAAAGCATTAAACACCGTATTGAACGGTATCTTGCGCGAGAACCCAGTATTCGCTCTCGTGCTGGGTATGTGTCCTACCTTGGCGACTACCACTTCTGCTCTCAATGGTATGTCTATGGGACTCGCTACTACTTTCGTGCTTATCTGCTCGAATGTGGTGATTTCACTCTTGAAGAATTTGATCCCTGATAAAGTGCGTATCCCTGCGTTTATCGTGGTGATTGCTACTTTCGTGACGATGGTGCAACTCTTGATGCAAGCATATTTACCTGCTATCTATGAGGTGTTGGGTTTGTTTATCCCGCTGATTGTGGTGAACTGTATCGTGCTTGGTCGTGCTGAGGCATTTGCTGCTAAGAACACCGTTGGCTTGTCTGCTTTGGACGGTCTGGGTATGGGTCTTGGTTTTACACTGGCATTGACTTTGATTGGTGCAGTGCGTGAGTTGCTTGGTACAGGTAGCTTGTTCGGCATGAACCTCTATAGCGAGACTTATGGTATGTTGATTTTCGTGCTCGCTCCTGGTGCGTTCATCGTATTGGGCTACTTGATGGCATTGGTACAAAAACTTATGAAAAAGTAAGGCGCGTAGCGCCGTGTAGAGTGGTGTAGAATCGTTTAGAATAGTGTAGAATTGTACAACGCTACACAATACTACACAACACTACACAATGCTACACAAAATTGAAAATTTTGATATTATGGTATATTTCTTGATATTTATCTCTGCGATATTCGTGAATAATATCGTATTGAGTCAGTTCTTGGGTATCTGTCCATTCTTGGGCGTAAGTAAGAAGATCAATACTGCGCTGGGTATGGGTGCAGCGGTATTGTTTGTCATGACTTTGGCTACCCTTGTAACCTACCTCTTGCAACAATTGTTAAATGCATGGGGCTTGGGCTTTTTGCAAACCATCTTGTTTATCTTGGTGATTGCTGCCCTCGTGCAAATGATTGAGATTATCCTTAAAAAGATCTCTCCATCCTTGTACCAAGCATTGGGTGTGTTCTTGCCATTGATCACCACCAACTGCTGTTTGCTCGGTGTGGCTATTATGGTAGCTAGCGGCACATATAAGTTGCCTATGGGCGCAGAACCTGGTTTATTGACAGGTATGTTGTTCGCTATCGCAACGGCTATTGGTTTTGCGTTGGCATTGGTATTGTTCGCAGGTATGCGCGAGCAATTGGCATTGGCTAAAGTGCCAAAAGCTATGCAAGGTACACCTATCGCCCTTTTGACTGCTGGCCTCTTGGCTATGGCATTCATGGGCTTCAGCGGCGTGGTATAATCTCGTAAATGTATATTTCAACAAAAAAGCACTTACTCATGTAGGTGCTTTTTTGTTGCTATTTATGCATTCCGCGCTCATTTTTGAGTGCGCTATTACTGCAGCTTTGCTGCCATTACTTCGCCTTTTGGCGACACCATATCACAAAGTGACGCCGCCTGCGCCTGCGCAAAAAACACTTTTCTTAAGATTCCTTCCCCTTGTACCTTTCCTTTTTTTCTCGGGTAAAAGACCAAGGAGAAACCAAGGATGAACCAAGGAACGACCAAAGAACGCCGAAACTCAAAAAAGTACTTGACTAAACCTTGACTAAACCTGAAAAAGGTTGACTCGATTACTGATATATAATCTT
The DNA here is from genome assembly GCA_045578255.1 of Paludibacteraceae bacterium. Lineage (GTDB taxonomy): Bacteria > Bacteroidota > Bacteroidia > Bacteroidales > Paludibacteraceae > Colicola. The sequence goes on from JAZNJW010000017.1 coordinate 61,406, forward strand.
AAAAAACGTACTTTTTTGACTCGTTTCCTGAAAAGGTTGACTGGAGTCCTAAAAAGGTTGACTAGAATCCTGAAATAGTTGCCTATCCTCCAAACAAAAAAACGCCCCAAAAAGCGATTTTTCTTGCACATCTCGAAAAAAAAGTGTAACTTTGCGCCCAAATAGACTAATACCTATCGTATGAACCTATCAACACTCATAAAACAATACTTCCATTCATCAAACAACGATGTGACTATTGATGTGTTTGATGAGAAAAACATTTACTCCGTTTACCAACGCGTAGTAAGTGTGCTGACACAACATATTGATATTGAAACAACGGTGTTGCAAGCCATGAGCTATTGTTTTTACGAGATTTTGGATAATGTCCTTACCCATTCAGGCAAAGAACTTGGAACCGTTATCACACACTACGATCCATCCAATCACATCCTCAGTTTCTTAGTTGCAGATGACGGAATCGGTGTGCAGGCATCGCTCTCAGAGAACGAGAAATACCTCAATATCTCTGAACCCGAAGCATTGAAAATCTGTATCAAAGATGCTGTAACCGATGGAAAAGGAATGGGATTTGGCCTGTATTCAACATCCCTACTTGCGCGTGATGCAGGTTTGCGCTTTGAAGTTCGCTCGGGAAATCACACATTGCAGGTCAATGGAGTTGAATCCACCACTGAAAGCGAATTTTGGCAAGGTACAATCGTATATCTGCAACTTCGCACAAATAAAGAGATTAATCCAGCAGAAGTAGTTGCCAATCGTACCAATGTGGCAGCACAATATAACGAAACATTTTTAAACGACAACGAATTAGAAGAGCTATGGTAACATTCAGTTTTAAGGAATACGGAGAGAATTTGGGTACACGCCCATTAGGTAAGCGTGTGCGTGAGGATTTGTTGCCTATGATTGAGCAAAACGATCGCGTTGTGCTTGATTTTACAGGAGTGAATGTTGTTAGCAATTCGTTTGCTGATGAGTGTATTGCTAAGTTGCTGCTTTCTATGTCACTTGCCGACCTGAAGAGCCGCACCACTTTCCGTGGTCTTAACCCGATCGCCTCCGAAAGCGTACTCACCGCCCTTCAACGCCGCCATTTGACTATGGCTTAGATGCTAATATAACCTTAAATAACGGTATCAAAAAATTAACATTTTGTGCTTATTGTTCTTAACTCAACAGAAGTGAATTGAAATATGACAAAGGAAGAACAAAAAAAGGATTTAAATAATTCATTCATGCTTTATTTAGATTATATACGATCTATCAATGCTTATAGGAAACATAGTACCATTCTTATGGTTTTACTCATGTTATTCTTCATTTTAATGATGACATCACTTTTTATAGCAACGCTTAACGAGGAGGAACAGTGGGGAAGTAAAAGATTTGTTAAGGCAGATATGCAAAATAAACTTGCATTAATAGTTAGACATGGTGGATCTCTTGAGACAGTAAAGCATATATATGCAGCGCGTGAATACAAAGATTATTCGCTCCTTGATTTCTTTAAGGTAGATAATGATAAATATTATTACGAGCCAACATCACTTTCTTTTATTTTGAATGACCTACTTGTTAATTCATACCAAGATAGTACATATCAAGATAGCATTTACATGGCTCACCTACAACAAATAAGGATAGAACACGAAAAAAAATATCCATTTGATGGATTAGAAGATACACAAAAGAATCTTTTTGAAAATATTGTGATAAAATTAGGTGATCGCTATGAAATAGTCCAATCGGATATGACTAAGTTAGCAAATGAAATACAGCATCAGAATCAATTAGTTCGTACATATTTAAATAAATCGAATACAAGTTATATCATATCAATCATAGCACTCATAATCACAATAGCAACTGCTAGTTATCAAATATATCAATCGCATAAAACCAATAAGTTTCTTGAACATTTGTTTCCTGAGAAACAAGATAAAAAGAACGAGAATAATAAAGTTGAATAATAATACTATTTAACAGAAAATAACTAACAAACTTCAGCCTATGGTAAACCAGCATCGTAAAGGCGATGCATGACATATTTTATTTAAGCGTTTAGATTGTGCTTGGGTATCTAAAAACTGGACACTTTTAGGAACTCACCGAGAACAAAGCTAGGACGCTCGCGCTACGCGTGAGCTTTTGTTCAGTAATTTGGTGAGTGAGGCGAGTCCAGTGCCGAGATACCCAAAGAACGACAAAGTTCACGTTTTTTATTGTGTCAAATTTCAAATATAATACTAACTATCAAAGGTTGCACCCGACACGAATTAGGGTTAAAAGTATGAGAAAAATACTATTACTAATTGCACTTGCAATGTCATTATTGCTAAGTGCACGAACATTGGAGGAGAAATGGATTCTTTGCTCCAATGTTAACTGTCAAATTCTTGATTCCTATTACGAAGACGGTGTATCCTTTACTTGGGATGGCGAAATCCTAAACAACAAAGCACACGGTCATGGTACAGCGGTCCGCTACATTAACAACGAATTACATTCTACTTTTGTAGGTAACTATGAAAATGGTATTCGAGTTGGTAAAGGAAAATTGTCATGGGCTGATGGTCGTGAATTAGAGTGTGAATTTACCAATAACCAAGCTACAGGACAAGGCAAACAGATAGACCCGAATGGCGATATATATACGGGACAATTTATCAATTATATTCCTCATGGAAATGGTAAGTTAGAGAAAGCCAATGGTGTGATATTGGAAGGTTCATTTGTATTAGGCGAAATTTATACAGGAAAGAGTACAAGTATCACGGGAACGGTAACATATTACTACAGAGGCTCCATAAGTCAAACACAACAATTTGACAAAACATCTACTTACAATCCTGTTATAGGTCAAACTATTACAGAGTTTTTTAATGCAGAATGGCAACGCTGTGAAGCAAAAGATGCTCTATATTATAGACGTGTTAAATACAAAGCACCTAATCTTCCTGATGGAGAAGTGCGTGATTACTATATTGATGGACAATTACAGTGTATTCTTACTCCGATTTATGTAGATTATGCCGATAGCAATAAAGACTTTCATGAAGGTAAATTCACATCCTACTATAAAAATGGCAATAAGGAAAAAGAATATGATTATTACAATAGCCGTACGGATGGACGAGCTATGCAGTATTATGAAAATGGTCAAGTACAAATTATTGCTGACTTTGTAAATGGCGTTTTACATGGGGAGTATTATGAATATTACAAAACAGGAAAATTACATAAATACCAGTTATTTGAAAATAGTGAACTTGTGGATGGTAAATATGTTGAGTTAGATGAAAATGGCATAGGCTACATAGTTTATAATGAATTTTTTGGAGATCATCCAGAGTCTTGGGTAATGGATGGAGGGGATCATGTTTCATCTTTCAATAACTATGGTATGAGTGTTACCCTTGATAATCGTGCTGTCAAATCAATGGTTAAAAGGAGTTGTTATATTCCTTTTGACCAATCACAAAACTACATGATAGCAACGACTATGAAAGCTGCCGAAGGCACTAAAAACGCCCAATATGGATTATTGTTTGGCTTTCAAGACTGGGATAATTATTATTGCTTTTTTATTTCTAACGATGGAAAGTTTGCTGTTTATGGGGAGTATGAAGGTGTAGGACAGTGGCTTCGCAATTGGTCATATACAAATGTGATACACACGAATAGGGAAAATGTGCTAAAAGTTTACAGAATAGAAGATCGTTTTACATTTACTATTAACGGTTCAACTGTCGCACAAACTCTCGCTAAAACCTTACGAGGGAATGAATATGGACTGATTACATTGACACCTGGTACATATTCAATACACTCGCTGTCTGTTAATGAGTTTGCCCAACTCGCTCGTCCACAAGATGCTTATCCTACAGCAAATATTCCATCTGGTAAGCAAACGACCCAACCTGCCAATCAAACTACCGAATGGCTTTGGTCTGGTTCTGGATTTTTTATAAGTGAAAAGGGATATATTGCTACTAACTATCATGTTGTTGATGGGGCAAAACAAATGCAGGTAACTTATAAGCAAAATGGGCAAACAAAAACTTACAAAGTGGAGGTTGTTGTTTCTGACCCTACTAATGATTTAGCAATTATTAAAATTGTTGATAATTCATTTGTTGAGTTGCCAAAAATTCCATACGTTTTTACAGCAAAAACGGAAGATGTGGGAACTAGTGTATTTGCATTGGGGTATCCAAAGACTCAAAAATTAGGCGAAGAAATTAAATTTACAGATGGAACAATTAGCGCAAAAACTGGCGCACAAGGAGATATTCGTTTATATCAAATTTCAGTTCCGATTACACATGGTAATAGTGGAGGTCCTTTATTTGATAAACAAGGTAATCTAATTGGTATTACTTCTTCTGGTTGGGATAATGAAGATAATATCAACTATGCAATAAAGTCAATTTATCTTAAAAATTTGATAGAAGTAATGCCAGAAGTAATCACATTACCGAGTAATACAAGTATTATAAATAAACCTTTAGTTGAAAAGATTAAGATTTTATCTGATTTTGTACCATTTATTGAAGCGAAATAAATCCTTTTAAGAGGATGATATAAATCCGAATTATTAACAATTTAAAACAAAAAAACAAAATGAAAACAACAAAAATTTTACTTCTCATGCTGGTCGGTGTAGTGATGACCTCATGTTGGACAGTTCGTTCTGTTACAGTTACTGACATCCCAGAACAGTATGTTGGCAACAAGTACGATGCTTTGGTAGGAATGTCTAAAGCACAAGTGTTAGCAGAGATGTCAGTTCCTGATCGAACAATGGATGACGGATTAGGAGGAGAAGTCCTTATCTATGAGAAAAAAGAGCAAGTTTCTAAAACTACAGGTTATTCTGCTGCCTCTGCAACAACTAAGCCGGTAACAAACTATTGGACAGGGCAAACATCTTTGCAAAGTTCAGGATACAATAGCATGAACTCTTCAACGGTTACACAGGAGAATAAAGAATACGTTAATGTGTTTATTGATGCAAATAGCACATGTTACAAAGTTGATGCTAATATTGGCGATATATATGAACCTGCTGTTACACATCAAGAATGTTATAAAGCACCTAATCCTGGTTTATTATGGATGTTAATACCACCTATAACGATGATAGGTTGGATTCCTGCTATTTGGTATCTAGCTCAAAATGCAAAAGTCAATCGTGGAGATGCAAAATTAGTCCCATGTGACTAAAAAACATGCTGCTTATATACAACTATAATAATTGGCATAGGATTTGTAGCAAAATGAATAAAATTGAGTATAAAATAACAAAATACGCATTACTTTTTTGTGTTTTTGAAAAAATAATTGTAACTTTGCAGCGGAAATGGAAAAACAAATCAACAATACAATGTCTAACATTACTAAGCAAATTGATTTTTTTGAAAAAAATAAATCAGCTCTCGTAGAGAAGTATAACGGCAAAGTGATTGTTATATCTGATTCTTTGGACATATCTCCTTTTCCTTCTTTGGAAGAAGGATATATGTTTGGTGTTCAAAATTATGGATACGGGAACTTCCTTCTCAAAGAATGTGAAAAGGAACAATCACAAGTACAAATAATTACTCCAATAATTACTTTGATGTAATTTATGACGGCATATACGCATACTGAGAATATTGGCGCACGTCGAATTTTAGTCGAATGTAAAGTCGCTATTTTAGGTCAAAATATAGATCAAGAAGATAAGGTTCGGGCATTGTGGGATACTGGGGCAATGTGTACTTGTATTTCCGAAAACTTAGCAAATACGTTAGGTCTAAAACCCGATGATTATGGATTAGTAACGGGAGCCAACAATCAACCTTTTTGTGCTCCGATTTATAGTGTACAACTCAAAATGGGACATTTTGTGTTGCCATATTTAAGAGTCTATGGACTTCCCATGGAAGGTCAAGCGCATGATGTGATTATAGGTATGGATCTTGTGACAAAAGGAGATTTATCCATTACCAATTGCGACGGAAAGACTATCTTAACATTTCGCGAGCCTTCAATACAACAAATAGATTATGTAAAGGAATTAGACCTATATAATAAAATGCATCAAGCATGGGCGAAATCTGGCAATACAAAGTGCCCTTGCGGTAGCAAAAGGCAATGGAAAAATTGCCATGGGAAGCAAAATACCGGTCATCTAATTTAAGCAGTCGTTACTGATAATGCAGTATTTTGAAAGGTATTTGTTTTCACCTTTGCATCAACAAACTTACCCCGCTTCCCGTAGATCAGCGCGCTTAGGGTAAGTCTTTTTTATCATCATGAAAAATTAATTGGTTCAGTCTTTCCTCTAATTTTGAATGCATGGAACGAAAAGTATTGGATTAAACCCGAACTGATTGAGCAAACCGAATTAATGCAAGTCAAATTGGTTCTGCATATACTCAATGAAGGTGACACTCAAAGTGTCCCTCAAGATGTCCCTCAAGGTGGCACCCAAGGTGGCACTCAAGATGGCACTCAAGGTGATACCCAAGGTGATACCCAAGGTGATACTCAAGGGTTAGATTTGGATACTTGGATTGAAAATGAAATTGCTCGTAATCCTAAAATTACTACGGAAGAATTAGCTCAAAAAAGTAAAAAGGGTATAAGAACTATCAAACGCCACCTTGCTAAACTAAAACATATCAACTATGTTGGCAGCGGTTATAGTGGTCATTGGGAAATAATACAAAAGTAATTTTCCATCTCTACCATTTTACTGCAGACCTTCGGCACAATCTTCGCGCGAAGAAAACTTTTTTCAAAAAAATACACCCACGCGGAAGTTCTTGTAATACAGATATTTCCGCGTATTGTATATACCATTTCACGCTCCAAGACTGCAAATCTTCGGCGCAAAACCCCTTCCACGCCGAAGATTTTTACACCATTATTATAGAGGCACAAATATTTGAGACACTAAAGCCACAGAAAGCCCATAGAAGTCCCACAGATCTCCTATCGTGGTCCCGAAACTTGTAGGTAACTTTCAGCACAACATTCAGCACTCACAAACTTTTTAAAAAAAAACGTAGCCACTTAGAATTGCTTATAATATAGCAAGTTCCACATGCTATATACGTCTTCTTAACCAGAAAAATCACCAATTTCCAGCACAAAAGCACCAAAACGCTGAGTGTTCAGCACCCCTATATTATATATAAGGTAAATGATTCGTAACTTTAAGAGCCAGTAATCCGAATAGTGCATTTGTTTACCCAACATTTGCATATGTCAAAAAAAAATAGTAATTTCGAGGGCACCTTAATCCTCGAAGTTACAGTAAAAAATATAGCCTATGGCAAAAAAGCAAGCTTTTTTTGCATATATACATTTTTTTTTGTACCTTTGCACGCAAAATTGCTAAAACGTAAACGATATGAATATGAAAATAGATTGGAAGAAACTGCTGCCCTATGCCGTGGCAATTGTGGCATTTGTGGCGATAGCAATGATTTATTGTGCACCTCTATTAGAGGGCAAAGTGCTGGTACAAGGTGATGTCAACAACTGGAAAGGTGCAGCACAAGAGGCACGCGCTTTCTATGATGAAAATGGTACACGTACATGGTGGACCAACTCCATGTTTGGCGGTATGCCTACCTACCAAATCACAGGTAGTCTGCCATCGGGCGAGATGCGCAATAGTATGGCAAAAGTGGCTCACCTCGGTATGGAAGACGGTTGGGAAGCCATCGGTATTATTTTTGCCTACTTCTTTGGCTTCTTTCTGATGCTACGTTGCTTCAAAGTGAATCCATGGCTGAGTATTATTGGTGGCTTGGCTATAGGATTCTCTACATACTTCTTTTTGATTATCCCTGCAGGTCACGTCACCAAAGCAGTCGCACTTGGCTTCTTAGCACCAGTGATAGGCGGATTCTATGCCATCTTCCGCAAGCAATACTGGTTGGGAGCACCATTGGTGGTGCTTTATGGCATACTGAGTTTGACACTCCACCCACAGATGACATATTATATCTTTATGCTGATAGGTGTGTTGGCTTGTGCCGAACTCTATATTCACATCAAGGATAAGGCATGGAAGGATTTGGGCATATCTGTAGGAGTGCTGGCTATCAGTTTGCTGCTTGTCTTTGGCACCAAATTGAGTTGGCTCGAAATGAACCAATCCTACCTCAAAGAGACTATGCGTGGTGGACACTCAGAACTAACATCTAACAGCGATAGCGGTCCAACTTCTAACAGCAATAGCGGTCTTAGTCTTGACTACGCTACCGCATGGAGCTATGGTGTGGATGAGACAATGACTTTCCTCATCCCTAACTGGGAAGGTGGTGCAAGCGGCTATAATGTGGGGGAGAAATCGCAACTTTGCGAGACAATGAAGGATAATGGCGTGCCTAAACGCTCTGCCGAGCAGTTCTGCCAACAAGTGCCTACCTATCGTGGAGAGAAGGCCTTTACCAGTGGCCCCGTGTATATGGGAGCGATTATTTGCTTCTTGTTTGTATTGGGCTTGCTGATTGTGCCAGGACCATACAAATGGGCACTATTGGTGGCTACACTCTTCTCTGTGGCTTTAGCGTGGGGAAGAAACATGATGTGGCTCACGGAATTGTTCTTCAACTACTTCCCAATGTACAATAAGTTCCGCGCAGTGGAGAGTATCCTCGTAGTGGCAGAGATTACGATGCCGTTGCTGGGTATTTTGGCTCTACAGCAGATTGTGGATAAAAAGATAGCATGGGAAAAACTACGAATGAATCTGTTCATCGCAGGCGGTATTACTACTGGCTTGTGCCTCTTCTTTGCCTTGTTTGCAAGCGTGGTGGATGTCACTAGCAGCTATGACGCACAATGGGTGAACCAAGTGCCTGCATGGCTGCGCGATGCTATCATGGATGAGCGCACCGCGATGATTAAAGCCGATGCTTGGCGTTCGTTTATCTTTATCGCATTGGGCTTTGCCATCATTTTCTGGTATGCGTGGAAGTCTAATTCTGAGTCTCTAAACACTAAACCATCAACACTAAACTACATACTATATGCTGCGTTAGCAGTATTAGTACTCGCAGACATGCTTCCTGTGAACAAGCGTTTCTTTGGCAATGACCATTTCGTAAAAGCCAAAGATGCGGATGCGTATTTTGCTATGCAGCCATACGAGCAGCAGATTTTGCAAGATGAATCATACTACCGTGTGTTGAACTTGGCTACTAATACCTTTAATGATGCGCGCACCAGCTACCGACTGAAGTCTATTGGTGGTTATTCTGCTGCCAAACTGCGTCGTTATCAAGACTTGATTGATGAGCATATCTCCAAAGAGATGAACCCATTGATGCAAATAGTGATGCGCACACAAGGATTTATGTTGCCCGATGAGAATGAAGGTAAGGATTTTCCAGTACTGAATATGCTGAATATGAAGTATGCGGTGGTGCCATTGCAAGGTGGCAAACAAGCCCCCGTGCAGAATCCATATGCGATGGGCAACTGTTGGTTTGTGGATGAGGTGATTTGGGTGGATACACCAGACGAGGAGTGCGCTTTGCTCAGCGAGATTGACTTGCACAAGCAAGCAGTAGCCGATAAGAAATTCGCTGAGGCATTGGATATTACCAAACCCGAGGTAACACCATTGATGGCATTTGATGAGAGCAGCATCGAATTGATTTCGTATGCACCTAACTGCCTCCAATATGAATCAATGAACGAGCGCAACCAAGTGGCAGTGTTCTCAGAGATCTATTATCCATACGATTGGCACTTGTATATCGTAAATGCGAATGGTGAGAGAGTAGAGTTGCCACTTGCTCGCGTGAACTATACCCTCCGCGCTGCGGTTATTCCTGCAGGTCATTACCAACTCGTGATGGAGTTCCGTCCACATGCTATGCAAACGGACAAATGGAGTGTGGCAATCCTGATATTGGCACTGCTCTTGAGTGCAGGAGGATTGACCTATCCATTGTGGAGAAAGAAAAAATAGCCAATCCTTTACACCATACACTATACATCGTACACTCTACACTCTACACGCTACACTCTACACTCTACACGCTACGCTATGATTACCCTTATTATTTGTACATACAATCGTGAGAAATATATTGGTCCATTGTTGGAGAGTATCGCCAAAAACGACTATCCAACAACGGACTATGAGATTGTGTTAGTGGACAATAATTGCACCGACAATACGCGTCAGGTCTGTGAGCAGTTCGCTATGGCACACCCTGAGGTGGTACTGCGCTATGTAGTAGAGCCAGAGCAGGGATTATCTGCTGCGCGCAATAAAGGTATAAAAGAAGCCAAAGGCGAGATAATCATCTATGTGGATGACGATGCGTTGGTAGATAGTGATTATATCCGCATCTATGCGGAGCATTTTGCTGCTCATCCCGATACGATGGCAGCAGGTGGCCCAATAGAACCGTTGTATGAAACAGTAGAGCCGTCATGGATGTCGCCTTATACCAAAGCCCTATTGACAGCATGGATGAACTACGGCGACAAGGTGCGCGAATATCCTAAGGGATGCTATCCAGGAGGTGGAAACGCTGCGTATAGAAAAGTGGTATTTGATAAGGTGGGGTTGTTCAACACAGAATTGGGCAGAAAAGGCACTTTGCTTTTGGCATCCGAGGAGAAGGATATCTTTGATAAGATGAAGGCTTTGGGTATGAAGGTATTGTATTTGCCTACTCCTGTACTCCATCATTGCATTCCTCAGACAAAGTTAGAGGAAGACTATTTTAATCGCTTAACTCTACAAATTGGTCGTAGCGAGCGCATGCGCACGCGCGCTATATCTAAAGGTAAGTATATTAAACGCCTTTTGTCCGAAGGAGTAAAGTGGTGTGGGACATTGGTATTGCTATGTATTTATACACTACAATTCCATCCTATGAAAGGATGGAAGCTTGTCCTTTTCCGCAAGAATGTAACGAAGGGATTGTTGGGTGGTTAGTCCAACAAACGAAGTTTCTCGAAAACTAATTCACAACTATTCTTATTACTCGTCTCGCCCCAGAACTTATTTAGTATCTTCTGGCGTGCGGTTGTGTCCATCGTATAGTCGTTGGTAGAAATTACTTGGATAAGTTCATCAAAAGTATAGACCTTTCTGCCAACAATATTATCTTGAATATCAAAGATAAACTCTCGGCTATTAACATATTCCTCATAATCATAATGGAAAAGTATGACATGCTTATCTGGCATGAGGATATAATCGTATAATATCGATGAATAGTCAGTAATTAGCACATGGGTATATGGCAAGATGCAATACATATCCACATTGCCGTCTAAGAAGATTAGGTTGCTATATTCTACCGACTTGTCAATGATGGTATTGGCATGGGGTTTCATCAGTACGCATGCGTTCTGCTTGACGGCGCAAGTATTGAGGGCGTTGAGATCAAATCCGTTGGCAAAACACTCCCGCTGTGAATCGCGCCAAGTAGGCATATACACCAATACAGTATCATATTGCTGGATATGTGCAACCAATTGCTTAGTGGCTTCTGATTCGTATCTCTGGATAAATGCTTCTACCTCTGCCAATGGTTTATTCAAAAGCATATTGCGAGGGCATCCAGTCTGAATACATTGCTTCTTGCTTATACGGAAGGATTGAGAGAATACTCCGTCAAAGAAATCTGTAGTAGATACCATATAGTCTGGACGACGAAATGGTGCAGGATGGAAGAAGGTATCACGGATATCGCGTTGGACATATCGTTTCGCCAAATCGCCTTTGGTAATACCAAACTCAATAGCTTTCATCGGTACACCATGCCATAGATTGACAATCTTTGTACGTCCTGCTAAACAAAAAGCAATATCTGAAGAATAGGAATTAACAAACCAGTATTTGCCTCTAAGTGCATACCATAATCCCTTGAGTGACATTACAGAATATGCCTCGTAGCCGAGCGAACGAATGTGCTTGACAGTTGATTGCTTAGTAGAAATCCAAACTACTTTTCTATCTGTAATATGCTCGTTGGCATATAGGAAAAGGTATTTTGTATTATCATTGAACGCACCTCTGTATGAGCCGAAAACGAGAATCTTATCTGTTCGTGGGAATAGATAAGAGATTGGATAGAAAGCATAGCAAAGTAGGTATGCTATGAATTTGGCAATTTGTTTCATTCTCCACGCAGTTTGTGCAATGTTTCGTTTATAAGGGTGCTAGATGTGCCTTTAGTGTAAGGGAAATATACTACCTTTGCTCCTACAGCATTGAGGTCGGCTTCGATCTTGTTCCATTTGTCGGTACCTTTCCAATCATCGCCTACGAACATAACGTTGAAATGGTATTTCTCCCACGCTTCCATTTTGTTCATATTCTCTTGTGTTACCACCTCATCCACATACTTTATAGCTGCTACAATCTCTTTGCGCTCTGCAAACGGAATGACAGCATGCTTGTGCTTGTAACTAACCAATTCATCAGTGGAAACGCCCACAATCAAGTAGTCGCATTGCGCTTTGGCTTTGCGTAGCAGATTGAGATGACCAATGTGGAATAGGTCATATACGCCTGTCGTATAGCCGATAGTGATTGGCTCGTACATATTGAGGAATTGCTCAAGGCTGTACAATTGCCATTTCTGATTGCCTGTGAGTTGGGTCATGTCAATATCGCGACGGAATTCTGGGCGAATAGGTCCACACCAGTCCTTGAAATATGCATCCACGGGACGAGGCATTGGCACTTTATTTGGCACAGGAATCTCTGGATATTTTATCTTCATTAGTTCGCGGATAAGATACTTGGATTCGCCATTGCGTACACGAGTCAAATCTAATGCATCTGCCATACGGAGTAGAGCATATGGGTCGGTATATGGAATATCGGCAGCCAAGAAAGCGTTATAGTAGGAACTACTAGATTCAATATCGTATATATCCAACAAAAAACGTTGGAAATCAATATTTTCTCCTTGCTTGTATGGCTCAAATAGATACGACATATCTACAGGATTTTTCAATACAATAGTAGGATCAAGGAATGTGTATCGTTTCTTGAAATCATTAAATTTCCAATCTTTTGATAATAATTGATCTAATCCTCCAAATAAGACGTCGCTACAATCACCTATAATCATATGGGTGACGCCGTCTGCTTTCGCTTGTATGGCTGCTTGGTAGAGTTGTGGTTCGATAGAATGAACAGGGGCGTTCTTCTTGTGCATTACAATAAGCAGATATTGCTCCACTGTATGCCAATCAATATCCACATAATGTAAATTCAGACCATAATATTGAGCGTAATACTCTGCACGTGCAAGTTCTTCTTTTTGATATTCACCACCCAAGAAACGGAAAGTATAGGCATCACAGCCACGCATATAAGAAGCCAAGATGGCAGAATCCATACCACCTGAAAGGCAGATACCCAGTTTCTCGCCTTTGAGCGAATCAAAGACTTTTTGAATGGCTTTGTCGATGTCCTCGGCTGTATGCACATATGTGAACTGCTCTGGATTAGGCAAAGGTATATTTTCGTGATGAAGTCCTTCGTAAAAGTCCATGCCTTCGCGCTCAATGTAGCGGAATGCCAAGTAGGAACTCATGCAGAAATTCTTGTTGTTCATGTTACATATCTTCTTTGAATGTTATTTTCTTGTTTTGTTCTTCGCCGAGGGCGATGTGGACAGATACTTCTGGCAGATAGTTGAATACCACGCCACAGTCGTCGGTGGCTGGGAGATGAACCTCTGCGCATGCATCTGCACTTAGACTATCCACGCCCAACGCTTTGGTATATGCTTCCGCTATTAACTCCAGGCGGAAGGCCTGTGGCGTTTGGGCACGCATGATGGTAGCGCGATTAGGGATACAGGCTACCTTACCATCCTTCATCTCATAAACTGTATCTGTGGAAGGTATAGCTACTACTACTGCTTCGTGCTCCTTGAGTGCTTCGCATACATTGGCTATAATCTCTTGGCTCACGAATGGGCGGGCAGCGTCGTGGAGCAGCAGGTTGATTGTATTTTGGCAATTGGCAATTGGCAATTGGCAATTATTTTCCTCGCCTCTCGCCTCTAACCTCTCACCTCTAACCTGCCTAATCGCATTCACACTGGATTCCCAACGTTCTTTGCCTCCTGGGATGATGTGGCGGACTTTTTGCCATGCGTTGGCAAGGAGCATTTGTTCGGCATGCATGATATAGTCGGGGTGCATCACAATGCACACCTCATCAATGCAATCGGCTTGCTCAAAGGCAGTGACTGCATGCTCCAATACCGATCGACCGTCTGCGAGAGGCAATAATTGCTTTGGCAACGTGCCTCCGACACGTGCGCCAATACCTCCTGCTAATATGACTGCGATGTTGTACATGGTGTAGTGTAGCGTTGTGTAGTATTGTTTAATGTGGTGTGGAGTTGTTTTTAGCAGCGAGGATCATTTCGCAGAGTTCGCGGATGGCACCGTCGCCGCCATTTTTGGTGAGGTGGATGATGCCTGGGACGGCTTTCACTACGGCTACGGCGTTGGCGGGGCATGCGGCTACGCCTGCGTGTTGGAGGAGGTCGAGGTCATTGACATCATCGCCCACAAAGCAGACATTTTCTAATGTGATGCCTAACTCGGCACAAATCTCGTTGGCAGCATCGAGTTTGGTCATTTTCACACCATCCACTACGCGACCGACACCTGTATATATATATTCCAAACCAAGTTTTTGCCCTCGTTTCAAGCCAATGGCGGTGTTCTCGCTGGTGAGGATACCGCAAGGGATACCCGCTTTTCGCAAGAGTACAATACCCATGCCGTCATATACGCAAAAGCGTTTGAACTCGTCACCGCTCTCGGTGTAGTACATTCCGCCGTCGGTCATGCAACCGTCCACGTCGGTTAAAAATAATTTCACTTCGTTCATAATTTTTCGGGTTCGCTTCGCTCACGTTAGTGGCTTCGCGTTATTGGTTCGCTTCGCTCACGTTGGTGGCACCAAAGGTGCGAAAATGGCTAAAGCATTATTTTAGTTGGTTGTAAATGTTATAAAATGTTTGTGCCATGCCTTCCCATGAGTAGCGGTCTTTTTGCTGAATGAGATAAGTGGTGTAGTCGGCTTGGCGGTTGTGGGTGTAGTAGTCGGTGAGGGCTTGGGCAATGGCTTCGGCGTTAGGTTCGACGGCATAGCCCATCTTGTGGTCGTGGACTATCTCACCCAATCCGCCAACATTGGTTACAAGCATGGGTTTCTCGAAGTGGAAAGCCACTTGCGTTACGCCACTCTGCGTAGCAGATTTGTAGGGTTGGACTATCAAGTCGGCTGCTCCGAAATACTTGCGCAGGTCGGCATCTGCTATAAACTCGTTTTTGATTATTACCCTGTCTGTCAAACCATTATTAGCTATTTGTGCGCGGTACTTGTCTTCATCTTCGTAAAACTCGCCCGCGATAATCAGTTGCAAATTAGGCAGTTGGTCTTTGACTTTGCCAAAGGCGTCTAACAAGAGGTCAAGCCCTTTGTATGCACGCACCAGACCGAAGAAGAGCATGTATTGGTTTTCGGGATTGAGGTGGAGTGCTTGGCATGCCTCCTCCTTGCTCATCTGTTCGCCATAGTGGTCGTAGATAGGGTGAGGGTAGGAGGTCTTTGGCTTGATGCCATGGTCAAAGCAGTTGATGTCTTGCGCGACGCTCTCGGAGAGTGCCACAAAGCCATCGGTATGGCGCACGAAGAATGGTGCAAAGAGTTTGTCAAGGATACTTGGTTCGTGCGGTATCATATTGTGTACCAATGCAATACAGCGTGTTTTACCATTGCGTTGGACAATGCGTTGAATTATGCCATAGCAGGGAGCGAAGAACGCCATCCAGTAGCATGTAATGAGTAGGTCGGGTTGCATTTTTCGGATGCGATGACCGACTTTTATCCAATTGAATGGGTTGCAGGAATGGACTTGCTGGCTGATTTGTAGGTCAGTAGGTGCTTTCTCGGTGGAGTATTGCGTTTTGCCAGGGAAGAGGAAAGACGGATATTGCAGGGTGAAAGTGATGACTTCCACCGTATGTCCTTCCGCTTGCAGTTGGCGTGCAAGACGTTCGTTGAAAGTGGCTAATCCGCCACGGAAGGGATATGCTGTGCCTAATATAACTACGTTCATGTTGAGTGTTTAGTGAACGCCCTTAGGGCTACTGTTTAGTGCTTAGAGGTAGGGTCAAAGGCATTCCAGCCTTGGGCTTTGAGAGATATCTCTTCTCCGTTGCGACCAATGAGGTTGATGCCGTGTTCAGGTTTGGTGATATGACCAATGAGATAAACGTCATCCAACGGGATGAGTTTCTCGTAATCATCTAAACTACAAGTGAATAGCAGTTCGTAGTCTTCGCCGCCATTGAGGGCACAAGTCACGATATTGAGATTCATCTCTTCGGCAAGGGCTGCGGCTTGGTAGTCGATTGGCAGTTTGTCTTCATAGACAGCACAACCGACATTGGACTGCGTGCAGATGTGCATGAGTTCGCTGCTCAGTCCGTCGGAGATGTCCATCATAGATGTTGGCTTGATGCCTGCTTCGTGCAGTTTCTCTATTACATCGCGACGTGCTTCGGGTTTGAGTTGTCGTTCGAGCAGATACTCGCGACCTTCAAAGGCAGGTGTGGCATTCTCGTTGGCTTGCATGACAATGCGTTCGCGTTCAAGGAGTTGCAGACCCATGTATGCAGTGCCGAGATTGCCCGTAACGCAAATGAGGTCATTAACTTTGGCACCGTTGCGATAGACGATGTCGGAGTCATAGGCTGTTCCTAAACAAGTGATAGAGATGGTGAGCCCTGTCATGGAGGCGCAGGTATCACCACCCACGAGATCGACGTTGTAGCGTTCGCAAGCGAGGCGAATACCGCTATACAATTCTTCGAGGTCTTCAACGGAGAAACGCTTGCTAATACCCAAAGATACAGTGATTTGTGTGGGCGTAGCGTTCATGGCGTAGATGTCGGAGAAATTGACAACAGCCGCCTTGTAACCAAGGTGCTTGAGAGGTACATATTCGAGGTTGAAGTGTATGCCTTCGAGCAAGAGGTCGGTAGTGACAAGGGTACGTTTGTCCTTGAAATTGAGCACAGCTGCATCGTCGCCAATGCCTTTTTGTGTAGAGGCTTGCGCGTTCTTTACGTCTTTGGTGAGATGCTTGATTAGTCCGAACTCACCTAGGGTGGAAATTTCTGTTTTAGCCATAGTGTGTATTTTTATGCCTATTATTGCAAATTAAACGTGCAAAGGTAGTGATTTTTTTTGAGATATGCAAGAGAACGTGATTGGATAAAAATAAAAAATAGGCGCTGTACCCTCTTTTTTTCTTTCTTGTCTCTTATATGTGGAATATTCGTGGGGTATTCACAGAGTATTCATGGGATATTCATATGTGTCGGGTATGTATCGGGTATGTATCGGAGCATATAGGGAGCGATTGGGTGGGGAAAGTAAAAATTGGAAGGAAAAAATAGAGGCTGTGGGGTAAAAACTGAGTAAGAATAAGACAAAAACTGAATGATAATAAGGCAAGGACTGAGTGATAATGTTAAGAGAAAAATTCTAATGTAACAGACGAAGAAAAAAACAGAAAAAGAAATTTTGTTGGTTTCATTTGCGTATGTGAGAAATTTTTTGTACCTTTGCACGCTTTTCGTGTGTACAACTATTGCGCTTCGCCAACATTGCTCAGTGCTAAATTGAGAACGGAAAAAATAGGTCGATTATGATAGAATATATAAAGGGAGATTTGACGGATTTGAGTCCTACTTGTGCGGTGGTAGAAGCTGCGGGGGTAGGGTATGCTATAAACATAGCATTGCCAAGTTATTCGGCGTTAGTGGGTAAAGAAGGGCAAGTAACCAAACTGTTTGTAACAGAAATTATCCGCGAGGATACACACGACTTGTATGGTTTCTTTACAGCAGGCGAGCGTGAGCTGTTTGTGATGTTGATGACTGTGAGCGGCATCGGCGCGAACACCGCACGAATGATCATGTCGGCATACACCGCTGCGGAAATACGACAGATAATTGCTACTGGCAACGCACGCGCGTTGTCGCAAGTGAAAGGCCTGGGCCCAAAGACGGCACAACGTATTATAGTGGACTTGAAAGATAAAGTGCTGAAGATTGACCTTGGTTCGGATATCCAAGGACAATTAGGCGATGAGGCGATGAGGTTATCAGGCGATGAGGCGATGGTCGTGGATAGCGAAGTGAAACAAGAGGCGGTGAGTGCGCTGACGATGTTGGGCTTTGCAGCCGCAGCAAGCGGAAAAGTGGTGGATAAGATACTGAAAGAAGATTCAAGCGCAAGCGTGGAGAAAGTGATTAAGCAGGCGTTGAAGATGCTGTAGGAGACCGCTGCACTGTTGGAGGTTAGACCGCTGCGCTGTTAGAAGTTAGATTAAAGATAAAAATGTAAGAGATATAGTGAAAAGGCTATTTATTATATTGAGCGTGTTGCCGCTGGTGGCTTGGGCGCAGGAGGTGGACACAATGGAGATGGTGGTGGATACTGCTATCATGGCACCAATGCAAGTGAAAGGGTTGGGGGTGGATAGCTATGAGGATCTGAATCGTTTGCCCAGCAGTCTGGATTTACAAGATCCAGATAACGTGAAGACTACTATTGAATATGATCCTGTGAATGGGTGTTATGTGGTGCGCACTCGCATCGGCGATGTGGATATTGCTACGCCCTATATGATGACAGAAGATGAGTATCGGGCATACAGCGAGCGTCAGCAGATGGGGAGATATTGGCAGGAGAAAATCGGTGCTGTGGAACATAATAATGAGAGCAAGTTTGATATAACCGATATGAAATTTAATATCGGTCCTGCGGATAAGATTTTTGGTCCTGGTGGTGTACAACTGAAGTTGCAAGGTTCGGCAGAACTGCTATTCGGATTCAAGCATCAATATGTGGATAACCCCGCATTGACACAGCGTTCGCGTAATAACAACATATTTGACTTCGATGAGAAGATACAACTGAGTGTGAATGGTAAGGTGGGTGATAAGCTCAATATGAATTTGAGTTATAACACGGAGGCTTCGTTTAGTTTTGACCAGCAGAATTTGAAACTGAATTTCAAGGGTCAAGAGGATGATATTATTCAATCATTGGAAGCTGGTAATGTGTCCATGAATCTGAATAGTAGTTTGATACGCGGAAGTAGTGCGCTATTTGGTGTGAAAGCAGATATGAAATTTGGCAAGTTGCGTGTGCAAGCGTTGCTATCACAGCAAAATTCGGAAAGTCAGACCGTATCAAGCAAAGGTGGTGCACAGACAACGAGCTTTGAGGTGCCAATAGATAGTTATGATGAGAATCGCCACTTCTTCTTGAGTTATTATTTTCGTGACAATTATGAACAAGCTATGTTGGCGATGCCTTATGTGGCTAGTGGTGTGACCATTAATCGTATTGAGGTATGGGTAACTAACAAACGAGGCAATTATGATCAGTCGCGCAATATTGTTGCGTTGACGGATTTGGGTGAATATGATCCTGCACACATACAAGGTAGTGGCTGGACAACGGAACCGGGTGCTCGTACGCCATACAACAAGGCCAATACGCTATATCAAACATTGGCGATAGAAAATGCAGTTGTACGTGACATTCAGCAATCCACCTCAGTGATGCAAAATTTAGGGTTGGAGTCAGGCGAAGATTATGAGAAAGTGGAGTCGGCTCGGTTGTTGAGCAGCAATGAATATACATTGAATGCTGCATTGGGTTATATCTCACTTCGTTCGGCATTGAACCAAGATGAGGTGTTGGCTGTAGCATATGAATATACGTATGGCGGACAGGTGTATCAAGTGGGTGAGTTCTCAACAGATGCTAGTGAGTCGCTGAAAGCTCCGAATGCGTTGCTGTTGAAACTGTTGAAGAGTACGAATAATGCACCGAATGAGAAAAATAAAGGTACTTGGGACCTGATGATGAAGAATATCTATTCGATTGGTGCTAGCCAGATGTCTAACGACAAATTTGAATTGTATGTTCAATACCGCAACGATTCGGTAGGTACAGATGTACAATATCTGATGGAAGGTGCTATCAAGGGTAAGCAGTTGTTGCGCGTAATGGGATTGGATCGTTTGGATTCTCGCAATAATGCTTCGCCAGATGGTCGCTTCGACTATGTAGAAGGATATACAGCGGTATCATCAAATGGACGTATTATCTTCCCTGTTCTGGAGCCGTTTGGTAGCCACTTGGCGCGTGAGATAGGGGATGCGGCTATTGCAGAGAAATATGTGTTCCAAGAGTTATATGATTCTACATTGGTGACTGCTCAAGAGTTTTCGGAAAAGAATAAGTTTGCATTAGTGGGTAAGTATAAAGGAACCTCTGGCAACGAGATACGCTTGAATGCGATGAATATCCCTAGAGGAAGTGTGGTGGTAACGGCAGGTGGTGCAACCTTGGTGGAGAATGTGGATTATACCGTGGACTATACGATGGGAACAGTGACGATACTCAATCAGTCGATATTGGAGTCGGGTACGAATGTAGATGTGAAGTTGGAGAATCAATCGTTGTTCTCAATGCAACGGAAGTCGTTGTTTGGAGCACACTTGGAGTATGAGTTTAATGAGGACTTTACTGTGGGTGGAACGATTATGCATATGAATGAACGCCCCTTAACAACCAAAGTGAATACTGGTAGTGAGCCATTGGCGAACACTATTTGGGGTGTGAATACAAGTTGGAAGACCGAGATGCAATGGTTGACGTTGTTGATAGATAAGGTGCCTTGGATTAATGCGACAGCGCCTTCTACTTTCCAAATCAATGCCGAGTTTGCTCATTTGATACCTGGACATACGAAAGAAGTGGGACAAGTAGGAACTGCATATATTGATGATTTTGAAGCAACGAAGACAAATATTGATATTCATTATCCAAGCTATTGGAAATTGGCTTCAACGCCACGCTGGGATGGTAGGTATGATGAGTATGATAAGAGTAATGAGATAGACTACAATAAAAATCGTGCGTTGCTGACTTGGTATGCAGTGGATCCCATTTTTGGAACGCCATTGAATAATACACCAAGTCATATCAAAACGGATTTGGAGGCAATGTCGAATCATCGTACGCGTATCGTACACGAAGAGGAGGTTTATCCTAACAAACAAGTAATGGCCAATGCAGATACGCGTTTGACGGTATTGAATTTGAGTTATTATCCTGAAGAACGTGGCCAGTACAATATTTCGGCAAATGAGATAGGTGCGGATGGTAAATTAACCAATCCAGATAGGCGATGGGGAGGTATTATGCGTAAATTGGATAATACAGATTTTGAGAAAGCTAATATCGAATACATCGAATTCTGGTTGATGGATCCCTTCTTGACTAATCCTGATGCGGGTTACGAAGGAGGTGATCTGTATATTGATTTGGGTGATGTGAGTGAGGATATTCTTCGCGATGGCAAGAAGAGTTTTGAGCATGGTTTGCCACTGAATGAGGAGGATGCAACGTTGGTGGAGAGTACCGTGTGGGGACGTTCGCCACGTACAACGAGTACGATGGTAGCATTTGCCAATGAAGCAGACGCTCGTGCAAAACAAGATGTTGGCTTGGATGGTTTGACTAATGAGCAAGAGAAAGATCCAATGTATCTGTACCACAATGGGCAAAACCCCTATGTGGAGTATGTGAACAAGTTGCGCGGAAAAGTAAATGAACAGGTATTGGCTATGTGGGAATCTGATCCATTCTCTCCACTGAACGACCCTGCTGGTGATAACTATCATTATTATCGAGGTGACGACTATGATTATGATCAGACTCCTGTCCTTTTGCGCTACAAACGATACAACGGAACCGAAGGCAACTCGCCTGAGATGCAGGAGAATGCGTCGTATGGTACGGCTTCTACCTTGCAACCAGATATAGAGGATATTAATAATGATAACACTCTGAATGATAATGAACGTTTTTATCGTTATCACATATCGCTTCGCCAGAAGGATATGCAGCCTGGTCAACAACATATTGCCAGTATGATGGAGCGTGAAGTAGTGCTGAAAAATGGTTCGACAGCTATGGTGAAGTGGTATCAATTCAAAATACCATTAAGGGGTTCAAATGTGACGACCATAGGTAATATCCGCAACTTCAAGTCTATCCGTTTTGCCCGTATTTTCATGACAGGTTTTAAGCAAGAAACACACCTGCGATTGGCAACGTTGGATCTTGTGCGCGGAGAATGGCGTGGCTATACAAAAGGTTTGTATCAAGATGTGGCGAATAATCATTTTAATGTAACTAATCCATCTGGCGAAACAGGAGAATTAGATGTTCAGGCTGTGAACATTGAGGAGAATTCGAATAGAACCCCAGTTAACTATGTACTGCCTCCAGGTATATCAAGACAAACTGACCCCGGTCAAGCACAATTGATTGCACAAAATGAGCAAGCAATGGTTTTGAGAGTGACAGATATGGCTCCTAAGGATGCGCGCGCTGTGTATAAGAATGTGGTGTATGATATGCGACAATACAAGCGTTTGCAAATGTTTGTGCATGCAGAGAACTTGCCACAGTTTGATGGTGCCGATAAAGAGTTGGCATGTTTTATTCGGTTGGGTTCAGATTTGAAAAATAACTATTATGAGTATGAGATTCCATTGGTATTGACACCAAGTGGTATTTATAATGATAAAGTGCTTGAAGATCGTCAAACGGTATGGCCAGTAGAGAATATGTTTGACTTCCCACTGAGTGTTTTTACTGACGCTAAGACCGAACGTAACAGAGCAAAACGTGCAGGAAATGACCATGTAGGCAATACTATTCCATATGAGATATATGATCCAGAAAAGTTGGATAACAAAGTAACCGTATTGGGTAATCCAACGCTGGAGGATATACAAGCGATTATGATTGGTGTGCGCAACAAATCGAATCGTGAGATGAGTGGTGAGATATGGGTGAATGAATTGCGTTTGAGTCAGTTTAATGAACAAGGTGGTGTGGCAGCCATGGCAAATGCAGCTTTGAGCATCAGCGATATTGCACAAGTGAATGTGGCTGGACGTTTAGAAACAGCAGGATATGGCTCGATAGAATCGAATGTTCTGGATCGTAATATGGATGACGCATATCAATTGTCGATGAGTGCGGCATTAGAAGCAGGTCGATTATTCCCAGAAAAAGCTCGCTTGCAAATACCATTGTACGTATCCTATTCGAATGAGACGTTGTCGCCAGATTTTGATCCGTTGGATACAGATATCAAGTTATCAGAGACATTGGATACCTATGAATCAAAAGTAGAGAAAGATTCGATAAAAGAGATGGCGAATACGGTGCATGAGGCTACTAGTTTCTCTGTTACGAATATGAAGGTGGATATCCATTCGAAGAAGAAAGATATGTTCTACGATCCTGCCAATTTCACAATTTCTGCAAGTTATAATAAGCAAAATCAGCATACTCCTGAGATAGAGCAAGATATAACTACTGATCAGAAAGGTTCGTTTAACTACTCTTATAGCTTTAATCCGCAGCCATGGGAACCATTTAAGAATGTGAAGAGTGTGGAGAAAGTGAAATTCTTGAAGGAGTTGCATTTCTACTATCTACCACAGTCGTGGGCATTTAACACGACAATGCATAGAACGTTCTCTCATATGAAAATGCGTGATTTCAATGTAGAGGCTACAGGTGGATTCGATATGGATGATTTGACATTCTCCAAAGACTTTACATGGGATCGCAATTTTGATTTCAAATATGATCTGACAAAGAACTTGAAGTTTACTTTCCAAACTGCGATGAACTCTACGGTAGATGAGGGATCTTATACGCCAGAGATTCTTCGTGATTATGCTTATATGTGTGATTTTACGCATGATCCCTATGAGGCATGGAAAGATACTATTCAACGCAGTTTGGGTACATGGGGTACGCCATATACCTACCAACAATTGTTCTCGGCTTCGTGGAATATTCCGTTTAATCGTATTCCATATTTGGAGGCCATCTCGGCTAATGCATCGTATAATGCTACGTATAATTGGAATCGCACGATGCAATCCGTTTCACAGCAAACTGCAAATTTGGGTAATGTGGTAAGTAGTACACGAGCATGGCAAGTGGATGGAGGATTGAATTTCGAGACATTGTACGGCAAATCGCCTTATTGGAAGCAGATGACACAGCGATTTAATCAACGCGCGCGCAGAAGACCCTTCCGCTCGAAGACCTATACAGAAACGGTGACGTTAACAGCAGGGGAGCCAAAGGAGATAACACATAAGTTAGGCAGTGAATCCATTGACGTAAAAGCTGAAACGAAAAGCGGTAAAACGATTCGATTGAGAGTAGTACCCGTATCCAATACAAAAGCTACCATTGTATCTAAGGAAAATTTGAAGGACGTGCAAATTACTGTTAAAACAAAAGACCCTAATCTGCGTACACCAGCAGAGAAAGCGTTGGATTTTGCAGCATATTTTGGAACGATGGTACGTAGGTTGCAGGTTACCTATCGCAATACTAATTCGATGACGTTGCCAGGCTTTGCTCCTCAAGTAGGTTTCATGGGGCAAACAAAATACAATGACTTCTATGCTCCTGGTTTTGATTTTGCATTTGGCTTCTATGGAGATGATTTCGTGGAAAAAGCAAAGAGAGAAGGTTGGCTTTCGGGTGATACAACTGTAGTACAACCAGCTACGCGCTCTATGACCAATGATTTTGATGTGAAATTATCTTTGGAGCCATTCCCCGGATTTAAGATTCAAGTAAATGGTAAACGTTATGCAGCAGAGTCTTCGTCGATTATTTACTCGTTTGACCAGATTCAGGAGAATATGACGGGATCGTTCAATATAACGCAAGTGGCTATAGGAACAGCTTTTCATCGTATTGGAGGCGCAGAAGAGAATTTTGCATCAGATGTATTCGATAACTTCTTGAATTATCGAGGAATTATGTCGGGTAGAGTACGAGAGCAATATGATGATGTATATTATCCTAATTCCCAATTCATCCCTTCAGAATTAAGGGGACAGAAGTGTGATTCAGCACAGGTAGTAGCTACCAATTCTGCAGATGTGCTGGTACCTGCATTCTTGGCTGCATATACTGGGCGTGATGCGAATAGGGTAGGCTTAAATCCATTTTTAAGTATTTTGCAAATATTACCTAACTGGTCGGTAACATTTGATGGATTGGGAAGATTGCCATGGATGAAGGAGCATTTCAAATCAGTGAATATTACCCATGCATATACATGTAAATATGCTATTGGTAGTTATTCAAGTTACTCAACTTGGACTCCTGCTGCTACAATGCCTAATCAACAAATGGATGGCTTGAGTAGTAATAAGCATGTAGGTTTTATTCGAGATGTGGCAACAGGTAATCCAATTCCGTCTTCCGCATATGATATTTCGAGTGTAACACTTTCGGAAAGTTTCTCTCCACTGATTGGTGTGAATCTAACAATGAAGAATTCGTTGTCAGCAAAAGTAGAGTACCGCAAGCAACGCAATATTTCATTGAATATAACTTCTGTACAAATTACAGAAGGTCATACGGATGAATTTGTACTGGGTGCAGGATATACGATAAAGGATTTGAGTTTTATTACCCAGTCGCGTAGCGGCACACAGAAGAAAGTAAGCAATGATTTGAAGATCAATGTAGATGTGAGCTATAAAGATATAAAAACATTGTTGCGCAAGGTAGAGGAAGACATTACTCAGGCCAGCTCTGGTAATAAAGTGATAGGTGTGAAAGTGAGTGCAGATTATGTACTTTCGGAGAAGATTAATCTTCAATTATTCTATGATCACCAAGGTACAACACCACTGATATCTTCTTCGTATCCAGTGAAATCTGATAATGTGGGTATCAATATTAAGTTGATGCTGACAAGATGATAGGCTATTAGTTATAGGTGTTGAAAGTTGGTATAATAGGTCCAGAGTCCACAGGTAAAAGTACATTGGCGAGTTATCTGGCAAAGCGTTATGATGCAGTGTTTGTGCCTGAATACGCGCGCGATTATATGGAGAAGCGCGCGCTCGCATGTGCGTACACGCGCGAGGATGTGGAAAATATAGCTCGTTATCAGATAGAGGAATTACAAGCATTGTGTTCGGTCGATAGGCAAAATGATGTGATTTTTTTCGATACAGAGCTAATCATTACGAAGGTTTGGCTATTGCATAAGTATGGCGAATGTCCTGGTTGGATAGAGCAGGCAATACGTCAATATCCAATGGATGTGTATTTGCTTTGTTATCCAGATTTACCATGGGAGCCAGATCCTGTACGTGAGAATCCGACCATACGTGAATACCTATTTGATTGGTACGAACGTGAGATCCAAGCATTGGATATACCATATTATATTATTCGGCATAAGGGAGTGAGAGAGGAAAAGTGAAAATAGAAAGGTAAATTTGGGAAATCGTGGAGGTATAATTGTATGATTGAAAGAGCAAAAAGGAGTAAAATACGATTATTTTGCACTTTTTTATCGAAAAATTTGGTCATGTCAAAAAAAAGCAGTACCTTTGCACCCGCTTTTGAAAAGCAATGGTCCGTTAGCTCAACTGAATAGAGTACCACACTACGGATGTGGGGGTTGCAGGTTTGAATCCTGCACGGATCACAAAAAGACCGCTTAATGGCGGTCTTTTTTGTGTGGTGTATGGTGTATGCTGGTTATTCTTCAGGACGGAGTACGTAGAGGGAATCAAGGTTGCGTCCTCTTTCATCTACGTCAAGTCCGTAGCCAACAACAAATTTAGTGGGAATGGATTTGCCAACATATTTAGGTGTGGCATCAGGATACTGTAGAGAGTCGGGTTTGAAGAGGAAAGATGTAAGTTCTACCGAACGAGCTCCTTCTTCTTTTAAGTATTGAATAAATCCATGCATAGTAAGTCCCGTATCCACAATGTCTTCCACAATAATAATATCACGATCTTTAACTGGTACTTGCAAAGGAATGAGCATATTTACTTTGCCAGTAGTAGCAGTACCTTCGTAGGATTTGAGACGTACAAATGTGATTTCTGCAGGCAGATTGATACATTTGAATAAGTCAGAAGCATAAATAAAAGCTCCGTTTAGTACGCAAATGAAGAGTGGCTCGCGACCTGCGTAATCGGCATTAATTCGATTAGCAATGCCTTGAACAAGTGAGGCAATCTCTGTGGCAGATAAAAACTCATCAAATGTGAGATTTTGAATAGTAACGCTTTGCATAGGATTGAGGATTATTCTATGTTTTGTGTAGTTAATGTAAAATGAAAGTGCAAAATTACTGTTTTTTTTGTGCGTATGCAAGTAAAATATTATTTTTTTTCTAAAAATAAACACGAAAGTGAAGTTGTGTTTGCGTAATTGAAAAAAATGTAGTACCTTTGTAGGCGATAAGGTGTGCTATGATAGTTGGCATTTGACAGCTTAAAAAATGAACGGATAATACAAAATATTATAATACAATATGAAAAACGAAGAATTGGAAAAAGTATTGGTTGTTGCAGAGCAATGGACCAAAGAGCCTTATGATGCTGACACTCGCGCTGCGGTTACGGCCATGATTGAGGCAGAAGATAAAACCGAACTTATCGATAGTTTCTATCGCACACTCGAATTTGGTACGGGTGGTCTCCGCGGATTGATGGGGCCTGGTACCAATCGCATGAACAAATACATCGTAGCACAAGCCACTCAAGGCTATGCTAACTACCTCTTGAAAGTACAGCGCGAAGGCGGTTTCACCACCCTTAAGGGCGATACTGTCAGCGTCGTTGTAGGTCACGACTGCCGCAACAACGGTCGTCTCTTTGCTGAGACGGTAGCTGCGGTCTTCGCTGCCAACGGCATCAAGGTCTATCTCTTTGAGAGCCTGCGCCCGACACCTGAGGTCAGCTTCGCTATTCGCCATCTGTCTGCACAAGGCGGTGTAAACGTGACAGCAAGTCATAATCCAAAAGAATATAATGGATATAAGGCATATTGGGAAGATGGTAGCCAAGTACTTCAACCACACGACCAAGGTATCATCGATGAGGTGAACAAGGTGACTATGGCGGATGTGAAGATGACTGGCAATGAGCACCTTATCGAAATTATCGGCGGCGAGATGGACTACGACTACATGCAAGCTGTGAAGACCGTCATGATCGACCAAGAGACCATTCTCCGTCAAAAAGACCTCAACATCGTTTATACCCCTCTCCACGGCGCAGGACGCCAAATTATTCCAATGTGTTTGCGCTCTTGGGGCTTTGAGAATATTCACGTTGTACCAGAGCAAATGGTGATTGACGGAAACTTCTCTACTGTGCAAAGTCCTAACCCAGAGAACGCTGAGGCTATGACCATGGGTATGAATCTCGGTACCCAACTCAATGCTGACCTTGTGATTGCTTCTGACCCTGATGCCGACCGTATCGCTATTGTTTGCCGTAACGACAAAGGCGAGTGGACCATCATCAACGGTAACCAAACCTGTATGATGTACTGCTACTACATCATCAACAATATGAAGAAGTTGGGCAAGTTGCGTCCAGAGCACTACCTCGTTAAGACTATCGTTACCAGCGAGTTAATCCGCAAGATGGCAGATGCACAAGGTGTGACTTTGACCGATGAATATACAGGCTTCAAGTGGATTGCCAACCGTATCCGCGAGTGGGAAGGCACACGCAAATACATCGGTGGTGGCGAAGAGAGTTTTGGTTTCTTGCCTTATGATGCGGTGCGCGATAAATGTTCTCCTTCTGCAATCTGCCTCATCTGCGAGATTGCGGCGTATGCGAAGGATAACGGCATGACCCTCTACGATTATCTTCTTAATATGTATATGGAGTACGGCTTCCAACGCGAGACAACCGTTAATGTTGTTCGTCCTGGTAAGTCAGGCGCAGAAGAGATTCAAGCCATGATGGTGAACTATCGCCAAAATCCTCCTGTAGAAATCGCAGGCGAGAAAGTGGTTAAGTCCAAAGACTTCAAGACCCTCGTTCAACGCGAACTCGTGAATGGCGAGTGGGTAGAGACACCTATCGTGATGGCACTCAATGCAACCAGCAATGTGCTGCAATACTTCACCGAAGGTGGCATGAAAATCAGTGTTCGCCCAAGTGGTACAGAGCCAAAGATTAAGTTCTACTTTGAGATCCCTGCTGCGATGCCAACGCTAGCTGATTATGATAAAGCAGTAGCAGAGGCAGAGGCTAAGATTCCTGCAATCAAAGCAAGTTTGGGTATTTGAAGGTAATTGATATCGAATAATAAAAATCGTTCTCGAAAGGGAACGATTTTTTTTGTGTAAGGGAGTGCTACTGATCCCTAACGAAAGTGAAAGGAATGGTGTGTGAATAGTGCGTGAATAGTGCGTGTATTGTGCGTGAATAGTGTGTAATTGACAAGAGATATGTAAAAAATGAATAGGAAATATCACAACTCAATGTGGTGAGCAGTGATGGGTTCGGAGAGGAAAAGTGAAGCCGATTCTGAGAATTTGGTGGCAGATTCAGTGGTAAGGAAGCGAATGTGGTCGATAGGCGATTGGATATTGGCTATTGGAGATGGGCAATGGACTATGGGGGATAATGCCCGTTCGGCTATGTTAGGATGGCGGTGTAGATAATCCTCTAGGCTGTGAGCAACAATCTTACCCTGCGAGATGAGTGATATTGGGTTATTGGCTATGGGCGATTGGCTATGGGCGATGGAAGACAAGAATTTTTCAATCTTAGGTTGGAGTAGGGGATAATGGGTGCAGCCCAAAATGATAGTGTCAATCAGCGGGTCACGAGTAAGAAGTTCGGTTAAGTATTTTTCTACAAAGTAGTTAGCACCATCGCCAAAATGTTCGCCCGACTCAATCAGCGGCACCCACATGGGGCATGCTTGTTGGGTAATCGTGAGGGTAGGGTCTTGCTTGAGAAGTTCGATGACATAACTCTCTGATGCCACAGTACCCGGAGTGGCAAGTACGCCAACGTGCTTGGTGCGTGTGCGTTGTGGCACTACCTCAACCGTTGGACGGATGACACCTAACACGCGGAGTTCGTCAGGATTGATATTGCGTTGCTGAATAGTGCGTAACGCCTTGGCGCTGGCAGTGTTACATGCCAAAATGATAAGGTTGCATCCCTGCTGGTGCAAGTACTTAACCGCCTGAAGGGTATATTCGTAGATGACATCAAATGAGCGTGTTCCATATGGCGCGCGAGCATTGTCGCCCAAGTAGAGATAATCGTACTGGGGAAGATGCTGGCGAATGTGATTGAGAATGGTTAATCCGCCGTAACCACTATCGAAAATACCAATCAAATCAGTTTAAAGTTTATAGTTTATAGTTGAAAGGCGTGGAATTTGGGCACAAAGGTACAAAAAATAAATAAAATGCACAAATAATTTGCATAATTCACAGATTTTTTGTATCTTTGCGGGCGGAATACAAACTGAAAACTGAAGAGTTGGACGTGAAAAGTAAAAAGTGAAATAATAAAAACAGAAAGAATATGAAATTTAATGTATCCAGTACGAAATTGTTTGCACAATTGCAAGCAGTGAGTCGCGTAATTGCTGCAAAAAATAGTTTGCAGATTTTAGAAGCTGTATTGTTTGATTTAAATGGCGATGTATTGACTTTGACCGCTTCGGATAGCGAAACCACCATCCGTACGTCGTTGATTGTGGAAGATGCACAAGGTGCAGGTAAAGTGGCAGTAGGTGGAAAATTGCTGTTGGATACTTTAAAAGAGTTTCCGGAGCAACCATTGACTTTCCAGATTGATGATCAGAACTTTGGCTTGAATATTACTAGTTCGAATGGTACATATAGTTTTGTTGGCGCAAACGGTTTGGAATATCCAGAGATGCCTGTAGAAGATGGTAATAACACCTTCACGATGCCAGCAAATGTGCTATTAGATGCTATTAATAAGACTATTTTCTGCACCGCGGATGATGAGTTACGTCCTGTGATGAATGGTATCTATTTTGACTTGAATGAGGAAAAAATTACCATGGTGGCGACAGATGCGCATCGTTTGGTTCGCTATGTAAATGATAGTGTGAAAGGCTCGCAAGCAGTAAGTTTTATCTTGCCAAAGAAACCTGCTCAATTGCTTCGCCAAGTGCTGCAAAAAGAAGCAGAGGATGTGGTAGTTACGTTTGGACAAAAGAATGCGAAGTTTGTGTTTGGCACAACAGTGATTGTCTGCCGCCAGATTGAGGGTCGTTTCCCTAACTACAATGCGGTGATTCCACAAAATAATACCAATAAAGTAGTTGTTGATCGTCAGACAATTGTGAATGCCTGCAAACGCGTAGCCGTATTTGCAAATACGGGCACCAGTTTGCTGAAATTAGCATTGAGTGAGAATCAAATTAAGATTTCTGCACAAGATATTGACTTCTCTACATCAGCAGAGGAAACAATCGCTTGCGATTATAACGGAATGCCAATGGCAATTGGTTTTAAGGCGCCATTCTTGATTGAGATTTTGTCGAATATTGCTTCACAAGATGTCCTGATACAGTTGGCAGATCCTGCGCGTGCGGGTCTAATTTTGCCTGCCGAGAATGAAGAAGGACAAGATTTGTTGATTTTGCTCATGCCAATGCTACTAAACGACTAATCTAAACGTCTGCGAATGAAGTTGAAACTTACGCGTCCGTTGGTGTTCTTTGATTTGGAAACCACGGGACTAAATATTGCATCCGATAGGATAGTAGAGTTAAGTTATTACAAGGTCTTTCCCGATGGTAGTTCGGAGGGGAAGACCTTCCGTGTTAAACCTACCTATATGATGTTGGGGCAAGAGGTGCAGATGCACATTTCTGAGGAAGCAAGTGCTGTGCACGGAATTTACGATGAGGACCTGGTGGCATGTCCGACATTCAATGAGATAGCAAAAGAAGTAGCACAAGTGTTGGAAGATGCCGATTTGGCTGGATATAACTCGAATCATTTCGATCTACCACTGTTGGCGGAAGAGATGATGCGTGCGGGTGTGGATATTGATTTGAAAAAGAAAAAGATGGTGGATGTCTTTACTATCTTTCAACGTCAAGAACCAAGAAACTTGGTGGCTGCGTATAAATTCTACTGTGGAAAAGACCTGACCAATGCGCACTCGGCAGATGCCGATACGATGGCGACTTATGAAGTGTTAATGGCTCAGTTAGAGAGATATGATATTCCAACTAACGTGGGCGATTTAGCTGCGTTTACTGCTGGAAATGTGCGTTTTGCGGATTTTGCAGGTCGCATTGCGTATGATGCAGAAGGCGTGGAGATATTCAACTTTGGTAAATATAAAGGGCAGCGAGTGGCTGACGTATTTCGTCGCGATCCTGGATATTATGGTTGGATTCAACAAGGCGACTTTCCACAATATACCAAAGCGGTATTTATGCGCGTTTATCTCAGTTTGCGCAAATAACCAATGTTGAACCACATTGACCATTTTGAACCACATTGAACAACACTCTTACTATATTAGGTTGCGGAAGTGCTATGCCAACATTCCAAAATTCGCCCTCTGGGCAGATTGTGGAGTTGTGTGACAAGTCGTTTCTAGTAGATTGTGGCGAAGGTACGCAATTGAAAATGCGGCAACTGGGTGTAAAAACAGCGCGGTTATATACTGTGCTGATTTCGCACCTGCACGGTGACCATTGCTATGGACTGATTGGTCTGATTTCTACACTCGGTATGATGAACCGCACCCAACCATTGCACATCTATGCGCATGGTGATTTAGAGAAACTGCTGCGTCCGTGGCTGGATTACCATTGCGAAGATATGTCGTATGAAGTTGTTTTTCACGCGATTAATCCGCGTAAGCGTGAGGTGATCTTTGAGGATCGAACGCTGACTATTGAGACGATTCCGTTGAAGCATAAGGTGCCTACTTGTGGTTTCCTCTTTACGGAACACCATCGCGATACGGGTGCTCACAAGCGCTATGCGTATTGTTCGGATACTGCCTATCGTGAACAGATTGTGGAACAGATAGCGGGGGTAGATGTGTTGTACCATGAGGCGACCTATACAGAAAAGGATGCAGACAAATGCAAGAAGCATACACATTCTACGGCAAAACAAGCGGCTCAAATAGCTTCGATGGCAGGTGTGGGAAAATTGGTTATTGGGCATTTCAGTGCGCGCGAAGATGACCATACGGTGTTTCTGAACGAGGCGCAAGAGGTTTTTGCCAATACCATATTGGCGGAAGAATGTACAACTATAGAGATATAAATGAAGACTTCGACACAATATGTATGTTCCAACTGCGGAGCGAAAGCTCCACAGATGATTGGTCGTTGCCCTGTGTGTGGGGAATGGGGAACATATGAAGAAGAGGTAAAAACGGAAATAGGAATAGGGAAAGGTGGTACAAGTCTTCGCAGGGGTGCGCAGCCACAACGTTTGCAGGATGTGGAAGCGCGCGAGGAGATGCGAATTGATATGCAGTCGGCAGAACTCAATCGCGTCTTAGGCGGAGGCTTAGTGCCTGGTAGCATTGTGCTATTAGGCGGTGAGCCTGGTATTGGCAAATCCACATTGGCGTTGCAGGTGTTGATGATAATGGGGAAGAGGCGAACGCTATATGCGAGTGGTGAAGAGAGCGCAAAACAACTGAAATTACGTGCGGAACGTTTGGCGGGCTCGCCAGATAATCTGTATATTATGGCAGAGACATCGCTGGAACGAATACTGGATAGTGTGTCGGAATTGCAGCCAGACGTGGTGGTGGTAGATAGTATTCAAACGATTGGTACAGAGAGTGTTGAGGCTAGTATAGGTAGTCTAACGCAAGTGCGCGAGTGCGCAGCGAAGATATTGCAATACGCCAAAGAGAAGAATATTCCATTTATTATTGTTGGTCACATCAACAAAGAAGGTTCGCTGGCGGGTCCTAAAGTGCTAGAGCATATTGTAGATACGGTATTGCAGTTCGAAGGTGATCAGCATTATGTGTATCGTATTTTGCGTGCACAAAAAAATCGTTTTGGCAGCACGAGTGAGTTGGGAATTTTTCAGATGCAGCAAGATGGTTTGCGCGAGGTGGTGAATCCTAGCGAACTGCTGTTGTCAAGTAATCGCGAAGGGTTGTCGGGTATAGCTATTGCTGCGGCTGTGGAAGGAGTGAGGCCTTTGCTGATTGAGGTGCAAGCGTTGGTGGCGAGTGCTGCATACGGAACTCCGCAACGCAGTAGTACTGGGTTTGATGGCAGACGACTGAATATGTTGTTGGCAGTATTGGAGAAGCGCGTAGGCTTCAAATTGCTCCAAAAAGATGTATTTGTGAATATAGCAGGAGGGCTACGGGTGAATGACCCTGCCATTGACTTGGCTGTGATGGCTGCAGTGCTTTCTTCGAATATGGACATAGCATTGGATGAACAAACATGTGTGACGGGTGAAGTGGGATTAGGCGGCGAAATACGCCCCGTAAATCGTATCGATCAGCGCATAAAAGAAGCGGAAAAACTTGGTTTTAAGCAGATTATCGTGCCTGCTGGACAGAAATATAGTGTGCCAAATGCAAAGATTAAAATTGTGGAAGTAAGCCGTGTAGCCGATGCCCTCAAAATTTTATTGAAGAAATAATTTGCATATATCAAAAAAAAGTAGTACCTTTGCGGGTCAAATGTATAAATAAGAAAAAAAAGTATAATTATTATGAAAAAGTGTAAATTTTTTCTAATTGTGGTGATGACGTTTAGTACGATGTCAGTGTTTTCACAGAGTTACCCGGTAGAAGTATCGCTATTAATCGGCGATGGCTTTTATTGGACCCCTAGCACGGTGATCAATGACGTTTATACTAGAGAAAACCAAATGGCGTTGGTTAATGGTGGTGCTCCATTTCCTGCTTTTGAGACATATGGTGCGGCTTTACGCTATTTGTTTACGAGACAATGGTCAATCCAACTTCAGGGAATGCGCCAACGTATGCGATTTACAGAGATAGATAATAGAACGCCTCAAGAAATAGGTAACTATAATAAATTAGCATATTACAATGCGATGTGGAATGTGGATTTGCAAGCTGAGTATAACTTCCTAAAATATGGAGGTGCTTCCGATCTTTGGACGCCTTATGTTTCATTTGGTGTAGGAGCCTCTATTCATAGTAAGACGGCGCAGTATCGTTGGGGAGTAGGAAAAAAAGAATGGACGGACGCCAGCACGACTGCTTATCCTGTAATTAAGGATCCGGGATTCGCTTTTTATGTTCCATTAGGCGTGGGTGTGAAATTCCGTCTAGCTCGCAGTTGGCAGTTGAAGTTTGCTTGTCAATACCAGATGTATCTTATGGGTAACCCTGCTGGCGGAACTATGCAACCTTTACGTGATCTTGAAAAGGGTAATCCGGAAAAGGATTACATTGTATTCGATAAGGTACTTGATGCGAATGGAAATCCGCAGGATGGACAAGTGCAATATACTCCAAGAGTTTCGTATGAGGATTTGCCTAAGGGACCTTTTAGTGCGCATAATATTGTGGCAAGTGTGGGCGTAATATATACTGTTAAGTTTATTGAGCGTACGGTAACTGCTGTCTTCTAAAAGAGTATTCTATCGTTGTTGAGGTTCATAAGATTACGATATGTTTTAATGTTGATTGTAGCACTTCCTATCTGGAGTACAGCACAGGAAGTGACTACTTTCATGTTTGACGGAGGAATTCAGGGGGGATATAATTATATTATCGGGGATGGTAACGTACAATCAGCTGCGATTGCGGGACTGAGTATCAGATACAAGTTTGACCAACATTGGGCTGTACGGGCGCAAATTCAACAGCAAGTAACGCCAAAGTATGAGTGGGCAAATGCAGATATTAGTGTTGAATACAATTTTTTTCGATATGGTGTGGATCCATATGATAAACGCGTAAAAGCTATATCTCCGTTCATTGCTATTGGTTTTGGTTTTACGAGCAATGTGAAGAATGAACCTATATTCTGCGTAACGGATAAAGAAATGAAATTTGATTTAGGTAATTGTCTATCAACACTGGAGAGGGTTTATATCCCAATCGGTATAGGGCTGAAATGGAAATTTGCGGATAAATGGCAATTACAGGCACTTTGGCAACATCAAATATATCTATTGAAAGACGATTTGGATAACAAAGGATGGCATGGCTCTGCAACTAATATAATGAATAATGATGTGTTTTCTACATTTACAGTAGGCATCAGCGTTGATTTCTTTAGATTGAGATATAAACGTACGTTTTATCCACAATAAAAAATGAGTTATAAAGAACAAATACAAACCAATCGCATACCGCGTCACGTGGCTATCATAATGGACGGCAATGGGCGCTGGGCTAAACGTCAAGGTATGGCGCGTATGTTTGGCCACCGTCAGGGGGTAGAAACGGTGCACCGTATCACAGAGACTGCTGCGGAACTAGGAATTGAGTATTTGACGCTTTATGCTTTTTCTACAGAGAACTGGAATCGTCCTAAAGAAGAGGTGGATGCTCTGATGACACTTTTGATTGATACCATTGCAAAAGAGACATCCACTCTGATGAAGAATAATATCCGATTGCTTACAATTGGCGATTTGGAGCGATTACCAGAAAACACCCGTCAAAAATTCCGCGCGTGCATAGAAGAAACAAGTTTAAATACGGGTTTGCGTTTGGTTATCGCGCTGAGTTATAGTGCGCGTTGGGAGATTATCCAGGCTGTTCGTGGGATAGCTCAAGCTGTTCAGCAAAATGACGTATTGTTGGAAGATATCAACGAAGAAATAGTGTCGGCATATATGACAACAGCGCAAATGCCCGACCCCGATTTGTTGATTCGAACTAGCGGCGAATTACGTATAAGCAACTTCTTATTATGGCAGTTGGCTTATACCGAACTATATTTTACAGATTGCCTATGGCCTGAATTTACACCTGATGAATTCTATCGTGCCATAATAGATTATCAACATCGTGAAAGAAGATTTGGAAAGACCAGTGAACAAGTTCATTAATATAGTATTAGGAATATTCGTTGTGCTACCCCTTCTCGCACAAACGAATAATGAAGTATCAGTAGTCGATTCGTTGGCTACTGAACAAGTGTCAATGCCTGTTATTGAATACACCATGCAGCGCAAGACCTATGAGATAGCTGGCATAACGGTTTCTGGAGCAGAGAGTTATGAGGACTTTGTGTTGGTGGGTTTCTCTGGTTTGGCAGTGGGGGATAAGGTTGAAATCCCAGGTGATCAAATCACAAAATCCCTAAGGCGTTTCTGGAAACAAGGCCTTTTTTCTGATGTGAAATTCAAAGCCTCTAAGATAGAAGGGGATAAAATTTGGATTGAAATAGTACTTAAGCAACGTCCACGTATATCGGAAGTGGCGTATAATGGCCTGAAGAAGAGCGAGATTGAAGACGTTGAGGTGAAAATAGGAATGCAGAAGGATGGTCAAATGACTCCTGATATGGAAGATAGGGCAAAGAAGGTCATTACCAAGTATTTGTTGGAAAAAGGATTTCGTGAGACTACTGTTCAGGTTCTTCAATTTGATGATAAAGACCGTCCCGGGTATGTAAAGGTCGCAGTGAATGTGGATAGAAAAGTTAAGACCAGGGTAGGTAACATCTATATTAATGGCAACGAGGCACTTACGGATAATCAAATTAACTTTGCGATGAAGAAAACAAATGATAATAACATCATTAATTTCTTCCGACCAAAGAAGTTTGTAGCTTCCGAATTTGAAAATGATAAAAAACTAATTATTGAGAAATATAACGAAATAGGTTATCGTGACGCGAGTGTAATAGCGGATAGTATCGTTCCAACACCTGGTGATTCAACACGCGTAGACGTCTATTTGACTATTGATGAAGGTGGAAGGTATGTGTTTGGAGATATCGTTTGGGTAGGCAATACAGTGTATCCTTACGAATATCTAAATGCAGTTCTGGGCTTAAAAAAGGGCGATACCT
This sequence comes from Paludibacteraceae bacterium, assembly GCA_045578255.1. Lineage (GTDB taxonomy): Bacteria > Bacteroidota > Bacteroidia > Bacteroidales > Paludibacteraceae > Colicola. Next base: position 99,414 of record JAZNJW010000017.1, read on the forward strand.
ACAATCTTAAAGAACTCAATAAACGTCTCAACGAAGATGATGATGCTGTTGCTAAATTGTACACCGATCAGGGTTATCTCTTCTTTAATGTGGATCCTGTGGAGGTGCGTATTAACAATGATTCGATTGATTTTGAAATGCGCATGTACGAAGGACAACCCGCTACTATCAACCAGATTAATATAGTAGGTAACACGCGCGTGTACGAGCACGTTGTTCGTCGTGAGTTATATACCAAGCCAGGACAACTCTATAGCCAATCAGACATCATGCGTAGTTTGCGTGAGTTGGCTCAAATGGGTCACTTCGACCAAGAGAATCTTGTACCAGATATCCAGCCGAATCCAGAAGATGGTACAGTGGATGTTACCTATCAATTGGAAACGAAATCAAGCGACCAAATCGAATTCTCACTCGGTTGGGGTGCGACTGGATTAATAGGAACGTTGGGCTTGAAATTTACCAACTTTGCTATTCAAAACCTGTTTAATCCAGAGACCTATCGTATTGTACCGCAAGGCGAAGGACAAACATTCAGCGTCAATGCACGAACCAATGGAGTGTACTATACATCAGCTTCTGTGAGTTTCTTGGAACCTTGGCTGGGTGGCAAACGCCCTAACTCATTGAGTGCTAATATCTTCTTTGCTTCACAGACAGGCTATTCTGATCGCTATTATCAAGCATATCAGAACCTCTACAATACCTATTACAATTATTATGCCTATTCTGGCAACTCCAATTACTTGCAGCAGTTGCAAGAGTCTGAGGCGGATCCAGATAAGTATCTACGTACGTTTGGTGTGAGCTTGGGATATGGTAAACGTCTTAGTTGGCCAGATGACTATTTCTCTTTCTATGGCGAACTGAGCTACCAAATGTATATGATGAAGGATTGGCCATATATGATTTTGACCGATGGAACCAGTCACAACTTGGCTCTTAATCTTCAATTATCTCGTTCAAGTATTGACAACCCTATTTATACGCGCCGTGGCTCACAATTCACTTTGGGTTTGAAGATAACCCCTCCTTACTCACTCATCAAAGGTACCACAGACGCGCAATATGCACAAATGTCCACAACCGAGAAATACAATTTGTTAGAGTATCATAAGTGGCGTTTCTCGGGAAAAGTCTTTACACCACTTTCACCAGATTCTAAACTCGTGTTAATGGCTCGTGCGGAATTTGGTTATCTTGGACATTACAATAAAAATGCGAAGTCGCCATTCGAAAGTTTCTACATGGGTGGCGATGGTATGTCCAGCTACTCCAGCTATTCTACTGAATACATTGCCATGCGTGGTTATCAATCAGGTTCTTTGACTCCTTATGACCCTGCCACGGGACGTAATATGGGTTATGTATATAATAAATTTTCAATGGAATTGCGTTACCCTATCGCACTTGAGCAAAATGCTACCATATGGGCATTGGCATTCGTGGAGGCAGGTAATTGTTTCGCTGATATCAAGGACTACAATCCGTTCAATCTCAAACGTTCTGCTGGTGTAGGTGTGCGCTTGTTCTTACCAATGTTTGGTTTGATGGGTATTGACTGGGGATGGGGATTCGACCCTATCAATGGTTCGAATAGTTATGGCGGATCACAATTCCACTTTGTTTTAGGTCAAGAATTATAATCAAATGATATGATGAAACGAATTATTGTTTTTGGCATTTTTTTGCTGAGTTTAACATTAACTCCTATCTCTGCTCAAAAGTTCGTAGCTGCATATATTGATATGCAGTATATTTTGAAAAATCTTCCTCAATATGAGACTGCTAATGAGCAACTTACTATGATTTCAAAAAGATGGCAAAAAGAGATTGATGCTGTGCAACAAGAACTTCAGGTCATGGTTAGTAACTACCAGACTGAGCAAATCTTCCTATCTGCTGATATGAAGAAACAGCGAGAAGATCTCATTCTAGAAAAGGAGCAATCAGTCTTGGAACTCAAACGCAAGTATTTTGGCGAGGGGGGAGAATGGTATAAGAAACGAGAGGCACTGCTCAAGCCTATTCAAGATGAAATTTATACGGCTATCCAAGATATTGCCACTGAGAAACGATACGATGTTGTCAAAGACCGATCTGCTGATCCCAGTTTGATTTATATGTCAAGCCGATTAGATATCTCTGATCAAGTGTTAGAGAAGTTGGGCGCAAAATAGCCGAAAGATCCCTGTCTGTATAGCACAATAATCGCACAATTCTTTTCGGATATATAACCTTGTGTAAACACTGAATAAAGAATAATATTAACATTAAAAATTAAAAGAATAATGAAAAAATTAATCCTTATGCTTGCTATGGTTTTACCTATCCTCGCAAGCGCACAAAAACTCGGACACATCAATTCACAAGAACTATTGGCTTCTATGCCAGAGTTAAAAGATGTACAGGCTAAATTGGATACCTTAGCTGGTCAATATGAGGCTCAATTTGCTAATATGCAAGAGGAGTTTAATAAGAAAGTAGCAGCTTTCCAAAAAGACCAAGCTACAATGACTGCAGGTGTTCGTGATTTCCGTCAACAAGAGATTGCTGAGATGGAGCAACGTATCTATCTTTTCCGCAATACGGCTCAAGAGGATATCCAAAAGAAACAACAAGAGTTTATGGCTCCTATCCAACAACGCATGTTGGATGCTATTAAAAAAGTGAGTCAAGCACAAGGTTGCACCTATGTATTCGAGGCTATGACCTTGCATTATATTGCTCCTGATGCTCTTGATCTTATGCCATTGGTTAAGAAAGAGTTGGGTATTCAATAATCTTCTCCAAACTCCCGCTGCTTTATGGCTGACGGCTATTTGGAATCACACTATGCTGAATACGAGCAACGTAAAGCAGCATGGCTCAAAAAAAAGAAAAAAACTGCGCCTCGTCCCTTGGTTGAAAAACCAGAGGACGAAGCCTTGTAAATAACGACAAACAACATTGAACCATTTTGAACAATGTTGAACCATTTTGAACAATACAATTATGACTAAACAACTTCAAAAAACTCTCCGCGACTCTGCCGTTGCACGTTGGACGGTGCTCATCCTTGTGGCATCGATGATGTTCTTTGCGTACATGTTCGTGGATATCCTTTCTCCATTGGCTTCTGTGCTCAACGATACACTCGGTTGGGATCAAGGCGTCTTTGGTACCTACGCTTCTGCGGAGTATATCCTCTGCGTCTTTGGCTTCCTCATTTTTGCAGGAATTATTCTTGATAAGATGGGTGTTCGCTTCACCGGCTTGCTTTCTGCGGGCTTGATGGTGCTCGGCGCTTCTATCAAATATATTGGTATCTCCGACTGGTTTGATGCCAACAATATCGTTTGGCTCAACTCTTGGTGGACGGCTATGCCTGGTTCTGCCAAGATGGCTGCCTTCGGTTTTATGGTCTTCGGCTGCGGCTGCGAGATGGCAGGTACTACTGTTAGTAAGATTCTCGCTAAGTGGTTCAAAGGCAAAGAGATGGCACTCGCTATGGGACTTGAGATGGCTATTGCTCGTATTGGCGTGTTCGCTGCTATGGCGTTCTCTCCTGCTATCAGCGAGCATTTCGCTGTAAACGGTCAACCATCTGTAGTGGCTTCATTGCTTTTCGCTGCTCTCTTGCTTGTGGTGGGATTGCTCAACTTCTTCGTGTTCACTATCATGGACACCAAGTTCGACAAGCAACTCGTGGCAATTGGCGAGGCGACTGATATGCATGACCCTGAGGATGAGTTCCATGTGTCTGACCTCGGTAAGATCTTCTCCAGCAAGATGTTCTGGATCATCGCCCTCTTGTGCGTACTCTATTATTCTGCTATCTTCCCATTCCAACGCTTTGCGACCAACTTCCTTGAGGAGACCCTCATGATTTCCAACGCTGAGGCGTCTGGTTTGTTCAAATGGTTCCCAATCTTGGCAATGGTTTTGACTCCATTCCTTGGTATGTTCATCGACTATAAGGGTAAAGGTGCATCGATGATGATGGTAGGTGCGATCATCATGGTTATTTGCCATAGTATTTTCGCGTTTGTCTTGCCACTTTATCCAAGCAAGACGTTGGCTCTCTGCACAATTCTTGTGTTGGGTGTTAGCTTCTCTTTGGTACCAGCGTCCATGTGGCCCAGTGTTCCAAAGATCATTGATGAGAAGATTTTGGGTTCTGCCTATTGCTTGATTTTCTGGGTACAAAATATCGGTTTGTGCTTAGTGCCAATGTTGATTGGTTCGCTTCGCGTTTCTACCAACGGCTATGTAGTGCCAATGATTGTCTTTGCTTCGTTTGGCGTCTTGGCATTCTTGCTCAGCCTCGCTCTCAAGGTGGAAGATAAGAAGAAAGGCTATGGCCTCGAACTACCAAACAAGAAGTAATCGTCTTCATTGTTGATAATTTTGTTCCTCTTGCCGCGGCAGGGAGTTGATTGCCGCGGAAGTTGTCAATATTGTCGTTAATAAATTGATTACCATGAATTGGGATCTTTTGATACAAAATAAGGACTCTCTCCTTGTCAGTACAGACACACGTAACCTGCCTGCAGGTTGCGTGTTCTTTGCATTGCATGGTGAGCGTTTTGATGGTAATAAGTTTGCCCAACAAGCCCTTGAAAGCGGTGCCTCGTTGGCTGTCATCGACAACCCAGAAGTCTTCGCTACCCTTACCTCATCGCCTCTCGCCTCATCGCCTGATTGCCTCATCGCCTCATCGCCTAATAACCGTCTCCTCCTCGTAGAGGACACCCTCCTTGCTCTGCAAGACTTGGCACGTGCGTGGCGCCGCGAACTCGGATTGCCAATCATTGGCATCACGGGTACTAACGGCAAGACAACCACCAAAGAGCTATTAGCTACTGTCCTTTCCACCAAATATAACCTTCACTACACGCAAGGTAATCTCAACAACCAGATTGGTGTACCTCTCACTTTATTACAAATCACACGTGCACACGAGATGGCTATCGTAGAGATGGGTGCATCGCACCCTGGCGACATCAAGGAATTGGTTGACATCGCAGAACCCAACTACGGACTCATCACCAACGTCGGTCGCGCGCACTTAGAGGGATTTGGTTCGTTTGAGGGCGTACAACGCACCAAACAAGAACTCTATGACTACCTCGTAGCCCACAACGGCACCATTTTCCGTAATGCCGATAACCCTTACCTCATGCGCATGCATGAGAATGCTCTTGCCTCATCGCCTATGACCAATAGCGAAGTGTCCAATAGCCCGCAGGGCGTCCCATATCCTATAGCCGCTTCAGCGGCGTCCAATATCCACTCTGTTGATTACGCAACGGGTACCATGCCCAGTGGCACGCATCTTGTGGGAGAATATAATGCAGAGAATGTGTCGGCTGCGATATGCGTAGGTGAGTATTTTGGTGTCTCCTATGAACAAGCATTGGCGGCTATTCGACAATATGTGCCCACCAACAACCGATCGCAAGCCATGCAAACGGCTAACAACCAACTGATTGTAGATGCATACAATGCCAATCCAACCTCCATGCAGGCAGCAATCAATGCCTTCAAAGGCGATACATACATCCTTGGTGCCATGCGTGAATTGGGCGAGTATTCGCACCTCGAGCACCAGAATATCGTGAATATGTTGGCGGAGCGCAAAGCAGATAACGTCTTCCTTGTTGGAGAAGAATACTTGCAAACCACTTCACCATATCCTATCTTTGTAAGTGTTGAGGCATTGCATGAATATTTCGAAAAACATCCTCTTAATGGTAAAAATATACTTCTCAAAGGCTCGAGAAGTACACATATGGAGAATCTATTAGATATTCTATAGTTTATGTTTGAAAATTAGAATATATTTTATGACATCAGAAAAGAAAAATACAGCGAAAGTCATTCTTATCGCTTTGGTAGCAGCCTTGGGGGCTGTCAGTTTATTTCTTGTGTGGATGAACTACCGTCAGCATACGGAGATGCAAGAGATGGTGGAAATCATGGAGTTTGAAAAAGAGCAATTAGAGGATGAGTACGAGGAACTTGCCATTCAGTTTGATGGCTTCCAAGCACAGGATATCCACAACGACTCTTTGGCACAATTGTTGGCAAAAGAGCAACAACGTGTACAAGACTTACGTGAAGAATTACGTATTACTAAGGTTACTAATGCACGTCGCATAGCCGAACTTAAAAAGGAATTGGCTACAGTGCGCCAAGTGATGGTGAGCTATGTCCACCAGATTGATTCGCTTGACCGAACCAACAAACAATTGGTAAGAGAGAATCAGCAGGTTAAGCAACAATATCAAGAAGTGGCTCGTCAGGCACAGCAGCTGGAGGCAGAACGTACCCAACTTGCTGAGGTAGTTTCTCGAGCATCCATGCTTGAAATCAGTCATTTCCAAATGATTCCTCTTAACAAACGAGATCGCAAAACTACAATCTATTCACAAATAATGAAATTGCAATTTGACTATACCATTGCTCGTAATATCACCAATACACCAGGTCTAAAAACATTGTATATGCGTATCACGCGTCCTGATGGCGAAGTAATGCAAAAGGATGTTAATGATGTTTTTGCGTTTGAGAATAGCGAAATTGCATATTCTGTAAGCAAAGATTTTGAATACGCTGGCGAGGAAGTCTCTGGAGCAATGTATTGGCTAGTTGAAGAGATATTGCAGATTGGTGTATATAATGCGGATTTCTTTGTGGATGGTGAACTCATAGGTTCTTTCCCATTTGAAATTCACCAATAAATCAAACAAAAAATCAAAATTGTTTGGTGGTTTCAAAAAAAAGTAGTACCTTTGCACCCGCTTTGCAAAAAAGCAGATAGATGTGACATCGTTTGGATCGTAGCATCATGCGAGGTCATAATTGTTTAACTAATTAAATATCAAATCACAATGTATTTGACATCTGAGAAAAAAGCAGAACTCTTTGCTAAGTATGGCAATGACGCTAAGAACACTGGTTCTGCAGAGAGCCAAATCGCTCTGTTCACTTTCCGTATTAACCACCTCACCGAGCACCTCAAGAAGAACCACAAGGACTTCGGTACTGAGCGCGCATTGACCATGTTGGTAGGTAAGCGTCGTCGTTTGCTAGACTATTTGAAAGCAAAAGACATTGAGCGTTATCGTGCTATCATCAAAGAGTTGGGTATCCGTAAGTAATCTTACCTGCTCAGCAGCAAAAATGAACTGTCTAACCTTGGTTAGGCAGTTTTTTTATTGAAAAATGATGCTACAATTTGCATAATTCCCAACTTATTTGTACCTTTGTGCCGAAAATGTAAAATATTCAACCATGAAAAGGTCATATTTATTGCTGATATGTGTGCTATTTTCGTATGTCTTAAATAACCTTCTTGCGCAAGGACATCACGAGTTCGCCTTAAAAGATTCTTCGCGAAACTACGTTCGATTGCTTTTTGCTGGAGATGCTATGCAGCATTCCACTCAGTACCTATGGGCATGGAAAAAAGATACGAGGTCATACGATTATGAACCAAATTTCCGTTATTTGCGCCCCTATTTAGCGGATGCGGACATCAATATCGTAAATTTTGAAACAACCCTATCTGGCAAGCCATACGGTGGTTATCCCAAGTTTCGCACCCCTGATGCTTTCCTTGATGAATTGGTGGATGCTGGATTTCAAGTTTTTTCAGTGGCAAACAATCACATCTTAGATGGTGATAAACGTGGTATGCGTCGCACTTTGAAGAAACTTTCTCCTTATCCTACGATGGGTGCATATCGTGATACCACAGAGCGAACAGATCAATATCCTTTAATTTTTCATATTGACGATATTAAAATCGCACTTTTTACAGCCACCTATGGTACTAATCAATTGACTCCAACCTGGCCATGTTGTGTAAACTATATCGAAACGGAGCAGTTAGAAATAGATTTGGCAAAGAGCCTAAAAGATACCACGATTGATTTGCGTATCATGTATATCCACTGGGGTACAGAATATCAACTAACCCACAATGCTTATCAGCAAGGAGTAGGACAATGGTTGGCTGACTTAGGAATAGATTTGATTATTGGTGGTCATCCACATGTGGTACAGGATTACGAAGTATTGACTGCTGCAGATGGCAGACGTGTGCCAATTATGTATGCATTAGGCAACTTAATTAGCAATCAACGTTGGGAGGACTCCAATGGAGGTATAATGACTACCGTGGATATTGATCGCAATTCGCATGAAATCGTGAAAATTGATTACATACCAGTGTATGTTCACAAGGGCAGTTTACTTGGTGAACGCCGCAACTACTATTGTATTCCTACTTCCGACTATCTTAAGGGACAACTTCCTTTCACGTTGCCAAATGATAGTATAGAAAATGAGTTAAAGATATTTCATAGGAATACCTCTAAGCGCTTAGGAAACTTGCAGTTATAACATTTTACTGTTAGAATCTGAAATCTAATACTATTTCTTTGCTAATGCAATCACTTCTTCCGCTATCCGTTTGGCTGAATCGGGTAGGGCAAGAGTGAGGATGTTCTCGTGTAAGATTCCTAGTCGTTCATCATCTTGAATAAGTGATAGAGCCGTTTCTACCATTTTTTCTTTAGCATCAACATCTTTCACCAGTATTGCAGCACCTTTGCGTACTAAGGCCATAGCATTATGTGTTTGATGGTCTTCTGCCACATTTGGTGATGGTACCAAAATAGATGGTTTACCCAGCAAACATAATTCCGATATGGATGACGCGCCTGCACGTGAAATCACCAAATCAGCTAACGCGTATGCCAATGGCATTTGCGAAATAAATGCAGTGCAGATGATAGAACTATTGACTATTGGTAATTGGTAATTGGCAAGTGCTTTCTTGCAATTTGCAAAATAATTCTTGCCTGTTTGCCAGATTACTTGAACGTCGCTCTTTGCCAATTCTTGTAAATGTGCAATAATACTTTGGTTGATAGTACCCGCACCTAAACTACCACCAATAATCAGTAATGTCTTTTTCTCATTAGTAAAGTTTACGCCAAATTCTTGGTTGAAGTATTGGATAGCATCTTCTTTCGTTCCATCCTTCAAATTCTGGCGTACGGGATTTCCTGTAAGAATGATTTTCTCTTTTGGGAAGAAACGTTCCATACCTTCGTATGCTACACAAATCTTTTTTGCATCATCTTTCAGCAGTTTGTTGGTAACTCCAGCGAAGCCATTCTGCTCTTGCAGCAGGATAGGTACCCCCATTTTCGCTGCCACTTTCATAGCAGCGCCGCTAGCATATCCACCTACTCCCACACCTACATCAGGACGAAAATCATGTATAATCTGACGTGCCTGACACATGGAACGTAGCAAATCAATCACCACTCGCACATTGCGCCATGGATGGCTTCTGTCAAAACCCTTGATAGGCAGACCTATAATTTTGTAACCGGCTTGAGGTACACGCTCCATCTCCATGCGCCCTAAGGCTCCCACAAATAGAATGTCACACGTAGGATCTATTTCACGCAATGCGTTAGCTATGCTCACGGCGGGAAAGATATGACCTCCTGTTCCGCCACCACTAATAAGGTATTTCATGATGTATTATGTATATTAATCCAACTGAATTTCAGGTACTTTCTCTAGACTATGATTAATAGCTGCTTGCTGGCGAGCTTTCAAGGTGGTTTGTTCGCGTGAGACACTCATAATAATCCCAAAGTAGATGCTTGTAATCAGAGCACTGGTTCCACCACGACTAATCATAGGCAGTGGTTGTCCCGTTACGGGCCCTATACCTACCGACACCATCATGCTAATCAATGCTTGGCATGTAATCATCAGCGCCAATCCCATGACCATCAGCATGGCTGAGAAATCGGCATATCGACTGCTTTTTAGGCATGCGCGGAAAAGAATAGCCAAATACAAGAATATCAACCCAATAGCTCCTACAATCCCCCATTCTTCTACAATAATAGCAAAGATATAATCTGCGTAGGCTTGTGGTAATACATCGCGTTGAATACTATTGCCAGGTAAAACACCAAAGGGCGATTTGCCACCACGTGCAATGGCAATCTTTGCGTGCGAACTTTGATAATTATCATCGGTAATACGAAACTCGGCATCGGTGGCGTTATTTTCATCAAGCATGTCGTTTACACGTCCAACCCATGTGATAGCACGTCCAAGAATTCCCTTCATCTCGCGATTGGGTTTCACATATGCCTCATTTACAAAGAAGTAACCGCATATCAAAAATACAAGTATCGCTATTACCAAACTGCCCCAATACTTGATATGTACGCGCGCCAGAATGGCTAGTAGAATTACAATGCCGCCCAGCAGTACCGCTGTAGAGAGATTGCCAATAAAAATGATTCCGCAGATGAGTAGCGTAATACCCATGGCAATACAGAAATATTTACGCTGATCATCCATTGTTTTTATCCTACTGAATAGGTCGCTAACCACAATGATCAGTGTCAGTTTAGCCAATTCAGATGGTTGAAACGTTAGCCCAAAGAGTTTAATCCAGCGTTTTGAACCATTAATCTCCACCCCTAAAGGACTGAATGTGAGTAATAGTAGTAGTATTGAAACAACCAATCCTACATACCCAAAGAACCGAATCCATTTGCTTGGAACAAACTGCAACATGAAAGCTAGTGCCACGCCCACTGCAATATATAACATTTGCGAGAGAATAGGACCTAATGTGCTATTGCCTTCTTGAAAAACAAAAAAACTGCTAGCAGAAAACAACGCGAGTGCTGCCACTAAAATCAGCGCAATAAATAGCAACCAATACGTTCGGTCGATATATTGCATTTGTTCGCGGATATATTGTTTGATGTGATTCATATGTTTAGTATCAACTATGTGGTTTAACAATGGAGATTATAAACTGCGTACAGCATTCATAAATTGTTCGCCGCGATCCTCATAACTCTTAAATAGGTCAAAACTTGCACAGCATGGAGATAGCAAAACGGTATCTCCCGTTCGAGCATATTGATAGGCTGCTGCTACAGCGTCCTGAAGACTATTGGTGTCAATATATTTTTTTTCGCTTAAGGCTGTGTCTTCGAATCCTAATGCTTCAAAGTGTTGGCGAAGTTTGCCATTGTCTGTTCCCATGAAAATGAGTGTATGACATTTCTCTTTTACCAATTCATCAATTTCGCTATAGTCATTACCTTTGTCTTTTCCCCCAAGAATCAGCACGGTGGGTGTGGTCATGCTTTCCAGTGCGTACCAACAAGAATTGACGTTTGTAGCTTTCGAATCGTTAATATATTTCACTCCACGCACAGTGGCTACATATTGTAAACGATGATCTACACCAGCAAACTGCCGCAAGCTTTCACGAATAACGTCATTGTGAATATGCAGAATTTGCGCAGCCAAACCTGCCGCTAGCGAATTATACTGATTGTGCTTGCCTTTCAGACTCAATTCATCTACTTGTAAACATAAAGGCATTGCAGGTTGAGCTCCCATAATCAGTTGTGAACCATCGGTATATGCCACGTTCTGTTCATTGCTACCGAATGGATACAGTGTCGCCTGTGGTTGAATGCGCGCAATCTCACGATTGATGACAGGGTCTTCGCTCCAGTAGATAAACGCATCCTTGCTCGTTTGGTTGCGCGTGATACGGAATTTTGCATCTACATAATTCTGGAACTGGTGGTCGTATCTGTCCAAGTGGTCAGGAGTGATATTCAGCAAAATAGCAATATCTGCCCTAAAATCATAGCAATTATCCAATTGGAATGACGATAGTTCAATAACATAATATGCGTGATCCTCCTGTGCCACTTGCAGTGCCAGTGAGTTGCCAATATTTCCAGCTAGTCCAACATCCAATCCTGCTCGACGAAGCATGTCAAAGAGCAAAGAGGTGGTGGTGGTTTTTCCATTGGAACCTGTGATGCAAATCATCTTGCCGCGTGTGTATCGTGCTGCAAACTCAATTTCCGAAATAATCGGTGTTTGTTGTGCAAGTAATGCTTGCAGCAAGGGAGTTGTTAGTGGAATACCAGGTGACTTAATGACTTCATCGGCATTGAGAATCAGCGACTCAGTGTGCTTGCCTGATTCCCAAGCTATATGGTGCTTATCTAGCAATGCTTGATAAATGGGCGAAATCTCTCCCATATCGCTTACAAAGACATCAAACCCCTTGTCCTTGGCGAGAATGGCGGCACCCGTACCCGATTCGCCTGCACCTAAAACAACAATTCGTTTCATAGTTATCGTATCTTCAATGTTAGGATAGTTAATGCTGCTAAAATCAATGTCACAATGCAAAAACGTAGTACAATTTTTGTCTCATGCTGCAATGCTCCTTTACCTTTGAATACTACTTTACATGTTGGGTCATTTCTCAGCACTTGCTCCATAGAGGTGCGATAATGATCATGTAATGGGGTTCGTTTCCAAATACGCAAATGCTTTCCTTTGCGTTTAGCTAATTTATATACTTGTGTTTGCAAAATCACGCTCACACTTTCCATCAAGAACACACCGCATAAGATGGGCAGAAGCAATTCCTTATGGATAATCACAGCGCATACACCAATGATTCCACCAATGGTCAGACTGCCCGTATCTCCCATGAATACTTGTGCTGGGAAACCATTCCACCACAAAAAACCAATCAATGCTCCGATAAATGATGCTAAAAATACCGTCAATTCTTCGCTACCAGGGATATACATCACATCAAAATAATCCGAGAATACCACGTTTCCGCTAATATATGATAACGCAAGCAAGGCAATACCTATGATAGCTGAGTTGCCAGCACACATACCATCCATTCCGTCATTAAGATTGGCCCCATTGCTCACTGCAGCTACTACCAGAATAGTCAAAACAACAAAAAATATCCAACCTGCTTTATATTTATTACTATTGCCCAACCATGAAAACATGTCCGCATAGTTGAAGTTATGTTCCTTCACAAACGGAATAGTTGTGCGTGTAGATTTCACCTCTGGCGTTTTTTCTATTACTTCGATATTGTTCTCAATATGGGTGGTTACTTTTTCATTCATCGTAACTTCTGGACTATAGCGCAATGTCAAACCTACAATAAGTCCTAATGTGATTTGTCCAGCAATTTTTATCCAACCATTCAGACCATCTTTGTTTTTTCGGAAGGTCTTGATGTAGTCATCGGCAAAGCCAATCGCGCCCAAAATAATGGTTGTCAGTAGCATCAATTGCATGTAGATATTGGTCAATTTTCCTATCAGTAGGCATGGAATCAATATCGCAGCAATGATTACTACGCCACCCATTGTGGGCACACCTTTCTTAGCTACATTAAATGGGTCAGTCTTCTCATCGCGCTGTGTTTCTGATATGTTTTTGCGCTTAAGCAATTGGATAAACCATCCGCCTACCCAAATACTAATACACAATGCCAATACGCCAGCGATGATAGCCCGAAACGAGATGTAGGTCATCAGGCGTGCGCCTGGAAAACTGCCTAACTGAGTGAATAATTGATACAACATACTGATTAAAAGTTTTTTGGTTTAGGTCTAATGGCTGACGAGAGCGCATTGCTTTACTATTTCATGATCGTCAAAATGGTGTTTAACACCTTTTATAATCTGATAATTCTCATGCCCTTTTCCTGCCACTAGTACTACATCACCTTGGCGAGCAAGTGTACAAGCTGTCTTAATGGCTGAAGCACGATCTTCAATTATCAACGTGCGATGCAGTTCTTCAGAGGTTAGTCCTGCTGCCATATCCTGCAAAATTGCATGTGGTTCTTCATCGCGAGGGTTGTCAGAAGTCAATATCAGTTGAGTACTATGGTCAAATGCAATACGTGCCATGATTGGACGTTTGCCTTTATCGCGATTGCCTCCACAACCTACTACTGTAATCACTTGCTTGCTGTGTCCATTTGCACTAGATCCGATAATCTCATTAATGGTCTTCAGTACATTTTCTACTGCGTCTGGTGTGTGTGCGTAATCAATAATGGCAGTCCAACCTTGTGAAGAACGAATAGTTTCAAAGCGACCATTGACGGGCGAAAGACCGCTCAATATGCGCAATACCTCCAATGCATCAACGCCCAAAGTGACAGCGCAACCATATACAAGTAGCAGGTTACTTACATTAAATCTTCCTACCAACGGAACAAACACTTCTGTATTGACGGCTCCGGCAACACTTTGCATGCGTAGCAACATACCATCGAAGCCCTCTTCCAGAATTTTTCCTCGAAAATCGGCCATACTGCGAGTAGAGTAGGTATATACACTAGCTTTACTGTTTTGTGTCATCACTAAGCCATTTTTATCGTCGTTATTGGTGATTGCAAAGGCTGTTTTGGGTAGATTATCAAAAAGTTGCTTCTTAGTGTCACGATAATGATCAAATGTCTTGTGATAATCCAAATGGTCGCGCGTGAGGTTGGTGAAAAGAGCTCCTGCAAACGTCAATCCCGCAATGCGTTGTTGTGCTATAGCATGGCTACTTACTTCCATAAATGCGTATGTACAACCAGCCTCTACCATCTGAGATAGCAACTGATTAAGCGATAGCGCATCTGGGGTCGTATGTGTGGCTGCTATGGCATCATCATTCACGTAATTAACCACTGTAGAAAGCAATCCTACTTTCTTCCCTAACGCCTTAAATAGTTTGTATAGCAGTGTAGCAGTGGTGGTCTTGCCGTTCGTTCCTGTCACACCTACCAACTGCAAATGTCTGGTGGGCTCGCCATACCAATAATGTGCCATCTTACCCAAGGCTTCATCGCTATTTTTAACGTAGATATATGTCACACCTTCACTTGATTCGGGCATGTATATTGGATTATCTAGTACAATAGCAATAGCACCTTTATCTACGCATTGCGATATAAAACTATGCCCATCTACCGCTGTACCTGTTTGGGCTACAAATAGATTGCCTTTTTCCACGCGTCGTGAATCGAATTGAATACCTGTAATAGCCACATGGCTATCACCAAGGACTTGAATAACGTCAATATATGGCAATAATTCGGATAGAAGCATAACTGTTTGATTTATTTTTTTGTGAAAACTAATTCTCCTTCTTCAATGACGTATTCGTTGGTATATGCCATTGTTTTCTCTGCAATGTTGCGCACCACGCTGCCGCAGTCCATTCCTGCATCATAGTAACCTCTATTGCGAGCGCCATGAATTACGCAGATACAACTATATTGTGGATTTTCTTCTGGAAAATACCCTACAAACGACATGCGGTGGCGGCTACTGCTATAACCATGTTCGGTTTTTATTTGAGCTGTTCCCGTCTTACCTGCAATCGCTACCCACTTACTTTGTGCTTTGCGCATACCCCATGGATTGACGGATGCAGTGCCCAACTCGTTGTCCCATACTACATCATGAAGACAATCTTGAATATCGTGCAATGTGGCATTGTTGCATATGTGATTTCGAATGACCGAACTGTTGTACTCTTCCAGCGTCTTACCATCTTTGCAAATCTTTTTCACCAGCACTGGGCTAATCATTTTCCCATTATTGGCAATACCATTATAGAACAGCAACATCTGCAATGGGCTCAACTCTACCGAATAGCCATACGACATCTTTGAGATAGTCACAGTGTCGTTGGGAACAACCAACAGAGCTTGTTGAGCGCCAGGGATAATATAGTCAATGCTATCATTCAACCCCATGCGATTCAGTTTGTTTACAAATTTTTTCGCACTTCCATCATAACTTTTTGTCACGATTTGTGCCAACGCGATATTGCTACTCACGGCCAATGCTTGGCGTATAGTGTAGATGGTGTCAGCGGGGTGGGCATCTGTATGTGATAGGGTATGATATTTCCAGCCCTTTTTCCATACTTCTATACTATCTGTAATCTCTACTTCATTGTCATCTAATGCGGCCATCAATGAGATAGTTTTGAATGTCGAACCTGGCTCTACACGTGTAACAGCGTGATTTGCAGTCTCATAATACTGCCCATTTTCAGTATTCAAATCCAGATTGCACATGGCTTTTATCTCACCAGTTTTTACTTCCATCAGAATCACACACCCCCAGTCGGCTTGATTCTTAGTGATTTGTTTGCGCAAACTGCTCTCACATATGTCCAGCAGATTGGCATCCAATGTAGTATATACATCAGCACCACTTTCGGCTTCACGAATAGGAGTATGTTGCCAGTAGCCAGCTACGCGTTCCAGCTTGCTCTCTCCATCCACACCGCAGAGATATTTATCGAAACGTTTCTCTATACCAGCATTGCCATGACCGTTATCGCCATATATACTGCCTATAGTCCGACTACCTAAACTGCCGAAAGGTTTCGAACGACGATTGACATCTCTAAAATAGATACCGCTTTTATAATGACCGCGACAGATAAGTGGTAATTTTTCTATTTCTTTCTTTTGTGTGTAGCTCACGCGGGTATTGGTCAAACGTATATCGCGTTCTTTGGTCTTTTTCCCGCGGAAAGCAGTAATCATTTTTTGTCGATAATCATCGGGCGATTTGTCGCCAACGATCCTGCTGATACCTTCTGCCATCGAATCCACATACTGCCAAAATAGTGTGTCGCCTCCCAAATGCAGAGCCTCCACACGCGTATCCATATGCAGGTTGTACTGAGGAATACTGCTGGCTAATAGTCGTCCATGAGCGTCATAAATATTGCCTCGTCTAGCAGGAATGGTGCGAGTACTACTCACTCTATTCTCACTGCTCAACTTCTCCCATTTATCGTATTCAACAGTCTGAATGTAAATGATTTTGGCAACTACCACACCAAACATCACCAATATCAATCCAAAGATAAAGGCGAAGATCATGATAGTTTTTTTTACGTTTTCACTCATAGCATGTGGGTTATATATAGGTTTATATAGTGGTTTATTCTATTTTGATAGCTGCTTGGTGACTTTCTTTCACTTTGCTACCTTTTTCTGCCAATGAGTTGGCGATGGCGGATTGACGTGTTTGGGTCATCATTTGTGCATTTAATGTTTGTTTGGTGAAGTATGCGTCTTGCAATTCTTTGTTTAGCATATTCAGACGATGCTGTTGCCGTTCCGCCTGGTATCCTAAATAAATATATACAAACAGCAATCCACAAATCAAGAAGATTAGTTTGTATTGTTTCTTAAACCATTCTTGTGCTAATATATCACCACTAAATATG
Organism: Paludibacteraceae bacterium; assembly: GCA_045578255.1. Lineage (GTDB taxonomy): Bacteria > Bacteroidota > Bacteroidia > Bacteroidales > Paludibacteraceae > Colicola. The sequence goes on from JAZNJW010000017.1 coordinate 116,562, forward strand.
TCTTTCAATGAAAACTTACTCATATTTTTCCTTTTCTATATCCAATATTCAATCTCCCATTTCCCATCGCCTATATCCTCTCTGCTACGCGTAGTTTTGCGCTTCTGGCTCTTGGGTTGCGTTCTACTTCGTCTGCGCTGGCTGTCAAACCTTTTTCGATTACTTTGAACGGACTGAGAATATTTCCGTAGAAGTCTTTTTCAATTTTTCCTTCCAGATTACCTGAGCGCATAAAGTTCTTCACAATGCGATCTTCCAGCGAATGATAAGTCAGTATTACGATCCGTCCTCCGGGTTTTAGTAGGTCTTTGGCAGCTAGTAGCATTTCGCGCAGGGCCCCCATTTCATCATTCACTTCTATACGTAGGGCTTGAAACAATCTCGCCAAATCCTTCTTCGCCCCAGCTGGTATATTAATCTCGCCTTTCGCCTCATCGCCTTCTAACCTCATCGCCTTCTCACCTATAACCAAACTCACCAACTCCTCCGTCCGCTCTATTGTTTTCTTTTCTCTCGCTTTCACAATCTTCTTTGCTATTTGTCGAGAGTTATTCATCTCACCATACATATATAGTACGCGCGCGAGGTCTTCTTCGCTGTAGGTGTTCAGTATATCTGCTGCTGTTTTGCCGCCTGTTTGATTCATTCGCATGTCCAAAGGAGCAGAGAAGCGAAAACTAAATCCTCTTTCTGGGCAGTCAAAGTGGTGGAACGACACGCCCAAATCGGCTAATAGTCCATCAATCTGCTCCACGCCATAGTAGTCCATAAAGTTACGTAGATAGCGGAAGTTCCCATGCACAAACTGCCAATTTTCTAACAACGCGCCTTGCGCGTGGTCTAACAGCGAAGCGGTCTGACTTCCAACAGCGAAGCGGTCTGAATGCATTGCATTCTCATACGCATCCAAATCCTGATCAAACGAGTACAACTTGCCTTTTGTCTCTTGCCTTTCGCCTTTCGCCTCTTGCCTCATTGCCTCAAGGATAGCCCTCGAGTGTCCACCGCCGCCAAAGGTAACGTCCACATACAATCCATTGGGTTGAATATTCAACCCTTGGATTGTTTCGTTGAGCATGGCTGGGATGTGATACTCAACGTGTTGTGTGTCCTTGTTCGTGTTCATCATTCTGCTTCTACATTCCACGTTAGACAATTTTTTCATTAGTTAGGTTTTGTTTATATAGGTTTTAGGCAACTTCGTTTATTCTGTTTTAATTATTTCCCTTTTGTTTCATTCTTGCTCTGATGCGTTCTGCCAAATCTTTTTGGCTCATTTGTTTCTCTGCGAATACGGTTGGGTTCCATATTGCAAAACGATCTAACATACCTACAAACAGTATGTCTTGCTCTGCGTTGATCATTTCCAAGTTCTTCTTTTGAAGTAATATACGTCCTTGGCTATCCATGTCTAATATTTCGGCTTCGGACATAAATTGCATCAATATCATTTGATCTTCTGGGTCCCATTCGTCAAGTGCGTTACGCAGTTCGCTCACTTTCGCGTGCCACACATGTTCGGGGTAGAAGATAACACATTCATTGTCCGTATCTCTGCGCATGATGATATGCGCCGAACCCATCTCTGCCAGTATCTTGCGATAGGTAGCAGGAATAAACACGCGACCCTTTCCGTCCAACCGTGCTTCTATGTTTCCAATAAATGTGTTCATGTTGTTATTTCAGAATGTTAATTTTTCTTGTTGTTTTTCTCTCTTGGGCGCGGCAGGGAGTTGATTGCCGCGCAAGTTGTCTATGTTGTCGTTCGTATAGATAGGTAGCAGGAATAAACACGCGACCCTTTCCGTCCAACCGTGCTTCAATATTTCCAATAAACGTGTTCATAATTTTCAATTTTAATTTCTAACAGCCGAAGGCGGGCTAACAACGTAGTGATCCAACTTCTAACAGCCTTTAGGCGGTCTTTCTCTGAATTCCGCTGCAAAGTTACAAAAAATATTTGATATTTCCCCACTTTTCCCCACAAAAAATGTTTCAGTATGTTTTTAAACATGTTTTCATCATAGTTATCAACAATTTAATATGTTGGAAATCAGCAAAATATATAGTTTATTACAAAAGTGGTGGAAAGTGGGGCGAAATTTGCCTTGTTGCCTTCTTTTTTAGTCGGTATCCTGGAACGCGGCTTGGGAGTTGACTGCTGCGGAAATTGTTTATGCTGTTTTCTTAAAAGAATCTTTTCTTTGTTGTATGTGTGCATTGTTGTGTTTAATAATTGTTAGCGAACAGATTTTTTTCATTTTTTCTACGTAATATTTGTATAATTCGTCTATTATTTGTACCTTTGCAGTGCTTTGGAAATAATAGGATATTAATAGGTTATTAATAGGCTATTAGTAGGTTATTAATAGGTTATTGCTATTATTGATATATGACAGCTAATGCCTTATAAAATCCTTGAACTTTTAAAACCCTTAAATACAATGGCACAAACCACATTTATTGTCCCCGTCGAGACTATTCGAGGCAAATTGCACGACCGTGATCGAACGGTCCTTCGTCGTAAACGCGCCCGCGATTCCAAAGGGCATGTGATTGCAGAGATGGCACAAGAGGCTTATATCATCCGCAATCCGCGTAATTGGAAGAAGACTCCCGCAGTGGGTGCAGAGAAGCAGAATATGGATAATTGGAAGCAGGCTTGTCAGCGTGCGAAGATTGAGTTAGCCGATGATGCTTTGCGTCAGAAGTGGCAGCAGCGATGGGAGGCTCAGCTTAAGCATCCAGAAAAAGAGGCACCTTTAGATCCTAACACCAATCGACCAAAGGTGTATATTCGTTTTGATTGTTTTGTACGAGCAGTCATTTTCCGCGAACTAAAATCTGCGACCTCTTCTTCACATTCAGAACTCTCTTCACCTTCTGAACTCCCATGATCCTTACAACTAAAAAAAATCATCCCCCTATGCCACTGCATAGAGGGATGATTTTTATTGTAGATAGTATTCTATCTTACTGATTATTCAGCAGCAGCGCCTGGGTAACCTTCTATCCATTGCCATACTTCGCCACCTATAGTCAAACCAGATCCATCAGAGAAGAGGATACCGAGTTGATAGATGTCGCCTTGGCTTACGAAGAAGCAGTAGCTACCATAGTTAATAGGATCATAGTATGCGTAGTTGATAGGGGCTACTCCGTCGGAGAAGTATGGACCATTATCAAGCATTTCAATGAATCCGTATTGAAGCATATCTACTGCGTTGTAGTCTTTATCCAACAAGAATTGGAGGTGAAGACCAGGTGCTGTACACCATTGACCACCTGTAGCATAATAGTATGGGCTGTTCAGACGGAACAAAAGATTACCGTTAGCATCGGTATATTCTTTAGATTGTTCAATCTTCAGTTTTGCTACGCCACCGCAGAAACCAGATTGGAATTGTACGATACCCATATCCATCCATGTGTAGTCAACCAATACGTTGATTGATACTTGAGGAGCACCATATGCAGTTGAATACTCTTCAGGAATAGCCAATGTCAAATTATAGGACTCACCATAAGAAAGATTTACAGTTACGTTAACGGTGGTAGAATTTTCTCCGTCAGCAAACGATACGGTTTCTACTTCAAATGCACCAATGGTATCATTGGTCAAAAGCTCGAAAGACGCAGCTCCTTTTGTTACATTACGACCAATTACTACTGGAACTTGTGTGCCAGATTGAGTCAATTCCACTGAGGTTGCTGTGTTGCTATAGATATACGCTTGAATCTCATTGGTTTCAGGTGCAGCTGGTTGGTATTCAGGTGCGTTCTCTGTACATGCAGCAAACAACATACCTACAGCCATCATGCCTGCCAAGATAATTTTATTTGTTTTCATATTCGTATCTATTTTTATAATTTGTATGAATGGTAACAAATTTTTGATTTAGCCTTAACGTTGTGGCATCTGTTGTGGTGTAAATGGGTTACCAACAGGGTTGTTTTCTTCCTCGCTAATGCCTTCGTTGTTTTGGATTTCGCGATCTGGAATAGTCCAAATACGGCAAGCGTGATCAGCATCTACATCTACAATCCATGCCTCTGGCCAGTTAGAGCTGGTGGTACGGATGATAGGTTTGTGCAGACGGTTCAAGTCAAACCAAGCAAAACCCTCGCCCCACAACTCAATACGACGTTGCATCCAAATCTCGTCAACAAGACCTGCCGCATCGCTAGCTCGGCAAACGTAGTTAGCATCGCGGTTAGCTTTTACCCAACCCTCGAGCAATGCTTTCGCTTGATCCACTTGACCTGAACGTGCAAGACCTTCTGCTTGAACGAGAATCATCTCTTCATAACGCATCAATGTCCAGTCAGCATCAGCTACCAAGTTTGCCATATCGTCGTCTGGTACACCAAACTTCACGTTTGCATAAGGAACGCCATTACCTTTCCAACCAGCATAAGCAGGGTGGTTAAGCAGTGGAGACTCGAGGTTTTCATCCAACCACCAACCTTTACGAACGTCTGTTGGAGAAATCTTGCTATACAAGTCGCTGCTAATCTCGCGGTATGTACCTACACCTGTATAACCATCGGTATAGAGTGATGACATATGTGATGGCCAGTTGATAATACCGGTCAATACTACATCGTTGCTCTCTACAATGATGTTAGCCCAAATTACTGCGTTGTGCTCAGCGTGGCAGAATGTTGGTTTTGATACATCAGCCAATGTATAAGGTTGTGCACCAGATATTTGGAGAGCCATCGCTGCATCATCAGCTGCCTCTGCATAGTTGCCCAATAGCATGTTGGCGCGAGCGCGAAGACCGTATGCTACAGCTTGGTCTGCTGCACCCTTGTCGCTACGTTGCCAGCCTTCCAAAGCTGCGATAGCGGCATTCAAGTCAGACATTACCAAGTCATAAACCTCTTTAACGCTGTTACGTGGACCACTGGTTTGCTCCTCTGCGGTCATATTTGGTACAACGATAGGTACACAAGGAAGATCCTTAGTTGCCTCGCTATAAGGAACTTGATACAACTGAGCCAATGTGGTGTAGCAATATGCACGTACGGCCAATGCTTGACCAAGGTTAGCTTTTACTGCTGGATTCTCAGTTGCTGGATCAATAGCTCCAATCAAGTCGTTAGCTGCCTTAATGGTCTTGTAGTAGGTGTTCCAAATTTGCAAGCAAGGTACAGAGTTGTAGTTACGTGCATAGAAATCACTATAAGCGAACCAGTTATAACCAGTGTTAGGACCAATCCAGTCTTGACCTTCACACTCGAAGAACATTAAGCAAGAAGGGATACCAAAGTCACAGTGTCTTGCGTTAGAAGAACCCAAACCTGCATACAACTCAATCATTTGTGCATAGATAGCATTCAAGTCTGCAACAGCGTTGCCAGGCAATTTCTCATATGCATCTTGTTTCAATGCGGTAGTCTTAGTAGCACCTTCTGGTTGAAGATCCAGCATACTTTCGCAAGCGGTGAGCGATACGCACAACGCTAATGCCATAAAGAAATATTTAGAAATCGTTTTCATAATTTTCATTTTATTTAGGCGTTAAACATTAGAATGTAATACTGATACCACCAGAGACAGAACGGATTGGAGAATATACAGATGATGTTTCTGCAGACATACCATATGCTTGACGTGGGTCAAGACCTTGGCGCGCTGCGCACAATGCTACATTATCTGCTACAGCATATACACGCAATTTCTCAATTTGCAATTTCTTAGTCCATTTGCTTGGCAAAGTATAACCAAGAGTAATGTTTTGCAAACTCAAGTAGTTGCTTGATACCAAGAAACGATCAGAGATAGAGGTTGTGTATTGATCCGCAGTGTTTACGCGTGGAACATCTGTTTCAGTGTTCTCTGGAGTCCATGAGTTGAGAATATCAACGTGCCAGTTTTGACCTGCGCGGCTATAACCACTATGCATCAAAGCTGCATAAGTATAGTCATACAATTTACCGCCCAATTGATAGTTGAATGCTATGCTGAAATCAACACCGTATGCATTTACGCTGGTTCCAAAACCACCATATACTTTTGGCAGCAAGTCGCCTTGAGCATATTGAGTAGCGTTTGACCAACTTTCTGTGGTTACTTTCTCAATTACTGGATTGCCGTCAGCATCCAATACATATATTGGATTACCATTCTCATCCTTCAAAGGATCACCATTAGCATCTTCCTCAACCTTTTCTTGATCCATCCACCATTGAGGTGCACCAGTCTCTGGATTTACACCTGCATACTCGCGAATATAGAATTGGTTGATGTTCTCACCTTCACGGAAAATGGTGCTTCCGCTAATCCACTCACCACCGAGTGATGGATCAAGTTCAAGAATCTTATTCTTGTTGTAAGATACGTTAGCGTAAATGCTCCATGTCACATTCTTAGTTTTTACTACATCACCACTGAGCTCCAACTCTACACCGGCGTTAGACAACGAACCAATGTTGATTGGCAGTGAAGAGTAACCCAAAGATGGACGTACTGGCTTGAAGTAAAGCATATCTACAGTACGACGCCAGTAACCTTCCAAGGTACCATTCAAGCGCTCATCGAAGAAACTGAAGTCCAAACCTCCGTTCAGGTTGTGAGAAGTTTCCCATGTGATCTCTTCGTTACCCTTGTAGCTTAATGCGGCAGCAAATGTACCATTGTTCTCAGAAAGTGAGTATTGGTCTGCATATGGATAATAACCACCAATAGCATCGTTACCTTGTACACCGTAACTGATCTTGAGTTTCAAAAGGTTAATTTGATCTACAGCATCCATGAATGACTCTGACTTAATATCCCATGCTGCACCTACTGACCAGAAGTTACCCCAACGGTGACCTGGTGCAAAACGAGAGGAACCATCGCGACGATAAGATGCTGACAAGTAGTACTTGTTGTCATAATCGTACTTAGCTTGTGCCAAGATACCTTGTGTAGCATAATGATCTGTTGCAGAACCTGTGTTTGGTTGAAGAATAGCATTGTTGACTTCAGCCATATCAGGGTTAAACAACTTGGTCTTCACACCATATACATATGAACTAGTATATTGATAGCTTTCATAACCAGCCAAAATGTCAACAGTGTGTGCACCGAAATCTTTCTCATATGTCAACATGTATTGTTGGTTCAGAGTAAACATACGATCAGCCTCTACTTGTGCTTGACCACCCATAGCAGCAAATTGACCATAGTATGGGTTCGATGTAGATTGATAACGAACACCTACATAACCTACAGCCACTTTTGCAGTCGCTTTCAAACCATCATACAATTCTGCGGAAGCAGAGAAGTTACCATTGAACATATCGTTCTTGAGCAAACTCTTATCCAATGCAATAGCAGAAGCTGGGTTACTTTGGTTCATAAATGCACGTACAAAGTTAGCCTCTTTAGCATCTCCATAGTCATACATGGTAAAACCATTGTGATCAACCATGATATTACCCGCAGCATCACGGATATAGAGAGGATAGATAGGAGCCATAAAGTTACTTACGTAGAACAAGTTAGCAGATGAGCCGCTATTGGTTTGATCGTCTGGATAGTGCTGGTCTGAGTGAGCATAGGCCATGCTTGTAGTAAACTTCAACCATTTCTTAGCTTGATAATCAACAGCCAAACGTGCTGTGAAACGAGAATAATCAGAATTCTCCATCAAACCTGAATCATCCAAATAGGAGAACGAACTGTAATAGTTGAATTTATCGCTCGAACCAGATACGTTCAAGTTGTACTCTTGACGGAGGTTATTCGTTTTGAACAACTCATTAAACCAGTTGTCTGGGGTGTAATAGTGCTCACCATCGTTGTAACCAAGTATGGCTTGAGGATTGAGTTTGCCATTAGTACCAATCAATGTTTGACCCTCTGGAATAGTGTAAACCAAATAACCCAAACCACCGTTATTGTGATCCAGCAAGTTGCGGTTTGCGTATGCATGAGCAGCTGCCTCGCCATTAGCGAGTTGGCTCATATACATAGCCTCATAGAATTTCTCGTAGTACATACCTGGATCTGTCATCACGTTGTAGTTAGGCAAAGCGCGTTGGTTGTTTCCCCACTTGCCTTCTACAGTAATTTTAGCATCCTTGGTAGAACCACGTTTGGTGGTGATAAGAACCACACCGTTTGCACCACGAGCACCATACAATGCGTTACTTGCAGCATCCTTCAGCACAGTTACACTCTCAATATCGCTATTGGAGATAGATGCAACCAAGTTGTCGTCTGCTGGCATACCGTCAATCACATACAAAGGCTTGTTGCTGGCGTTCATAGAACCGATACCACGAATGCGGATATCGCTCAATTCACCAGGCTGTCCATTGTTGCTTGAGCTTTGTACACCGGCTACGGTTCCTGCCAAAGTGCTGGTCACGTTGCTGGCTTGACGTTTCTCAATGTCCTCGCTCTTTACTACGGATGCAGAACCTGTAAATGATTTCTTGGTAGTGGTACCGAATGCCACAACCATCACTTCATCCAAGTGGGAAGCACTTTCTGCCAACTCAACAACCATGCCGTCTTTAGCGTCAGCAATCACAGTTTCCATACCGATGAATGAAATCATCAATTTCGCTCCTGGAGCGCATTCTACGGTAAAGTCGCCATCTACGCTTGTAATGGTACCTGTAGAAGTACCCTGAACTACAACCGATGCACCTACGATAGGTTCACCTGTTGAGGCGTCGAACACTTTACCGTTTACGGTTTGGGTCTGAGCCCAAACACCGCTGATGCACGCTGTGCATACAGCTAGTAGAAGTAACAATCTCTTCATACTTTTTTTGATAAATGTTAATAATAATTAGTTGTACCTTAAAACACTGCTCATCACAGAGTTTCATTGTGTTGTTTTTTTAATTTCTCTAGTGTCTTTCCGCCTATGTAATACCAAAATACAACACAAAACGGTTCCGTTTCATGCTACATAAAATGTTTTTCAGACAGAAATACGGCGCAAAGGTACTGCTTTTTTTTTATATATGCAAATATTAATGTAAAAAAATGTTGTTTTTTAGCGGCTGTGTCTCTCTTTTCCTTGATTGTCAGTCCTGTACATGGTACTTGTTAGTTTGCCTGTTATTTTAACCTAATATATATACACCTTAAATATATATCGCGCGCACGCGCGAGGTAAAACAAATTCTGTAAAAATATGGTAGCAAAAAACGGAACGCTTCTGTGAATTTTGTTAAAAATCATATAAAAACTTGCATATGTGAAAAATAAATAGTAACTTTGCACGGTTTTTCGCATTTATTTGGAGAATTAGGCGGAGTTTATTGTATATGGGTGATTAAATGCCCCATAAAAATCAGAAAGATTGCGTTATAATCCTATAAATGAAATTATTAATGAATAAATTATAAACACGAATGAAAAAGATTTTTACGCTATTAGCGGTATGCTTTTTGAGCCTCGGGATGATGGCTGAAAAGCAAGTTAGTGGACTGGTCTTGGATTCAAACAACGAGCCTGTGATTGGTGCAAGTGTTACTGTAAAAGGCACTTCACAAGGTACAATCTCAGACTATGATGGTGAATTCTTATTGTCAGTCGCAGATGATGCAACTACATTGGTGGTTAGTTTCGTGGGTATGAAAACACAAGAGGTTGCTATCAAAGAGCGTGTGATTGTAGTGCTCCATGAGGCTACAGAAATGATCCAAGAAGTCGTTGTTACTGGTTACGGAAACGTATCAAAAGGTAGCTTCGCGGGTTCTGCACAAGCGGTTGACGCTGAGGTGATTGAAAAGAAAAGCCCAACTGAAATCTCTAAAGCACTTGCTGGTGAGGTGGCTGGTGTACAAGTAATCAATACTTCTGGTCAGCCAGGTACCAATGCTACACTTGTTATCCGTGGTGTGGGTTCGTTGAATGGTAGCGCTACTCCTCTCTATGTGGTGGATGGTGTGACATACGATGGCGACATTTCTTCTATTGATCCAGGTGATATTGCTTCTACTACTATTCTTAAGGACGCTACTGCTACTTCTCTTTATGGTAGCCGTGGTGCGAATGGTGTGGTTGTAATCACTACCAAGAAGGGTAACTCTGGTGAAGAGGGTAAAATTGATGTAGATGTGAAGTATGGTGCTAACATGCGTCTTCTTCCTCTCTACGATGTTATTACAAGCCCAGAGGAGTATGTGACCATGTCTTGGATGAGTTTGTACAACTCTTTCCGTCAAGAGTCTGGTTTCAATAATACGGATAAATCTAGAAAAGAAGCAGCTGACAAAGCACACAAAGTGTTGTATAGTAGTGGTGGTCTTCCTATGGGTTATAACCTTTGGAGTGCTGCGGGTAACTACTTGATTAATGATGGTTTGTTACAATATGGTTATGCTAATCCTACATTTGATCCTACCATCGCACGTCGTCCTGGTTACGAGAACCTTGAGTCTTGGGCTGATGAAATCTTCCGCGTAGGTCAAAAGATGGATGCTACCGTAAAATTCCATGGCGGTAGTGAGAAAGTTAATTATTTTACTAGTCTTGGTTATTTGAAGGATGAAGGTTATTATCAATCTTCTGACTTTAGCCGTATTTCTTTGCGTAGCAATGTTGACTTCACCCCAAAGAAATGGTTGAAGGGACACGTGAATATTGCATACTCATATAGCAATATGAATAATCCTAACCAAGATGGTGGTGGTGCAATGAACAATGGTTTCTACTATGTGAATGCTATCCCAGCAATCTATCCTGTGTTCTTGCGTGATGAGAATGGTAATACTTATACTGATCCTCGTACAGGTTTCTTGGCATATGACTATGGAAATGAACTTAATCGTAGCTTTGGTTTCGGTATCAACCCCGCAGGTTCATTGTTACTGGATAAGCAACGTCAAGTACAACACACCATCAACGTACAAGGTGGATTCGAAGTGAAGCTATACAAGGGACTTAAGCTGATGGTGGATGCTGGTTTCCATTACTACAATAACTTGTACTCTAGCTTGACCAACAAGTACTATGGTGATGCCGCTGGTATTGGTCGTATTTTACAACAATCATCTAGTATGGTTGGACTCTCTGCTAAGGAATTGCTGGAATATAACACCACAGTAGGTGATCACAATATCCGCGCTATGGTAGGTCATGAAAACTATTACTATCGTGATAATTACGTGTATGGCTACAAGGCATATTTGGCTGATGGAGAGTCACTTAACTTAAGTAACGCTATTCAGATGAATGAGGTGGCTGGTAACGAGGATGGATTCGCTTTGGATTCTTACTTGGCTACTTTCTCTTATATTTACGACGAGAAATATATGCTTACTGCTAACTATCGTGCAGATGGTTCTTCACGCTATGCTAAAGGTCATCGTTGGGGACATTTTGGTTCAGTAGGTGCAGCATGGACTTTCACCAACGAATCATTCATGGAACCTGCTTCAGAGTGGTTGAAGAACGGTAAACTTCGTCTCTCTTGGGGTGTGCTTGGTAATCAAATTGGATCGCTTTATCCATACACTGATTTGTATTCTATCGTGAATGTGAATGGCGAAATTGGTTTTGTATGGGGCAGCAAAGGTAATAAAGACATTACTTGGGAACGTACTAATACTACGGACCTCGGTCTTGAGTTCTCAGTTGGTAAGTACCTTGATGTGGAGATGGATTATTTCTATAAACTTACTGACAACTTGCTCTTCGATCGCTCTGTTGCTCCTTCTTTGGGATATAGCTCTATTCCAACCAATAACGCGAAAATGGAGAACCAAGGTGTTGAATTTACATTAAAGGGACACTTGGTGGATGAGCGTAATGTGAAGTTGGATGTTCGCTTGAATGGTGCACACTACAAAAACAAGATGATAGAGATGCCTATAGATAAGGTGTTGGCTGATGGTACCATTGTTCGTCAAAAGATGTCTGGTGCGATGGCGGTAGGTCACTCAATGTATGATCACTATACATATGTATATGCTGGTGTGAATCCAACTAATGGTAATGCTCTTTACGAGGCATACTATGATACACGTAAAGGTGGTCTTGGAGCAGCTCTTGAAAACAATGAGTACAACTACATTTCATCTCTCCACCAATGGATCATGGATCAAGAAGAAGCTGGTGTGGAGAATCCAGAGCAATATTTGGCAAAGGTGGACACTGCTGATGCATCTTGGGCTACTTTACAATACGTTGGTAAATCTTATTTGCCTGACCTTGCAGGTGGTATTGGTATTGACTTGGAGACTTATGGTGTAACATTGTCTATCGCATGTTCTTACCAAATAGGTGGTTATGGTTATGACTACACATACATGGCTTTGATGGCTAACGATCCAATTGGTGGTCACAACTGGCATACAGATATGCGTAATGCTTGGACTGAACAAAATACCAACACCAACATTCCTCGTATCTCAAATGGTAGCGGCGGATATGATAGCTATGCTAACGTGACATCTACTCGCTTCTTAACAAGCAACTCGTTCTTCTCACTCAACTCTATTCAAGTGGGTTATAATTTCCCTAAGAAACTGATTGAGAAGATTAAACTCAACCGCTTGCATCTTTATGTATCTGCTGACAACTTGGCTATTGCTACTGCTCGTAAAGGTTACAATCCTATGACTTCGTTTACAGGCTCTTCTGATACCCACGCGTATAGCCCATTGTCAACTATCATCGGAGGTGTTAAAGTGTCGTTCTAATTCCTAACTGCTAACTATTAACTATAAAAATTCAGAAGAATATGAAAACGAAATTATATTTATTGGCTATCTTTGTATCGGTGGCATTGATTAGTTGTGATTTGAATCAATTTCCTGGTGGTAGCACCATCACCGAGGACCAATACCAACAGATGGATGATGTAGCTTCTGGTACAGTGAAGGGTGTGTACTCATTGCTTTATGCTTACGGAGGTCAGCATGATGTATTTGGTCAACGCAGTATTGATTTAGCGACCGACCTTAGTTGCGGTGATATTGCTATGAACTCGCAACGTTATGGATGGTTTGTTGACGATGAGTATGGACGTACATATGGTCGTGCTGGCTATTTCTGGTCATTCTATTACAACATTATCCGTAGTTGCAATAAAGCTATTAACGCTCTTGACAAACAAGGCCGTCCTGAGTTAGATTTTGATCCCGCTACCATTACAGATGCTCAATATGCTAATGGCTTCTATTATGCAGAGTTGTTGACCGTTCGTGGTTGGGCATATGCCGCTTTACAACGTTTCTTCTGCAAAACAGACGTAGATATCAATACTGAGTTATCTGTTCCAATTTATACCGAGGAGGCTACATTAGGCGACACTATTTTGGGTGCACCTCGTGCTACCGCTGCTGACGTATATCTTCGTATTGAGGAGGATCTTCATACTGCAATTGACTATTTCGAGACGTTCAACGAAATGGATCGTACTAGCAAATTGGAGGTAAATATAGATGTGGCTCGTATGACCCTTGCTTATGCATATTTGAATAAAGGCGAAAACAATAAAGCTCTTGAGATTGCTCAGGATTTGCTTGCTACAACTTCTGCAACTATATTACCTAACAATGAAGTGCTTACATCGGGTTTTAATAACGTGGATTCTAAGAACTGGATTTGGGCTGAGGATGTGACTATTGAGAATACTACTTCACTCGCATCATTCTTTGGCCAATGTGATATCTTCTCCTATAGTTATGCTTCTGCAGGTGATGTGAAAGGAATTGATGCAAAACTCTTGGAAGAAATCACAAATCTTGCATGGGATATCCGTGAGTTTTGGTGGGGCAACTACTATCGTCTTGACACCAAGAACAACGAGATGTACCAATATGCACCTGATGGCAAATTCTTCTCTGCAAAATCTACTGATTTGCAAGGCGACCGTGATTGGTTGAGCGACAATGTGTTTATGCGTATTGAAACAGCATATTTGATTGCAGCGGAGGCAGCATATCGCGAGGGTAACTATACTCTTGCCGCTGACTACCTCACAAGGATTACAGATGAGCGTGTAAAAAAGGGTCAAGAGGAAGCATACGCTACGTATAAGACTACTTTATCTGACTCAAAAGTATTATCAGAGGCTATTCGCTATAACTGGCGAGTGGAACTTTGGGGTGAGGGTTATGGCTTACAAACTTTCCGTCGTTGGGGTAAAGAAGTGAAACTAGGCGACAATCATTTACGTCCTAACAAAGATCCTTTGATCCCTACTACAGATCGTATATTCACATATGTTATCCCAAGTAGTGAAACTAATTACAACCCATATATCAGCACTACTGAGATGGCAACAAAGCAATAAAGTTATTACACAACAACAATTTTAATAATTACAAACAATTAATTTTTTTTAGGTTATGAAAAAGAGTTTATTTTTTGCGTTGATCGCATGTGTAGCTCTCGTATTCGTAGGCTGCGAACCTCCTGTACAACCTGTAGATTACACTGTGAAAATCAGTGCAACCGAGTTGACAATGGAGCTTGGTAAACAAGACAAATTGACAGCAGTTGCCACTCCTGATGCAACCTATCCATTGGTGTGGGAGTCTAGCAATCCTGAGATTGTTACTGTAAATGCTTCTGGTATCGTTGAGTCTGTTGGCTTGGGTACTGCCACTATTACAGTTACTTTGAATGTTCCTGCTGAGGATGCTACTGTAGGACAAGTTACTCCAGCTACTTGTGTGGTAAATGTTACTAACGATGCTGTTCTTAACACTTTCGAGCTTGGTGGCTATGTGCTTTGGGATTTGGGTAACCCAATCGCAGGTACTGACACTATATTGAAGATTTCTGCAGGTGAAGTTACTTGCCAATTGGCTCCATCTCTCTACTATGTATGGGACAAGGGTATCGTTCTTTCTGGTAACAAGTTGACTGGTGCAGGTTTCCTTTTGCCTGTTGAGAACTACACATACGTGATTACCGAATCTCCAAATGGTACATACAATGGTTATTACATTAGTGGCTTCGATCTCGTAGTGGATACTATTGCTGATGCACTTACTTTCTCTTCTCAATATGGTGTTTACGCAGGTGTTTGTGGCCAATTGCTTGATGTAGAGACCTATGGTCAAGCATGGGATGGTATTTTCGCTGCTGGTGAGGCAGAAACAGAGGAAGAGTATATGGAGCAAATCGAAGCAGCTTACGAGCTCTACTATGCAGCTCAAACTGGAACTCAATTCTTCCATGTGGATTTCAATGCTCAAAGCCAATCTTACAATTATGGTAACGTAAGTCATCTCTACCTCCAAGAAGACTATGAAACTGGTGAATTGTACTACGACCTTAAACTTGAGTGGTATGATCACGTTAACCCAGGTCGTTGGTACGGTCTTCTTTGCGAGTCAGAACTCAACGAGGAGGATGGCAAGGAGTATGTCACTGGTATTGTTAAGCCATACGATATGCGCGTGATTCACAAGCAATATCAAGTATTGCCTCTAGTAGAAGAAGAGGAGCCAGCAGAGGTTAAAACTCGCGAGATTCGTAAGCCAATCCGCCTCAATGCTGAACAAGCTGAGTTTCTCAAGAAAAGCACAGTTCGTAGCATGTACAAGAAATAATCGTAGAATAGAATTTTTTGTTAGGTTATAAAAATGAATGGGCTTTGCATTGCAAGGTCCATTCTTTTTTATAAATCTAAAGAAAAGTACTATTTATGAAAGGAGTTGTTCTTTGCGGTTTCTTCGGCAAGGATAATGCAAGGGATCGGAAATAGCAAGAAAATGAAAAGAGAAGAAAAAGAGAGTAAAACGTTAAAAAAATGCATTTTCATTTTCATATATGCGTATTTTTTTGTACCTTTGCACGGCATTGAATATAAATTGATAAATTAGGCGTAAAATATATGAAAAAGATTCTATTAAGTTGCATGCTATTTCTTCTGTCATTGAGTCTATGGGCAGTGACAGCAACTCCGTATCCATTTGAAGTGACATTACCTGATGGTTCCACCATGATGGTCAAATTGGTGGGTGATGAGTATCATGCATATTATACCACTGTGGATGGTACTCCTTTGCGCCTATTAGATAATGGCTTTTTTGTTGAAGATCATACTGTAAAAGAGGAATTTGCAGGCATTGCGGCTCAACGTCGTGCCAGTGCTGCCCGTCCTAAAGCGAATGCGGCTAGCACTTTCCCATTAACAGGTAGCCCAAAATCTTTGGTGTTGCTTGTGGGATTTAAGGACCTTCCTTTTACACAAACAAGGGAAGATTTTAATAATCTGCTTAACCAATCAGGTTATGACCATAATGGATCTACTGGATCGTGTAGAGATTATTTTATTGCCTCGTCAGATAGTGTTTTTCAACCGCAGTTTGATGTATATGGTCCCTATACTGTAGATGGCAACATGGCTGATTACGGAGCAGAAAGCGGTAATGATCATGATAAAGACCCCTATTCTATGATTGTGGATGCATGTATATGCGCAGCGGAAGATGGCGTGGATTTCTCTCAATACGATACCAATAACGACGGCATCTTAGATAACGTATTTGTTTATTATGCAGGTTATAATCAAGCGGAGGGTGGTCCTGCTAATAGTATCTGGCCTCACAAAGCATCATTGTCATGGAAGAATGTGAAAGTAGATGGCAAGTACCTAGCTACTTACGCTTGTACTTCTGAGTATTCCGGAAATGGAGGTAAAGTAAGAGCAAGTATAGGTACATTCTGCCATGAGTTTGGTCATGTGCTTGGATTACCTGACCTATATGATACAGACTATAAATACTATACAGTTTCAAACTGGGATATTATGTGTTCTGGTAATTATAATAATAATGGTCGTACCCCTCCTACATATAGTGCTTATGAGCGTTTCTTTGTTGGATGGCTCAAACCAGAACAACTCATAGAAAAAGGAGAGTATATATTGGAACCTCTGCAAAATTCCAATCAAGCCTACCTGATAGCAACAGGAAAACATAATTTAATAGGCGACAACCCATCGCCAAGAGAGTTCTTCTTGTTAGAATATCGTACAAAAACGGGTTGGGATCAATACCTTCCTGGATCGGGTATGCTGGTATGGCATATTGATTACCTTTCTTCTGCTTGGGCAAATAACACTCCGAATAATGGTCCTGACTTCTTGCGCATACACATGGAAGAAGCCAATGGTATCACTTGGAAAGAACGCGGCAATAACGAACAAGGACGCGCTTCTGATCCATTCCCTGGTACACAAGATGTCACGTCGTTTATACCCAAACTACATGATGGTACGATGCTAAGTGAGCATAATTTATTTAACATTACAAATAATGACGCATGGATATCCTTTATCTATCAAGGTCTAGGAAATGTCAGTTTATCTACCGATGTCAAAGAACTGTCGCTCACAACCACAGTATCGGACACGAAGAAAATTGTAGATTGGAACCCACAGTCATTTACCCTATCTGCAAGTCATCTCAACGATACGATTATCAACCTAACAGCTAAAAGTGGATTCTACATGGTAGCAAGCGATGAGGCACCAGCACGTTCTAGTAAACTGTGGAATAGAAATCTACAAGTAGTGGTCAAAGATTCAAGTATCAATCAAACGGTATGGGTAAGTTATATCCCAACGAAGCAAAGTTGCGATGAAACAACCTCTACCATAAATATCTCTACTATGGGGGCTTCTACATCATTGGGCATCAAGGCATATTCACCACGACCTACGTATATCACTACTCCATCATTGAAACCAGTAACGAATGTCACTCCATATTCATTCCGCATTGCATGGAAACCAGTAGAGGATGCTGTGCTATATTATTTGACATTGTTCCAATCTCAAGAAGGCGAGGCGTCTTTTGTTCAAGGATTTGAGAATTTTAATAATTATGATGATATCTTTGATGAAGGGTGGCAAAGTTCAATCAATCGAGTTACAACTTCAGCAAAAGCCGACGGAACGAGGGCGTTGTATTTCAAAAATACTGGAGAAAATATTACTACTCCAATTTATCAAGCCCCAATTACTACGATTTCATTTTGGGTAAATGCATTCTCGGCTGATGTGACTGAGGTTGGTTATATTGATGTTGAAGCATGGAATGGTACGGAGTGGGTAACATCCGAGGAGTGGAGAACACCAATCCAATCTACTACAAAGCGAAAGACCATCTATCTCTCTTTTGCTGAGGAGGATAACTATACACAATTCCGTTTGACCTTTACGGATAATGGAGGGTCGGGTATAGCATTTGATGCATTTACAGCAATTTGTTCACGCAATATTACTTATTTGTACAAAGGTAAGGAATTGGCTGTTGATGCATTTGATGATGAAGCAATGTGTAACTATGAGTTTGCAAATCTACTAGAAAACAGTACGTACTACTATACTATACAATCATCAGATATCACTAAAGGGTGCGAAGAGCATATCTCGCCTGCTACAGAACCAATATCTGTAACCACCTTGGCTGCGGGAAGTGAAAAAGATGAGAATCAATTACCTATCGCTATTGATACCATTAATTATGATGCGCCAACTCATGTGGTATATGTATCTAATCCGCAATCAGGAGATATGTTGTATATCCACAACGTCAATGGCAAATTAGTGTACTCATGCCCTGTAATGGCAGGTGTCTATGAATATGTGATTCCTGTTGAACAACTACAAAAACGTTCGCTCTATCTCATCAAATACGTTGTGAACGGCAAGTTAAAACGCAAACAAGCTTGGGCAAAGTTCGTATTATAGATGATGTGAAAATCTTTTCGAATTTATTTTCAAATAAAACGCGACTCCAATGGGGTCGCGTTCTTTGTTTGTTATAGTGTAAGCTTTCCGCCAATCAACCTCCGAAGAAGTATTAGGAATAGTGCTCTTATAGTGTTTATTGTCCGTGTATTATGCGTGAATAGTGCGTAACAGATAAGGAAGGATATAGATTGAATTTGATTAAAACTCCGCGGAAAGTGCCAAAAAAACGCATTTCCGCGGAGTTTTGTGTATTTTGATTAGTCTTTTAAGCAGCCAATAGGTATAACATACACGCCATCTTCTGGGCGACGATATGCATGCTGACCTGTAGCCGTTAGCACCATTTTGAAGGCAGGCGACTTCATGCGTGTGTTATCAATTAGGCCCTCTAATTGGTTGAGCGTTTTTGCTCCATCGCTAATCAATGATTCACCGCCTAACTTAATCTCTACTAATCCGTATCTGCCATCTCGAAGATGAACTACAGCATCACATTCTAACTCGTTTTTATCACGGTAGTGATACACCTTACCATTTAGAGCTTCTGCGTAAACACGTATATCTCTTACGCACAATGTCTCAAAGAAGAATCCCATCGTATTGAGGTCATTGAGCAAATCATTAGGACCTAAACCCAAGGCCGCTGTAGCTATACTAGGATCAACAAAATAGCGTGTGTCGGTAGTGCGAATAGCTGTCTTGCTGCGCAGATTAGGATTCCAAGCAGGCATGTCTTCTATCACAAAAATCTTTCGAAGTGCATCAAGATATGAGTTGATTGTATTTTCATCTAATGTGGTAATATCATTCGTTTTAAGATCTTCCTTAATGGTGGCGATAGATGCTTGTGTACCTTGATGGCGTGCATACGCCTTCATCAAGCGTTGTACTCTTTCGGATGAACGCTTTATGCCATCTACGCGCGTAATGTCTTCCTTTGTAACTGCCTCGTAATAATCAAATGCTTGCTCCAATGCTGCCTCTTCGGTCAAATCAATGGTTACTGGCCATCCGCCTCGACAGATTAAGAAGGCAATATCAGCCAGTTTTAGTTCATTGGTTTCAAGTAATTTATCGGGGGTATCAAATAAGCGTTTTAGGCTAACTTTTCCATTAGATTCGCCTGATTCAAATAAGGTCATAGGACGCATAGTTAGCCATGCAAATCGTCCTGTGCCAGAGTGCTCGCGTGCGGCTTCTGCTTCTCGGTCGGGTACAGCAGCCCCCGTTAAGATAAACTGTCCCATTTGCTGACGATGATCTATAGTATAGCGGACGGCATCCCATAGTTTAGGAACGGTTTGCCATTCATCTATCAACATAGGTGTTGCTCCTGTTAACGCAGCGTCAGTATCTATTTCCAAAAGATTCTTGAAGTGGTCTTTTACATCGGTACGCGCTAACATCACTTTGCTCGCTGCAAATTCCTCGGCAGTAGTAGTCTTACCACACCACTTAGGTCCTTCTATGAGAACGGCACCTTTAGCTGCAAGTTTCTTAGACAGAAGTTGCTCAATAATCCTATTTTTGTATGTTTTCATAAGTGATTGATATTTAGTGTGATATTTGAAAATTCAGTAATTTGGCGCTGATTTATTCAGTAATTTGGCGCTAATTTGTTCAGTAATTTGGCGCAAAGGTACTGTTTTTTTTTCAAATAGACAAGAAAATAATGAGAAAAAGTGGACATATAACGAGAAACTCCGCGGAAAGTGCCAAAAAAAACGCATTTCCGCGGAGTTTTGTGTATTTAATCGTATAATAGGGTGTAGATCGTTTCGGGGGCGAAGACTTCGTTGGCGACGTCTTGGAGTTGGGTGGGGGTGATGGTTCGTATCTTTGCAAAAGTGTCTTGCCATGCAGGGGCATGGTGGTGATAAAGCATTTGCTTGGCCATAGCGAGGGCATTATTCTCTTGATTCTCAGCAGAAATAGCCATCTGTCCTTCCAACTGGCGCAGGGCGCGCTGGAGTTGGGATGAGGTGAGTGTAGTGTCTCGCAGTTGCTTGAGTTCCTTATGGCAGAGCTCCAAACAGTAGTCTTTGTGTTGTGGCTCACATGCCAAATAGATATTCCAATACCCCGTATCACTCAATGGTACCGCTTGCGAATCAATATTATACACCAATCCGTATTTCTCGCGAAGACTCAGATATAATCTACTGGACATACTGCCTCCACCCAAAATATTGTTTAGCAAATACATGGTCAGTTGTTTTGGATGACCAATAGGGTAGGCGTGCGAACCAATCATAACATGCGTTTGGTGAGTATGGCGGCGATAGGTACGAGAAATGCCTACCCCCGTTCCCTCCCTAAAAGGAGCGGGGAGTTCTTCCCCCCTTGATGGGGGATTGAGAGAGGCTAGTTCCCTATCTGCTGCTGCGATAACTTGCTTGGTACTTATATTACCGAGTACGAAAAGCACCATACGTTCGGGACGATAGTGTTGCTGCATCCAATTAAGTGCAATATCTGGGGATTTAGAAATGCGCTTCAGCGTTTTTTTTGTACCCAAAATAGGCATCGCCAACGAACTGCCCTCAAAGACCATATTCTCAAAATCATCATATATGAGTTCACTGGGAGAGTCGTTGTAGCTCTCAATCTCATCCAAAATCACTGTCACTTCTTTATCGGTCTCCTTTTTGTGGAAGGTGGGGCGAAGAATCATATCTGCCAGCAAATGTAGGGTGGTGCGGAAATGTTGGCATAGCGTAGCCGCATAAAAAGTGGTTTCTTCTTTCGTGGTATATGCATTAATCTCACCACCAATCCCCTCAATATGATTGATAATCTGTCTGGCTGTATAATGTTGTGTCCCCTTGAATACACAGTGTTCAATATAATGCGCCATGCCATTCTCGTTTGGTTGCTCATGGCGAGTGCCAGCACCCACCATCAGTCCTACATATACGACTGGAGAATTTGCCTTTCGATGCACAATCTGCACACCATTTGGTAAATTATGATAAAAAGTTTCGTTCATATTTGGTAGTTTCAAAAAAAAGTAGTAATTTTGCAGCCGATTTCTGCGGCATTGGCGGAATTGGTAGACGCGCTAGACTTAGGATCTAGTTTCGAGAGGAGTGAAGGTTCGAGTCCTTTATGCCGCACTTCGGGTCAAAAGACCCGATTTTTTATATCATTAAGTATATACACAACAAATATTAATTATTAACTATTAATTAGTAATTCGTAATGCGTAAAAGTATTTTATTATTCAGTTTGGTGGCTATTGCTTTTTCCATGAGCAGTTGTTTTGACAATCTTGAGTCACAATCTTCCCCTCAAATAATGTTCGGAAATGTATATGTCAATCCTCAGTTTTCTGGTGATACATTAGTCGGAGCTAAAGATACATTGTACGAGCATTTTGATAAGGAATTTGGTCATATCTATCTTGACACCATGCAATTGGGAGACACAGCCATGTTCTCTGCACTTTTCTCTTCCGCGATGAACAACTTGGTAAATATTAATTCTGTTTTCGACACAACACGTGTGGAACTTTGGTTTGGAATCGACATGGAGAATGATAAATTCAAACAAGCTTTGGCAAGTGGTTCTAACCCTGAGCGTGGCTATCTCAATTTTAATCCGATGTACAATATGGTTACATTCCCTATTAGCATCGTTCCTCAAGTTGCTGGTACACACTCAATTAAAATAACGGTGGTTAGCGATTCGAAATATCCTACTGCTTCTGCCGTATTTATGATGCCAGTCAAATAGGAAATTAATTATCAAATCTCTTGGCCTCTTGCCAAAGAGTTTCCATCTCATCGAGGGTCATGTCTTTTAACGACTGACCCTTTTCTTTTGCCTGTTGCTCTATGTAGTTGAAACGTTTGATGAACTTAGCATTGGTCTTCTCCAATGCGTTGTCAGGGCGAATCTTATACAAGCGTGCAGCATTCACCATTGCGAATAGCAAATCGCCAAATTCCTCAGTGGCTTTCTCTTCATCCATATGCTCAACTTCTGCCTCAAACTCTGCAATCTCCTCTTTGACTTTTGCCCATACATCTTCGCGTTTCTCCCAATCGAAACCCACATTGGCCACTTTATCTTGGATACGATAGGCCTTGACCAAAGCTGGCAATGCCTCTGGAATACCGCCAAGAACAGTTTTGTTGCCGTCTTTTTCTTTTAGCTTGACTTGTTCCCACATCTCGCAGACTTCCTTCGCGTTGTTGGCTGCATATTCGCCATATACATGTGGGTGACGGAATATCAATTTATCGCAAATCTTGTTGCACACGTCTGCCATATCAAAAGATCCTGTTTCGCTACCAATCTTGGCATAAAAAACTACGTGTAGTAACACGTCACCCAATTCCTTGCTGATTTCGTTCATGTCTTTTTGCAGCAGTGCGGTAGCAAGTTCATAGGTTTCTTCTATTGTGTTCTGACGCAGACTCTCAAAAGTCTGTTTTCTGTCCCATGGACATTTCTCACGTAGTTCGTCCATCACCGTCAGCAGACGGTCAAAAGCTTTCAATTGTTCTTCTCTTGTATGTGCCATAATATTATCCTTGAAGCGCGGCAGGGAGTGCGGGGTCCCCGAAAAAGTTCGTGACTTTTTGGGGTGCTTTTGATTGCCGCGCAAGTTGTTTATGTTGTCTTCTTAAAAAAGATTTTCGTTGTCTATCATCTCCATGGTCATGGTAGTCCCATCCAGCTTGGCGTAGGTGAATTGTTGCCAGCAGTCGCCAAGTATCATGATGCGACTATCGCGGCTGAGCATCAAGTCCAGTTCGATATGGCGATGACCGAAGATATAATAGTCGTGATGATTGCCCTTCTGCTCTTGCTCCTTGGCAAAGAGTACCAGTTCCTCTTTATCCTCGCCTTTGTATGGACATGGGCGTGCCAACTCTTTGAGACGGCTATTCTTCGCCCACTCATAGCCGAATGCATTGCCCCATGCAGGAGGAATCATTCGAAACAGGAACTGCAAAAATGGATTGTGAAAAATAGCACGTAGAAAGATGAAACTGCGAATTTTCTTTTGCACACTCTTGGGTAATTCTTGGATATAGTTTTCCGGCACAAGTCCGTCGCCGTGAGCCAAAAATATTTTTTTTCCATGAATGACAATGCTCTCTGGTG
This sequence comes from Paludibacteraceae bacterium, assembly GCA_045578255.1. Lineage (GTDB taxonomy): Bacteria > Bacteroidota > Bacteroidia > Bacteroidales > Paludibacteraceae > Colicola. The sequence continues at coordinate 140,354 of JAZNJW010000017.1, forward strand.
TTCTATGTACCACTATGCCAGTTGCTTTTTCTAATTGCCCAAACGTCCATAAATCGTGATTGCCGATAAAGAAATGTATTTCTATTCCTTTGTCTGTCAGTGATTTGAGAGTTTGTAGGAAAGGTAGATATTCCCTCTTGCTACGATCTGTCCAGAAATATTCGCACCAAAAATCGAATATATCTCCTAATAGGTATATGGCACTTGCATCTTTTGCCATGCGTTGTAGCATGTCAATCAATGTCCGTTGGTGGGATTCCGCATTTGCTATTGCACGTGAACCTAAATGTGCATCGGATAGGAAGTAAATCATACCTTTAAACTCTAAATTGTAGGTGTTGATAGGCACCATCCCCTAAACTACAGAAAACCCAACTCCAATTTTGCCTCTTCCGACATCATATCTTTGCTCCATTCGGGTTCAAATACAATGTTTACATTCACCGTCTCAATCGCGTCAATCGACCCTACTTTTTGTTTTACATCTTCTACCAAGAAATCAGCAGCGGGGCAGTTAGGAGCTGTTAATGTCATGTCTATATTGCATACACAATCTTCCGAAAGGTCAATGCGATAGATTAACCCCAAATCATATATATTAACAGGTATTTCTGGGTCATACACTGTTTTAATCATACGCAACACTTGCTCTTCTAATTCTAAAAACTCATTCATGATAGTCTGTCTTATTATACAAAACAACTTCAATAATCAATTTAGCAAAATATTCTGCAAAATTACTATTTTTTTTGGACTTGTGCAAAGATTTCTTCAAAAATATATTTTCTACTTAATAAAACGAATAACTCTAAAGCAAAATTAACTGCCAATTTGGCAGAGAGAATCATCGCTTAGCACTTTGGCAAACTTTTTGTACCACTACACTTGGAACTGTTAAAACTTTTAGAACATTATAAAATTACAATATTATTATGAGTAAGAAAGGTAATATCGGGGTAACATCAGACAACATTTTCCCCGTCATCAAGAAATTTTTGTATTCTGACCACGAGATTTTTCTCCGTGAGTTGATTAGTAATGCGGTAGATGCTACCCAAAAACTCCGCACCCTCGCCTCTGTAGGCGAAGCCAAAGGCGAACTAGGCGATATACGTGTGCGCGTACTTATTGATAAAAAGAAAAAGACCCTCACCGTACAAGACCACGGTATCGGTATGACAGCCGAGGAGGTGGATAAGTATATCAACCAAATCGCTTTCTCTGGTGCAGAAGAGTTTGTGAATAAATACAAGGACAAAGCCGAAGCCATTATCGGTCACTTCGGTTTGGGCTTCTACTCCGCCTTCATGGTAGCAGACAAAGTGGAGATCTTCTCCCTCTCGTACCAAGAGGACGCCAAAGCCGTTCACTGGTCATGCGACGGCTCGCCTGAGTACACGATGGAAGATACCATCAAGTCAGAGCGCGGAACAGATATTGTATTGCATATCAACGACGAATACGCTCAATATCTGGAAGATGCAACCGTAGAGGGATTGCTCACCAAGTACTGCAAGTTCCTCCCTGTAGAGATTGCATTTGGCAAGAAGAAAGAATGGAAGGACGGCAAGCAAGTAGAGACCGACGAGGATAATATCATCAACGATATCAACCCTGCATGGACACGCAAACCTGCTGACCTCACCGATGAGGATTACCAGAAGTTCTACCACCAGCTCTATCCTCATCAAATGGATGAGCCACTCTTCCATATCCATCTGAATGTGGACTATCCATTTAACTTGACGGGTATCCTCTACTTCCCACGTATCAAGAATAATATTGATATTCAGCGCAATAAGATCCAACTCTATTGCAACCAAGTGTTCGTGACCGATGAAGTGGAGAATATCGTACCACAATACTTGACCCTCCTCCACGGCGTAATCGACTCGCCAGATATTCCGCTGAATGTGAGCCGTTCGTACTTGCAAAGCGACAATAATGTGAAGAAGATCTCTAGCCATATCACCAAGAAGGTGGCTGACAAATTGGCAGAGATATTCAAGAATGACCGCGAGGACTTTGAGAAGAAATGGGACGACATCAAGCTCTTCATCCAATACGGTATGCTCAGCGATGATAAGTTCTACGACCGTGCTGTGGGCTTTGCGTTGCTCAAGAATATTGACGGCAAGTACTTCACTTTCGAGGAGTATAAAGCACAAGTCAAAGATGCGCAAACCGACAAGAATGGCGACCTCATCATGTTGTATGCACAAGACGCTGATGCCAGCTACGCCTATATCCAACGCGCTAAAGAGAAGGGCTATGACGTGCTCCTCATGGACGGCGAACTGGATGTGCACGCTATGTCGCAATTCGAGCAAAAGAGCTACGACGCCTCATCGCCTGATAGCCCCGACGCCTCATCGCCTAAAACCATTCGTTTCGTGCGCGTGGATTCAGATGTGATTGAGAACATCATCCAAAAAGAAGACAAAGCCAAAGTGGAACTCAGTGCCAATGAGGAAGACGCATTGCGCTACAGTTTCGAATCTCAGTTGCCTAAAACCGATAAAACCAACTATGCAGTTACATTGGAAGCCGTATCAGCAGATGCACTTCCTGTTTTCCTCACCCAAAACGAGTTCATGCGCCGTATGAAAGAGATGTCGGCTCATCAACAAGGTATGTCGTTCTATGGCAATATGCCAGACCAATACAATTTGGTCATCAATACGGCTAACGACAAGGTGAAAGCCCTCCTCGCAGAGATTACCGATGCATGCGCTGAAGGTACTGCCCCTATCGTAGAGCAGATTGCGGCTAAGCAAGCCGAGGAGAAGACCCTGCAAGAGGCGCAGAAGGGCAAGAAAGATGCCGACCTCACGCAAGAGGAGAAGGATGCTGTGACCAACGTGACCAAGGAGTTGGCTGCACTCAAGCAACAACTAAAGGAGCAATACAGCACCTACGCTACAAGCAGCGACAAACTTCACCAATTGATTGACATCGCCATGTTGGCAGCAGGTCAATTGAAGGGCGAGGCATTGGCTAAGTTCGTCAATCGCTCCGTAGAACTCCTCTAACCTCAGATAGTATCCAATATCCGATAACCAAACAAAAATCCCCAGCCAATCGCTGGGGATTTTGTTTATCTTCTATCAGGAAATTCTCCGTATTCCTCAAAGGTATAATTCAGGAAATCATTGATGGGTTTGGCTGCGTAAGCAATCTCTGTGGCCAAATCCACGAAATTGGGTGCGCATACTTGCTCATCGGTCAGAGGGGTAGAGAAGGTGTAGCACTTACGTTTCAACCAGTCTGCATGCTCAAAGTCAGCAGGAAAACCCTGTGGCACTTTCTTGAGCATATACTCCGTATCAAAGTCTTGGAAATATTTGTTGGTCACAGGATTAGCAAAAATATCTTCCACCTCATCATAGTTCGCCAATATCTCTCGACGGACGGCATGAAGCAAATCTTTGTTGGGGCACCACATGCCGCCACCAAACATACAGCGTTCGGGTTGAATATGAATATAATACCCACCTCTATCACTTTTCTTGCCGCCTTTTACTGCGGGGAATACCCCAAACCACTCTTTGAAAGGGCGTTTGTCTGGTGAGAAACGCACATCGCGATAGATACGCCAAATACAATCTTTTGGTTGCAATGCTGCCAAATCAGGGTCCATCTCCGCCAATCGCTCCAACCATTGAGCTGTAAATTGCTCAAAACGTTGTTGGCAATCGCGGTACCAATCTTTGTGCTCATTAAACCACTCACGGTTGTTATTGCACGATAATTCCGTCAAAAATTGAAGTATCTCTTTCATATATCATTTATTTTTTGTACCTTTGCGCCGCAATTCGCGGCTCTATAGTTCAATGGATAGAATAAGGTCCTCCTAAGACTTAGATTCGGGTTCGATTCCCGATGGAGCTACTAAACTCGGCACAAAGATACTACTTTTTTCTTACATGGCAAAACAAAAAGCGAAATTTTATGTAGTTTGGCAAGGGCGCGAGGCGGGAATCTACGACTCGTGGGCTGCCTGCGAAGCCCAAGTAAAGGGCGTTGCTGCCAAATACAAAGGTTTTGCTACGCTCGCTGAAGCTGAGCAGGCCTTCGCTGCCAATCCCGAAGATTATATTTCTCGAAATGCTACAGCGAAGCGATCTACAGTGAGCAGTGCGAGCGATCTACAGGCACTCTGTGCCGATCTACAGCGAAGCGATCTATCTCCTAAATTTCCTTCCCTCGCAGTCGATGCTGCATGCTCTGGCAATCCAGGACTGATGGAGTTTCGTGGCGTGATCGCTGACACGGGCACGCAAGTCTTCCATCGTGGACCATACGCAGGAGGTACGAATAATATTGGTGAATTCCTTGCCATTGTATTAGGGTTAGCATATTTGAAAAAAGAGAAACTTGATTGGTCGCTCTATTCTGATAGTAAAACGGCCATCGCATGGGTACGTCAAAAGCAATGCAAGACCAAGATTGAGTGGAATATCCACAACCAAGACTTGCTGCTTGCGGTGCGGGCTGCCGAAAAATGGTTACATGAAAATACTTGGACGACACCTATCTACAAATGGGATACCGAACATTGGGGCGAGATTCCTGCCGATTTTGGGCGAAAATAGTACCAAAATGCTCTTTTTTGTAAAACAAAAATAGCAAATGCGTAAAAAATTTGTATGTTTCAGAAATTTTCTGTAATTTTGCACCGATTTTGAGAAAGTGGGGTTCTAAAACAAATTGGACAACATTGAACCACATTGAACAATTTTGAACCATATTGAACAAAAAATATTAATTATTAACTATTAACTAATAACTATCATGACAAAAGTAGGTATTAATGGTTTTGGCCGTATCGGACGTTTCGTTTTCCGTGCAGCTATGAAACGCAATGACATCGAGATCGTAGGTATCAACGACCTCTGCCCAGTAGATTATTTGGCATACATGCTCAAGTACGACACCATGCACGGTCAGTTCGAAGGAACTATCGAGGCTGATGTTGAGAACAGCAAACTCATCGTTAACGGTAAAGTTATCCGCGTAACTGCAGAGCGCAACCCAGCTGATTTGAAATGGGATGAGGTAGGTGCAGAGTACGTAGTTGAGTCTACTGGTTTGTTCCTTTCTAAAGACAAAGCTCAAGCTCACTTGGAGGCTGGTGCTAAATATGTGGTTATGTCTGCTCCTTCTAAGGACGACACTCCAATGTTCGTTTGCGGTGTAAACGAGAAGACCTACGTTAAGGGTACACAATTCGTATCTAACGCTTCTTGTACCACCAACTGCTTGGCTCCTATCGCTAAGGTATTGAACGACAAATGGGGTATCACCGATGGTTTGATGACTACTGTTCACTCTACCACCGCTACTCAAAAGACTGTTGACGGTCCATCTTTGAAGGACTGGCGTGGTGGCCGTGCAGCTTCTGGCAACATCATCCCTTCTTCTACAGGTGCTGCTAAGGCTGTAGGTAAAGTTATTCCTGAGCTCAACGGCAAACTCACTGGTATGGCTATGCGCGTTCCTACTTTGGACGTTTCTGTAGTTGACCTTACTGTTAACTTGGCTAAGCCTGCTACTTATGCTGAGATCTGCGCAGCTATGAAAGAGGCTTCTGAGAACGAGTTGAAGGGCGTACTTGGTTACACTGAGGATGCAGTTGTATCTAGCGACTTCTTGGGTGACACCCGCACATCTATCTTCGATGCTAAGGCAGGTATCGCTTTGACTGACACCTTCGTTAAGGTTGTTAGCTGGTACGACAACGAGATCGGTTACTCTAACAAGGTTCTCGACCTCATCGCTCACATGGCTACTGTTAACGCTTAATATTTTTATTAAGATATACGGAAGAGGCGCTCATTTGAGTGCCTCTTTTTTTTGCTTGTCTATAGGCTTAAGTTGTTCATAGTATTTCCCGTGTAAATCTTAGGTGATTCTTAGGTTATTCATAGGTGATTTATAGGTGATTCAGCAAACTTCACCGTTAGTAGCTAAACACTAAACAATAGCGGCAGCGTCCCCGCCTTTACACCCTACACTAGAAAAACCGCATTTTAAGGTGATTTTTCTTGCTCAATTCAAAATAATTCACTACCTTTGCGGTCGAAATGATTCACGCTGGGGCATGTGGGCGGGTATGTCTGCCTTTCACCCTAACAAGAATCTTTCAAAGACATAATAAAAAGGCGTTTATTGGCGCTTGTTTTGGAGCATTGAAATCCTGCAAAGTTTCGTAACCCAAAGCAAGAAAGCGATAAATGCCCCTTGGTATGTATTTTTCGTTGTGCTTCACAACGATTAGCATATCGGCGTGGGCATTCATTGTTTATTCTTGTTACAGGGTCTTGCAGGAACCTCAATGCTAAGAATAAGCAAAAAGAGGTTCCACGCTTTTTCTATAATTATACCAACGGGGCGTTTGGAGCCAATGTCCCATAAAGCAAAACTCAACAAACCCGATGGTCCATGGGATATAAGCGACCAAAAAAAATTATGAAAAGAATTTTTCTGTTCGTACTACTAACTTTTAATAGTTGGTTAATTTTAAACTGTCAAGCAGAATTATTTGATGGTTCTGTCCACTATTATATTAAGGCAGGTGAAAACTTGACAGCGGACACAAAAATAAAAATTCTTTATTTTGATTATTACGAGGAAAAAATTAAGGTACTAGATCCAACTAAACACACAGCTGGTCAAAAATTACAAACAGACAGAAACTACTATTACAATCAAATAAAACGCTCTAGCACTTCATATTACTCTGGTAAATATCAACCTACATTATCTACTAGTTCACGAGATGTTTATGGAAAGCGTAGTACAACTCAAGTACCATACATAGGGCCTTGGTATCCTGGGGCACCAGTTTATGCTTCTGTTCAGGATAATTACTATATTTATTATGGTTTCGCGAAAGATAAAAGTTCTTACATTTATTGGCATGAAGATTTAGACGGAAATATTTTGAAAAAAATATATTATACAGAAATAAGTATTGATGACATTCTTCCTAAAGCAGTAAATAGAGATTTTTTGTATGAATAAACATTTTTCTATATTGGTCTTGTTATGTATAGTGGGAACTATAAATGCCCATTCTCATGATACTTTTTATTATAAATTAACCAATATACATAACAATAAATACTCGCTGAAGATACAAGGAGGGCAATTTATAACATTTATTGGAGATATTTGTTTTGAATCAGATAAGGAGGGGATAGGTGTAGGTCATGGTACACTCACATACAATCCCAGTTATAGTTCAAGTACTATTAAAAAGTATCTAGGTAAAAGTTATTGGGGAGACAATGCCGTTTTTTCATTTAGCTCTGATAAATCAATATTAAATGTTGCTCTAGAGAATGAGATGGTTCTAGTTTATAGGCGCACAACACCTCCTGAGGGAGTATATACATGTTCGTTAATAAAACAACAAAAAAGTAATTCTTCTAGCAGTAGCGGTAGCGGTGGGTATAATCCGCCCCCTGTTTACACAGCTCCCATTTACCCTAGTGCACAAAACTCCTCATCAACAACTAAAGAATCTTCAACATATAGTTCCCCTCAAAAGAAATGGAGAACAATTACTTATCAAGAAGACTGTCACATGTGTCATGGTCTTGGAAAATGTTGGACATGCAGTGGAAAAGGATGGGAATATAATAAATTAGGAGTTGATGGTGTACATGATTGCCCGAACTGCTCAAATGGAGAATGTTCTCATTGTCATGGTACGGGCAAAGTAACAAAAACGAAACAAGTTTTTGAATAAAAATACTCCCCTGCAAATCAAATGACTTGTAGGGGAGTATTTACCATAATATCTTTACACTTCGAAAGTTGTTTGGACAAGATAGCTCGGATTATTTGGACATATATTTTGGTTTAAGTTAATTTATACTATTATCTCCACGAGTATAATCTTTGATTCGTACTAGCTTAATAAGGATTCCCTTTCTGTTGGTGTAAGTTGAAAAGTTCGTATTCAAGCACTCCTTCGGCAAGGGTTCGGTATCCCTTCGGAAAACAGAAAAGTGAAAAGCCATAGATAGGGCACATTTAGGCGACAGATGTGCTACAGTGGTCGCCTAATTTGTTCTATGCTTGCGCTGATTCCTCAGAGTGGGGACTCTTCGGGCGCTGCGCTCGGAGTGCGTTCCGTCACACTCCTTCAGGTCGCGTAGCCTGCAGTCAACTTGAGAACGACCTAATACTGCCACAGAAAGCCCACAGATATCCCACAGATCTCCTATGGTGCTCCCGAAACTTGTAATACTTTTTTGTGACCTAACGAGAAGAAGTTTAACACAATCTTGGCAACCAAAATACTATAATGCGGCTTAAAAATAGTAATAAGACGCATATTTTGCGGCTAAAATCAATATTTTTAACCGCAAAAATGAATTTTTCACAAAAAAACCTTGCATATATCTCACAAAAATTATACCTTTGCAGCGAATTTTGATACATACACAACTATGTTTATTCATCAGGCGGATAATTGGACAAATTTTGTTTGGGACAAGGATCAAGTCTCAGACAAACTCATGCAAGTGATGCAAGCGTTGGGTTATATGCACGGGCGATTGAGCATGCTCGGATTTGAAGAGCAACTGAAAGCCACGGCTGAAAGTATCACTGCCGAGATTGTATCTACCTCACAAATAGAAGGTATCACACTCAAAACCAACTCCGTCCGTTCATCCGTAGCGAGACGTTTAGGTGTGCCTGCAGACGGTGTTGCAGAAAGTATTTCGCATGATGTAGAAGGTATTGTGACTGTGGAATTGGACGCAACGCACAACTACAGCCAACCATTAACACACGAGCGACTATTCAATTGGCACAACGAACTATTTCCTATCGATCGAAGAAAACATTATCAAATAGATATTGGGCAATACCGCACACATGGCATGCAGGTCGTTTCTGGCAACATGGGACGCGAACGTGTACACTATCAAGCACCTGAAGCACAGCGTGTACCGCAAGAGATGGAGATATTCCTCAATTGGTACAATGATGAAACCATTGCTGCCTCACCTCTAAAAGCTGCCATTGCCCATTTTTGGTTTGTATGTATCCACCCCTTTGATGATGGTAATGGACGTTTAGCGCGCGCATTGTCGGATAGTCTATTGGCGCGTTTCGAGGGTAGTCAGTTGCGTTATTACAGTATGTCGCACCAGATATTGGCAGACCGCGATACATATTATCGCGAACTAGAGCGTGCCCAACGAGGTAATGGAGATATCACTGATTGGATTATTTGGTTTCTATCTGCGCTATTAAAAGCCATTCAGTCGTCCGATAGTGTGATTGGCAATGTGCTACAAAAGACCTATTTTTGGCAATTACATGCAGATACGCCCTGCTCCAAACGCCAAAAAGATATATTGAACATATACCTCAGTGGTTATGATGGCAAACTGACTGCTAAAAACTGGGCAAAACTGGCTGAAGTATCTATGGACACCGCTAACCGCGATATAGCAGATTTGGTGCAAAAGGGATTATTGCGCGCAGTACAGGGGAAAGTGCGTAATGTGGCATACCTACCTTGTTTCGAGGCAAACGATGGCATACCATTTGAAGATATACAACTGATTGAAGAAGATTATCATACATATATAAGCATGATGTATCAGGGTAAAGCATATCGCGAACAACTAACAGAAGGCGACTTGCAAAGTCTCAAACAAGAGGAACGCACCCTCCGTGACTTGGCATACAAATATTTTGCATATTTGGTTGTGATATAGCTATAGCGGCTCTGCCGCTTTCAGCATCTCCACAATATCCTTCTCAATTTTCATGGGCTTGGTGGCAGGAGCATATCGTTTAATCACACTACCGTCGTGCGAAACGAGAAACTTTGTAAAGTTCCATTTAATCTTTCTACCAAAGCAGCCACCTGCTTGCGCCTTCAGGAAAGTGTAGAGCGGATGCTCGTTCTCTCCGTTCACCTCAATCTTCTTCATCAGTGGGAAGGTCACTCCGAAGTTGATTTGGCAAAATTGCTCAATCTCCGTATCTGTGCCTGGCTCTTGGTGCGCAAACTGGTCACAAGGAAAGCCAATCACCACTAAACCAGCGTCTTTGTACTTCTGATACAATGCTTCCAGTTCTTTGTACTGAGGGGTAAAGCCGCACTTGCTGGCGGTGTTGACAATCAATAGCACTTGGCCACGATAGTCTGCAAACGACTTTTCTACACCGCGATTGGTGAGTGCCGCGAAATCATAGATAGTTTTCATAAGGCATTAGGTTTTTAATTTATAAGATGTTGCACCAACCATATCAGCGCGAAGCCGATGATGTGGCAGATAAATACAATCACGAAAAAGCGTACTGTCTTTTGCTTTTTGCTTCTTTCTTGGGGTTGCTTTCCTTCCATAACGCAGCAAATGTATTGTTTTCTTAAATCTGCTGCAAAGGTATAGCTTTCTCTCTATAACAAACTTAAAACCAACTTAATTTTTCATACTATAGGCAAAAATTATGCCGTTCTACTTATCATAAATGTCTTTTTCAATGGAATTATTTGCTCATTCCAGAAAAAAAACGTACCTTTGCAGCATTGAATCAAAATCTGAGAAGACATGAAGCAGATACATGATGAGAATCGTGGTTATCGCATTCTCCTCCCTTTGGTGAACTGGATGTTCCGACATTCGTACCGACACATTAAATACGTAGGTGAGGAGAATATCCCAACCGATGGAGCGGTTATCTTTGCTCCCAATCACACCAACGCGCTGCAAGATGCGCTGGCGGTGCTTTCTATTAATTCCGAGAGAAAAGTATTTGTCGCTCGCGCCGACATTTTCCGCAAACCCTTGTTTGCTAAGATCTTGAATTTCTTTAAGATTATGCCTATCCGCCGTATGCGTGATGGCGCAAGCGAGGTGCTGCAAAACGACGAAACGGTCGAACGCGCTATTGATACCCTTCATGAGGGTGTGCCATTCTGTATTCTCCCAGAGGGTACGCACCGCACCAAGCACTCCCTCCTGCCATTGGGTAAAGGCATCTTCCGTATTACCCTGCGTGCCAACGAGAAGTTCGGACACGAGAAGCCAATCTATATCGTGCCTGTCGGACTGGAGTATAGCGATTGGTTCCACCTATGGGATACACTCGTCATCAATATCGGAAAACCTATCAATATGACGCAGTTCATCGCGGAACATGCTGATTTAGAGCGTCCCAAACTCATCCTTGCTATGCGCGAAGAACTCACCAACCGTATGCGCGAGCAAATCCTTTGGGTACCTGATGATGAGAACTACGAGAAGAATTGGGCAGAGCTTAGCAAGAACCGTCCTGCGCACAAGAACTGGTTCCCTAAACACCGCATGCCTAAGTGGTTGTTGCTCTTGATGCTCGTACTCATGTCGCCTCTCGCACTGGTAGCTGGTGTTATCACCTTACCGCTATGGCTTGCATGGATTATTATCCGTTGGGCAATCAAAGACCCTGCATTCCATAATTCCGTGCAGTTCGTTTGGCAACTGATTATCATCCCACTGACGGGCTTTATCACAATAGCCTTTCTGGATGTTCTTGCAAGAGTATATGTATCTTGCGCGTAAATTGAATAAACCTGAAGAAACAAAATAATCATGACAAAAGTTTACATTATTTTAGCATGTTATGTGCTTGTACCTCTGTTGATTATAGAGGGATTTAAGCGTTGGAAATGGGTACAAACCTTGGGTACTGTAGTACTTGCATATGCAGTCGGTATCATTGCTTCGCTCTGTGGTGTATTCCATTTTCAAGATCCTGAAGTGGCAGTATCTTTCAGCAAAATGCAATCTATGATGATGAATGTGGCAGTACCTTTGGCTATTCCATTGATGCTTTTCAATTGCGGCTTTAAGTTGTGGACCAAAGCCCTGCCTAAAACTGCTTGGGCACTCGTAGGTGGTATTCTTGCGGTGCTCGTGTCCGTAGTGTCGGGCTATTTTATCTTCCGCAACCATATTCCTGAGCCAGCCAAAGTGTCGGGTATGATGACAGGTATCTATACGGGTGGTACAATGAACTTCAACGCCCTTGGTGCATCGCTCGGCGTGGACAAATCCATAATGGCTATTGTGCTTGCTTTTGAGATGGTAATCACCACACCTTATATATTCTTCCTACTCGGTGGTGGCTACAAGATCTTCCGCAAACTTCTGCCTTTCAAGGATATAACCCACAAGGGTCGTACCGATGAAGAGAATGTAGAGACTGCTGATGTGGAGAACTATCAAGGCATGTTGGAGAAGAAAAACTTCTGGGGCATGCTCAAAGGTTTGGGCTTGAGTGTTGTCTTTCTGGCTATTGGTGCAGGTCTGGCATTGCTCATCACTGGCACACTCAACGAGCTGGTGGTTATCCTCACCATCACCACCTTGGCGATTATCGCCTCTTTCTTTAAGAAGGTGCGCGAATTGCCTAAGACCTTCGAACTGGGAATGTTCTTCATCTTGGTTTTCAGCGTGATAGTAGCGTCGATGTTCGATATCAATAGTGTAAATGGTGGTTCGCTCTATATCGGTGGCTTCGTACTGTGGATTATGGTGATGTCTATGTTGCTACACTTGATATTCTGCCGTATTGCTAAAGTCAGTGGCGATCTCTTCTGCGTGAGCCAAGTAGGATTGCTCTGCTCACCTCCATTCGTGCCACCTATTGTAGGCGCAATGAAGAATAAGAAAGTCCTCATTTCGGGTATTGTAGTTGGACTGGTCGGCTATGCCGCTGGTACCTATCTTGGTGCGTTACTCGCTTGGATATTGGGCGGGTTATAATACAATATTGAACTACATTGAACCATTTTGAACAACTTTGAACCATATTGCAAATGAAACGAACTATTATATTGATACTTACAGCTTTATTGACATTGTCAATGCAAGCAGCCAAGAAGGAGAAAGTCCAACAAGTGGACTCGCTCGGTCGCAAGATTAAGACGGGTTGGAACTTCGGCGTGTTGCCATCTGTGGCTTTTGATGCTGACTTGGGTTTCCAAGGCGGTGCTCTGACCAATATCTACTACTATGGCGATGGTTCGCAATACCCTGAGTATATCCACTCGCTCTATGCGGAGGCGGCTTATACCACCAAGAACTATGGTATCTTCCGCGTGAACTATGATAGCAAGTACTTGATTCCTAAGCACCGTCTGACCCTTGATGCTACTTATCAACCAGACGCCATGTGCGATTTCTATGGCTTTAATGGCTATCAGTCTGTCTATAACCAAGATTTCCACAAGTGGAAGAAAGACCCTGCTAAGATGGGTGTGCTGGAGGACTACCAATCGCGCGCGTTCTATAAATATAAACGCGACCTCTTCCGCTTTGCTGCCGACATTGAGGGTACTATTTGGAAAGACATCAAGTGGAATGCAGGTCTTGGTGTACTCGGCTACATGATTGACGAGTGCGATATTGACATGCTCAATGGCAAGAAGAATGTTTATGATCCAGCCCTAAAACGCTATGAGCAAAAAGCGATGAATCAGAATGTAGAAGGGTTGTACGAGAAATATGTGAAATGGGGACTTATTGAGCAAGCTGAGGCAAAAGGCGGATGGCATCCTTATCTTCGTGCTGGTTTGACCTATGACAGTCGTGACCAACGTACATGTCCTACTAAAGGTATTTATGCGGATGCCTTCTTCACCTATACAGCTGCTTTTAATGCGAAGTATGGTCAACAAGCTGATGCGGGGTATAACCATCTGCAGTTTAATTTCAACTTCCGCCACTATGTGCCTATCTATCGCGACCGCGTGACTTTCGCGTATCGCATTGGTACACAGAATAATATCGCTGGTAAGTCGCCATTCTATATGAACACCTACCTCAATACCTTGTTTATCCAACGCGTGATGTACGAGGGATTGGGCGGCGCGAACTCACTCCGTGGTATCATGCGTAACCGCATCTTGGCCAATGGCTTTGCGTATGCGAACGTGGAGTTGCGTTGCAAGGTGGCTAAGTTTGACATCGGTCGCCAGCACTTCTATATCGGCTTAGCACCATTCTTCGATTTGGGTATCATTACTCAGCCATACGAACTGGATGAAGCGGGTATCAAAGCAGCTTATGTAAAAGACGTGTTAGAGGCTACATTATCCACTCCGTCGGAGGATCGTCCTGTTCCTCCTCTACCATTGGGCGACTACTTCGCTTTGGATAAGGACGGCAACTTCGACCATTCTCGCGTCTATATGCCTCACATGGCAGCAGGTTTGGGCTTGAAGGCAGCTATGAACGAGAACTTTGTTCTTTCTGTGGACTGGGCGATGGCGTTCGACAAACAAGACAACGCCAAGTGGGCGAACTTCTACATAAAGATGGGTTACCTCTTCTAATCACTTATAGAAGTCGCCCTATATGAAATACCAATTGGGTAATATTCAATTAGATACACATCTCCATTGCGTGACGCGCGGTGGAGATGTGGTGCATCTTACCCAACTGGAGTATGCGCTATTGGAGTATCTTCTCCAGCACGCTGACACTGTCTGCAAGCGCGATGAGATTGTAGATAATGTTTGGGGACAACGTTTTCAGTATGATACAGGCACTATTGATGTGCACCTCCATTCTCTGCGCCGCAAACTGGGCTTTGCACGTAATACGCCTATTGAATCCATCCGTGGTGTAGGAATCATTTTGCATACTGCTGCACCCAAACAATCGCATACGCTTAATATTCAGGATTTTGCTATTCAGTGGATTCGCGAGCATGAAGCAGATTTTGCTGCCAAGCAACTCACTCCGCGTCTGCACCTTGATCCTTTTGTGAGTGAGATTACCATTTCCCCAGAGGACTTGCGCACCATGTTAGATGGAATATTGAAGGTCCTTTTGCCCGTTTCCAAACCGGGCATTATCCGCATCAAGTCACATCTTGGTTGCCATCATTTCTCCCTCTCCCTTGACATCAATGGCACCATCAACGAACTGCGCATTCCGTTAGGATAATAATTTAAGTTAGATTTAAGGAAAATTAAGCCTATTTGTACTACCTTTGCAGCGAAATTTGAAAAAAGGAACTGCGAAGTAATAGTTTATGAGAAAAAAAATACTACTGATAGTATTGCTAATCGCCACGGCGACATATGCGCAACAGGAGGTGGCTCAAGATACTACCGCAACAACAAAGAATGTTGTAGACAAAGAGAAAACGCCTGTATTTCAGGGATATAGCGGCGGAATGATGTTGCATGCGGGTTATCTCTTTGGCAAGAATCCGTCAGCTATTTTGCCCTCTGGCGAAAGTATCAGTCCGCAAGGTATGACTACGGGTATTGGTGGTTCGTTGCGTATTAACCTCTGGAAACACTTACGTGTAGGTTGTGAGGGCTATGTCTCCACGATGAAATCGGGTGCTACCGATATGAGAGATGTCTTACAATCAGGCAGTTATGTTCGCGTTGGTTCGGGTGGCCTGTTAGCAGATGCATGCTGGCGCATGGAAAAAGTATGGCCATACATTGGTGCTGCCGTGGGCGGTGGTGCAATGCGCACGCTCTCTGTGGTAGAAGGTAGTGAGGCTGACTGGCAACCCGAAGAGTGGACCATGCTCACCAAACAAGGGTTTGGCTATGTGAATCCATACGTGGGTATAGATTGGTGCATGACCAGACGAGTCCATCTCACCGTTCGTATGGATTGGATGCTGGCATTTGCCGATAATCAACTGCTAATGCCTACTGGTCCGCGCTTCTTCTTTGGTTTTATGTTCTGTCACTAAAAAATGAATTTCTCAGGTATTGTATTAGGGTTAGTAGCCTTTTTGTGTATTGGCTTTTTTCATCCTTTGGTCATCAAAGGAGAGTATTATTTTGGCACGAAGTGCTGGTGGGTGTTTGCATTAGCAGGTGTAGTGATGTTGGTGGGCTCGCTACTGATTGAGAATATCTATTTCTCTGTTATACTGGGTGTTATATCCTTCTCCTGCTTTTGGTCGATTCTGGAACTTTTTGAGCAAAAGAAGCGCGTAGAGCGTGGGTGGTTTCCAAAGAATCCGAAACGAAAATACTAATTGCTTCGAAATATGGATTCGCACTCTGCTGAATGGGTTATACATATTTTTAGGGATTTTTATACATATTGACACCTATCGTTGTCATTTTTTCTTTTTGTTTTTGCCTATCAATGCAGTTTAACTGCATTCTTTTGAGCAAAACAAAAGAGGAACATGATTTTTAACTATTTCTGTAGGCACGAAGTGCCGTATTTTTGTTTCCTATATAATCCTCGAATTGTCAATATTGACAACTTAATAGACCTTAATTATATTTATAATAAAATCAGTGTCAACTTGTATATAGTTCCCTAATTTTTTGTGCTTTATTGAGACCATTCCAACCAAAAACTAAACAAAATTTGCAATTTTCAAAAAAAAGTATTACCTTTGCAGCGTGATTATAATACATAATGAATATGCAACGATTAAATAATAATCATTCTTTGAGAATATTTTATTTTAGTATAGCATTACTGCTCTTTTCTGGATGTGCGTTTATATCAACAGACTATACGGGTAAACCCGTAGCAAGATTTTTTGTTGAAAACTTAACATCTGATACATGCTATATTCACTATCAGTTAAAAAATGATAACGATACGGCAATGCGTATATCTATTTGTCCTCCTGATGCATTACAATATATTGATTCGCTACACTATTACGCATTGTGGTTAGATACTACTAAAGCGAGGGTAGAAGATCAAGAGAAATACGTCGAATTCGTGTTGAGCGATTTATTGAGTTTTGATAAAAAGAAAAAAGAATTAGAGGACCTTAAAGAATTTTATGAAAAGCAAACTAAACCATCCGAAACGTATAAACAGTTTTATGTATTAGCAAAGAATGATCCTATTTCTAATGATTCACTGACTATTCGTTTCGATACACTGTTGAATCTTACCCCATTAAACTTAAGGGATTCATTGGACACAGAGAGTTCGTATTTGACAATGAATGATTCTATATGGACATATCATATTGAAGATTTTCCCGCAGAAAAGATCAACGTCAATTGGTTGCTACAAATAGGTGCCAGCAAATAATTAGTACATACAAAAATGGGATGCTAGACAAGCATCCCATTTTTATATACATTAAATACTGAGTATCTGCATCGCAGCCCATTTATCTGCGTTGATGTCTTTCTTTTGCTTGATAGCTTTGCTGAGTGGAACATATACGATCTCATCGTCTTGCAGGCCTACCATGATATTGCGTTGGTCTTCGATGAGAGCTTGTACGGCAGCAATACCCATACGCGATGCCAAAATGCGGTCGCTGGCCGAAGGCGAACCACCGCGTTGAAGGTGACCCAAGATAGTTACTCGTGTACTAAACTCAGGATGAGCCTCTTCCATCATATTGGCTACGGTCTGTGCACCACCTTCGATAGCATGCTCTTGTACAAGTACGATACTGGAGTTCTTGCTCTTGCGCTTGCCCTGACCAATAGCTTCTTCAATCTGCTCGATAATTGTAGCACGCTCTGGGATAATGGCAGCTTCCGCACCTGCAGCAATAGCCGCATTCAAGGTGAGGAATCCTGCATCACGTCCCATGACCTCAACAAGGAATACGCGCTCGTGGCTGGTAGCAGTATCGCGAAGGATATCCACGCAGTTCATAATCGTGTTGAGAGCCGTGTCATAACCAATAGTGGCATCTGTGCCCCAAAGGTCGTTATCAATGGTGCCAGGAATACCAATGACAGGAATATTGAACTCTTGTGCAAAGAGGCGTCCTCCTGTGAATGAGCCATCACCGCCAATCACAATTAATGCATCGATTTCTTCTCGTTGGATAGTCTCGTAGGCTTGTTGACGACCTTCTTTGGTGGTAAACTCTGGGCAACGAGCCGATTTGATGATTGTTCCACCACGTTGTACTATACCACTCACATCTTGGGTGGTAAAAGGTTTGACTTCTCCATCGATAAGTCCTTTATAACCACGGTAAATGGCTTTGACTTTGATGTCGTTGGAGATAGCAGCACGTGTCACTGCACGCAAAGCTGCGTTCATACCTGGTGCATCGCCTCCCGAGGTGAGTACACCAATTGTTTTAGGCTTAAATTCCATTATTGTATTCTATGTGTTGTTTTATTCTTTCCATGAGCCACTTAGGTGTGGACGTAGCTCCACAAATACCCACTTTCTCTGCAGCGTGGCACTGTTGTAGAATTTCGGGGGTTAAGTCTGTTTCATTGCTTACAAAAATCGTGCAAGAGTTGACCTCTAAACAATTTTGGAATAGCACTTTAGCATTAGAGGACTTCTTTCCTCCGACAAAAATCACCACATCGTTGTTACGTGCAAAGTCTTGCAGTTTCTTCACGCGATTGGCCACATTGCGGCAAATGGTATCGTGGTATTCAAATACAGCTTCCTGGTTCGCGCTTTTTGCCTTTCGCTCTTTGATTTCTTCCACAATGGCGTGAAATTCTTCCACCGACTTTGTAGTTTGCGAAAATAGGTAAATAGGGTAATCCAAGCGCAATTTATGGAGATCCTTAATGTTCTCAATCACAATCGCCGTATTATTGGTTTGTCCCTCAAGCCCAATCACTTCTGCGTGTCCTTTCTTGCCGAAAATGACAATCTGTGCGCCGGTGTTTTTCCCATGCAGAGCTTGATATGTCTCGCGAATACGTTTTTGCAAATTCAGCACTACGGGGCAGGATGCATCAATAATCTCTATATTATTTTGTTTGGCTATACGATAGGTACTTGGTGGCTCGCCGTGTGCGCGCAAGAGTACGCGAGCATTGTGCAGGGTACGCAGGTCATCGTAGTCGATGGTCTCTAGTCCCAGTTTATCTAGTCGTTCCACTTCTTGACCATTATGCACGATATCGCCCAAGCAAAAGAGTTGTCCCCTCTGCAATTCGCGTTCGGCAGTCTCAATGGCTGTAGTTACCCCGAAGCAAAATCCTGAGTTTTTATCAATGGTAACAATCATGTCTAACTTTTAACAACGTAGTGGTCTAACTTCTCTCAGCGCGTAGCGCGATCAAATATTTCTCGAATATACTCCATCTGCTCTTCACGCGTCATCTCGCTATTATCCACCACGATAGCATCTTCTGCTTGACGCAGAGGACTTTCTGCTCGATGAGTATCACGATAATCACGCTCGTTGGTAGCACGAAGCACTTCTTCATAATTTGGATACTCTCCTTTGGCTTGTAATTCCAAAAAACGACGTTTTGCACGAACCTCTGGCGATGCGGTGAGGAAGATTTTCAATTCTGCTTGTGGAAAAACTACTGTGCCAATATCACGACCATCCATCACAATACCCTTGCTTTCGCCCATGACCTGCTGTTGAGCGACAAGAAAAGCACGCACTTCCTTAATCGTAGAAATCTGCGATGCCAATTCACCTACTTCCAAAGTGCGGATTTGAGATTCTACGTCCTCGCCATTCAGCGTAACATGTTGCCCTCCAGAAGTAAGGATAAACGAAATTTGGATATTGTTAAGCACAGGAATAATCTGCGATAGATCATTTGCCAAGCCAGCGCGTTGTGCATATAATGCCATTGCACGGTACATGGCACCTGTATCTACATAAGTGTAGCCGGCATGCTTAGCTAGTGCTTTGGCAATGGTGGATTTACCACAAGAAGAATAACCGTCAATGGCAACAATGATATTTTGCATGGTTCGAAAATGATTTGTTATTTCAAAAAACTGTTAATATCAGTAGAAAGAGATACTTGGTAAGTCAGGTTGCTCTTGGTATATTGACTTATAGCAACTCCAATGCGAAACTTGTGTATTCTTATGCCTGCTCCAACAGCTAAACCTGCCATACTGCGTACTTCTGCAATGTTCATTTCTGCTTGACGACGATGGTTGTAACTGATTGTGAGATAGAATTTTTCACTTTTTGGTGCAATGTCTACTGCCCAAATTGTATGACGGAAAAGCATATCATACCATTTGATTGTTGTTTCCATCGGGGCTATATTCCATCGTTGAAGATTATGCAATGTCAGCGAGAAACGGATGGGCGCGTGCGCAAGACGATAACTCAAACCTAGTTCAAGATTAAGAGGAAGCGCTTCTGTGTGTTGCCCCCAATCATCTTCATAGAATGATTTTAGTTGCCATCCTATATTACGCAATGCCAGTCCAATATGCAAACTACTATCAGGTGTTTGGAAATGTCCACCCACATCTGCGCCTAATGCAAAACTAGTATAGGACTCATACACACTAAAGATTGGCTTTAGAGTCGCACCAACACGAAACATTGGACCTAACTGTCTAGCATACATGAGATTAACGCATATGTCTTTGGCTGTAAATGTGGTGCCAAGCAAGTTGCCCATCTCATCTGCATACTGCATTTGCCCATAATCTAAATAATGTATGCCAGCAGCAAAATAGTTCTCCTTATAGTTATGACCATACATCACACTACCAAACATAGTTCCCGCAAGGTAGTACGCGTAGTTCAGTTGCAGCACTTTGTCTGTGTGCGCGGTCAATAGAGCAGGATTGACGAATGCCATACTAATATCATCATCAGCAATAGACACATTCTCTCCACCCAAAGCGTTTAGGCGCGAAGAGACTGGTAAATTCAAAAAGTTGAATACACCACTACCAGCCCCCTTAATCTGTGCTTGGGTAGGTAAAGTGATGGTGACAAATATCAACAATATGTAAACTAGGTGTCGTTGCTTCATTATTACAATAATGTCCAAACTATTTCAAGTTACAAAAGTACTACTTTTTTGGCAAACATGCAAATATTTCTTGCAACCCAGTGTGATTTTTAATTTTATTTTATATTGTACAGCAGTTTTTGGTGCTTTAATTTGGTCAAACGAAATATATTTCGTACCTTTGCATGTTCATTGTGTACATTGCCGAAAAATACATAAAACTAACTAAATAAAAACAACAAAAATCAAAAAACTTATGTGGTTAAAAGATTCATCTATTGGTCGTAAGCTCGTTATGAGTATTTCGGGCTTGGGCTTGGTCTTCTTCCTGCTTTTCCATGGCTGTATGAACTTGGCTTTGGTGTTCTCGGAGGAGGCTTACAACTGGATTTGCTCCGTTTTGGGCGCAAATTGGTATGCATTGGTAGCAACTATTGGTTTGGGTGCCTTGGTATTCATCCATTTTGCTTATGCTATCTATCTGACAATCCAAAACCGTATGGCTCGCGGTAAAGACCGCTATGCGGTTACTGCTAAGCGCGAAGGCGTTGAGTGGGAGTCGGAGAACATGCTCGTTCTTGGCTTCGTGGTGATTGGTTTCATCGTTCTCCACTTGGCTAACTTCTGGTTTAAGATGCAGTTTACTGAGATTATGCACATGTGCGGTGCAGAGGACTTTGCAGTAGCTACTTTTGGTACTGTTTATGCTCCAACTGATGGTGCGGGTATGGTGAAAGCGTTGTTTACTACTCCTATCTGGGGTCAAGTGTACTGCGTATTGTACCTCGTATGGTTGACCGCTTTGTGGTTCCACCTCCGTCACGGCGTATGGTCTGCTCTCCACACTATGGGCTTTAACAACCTCGTATGGATGAAGCGCGTGAAAGTGATTAGCGCTGTAGTAGCAACTTTGGTTGCAGGTCTCTTCGCTATCGTAGTTCTCTACTATCTTGGCTACGGTATCGGCATGCTTTGCGCATAAGAAGTAATACGGTTCAATAGCCCTCTGGGCTGTTCAGCATAGTTCAGCGCTTCGCGTTCAACATTGAACAACATTGAACCACTTTGAACAATTTTGAACAAAAATTAAACAACATATGGCAACAAAAAAACAAACTGCGCAGGTTATTACGCCTGAAATGGCGAAGATCCCTGCTGGTCCACTCGAGAAGAAATGGACCAATTACAAAGACCATCAGAAGTTGGTCAACCCTGCCAACAAACGTCGTCTTGACGTTATCGTAGTTGGTACTGGTTTGGCTGGTGCATCTGCTGCGGCTTCACTCGCAGAGATGGGCTTCAATGTCCTCAACTTCTGTATCCAAGACTCTCCACGTCGTGCACACTCTATCGCTGCACAAGGTGGTATCAACGCGGCTAAGAACTACCAAAACGATGGCGACTCTGTCTATCGCCTCTTCTACGACACAATCAAGGGTGGTGACTACCGTGCTCGTGAGGCAAACGTATATCGTCTTGCTGAGGTGAGCAACAGCATCATCGACCAATGTGTGGCTCAAGGTGTTCCTTTCGCTCGCGAATACGGCGGCTTGCTCGACAACCGTTCTTTCGGTGGTGCGCAAGTGTCTCGTACTTTCTATGCTAAGGGTCAAACAGGTCAACAACTCCTCCTCGGTGCTTACTCTGCACTCAGCCGTCAAATCGGTAAGGGCAAAGTGAAGATGTACAACCGCCACGAGATGTTGGATGTAGTGATGATCAAGGACGAGAACGGCGAGAACCGCGCTCGTGGTATCATTGCTCGTAACCTTGTTACTGGCCGCATCGAGCGTTACTTCGGTCACGCTGTGGTAGTAGCTACTGGTGGTTATGGTAATGCTTTCTTCCTTTCTACCAACGCGATGGCATCTAACGGTTCGGCTGCTATGCAGATGTATCGCCACGGTGCTTACTTCGCTAACCCTTGCTACGCACAAATCCACCCAACTTGTATTCCAAAGCACGGTGACTTCCAATCCAAACTCACTTTGATGTCTGAGTCACTCCGTAACGATGGTCGTATCTGGGTTCCTAAGAAACTCGAAGACGCTCAACGCCTCCAACGCGGTGAGATCAAGGGTAAGGATATCCCAGAAGAGGATCGCGACTACTACTTGGAGCGCCGCTACCCTGCTTTCGGTAACCTCGTTCCACGTGACGTGGCTTCTCGCGCTGCTAAAGAGCGTTGCGACAAGGGCTACGGTGTAAACAATACTGGTCTGGCTGTGTTCCTCGACTTCTCTGACGCTATCCAACGCCTTGGCAAGGATGTCGTAGAGCAAAAATATGGTAACCTCTTCCAAATGTACGAGAAGATCGTGGACGAGAACCCATACGAGGAGCCAATGATGATCTTCCCTGCTATCCACTATACTATGGGTGGTATCTGGGTGGACTATGAGTTGCAAACCAGCGTGAAGGGTCTCTTCTGTATTGGTGAGGCTAACTTCTCTGACCACGGTGCTAACCGCCTCGGTGCTTCTGCTTTGATGCAAGGTTTGGCTGACGGTTACTTCGTATTGCCTTATACTATCCAAAACTACTTGAGCGACCAAATCGGCGTTCCTCGTATGTCCACCGACCTCCCAGAGTTCGCTGAGGCAGAGAAAGGTATCACCGAGAAGATTGAGAAACTCATGGCTATCCAAGGTAAGCGTTCTGTGGATTCTATCCACAAGGAGCTCGGTCTTGTGATGTGGGATTTCGTAGGTATGGGTCGTACTGCTGAGAGCTTGAAGACTGCTATTGAGAAGATCGACGCAATCAAGAAAGAGTTCTGGAGCAATGTATATATCCCAGGTGAGGCTAACTCATTGAACAACGAGTTGGAGAAAGCTCTCCGCTTGGCAGACTTTATTGAGATTGGTCGTTTGATGGCTGTGGATGCTTTGAACCGTGAGGAGTCTTGCGGTGGTCACTTCCGTGAGGAGTATCAAACTCCAGAGGGCGAGGCAATGCGTCAAGACGATAAGTTCTCTTATGTAGCTTGCTGGAAATATACTGGCGAGGACAGCGAACCAGAGCTTATCAAGGAGCCACTCGACTATGAATTCACTGAACGTAAAACTCGTAACTATAAGAGCTAATATGTAATTATCAAGATAGCGGAGGTCATCCGCCTCCGCTATCTTACTTTTTACCTTAACTATAGTTGTATTTTACCTGTTCGTTACCTACTAACTACGATATAAATACGGCAACGACACGGCAACGGGACGGCAACGACAGGTGCTTTCTACGAGAGAGCGATATGATAAAAGTATGAGAATATGATAGCAGAGAGAGAGATTAGGGATGCAATAATGCGAGCAACAGGGCTTGTTATTGTTCGAGATAAGATTGAACTAAGTATAAATGATATACAAAAGATTATTGATGTATTACCTGAGGTGACGGGAGATTTCCCTATTACAAGTGTTTGCAGAGATGATCTTACAAGATATAACATTGATATAGACAAAGTCACAGATAGTGATATGGTGTGTATCGCCGATAAAATGTGTGATGACTATTGCGATCAATTATATTGGGAATCGCTAGGTGTTATTGTTAATGAATGTATGTCGCTTCCTAAAATCGGAGAAGATAACGAGGAAGATGATGACTGTAATATATAATTAAGGAGTCGTAATGGCAAAAGCGAAATTGGAAATACCTTTTAGCAGTGTGAGTGGCAGACTCTCTGGCGACAGTGAGACCTATGTCACTATGCGTTACGGTCAAACGGTGATTAGCAACTATCCCAAACGCCGTGACCCTAAGAAGATCACTGCCCACCAAAAGGAGTTGAATGCCAACTTTGCCCAAGTAGTAGCACAGGTTAAGGCTGAACTCTCCGACCCCGTACGCAAGGCGTACTGGCAAGCAGAGTTTGATAAGCACCAACGCACCACAGCCAACAAACCCACTGCGCAACGCTACAAAACCCTCCGTGGCTTCACCATCGCCCAACTAACAAAACAACAAATAAAAGAATAAAGGACACTTTGCATGGCAAAGAAAACAAACATAACGCAACCTTTAGAATTGGATTTGTTCCTACTCCAAGCAGAATATCCTGAAGTTATTCTCAATAATGAGTTTGATAATAATTTCGAGGATTTGGACTTGTCTAAGAATGTACTTATCTGCAATGTCAAGAAAGACAATGTAGAGCATTTCTTAGACGGAACAGCCAAAATCTACTATACTGGCAAACGCTTCCCAAGTACAATCGCACTCAATAAACTATACTATTTTATACCTTATATAGGAAAGCAATGCGATCTTGACTACTATGGCATTCGCGATCTTTATATGATTAAGATTGCTAGAGTTGGTTCCCGTCGCGAAGGAGAATTAGATAATGATCCTAATGATTTGCGTATTGTTTTTGAATTGCAGTTCGTTAAGCACTTATTTACTGATTATCAAAAACATCGTTTAAATATTTGGGAAACTTATTCTGATACAACTCTAGAAGAATTGCGGAATCCTGCAAAATCAAGAAATAAGATAGTTAGTAATCGTTTGACTTATATAAGTTTATTTAGTAGTGCGGGGGTGGGTTGTTATGGCTTCAAACAAGAGAACTATAATTGCGTTGCAACTGTTGAACTGATAGAGCGCCGTCTGAATGTACAAAAATACAATCATAAGTGCATATATGATAGTGGCTATATATGTGGAGATATAACTTTAGAAGAAACACAGAATAGAGTATTCCAAGAGTTGCAAATGTGGAAGCGTCAAAATCGTTTGACCGATTTAGATGTTGTAATTGCCACACCCCCATGTCAAGGGATGTCTGTAGCTAATCATAAAAAAGGAGATGAATTGAAGCGCAACTCTCTTGTAGTAGAGTCTATCAAGATGATTAGAGAAATACAACCTCGCTTCTTTGTCTTTGAAAATGTATCAGCGTTTCTTAAATCAATATGTACCGATATAGATGGGGTAGATCGACCTATAAAAGATGCAATTGAATTAGATTTAGCAGGACATTACAATATCGCGGCTAAAGTCCTTAATTTCAAAGATTATGGCAATCCAAGTAGTCGAACACGAACACTTGTAATAGGAGTTCGCAAAGATCAAAAGGAGGTGACTCCACTTGAGTTATTCCCAGACCGTCAAGAAGAACAAACCTTACGCCAAACTATTGGACATTTACCTCATTTGCAAAATATGGGTGAAATATGGGAAGAGGATATTTATCATACATTCCGACCATATGCTCCTCATATGGAAGAATGGATCGAGCATATCGTTGAGGGACAATCTGCGTTTGATAATGAGGATGAAAATCGTATACCTCATACTGAAAAGGATGGTGAAATAGTATTCCATCAACGAAAAAATGGTGATAAATACACTCGTCAGTATTGGGATAAAGTACCGCCTTGTATACATACTCGCAATGATATATTGGCGAGTCAAAATACTGTACATCCAACCGATAATCGTGTATTCTCTATTCGTGAGATAATGTTGATGATGTCTGTACCGCATTCTTTCCAATGGAGTGCATTGCCTTATGAACAATTAAATGCCTTATCTCTTGAGGATAAACAGCAATACTTAAAAAAAGAGGATGTCAATATTCGCCAAAGTTTAGGTGAGGCTGTACCGACCATCATATTTCAGCAGATTGCGCATAAAATAAAAGAGAAATTGGCTGATGTTGAGTTGACAGAACAAGAGATAAATGATATAATTTTAAAAAACGACTTAACAGATAGCAAAAAGTTATTACAATACATCAAGAAACATCGTAAGTTAGGTTTTGTACGCTTAGCTAAAATTGCTGAATACGCCAATAGCACAAGAACTGAAACAGCTGCTTACTATACAAGACAAGATATTTGTTATTCACTAGTTAAGAGTTTACCAGATTATCCTGATAACAAAATTTTACACATACTAGAGCCATCTGTAGGTGTAGGAAATTTCCTGCCCTCACTCTTTTTGAAATATGCCAATGTTGCTGAATTACATATAGATGTTATTGATATCAATGCTGGTAGTATTGATTTATTGAAACATATCTTAAAATCAATACCACAACCTGAGAATGTAAGGCTCAATTTTATTACCAAAGATACTCTCTTGCAAAAATTCTCGAAACACTATGACATAGTGGTCGGGAACCCGCCATATATGAAAGTATCGGATAAAAACTTATTGAAGCAATACAAACAATCGGTTGTAAATACTGAAACTAATAATATTTTTTCATTCTTTATAGAGAAAGCACTACAAATAGGTGATGTGGTATCGCTAGTTGTACCAAAAAGTTTGATAAATGCACCTGAATTTGGAGGAACTCGTGAGATAATGAATCAATTACCTATCACAAATATTGTAGATTTTGGTGAAAAAGGTTTTAAGGGTGTAAAAATTGAAACAATAGCCTTTACTATCAACCAACGCGTTAAGCGAGATAAAACAAAAGTTGAGTCATATATCACGAATGATATAAAAATACACAATCAAGATTATATTACGGATAAAACATACCCATATTGGTTGATATATCGTAATGATGATTTTGATAATGTAGCAAGGAAAATGCAGTTTGGAGTATTTCGTGCTTTTAGAGATCGAACACTAACAAAAGCCAATACCTCACAAAAGGGAAAGATTCGTGTGCTAAAATCTCGCAACATCGGAAATAATGAGATTGTTGACATCGTGGACTATGACACATATATAGATGATATAAGTAACTTAGAAGTAGGAAAGTATTTAAATCGCACGGAATGTGTGCTTGTTCCTAATCTTACATATTATCCACGGGCATGTTTTATGCCACGAAATGCTATTACTGATGGCTCTGTTGCTATTTTAACAGTATCATCAGAACATCAAGTAACTGAAACCGATTTAGCATATTATGCGACTGATGAATTTTGTCAGTTTTATAGTATTGCTCGTAATCGCGGAACTCGTTCATTAAATATAGATAATAATTCAGTATTTTTCTTTGGAAAACTAAAATGAATATGTTGCAAGAAATAAGTAATTATCTTAATCAATATGATTTAGATATACGAAAGTTAGGTGATGCGCGATTTATGGATCAGAAGTGTACACCCGATGTGGTATGTTTTATCGCTGATTGTATTATCAATTTAAACCCTCAGGGTGAATTTATAGTACAAGATGTATGGGATATGCCATATTTTATAAAAAGTGCTTCTGCCATATTTGGGAAACCTAATCCAAAGAATGAATTTGCTAGTAGCGAATATGATAAATTTATCCAACAACCACTGCGCATGTTGGCATATGCACATGTGTTGGAAATAGAAAAACGCGGTACGAAGAATTATTATCGTATTGCAAATTATGATATACTAGATTATATTGCGACAAAAGAGCGTAATGCATATAATTTTCTTTACATTTATATTACAAAGGTACTTGTAGATAGTAATATATTAAGACTATTTGAGAATTTCAAAGATAAGTGTAAAAAAGGTAAAGTTACACAGCAAGATTACAAGGAACTAAAAGATAAATATACTCGTTTTATCATTGGAAATACTGCGATTAATGGCGTAGTTGAGGTATATCGTATCTTTACCAAGATTATTAATGTGTATGCTGCGGAAAATGATATACGAGGCACTGAAAAAGGAAGATTGTCGAAAGATATTATTTCATTTTCTGATTTGATGTACAATCGCAAAAATTGGCGCGATATTGATAAGGCAAAAGCTCAAACTCGACAAGAAGCAGCAACTGCTGAAGAAATCAAGCTGCAAGAAGAATATGATGCATATCAAGTGACAAAGGCAATGAATTTGTTGCGTAAAATACAGATTGAGAGCGAAGTTAAAGACCAATATGCAAATGGAGATGCAACACAAGTACATCATATTTTCCCAAAATCAGAATTTCCAGAAATTGCACATTACTTGGAAAACTTAATTAAATTGACCGCTACACAACATTATGCGATGGCACATCCTAGCAATCGTACCCAAGTTGTAAATCGTGATTACCAATTGGTATGCCTGCTTGCAAAATCCCAAACAATAGAGAATTCACTCAAAAAAGTTGGAGAGAAATATTATAGGAAAGAATCGTTCATTTATGTTGTCAATGTCGGACTTGATGTTGAATTAAACATGAAACTCTCTTTCTCAGACATTCGTACTCAATTAAGATTAATTTATAATAGTTAAAGTTATGTATCAACAATCTTTTGGTTCTCATGGGCAAATTCAATTTGCAGATGAACATGAGTATTATAAGTTTTTAGGTTATCTTGCAAAATCAGATGGTAGTACATCCCTTGTGTGGGAACATAATGAAGCCCAAGGAGCATGGGCAAGTGAGGGACGAATACAAATTCTTTCACCTATTCCATATCCTTTCCAATTGCAAGAAACGGCAGGAGTCGGTAATATATTATCCCGTGTTAATTGCAATGAATTTATAGAGAATATATGTATTAATCACAAGTTTATGACAGGAAAATATCAAGATATTGTTAATATACGGACAACTATTCCTGAAGAATATATGATGGATTTTGAAGAGGGATTAGCACTTTAATAACTAACTGTTTTTTCTCGATGGGTATATGAATAACAATTGCATTATACGAGAGTTACTAGATGATGCGCTTGAGATTTTGGAGCGTATGGAAGGGATCAATTATCAAACAAAAATTGGTCGTAACACTCGTGCATTGTTAGAAATAGTAACAGAACTTTCTCCACTAATTAAAGATGATTATCCGACCATTTCTGATATTTTGCAGTACTCATCTAAAAATATCGCATATCGAAATAGATGTATAAATGCTTATTCTTTTGGCGATTTGCAAACTTCCATTGAGATATTAGACATATTATATCCGCATCATGTGAGAAAAATATTTATCAGTCATTCGTCTAAAGATGCTGTAATAATAAATAAATTTAAGACTGAGATATTACTCGCTGGTTGTTCTTTGCAAGCTGAAGATATATTTTGTACATTAGACCATTCAGCGATAAAAACAGGGGCGGATTTTCGCAGTGAAATCATCCGTAATATGAAAGAATGTGACTTTATATTGCTTATGATTTCTGAAAATTACAAACACAGCGAAATCTGCTTAAATGAAATGGGGGCAGCATGGGCATTGCAAGGAAAGACAGTGTTACCATTTGTGCTACCAAGTTGTAGTTTTGATGATATGGGATGCCTTTATAATGTAAAACAGGGAGCATCTATTATAGATAAAACAAAATTAGACGAATTATACGAAGAGATTTGCGAGACTTATGACTTAAAACAAAATTGGAAACATTTTAATCAATTGTCAAATGCTTTTATAAAGTCAGTAAATCAGTAAATATACCCAAAAACAATAAGGACAATGAAAGGACTGCCATTACAAGTTAAAGACCAGCTAAATAAAGCATTGGATTCTGCATTATTGGCTGTAGAAACATATAATAAGCCTGCAGTAAAATTTAAGTCTGGTGGGTATATTGTATTAATGTGCATTGCTTGGACAGCATTATTTCATGCGATTTTTATTAAAAAGAAAATTAAACCTATTTATAAAGAAAAGAATGGAAGATATAAAAAAGTCAATGGAGATTTACAATATTGGGAGTTAAAGACATGTGTCACAAAATATTTTGCAGATAATAATCCAATTCGTAAAAATCTAGAGTTTTTTATTCCATTAAGAAACAAAATAGAGCACAAATTTTTACCGCAATTAGATGCGAATATATTTGCAGAGTGTGAATCCTTATTATTGAATTTTGATAAGATTTTAGAATGTGAATTTGGTGTACAATATTGTTTAAGAGAAACCCTGTCTTTTGCATTGCAATTATTTCCATCATCTGAAACTTTATGTGCGGCAACTAAAGCTAACAAGGATTACGAAAGTATCATGGCATTCATATCTCAATATCGCTCTGCTATAAGTACGGATATTATTAATTCGGGCGAGTACGCATTTAAAGCTTTTTTAATTCAAGTTGCGAATCACAAATCAAAAGATGCTTTGCCAATTCAGTTTTATCCGTATGATAAAATGACAGAAGAAGATAAGAAGAAAGTGGAGAAGATCGCTACATTAATAAAAGAAAAACATATACCAGTTTCTAATGATGATAAAATAAAGCCTGCAATTGTAGTTAAACGTGTTCAAGAAGCATTAGATAATGCAAAAGTTGAGAGAGGCAATAAAATAGTAGATAGATTTAATATGGATACGCATAGGCGTTGTTGGAAACGTTATGACATACGCCCCGAAGCTAATAGTGAACACCCAGAATTTACAAATGCTCGTTATTGTGTGTATGATTCAATGAATAAAAATTACGGATATACGCAAGCTTGGGTAGAATTTCTGATAGAAAAAATGAGAGATGATGATGAATATAATGCATTATATGAGTCATAAATGATTTAAAAAAAAACAAATAATTAATACACCAACCACAATGTACACGCCACCGTTTACAATAACAGATGAGATTTTACGGCTTGTATCTGAGATTTCAGAGCGAGTTGGAGAATTGAATGTCATGCTGGGTGAACGCATGCCTTCTCCAATGTTGCGAAAAGAAAATCAGATCAAGACCATCCACTCATCGTTGGCGATAGAGCACAATAGCCTTTCGCTACAACAGGTGACGGATGTCATCAACGGGAAGCATGTGCTTGGGGCTCCAAACGAAATACAAGAGGTTAAAAATGCGGTGCAAGCATATCAACTAATGCAGTCTTTGGATGCGTTCCAAGAAAAAGACTTGCTGCGTGCGCATGGACTGATGATGGCTGATTTGGTAGATAATGCAGGGCGATATAGAAAGGGTGGCGTAGGAGTTTTTGCAGGTGAGCAATGCATCCACATGGCACCACCAGCAGATAATGTACCGTTCCTAATGGCAGACCTATTCGAATGGATTAGCACGACAGATACCCATCCGCTTGTTAGCAGTTGCGTCTTCCACTATGAGTTCGAGTTTATTCATCCTTTCATGGATGGTAACGGACGCATGGGACGCTATTGGCAAACAATGCTGCTCAGCCGTTGGAAAGGCATATTTGCTTGGCTGCCAGTAGAAACCATAGTTAAACAACACCAACAAGACTACTACGATGCCATTGCACAATCCGATGCACAAGGCAATAGTACTATTTTTATCAACTTTATGTTGAAATGTATTCTACAAACAATCAACGAACAGCAAAAAGTAACGGATAAAGTAACGGATAAAGTAACGGATAAATCTGAAAATAAGATTTTGAATATCATTCAAGCAACCCCTACTGTCACAGTTGCTCAGCTTATGAAGATGCTCTCAATGTCGGATAGTGGAGTGCGCAAGATACTTCGTAAACTACAGCAAGAAGGACGACTTGTGCGTGTCGGAGCAAACAAAAATGGACATTGGGAAATTAAACAATAACAACCAGAAATTTACAAACAAACATATAAACAACTTATAAATTTAACTACAATGGACAATTACATTGACATTAAAGTGAAGGTTTGGCGTCAAGCTGGACCAAAGGCAGAAGGTCATTTCGAGACCTACGAACTCAAACACATCTTCCAAGGTGCTTCATTCTTGGAGATGATTGACATCCTCAACGAGCAACTCATCAGCGAGCACAAAGATCCTATCGCATTCGACCACGACTGCCGTGAGGGTATTTGCGGTATGTGCTCTATGTATGTGAATGGTCACCCACACGGACCAGACAGTGCTATTACCACTTGCCAATTGCACATGCGTAAGTTCAAAGATGGCGAGACTATTACTATCGAGCCATGGCGTAGCCGTGCCTTCCCTGTAATCAAGGACTTGATGGTGGACCGCGAGGCATACGACAAGATTATGCAAGCAGGTGGTTTCGTGTCAGTTAATACAGGTGGTGTACCTGATGCAAATGCAATTCCAATTCCTAAGGCTCACGCTGACGAGGCAATGGATGCTGCTTCTTGTATCGGTTGCGGTGCTTGTGCTGCTGCATGTAAGAACGGCTCTGCTATGTTGTTCGTTTCTGCAAAGGTTAGCCAATTGGCTCTCTTGCCACAAGGTAAGGTAGAGGCTGCTGCTCGTGCTAAGGCAATGGTGGCTAAGATGGATGAGTTGGGCTTTGGTAACTGTACCAACACAGGTGCATGTGCTGCTGAGTGCCCAAAACAAGTATCTTTGGCAAACATCGCTCGCCTCAACCGCGAGTTCCTCTGCGCAAAATTCAAAGACTAATGTGTTTTGACAATAGCTTATTGGCCATTGGCTAATAACTATATATAAATAGGTGTGCTTCGGCACACCTATTGTATATGATACACTATAAAATACAACTATGCGTTTCAAATTATTCCTTTGCGTTTTATGTATCAGCAGTTTGGCAATGGCTGAACAGATTATTCGTGTGTCACAGATTGGGTATCTGCCAGAAGCGAAGAAGTTTGCTATCATCATGACGGGTGATAGTGGGCGATGGGAATATACCCGCTACGATTTCTCGGAACTCAAAGAAGAGGGATGGCATCAATTGAAGATAGGCGAGGCAGTGTCAGATAGTTTTCTTATTAGCAAGCATGTGTATGATGGTTTGGCAGATTTTCCTTTGAATTACATGCGTCAGCAGCGCTGCGGATGGAATCCATTTACGGGCGATAGCTGCCACCAGAAAGATGGGTATATCATTTACCACCCCACTAAGACGGGGCAACATATTGACGTACGTGGTGGCTGGCACGACGCGAGTGACTGCTTGCAATATGCTACGACTACTGCCAATGCGATTTATCAGATGATGTTGGCATACGAACAATATCCTGAGTTGTTTGGCGATGTGTATCAAACGAATGGTACACCAGGAGCGAATGGTATTCCTGATATTGTGGATGAGATTCGCTGGGGATTGGATTGGTTGGACCGTATGAATCCCGAACCAGGAGAGTTCTATAATCAATTGGCTGACGACCGCGACCATATAGGTATGCGTTTTCCAAAGGATGACCAAGCCGATTATGGTTGGGGTGTGAATAACGGCCGTCCTGTCTATTTCGTTACGGGCGAGCCGCAGGTACAAGGTAAGGGCATGAATATTTCGACAGGTACTTCGTCTATCGTGGGCAAGTATGCGTCCTGTTTTGCGTTGGGTAGCAAGGTCCTGGCACCATACTATCCAGAATTGGCAGCGCGTATTGGAGAGAAAGCCGAAGATGCCTACGAATTGGGCGTTCGTAAACCGGGGTTTAGTCAGACAGCTTCTGTTCGCTCGCCATATATCTACGAAGAAACTAACTGGGTGGATGATATGGAGTTAGGCGCCTATGAGTTGTATCGCAAGACAAATGATAAGTCATATCTTAAGGATGCAATAGCCTACGGACGACAAGAACCTACCACCCCTTGGATGGGAAACGATACGGCTCGCCATTATCAATGGTATCCGTTTATGAATATCGGTCACTATCGTTTGGCTAGTGAGGCAAAGAATCGTTCTCTGGAGGAGTTTGTTGCCTATTTGAAAAGGGGTATTGATACGGTCTATCAGCGTGCCATTCATGGGGAACCTGTGCAGCAAGCTTTCTTGTATGGCGTACCATCTATCTGGTGCTCCAATAACCTCACTACGGCTATGCTGACCCAATGTATCTTGTATCGTCAATTGACCAATGACTCGACGTATATTGATATGGAGTCATCGTTGCGTGATTGGCTGCTGGGCTGCAACCCATGGGGAGTGTGTATGATCGTGGAATTGCCTGGAGCAAAGTGCTATCCTACTCAGCCTCACTCGTTTATGATTAGCGAGAAGATTGGTAATACAACAGGTGGATTGGTGGATGGTCCCGTGTATCAAGGCATCTTCAATAGTCTACGTGGTGTGAACATGGAAGGCGGTATCAATTATATGCGCTATCAGCCCAATGTGATGGTGTATCATGACTCCACAAATGACTACTCTACCAACGAACCCACAATGGACGGAACAGCATGTTTGATCTTCCCATTCGCTGCTTACGAAGCAGAGGCTAAGTCTAGCAACTAAAATATTCTAGAAACAGTTATCAAATATATAATAAGAGGTGCATAACACACCTCTTATTGTTTTCTCGCCACTCAACTCTAAACTTTCAACTAAAAAATTTGCAAATGTGCTTATTTTTTTGTACCTTTGCAGCGCAAAGGTATCGGCACAATGGCAAACAAAGGCAACGACATACTCATCACGGGCGCACGCGTACATAATCTAAAGAATGTAGACGTGCGTATTCCACGAGATAAACTTGTGGTAATTACTGGTCTGTCGGGTAGTGGCAAATCATCCCTTGCCTTTGACACTATCTTTGCCGAAGGTCAACGCCGCTACATGGAGACCTTCTCCTCTTATGCGCGCGGATATATAGGTACGATGCAACGCCCCGATGTGGATAAGATTACAGGCCTCTCGCCAGTCATCAGCATCGACCAAAAGACTACCTCTCGCAATCCTCGCTCTACTGTTGGCACCGTAACCGAAGTGTATGACTACCTTCGACTACTTTTTGCGCGCGCTGCGGACGCGTACTCTTACGCCTCTGGCGAGAAGATGGTGCAATATACCGACGACCAGATTGTTGACTTGATACTCAAAGAATATGCAGGTCAAAAAGTGCTCGTGCTTGCCCCAATGGTCAATAACCGTAAAGGACACTACAAAGAACTCTTTGAGACTATTCGCCGTAAGGGCTATTTGCATGTGCGTGTGGATGGCGAAGTGATGGAAATCACGCCAGGTATGAAGCTTGACCGCTACAAGAACCACACCATCGAAGTCGTTGTAGATCGCCTCAAATTAAAAAGCGAAAGCGAAGAAGACCTCAAACGCCTTCGCGCTACTGTGGACAAAGCCATGACACAAGGCGATGGCGTGATGGCTATTTCTATAGCCAATAGCCAATTGCCAATCCGCTATTTTTCTCGCCATCTTATGTGTCCTACTACGGGCATGAGTTATGCTGAGCCCGCACCGCATACCTTCTCCTTCAACTCGCCACAGGGGTGGTGCCCAACCTGCCGAGGACTAGGAAAGGTGAAAGGCGAAAGGTTAGAGGCAAAAGGCGAGGAGGAGTTGGATAATATCATCAAGGATGAAGAAAACTGGTACACACGCATGTTGGCGTATGTGCAGCAGGATGAAGACGAAAAGGAGGAGAAAGAGGAGTGGGTAGTTTGTCCTGCCTGTCAAGGGCAACGACTTAGTCGCGAAGCACTAAGCTTCCGCATAGCAGATAAGAATATTGCTGAATTGTCGGCAATGGACATCACTGATTTGCGTGCATGGCTGATGAATGTCCCTGCCCGTCTAACCAACAAGCAGCGAGCTATTGCTGAACCCATCATCAAAGAGATTATCTCTCGCCTCGGCTTCATGTTGAGTGTGGGCCTATCTTATCTCTCCCTTTCGCGCTCATCCGATAGCCTATCCGGTGGAGAGAACCAACGTATTCGTTTGGCTACACAAGTGGGCAGTAAGTTGGTCAATGTCCTCTATATTCTTGACGAACCAAGTATCGGTTTGCACCAACGCGATAATCAACGTCTCATTGATTCGCTCAAGCAACTGCGCGATATGGGTAACTCCGTCATTGTTGTAGAGCACGACGAGGATATGATGCGTCAAGCGGATTATATTATTGATATAGGTCCCAAAGCTGGTCGTTTGGGTGGGCATATCGTCTTTAGTGGTACACCTGCCGAACTGCTCAAGGCCGACACGCTTACTGCCAAATACCTCAGTGGCGAACTCTCCGCAACATTAAACAATACTACACAATCCTACACCACACTACACAATTCTACACCCACCCTCGTTCTTCGAGGCTGCCGCGGCAACAACCTCAAAGGTGTAGATGTAAGTTTCCCATTGGGGCAAATGATTGCCGTGACGGGTGTGTCGGGTAGTGGTAAATCCACTTTGGTAAATCAAACGCTTTACCCAATCCTCAGCCAACATTTCTACCGCAGTTTGCAAACGCCTTTGGCATACGATAGCATAGAGGGAATCGAATATATCGACAAAGTGATTGGCGTGGACCAATCGCCTATTGGTCGTACACCACGCAGTAATCCTGCTACTTACACAGGTGTGTTCACAGATATCCGTAACCTCTTTGCGCAATTGCCAGAGAGTAAGATTCGCTCGTGGAAAGCGGGTCGCTTCTCGTTCAATAACTCAGGCGGACGATGCGAAGAATGTAGTGGTAATGGCTATAAGACCATACAAATGCACTTCCTCCCCAATGTGTATGTGCCATGCGAGGTATGTGGCGGACAACGCTACAACCGCGAGACATTGGAGGCACGCTTCAAAGGCAAGTCTATTGCCGATGTATTGGACATGACCATCAATCAAGCAGTAGAGTTCTTTGAGAGTCAGCCATATATATTGAAGAAAATCAAGACTTTGCAAGATGTAGGTTTAGGATATATCAAATTGGGACAATCATCTACTACCTTATCTGGTGGCGAGAGCCAGCGCGTGAAACTGGCAACCGAACTTGCACGCCCAGGTACAGGCAAGACCTTGTATATTTTGGATGAACCTACTACGGGCTTGCACTTTGAAGATGTTCGCGTGTTGATGGGTGTCTTGCGTCGATTGGTGGATAAAGGCAATACAGTCATTATTATTGAGCATAACCCCGATGTCATTCGTTCGTGCGACTATATCGTGGACATGGGACCCGATGGCGGTCGCGATGGTGGCACTATAGTCGCTACTGGCACAGTGGAAGAAATACGAGAAAACAAAAATAGCATAACGGGAAGGTATATTTAGATTTTAGAGATTATGGATGCATTATTGATACTAACTATAGTAATTGGCATTATTTGGTTTGTACCAATCGTATGCCGCAAGATACATGTGCCAAGCATTGTGGGATTTATCTTGGCAGGTATTGTAATAGGTCCATCTGTACTAAATATTGTAGCAGAAGGTCCTACTATCAAACTTCTTGGTTCATTGGGTATGCTGTATATCATGTTTCAGTCAGGTAGTGAGATTGATATTAACGATTTTAAGCAATACAAATACCGCTCCCTCTTCTTTGGTTTGTGTACATTCTTTATTCCACTGGTCTTGGGTGTCGTGACTAGTCGTTATTTATTGAATTTCGATTGGACATCTAGTTTGCTCTTGGGTGCTATGTACGGTAGTCATACACTGATGACCTATCCTATTGTTAGTCGTTATGGCGTACAGAAAAATGTAGCCGTCAATATCACCGCAGGTGCCACCATGTGGGCTATCACGCTATCACTTACCGTGCTAGCGGTAGTGGAACAATGGAATGATACAGCACAAACGATAATGGATTATGTCCTACAATTGGCTATTTTGGCACTATTCCTTTTGAGCGTGATATGGCTATTCCCTCGCTTCGCTCGCATGTTCTTCAAGCGTTATCGTGAACCTATCTCAGAGTTTATGGTAGTGATGCTAATGCTTGTGGGTAGTGCATTGTTGGCGGAGTTAGCAGGACTTGAAGGTATCCTAGGTGCCTTCCTTTGTGGCGTTTCGCTCAACCGCTTACTGCCTAATCGCTCATCATTGATGGCGAGAATCAATTTTATGGGTAATAGTGTCTTTGTGCCACTCTTCTTGGTGAGTGTAGGTCTGATGATTAATATAGAAGCCTTTTGGAGCAGTTGGACCACAGTGATAATTGCTAGTGTGATGATTGTCACCAAATTGGTGGGCAAAAGTATAGCGGCATGGATAGCACAAGTCATATTCCGTTTCTCCAAACACGAACGCCAACTGATTTTTGGTCTTTCGCATGCTACGGCAGCAGGTACTTTGGCAATCGTTACTATTGCCTATCAGATGGGTATCGTATCTTCAGAAGTGTTGAACGCTGCGGTGTTGATGATCTTGGTACTCTGCACCACAGCAAGTTTTATCACCGAGCATGCTGCCAAGGAGTTGGCATTGCAGGAGAGTGCCAAACTAGAGGCTTACCACGAAGACGACTATTGGCTATTGACGATGATAGGCGAAGTGAAAGGTGAAAATGGACAGATGAAAAGTGAACGATTAAAGGCATTGCGTGAGATAGGTGAGATGGCTTCGCTGGATAATATTGAGATTAAGCAATCAGCCGACTGGAAGGATGTCTCGGATATGGTAGAACATACGAGCAAGTCGGTGATTGTCTATCACGAGGCGCAACCTATCAACACTATCAATCGCCTTGTGGTGGCAGTTCCGCGCTATGCCGAGAAGGAGCGCGACTTTATCACATGCTTTGGTCTGGTGCGTCGTCTGTCGGGCGAGTTGGGGGCAAAGGTGGTCTTCTATGCACATCCAGATACGCAAGTGGCATTGCAAGCCATGTGTCGTCGTCCTGGTAAATACTTGCGTGCAGCGTTCCGCACTATGGATGGTTGGGAAGAGGTGGGTATCATCTCGCAGACCATTATGGATAATGATATGCTGGTGCTCTTATCTTCGCGTAAGTCCACAGCCAGCTACAACCCTCTTTTCGAGGAAATTCCTACAATGTTGACGGAGCATTTCACTAGTTTCAGCTCGATGGTCGTTTACCCAGAACAGTTGACGGGAGAGCCTGATATGGATACATTGCTCATGGAGATACCTCCTGCAAGTAAGACATGGTCTATTATCGCTCGTGTAAAGCGTTGCGTGAAAAATATATTGAAATTGAAGCATTAAATATTGTATTACAATAGATAAGTACCGTATTTTAAACATTTGAATCAGGCATAATATGTCATCTTATCTTCGCCGTTTAGCGCAAATCTTTGCTCAAGAAGTGGGCAGTGAATTATACAAATATGCATTTGTTTTTCCGAATCATCGTGCAGGATTGTTCTTTCGTAAATATATAGGAGAATCATTGTCGTGTCCAACTTTTTCACCAGAGATAATGACGATCAATGAATGTTTTGCATCATTGTCAGAATTGCGTATTGTGGATCAATTATCTCTAATAGTACGCTTGTATAATATCTATAGTAGCCTTCATCCTAAACCTGAACCTCTAGAACAGTTTTTGCATTGGGGAAAAATGATGCTATCTGATTTTTCAGAAGTAGATAATCATCTTATAACAAATGTAAAGGCTTTATATACGACGGTGGAAGATATGCATAATTTGGATACTAAGTATGGATATCTATCAGATACTCAAAGAGAAGCTATACGTCGTTTCTGGGGGGAATTCCATATCTCTGCTGCACATAATTTTGAACGCATGCACGTCAATTTTTTACGTACGTGGCAGCTATTATATCCTATGTACGAACAGCTGACTACCAACTTGCTCAAAGAAGGCTTAGCATATGAAGGCTTACTTCATCGTCAAGTTATTTCTGAATGGGATGCGATACCACAGGCGAAGTTTCGTGCGCATTATGTGTTTGTTGGATTTAATGCTTTGACTGCATCAGAAAAACAATTATTGATAAAATTGCGTGATAAGGGGTTAGGAGATTTTTATTTTGATTATGAGAACGATTGTTTGTCTGATTCTACTAATCGTGCATCATTATTCAAAGAATTTAATCAGAAAAATTTCACTTCAAAGTATTTACTTCCATCAGGCGAAAATAGCATTTCTCCAACAATAACACATATTTCGGTCACTTCTTCTATCGGTGAAGCGCAAGAGGTACACCATATATTGCAGGAGCTTTATCCTGGTAAAAATAGTGATGAGGAGTATACGCGAACGGCCGTTGTATTACCAGATGAACAACTATTAATACCCTTGCTAAATTGTATTCCTGAATCGGTAAAAAAAATCAATGTTACAATGGGTTATCCATTGCGTGCTACAGCGTTATATAAACCGATTGCATATCCTGAAAAGTATTTTTCAGAGTTACCAGAGAGTGGTATGGATATGATTCGACTACTGCATACTACTTTTACGACAATGCGCGATGAAGCAAATACTGAAGCGGTATATCAATTATGCAAAAGTATAGAGCATGTAGAAAGTATGATTGTACGTTATTCTCACATACATTTTTCAGGTAATGCAGTTGTACAATTATTGCGAATGCTCACAATAGAAATGTCCATTCCATATGTGGGAGAACCTTTAGATGGTTTACAAGTTATGGGTGTATTAGAAACTCGTGCGTTAGATTTTGACAATTTGATTATAACGGGTTTTAATGATGACTTATATCCGGGGCGTTTGCGAACGAATAGTTTTATCCCATATGTATTGCGAAAAGGGTTTGATTTACCAACCCCAGAACGACAGGATGCAATTTTTGCTTATAATTTCTATCGTATGCTATCATATGCAAAAAATGTGTGGTTGATTACAAATGCTGTGTCAGATGATACCCATTCAGGAGAAGTGTCGCGATATTTATATCAATTACAATGGCAATATGCGTATAACATTGAGAGGGTTAATGTCGTCAATTCATTGTCTATGCCATCGGTCAAAGAAAGTAGTATAATCAAAACAGAGAGTTTGCTACAGCAGATTGAGGAGTTAAAGCAACATACATTTTCAGCATCTTCAATCAATACTTATCTTTACTGTCCTAAGAAGTTTTACTTTAACTATGTTTTGAAAATCAAAGAACCTCC
Source organism: Paludibacteraceae bacterium (assembly GCA_045578255.1). GTDB lineage: Bacteria > Bacteroidota > Bacteroidia > Bacteroidales > Paludibacteraceae > Colicola. The sequence goes on from JAZNJW010000017.1 coordinate 181,644, forward strand.
AAGACCAGAAGATATTACGGCTTCGGATGCAACTTTGGGTACAATTCTTCATGAAACAATCCAAATGCTATATAGTCCACTCGAAAAGAAGAATGTAACAGCATCTGATATACAATCTATTATTGATACAATAGAAGATAAGTGGGAATTATTGCCATTGCAAAAACTTAATGATGATCCTTTGGCATTGAATGTAGAAAAAATGTATGTGCGATATCTTTTGCAATATGATTTAAGCCAAGCCCCTTATTACTATTTGCATAGTGAATATCCTGTTGAGGGAAAATTAGAGGTGCCATCGGTAGGAATAATTAAGTTCTATGGAAAAATTGATCGAATTGATTTGCAAAAAAATGTATTGCGAGTAATAGATTACAAAACAGGATCCGCTAAATTAGAATTCAAAAATATCGAACATTTGTTTGACCGTAAAGATAATCAAGACAAGGCATTACAAACATTAATATATTGTTGGCTATTAACCCACAGTAAGCAAAAAGAATTACCCAACAATCAGTTAACTGCCCATATATATGCGGTACGATCGATGGCAAATCCTGAAGAAGTAAGTACTAAAGTGTATATGAAGAACGAGATAGATTTTGTTTATACACCAGAGGTAGAAGAAAAACTATTGGATGGACTAAAGAGCCTGATACAAGAGATATTCAATCCTGCGATTGCATTCCATCCAACACACGACTTAAAACGTTGTGAAAGTTGTGCTTATGCACAATTGTGCAAAAAGTAAGCATTGCACGATAGAGCATCATTCCATAACTGTGAAAGCTCCATTGACTACATAAAATATGGATGAATTTTCTGGAATAGCATGTATAATTGAAGTAAGATGCTGGCGGTCTGTATCTGTAATAAATATTTGTCCAAATCGGTCGCTACTTACCAATTGAATGATACGTTTTACCCGTTCCGAATCTAATTTATCGAAAATATCATCTAAAAGCAGAATGGGTTTACCTAGAAATATGGCCTGTCCTAATTTCATGGCGAGCAAATACGATTTCTGTTGACCTTGACTGCCAACACGCTTAAGCGGGAAATTTCCCAATCGCATTTCTATTTCATCTTTATGGATTCCTTGTGTTGTCCATCCAACAATCAAATCGCGATGGCGTGTGTGAATAAAGGATTCCATTAAATCACGATTTTGCAGTTGAGATGTATATTCTAGTGTTACTTGTTCATTATCGCCAGAAATAACGGAATATACTTCTTGAAATGCGGGTACAAATCGGTGAATAAAATCAGTACGTTGCTCAAAGATATATGTTGCGTGTTCGACCATCTGCATTTCTAACACTTCAAAAAGATCTATTGGTGCACTTTGAGGATGGTCTTCAAACTGTTTTAAGAGTATATTACGTTGCTTGAGTAGAGTGTTGTATTGCGTAAGATGTTCAAGATATGATTTGTTATATTGCGAAATTACACCATCCATAAACTTACGGCGTTCTTCACTTCCTTCGCTAATAAGTTCACTATCTTGAGGACTAACCATTACGAGAGGAATAAATCCAATATGATCAAGCAATCGTTGATAATCCTTCCTGCCGCGGCGAAACTGCTTTTTAACACCGCGTTTAATACCGCATGAAATGATTTCCGGTTCTTCATTTTTTGATTGCTGAAAAAGATATTTGCCCTGTATCAGAGCAAGATCTGCATCATGCGTAATATTTTGGCTATCAATGGTGTTGTATGCTGATTTTGTAAAACTTAGATAATATATAGCATCTAAAAGATTAGTTTTCCCTTGTCCGTTTAAGCCAACAAAACAATTCAGTTTATCCGAGAATGCTAAAGTGGTTTCCCGAATATTTTTATAATTGAGTATGCTTAACTCGCTCAGTATCATTGTACGATAATTTAGACGTATAGATTTACATCTTCCGCAGTGATTATATCACCAGATAGGATAATAAGTCGCTCTACTACATTGCGTAACTCACGAATGTTACCGGGCCAATAATGTTGTTGTAGGGCTTCAATGGCATCTTTATTGATTGCTTTATTTTTCCACCCCTGCTCGGTGCATATAAGTTGAATGAAGTGATTCACCAACAAAGGTATGTCTTCCTTTCTGTCTTTCAAATCAGGTACATGAATAGGAATAACATTCAAGCGATGGTATAAATCTTCGCGGAAATTACCCTTTTCAATCTCTTGTTTCAAGTTTTTGTTTGTCGCCGCAATGACTCTCACATTTACTTTAATAGTTTTGTCACTACCGACACGTGTGATCTCATTTTCTTGTAGGGCACGCAATACTTTTGTTTGGGCGGAGAGGCTCATATCACCAATCTCATCTAAAAATAATGTACCACCATCTGCTTGTTCAAATTTTCCTGCTCTATCCTTTACGGCACCTGTGAAACTACCTTTCATATGACCAAATAGTTCACTTTCAATGAGTTCACTAGGAATGGCTGCGCAGTTGACTTCTACCATAGGACCTTTGACGCGTTGACTGTTTTCGTGAAGGAGATGTGCAACAACTTCTTTACCTGTACCATTGGATCCTGTAATTAGCACACGTGCTTCAGTAGGGGCTACTTTCTCAATGATAGCACGAACACGCGAAATAGCAGGACTTTCACCAATCATTTGATTGCGTTTGCCAACCTTTTTGCGTAATACTTTGGCCTCTTGTACAAGTGATTTATGATCTAGTGCATGTTTAGTGGTTACTAATAATCGATTGAGATCCAAAGGTTTTTGTATAAAGTCAAATGCGCCTCCTTTTAATGATTCTACAGCAGTGTCCACCGATCCATGACCTGTAATTACCACAACAGGAGCTTCTTCTAAGTTTTGTTGAGCCATACCATTGTGGTAGGCTTGCAAAAACTCCATTCCATCCATTTCTGGCATTTTAATGTCTGTAAAAATAAGATCGTAGGAACCAGCTAGAGCATGTTCCAAACCAATACGACCATTCTCAGCTACATCTATCGTATAACCTTCAAATTCCAAAATCTCTTTGAGCGTGTTGCGGATAGCACGTTCATCGTCTATAATAAGAATTTTAGCCATAAACCTATTTATTTTTGCGCAAAGGTACTACTTTTTTTCAAAAAAAACAAATAATTTTTGTTTATATCGTATAAAATAGGTAACTTTGCAGGATAATTCGAAAAATAATTAATATTTACTAATAAAATTTATGCTTATGAAAAAAATTACTCTTTTCTTGAGTGCAATGCTCTTCTCTGTGATGAGTTTTGCAAGTTTAGGTGAAGGTTATTCTAAGGTAACTGACATTTCAAATTTGGCTGCTGGCGACAAAGTGGTACTTTATTGCGATGAAGCCGAACTCGGTGTTACTGGTTATAATGGTAATAAAGATGCTACGGTTGCAGCAGATGGTTGGGTAAATTATGTAGTGGAAACTGCTGATGGCGGTGTCCTGCTCAAAGATGGAGATCAATATATATCTTTGACCACTAAAAATTCATTTAAATATGCAGCAGAAGGAAGTGTCTGCAAAGTAAATGCAGAAGGTGTTTTATATTGCACATTGGCGTCAGATGGAAAGGATTATTTGTTGTATGAAAATGGTGGGCAATATTACCGCATGTATACGGATAAAAGTTCTGACAATGCATACAAACCATTCTATGTGTATCTTGTAGGTGAAGGTAGTGGCGACACTCCAGATACCCCAGATACTCCTGATGTTGAGGATGTAATCACTTGTGCTGAGGCGGTGGCAATTTGCGAGGCTACAGATACTATTCCTACTTCAGAAACATACACAATTCATGGTTATGTAACAGAAATAGCGACTGCATATTCAGAGCAATATGGCAATATTAGTTTGTGGTTAGCAGATACTCTTGATGGAGGACAAGTCTTACAAGCCTTCCGTGTAAAACCAATTACTACCGCTGATATAGAAGTCAAGGCTGGTGATTTAGTAGAGGTTGTTGGTACTTTGGTTAATTATAAAGGCAATACTCCTGAAGTTAATTCAGGTGGTACCTATACAATAATTGCAGTAGGTGAAACCCCAGATACTCCAGACACTCCAGATACCCCAGATACGCCTGATATACCAGAGGGTGCAATAGTCTTTGATGCAGATATAGATCAAGGCAATGCTGGTACAGATTCTAATACTGCTGCGTTATATCAAATTACAAAAAATGGTGTAACATTAGAGGTGTCTTCGGGAATTCTAGGTTCTTATAACGGCGAGATGCATTACCGTATATACAAAAATCAAACCCTTACAGTTACTTCTGTCGCAGGTAATATCACTGGTATTGAGTTTACATGTACAGCAAATGATGATGCCAAGTATGGTCCTGGCTGCTTTACTGTGGATGGCGGAAATTATTCTTATTCAGGCCCTATAGGGACATGGACGGGTAATGCTGCAAGTGTAGTATTTACAGCAACTACTAATCAAGTAAGAACAACTCAAGTAGTTGTGATGCTTGGGGATGCTACAGATGTGGAAAATGTAGTAGTAGGTTCAATCCCTATGAAAGTCATTAAAGATGGTCAATTGATAATTATTTGTGGGGAAAATGCTTACAATATTCTTGGTGCACAAGTAAAGTAAAATTAGACTTTGTTATGTTGAAATAGGCTACCAAAACTGATAGCCTATTTCCTTTAAATTGGTGGACGAATAGCGCTATATTAGAGTGTTTGGACTTCTTTGAAGCGTACTTGTTCGCGACAAAATCGAAATTCTACAGGACAATATCGAAATCCCCTCTCGTTGGTGATTGGGTGACCCCAAAATAGGTATGCATGCTCTCCTTTACGTACAAATGCTCCTTCTTCTTTCCACTGATCAAATGTCTTGAGTTCGGCATCCACAAGATTATAACATTCACGTAATAATTGATTACAGGTATATTTTGAACGTCCCGCAGCTTTAGCCATCTCTATAAGACCATTGGTAATTGTACGAAGGTGCAAACGATAATTTTGCATACGAGTTGGATGTAGTTCTGTAATAATTGTTTCTGGCATGTTGGTGATCTGATTCACCTTGTTGTTAGATGTTGTCATAATAGTAAAATTTAAAAGTGAATATTATTGATTAGATAAAATTTGCATCCAAATGAGAATACCATACAGTGTGTTAAAAAACTGTTTCGATGTTGTTTGTAAATCCAGTGTAGGATTAAAATTAAATTCTAGTTGCATAGTAGTTTTGTTTTAATAATTTATATTCGATTTCAACCAAAGCAATTTCGATGCTTTCAATGCCACTCTTATTGTTTGACGCTGCAAAATTACTACAGCAAACTGCTAAAACTTGTCAGTTTGAATAAAAAAAACAAAAAAAAGTGCATTTTGTGCACTTTTTTTGTTTTTTGCCTTAAATTAACAACCATTTTGGGCATTCGATAGATGCTAGGAATGCTCTATAGCGACAAAGCAGCATCCTATTGACAGTACATGTCATATGCTTTTCTTGCTTCTTCACGAAATATATTGACTAGATATTCTGGTTCTACTATACGAATATCCGTTCCATGAGTACGTAGCTCTTGAATGAAATCCAATGTAGGAGCAATAAAATACTCAAAAAAAGTATTTCCATTAAATTGGCGCAGTTCTTTTTGCGACTCATGCAGTGGTAATAGTCGCAGGAACTTTGCAGAGTTCGGAGTAGCTTCGATAAGTACTTTCATCGGTGTCTTATCTCGGAATACGCCGTAGTATGGTGCAAAGAATACTTTGGCACTAAACTCTTTGGGATAGATAAATGTATCTGTTGTAGGGCGCATGTCGCTTACACGATCCAACGCGTAAATGCGTGTTTCGTTGGGGTGGGTAGATGGACAACCTGCCACGTACCAGCGCTGTTTGAATACTTTTAGACAGTAAGGTGCGAGGATGAGTTCGTATCGTTTATCTTGATGAAAACTGTGATACGTAAAACGCAGTTGATTGCGTTGCTTGATAGCATCTACAATCAAACTCAAATATTGCGAACCCTCTGGAATATCTTCGTATAGAATACAGTCATTGAGGTCTTGTGCTTGATCAAGCATAGAGTGAACAGCCATCGCATTGAGTAACCACTTTCGAGTAAATCCACCCGATATATCATCCCTATTTTCAATATAATAATAGTTTCCACGATTTCTCTCGCAACAGATTTCGACATCAAAGATCTCTTGTATTTCTTCTTTATAACGATGAAATTTGCGTTCTGGGAAGACTTCTTCTCCATTATCGTTATAACGACAATGTGCCCAACGACGATTGATGTCTTCGCGGGTGAGACGACCAGAGGCGATGGTGTCAATCAGCCAGAAATAAACGTTTACTTGATGTGCTGCCATAATTGTCTAGTATAGTGCGGAAGACCGCTATTTAGAATTGTTCAAGATAGTTCAGTGTTGTTTATAGACACGCATTTCGCAATTTTTACAATCGAACTCCAAAGTAAGGATGGTTCCATTTTGCAAACGTAGAAAACGTGGTTCATTTACCATAGGATTGATTTTCCTACAATGACCTAACTCGTAGAGTATACAATACTTACAAGTCATGAGGGCTTTACTATTTAGCGATTTACTATTTACCATTTGCAGTTTCTCTGCGCCATTGATTGAGCTGGCTCGTTGGGATGAAATATGGGAATGAGTCGGTGCATGGAACTCCGAAGTCAAAAATATAGATATCCTTGACGATGAAATTTGTATCACCGAGTTTGCTAAGTTGCTGAATGATATTTCGCAACGACTGTTCTGGGTTGATCGCAGGCTGATGCTCGGCAGGGAAGGCAATTGTCTTTTCTCCGATAGTGAGGCGATACCCTTTTGCTATTGCAGCAAAACGAATGTCTACGGGTATTCTGCGCTCTGCATGGATCGAACGCAGAAATTCGTTGTCTTGATTTCTATATAACGTTTTACCGATTAATTGATTTCCGATACCAGACACTTGAGTATTCGGAAAAATCCAGTTACCTTCTATTCGGTTGATAGCAAATCCTTTATCTTCGTAGCATATACCATCACCATTATGCAAGGTAATGTGCGGTAGCAGTTGCACACGGATGGCATTGTGCGTGGTGGCAATCACTTTGCCAATCTCCTCGCCTGTGGATTTAGGTGTCTGCCAGTTAGCCATGTTTTGGGTACGACCATGTAGGAAATAGTCGGTCGCGCCACGGTGGAAGGTTTTGGCAGGGTTAGGGGTGAAATTATATTGATAAATTGAATGCGTGGATGCGTGTTCGAGCGATGGGTTGCTATCAATTAATTGGTCAAGCAGTTGGCGATAGTATGCCACGATATTTGTGACATAGTCGCGATCTTTGAGTCGTCCTTCTATCTTGAAAGTCGTAACTCCTGCTTCAATCATTTCGGCGAGATATATACTTCGATCCATATCTTGCAGCGAGAGTAGGTAGCGTTGGTGGATAGGGTGTCCATTATCATCTAGGATCTCGTTCCCGTTTTTGTCCAGCAAGTCATAGCGTTGGCGACAAGGTTGTGCACAGCAACCACGATTGGCACTTCGATTCATTAGTACTTCAGATAGGTAGCAACGACCACTATAACTCACGCATAAGGCACCATGTACGAAAACTTCGAGTTCGATACATTGTTCAGCATTGTGTAGCGTGGGGTAGTATTGTGTAGCGTGGTGAATTTCTCGGATTTTGTCTATAGATAGTTCTCTTGCAAGAACTACGCGACGGAATCCAAGTCGTTGCAAATGTATTACTTGTTCAGGTGTGCGATTGTCGCATTGTGTAGAGGCATGTAATCGGATAGGTGGCAACTCGTAGTCTAAGAGATGTAGGTCTTGAATGATAAGCGCATCTACCCCCACCTTGCATAACTCATGTGCGAGCGCGCACACGCGAGCATACTCGTTTTCATGGAGTAGGGTGTTGAGCGTTACAAGTACTTGAACATTAAATTGGTGCGCGTATTTGACCAATTCAGCAATGTCTTCTAACGAGTTGCCTGCAGCTTGGCGTGCACCAAACTCTGGTGCACCAATATATACCGCATCAGCACCTGCTTGAATAGCTGCTTTTCCCACTTCTAAATCGCGGGCTGGAGCCAATAATGTTAATTTACAATTTGACAAAGTTGTAATATTTTGGATTGTACTACGACGTGCGGGGTAGTAACGATGTGGTTTCGATAGATCCCCGGTACATTGTCTATCTCAGCATATTGGATAATTGGTACATCACAATTCCTGCGGTGACACTGACATTGAGCGAGTGTTTGGTACCATATTGTGGAATCTCAATGCAGCCATCTGCGACATCTACTACTTCTTGTTGTACACCAAACACCTCATGTCCCATCACGATGGCAGTCTTCTGATTTTGAGGCAGTTGTAGGTCACCAAGCATGGTCGCACCATGCGCTTGCTCAATGGCATATACGATATAGCCGTCGGCTTGCAACGTCTTGACGGCATCCAGAGTGTGCTCAAAATAGCGCCAATCCACGGTGAGTTCTGCACCGAGGGCGGTCTTGTGAATCTCATTGTTGGGTGGGCAACAGCAGATACCGCACAGCCATACTCCTTGTAGGCAAAATGCATCTGCTGTGCGGAATACGGCACCGATATTATGTTGGCTGCGGACATTGTCAAGCACCACAATGAGAGGTACCTTTTGTGCTTCGTGGAAGGCCTCTGGTGTGAGGCGATTCATCTCTTGTATGGTCGTTTTTTGCATAATTATTATCTTTTGATCCTATACAAAGGTATACCAAGGGTATAGGAATAGTGCGTCTATAGTGCGTGTATTGTGCGTGAATAGTGCGTCTATTGTGCGTGAAGGATAAAGGGTAAGCAAATAGTCAGTAGTTTGTTTTCTTGGTCAATATTGATGATAAAATCTTCGTGTAGCGGGATGAGTTGGTCGTTGTCAAGGGTGATGAGGGTATTGATGGTGGTTTCATCCACGTGGACGATGGTGCCTAGTTCGCCTTGATCGGTATCCAACACACAATATCCCAATAGGCTTTGCCAAGTAGGCATGAATTCATCTTCTTCGCTTATGTCGGATTTGAGCATATAAGCTTGGCATCCAATGAGTTTTTGTGCAGATTGCTCGTCTGTAATATGGTCTAGTTGGAAGATGAGCGAGTCGTTTCCTTTGCCTCGCCAATCAAGTACGCGGAAAGGAACGAGGATATTGTGAATATTGAGAATTAGGAAAGTAGCATCTGCATTATCCCAATACTCATTGCTCATAAAGCATTGTATTTCACCATGCTTACCATGTGTGCGAGTAATCTTTCCAATAGCTATGACTTGTTCGTTAGTTATCATTACTTTATTTTATTTGTTCTATTTTTTGTTGTGCGACATACACAATGTATGCATCAACTGTGTAACCCATTTGTTGGAGCAATAGTGTGTAATTGCGTAGTTGCTCTTGGTAGAGGGTTGGATGTTCTTGTCCAAACTTGTAATCAATTACGGTGGCTTTGTTTTCACTAATCATCACACGGTCAGGGCGTTGCGTTTTACCTGTAGTCGTAAGGATATCGTGTTCGTTGAGCACCTTCCCTGGTTGTATAAACCAGTGCTCTTTCCCTTCGCGTTGCAAGAGTTTTTGAAGGTCTTGCAATTGTTGCTGCATTATTGTGAACTGCGATTCAGTAATGCGTCCTGATTGTAGCATACGCTGGAGACTAGGGGGGGCATCTTCCCATGTGGTAATTGCTGCCAACCATTCGTGCATAAGAATACCAAGATCTATGATTTCTAATGGAGTATCTTCAGCAAAATCGTCTTCAGCACGGCTACGTAATTTAAGGCGATTACCAATAGGAGATGATATGAAGGAAGCCTCACGCGTCATGATTTCTTCTTCTTGATTTTCCTGCAACGTCGTATTGTCATCCGCTTTATGGTAGGTGAATGATCCATCCCCATTGTCAACCAATAGCGTGTATTGATTGTCTTCCTCTTTTTGGGGTTGTTCTTGATGACAGATAAATGACATGAGGTGTCCAATACATTGAATTTTTGGTTGTTGATCTTTGTTTATAGAGTACATTGGACCGAAACCATATAGACGATATCTGGGGCGAGTAATAGCAACGTAGGTAAGGTTAAGATTGTCAATATATTGTGAAATGATCTCAGAGATATATTCTTCTCTGAAATAAGTTGTTAATATTGTTTGAGATGGTGAAATGGCCACTAATGGCATCTTATTGAATGGTTCTTGTTTGGGACAGCACCACAATATATCATTTTGATGCCATTTCTGTAATTCCCAATCTAGGAAAGGAAGAATAACGACATCAAATTCTAACCCCTTGGAATTGTGTATAGTCATAATCCGAATGGTGCTGTTTACAACTGTAGATGGTATGGAAAAACTATCTTGTTTCTTTTCCCAATATTCTAAAAAAGTCGTCAAATCAGCAACGCGTTCTTGTGAAAATTGATATACTTTATCTTGAAATGCAGTTAAATATGGCAAAGCCCCTTCGATGTGATTTAATTGCAACAAGTCAATAAGTGTTTGAATTTGCTCATACAATGGTAAATGGAATGTTTGTTCGATGGCATTTGTCAACTCGGTGGTAAATGAAATGTGTAATTGCAGAGCTGTGGATTCAACAATAGAATTGATGATATTATTATTGGCGGTAGAATATTTTTGTAGGATAGCCACTAATAGTTGTACAGTAGCATGAGATTGGATTCGCATACCATCTGCGGATTGTACTTTGTACCCCTTGGTAATAAGATAGTTAGCGATTATAGAGGCTTGATATCCTTTGCGTGTCAAAATAGCAATACGACTTAGATCTATTTTCTCCAGGATTAGTTGTTGTAATAGTTTATCTGTTGCCTCCAAGCATCGTTTGTTGATATCGTAATCGCCCTTTTCAAAAAACTCAAGATGAAAAACACCAGGCAGATTTTTTTTAGCTTCTTGATGCATTGCTTTGGGTGCATACATTTGTGTAACAGCTTGCGCGAGTGGATTATTTCCCCATTGGTTTTTGACAATAATACCATTTACCCATTGACTATATGCCTGCATCATCCATTCATTACGCTCAATAAGCAATGGAGCAGAACGCCAATTATATTTCATTTCAGGCTCATTGACAGAATAAAAATCCTTGCGTACTTCATTCAGTAATCGCCAGTCTGAATTTCTCCATCGATAGATGCTCTGCTTGATATCTCCTACAATAAGATTATCATGATTTTTGCTCTCTGCCTCTAATATTAGTGGACGGAAGTTTTTCCATTGTAGTGCACTAGTATCTTGAAACTCATCAATCATAAAATGATGTAGATACTGGCCCATTCGTTCATAGATAAATGGAGCGTCTTGTCCGTCAATCACGTCATGGATGAGCATATTGATATCTGACATGGGCAACCGACCAATCTTTTTATTGGTTTCTTCCACTTGCTGTGCGATATCTTGCAATAACCCTACGGTGTAGATGTTGCGTAGAATAGCCTGAGCGGTGTTATATATAACTATCTCATTTTCAAATATATTTGCAAGTTCTACAAAAAGGGGTTGCAGTTGTGAGTGGTATAATTCGATGATGTAGGCTTGTTGTGCTTTGTTGGTTTTTCCTTTAGTGTATAAGCAGTTAGGATTCTCTAAAACTTGATAGAAAGAAGTACTTAATCCTTTACTGATGAGAACTTTGGGCGTTTTTTCGAAGTTATTAATCACTCTAGATGCTAATCCTTCAACTCCATCAATTACAGATTTAATTTGTTGTATTGTTTTTGAAATATGCTGAATGGTATCACGAGTAATTTGCTTAAGTTCACACTGATAAGCTGTAATTTGTTTTTTATTTGCAAAGAACTGTCGAATCTGCGCCATATTACGAATTAGCTTTTCTTGCAACAAATGATGCGAGAACAAACTAATTGCTCCATGAGGATTCCAATAAGAATTATTCTCTAAGTTAGAAAGTGAAAAATCTGTAATCCATGAGGTGATGTCTGCATTTTCTGTCGTATGTTGGTCTCGAATACGATGAAAGATATCATCTACAGCTTGCTGCATTACTTCCGCGCCGTCCATTGCTAGTTCATAAGATGTAGATAAATCTAGTTCTAAGGCGAAAGTGCGAATTACTTGTTGGAAGAAGCCATCAATTGTAGAAACGGAGAAACGATTGTAATCTTGTAGAATACCGATTAATAATTGTTTTGCATACAATTGGATGGTATCGGCATCTACATGTAAGTGGTTCATTAGGTCTTCTTGGAATGGCGATTCTTGGGGTGTAGAGGACAGTATATATAAGGATTTTAATATGCGCTCTTTCATCTCAGCCATAGCCTTTTTGGTAAATGTAACAGCTAAGATATGTCCGTGTGGCATGAAATGGTCGCGATGTGTATGGTAGTCATTAAAGAGCATTAAGAGGTACTCTTTTGTAAGTGTATGTGTTTTACCGCTACCTGCAGATGCTTTGTATATACTGAGCATGTCTTTGGTCTTAGTTCAAGGTTAGTTAAAGATGTGCAGTTGAGCACCAGTCGCCATATTACGGTAACTGGTTCGATATATTTTCATTGGTTCTGTTGTTATGCCTTTGGTAGGGACGCAGTAGCCGTAGCTGATATCATATTGTTCACCACAGATTTCGCACTTAGCAAATAGTCCATCTATATACAGGGGTTTATCTCGCCGTACACAATATGGACAACATAAATCAGCCGCATGATAGGTATTATCCATCCCTACCCAAATCAATAATCCTGCGTAGCCAATGTACTCTTCTTGAAACGTACGTTTTGTAATACTCATGCTTTGAAACCCATTCTCAACTACAAAATTTGGATGTTCACGTGTGATATACACTATGTAGTTTACAGGGGTGTTAGGCACAGAACTGCGGTAGTTGGTATTCTCGCAGGCAGTTAATATGACAAAGATTCCTATGATGCTAAGTAGGTGCTTCATTAATCTACACTATGAAGATAAACGCGAAAGATGAGTGTACTATAAGGAGGTATAAATCTTGCTGTCCCTTCTGTACCTTGACCACTAACGCCATATCCCAATTCATATGGGATATAAAATTCATACTCTCCAAACTGGTGCATTTTTTTTAGTCCTTCAACAAATCCTGGTACAAAGGAACTAACATATCCTACGTATTTTTCATTGGAGTCAAATATATAACCATTGATCATTCTTCCTTCATAATCAATGGTTACAATTTTTGCATCATCTGGACGTGCCGATTTATCCCACCCTTTTTCTATACATTTGTATTGCAAGCCTGTTGGTGTGGTAACTACTCCTTCTTTTTTAGCATTCTCTTGTAGCCATAATTGATTTTGGATTTTCCAATCCAACCATCCGTCTTTTTTGCAACCGCATACTAGTACTATTACTAGTAATAAACTAACTATTTTCGCTAAATTTTTCATATATTTTATAATGTTTTATACATTTGTATGTGACTATTATTGTGCCAACCACAGACTTGGGTTTAAGATACTACGATCTTTGTATATTTGGAAGTACAATTCTGTTTTGTTGTCTTCGTTTGTATCTGTTTGAATCAGTCCAATGGCTTGTTTTGCTTGCAGTTTGTCGCCTTGTTTTACATAAATTTTCGATAATTGCGAGTAAACGCTTCTGTAATTACCATGTTGTACAATCACTGCATAGCTTCCGTTCATTTGTGCGCACCATGTTACTTCGCCTTCGTAGATAGCACGGGCGTCAGCCCCACTAATAGTCTGAAGATATATACCTTTGTTGTCAATAGTTACGTGTTCGTGTACGGGATGTTGATGCCTACCAAAATGGCCACTTATAAACCCTTTTTCAACAGGCCAAGGTAAACGCCCTTGGTTTGCTTCGAAGCCTCCCGCAATGAGTTTTTGCTCTTTTGTTAGGGTGGTAGTGGTATGCACTTGTTTCGCAATCATCTCTTCAATTTGTTTATTAAGTGCATCCACTTTTTTTTGTTGTTCTTTTTGTTTTGCTAACAAATTTTTCTCTTGCTTCTTAAGCGATTTAAGCATATCTTTTTGTTTGCGTTCATCGCGTGTGAGCTTATCTTGTTCACGTTTTTGTGATTGCAAGGCAGTAGATCGATTTGTTTTCCGCTCCTCTAAGAGCGAATTTTGTATGTCAATTTCTGTTTGTAGAGATTCAATCTTTTTCACTTGTTCTTTTCGATATGCCGCAAATTGTTGCATGTATTGTACTCGACGCATGAGTTGCTGAAAGTTTTCTGCAGATAGCAAGAACAATAGAGGTGTTTGTTGCATATCTGCGTAATGTGTTTCGCGTATCAGTCGTGCATAATCATCTTTAGCTGCTTCTAATTCTTGCTGTAGTGTAGAACGTTTTTGGCGAAGATTTCCCATTTCTCCGTTCAGTACATTGATTTCGCTTTGAATATTTCGAATCAGTTTTTTGCGCGTTTTGATGTCATTATTAAGGAGGTTAAGTTTGTTCTCTGTGGCAGTCTCGTTTTTTTTAGTCTGTTTGAGCATTTTGCTTGTTTCCTCCAACTGCTGCTGCAGTTCGCGCTGTTGTTGTTGCAATTCTTTCACATCCTGTGCTACTATCATCATGGGTAGCATACAGAACAAACATATGATAAATTTATATTTCATAAAGGCAATATGGTACGTAAATTTACTTTTTTATATTTACTACAGTTAGTGCGTTGTGGAGCTTGCAAGGTGTTGTATTCTCTGTTGGACGATTTACATGTCATTTTGACATGGTGTTGGCCTGCGGAGAATTCCAGGTGTGCTTTTTCGTTTTTAGAAGGTAACGTTGGCAAGTTGAACCAATCTTGTAGCATTTTATAAGAAACATTAGGTTGTAGGATTCTATTGATGCTGGCATAGTCCACTTCAGCGTATCTACGATTCATCTTATCAAAAATCCAGATACTATCTTGTGTAGTCTCAATGCGTATCATTTCAATGCCCAACATAGGTTGTACAGAAATAATCATTAGTTCATTGTGCCAGATACGCATATTACATCCTATGTTATATTGGTGTTGGTCCATTTGTAATTCCATTTGTGCACGCTGTGTCATTGTTTTGTAACGTGTAATAGATTTCTTACTTATGGAGCAGGAAGAAAATATCATTGCAGTAACGATAGAGCAGACCAATATGATTTGTTTATTTATTTGCATTTTTTCTCTATTGTTTTGTAGTGCGACATGATTTCTTTATTTATGTTTTCTGTGCTATTTTCAATGGCTCGTTTGATATAGAATTTTGCAGATTCACAATCGCCCATGTTGTACATAATCCAACCATATGTATCAAGATATATTGGATTACTGGGTTCGCGCATGATAGTGATACGTGATAATTGCTCTGCACGATTGAGATCTCCCCCACTAATGCATAGGTTCCATGCAAGATTATTCATCACTACAATATTTCGTGGGTCCATTTTTAGGATGGCTTCATATGCAGCTATCATCTTGATAGGTGGCTGTTGTGTCTGTTCGTACAACTGCATACGAAACATCTGAAATTGATAGTTTTCGGGCTCTATTTCCAGATAACGTTCTATTTCGTAGATAGCCTGTTGGTTGTTTTTCATCAGCGCATTCAATCGATAACGCTGCATCGCACTCATAGCATTGTAACCATGGATGGAATCAATGTTATTTTGTATAATTAATGCTTTTTTATATTCATGTGTTACCAAATATGCTTTTTGTAGTACATCAAATAACTCTGCATCTTTTGGGTTTTGTTTTCCGATGGATTCAAGGTTCTTGATTGCAATTTTTCGAATCTTTTTATCGTTATCTTGCATCAATAGTATATTGTAATTATACCAATATTCGTTGGGATTTAGTTCATAAGCACGTTTGAAAAATGCTAATACTTGATCTTCTTGATTATTTTTTTGAGCATAGAGTCCCATATAATTGTTTATGGTTGCGTCATCGGGGTTTAGTTCGTAACAGAACTCTACGAGTGGCTTTGCATCATCTACGTGATTGGTTCGTATTAATCGTTGTGCTTCATAGAAGTAATAGAGGAATTGCTGTTTTTCCTCTTTGCTGAGCGTGTCTTTTGTACTAGGTTTGGCTAGCAGAATATTTTGCACTACTCCGAAGAGCCATACGCACGCAGTGAGCAATATTTTGATAGTAAATCTCAAAGTGATTAGTTCTATTTTATTTTACGCCACTATGTCCAAAACCACCGGCACCACGTTCCGTTTCGCCCAATATTTCCACTTCTACCAGTTCGGGTTGTTCATGTTTTGCAATTACCATCTGGCAAATGCGTTCACCAGGTTCAACGCTTTGTGATTCGTTGCTCAAATTGATAAGTATCACACCTATTTCGCCACGATAGTCAGCATCAATAGTACCTGGAGTATTGAGGACTGTTAATCCTCGTTTTAGTGCCAATCCACTCCGAGGGCGAATTTGCGCCTCGTACCCAACAGGTAACTCAATGTATAAGCCGGTAGGAAAGAGTTTGCGCTCTAATGGTTGTAATGTTACAACTTCTAATAGATTGCAACGGATATCCATTCCAGCAGCTTGTGCGCTCTCGTAACGAGGCAACGGATTATTGCTCTTGTTGATAATTTTTATTGTCATAATCCAACATTTTAGTTTTTAATTATGTGATAAAATGCATTCTTCGCTTGTTCGCAGTTTATAAAAGTAATGCCGTGAATGCCTAACTCTTTTGCTGCATCAATATTACCTTGTCTATCATCTACAAACACACATTCATTGGCTTGCAAATTGTATCTATTTAGTAGTATCTGATAGATACGATGATCGGGTTTAGCTATCAATTCTTCTCCTGATATGACGATTCCATCCATCATTTTGAAGACGGGAAATTTATCTTTGACCAACGGAAATGTTTCGGCAGACCAGTTGCTTAGCCCATATACTTTATAACCAGCTTTTTTTAACTCGCAGATCCAATCTAGCATACCTTCCACAGCTCCTCCAATCATATCCTCCCAACGTTCCCAATACATGCATATTTCTTTTTCCCATTCGGGGAATTCTGCTATTTTTTCCTCAACAGATGATGCGAATGTTTTTCCTATATCCGTTTGGTTGTTCCATTCCCATGTGCAGATGTTTTGTATGAACCAATCTGTCTTTTCACTATTGCCAAAGTATGTATCGTATAGGTTGTGCTGGCTCCAATTTACCAGCACGCAGCCGAAGTCAAAGATAACATTCTTTATCATACATTTAAAATCTCTTTTTTACCAATACTTTTAACCCGTCTTCCACGATCTTTACGTGCAATTCTTTGCCCATCTGTATGGGGGTACCATCAATATGCACAACCCCATCGTTTTCGCGTGTCAAAGTCAACTCTTTCACGCGGATAGTATTCATGTGTAAGTTTTCATCAATAGTTTTGGTAAACAAACTCAATGCCAAACTTGGAACGTCTGACAACGCAAATTCGCTAACGATTGCTACGTCTAACCATCCATCTTGTACACTAGCTTTTGGGGCAATGTAGGCATCATATCCCCATTGTCCAGCATTGGCGAAGTTCACGAGAAAAGCAGTTGTATTCAAGTCAATATTTTCTCCTTTAAGATAATACTTCTCGGGTTTGTATTGAAAGAAATCCTTGAAAATGCTTTGTACGTATCCCTTGAATCCACGGCTGCTATCAGCAAAGTCTTGGGCTACAATGGCATCAAATCCAATTCCAAACGTAGAGAAGAAAGGGATATCATTCACTATTCCGTAATCCACACAAATAGTTTCGCTATTATTCAGCATTTCAATGGCGCGATTCATGCGGGTAGAGATGTCTAAATGACGCGCAAAACCATTTCCACTACCATTTGGAATGATTCCAAGAGCTGTTTTGTGGCCGATAAGTCCGCTTGCCACTTCATTTACGGTCCCATCACCGCCTACTGCTATCACAGCATAGTAGCCTTCTAATGCAAATTGTTGTGCTAATTGAGTGGCATGGCCTGCATATTCCGTAACTACCACTGTGGGAGAGAACAGCTGAGGATCTAATAATTCGCGAATCAATTTTGTGATTCGATTTTTCGTTCTCGTTCCAGAAATAGGATTTACTATAAATGCTATATTCTTCATCTTCGTATTGCTCTTATGTTGAATTTTGCAAAAAATCGCATAATTACGTGCAAAGGTACAAAAAAAATCTGATATTACCAAATATATTTGACTATTTAGTCAAAATACATCATAATCAGCGAAAAATGTAAATTATGTATTGTCAAATCGTAAAATTTTGCTACCTTTGCGTGTTGAAATGTAAATTGTCAAATTGAAAATTATACCATGTTTACCTCTTCTGATTTGGCGCAACTTGAAGCGCGTGGCATTTCTATAGAGAAAGCCGAAAAACAACTCCAGTCATTTGCTACTGGTTTCCCTGAATTAAATATTGTTTCTGCCGCTTCGGTTGGAAACGGAGTTCTTAACCCTTCCGAAGAAGAGATTGATGCCTATGTCAAGGCTTGGCAAGACTATCTTGATGAGGGACATACTATCCTAAAATTCGTTCCTGCTAGTGGCGCTGCAAGTCGTATGTTTAAGAACTTGTTTGAGTATTTGGAAGATGGTAAAAAGACCGATTTTATCAAGAAGTTTTTGACTGAAAAGGAGCATTTCGCGTTTGGTCCTCAACTTGCTAATCTAGAGGAACAAGCCGCAGTGTCTCATCTCCTTAAAGATATGAACTATGGCAATTTGCCTAAGGGCTTGCTACTCTTCCATTCTTACGAAGATGGTCCTCGTACTCCAGCACTTGAGCATCTTGTAGAAGGGGCTATGTACGCCGCTTCAAAGGGCGAAGTAAATATTCACTTTACAGTTAGCCACGAGCATCTGCCTCTGTTCCAAACACATATAGCAGAAAACTTGGCTGCTTGCGAAGCGAAGTTAGGTGTTAAGTTCCATGTATCCTACTCAGAACAAAAACCTTCAACCGATACACTGGCAGCTAATCCTGATGGAACGCCATTCCGTACCGCAGATGGCAAACTGCTCTTCCGACCAGGTGGACATGGTGCGTTGATTGAAAACCTCAATGAGCAAAATGCTGATGTAATCTTCATCAAGAATATCGACAACGTGGTGCCTGACCGCCTAAAGGGTGATACTGTTCGTTATAAGCAACTGCTTGCAGGAGTGCTAGTTACCGAGCAAAAGAAAGTGTTTGAGAAATTGCAAGATCCTAGTCTCAGTGCAGAGGAACGTGCTCGTTTAGCTCGTCCATTGCGCGTATGTGGTGTGGTAAAGAATACGGGTGAGCCTGGTGGTGGTCCTTTCCTTGTTCGTGAAGAGGATGGTAGTATTTCATGCCAAATTTTAGAATCAAGCCAAATATCTGATCCCGCACTCATGCAACAAGCCACCCACTTTAATCCAGTGGATTTGGTATGCGCAACCCGTGATGCAGAGGGCAAACCATACTATTTGCCAGACTTTGTGGATGAAAAAACAGGTTTCATCTCGCACAAGTCAAAAGACGGTAAGGAACTCTTGGCATTAGAGTTACCAGGATTGTGGAATGGAGCAATGAGCCGCTGGAACACGATTTTCGTTGAGGTACCCGTATCTACCTTCAATCCAGTAAAGACGGTAAACGATTTGCTTCGCGCTGAGCATCAATAATGGTAATACAACGAGCATATTTCTTTGACATGGATGGGGTGTTGTTTGATTCAATGCCCCGCCATGCTATTGCATGGGAAGAGGTAATGAAAATACACGATTTGCCGTTCACAGCCTACGATTGTTATATCAACGAAGGTCGTACAGGCGAATCTGTAATCCGTGAGGCATTTCAAAAGGCAATTGGTAGAGATGCTACTCCTGATGAAGTGAAAACAATTTATGCGGAGAAATCTGCATACTATCATCAACTATTAAAAACCACAACTCCTACCATCCCAGGTGTGGAAGAAGTGCTGCAGTTCGTGAAAAGTTGTGGTAGTCAGATTTGGGTTGTTACTGGCTCTGGCATGCGAACGCTATTGGATAGTCTGAATACGGTATTTCCATCTATCTTTCAGCAAGATAGAATGATTACTGCTTTTGATGTGACGCATGGCAAACCCGATCCTGAACCTTATCTAAAGGCATGGGAACGCTCAGGACTGAAGAAAGAGCAGTGCTTCGTTATTGAGAATGCACCTTTAGGTATTTGTTCGGGCAAAGCGGCAGGACTAACCGTTTATGCGGTGAATACAGGTATTCTTACGCGCGAAGACTTGATTGATGCAGGGGCAGATGAGGTGTTCAATTCAATGAAAGAATTGCTTGTTTTCTTGCAAGTACAATAAGTGATTACTACTCTTTTAGAAAAATCTCTTCAGGATATTTTACATGCGTAAGGAATAGTCCTTCGGCAGGGGCAGAATCGCCTGCTGCGCAGCGGTTGTGTTGAGTGATAATCCCAGCGAACTGCTCTTTTGTTATTTTTCCACGACCGACTTCGAATAGCGTACCAACTACCGCACGTACCATATTACGCAAGAAACGGTCTGCTACGATGGTGAACACAGCGTGTCCGTCACCCAGTTCTTTCCATTCGGCATGCGTGAGGTCACAAATGGTAGTCTTCACATCCGTATTCGTGCGACAGAAAGATGCAAAATCCTGTTTGCCAATCAATAATTGCGCTGCCTCGTTCATGGTAGCGAAGTCCAATCCCGGGCGTACGCGCGTTGCTTGCGTGCATAGGAAAGGATCTTTGTGATCTACAATATGATACTCATATGTACGATGTATAGCGTCGAAGCGTGCATGCGCATCTTCTTTTACAGGATAAATATCATAAATGGCGATGGAATCTGGTAAAATGCCATTGAGGCGGAAAACCAAATTAGGAGGTATAGGACGCCCTATAGGGCTATTGGACGGCGTTTCGCCTATTGGGTTATTGGGTAAATCGAAATGCGCATACATCTCGCGGGCATGGACACCTGCGTCGGTGCGACCAGCGAAAGTGAGCGGTACCTCCTCACGGAAAATCATAGCCAATGCCTGTTCCATCGTCTCTTGAACAGTAGTGCCGTTAGGTTGGCGTTGCGAGCCATGAAAGGCGGTGCCATCGTATGCAAAGCGGAGGAAGTAACGCATGGGAGTGGTGTAGAATTGTTTATAGTTGTTTGGAGATGAATGACTGGATTTGCTGGTTGATTTCGGGGGAGAGTTTTTTGAACCATGCTACGGCACAACCTCCGCCAATCAGTACAACGGTGCGAACGATACTACTAAACCATATATTATTGATAGGCAAGTACTCCTGCCATAGGAAATTCAAATTGAGTATCACCAAAATCAGAAGAAGAATCTTCAGATGTTGGCGCGTGAAAGTGGGTGCATGGAGCGTGTAACGCACTGTCAGTGTGATTAATAGGAAATATATTGCATAAGCAATGAGATTGCTAACTGCTGCTCCATTCATACCAAAATGAGGAATGAGAAGATTATTGAGCACTATGGATAGAGCCGTTAGAATAAAGGAAAACAATAATGAGAAGGCATAGAAGCGGGAATAGTTGAGTGCCGAAGAACTAAACGAGCAAACGGCAATAATGAGTTGGCTGGTGCCTAACATCAATACCACTTGGCGGGCAGCAGCGTATGTCTCGCCATTAGGAAGGATGTGGAAGATGAGATCAATATTGAGCCAAATCAGGCAGAGAATCATTCCGCCTATGAGCAGCAGCGTACTGCTGACCTGCTGTATGAGATGAGCCGTTTCCTGTTGATTATTCTCCTTGATAGCTGTTGCCAATTGTGGTGAGGCAATGGCTGTCATGGAGCGATAGGGTATGCTGACCATTACGGCTATATAGGTGGCAATGGCAAAGATACCTGTATAACTTAGTCCCATCTCAGCGGTAATAAAGAAGGAAGAGAGGGTTGGTGCAAGCACACTGGCTACTGCGGAAACGAGCAGAAACCCTGTGTAGAGCAGGTATTGGCGCACCAATGGACGATTCTGGCGCAAGAACTCCCAATCGGGGCGAAGCGACACTTCACCTAACGAGAATAGATAGATCATATTGCAGCACATAGCCACAGCATATACGCCACACAAGACTACCACGAAACCATCTATATCCACCAAGCGAAACGCATAGAGCAGATATGCAAGAAGCAATCCGATACGCGTAATGAGTTCGCGCACAGCACGAGGCACTACGATATGCATACGCACGTTAGCATTGGTCTCAAAAACAGTCTGATAGAGCATGAAGAACGCCATCGGGAGTACCATATAGTAGTACTCTACAAAGAGAGGGGACTTCTCCCCAAACCAATGACTAAGTGGTTCGTGGCATGCACAATAAATAGCGGTGAATAGGGCAAAACCAACGAGTGGAACGATGAGTGTCCAGAAGAAGAAACCGTGGTCGGAAGAATTTTGAATTAAGAATTTTGAATTTTGAATTACTTTATTTGAGGAACTCTTAAAGTGCGGATAAAAGCGGATGATAGAGGAGGACGTGCCGAGTTGGGCAAGTCCGATAAAGAGTGTGGCAGCATCTACCAACACGCGCGCTAGACCAATCTCCTCCGCTGTGAGGAAGCGGGTAAGCACGAAGAACGTAGTAACAAAGCCCACCGCCACCCCAAGATAGGTGACGATGGTGCCTTGAATACTTTGTTTGGCGATGATGCCCACTTTGATTTACTATTTAGTAATTTACAATTTACTATTTAGCAGATGAAATTTACTTTTCGATGCCGAGCAACTCTACCTCGAAAATGAGGGTAGAATATGGAGGGATGGAACCTGCATTTTGTGCTCCGTAACCCAACTCTTGTGGGATATAGAAGCGGAACTTGCTACCTATAGGCATGAGTTGTACACCTTCGGTCCAACCTGGAATGACTTGGTTCAAGCCAAACACGATTGGTTCGCCACGCTCCACGCTGCTGTCGAATACAGTTCCGTCGATGAGGGTACCATGATAGTGTACTTTTACGCGGTCAGTAGCGGCAGGTTTTTTGCCCTTACCCATTTTGATTACTTCGTATTGAAGACCGCTCTCGGTAACTTTTACGCCTTCTTTGAGTTTATTCTCAGCCAAGAACTTCTCGCCATCTTCTTTCACGGTGCCGTACTTAATGTTGTTCATCGTGTTTTGGATGTATTCGCCTGCTTGTGCGCTAGTCATAGTGGTATCGCCGAGCAAACCATTTACGAAACCTTGTTTGATGAGTACGAAATCGGTAGCTAAGCTTGGCTCACCAATCAGACCTTGTGCTTCTTGGTCTTTGATATTCTTACCGATTTGCTCACCCATGTTTACGAGTTGAGGATTCTTTACTTTACTCTTTAGACCTTTGTTGATATTAGTAATAAAGTCTTTGGTCATTTGACCAGTGCTATCCAATAATAAGATATAGCGTGCTACTTCATCACCATTGAGGTAACCGAACGCATAGTTAATACTATCGCTTTGGTTGTTAAGAACGATTGTTTGTACTTTGTAAACGCATTTAGCTTTTACCACTTTGCCTGGCTCTACGCTATCGTTGAGCACAGATGCTGATTGGTATTGTGCTTGGAAATAGTTGCGTGCATCATCTACCTTCATCACGGTGGTGTCATGACGCAAACCATTTACCAATCCTTGGAAGAATACTTTTTGGTTGATTGCCCATGCTGGGTTGTCTGCCAAACCTGTTTCTTCAGCTCGCTTGATAGCCATACCGATATTTTTGCCGACATTACCAGCCTCGCTTAATTCCTCTACATCGCCATCGTAACCGCGTTGAAGTGCATCAATAAACTCAGTGATGGTTTCCATAGAAGAATCGTTGCGGAGTTGATACATTTTGAGTTGCGCACCGTTAACAACGCCGAGAGCGTAGTTCATACTGTCGTTTTGGTTAGTGAGGGCAACTTTTTCTATTTGATAGGTGTTGCCACATGAAATCATTGCCATAGCAGCAATGAGAAGAATAGATACTTTTTTCATTGTTAATTTTTGTATAGTTTTGTTTGTTGATTATTCAATTCCGAGTAACTCTACGGTAAAGATAAGGGCTGCATATGGAGGAATGTTGGCTCCTGCACCACGTTCGCCGTATGCCAATTGGTATGGCAAATAGAGTTTGTATTTGCTACCAATAGACATCAGTTGAAGACCTTCTGTCCAGCCTTTGATGACTTGGTTGAGACCAAAAGTGATGCTCTCGCCGCGTTTGTAGCTGCTATCGAATACAGTGCCGTCGATGAGGGTACCTTCGTAGTGCACGCGCACTTTGTCGGTAGCTTTAGGTTTTTGTCCGATAGTTGCTTCAATCACTTCGTATTGCAAACCGCTTTCGGTAACTTTTACGCCTTCGCGTTTTGCGTTTTCAGCGAGGAACGCCTCGCCTGCTGTTTTGGCTTCGCCTGCGATTTTAGCTTCGAGTTCGCTGAAGAACTTACCCAACACTTGTTGTGCCTCTTGATAAGAGATTTGTGGTTGGTTTTTCTCCAGCACATCTTTGATTCCAGCTGACAAATCAGCATATTCGAGGGAAGTAACGCCACTTCCCATCAAGTTTTGACCCATGCTCAGGCCAATTGCATAACTAATTTTGTCCATGTTTGTATTGTTTAGTATTGTTTAGCGGTTGTTTAGTATTGTTTAGCGGTTGTTTAGAATTGTTTAGCAGTTGTGTAGAATTTTTTAGTTTGTTAGTTGATTCATGCGGGTTATATATTTGCCGATAATATCGAACTCCAGGTTCACTTGTGTACCCACCTGAATATACTTGAAATTGGTATTTTCGTGGGTGTAGGGGATAATACATACGCTCACATATCCTTTGCCATCTATCACATCGGGTTCGCAAACGGTCAGACTGACACCATTGATACTCACCGACCCTTTGTCCACGCAGAAGTACCCACGCATAGCCATTTCACGGGTACTCTCATACTCAAAGCGGTAGTACCAACTTCCATCAGTTTCTTTGACCTCGATGCAACGTGCTGTCTGGTCCACATGTCCCTGCACGATATGTCCATCTAATCGTTCGCCGAGTAGCATACTACGCTCCAAGTTTACCCAGTCGCCTTCTTTGGCTTCACCGAGGTTGGTGCGGTTCAGCGTCTCTTGCATGGCGGTGACGGTATAGAGGTCGTTTTCCATTTTCACAATCGTGAGGCATACACCATTGTGCGCGATAGACTGATCAATGTTCAGCGGTTCGCCATATGGGTTACGTAGCGTGAAGTGCTTATTACCTTGTTCTTGCTCAATCTTTACGATTTGAGCCATTGTTTCTACTATTCCTGAAAACATATGTTATTTCTTCTTAATGAGTGTCTTCCCATCCAAACGATAGAAGATGACACAATATATAATAAGGAGTATAGTACCTATACCCATTTTAATCCATTCATTGATGGGCAATAAGTGTGCCAAAGTGTAATATCCTGCCAAAAATGCCAAAACAAGCAGCGTATATATGCCAATTCGGCGCAAATCGTATGGTATTTCGAGATGTTTGCGACCCACAAAATACGATAACAACATTATTACGAAGAAACATACTGTGCTACTGGCTGCTGACGCTATATAACCGATGTGTGGCACAAAAATAGCTTGCAATGCGAAGGTAATCACCACTCCGATGATGGAGAAGTAGGCGCCCCATTGCGTCTTGTCGGTAAGTTTGTACCAGAAGCTGAGGTTGAAATACACGCCTTGGAAGATATATGTCCAAAGGACTACTGGTACGATTTTTAGTCCTTCCCAATAGGAAGGGGCGATAATAAACTTCAGTAGGTCGAGGTAGAAAATCATCCCCAATAGTATCATATACGAAAAGATGATATAATATTTCATTGCATCTGCATAGGCAGCCACGGACTCTCGGTCTTTGTGCTTGGCAAAGACAAAGGGCTCGTAGGCGTAGCGGAATGCTTGGGTGAACATCATCATTACCATCGCCACCTTGAAGCAGGCTCCGTAGATACCTAACTGCGCTTGCGCATCGGCTCCGTCATAGAAGAAGGGGAAAAGGATACGATCGAGCGTTTGATTCATGATACCGCACACGCCCAACACCAAGAGGGGCAACGAGTAGCGAAGCATTTGCTTCAGCAATTTTATTGAGAACAGTTGTCGGGAGTCGGGAGTCGGGAGTCCGTGCTCATTTTTAAAGCCCTCAACTATCGCTGGTAATAAACATAGTGTTTGTATGCCCGTTGCCATGATGTTTGCCACGAAGACATACCCTACTCCATAGTTGGGATTGTACCATGAGGAGATGATTGCCCAATCCTGAATCTTCGGACAGAGTACGAGAAAGAAGATATTGAGGGCGATATTGAGGAATACAAATAGGAGTTTCAGTGCAGCAAATTGCAATGGACGTTTCTTATAGCGCAAATATGCAAATGGAATACTGGCAAAAGCATCCATTGCCACTACTATACCGAGCAGTGCGATGAACTCGCTATGTGTGGGATAACCCAATGCGGTGGCAATAGGCACTTGCCATATCACACATGCTACAGCGAACAGTAAGGAAGTAGTAAAAAGCGTAATGAGTGAAGTGCTATACACCGTTTTGGGATTTTCTTCTGCTTTGTTAGCGAAGCGGAAGAATCCCGTTTCCATACCATAAGTAAGAATCACGAGTAGTAATGCTGTCCATGCATATAGATTGGTAACAATACCATAGTCAGATTGCTGTTGCAGTACATATGTATATAATGGCACAAGGAGCCAGTTGAGAAACTTGCCCACAATAGATGACATGCCATAGATAGCAGTCTCCTTTGCCAATATTTTCATTTGCAGATTGCTGCTCATTCCTTCTTTCCTTCAACTATCAAAACAATTTCGCCTTTTGGTGGCGTTTGTTTGTAGTGCTCTGCGAGTTCCAATAGTGTGCCGCGTTGGGTGTCTTCATGCAGTTTGCTAATCTCGCGGCTGACGCTTGCACGGCGTTCAGCACCCATAAACTCTGCCAACTGCTCCAACGTTTTTACCAATCGGAAGGGCGATTCGTAGATAATCATCGTATGCGTCTGCTCGGCAAGAATCTTCATACGAGTTTGGCGACCTTTTTTCTGTGGGAGAAATCCCTCGAAGTAAAAGCGGTCGTTAGGCAATCCCGAATTGACTAATGCGGGCACGAAGGCCGTTGCTCCAGGTAGACATTGTACTTCTACACCACGCTCAACACAGGCACGCACCAACATAAACCCTGGGTCGGAGATACAGGGTGTACCTGCATCGGAGATAAGTGCCACGGTCATACCTGCAGCAATACGATTGGCCATATCGTCGCTGGTCTCATGTTCGTTGAATTTATGATGGCTCTTGAGTGGCGTATGGATGTCGTAATGCTTGAGCAGCACGGATGAAGTGCGGGTGTCTTCAGCAAGAATGAGGTCTACCTCTTTTAGCACGCGGAGTGCACGAAAAGTGATGTCCTCAAGATTGCCAACGGGTGTAGGTACGATGTAGAGCATATATTATCGGTTATTGGACGCTTCGCTATTGGACGCCCTTTGGGCTATAGGATAACGGTTCTTCTCATTCTTTAACTAAAGCGGCGTTTGAGTACGTTCTCGAAGAGTTGTACTGCGGTGGATTCTTTGTCCCAATCGAAGTTGTCGAGTACATAGTCCATTGCCTCGTTGAGTGAACCGAGATTGTTAATCTCATCCAATGTCTTTTGCATTAACTCACCATTGCCAGCAAAGAGTTCGCGCTGAAAAAGGAAACGGTCGCCCAAAGAGATCGCTTGACGGATGTCTTCAACGGCTGTGCCAAAGAGCGATGTCTGTTGTGGCATTGGACGTGGAGCAGATTGTGGAGCTGCTACTGGCTCTACCTTTGCTTTTGGTTGTGGAGCAGGTGCTGGCTCTACAACTGGTTCTTCTACCTCCGGTTCCTCTAGAATTTCTAGTGGTTCTAGAGTTTCTAGTTGCTCTACTAGCTCTTGCACTTCCTCTTGTGGGGCTTCTACTGGTTCTTCTGCGAACTCGTTTTCAGTTGTCACCTCTTCGTTTTCACTTTCGGTTTCTTCTTCCACGATGAGTTCGATCTCCAATTCTGGTTCTGCGGTTTGTGCAGCTACTGCGCCAGCAGCTGCCAATGCAGCCACTTCGGTTTGCAAGGTTGCTATCAAGGCTTTCGCCTCATCGCCTTCTCGCTTCATTGCCTCATTGGCTTCTTCGAGTTGTGCCACACGCGCCTCTAGAGCAGAGAGTTTCTGCTCCAGAGTAGTCGTGTAGTCGGTTATTGCTTGAATAAGATTATTCATAGATTACTTCGTTGCGTCTTCGAGTTTCTTCATCATTGCGAACATAAAGATGGCTGCTACAGCGCAAACGCCTACGAATACGCTCCATACACCCCACAATGGCATGTCACCCCAGAGGTTACCACCGATAGAAACGAGGTAGTTACCGATAGCAGTAGCCACGAACCAGCCACCCATCATCATACCTTTGTACTTTGGAGGAGCTACTTTTGTTACAAAAGAGATACCCATTGGGCTGAGGAGCAACTCAGCGAAGGTGAGAATTAAGTAGGTGTAGATGAGTACGTTGGCATTCACGAATGTTGGGTCGCCAGTTACGCGAGCTAATTCTTGTGCGTTAGGAGTGAGCAGACCGATACAAGCTACAGCCATCACGATATAGGCGATAGTAGCCACCACCATACCCAGCGCAATCTTGCGTGGAGCAGATGGCTCTTTGCCTTTCTTAGCGAGTGCGCCAAAGAGTGCCATGCTGAATGGAGTGAGTGCCACTACATAAAATGGGTTGAACTGTTGGAAGATTGGTGCGCTCAAAGTGATTCCTTCTGGAGATATATTGAGGTACTTGTATGCCAATACGCCCAATGCAGCAACGATAGCCACGCCAGAGAATACTTTTGCTTTAGCAGTCTTGCTTTGTACCAATGAGAAACCTGCATATACGATGATGACAATCATCACGAGATTGATGATATCGAACCACATGGTTTGTACGCCTGTGCAGAGTGGTTGTACGAACTCGTTAGCGAAGTAGGTGAGTGTCAAACCGTTTTGGTGGAATGCCATCCAGAAGAAGATTACTACAGCAAATACGAGGCAGAGAGCCACGATACGCTTTTTGGTTTGCTCTGGAGTCAGTTCTTCTACTTTGGCACCAGTAGCAGCTGCTTGCTTAGCAGAGTTTTCTACGTGCTTGAACCAAGGACGGCAAGCGTAGTAGATTACTATACTGAGTACCAATGATGCGCAAGCTACCATGAATGCGAAGTGATAACTGTCGTTCACGCTCACGCCAAGACTAGTTTGTGCCCAATCCATGATCTTCACGGCTGCGGTAGGAGCGAACATCGCACCAATATTAATTGCCATGTAGAAGAGTGAGAAAGCCGCATCGCGCTTATCAGCGTATTTAGGGTCGTCGTAGAGGTTACCCACCATTACTTGCAAGTTACCCTTGAACAAGCCAGTACCGAAACTGATGAGTACCAACGCTGCAATCATCGCACCCATAGCGGTGCCGCCTGCGCCCAATGGAATAGCCAATAGGATATATCCTAGGAACATCACCATAATACCAATGGTTACACACTTTCCATAGCCGATCTTGTCTGCCAAGATACCACCTACGAGTGGCAAGAAATATACCAACGCGAGGAAGGTAGAATAGATTTGTCCTGCGGTTGCCGCTTCCAATCCGAAGTTTGCACGGAGGAAGAGTGCAAATACGGCTAACATAGTGTAGTAGCCAAATCGTTCGCCTGTGTTGGCTAGCGCCAATGCAAACAGACCTTTAGGTTGATTTTCAAACATAATAAAGTTGTTTTTTATGGTTAATAATTGTTTTTGCCTAATTGTTTGTGTATCTTCCCTCTAGGATTCTATCTTGCTAGCGTACACAAAAATTCGCGCAAAGGTACAAAAAAAAAAACATATATGCAAAAAAAATGTGAATAATAATAGGAGCTAGCTGTAAAATAGCTAACTCCTAGTGTAATCCTACCTTAAAATTGGTAGATTACTCCACCTCCAGACACCAACCGTGCTTGTCTTCTGTGCGACCGTATTGGATGTCCTGCAAAGCGTGGTAAAGTATGGTGAGTATAGGACCAGGTTTATCGCCGAAAGAGTAGGTGACATTATTGTCAGGATCGAAAACCTTGGTTAGTGGCGAAATAACGCACGCCGTACCGCAAGCAGCGGCTTCTTGAATGTCTGCCAATTCCTCTACACGAATACGACGGCGAGTGACCTTCATACCCATCTCACGCGCCAATGTCATCAACGAATCGTTGGTGATGCTTGGCAAAATGGCGGTGCTGCGAGGGGTGAGGTATTCGTAGCATGGTGTAGCATTGTGTAGTGTGGTGTAGTGTGGGGTAGCATTGTTTATTTGGCGGATACCAATGAAATTGGAAGCGGTGCACTCGTCAATATACTTGTGCGTTTTAGCGTCGGTGAACATACACTCGTAGCCCATGGCATGCGCGGTTTCACTAGCACGGAAAGATGCTGCATAGTTACCTCCGACTTTCCAACATCCTGTGCCTTGTGGTGCCGCACGATCAACGGTGCGATTCACGATTGCAGGCATGCCCTTGAAACCATTGGGGAAATACGGGCCGATAGGCGTAGGAACAACCATAAACTCACAGTCTTTGCCTGGCCCTACACTGATATCAGGCGTAGTGGCAACAAGCAACGGACGGAAATAGAGCGTGGCGCCAGTCTCGTATGGAGGAAGGAAGTCAATGTTCTTCTCCAATGCAAGCAATATGGCTTCACAGAAAAGTTCTACGGGCACGGGTGTCATGAGTAGTCCTTCGGCAGAGTGGTACATGCGTTTGGCGTTCTCCTCCATGCGGAAGATGCGCACCTTACCATCTACACCACGAAAGGCCTTTAACCCCTCGAAACACTCTTGACCATAGTGCAGACCTGTGGCTGCTGCATGGATAGGAATCATCTTGTCGCGTGTGGCATAGGGTTGTTCCCATACGCCATTCTTGCACGCCGCACGAACGATATAGTCCGTCTCGGTATAGTGAAATGTCAGTTTACTCCAGTCTATGTTCATATCTTCATAATGGTCTCTGGACCATATTCAAATAGCAAATCTAATATACTTTGTCCGTCGCCGAAGGTCAGCTCAAGGTCTAGGCCGCTCCAGTCGGAGGTGCGATTCTTGCCTATTGCCCATTGCCTATTGCTCATTGCCATATCGTTCGCCATTAAGCGAACGATTACTTCATGGATTTTCTCGTTGAAATCGACCAAAAACCGCGTTTCTTGTTCGTAGAACGGATGAAAGAAATCTGCGTAGTAATCGAAATAGGGCGTGCGTTTGTAGGCACTAACAAGGGCAATCCAATGCTGGTGTTGCCAGCGTTTCTGGTAACTAATCTCCACATCGCGGGTGAACTGTTTGCTATCCACATGCTTCACGGGTACTGTGAGCGTGAGTGGCCTGTCTGGTGTCGCGATAGCACACCGATTGCGGTAGGTTTGCTTCGGAAAACTCTCCATAACCTCAATCTGCACTGCCGATGGGTTCGCCAAATATTGGCGGTACCATTCCACAGAACCCATATATGTCGTTGGCAAAATCATCCTTTTTAATTCGGGGAGTATAAATTTTTATTCAAAATTACTCAAACCAATGCGATTCCAACGGATATGTCCTTTGCCCCAAGGATTATCTTTCTCAATACTGAGCCAAACGAACATTGGGCGGCCCACGATATGGTCTTCTGGCACAAAACCCCAATAGCGACTATCGGCAGACTTGTGGCGGTTGTCGCCCATCATCCAATAGTAATCCATCTCAAACACATAAGGTTCGCCCACTTTCATTGGCTTAAACTCATAGGCATCTGCAATGCGTTTGTATACCCAATAATTCTCCTCAGTGATCATCACCGTGTCACCCTTGGCAGGGATATAGATAGGTCCGTAATTATCGCGTGTCCAAGTGTTGTGTCCCAAAGGATACACTTCACCGCCTTGGTTTTCGGATTCGATGTCGATGCTGAGGACATGGCTATTCTTCTCGAGTTCGGCTTTCATCTCAGCAGTTAAAGGAAAATGGTATATGCCATCAGCCAGTTTTATTCGATCTTCTTTAGAGACTCCTAAATTGGTAAGATACTTATTGCCTAGCAGATATCCGTCAGTCTTGACAATATAGTTATATTGCAAATACGGATGTTGGGGCTCTGCCACACCATCAATATAAATTACATTATCAATAATTTGCAATGTATCGCCAGGTGTGCCTACGCAACGTTTGACATAATTCTCGCGGCGATCCACAGGGCGAACTACGATCTCGCCATAAATATCTTTGCGGTTTTCTACCATGCGCTTGCCATTGTAGTAGCGATGAGTGTAGATGTCTGGATTCGGACGCTTCGTGCAGACCGTATCGCCCGTAGGAAAATTGAAAACAACGATGTCGCCTTTTTCTACTTTGTCCCAGCCTTTCAGTCGCTTGTACTCCCATTGTGGGTTGTCGAAATAGCTTTTGCCACCGCCTAAAAAAGCAGGCATGGTATGTTGTACCAAAGGCATAGAGAGCGGAGTGTTAGGGACACGAGCACCATACGCCATCTTGTTCACACATAAGAAATCACCCACACGCAACGTCTTCTCCAACGAAGAAGTAGGAATTTGGTAGTTCTGGAAGATATAGACATTGATGAAATACACCGCTACCAACGCAAAAACGATGGCGTCTATCCACGAGCAGATGGTATAGAGCGTGCTGTTGGCATGCGGATTCTTCTTGCCTTCTGCCTCTTCTTCTGCAGTTAAAGGTTTATATTTTTTCCACCAGTTCCAAGGGATATACTTGGTGGTGAACATATCAGCAATAATTGGCAATAGCACGAGCCAGCCGAGACTTGCCCAATCGCCCCATGCTACCCAAACAACAAATGCGATGTAAATGGCGCACCATATACTACAAGAAATCCACCCTCTGGTGGTTACTTCTTTGATTCTATCTTGAAAACTTTTCATATGTGTTGTATGTTTTATGCGAAAAATCGCGCAAAGGTACAAAATTTTGTGCAAATGCGCAAGCGCGGAGCGTATTTTTTTGCATTACAAGCCAAACGTCATTAACAATTACGGATATTTAAGTCGAAGACCTGCCATTTTGTCAGCACTGCGATGTGTGGCACGATATTTGTCGTGTTTTTGGTGTATGAAACGTGTAAAACTATTGATTCTATTCTTCATGCTTGGCTTCGTGGCACAAGCTGCGGTGTTTACGCCTACTACTTTGCCTAATCCTAAGACACATGATAACCGTAATTATGTGTGCAACCCCGATGAAATCGTGGCGAGCAGCGAGGTGATGTTTCTTAATCGTTTGGCGCAACAATTGGAAGACTCTATCCAAGTGGAATTGTGCGTAGTGGCAGTGAATAGTATCGGTGAGATGGATGCTTTTGACTTTTGTTATGAGATTTTTCAGCGTTGGGGTATTGGTAAGGAAGGTAAGAATACGGGTGTGCTACTGTTTATTGCTGTTGAGTCGCGTGATATACGTATCATGACGGGCGGTGGTATTGAGGGGATTCTTACGGATGCCGTTTGCAATGACATTATACACAAAACGATGATGGAGCCACTGCGCCATGCCAATTATTCGGATGCAATGGCGTTAGGTGCGTTGCGCATATACGAGATATGTACAGATGGTGCTGCACCTAAAGAATTACGCCAAATGACATCGGTCACCAATCGCTATCATTATGCCGATGAATCCAGTGAAAATGAGCTTTTTGAGTTGCTATTAGCAGGGGGAATTGTGTTGGTGCTATTGGTGTTCGTATTCGTGATAGTGGCTATGCCAAAAAAATGCCCTAAATGTGGCAAGCGTAGTCTAAAGAAAACTAGTGAGCAAATTATTAACCGCGCCACTACACGCAAAGAAGGATTGGGCGTGCGCACCTATTGCTGCCAACATTGTGGACACCAAGAACAGAAAACATATATCATTCCCAAAGAAGTGCCTGCGGTTGTACTCGGTGGCGGCGGCTCTAGAGGTGGCTTTGGCGGAGGCAGTTTTGGCGGTGGATTCGGCGGAGGTAGCACATTCGGTGGTGGCGCTGGAGGAAAGTTCTGAATCACAACACTAACAATTCTACACAATGCTAAACTATATTAAAAAAGCAATATATGAACAAAAAATCTGTAACATGGATTGCAGTACTGGGAGTACTGGCAATCGCAATCATTTGGGGCGTTGGTCGCTACAACGCAATTATTTCTGCAGAAGAGAACGTGAATACTGCTTGGTCACAAGTGGAAAACCAATATCAGCGTCGTGCGGATTTGATTCCAAACCTCGTTGAAACCGTGAAAGGTTACGCAGCGCATGAGAGCGAGACATTGGAAGGCGTGATTGCAGCTCGCGCGAAAGCTGCTCAAGTGGTTGTCGACCCTACCAATGCAACTGCTGAGCAGATTGCGGCATTTCAAGCTGCTCAAGGCGAACTTAGCCAAGCATTGGGTAGACTGATGGCTATCTCGGAGAGTTATCCAGACCTGAAAGCAAGCGCTAATTTCTCGGCATTGCAATCGCAACTGGAAGGCACAGAGAACCGCATCACTGTGGCACGTAACAACTTCAACGAAGTGGCTCGCCAGTTCAACACGATGATTCGTCGTTTCCCAACCAATATCATTGCCAACATGATGAATGTGGAGAAACGTCCTTATTTTGAAGCAGTTGCAGGTGCAGAACAAGCACCAAAAGTACAATTTTAAGAGATGTTAAAGGCAAAAGGTTAGAGGCGAAAGGCAAGGAATAGCGGCATAACCGCCATATCCTAGCCTTTAAACTATAAACTAAAGTATGGATATATTTTTGATTATATTAGGCGCAATATGCCTATTGTTGGGTTTTATCGGTTGCGTAGCTCCTGTATTGCCTGGAGTGCCATTGTCGTATGTAGGGCTACTTTTGTTGCACTTTACTGATCGTGTACAGTTCTCATGGCAGTTTTTGACCATTTGGGCAGTGATTGTTGTAGTTATTCAACTGCTTGACTATTTTATTCCTGCTTGGGGTACAAAGAAGTTTGGTGGCTCTAAGTATGGTGTGTGGGGTAGTACGATAGGTTTGTTGGTGGGTTTGTTTATGGGTCCCTGGGGCATTATCATTGGTCCATTCTTGGGGGCTGTATTGGGTGAATTGATTTACTTTAACCGCCATCCTCAAAGTAAGTTGGACAATGCTGAGCAAAAGCAGAACAGTAATCTCAATCGCG
The DNA here is from genome assembly GCA_045578255.1 of Paludibacteraceae bacterium. Taxonomy (GTDB): domain Bacteria; phylum Bacteroidota; class Bacteroidia; order Bacteroidales; family Paludibacteraceae; genus Colicola. The sequence continues at coordinate 216,904 of JAZNJW010000017.1, forward strand.
CTCTCCGTGCAGGGGTGGGGTCGTTTATTGGTTTGCTTACGGGCACAATCCTCAAGCTTATCTGCTGCGGTATGATGGTATTCTATTTTGTAAAAGAATTGATTTAGGCAAATTGGTGCGTAATACAACAAGAGGCGGGATTTTGTCCCGCCTCTTGTTGTTTATTGCAGTGCTTCTCGTACTGCTTTTAGTATGGGTTCTACACTCATAGGTTTGCCCACCGCTCCGCGCATCCATGCATCAGGTGTCAAACAACCTTGCTGATAGATGCGGGTGTATTCTTTTGCCCACTCTTCGGATGTGGCACAGTTTGCTAAATGTTCGTCTAACTGATATTGTACCAGATTACCGATTGGGTAGGCAGGCAAATACAATGCATAGCCCACCATGTGCGAATAGATACCCAATAGCGGACTATCTTTTTCTCCTAAAATAGGAGCATAATATTGATTCCAAACTTCACTAGCAATAGTGATTACTGCTTCGCGCAATGTTGCGGCATCAGCTTCGGGATGAGCATACAACCATTGCCACATGCGCATGTCCACCAAACTAACACCCATAATCTCATACATTCCCCAAATAAGATCGAAGAGTTGGTCGGCTTGGTGTGTAGAGTTGTGTTGTGGTTGCGTAGAATGGTGTAGCAGTTGAAGGTCACGTTCTTGGAAAAGGAATGCACTTGCTTCCGTAAAACCAGTATTAGGGATGCCTGCAAGGGTGTAGTAATCAATATCATAAAGCGAAATAACTTCTTCTACATTGTGTCCAAACTCATGCACAGCGATATTGTATCCCTTATAGTCCATACCTTTATCACCTACGCGCGTGCGCAAGCGGGCAGGCTGTTCTCTGCCCACACATGGACGTGCATGTCCCGAACCGCGAGCGGCTTCCACCACGATATGCGAAGCGATTTCCTTTGCTTTTTCGCTGGCAAAGCCCAAATCCATCAGCATACGAGGCATGTCTTTCTCAAAGGTTTTGGCAGTAGGATAGCGTTTCTGCGTTTCTGCAGTCAGTACATCTTCGGAGATACTGCTACGGCTTTTGAAACCGTCGTACCAAATATCGTATGGACGAAGGTCACGACCTAAACGCTCACGGATGATGGCTGCTACTTGCTTTATCTCCTCCGATTGGATGAGTTGGGTGAACAGCGATTCAATCTCTTCAAAAGGTATCTGTAAATCCTCGTTGAAGGTTCGTAGCACATGTGTAGGCGCATCTGGTCGGTAGGCGTCAATCTGTTGTCCTGCACGGAAGATATTGATAATCTGTTGATAACGTGTATCGGGCTCGCGGCTTATATCAACTCTCAGTTTGATGTCTGAGTCGGGATTACCACTCACGTGGTTGGTAGTAGGGCACCATAGTAGTTTGTCGTTATTGACCACCACTGCGGGTATCTCTTGGCGGATGATACGTAGCATCACTTGGTAGATCATCTCTTGTTTCTCGCGGGCGTTAGGTACATCGGCGTAGTTGGATTTGAGTTCATCGCGCAAGTTCCAATGCGATAGTAATGCCATGGGGTCGGTCCACAGTTGCTCACCCTGTTCGTTGCGCAGGCAGTGCATCATGATATTGTAGCCAGCGATATAGTTCTCTGCTTCGCTCAGTGCTTGCGAGTAGTTGGCTACCACATTGCCTGGCACACGACTGCTGAAAACATCACCCAAACGAGCATATGCCCATTCTTGGCGTGTCCACTCTTTGCCCAAAGTATTCTTCTCTTCGAGTGTGTAATGCGGGAAGTTCAGCACGCAGATATGCGCAATCTTATTGGCAAACATATCCTCTGCGAAGTGCGCCATCGGACTATATCCACTGATGATCCAGTCTACTTGTGTAGGATCGCCTTTACCCAAAAGGGTAGTAGGTTCTTGTAGCGTATTATTCAGCATATCAGCACTTTGTCCGCATTGCTCCAAAATGAAAGCCATGCGGTCATAGAGTTGCTTTTTTGCATCAGTAGTACCAGCATAGGAGTTGGTAACTAATGCCAAATAGTCTTCTTTTGTGCCATCCGATTCTTGCCATAGCGCAGCCACCTGCGCCGCACCGCGTGCCACCATACTGGAGTCAGCTTCGGAGTGCGCTGCTAATACATTACTCACTGCTTGTTGAATGGTTGTGTCACTAATCATAACTTGTACGTGCTTTGATTGGCATGCGGTTAGCATAGCCGCAATGCCACAAAAAAGAATCAGATATTTCATATTATAGTTATATTTGCGACAAAAGTACAACAATTTTTGCAAATATGAAAATTTATTTACAATTTTTGCATAGTTTTTATATTTATGCTGATAAAAACAACATCTAAAACACAATAATATGCGAATTGCTTCGATATCCAAGTCGTTTACGGCTACTGGGCTGATGCAGCAAGTGGAAAAGGGTGTAATCTCTCTGGATGATGATATTAATGATTTGATAGGTTTTACTATCCGCAATCCGCATCATCCTGATGTACCTATTACGTTGCGTATGGTGCTTTCTCATACAGCCAGTTTCCGTGACAAAGAGGATTATTCTACACTTGATCACAATCTTTTTACAGAATGCTCCAAAGTATTTTGCACGGTTTTTGTATATACTCAAATAAACAAACTAAATAAACTAACCAACCTTAACTATTCATTGAGTATGAAAACAAAAATTAAACATCTACTTTGGATTGTGGCAATATGTTGCTATAGCGCAACGAATGCCAGCGATTATGTGCTGCTGAGTCCGCTGGACACAGCAGCACTGCCCGACATCTCGACCAAAGATCAAGGAGGTGACATGGTGCGTTCAGCCTTAAAAGGTGATGCGGTATGGCAAAGCACACAAAAACAATTGGCGCGCGATCATTTCTCTGATGAGAGCGTTTATCGAGTGATGAAAAAACTGTATCGCTTTACTCACAAGCATTATGTCAGTTTTCCTGTAGCCTATTGGAGTAGTGACCCACATGGTGATTCGCTATTAGTGTCAGGGCGTGTTTATTTACCCAAGCACCGTTATCTGAGTGGTATTGTGATTGCTAGTCACTATACTATCTGCTCCGATGCCGAAGCACCCAGCAATATGATTGCTATGGAGAGTGTACTGACAATGAAAGGCTATGCTGTGATTATGCCAGATTATGTAGGCTATGGACTGTCGCGTGATGAAGTTCACCCCTATTTGCATTGGCGCAGTGCAGCACAAACGGCTGTAGATTTATTAAATTGTATGCCCGCGCTATTAGCCTATTATGGATATAGTTATCCCACTGATATAGTGATTGATGGCTATTCACAAGGCGGGGCTGTAGCACTGGGCATAGCAAGAATGATTGAGGAAAACTACAATGCCAATGGATTATCCGATGAAAAACCTGGCATTGATTGGACTATTCGTAAACTCTATGCAGGAGCTGGTCCTTATGATCCAGCAGCAACGTACGATTATTGCGTGAATTTGGATACTATGGGTATTCCTGCTGCTATACCTATGATTGTAATGGGCTTGAGCGAAGCATATGACTTGGGATTTGAACTTAAGGATTTCTTCAATGATCCGTTGTTGTCAAATTACGATGAATGGGTAGGATCTAAAACGCATACCGTGGGTGAAATCAATCATTTGATGGGTTCCACTGTGATGACTCAACTGATGCCCGCAAAGGCATTGGATCGTGAGCAACCATTGGCTGAATTGTTATACGAAGCCTTGTCATGGAATAGCAACGTAGGTTATGATTTGCAAGCACCTGCATATTTCTTACATAGCGTGGAGGATGAGGTAGTGCCTATTGTAAATAGTTTACGATTGGCTGCAGAGATGCCTGATGATTCTAACGTAACTTATGATTTTGGAAAATATGGCTCGCATATGGCTGCAAGCATACCTTTCATGCAGTATCTCTATCGAGATTTATAGTATTGCAAGCAATCTTATACAACCCTATATAATTGCGTAGGGAATATCAATATTAACCTTCAAAAACCTTAACAAAATGAAAAAGATTTTCTTTGTGGCTTTACTAGCCAGTATTTTTGCAGGATGTGATTCTGCTGAGGTGGATAATTCCACCGTGAAAACCGTAGATCTAAATCGCTATTTAGGCTATTGGTATGAAATTGCTCGATTTGATCATCCTTTTGAGCGTGGTATGGAATATGCGATGGCGCACTATACCTTGCGTGATGATGGCAAAATCGATGTATTGAACACAGGTATTAAAGACGGACGTGCTAAAGATGCCAAAGGTATTGCTAAGACTACTAATCTACCTGGATTGCTCCGTGTATCATTTTTTGGTCCATTTTTTGGTGACTATCGTATCATGTTGTTGGATGAGAATTACCAATATGTATTGGTGGGAGGAAACAACGACAAATTCCTTTGGATCTTATCTCGTACACCACAATTGGACGATGCCACTCGTGCACTTATCCTAGCAGAAGCAGATCGTCGTGGCTATGACACAAGCAAACTTATTTGGGTAAAACAAAAAGGCAAGTGATGTGAGTCATAGATAAAAAAATCGCCCACGTGGGCGATTTTTTTTATGTTTTAATGAACCAATGAATCACTTGCGTGGAGCAGGTACGTAAGTTGGATAGAATACTTGTTTTAGACTATCTGCTACGTTGTGGTGGTTCTTTACTAGTACATTAGCTGGGAAATAGCACTCACCTGTAATGCCAGGGATAGTACGATTGAGACGCAATTGACGGCAGATCTCATTACCCTCACGCCATGCAGCAGCACCTTTAGGATTACCCAAATGGTATGGAGCCATACCAATATATACGCGACATTTGTCAGTGGCGTGTTGTGCCCACCAATATGCGAGCGTCTTGTAATCAGCTACTTTCTTGCCAATCTCCCAATAGAGTTGTGGTACTACATAGTCAATCCAACCTTTCTCCATCCAGAGCAGAATATCGGCATAGAGTTGGTCGTAGTTTTGAAGTCCATTGGTCTCACTACCGCGTGGGTCATTGGCCTTATTGCGCCAGATACCAAAAGGAGATATACCAAATTGCACCTCTGGGTTGATGCTATTGATGGTATTGTGTACTTGCTCAATAGCGAGGTTTACGTTATCACGACGCCAATCACCTACGTTGTCAAAACCGCGTGGGTCTGCAGCAAACGCCTCTGCATCAGGGAAATCCTGACCAGAAATAGGATAAGGATAGAAATAGTCATCCATATGGATAGCTTCTATATCATAGCGAGTAACGAGGTCAGCCACCACCTTGCAGAGGAAATCACGTGTCTCTTGCAAGTGAGGAGCAAAATACCATTGTGTACCATACTTCAAGAACCACTCTGGGTGCTTGTGGTAGATATGGTTAGGAGCAAGACTTTCTATTTTACTACCGCCACCAGTCACGCGATAAGGGTTAATCCACACGTGAACATCAATACCACGTTTGTGTGCTTCTTTGCAAACGAACTCCAATGGGTCGTAGGTGGCAGCTTCGCCTTGTTTGCCAGTCAGCCAATGGCTCCATGGCTCTAATTCCGAAGCATAGAGTGCATCTGCGGTAGGGCGCACTTGGAAAACAATCGCATTGAGATTCATCTTTTGGAATTCATCCAACATAGCAATCATATCCGCTTTTTGTTGTTCATAGTTGCCGATAGCTGCTTTGGTTGGGAAGTCAATGTTAGCTACTGTGCTCACCCATGTAGCACGAAAATATGGCTCCGACGCAAACAACAAGCATGCACAAGCCACAAATAGGGATGTTAAAAAGGTCTTTTTCATGTAATGTAGTATTTGTTAGTTCATAATTCAAAATTCTTAATTAGAATATTCGCTGCGCAAATATTTTCAGGTAGTCCATCCAGTTCTGCCATGAGTGTCCGCCTGCGGATTCGTGATACTCGTATGGATATTGCTTTTCATCCAGATATTGGCGATAAATCACGTTGTCCTCGTATAGGAAATCTTCCACACCACAAGCAATCCAATAGAGTTGTGGTGGATTAGCAAACTGCTGTGCAAGCAGAGTTTCTGTTTGTTGATATGCAGGCTTGTCGGACAAAGCCAATGCGCTCATCTCTATGGTGCGCTCAGCGTGAGGTTGCTTGGTATGTGGCACATATAGTGCGGAGAAGATACCCACATAGTCAAAACTTTGATTGAGCAATGCTGCTGTGTGCATGGTGTGGAATCCGCCCATAGACAGTCCTGCAATAGCGCGATGCTGTTTATCATTGATTGTGCGGTAGTGTGCTTCTGTCCACGCGATGAGTTGGCTGAAGTTCTCTTCGAAGGTGCTCTCCATCCATAGGCGCGATTCAGGGGCATAGTATTTGCCAGTCTGCTCCAAATAGCCATTTGGCATTACTACGATCATAGGAGGGCATAGCTCGTTGGTAATCAGCGAGTCGAGAATATATTTAGCACAGCCTTTGGTCATCCAACCTGTCTCATCATCGCCACTGCCATGTAGCAGATAAAGTACAGGATAATCTACCTTTGAAGTAGCATATCCCTCTGGCAGATACACTGCCACACCCGCCTCTCCAATGGTAGAAGGATAAGATGTAACTACGACTTGACTCTCTTGGTTTGTAAGTTTTGCCTTTGGGCAACAGCTGACGCATACAATCAGCAATAGGAGTAGTAATTTGCTTTTCATGGTTATATAAAATTCATAATTCAACATTATTCTGCTGCAAAGGTAGTGAATTATTTTGAGTTATGCAAGTGTTTTGTGTGTTTTTTATTCAATTTGTATTTAGATATTCATATTTCAGTTCTCAAATTCCCTGCGAGTTAGGCGACCTGAAGGAGTGCGACGGAACGCACTCCGAGCGCAGCACCCATAGAGTCCCCACTCTGAGGAATCAGCGCAAGCATAGAACAGATAACAAGGACATATCTGGGACATCTGTGGGCTTTCTGTGGCTTTCTATAAACGTGTCTCTATAATAATGCTGCAAAAATCTTCGGCGCGGAAGGGGTTTTCTGCCGAAGGTTATGCCGAATGTTTGGCTTAATTATAATAGATTTATTCTATCTAAAAGGAAATCCTCGATATTGATGTATTGTACTCCGTTGTTGTCAGTCCATGGGAGAATATCGTCGCGCACGACAACAATTTTAGTATATGAATCATCAATACGAGTGAGCGAATTGATTTCTTGTTGTCGTTTTTCTTCATCTGCAATTGTTAATGCAGATTGAATATAATATCGCATATTGGTTTTATTCACAACGAAATCGACTTCCAGTTGTGAGCGCAGTTTCTTGCCTTCTGCATTAGTATGGTTATATTCTACGACTCCCACATCCACGCTAAATCCTCTAGAGATTAGTTCGTTGTATAGGATGTTTTCCATAATGTGGTTTTCCTCTTGCTGACGGAAATTAAGCAGGGCGTTTCTCAATCCATTATCTGCAAAATAATACTTGAGAGGAGTATCTATATACGAGCGTCCTTTGATGTCATAGCGATGTGATTTTCTCAATATATATGCATCAATAAAGTAGTCAAGATAGGATGAGATAGTTTCGTTTTTGATGTTTACACCCTTTACTGATTGAAAGGTATTGGCTATTCTTGTAGGATTAGTAAGTGATCCCACTGATGAAGACACCACATTTAGGAGTTCGTCTAAGACTTCTGTTTTTGTGCGTAGGTTATTACGGTCTATCACATCTTTGATATATGTGAGGCGGAATAGGTCCTGCAAATATTTGGCTTTTTCTTCGTGTGAGTTTTTATGTAGCACGAAAGGCATGCCACCATAAGTCATAAATTCGCGCCACGCATATCGTTTTTCATTGGGGTATGCCTCGTAAAATTCCTCGTAAGTAAGTGGTGTGATATGTATCTCTTCTCCTCTATCACGGAAAGTGGTAGCAACCTCCGAAGAGAGCATTTTGGAGTTGCTTCCTGTGACATAGACATCTACATTTGGAAGAGTTTTTAGTCCGAGTAGTACATCAACGAAAGAGATTTTAGCTCCAGTCTCTTTGGGTAAATATGGATTGTCAAGGGTTTCTACCATTTGTATCTCATCAAGCATGATGTAATATTCGGTGTTGGTATCCTGTACCGCTTGTCTGAGGTGAGCACTCAGTTCGAGTGGGTTGCGCAAACGAATAGCAGCATCGTTGTCAAGTTCGATAGCAATGATTTGCTCAGGTTTGATTCCCTCTTGCAGAAGGTATTCTCGGTATAGGACATTAAGAAGGTAAGACTTACCGCAGCGTCTTATTCCTGTGATAATTTTTATCTGTCCGTTTTTTCGACTATTGATGAGTCTTTGTAGGTGTCTTTTCCGCTCGATTTTCATACTTTGTGGGGTATTTTTGCGGTTATCCGCGTTTTTACCCTGCAAAGGTAGTACTTTTTTGTGATATAGACAAATATTTTTATGAATTTGTTGTATTTTTGTCGAAAATTCCCTACAGATTTCGGGAGCACGATAGGAGATCTCTGGGACTTCTATGGGCTTTCTGTGGCTTTCAAGTTTTTGTTTCTTGCTGCGCCTCTATATAATATAGTGTTGCCATATCTTCGGCATTTTTACGGTTTTATGCCGAAAGTTGGAGAATGTGGAGAGTAAAATGGTATATACAACACGCGGGAAGTGTAGTGTTTACTATGCTTCCCGCGTGAGTGTATTTTTTTCTGAAAAAAGTTTTCGAATGCCGAAGATTGTGCCGAAGGTTTGTAGTGACTAATCGGTGGCTGTTAGGTTGCGTTCTAGTTTTGTGGCTCTTTAAGTGGATATAATACAACAGATATATCGTCTGGTTCAAACTTATACATCGCAAGCAAACGATGTATTTGGCGCAATTTGTTATTTGTATTACATGCTACATGTAAATAGATTCCCTCTGCGATTTTGTTAGCACTTTTGCTTGGCTCTGATAAAAAGTAATTTTCCGAAGCATCATGTGATAAATGATATAAGATAGAACCATCCATTTCATATAATGTTTTTACTATGCGAGTAAAAGCATCTGCCCAACTATCCACATGGGTGGTTGCGCCATTGAAAGTATATGACTTAATATAACGCCCTTTAAACTGATAATCAGCATCAATAGGAATGGATTCTTCCTCTACAACCAATGGTACATATTGAGAAATAGGGTAAGCCCAAATAGAACATGCTGCATGTGCAAGTTCATTACAGCGTTGTTGCATTTGTTTTACTGTCCAATGCTCTTGCTCGCTAACATACTTATTCATAGCCACACAACTATACTTAAATCCTTTCATTGTAGGTATGGATGGTATGCCATCTCGCTTTTCTGCGAACTTTCGATTACTATATTCTGAATTATAGGCAGTCAGCGTAAGATTTCCTATATTATGAATCCATTTTTCAAAGTCCTCATTACCAAAATCATCTCCTAACTCTTTTCGCCAATCATCAGTCAATGTTTGTGGCATGATATGTTCGATACTCAGCACACCATCTTCAATCTTTTTCTTGGTTCCTTCCGCCTCTTTATTCATCGACTCTTCTAATTTATAGAATAGATAGAGACGATAGTTGCTACGCATTTTATAAACCTCTCTCTCTTCGAAACTGCGCACAAATTGCGAATCATTTGGGAACTCCCAATACGAAATACCATGCTGGAGAAGATATATAAATACATCAGAATAAGAATAGTTATCATACATTTGTTTCAATATACGATTATGCATATTGGCAAACACCTTATTCAAACCAGTATTATAATAGCCGCTCATTATTCGACGGAATAGGAAGACTTCCATGACATCCAAAACCTTTTCAACTTCCGACGAAGCAAGTTTTTCCTCCTGATAATAATTGAGCATAGCAAGCAAGAATGGATAGGTTGTAGTTATCTCCAACTGCTCCAAGTTTGCCATAATCTCATTCATTTTGGATGTTCCCACTTTTGCCTCTTTTATACCCTTAAATATTTGAGAGTACATTTTAAGGTCAATGAGAAGTGGCTCGATATCATTTATATAGCTGTCAGAAACATACTCTTTAAATACCCTATACACGTCCCCTTTGTTTGGAATTGAATTTAGTTTCATCGTGAGATAATCACGCATAAACTCCTCCAAATGTATATTGGTATGGCGTTCAATAGGCAGCCAATAGTTATTGTAGAAATCCTCTTGCGTGTTTGCACTCAGCCCCATCAAAACATAATTACGAATTTTGTCTGTTTCATTTAGACTTACACCTGTGGAGTTAATTGTTTCAAATACTAACTGAGCATTATCTCCGTCAGATGGAATCAATTTAACTTCCACAAATTCCAAACGCCCTTGAATAGCATCAAAGAATTTTGTCGGATTGATATTATGTGCAAGTATTTCTTCGTAAAAATAGTTGTAGTTAGATGTTATTATAGATTCTGCTACAAATTCGTCGTTATTGCCAAAAAGTGCATCATATGCTTTGCTATCATCACGGAAAGGCTTCAGCTTCATACGATGATTATCGTCTTTGGCAAATTGATTCATGAGAAATCTATAGTTGATTTGATCTACAAGCGATGCATCATCAGAAACAATATCTCCATTCAAAATAGCATTGCGCAATGCTAACAGAAGTATTGATATAGTAGTTACTCGTTGCTGTCCATCAATAATCACATATGCTTCAGAGTCGTCCACAAACACGATACTTCCAATAAAGTGTTTCATATTAGAATCCTCACATATATTGAGAATATCATGGAAAAGCAACTTGCAATTTTCCTTTCTCCATGTATAACTGCGCTGATATACAGGTATTACTAATGGCTTCGTACTATAGAAGAATTCTGATAATGTTTTCTTATGTGCTATCATAGTTTTTGCCTGATTTTATTCTTAATGAGATTTCAATTGCAAAGGTACTGTTTTTTTTCGATATGTGCAAATGATTGTTCGTAATATAGGAAAATTAGAATTAAAAGTAGTATATATAACATGCGGAAGTTTCTGTATTATAAAAACTTCCGCATGGGTGTATTTTTAAAAAGTTTTAAGGTGACAAGTGTTCTTCTCAAAACTTTCTCGTACTTGGAACAGCGAGAACATAACATAGAGTCTAATGAATGAGAAATGTTTTGGTAGGACCAACTATGTCTGAAGTTCTACTAAGTGATATAACTCTACTATAGCGAGACGATTAATCCATTTTATTAAGTTTATAGAAATGCTTTATATGTCCTGTTTTTATATTTTCTAATAGAAGCAACTTGTTCTCATACATAAATTCACCTTTGTGATTGATGATGCGATTTATTTCTCCCGTTTTTATAACAGTTTCTGTTACTTCTATATTTACTGCGGGATACTCTAAAGATGTTATTTGAATTTTAGTATCAAATGTGTTATTCGGTTGAGAAAGTCCATAAGTTTGTGGATCTAATCCAGACTGTATATCGACTTGTTTGGTATCTGTATCGTAGTTTATCTCTTCTGCCTCTGTTTCTGAAATAAAATGCCATACACTATAATGGTACCATGTTTCTATGGTTCCTGAAACTGAACTCTCGTAAGCCCAATAAGTACCTTTTAAACTGAATTTTTCAGGTTCTTGATTGTTGTCACAAGCACTCATAGAGAAAATAAGGATAATGCCCATTAATTTCAGATAAATTGTTTTCATTGTAGTAATAATTTAAAAATTTAAAAATGAATATTAAAAGTTATTGCTAAGCCTGTTAAATTTGTTTATGTATATACAAATAAAAGCGTGAACTTTCGTTCGCTTCATTTGACATTTTGAGGTCTTCGACTACCTTTGAGAATCAAAATCTACGGAAAAAGCCCACGCCGATAGCGTGAGCGTTCATAGGCTTCCTTGATTCTCAATAGACTTTTGAAAGTGTCGAAGTTTCAAAATGTCAAGTTTGGCTTATAACGCTATATTAAATATGTCGGGCAACGGCTGTGCGTTGCGGATTAACTATAAACTATGAGTGATGAGTGATAAGTTGTTTTATTTGGTTAAACAAGTTTTGATATAACTCTCAATTTCTTGAGCAGATACATTATATATAGGTTCTAGCAAATGGAAATTGGCATCTTGCACAAATAATTCACCTCTTGTAAGCATCGACAAAAGGTTCTTGCTCTTGAGACGATGGCGTGAGTATTGCAATGCATGATTCATCAATTCATGAATATCTACACCCGTTTGCAGAATAGAATAGATGTCGTAATAATCACGGAAATTGCTTCTTCTGAGCATCACTTCCATCTTCATCGCACCAATAGCCATCACATCAGCCAGTTTGATATTGCCTTGATAGATGACTTCGTTTTGTACAGGGGAGTATTTATCGCATGCGTAAAAAGAGAATTTTACTCCAGCAACACGAAACTCCACATGGTCAAAGTCGTAAATATCTCTGCGCTCAATCTCGCCGATAGTGGACAACTCTTTTTCTATCATATCCCAAGCAACCTCCATCTTTTCATCCTTAGATGTGCGCCATTTTTGGAAATCTAAATCTTCGCTTTGGCGGGTATGCAATTGCAATGACAAGGCAGTTCCTCCTACTAACCAATACGAACGGATACAATCTAATTGTGCTACTGCATCAATAATCTTACCTGTATGTGGGGCTAAACCTATCATTTAAACTTTCGATTGAAACGGCGTGTTGCCATAGATTTTACATATTGGTCGGGGC
>JAZNJW010000018.1:0-11962 GCA_045578255.1 Paludibacteraceae bacterium
TGAGCATTGAATTTCTTAAGTGTCTCGAGTACGTTTACGCGAACGTGGATAAAGTTCTCGATACCGAGTTTTTGCAAGTCTTCCATGCAAGCAGGAGCACCAGCCACGATAAAGAGTTCTTTTGCATCCTCGAGTTGCAACCATGCTTGTGGAGCGTATGTTGCATACTCGTCGTCGCTTGAGCAGAGTACGATGATATCTGCTTTTGCTTTGCGAGCGGCCTTGATACCCTCAGCCACAGATTTGAAGCCATTGTTGTCGATTACTTTGTAACCAGCGCATGCGAGGAAGTTGCAAGAGAATTGTGCACGAGCAATACGCATTGCCAAGTTACCGATGGTGAGCATGAATGCCACTGGTTGTTTCTTTGCACCTTCGGTCTCCAGACGCAAGGTCTCAAACTCCTCAGCAGCGCGAGCCACTGGCAAGGTAGCGATAGCACCTTCTGGTTTGGTCTTGCAGCAACCGCAACCACAACCTGTCTCTTTGATCTTCTTGCCTGCCTTCTCGGTGAAGTTAGGGAATTGGTTAGAACCCAGCAATACCTCTTTGCGTTTAGCCACATCAGCCAAACGGGTCTTCAAGTTAGCTGCCATTGCCTCTTGTACCTTACCTGCGGCTACCATCTCGTACATACCGCCTTGCTCTTGAATAGCGAGGAATTGCTTCCATGCCTCAGCAGCGATAGCGTTGGTCAAGTTCTCGATGTAGTATGAACCAGCAGCTGGGTCAACCACCTTGTCGAAGTGTGACTCCTCTTTCAATAGGAGTTGTTGGTTGCGTGCGATACGCTCTGCGAACTCGGTTGGTACCTCGTAGGTAGCGTCGAATGGAGTAACCACGATCTCATCCACACCTGCCAATGCAGCAGACATAGTCTCTGTTTGTGTACGAAGCATATTTACGTATGCATCGAAGATAGTCATGTTGAAGCGGCTTGTTTCTGCGCAAACATTCATCTTCGCAGCGTCTTTCAATGCAGCAGTGAAGATAGGAGCCTTGTATGCCTCTACGATCTTTGCCCAGAGCAGACGTGCAGCGCGGAACTTAGCCAACTCCATGAAGTAGTTACCACCGATACCCATATTGAAACGGATCTCACGAGCAGCCAAGTAGTTTGGCAAACCTGCCTCAGTCATCATGGTCATGTATTCAGCACCCCAAGCCAATGCGTAAGCCAACTCTTGAGCGCAGTATGCACCTGAGTTGTTCAGGATTACTGAGTTCACACCTACCACGCGGAAGTTCACCAATGTCTTCGCAGCTTTCACGGTAGCCACGATTTTCTCTGCTACTTTCTCACGGCTCAGTGGTTTGCCTTTGAGCAGCATGTTCTTGATTGGGTCCACGTTGATAGTACCTGTCACTGCTTTGAAGTTATATCCGCTGCGTCCTACGAGGCGAACGAGGATGTTTGCCAATTGAGGAGCTTTGCAAGCGCATACGCTGAAGTTCAGTGCTACTTTGTCCAGTTGGATACCCTCAAGCAATGTCTTGATGTAGCGATAGGTAAGTTTCTCTGCGTTCAAGCAGATGCCCAACGAGTTCACGCCTTTGCTGAGTACGTCCAACGCTTTTGCATTCGCTTTGCGAGCGTTCTTGCAAGCGCAGATGTTTTGGCGGATAGCCCACTCGTTGTTGGTTTTGGTACCACGCACGTAAGGGAATTGACCTGGTGCAGATACAGTAGTTTTCAGACCTTTGATGTCTTCTTGACGGTAGAAAGGCTGTACGTTGAAGCCTTCTGTGGTGCGCCATACGAGTTTCTTGTCGAAATCGGCGCCCTTGAGGTCAGCTACGATTTTCTCCTTCCATGCTTTGGTAGAGATGGCGGGAAACTCGGCTAACATGTTCAATTTTTCTTCTGCCATGATTTTAGAAAAGTTAGTATTATGTTTATTTTAATGTTAATTTTCTATTTTCGTATGATTTGATAGATAGAGGAATTATCCGTTCATACTCTTCGTTGCCGAAGAGAGGAGAAGTGATAATCATATCTGCTGTTGTACGATTGGTTGCAAATGCTATGTTGTATAATGATGCCAATCGTGTTAGTGCTCCTACATCTTGTTGGTGTCCTTGCGTAATGAGGTTATCGCAAAAGAATATCAGCGCATCCAATTTCCCTTCGGCAATCATTGCACCTATTTGTTGATCTCCGCCCAGCGGTCCAGACTTCAGCAGGGTAATATCTTTGAGGGGATACTCGGTGTTTTCAGAATCTACAGGAATAGCAGCAAGGAGACTACCGGTTGTACCTGTTGCAAATAAATTATGATGTTTGAGAATACACGAATTAAAGGTACACCATTTCACCAATTCTTGTTTTCTGGCATCATGAGCAACCAAAGCGATATTCAATTTTTTCATAATCAATCTTTGTTATAATCCTTGTCTTTGTTCTCAATTCTTGATGTTTAGCTTCAAAACATGTTTTTCAGCAGTTTTTTCGCATATTTCGCTTGCTACCATGCCGAAACTACACATTTCGCTGCAAAGTTACTACAAAAAATGCACATACGCAAGAAAACGAGCACTTTTTTTGAAAAAAGATAGATTTTATCTATCAATTGAGGTATTACCTATGCGCTCGCAGGGAGTTTACTCACAAGAGAGTGTATAGGTGATGGCTCAATGAAGTGGCACAGCCATATTTTCAAAAAAGGTGTGAGTGTCTGTAGTATGGGCTGCATTTCGCGAACGTAATTTCGAGGTGGGCGAGCCCTTTTTAAGGGCGAGGTCGGTGCCCTCGAAGTACTACTTTTTTCGCACATACGCAAGCGCAATGCGCATTTTTTTTCGTAAAAAGTTTAATTACACCTCTTTTTTTGCATTCCCACCCTACCTCTATAGGCGAAGCCGTCCACTAAATTGTAGCATCTGAGTCTACAAAACAATAGGGCTCTGCCCGTCCCATAGCATAGCGTCCTATAGGCGTTTACGCCGTCCCATAACCATCTTCCCCCTTTTAGGGGGACTGAGGGGGCATGCCCCTTCCTCTACTAACTCGCTATCAACTACGGTTGATATACGGTTGATATACGGTACATACACGGTAGATACACGGTACATTAGTATATTCACACCGTAGGAATACCGTATCTATCAACTACTTTCAATATTTCACAATAAAATCACAAATTTCCCTTCAAAAACTTGCAAATCTGCAAAATTTTCCGTACCTTTGCACCCATAATTACTAATCCTTATCCCCTCCGACGGCAAGGAGGAGTCTCCCTCTGAAAACATCCGAGAGTTTCGTGAACTCGAGGATAGAGTGGAGGCATCGAGCGCCCTAACAACGACAGCGTCGTTGGTCAATGCGTGAGATTGCCGAACACGATGGCACGCACTACTCTATCTCATCCTTTTGACTCCATGTCGGGCAAACTCGCTTCTAAAGAAAAGATTGTTATGCGCACTCGCAATGGTCGCACGCATGCTTATGCGATCAAACATCCGTATAAAGGTCCTATTGCGCCCGAACGCCAACGCACTATCACGGCTTTCAAGGACGCGGTCAACCAAACCACGGTCATCTTGAACACCCCCGAACTCCGCTCCGAGTGGGAGGAGAAATACGCTGCCTACCGCAAGAAAGCCGACCGCTATCCTAATACTCACCCCAATCCCTACACCACCCTCCGTGGCTTCATCATCGGCTCCCTCATCCACGCCTCTAAATAACACCTTGTGCATCTTTGTCCATTATCCCGAATGTATTCGGGCTATCCCCGCCTTTACACCTTACACTCTACACTAGAAAAATCGCCCCAAAATGCGATTTTTCTTGCACATCTCAAAAAAAAAGTGTATCTTTGCAGGCAGAATTGTAAATTGCATAGAAAATCATGTCAGAAGAACTATTGAATAGCACATCACCAATAAGCATAGAATCAATCTATGCTGCTATTCGTGATAACGGATTTTCAGAGCAAACAACACAACTGATTGATAATTTCACAAACGACATACTCAATGGAAAAACAAACCTTACTCAATTCAATCAAGCGGAGCATGCAGGTCTCTGCTGCGCAGGTGAGATGCTCATTGGGGCGTACATCGTCAGCTGCTACGCGCGAACAAGCCTTGAAGCAAGTGCAAATGCTTCAGCAAGCCAAACTTGCCCAGGAAATTGGGAGATAGACGAACTTCAAGAGAAACTGGTTCGTCAATGGGCAGAAGCCAGAGGTATATGGTTCGATAATGCCGAAAAGGACATCGAGGCGGAATACGGTCCGATGATTGCCCAAGGAGCAGAAGCGAAAGTCTATTACCAAAATGGCGACACCTCTGTCATCAAGCTTCGTACATCCATCTATGCCACACTCGGCAGAGCGTTAGAATCTATCGTATTGCACAATGCACTCTTTGCGGAAACGCCTATGAATGTAATTGGCTTTACACGCGATTTTGATGGAATGTTTCGTATTATCTGTACGCAGCCTTATGTGACTTGCAAACGATTGGCTACCAAGCAGGAAATAGATTTAATGGTTGCTCAAAAGGGCTTTCGTGATAATGGCGATGGACGAGGTGTAAATTATATCGGAGAACGCTTACACTTAGAAGATATGCACCCCGCAAATGTGTTTATTGATGCTGTTTCCGAAACTCCTATTTGTATTGATTGCATTGTGAAGTTTATTAAAAAATAAAATACTAACCCCCTAAAATTACTTTATAAATCATCACTTATAGTTTATAGTTAATCCGCAACGATCCGTTGCCCAACATATTTAATATAGCGTTATAAGCCCAGACTTGATTCTTTGAAAACTCGACACTTTCAAAAATCTTTATTTACTCAAGTACGGTTTATGCACGCTCGCGTTAACAGCGTGAGTTTTCCGTGCGTAGATTTGAGTAAATAAGGTAGTCGAGAACCTCAAAGAATCAAATTGAAGCGAACGAAAGCGCACGCTTTTATTTATTAATTAACTTTGCATATTTATACACTTTTATGAGTAATAATTTTTCTAGAGGCTTTTGGAGAAGAGCAGGACAAAATACTGCTGATAGACTAAGTAATGCGATTTTTGGTGATAATTGGGCAAAACCTGTTAAACATATTCGAGCAGAAACTGTAAGTCGTCGTCAAAATCTGAAAGAACAAGCCCACCTAAACTCCGTACATGAAGCTGTGTTGGCTAATGCTGATGCTGTTCGAAGTGTAAGTTTTGATGATGATGCACAACTCCTTGCAGAGCAACTGAATGATATGGCTATACAATTGAAGGCGGAAGGTTGGAAGAATGTAATTGGAATAGGAAATGGCAATGAAGATGATGGTAAAGAGAATAGAATACATAATAAATTCACAAATACACTTTTTTCCAAGTATAAAAGAGGACTTACCATATTAGAACGTCAAGATCCATTCAATCGAGATATATGGTTCTTAAAATGGATATGCTATTCCACACGTTGGCGTAAATTTTTAGGACAATACTGGCCTCTAATGATATTCTTGTGTGTGTTTCCAATTCTGGCAATCGTCAAACTATGGGAATGGTGCATGGTTATACTAAACTCTGGCAACATATGGCATATTATTTTATTTTGGTTATGTATCACTTGCTTGGTACTCATCCGTATATACATTGCATTCTTTCACCAAATCAATGCTCTGATATCTCGTGCTCATAAAAAAAACAAAGAAAAGAAATCTCAACTAATCAAAGAGGCAGAACAAAGCCAAGAATTGAATAATATAGAAGAAGATATACCCGTTGACAACAATACAATTATGCAAGTAGAACATGATTACTTATGGGGAAAATATGGTACTATTAACAACATTATGAAACGTGGTTATAAAATTTGCCAAAATATAACACAGAAAGATATACTTATAGTTGGATATAACCCTAAGTACAATACAGATAACTCTATAGACAATCTGTCGATATATCCATTACCCGAAGATGCAATCATAAATCAACTACTTGTATCGCCACAGAAAAATCTCCGTTACAAAACAGCATATATCGATTTATTTAGTTTTCAAGAGAGTGATCACCAAATTGCAAATCAACAAATTGTGCTTAATCCACAATTGTTTGGTTATGTAGTGGAACAAATTTGCCTAACACAAAATATGATAGAGGAAATCATTAAACCAAAACTCATTATCATTCTCAATCAAGATGCTTGGGCTTATTTTGGAAAGTTACCACAATTTACATGGATGGGGTATCGCTATCAATCGCTTGAACAAATACAAAATCATGAAGTATGTCGTATTAGCGATTATACCGACAATAATGATCGTATCAACAGGGAGAGAGAACATACTAATCTTAAAGGGACATGTGTTTTATTCCTTTCTGAAAATAACTTAAAAAACATTCCAACACCTACAGATCTAGATAATTTACTCAAATGAAAACAACAGAAGATATTTTCCGTATAAATGCGGAATATTATAGCAATTTGTTTCAATTAGTTGCTAAATGTGGTATCATTGATTTTAATACTTTTGA
The DNA here is from genome assembly GCA_045578255.1 of Paludibacteraceae bacterium. Lineage (GTDB taxonomy): Bacteria > Bacteroidota > Bacteroidia > Bacteroidales > Paludibacteraceae > Colicola. Next base: position 6,486 of record JAZNJW010000018.1, read on the forward strand.
GATTGATAGTCAAAATCTTGATAGTATATACATTTCTACTGATGTACGAGCTGCTAAAGATTTTCAAGAAATGTTTGAATGGCTCAAACAATATGACGCATTCCCTTGTTTGTATAGATGGGAAATTGTGTCACCAGCTATCTTATATCCAAATATGGTAGAAACAATAAAGATGAGAATAAAAGAAATCAGTAAACAAGCTTCTATTCAGACGCCAAGAATAGTCAAAAGTTCATTTCCTAAAGACAATACATTATATGTGGGAAAGTCAGAAAACATCGTAGATAGAATAATGAAACATTTAGGTTATCATCAACAGAGAGATAAGCATGGACTGCATTTGTATGATTTAGTTAAGGAGATGGATTATCATATCATCTTCAACTTGCATATATATGTATTTCCACAAGAATGTAAACCTATTATGGAATTGTTTGAACGGTCATTAGCTGAAGTTCATCCCACTTTAGTAGGAACTCATAAATAAACATTCAAAAGAATCTATATTTTTTCTAAAAATTAGGAAGTAACTAATAAATTCTACTGATTGTGCACTTCGTGCTCATTGAGCACGCTCTTTCTCCCTTCCCCTCGAATCTCATTCGGATACATTGTTCCCCGCTACCAGTCTAGCCTTGCGGTTACGGGGTCCCCGAAAAATCTTGATTTTTGGGATGCCTTTCCGTCCGCAAGTAAATCCTTCGAGCGCGTGCTGTGTTGTTGCACGCGCAATTGTTGTTGGTTTATGTTGTTTGTGTTGTTGCTCTCTCTCTCCGCCACCTGTTTTGCTTTTGCCAGTGGTCTGGCAAATATTCTTGCCTCTAACCTCAGCGGGGTCCCCGATAACGCTCGTGGCGTTATCGGGTGCTCTTAAATTGTAGCTCGCCACGCGAGCGTCCTCTAAACTGAAAATGGCGAAAAATCGCCATTTTCTTGCATATATCCCGAAAAAGCACTACCTTTGCAGCAATAATTCTTTCTATCATGACCGAAAAAGAAAAAATGCAACAGCAAATGCTGTACGATGCGAACTACGATAACGAGCTCATTCGCGAACGTCAAGTAGCCAAAGACTTATGCTACCAGTTCAACCAACTACGTCCCTCCGATGAGACCAACCAACAGCAGATTCTCAGCCAACTATTAGGTAAGAAATCCGACAACTGCTGCATTTTGGCACCTTTCTGGTGCGATTATGGCTACAATATCGAAGTAGGCAAGAACTTCTTCGCCAACCACAATACCGTCATTTTGGATGGTGCCAAAGTCACTTTTGGCGATAATGTGTTTATCGCTCCTAACTGTGGCTTCTACACCGCAGGTCATCCTATTGATGCCGAACGCCGCAATCAGGGCTTGGAGTATGCCTACCCCATCACGGTGGGTGATAATGTATGGATTGGAGCAGGCGTACATGTGATGCCAGGCGTAAAGATTGGTTCGAATGTAGTCATTGGCGGTGGCTCTGTGGTGGTGAAAGACATCCCCGACAATGTGGTGGCTGTAGGCAATCCCTGCCGCCCAATCCGCCCCATCACCGAAGCCGACAAACACAAATCATGGGATAACCCCTGCCTCTAACCTCTCACCTAAAACTGTTAAAGTTTCTAAAAAAATCACACCAAAATTTGGTCAAATGAAATATTGTTCGTACCTTTGCGAACAATTTTGAATAACTACATATTAGACACATCCAAATATCTACCCATATGACAGACAAGACATACACCCTTAAACAAGAGCAATTGGCAACATACGCCAAAGCATTAGCCCACCCTGCGCGCATTGCGATTATCCAATTTCTCCTACGCAGAAAGGAGTGCTACTTCGGCAATATAGAAGAAGAACTACCAATTGCAAAAGCTACTGTTAGTCAGCATCTTAATGCTCTAAAAGAAGCAGGGCTAATTCAAGGAATCGTAGAAGGTGCCAAAGTGAAATATTGTATCAATCAGCAGAATTGGTTGCTCCTGCAAATGCTACTGCAAGAGTTTATCAACCAACCACTTAATAAAACAAACACCTCTGCCAACGACTGCTGTTGTCAGTAACCTTTAGAACTCTTAAAACTTTTTCAACCTAAAGATAGCCACCCCAATGTGGACTCTTCAACATACTCACACTCTAATTGTTCGTAAAAATACAAACAACAATATAAATCATCAAAATTCTAACCAACATGAAACTAATTGTATTAGGCACAGGTTGCAGCAAATGCAAGACCTTGCACGCAAATCTGCTACAAGCAGTAGAAGAAATGGGCATTCAAGCCGAAGTAAGCAAAGTAGAAGATATCCAAGAGATACTCCAGTACGAAGTATTTGCCCTACCCGCTCTCGTTCGCGACGGTCAAGTGATCGCCACAGGACTACTCAGCAAACAAGAAATCATTCACCTCCTAAAGCAAACATCATGAAGAAATGGTATCTATTAGCAAGCATCGCCTTGCTCCTGCTCGCTTGTGGCAGCAACAGCCAAACCACAGACACGCACGCCACCAACGACGGCAAGTTGCACATCTATTATTTCCACACCGCCAAGCGTTGCCCTACTTGCCTAGCCATCAAGCAGGCGACCGAGCAAGTGCTACAAACCCACTATACGCAGCACTTGGGCGATAAGATTATCTATCAAGCCGTTGACCTGAGCGATCCGCAAAATACCTCCCTTGCCAACTACTATCAAGTGGCATGGTCGTCGCTTATCCTTCATCGTGATAATCAGCGCATTGACCTCACGCAAGAGGCTTTTGCCTATGCACGCACCGAGCCCGAACGCTTCCTGCAACTGCTCAACGAGCATATCCAACAACTATTACCATAACGCACTATGGAGACATTGCAATTACTTTTAGATCAGAGCCACATGGCGTGGCTAAGTGCCCTACTAATGGGGCTCATCACTGCACTCTCGCCCTGCCCATTAGCAACAAATATCGCAGCGATTGGCTACTTGAGCAAACATATCGAGAGCAAACATCAGGTACTATTCAGCGGACTTCTTTATACACTCGGTCGCGTGACAGCCTACACCTTGCTGGCATGGCTACTGATGATTGTCTTTCGCGGAGGAGCCAATGCCTTTGGTGTGCAACGCTTCTTCGCGCTATGGGGCGAACGGCTAATAGGTCCAATCATGCTGCTCGTAGGCGTAGTCTTGTTGCTGGGCAACCGCTTACGCCTGCCATCTATATCGCTTTGGAAACAGCAGAACCAATCGCCTACAGCGATAGGAGCATTCGTTATGGGATGCACCTTTGCTTTGGCGTTCTGCCCCACCAGCGGTGTACTCTATTTTGGAGGACTGCTCCCCCTCGCTCTTACCACTACTGCGGGCTGGTTACTGCCCCTACTCTTTGCCATAGCGACTGCCTTGCCTGTGGTATTGGTTAGCTTCCTATTGGCATATAGCATGCAGAATATCGGGCGCGTCATGGGCAAGATACAATCGCTTCAACGCATACTCAACATCCTCGTAGCTGTACTATTCATCGGCATCGGAGGGTATTATATCATCATTCAATTCCTATAACTATGATTCAACGATTTGCAGACTGGCTGATCTATCACGTCATCGGATTAGACGCCACCACCCATTTGGGCATAGCTGTCAATTTCTTTGTTTATGACAGCATCAAGATTATATTATTGCTCTTTTGCATTAGTTTCCTGATGGGCATTATCAATGCCTATTTCCCTATCGAGCGACTGAGGCAATTCCTCAGTACACACCGACTATACGGATTGGACTACTTCCTTGCAGCTCTATTCGGCGGTATCACTCCATTTTGCTCCTGCTCATCGGTTCCGCTGTTTATTGGTTTCACTAAAGGCGGTATTCCTCTAGGCGTTACCCTTACTTTTCTTATCGCTTCGCCATTAGTGAGCGAAGTGGCTGTAGCAATGTTCTTGGGTTCGTTCGGTTGGAGAGCCACACTGATTTATGTAGTCAGCGGAACGCTGTTGTCGATAGTGGCAGGTTTCATTTTGGGCAAAATGCACCTTGAGCCTTACCTAAGTGATTGGGTGAAAGCAGCCCAAAAACAATCCAGCACGCAGAGCCTACAATGGCAAGCAGAACAAACACCCTTCTTGCGTCGCTTGCCAACGATTGCCCGCGACTCGTGGGGTATTGTGCGCGGTGTGCTGCTATATATCCTTATTGGTATAGGTATTGGGGCTGCTATGCATGGTTATGTGCCAGAAGGTTTCTTCGAGCAATACTTGGCAGCCGATAACTGGTGGGGCGTTCCTTTGGCGGTGATATTAGCAGTGCCGATGTATGCCAATGCCGCAGGTGTTGTGCCGATTATTGAGGTGTTTGTTGCCAAAGGCATTCCGTTGGGCACTGCCATTGCATTTATGATGGCAATCATCGGACTCTCTATTCCAGAAGCCACTATGCTCAAGAAAGTAATGACGTGGCGACTGATTGGCATATTTTTTGGAGTAGTAACATTGTTAATCATCCTTTCGGGATATTTATTTAATTGGCTATTATGAGAGTATTAATTCTGTGCACAGGTAATAGTTGCCGCAGTCAAATGGCACACGGATTGTTGCAATCCATCGACCCAACTTTGCAAGTCTTCTCCGCAGGTACTCAACCTGCAGAGCGAGTGCACCCTATGGCAGTCCAGGTGCTGCAAGAGATAGGCATCGACATCTCGCAGCACACGCCGACGCATGTCTCACGCTACTTACACGAGGAGTGGGATTATGTCATCACCGTTTGTGGTGGTGCCAACGAATCCTGCCCTGCTTTTGTAGGCAAAGTAGCGCAGCGAATACATATCGGTTTTGACGATCCATCGCTAGTGCAAGGCACCGAGCAAGATCGCCTCACCGCCTTCCGCCACACCCGCGATGAGATACAAGAGCAAATGCAAAACTTCCATAACCTCCTCGCCTCTCGCTTGTAGGTGCTCCGCGCCATCCTATAAACGGAAAATGGCAAAAATGTTGCCATTTACTTGCATATATGCACAAAAAGCAGTACTTTTGCAGCCGTAAACAAAAAAACATATACAGTATGAAAAAGTTTGGATTATTTCTTTTGAAAAACAATATTCAATGGATGACATTCTGTTTTCTTGGCTGGCTGATATGGGCAGCATGTAATTGGAACAACTTAGAGTTGGCGCAGAAGATAACTTTAGGTATTTATGCCTTCCTTATTGCGCACGAGTACGAGGAAGGGTACAAAGATCGTTTCTTGGAGCTAATGGCAGGACGATTGATGAAAATCAACTACAAAGCGCTCACGCCAGGCTTAACGCACTTGTCGCAGGCAATCTATATCACAACCATTTTTTCGTTGGCACTGCTATTTCCAGGGCAATTATGGCTCACATTTGGTGTGATTATCTTGGCTATTTTTGAGGGATATGTACACAATATGGGTATCTTTCTTTTCCGTCTGCGAGGACTAAGTCCAGGTTGGTGGACAGCTATGGGTATGGCTGCTTTTGCTATATG
>JAZNJW010000019.1:0-81801 GCA_045578255.1 Paludibacteraceae bacterium
AGTCAAAGCATAGTCGCTGCTCTTTGCCACAAACACATACAATGGTGTGCTACCTGTCCATTGCCACTTCACATCCTGTGCCTTCCATGCAGCATAATCCATTGCATATACATTCAACGCGGTTGGAAGAGATACAGACAAGGCATCGTTAGGAAGCAAGTCGGTCTTCTCTGGTTCTGGAAGAACGGTCAAGTGGAGTGTAGCTTGGTAGTCACAGCCATTAGCGTCTTGCAGGGTGATAGTGTATGAGCCACTCTCGGCATACGTAGTGCCATGCCATGTATAGGTCTCATCAAAAGGCACTTCTGCTGTCTCGGTAGTGGCTGCTACCTCTGGCAACACGGTAAGGCTGAGAACCGCTTGGTAATCGCAGCCATTCTCATCTTGGAGAGTGGTGCTATACTCGCCTGTCTCGGTATAGGTGGTACCTTGCCATGTGTAGCTCTCACCATAGCAAACAGTAGCTTTCTCCTCTACTGCTGCCACTTCTGGACGGATAGTGAGATTGAGCGTCACGATACTATCAGCACCGTTGGCTGCTACAAGAGTTTGGGTATATTCGCCAGTTGCGGTATAGGTTTGACCATTCCACTCGTAAACCTCACCATAGCAGAGAGTGGCATCAATGGTGGTATAAACGGGGTCGAGAGGGATAATAGGGTCCTCTTCTTCGGGTTTAGCGGAAGTGAAAGTGATGTTACCTTGACGTTCGGATGTTAAACGGAAATAAAGGAAACCATCAGAATCCACAGAAGCACCCCAAGAATCTAACATATTAGCTGCTACATCTGCAGAGTTTCGAGATTTAACTGTAATTTGCCTTAGAACTTCTGGGTCCGTACTTGCAAAATCACAATATGAAGCTACCGCCGCAGATAGAGTACTTCTACCTCCCCATTGGATAGTAAAATCATAATTTGCCCAATCTTTATATAGCATACGATAAACACTTTTTGATGAAGCAGGGACAGAAATAGTTTGACCAGAACTAATCAAAATAGTCTTTTCTATACAAGAAGAATTGCTCCACGCAGCCACATCCAAGGTTGTTGCCTTTGCACACGCAAAACGTACATATAAGTAATCATCGGATGCTTTATTACCTAAGAAAGAGACATCACCTGTAGAAAGTTGCAACTGACGTTTATTACCCTCTTTTCGGAAAGCATATTTAGTAATTACATTAACATCGTCTGGTGTTGGAGCAAAATCTGGTGTATTAGATACATACATATCAAATGTGTTCTGCGTATTCGCCATAAACTCTGTAGATGTCCATGTCTTAGGGAAACAGAATACACGGTCATCATTGGCTGCTAATTGCACCGACTCGCCACGCTTGAGCAAAACCGCATCACCTTGTATAGCGCCCAAAGGAATACGCTCTACCACCAATTGGCCTGGCCCTTCAGAGAGCACCTTAGCATAGAAAATACCAGCACCAATCCAATTATCAATTGCACTTTGCATATCAGCGGGATACAATTTCTTTGGATTATCCTTATCAATATCATATTTTGCCTTCACATACACACTACCATCCACAGGAGTAAAACGACATTCATCTTCTGCTACCCATACACGAGCTGGTTTTTCGCCTGTCCACACAATTCGAAGACTATCATTCTTCCATTCAGAATAAGGCAGGACGATCATTTTATTCGAATCATTCGCTGCAATGCTAATTGTGTCATTTAACTTTGCGTAATGGCCATGATCAATGCACGATTGAAACAATGTATCGGGCGTTAAACTAATATTACCACCTTCTGGGAAATAAACCTTAACGAAAGCTTGTACATTATGAGTAAGACCATATTCAGTCAATTGATCACGATATTTTTGGTCAATAGACAAATCCCACTCTACTTTACCATTACGAATAACTTCCTCACACATGAATTCAACAGGCAAAGACAAACCCAAAATTTTCAAAATATTTATCACACTATCCAATTTGTGGTCAAAACTATAATCTCCTGTGCAAGAAAAATCAATAGAGACTTCTGGACCCCACTCGCTATTCAAACTATCTGGAGAAAAATATACATGCATTGGCAAATCATACGACCAAGCAGTGTACCATAATTCACTCTCAGCTTCAACATGAGCCACATAACTCTTATCCACTGGGATAGGATCCTCACATGTGAGACCTGACTGCGCCATCATCGAAGTGGCGAATAGCACTACTACGAGTGCGGAGAAAATTTTCTTTATCATAATTGTGCAGTTTTGTTACGTTTAACAAAAAGTATTATCGTATATAGCAACGCCATCAACAATAATGGCAAAATATTACCCACTGGAAGCCACGCATAAGTGCGGTCGTTGAAATGATAATCATTTTCACCAGCACATGAAATATACCAATCTAACCATTCGTCAATGGTAGGAGCAATACCCATACTAGAGTTCCAATAATTGGCAATAAAATCATCATATGCAGCTTGCAAATCATAGCGATCTAACTCATAACCACCATAATAGCCATCTTCGCCTTGCTCACCAACACCCATTTCTTCTCCATGGTCTTTTATCCAAGCATCCAACCAGTTCCACCATGTATCGCCAAAACCAATACTATTCTGGCGTCCAGCGATACCCGAACGGCGGGCACCATTGTATGTTCCGTTATAGGCATCTATCGCTTGATTGCCAAAAAGGGAAGTTCCATAATCGCTTGCCATAACCGAAGCAGCCATTGGCAACTCTGTAGCGGCAATAGCAGCTGGGTTGTTACCCAATTGATTGTTGCGGGCTGAGGAATAGGCTATTGGAGATGGGCTATAGGAGATGGGGCTATTGGCAATGGGCGATGGACTATTGGCTATAGAGGCACCACGCATACTACCACCCATAGCTGCACCACCATTGCCGCCGCCACCAAAACTGTGGAACTCGGCATCGCTGGTCATATACAGACCAGAACCTGCTGAACCGGTCTTAGAAGCTGATGTATAAGAGATAGGAGATACACCCGAAGAAACAGACATAGACGAGCTCGCGGGCGCGTACGAATAATGATGTACGCGCGCACGTGAGAACATACTACCACCCTGCATTGACAAGGCTACACCACTACCATCAGCAGACGGACTACCCGACAACGTCGCACTCGTAAATGAAGACCCTCCAGATATATCCGAGACTGAAGAATCGTATATGGCATTCGGATTCCAACCTAAAGAAGACCCTGAATCACGATTAAAATAACCCAAACCTATGCACAAAACTGCACATAACATCACGATGATAAATACACCTAAATTCCTTTTCATTGTTATACCCTATTATTTTGCTTCGCCATGCGAAATGAATACTCTAAGTAACTAAGCGCGAGGCGGAAACCAATAGGATAACAGGGAAAAGAAAAACAGGCATCCTCCGTATCCACGTAGATGCCTGTTTATACCGATTGCAACTATTAAACAACAACCATACCCTAACAGATACCTACGCCAATCGCCCACAAAAGAGCGACTGGATGTATCCGCCGTAATACTTTGGGTATTAAGTTGCACGAAGTTGCGAAGTTCGAACTGCAAACCAAAGCGTTAACAACGCTAAAAAACATATCAAATCTACCTTAAAATGGAAAGACACTTCTCTCCAGCGTAGATTTGGGGCAAAGGTACAACTTTTTTTTGACATGACCAAATAAATGTGCGAAAACTTGAAAAATTTAAGGAAATTTAGAACATTTTAGGAGAAGAGAAAACAAAAAAAAAAGGAAAACCTTGCCAATCGCAGGAAGATTGGTCCAAAAAACTAAATACCCACAAATGGGTATTGCACAGATGAAAAAATAGCAGTAATTTTGCAGCGGATTTTGGAGAACTGAGAACTGAGAACTGAGAACTGAGAACTGAAAACTGAAAAGTGAAAGGTGAAAGGTGAAAAGGAGTATATAGAACAAGGAGTGCAGATTCAGGAAGTGGATGCAAGGCATCTGGAAGACGAATTGGTTCGCACCGCAGCACTGATGGACCGCCATCAGCCATTCATTGTGCTACTGACTCATTATCAAGAACTTCTGCAAACCGATCACGTGCTCAATTATCAGCTACTCAGCAAACTATTCGGCGTGCGCATCGGACTGGCAGAAGACAAAGATACGATGCTGGCAGAAGCCGAAGGTTTTCGCCATGTGCATGTGGCCTACGGCAAGGATGTGGAAGAAGCTATTGCCCATATCATCGAAGTAATCGTTACCCTGCCCAACGTACGCGAACTATACTCCAAACGCTATATGGCCATCCGCCTGCTGGAGCGCCCCGATGAGATGCTGGCACTACTGCCACACTCGGAAAAACTGGTAGAAGTGGCACAACAGGAGCGCAAGAAACTGATGCAAGAGTATGGCATCCCTACCGCCAAACTGATTGCTCAAGCACGCCGAGGATTTGTGCATGGCGCGCTGGAGGAGACCCTGAAGCATGCAAAAAACGACACGGGGCACTCGTTAGCAGACAAGATAGACAAAGTGCTGACCAACAAGTGGATAGGACTACCGATACTGTTACTGGTGCTCTATGCAATATTCGAGTGCACTTTCACCTTGGGCAGTTATCCACAAGAATGGATTGCAATGGGTATTGATGCCCTTGCCGAATGGTTGCGCGGTTTGATGCCCGCAGTATGGTGGAGCAGTCTGCTCATAGACGGTGTGGTGATGGGTATAGGTGCTGTATTGGCCTTTCTGCCGAACATCATCATCATGTTCTTCTTCCTTAGTTTGATGGAAGATTCGGGTTACATGGCCCGCGCCGCCTATATGATGGACAAGATGATGCACCGTATTGGGTTGCACGGTAGTTCATTCATCCCGATGCTGATGGGCTTCGGTTGCAACGTGCCCGCTATCATGGCTGCACGCGATATAACCAACAAAAAAGACCGAGCCATCACGATGATGATGGTACCGTTTATGAGTTGTTCGGCACGACTGCCCGTGTATATGCTGTTTATAGGAGCATTCTTTACAGAGCAGAAAGCGTTGGTGATGCTATCGCTATATATCATAGGTATCTTGCTAAGCATTTTATTTGCATGGATGATGCAACATATGCCCGCCTTCCGCCAACCCAAACACGACTATGTGAGCGAGTTGCCCCCCTACCGCCGCCCCACCCTGCGCAATACAGGATTGCATATCTGGGAGCGCGTAGCGGATTACTTGCAGAAGATTCCCGCAGTCATCATCTGGGCAAGTGTCATCATATGGGCATTGACCTATTTCCCTACTGGCAGCATGGAACAGATGGAAGATAGTTATTTGGCGATGATTGGGCACTGGATGGAGCCCGTGATGCGTCCGTTAGGATTTGACTGGAAAATGTCGGTATGCCTACTGACTGGACTACCCGCCAAAGAAGCCATCGTGTCCACGATGGGCATACTCTACCCCGCCGAGAGCGCACTGACGGCATTCACACCCGTGACGGCGTATGCGTTTATGGTGTTTGTGCTGTTGTACTTCCCATGCGTGGCGACAATCACGACACTGAGAAAAGAGATTGGTGCCAAATGGGCATGGTACAGCGTAGGGCAGTCGCTGGTGCTGGCATGGGTGCTGAGCTTCGTGATTTATCAGGTGGGGTTAATGTTTAATGTTTAGTGTTTAAGGTTGAAGGTTAAAGAATATGAAAAAGATTATATTAGCAGTATTATTTGTTGCCTTGCCCTGGGTATGGGCAGAGGCACATGCGTGGGGAACGGTATTGGATGATAAAGGCGAGCCATTGGTGGGCGCAAACGTGTATTGGGCAGGAACTACTGTAGGCGTTGCCACCGATTTGGACGGACGCTTCCAATTGGAGCCCGTAAAAGAGACCAACCTACTGGTAACCAGTTTTATGGGTTTCCATAACGACACTACCGAAGTGACCCAACATAGCGAACTGACTATCGTGCTGGTGAGCGACCTCGTACTGGAAGAGGTGAATATTGTAGAACGCAAGATGGCAGTGCTTCGTTCGCGCGCATCTGCCCTACAAGTGGAGACACTGACAGGCGAAGCACTCTGCATGGCCGCTTGCTGCAACCTGAGCGAGAGTTTTGAAACCAGTGCTTCGGTGGATGTAGCATACTCCGATGCTGCCACAGGTGCGAAACAAATTCGTTTGTTGGGACTGAGTGGCACCTATGTACAAATGCTCACCGAAAATACCCCAAACATACGCGGATTGGCACAGTCCTTTGGTATGGAGTATATACCCGGACCCTGGATGGAAGCCATACAAGTGAGCAAAGGTACGTCGTCCGTACTGAATGGCTATGAAGCCATCGCAGGACAAATCAATGTGGAGTACTTGAAACCCCAGACACAAGACCCTATCGCACTCAATGCGATGATTAGCACCGAAACCCATGCTGAAGTGAATGCTTCAGGCGGTTGGGACCTGAACGACAACGTTTCTACAGGCGTACTCTTCCATGCACAAAACATGTCGCTCGAACTGGACCATAACCACGACGGTTTCCTTGATATGCCCAAGAACACCAATGTGAACCTACTCAACCGTTGGTATATCAAAGAAGGCGACTACACGGGACAAATCCTCGTGCGCGGACTGTATGACCGCCGCATAGGTGGACAAACCAAAGAGGCGATGGCTGCTATGGATTCGCCATATACTATCGATTTGAACACATGGCGAGTAGATGGATTCATGAAGAACGGCTATGTGTTTGATGCAGAATTGGGTACATCCATTGGTATCATTGCTTCGGCATCGTATCACAACCAACAGAATACGTATGGTCCGCGCCAATGGAACGCGGCACAAACGAATGCCTATCTGAATGCTATCTTCCAAACAGGATTTGATGATTCAGCAACCGACCTATGGGATGACCATTCGCATAACTTGTCTGCAGGATTGAGTGTGAACTATGATGGGTATGATGAAAGCTTATTAGGCGAAAGGTTAGAGGTTAGAGGCAAGAGATATGAGATGACGCCTGGCGTGTTTGCAGAATATACTTATACCTACAAAGATAAAGTGACCTTGCTCGTGGGTGTGCGCGAGGACTATTCCACTCGCTATGGCTTCTTTACTACCCCTCGTATGAACCTTCGCTATGCACCATTTGAGTGGTGGACCTTGCGCGGGTCAGTGGGATTGGGCTATCGAACCCCTAACGCGATTGCCGACAATGCTGCCTATTTGCCAAGTAATCGAATATATCAATACTACACCACTCTACACAACACTACACCACTCTACACAACATTGGACAACGCCCAATTAGCACAAGAACGTTCGATGAATACAGGACTTTCGACGGTATTCTATATCCCTATGGGCAACAAAGAACTGCAACTGTCGGGCGAATACTACTATACGAAATTCTTAGACGGCGTGATAGCCGACATGGACCGCGATTTGCATGGTATCACCCTATACAATATGCACGATGTAGATGGTGCACAGTACTTCTCCCACAACTGGCAAGTAGAAGCGAACATGGAGATTCTGCGCGGATGGACGATGACCGCAGCATTTCGTTATACGGATGTGAAGCAAACTACATTTAATACCGCAGCCAACGAATGGCAACTGCGCGATAAGCCCTTGCAAAACAAATTCAAAGGAATCATCACTACCAGTTATCAGACACCCCTCAAGACGTGGCAGTTTGACCTGACCGCACAGTTCAACGGCGAAGGTCGTATGCCAGATGGATTTGTAGTGCCAGAGGGTAGCAATCAGTATAGGATGCATAATGGATATATATACCATAAGTGGTACCCACAACTATTGGGACAAATCACCAAATACTTCCGCACATGGTCTATCTACCTCGGTGCGGAGAATATGACTAATTTCACGCAGGACAATCCAATACAAGGTGAAAGAGTGTTAGGCGATAAGGCGATAAGGCGAGAGGCGAAAGGCGGAGGATTTGTCAATCCGCAGTCGGCAGACTTTGACGCGTCCATGATATGGGCACCTATCCATGGATGGAAACTGTATCTTGGCTTCCGTTGGGCACTGGAAAGAGAGGAGTAGAGGTTTATAGTTGAAGGTTTAAGGTTGAAAGTTTATAAGGAAAGAATAAATGAAACGATTAATTATTTTTTTGATGGCAATATTGCCAATGGCTTTTGTGCTGAGTACAGCAGAGGCAAAGCCAAACAAACAAAAAGTAGTGTTGTACGTGCATCTGCATTGTGAAGACTGCTGCAACAAGATTCTAAAAAACATTCCTTTTGATAAGGAACTGAAAAACGGTGTGAAGGACCTTGTTTTCGACATGGAAGAACAGACCGTAACCGTCACCTACGATGCTAACAAAACGGATGTACCTACTATCCAAAAAGCCTTTGCCAAAATCGGTAAACCAGCCACCACCACAAAGCCAGAGCATCACGAGGAGCATCATCACGAGCACCACGGACATCAACATTAATAAAACGCACTTTTTGTAATAGGGCGTTCTTAGGTTCATCCTTGGTTCGTCCTTGGTTTGTCCTTGGTTTTTTACCCGAGGAGAAAAGAGACGGTACAAAGGGAGAAAATCTTAATTTTTGGCATAAATGGTGCTATCCTTACTCCACTAAGAGCTGGTAAGTAGCCGAAAGGAGCAGCGGATAATTGGAATCAATATGCCCTGAAGGATAATCAAACAAGACAGGGAATGTATATGGCTCGACCACTTGGCGAATAGACTCCAACAGCGTGCAACCCATAGAAGAATCATCCTCGCAATCCGTGAACTGACCAACAACCAGACCACTAATCGCATCAAAGATACCACTCATGCGCAAGTTGTGTAGCATGCGATCTATATGATAGTGATTTTCACATATATCCTCGATAAAGAGAATAGGCGGTTCGGCGCATTGCTCAATAACCTTATTCAAACTAAAAGGTGTACCCTGCAAGCCATATAGCACACTCAGATTGCCGCCAATCAGTTTCCCCTGCGCTTCACCGCTGCGATTGAGTGGAGAGGAAGAAGTGTGGTGAATAATAGAAGGGCTATTGGATATAGGAGATGGGCTATGGTGAGGCGAAGGGTGATATGTGCGTGGCAAGAGATGCGATGTGAACGAAAGTGGCGATGGAATGGATGTAGCCATAAGGAAATCGCGTTCCGCCATCAAAGCAATATCATCATCGGGCAACAAAGATAAGTCTTTGCACATATTAGCATGCAACGATGACACTCCATGAATACTCAATAGATTATGTAATGCGGTGATATCAGAAAAACCCACCAATAATGGCCATTCAGTTTTTGGACGTTGAGGTAGCACCACTCGATTTATGATGCGCTGCAAGCCATAGCCACCACGACTACAAAGAATAATATCAATTGATGCATCTGCGAAAGCAGCATTCAAATCAGCCAAACGCTCTTCATCCGTAGCGGAAAAACGACCGATATTGCCATACGCATGTTTGGAAATAGACACACGAAACCCCCACTGCTCAAGTCGAGCAGTAGCTTGATTAATCCAGTGCAAATCAATTGCACTGGCAGGTGAAAGTATATGAATATGCTTCATTTCGCTGCAAAGGTACAATTTTTTTTGCAAATATCAAAAAAAAAGCGTACCTTTGCGGACGATTATGCAAAAAATTCGAATCATACTGCTTTTTCTGGTATTTTCCAGTGCTGTTTTTGCCCAAAATGCGGTAAAAGCAGATGCACTATTTCAAGATGGCGATTATTCGGCGGCAAAAGTAGAATATCAACGCCTTTTGAAGCGTTATCCTACTTCTGCACTTTACAATTACCGCTACGCACGGTGCACACAGGAATTAGGCGATTATCAAACGGCTTTAGACTATTTTGAGAAATCAGGTTCTCGATACGACTTAAAGCACTTCTATGTGGGCGAGATTTGCATGCGATTGTTTTATTTTGACCGCGCTATTGATTCATATGAAAAATACCTTGCCACATTGGAGTCATCATCCCATCGCATACCCTATATAAAATCTCAACTGCTGCAAGCAGAGAAAATGAAACGCTATATGCGACGTGTGGAAAAAGTGGAAATTGTTGACTCTGTAGAAACAACTGTTGATAGTATATTATATTATTGTACACTATCTCCAGAAGCAGGCACAATGCAATGTAATCTGCAGAACGATATCGTTTATACCAATCAGCGAGAAGATCGTCGCCTGTGGGCAACTAAAAGAAACGATTCTACTACGGTAATTGTTTCTAGCCATAGCCTAATGGATCAATGGACCACTCCTGATACCCTGCCCCAAAACGTGAATATGGCAGCCCAACAGGCGTATCCATACATGCTGAGCGATGGAGTAACCTTGTATTTTTCTTCGTGCGACACGAGTGGTTTGGGTGGCTACGACATTTATGTAACACGCTACAATACGCATACCGAGGTATATACCGCACCTGAGAATTTAGGTATGCCATTCAATTCGACAGGCAATGACTATCTGATGTTAATCGATGAAAATAAAAACATTGGTTATTTTGCTACAGATCGATTTACCAAAAAAGGACGGGTAAGCATCTATACCTTCATACCCACCAAGCAAAAAACCTACTGGAGAGGTGTTTCGCAGGACTCGTTAGCTGCATATGCACAATTGCATTACACCATTGCTGCACAAATGCCATTAGAACAAGAGGAAGAAACGAACATACAACCTATCATCACGCAAAAAGAAGAGAAAACAGCCAATGACATATTCTTCGTGTTGAATGACTCGGTAGTATATACCTCTTTAGCGGAATTTCATAATCCAACAGCACGTAAAAATTACCAAGAATGGACCAACTTACGCAAGCAAGTAGAATATGATACGCAACATCTTGCCAATTTGCGCCAGCAATATAGCGAAGCCGAAGAAACAGAGCGCCAAAAAATGGCTCCGGTCATCCTGAGATTAGAGGACAAACTGAGCCAATCGATAGAACAATGTGATAAACTCATTCACACCATTCGTCAGTTAGAGTTTAATCACCTTCAGCAATAAAGTTTACCTACGATCCAGTTCACGACTCGTTTGGGAAGTATTCTGTTGAGTAGGCAGAATATTCCGTAGATTGTGCCCCCTATATAAATAGGTTTAGGGGAGCGGCAAGTAGCCATGTGATAGAGGTTGCGTGCCATATGCGCTGGCGTCATACCACCACGTTCATCTTTCTCCATAGCTGCTACTGCTGAATGCATACCCGTATATATTTCTGCACCGCTGATGTTTTTTTCACGAGCATCGGTAAAGCCTGTGGCTACATCGCCAGGCATGAGCACGCTCACACGCACTCCAAACTGACGTACCTCATTGGCTAATGCCAATGCTAAAGCATTGAGTGCCGACTTGCTGGCACTATAAAAACTCTGATATGGGATACTGAGATCCGCTGCTACAGAGGATGTGAAAATGATGCGTCCATATCGCTGGCGACGCATGATAGGCAAAATAGACTTTACTAGACGTAGTGCACCAAAGAAATTCACATCAAATTGCTTTTGAGCTTCCTCAACTGATGTAAATTCAATAGGTCCGGAGATGCCAAAACCCGCATTACTGATTACCACATCCAGATGGTCGGTATGCCCCATTGCTTCTTGCACAGCCAACTCAACCGATTCTTCATTGGTTACATCGCAATAAATATGCAGTATGGAATCGTGCGAATGTCCACTACGACTCAGTTCGAAGACTTGCCATCCTTTCGAAGCAAACAACTGCACAGTGGCTAACCCAATACCTGATGATCCACCAGTGATAAGAAGCGTTCTCATAATGACTATATGATGATAAAATGTCTATCAATAATGAGGCGTTTGGCGAAGTACGCGTGCAATTATTTCTACCGCCTCATCAATAATTGGTTCGGTGTGGGTAGCCATGAGCGTTGTACGCAATAGGCACTCGCCTTCTACACATGCGGGAGCCACCACTGGATTCACATATACTCCTGCATCAAACAATGCTTTGCCATACCACAAAGTATCCAATGTCTTGTAAGTAAAAATAGGAATGATTGGTGTAGGAGCCTCAATGATTTTCACTCCTGCATCAACAAGTCTATCGCGAAAATACTGCGTGATACGCATCAATCGTTCAGGGCGTAATGGATCTTTCTCTAATTGCTGAAGAGCTGCCAATGCAGTAGCAGCACTACATGGCGTGATAGAAGCAGAGAATATAAATGGACGAGATGAGTGCGCAATATAATCATAAATCCTCTTGCTGCACAATACGCAACCACCAATACTTGCCAATGATTTTGAGAAGGTGAGCATTGTAAGATCCACCTTATCTTGCAGTCCAAAATGTGCAGCAGTACCGCGTCCACCAGGTCCTAATACACCAAAACCATGTGCATCATCTACCATCACACGCGCTCCGTACTTTTCGGCAAGTGCTACAATTTCTGGTAAACGACAAATGTCGCCACGCATAGAAAATACACCATCGGTGACAATCAGTTTGCCTGCCGTATCGGGTATTTGCTGAAGTTTCTTTTCCAGATCCTGCATATCAGAATGCTTGTAGCGCAGTACTTGAGCATACGACAAACGACAAGCATCGTAGATACTTGCATGATTCTCGCGGTCATTGAGGATATAATCATTTTTACCGCAAATAGCAGAAATGATTGCAAGATTCGTTTGGAAGCCTGTGCTGCAAGTCATAGCCGCCTCATAACCGGTGAAACGTGCTAAGGCTTCTTCTAACTCAAGGTGAAGATCTAGGGTGCCATTCAAGAAACGACTTCCTGAAACCCCCGTGCCATATTTGTCCAACGCCTTATGTCCCGCTTCGATTACAACTGGATCTTCTGTGAAACCGAGGTAATTATTGCTTCCCAGCATAATTCGCCGTTTGCCCTCCATCTCCACCACTGGAGCCTGACGCGACTCCAGTGTATGGAAATATGGATATACGTTACGGCGTTTTACCTCTTCCAAAAGGTCGTGATGGCACTTTTGAAATAAATCGGCCATAAATTAGAGAGCGTTAATCTCTTTCAAGATGCCTGTTGTCTTAGCCACAGCAGCCTCGCTAGCAGCAAAGAGAGCTTTCTCCTCTTCATTCAAAGGCAATTCAACAATCTTTTCAATACCATCCTTACCAATGATACATGGTACACCAATAGTGATGTCATTATAGCCATACTCGCCCTCCAAATAAGCAGAGCAAGGAATCATTTTCTTTTGGTCGTTAATCACACTATCCACTACAGCTGCAGCTGCTGCACCTGGAGCCATCCAAGCACTAGTTCCGAGCAGACCAGTGAGAGTAGCACCACCTACCATTGTAGCTTTAGCCACCTCGTCCAACTCCTCGGCGCTAATCATTTCGCTAACTGGCATACCCTTGTATGTAGCAAAACGAGTCATAGGAATCATGGTTGTATCACCGTGACCACCGATTACAAAACCTTCTACTTCGTTAGCATTGCAACCCAATTTTTGGCTCAAGAAATATTTGAAGCGGCTGCTATCCAAAGCACCACCCATACCAATCACACGATTGCGAGACAAGCCGAGAGACTTCAGTGCAAGATAAGCCATAGTATCCATAGGATTGGAAACTACTACGAGAATTGCATTAGGAGAATAAGTCAAGATTTGTTGAGCAACGCTCTTTACGATACCTGCATTCACACCAATCAACTCCTCGCGAGTCATACCAGGTTTACGTGGAAGACCACTAGTAATAACTACAACATCTGAACCTGCTGTTTGGCTATAATCGTTGGTAACACCCTTAACTACAGTGTCAAAGCCCAACAATTGAGCTGTTTGCATGATATCCATGGCTTTGCCTTCTGCAACGCCTTCCTTAATATCAATCAAAACGACTTCGCTGGCTACTTTCTTAACTGCCAACACATTTGCGCATGTTGCACCTACGTTGCCTGCGCCTACTACAGTAACTTTTGACATAAAAATTAGTATTTAAAGTTAAACATTTTTTGCAATTAACGTGCAAAGGTAGTGTTTTTTTTGCACATACGCAAATTTTTCGCCAAATTCTTGCACATATACATTTTTTTTTGTACCTTTGTCGCCATGTTGAAATTATTACTTATACTCTCTATCCTTACGACACACCCCAATACAAAAGATGCAAATATAGGTGTGTTGATATGTGATTATCACTCAGGCGACACGATTGAATCATATCGCCCAAATGCTGTTATTCCTCCCGCTTCCACCATGAAATTACTTATAGCAGCCACCACTTTAGAGCTATGGGGAAGTGACTATCGCATTCAAACACCTATTACTTATGATGGATACATACAAGATGGAGTACTCCATGGTAATCTATATGTGGAAGGAAGAGGCGACCCTACCTTTGGTTCACGCTATGTTGGTGATAAAAATTTCATGTACAAATGGGTACGTCGGCTTCGCGAAGCAGGTATTCAGCATATTACTGGTTCGGTAGTGGCAGATTTGAGCTATTTCGATGGAAACGCTCTTAATCCCGCTTGGTTATGGGAGGATGCTGGCAACTATTATGCTCCAGGTATCTTCTCCCTAGCTTATCAAGACAATACGATGAATATTGTGTTGCGCAGTGGCGCTGTAGGCAGTATTGCTGAAGTATTATACACAACTCCTGAGATTCCAGAGATCGAGTTTGAAAACCATATCCGCTGCACCGAAATCACATACGATGGTGCTTTTGTTCATGGTGTACCATACAACAACACACGTTATCTCGTGGGAAGTGTACCTTCAAATCGTCATACTTTTGGTGTGCGCGCTGATATGCCAAACCCAGGATTAATTCTGGTTCGAGATTTTACAAAAATATTGCAACGAAGTGGTATTCAAGTGGATGGAACCGAGACGTACCTCAGCGAAAAACCAATGCATGCGCCTAAACGCAATCTGCTTTTTACGCATGAGAGCGAACCATTGTCGGAAATTATTCGCCACACCGAACAAGAATCCGATAACCTATACGCTGAGATGTTATTCCGCATTTTAGGATCTAAATATACGCTCCCTTGCACCATCCACAATGCTTCCGACTTCATACGAGAGTATTGGAGAAATCACGGAGTAAATTTCCGCAGCGGAAAAATACTTGATGGCTGTGGTTTGGCACCACAAGATGCAATTTCGCCTTCCATGTACGTGCAGTTATTGCGTTATATGTATGGTTCGAAGCACAAAGAAGTGTTCTTAGCATCGTTGCCTTGTAGCGGCGAAAGCGGCACTCTCAGTTCGTTTTTGCGCGACACACCTCTCCATGGAAAAGTATGTGCGAAGAGCGGTACTATTGGAGGAACGAAGAATTATGCGGGCTACATCTTCCTGCCTGATGGACGAGTGTGGGTTTTTGCAGTAATGGTTAATAGTGCCAATTGCAAAACAAGAAAAATACAACGTGTGATTGAACAATATTTATTAGATGTTTATCAAGCAAACATATAGCACCTCAACTTTGCTGCGCGAACAATACACAGATACTCTACCACACCTCTATACTATCCGCACTGATTTCCAGACGGCAGGACGCGGACAGGCAGGTAATAGTTGGGAGAGCGAAGCGGGTAAGAACTTATTGTTTTCAGCATTGTTGCGGTACGATGGATTATTAGCAATAAAGCAATGGCGACTATCAATGTTGGTGGCAGTAGCACTATGGGAAACATTGGCGAAGTACTTGCCTAAGGATAAATTAACCATTAAGTGGCCAAATGATATTTATTGGTGTGATAAAAAACTAGTGGGGATATTGATTGAAAATAGTTTATCGGGAAAGTATGTGGGGTATAGCATTGCGGGTATTGGTTTGAATGTGAATCAAACCGATTGGCGAAGCAGTGCACCCAACCCAATATCTATGCAGCAGATTACAGGTAAAACGTATGATGCAGAATTGCTGATGAATGAGTGGATTTCGTCGATGAAATCGTGGGAATTGCGCAATACAGAGGAGATTGAGACCGCCTATCTGCAACATCTCTATCGCCACGAAGGATGGCATAGCTATGTAGAACGAGAGGTGAGTACTGCACCAACTGTTATCGCGCAACAAGGAGTAGAAGGTGCATTTTTAGCCCAATTCATCGGCATTACTGAGCAGGGCGAACTGATACTAAGAAAAGAAAATAACGAAGAAAAAATATACCATTTCAAACAAATACGATTTGTACTATGAAATCTATTATCATCACTGGTGGCGCTGGCTTTATTGGCAGCCACGTAGTTCGACTTTTTGTAAACAAGTACCCAGATTATCGCATTATTAATGTGGATAAACTCACATATGCGGGCAATTTGGCTAACCTCAAAGACATTGAGAATAAGCCTAACTATCGTTTTGTAAAAGCCGACATCTGCGATTTTGATACAATGTATGCCCTTATACAAGAAGAGCAAGTGACTGGTATCATTCACCTTGCAGCCGAGAGCCACGTAGATCGTTCAATAAAAGATCCATTTACCTTTGCCCGCACCAACGTGATGGGTACACTGTCATTGTTGCAAGCGGCTAAACTCTACTGGGAAGCACAACCTGAGAAATACGAGGGCAAACGTTTCTACCATATCTCTACCGACGAGGTGTATGGTGCATTAGAGATGACTCATCCAGAGGGTATTGAACCTCCATTCTCTACCCAAGCATCGTCTGAGCACCACGAGGCATATGGTGAAGATTTCTTTGTGGAAACTACCAAGTATAACCCCCACAGCCCATATTCAGCATCCAAGGCCAGCAGCGACCATTTTGTACGTGCTTTCCACGACACATATGGCATGCCTACTATCGTGACCAACTGCTCGAACAACTATGGTCCATATCAATTCCCAGAGAAGCTGATTCCACTTTTTATTAATAATATTCGTCACCGCAAACCATTACCAGTGTATGGTAAGGGCGAGAATGTGCGCGACTGGTTATATGTAGAGGATCACGCACGCGCGATCGATCTCATTTTCCACCAGGGTACAGTGGCTGAAACATATAATATCGGCGGTTTCAACGAGTGGAAGAATATTGATATCATCAAAGTGGTGATTAATACCGTAGATCGCTTGTTGGGTCGCGAGGAAGGTGAAGATATGAACCTCATCACTTATGTCACCGACCGTGCAGGACACGACATGCGCTATGCTATCGACTCACGCAAGTTACAAGCTGAACTCGGTTGGGAACCGTCTCTGCAATTTGAAGAAGGTATTGAAAAGACCGTTCGCTGGTACCTTGATCACCAAGAATGGATGGACAACATCACCTCTGGTGAGTACGAGAAGTACTACGAAGATATGTACAAAGGAAGATAGGTCTTTATAGCTAAAAAAAAACAAGAAAAGCGCGAGCAGTGCTCGCGCTTTGTGTTATAGATAGCGTTTGATTTGTACGAGGTGATGCGTCAGTTCGCCATTGGGCAAATGAATACCCATCTCATCTATATCATCCACATGCACGCAACCCGAGCAGTGGATGATTTTTTTGTTGTCTAGTAGCAATCCCACATGCGAGATGTTGGTGGCCATCGGGTCACGGTCGGTGTGGTCGAAGAAAGCCAAGTCGCCTGGTTGCGCTTCTGCCAAAGATGGCACCTCTATGCCTTGCGTAATCTGTTCACGTGCATTGCGCAGAAGGTTTATGCCAAACACACTATACACCACTTGTGTAAACCCTGAACAATCCATTCCCATCACGTTCTTTCCGCCCCATAAATACGGTGTATTCAACAATGTTTGCGCCACCGCGCATACTTCCTCGCCTCTAAGCTCTAAACTGTAGGCAACTATGCTGCCGTTCTGTAGCGAAGCCTCCTCTAAACTATAAACGCAGTTAGGGTCAATCAGATATTTTTTGTTGAGCACTTCAAAAGTTCCATGTGCATAATTAGGCAATCGTGTACCAAGAGTGAGCATCAGTTCTTCGCCCGTCTCCATATTCGTCGCAATAGCCATTGGCACCGCCACACACCTCATCGCCTTATCGCCTAATCGCCTCATCTCCTGTGGGGTCCCCAGAAAATCTGCATATTTTTGAGGTACTCTATCGCCTATACCGCTCACCATCTTAAAATCCACCCATCCTTCTTGTCCGTCCACAGTGGAGCGTATCTTTGTCCAACGAGGCAGACGATCTAACACCTCGCATACTTCGCCAAAGAGCAATTGAGTCAATTGCTCGCTACCTTCGGACGGCTCTTGTCGCACAGGAGTTATTGTACAATGATTAACCACCAACTCTTCCATATTCTATGAATTTTATATTGCTCTAACTACTTTATACAATTGATAGCGCAAAGATACTATATTTTTTTGATATTTCCAAATACATATCCAACTATCGAAAAAAAGTGTGATGATCATTTTTATCATCACACTCGCGCTCCCTCTAGGACTTGAACCTAGGACCCCCTGATTAACAGTCAGATGCTCTAACCGACTGAGCTAAGGAAGCAGTATTTTTTTGTCTCGAAATGCTATCATCTTCGAAATCGGCTGCAAAATTACTACTTTTTTTTGATATGAGCAAGTTTTTTTGAAAAAAAATTACTATCTTTGCAGAAAATTTTGAAAATAGGGTCAAAAATGCCCATTTTTTAGGAAAAAACAAGAAAATAATGAAAAAAGTACTTGGTTTAGGTAATGCATTGACGGATATTTTGCTTCAAGTATCTGAGGGCGACCTTAGAGAGATTGGTGTACCCAAAGGAAGCATGAATTTGATTGATATTGAACAATTGGAACTCATCCAATCGCGATTTGCATCTGTGCGAAAACATCTGGTGGCTGGAGGAAGTGCATCCAATACAGTAGCCACGATTGCACAATTAGGTGGCAAAGCTGCATTCATTGGCAAGATAGGTAATGATGAAGTAGGCGAATTTTATCGTGAAGATTTGCTAAAAAACAACGTTAAACCATTACTTCTTACATCTTCGTTGATGTCTGGTTGCTGTATTGTGCTTATCACTCCTGATGGCGAACGCACTTTCTGCACGTATCTTGGCGCGGCAGCAGATATGAAAGCAGAAGATATCCGCAAAGAAGCATTTATTGGATATGATATCTGCCACATAGAGGGTTATTTGGTACAAGACCACGCACTTATCGAAAAAGCTCTTCGTACCGCTAAAGAGCAGGGATGTACTGTTTCTTTGGACTTGGCAAGCTACAATGTTGTCAACGACAACCACCAATTCCTCAAAGATCTTGTATATAAATATGTAGATATCGTTTTTGCTAATGAAGACGAATCATTTGCCTATACCCATCTCAATCCCGAGGAGTCGGTGGCAAATATCGCAGAACAATGTGACATTGCGATTGTCAAAGTGGGCAAACGTGGATCGTATGTACGTCAGGGAAACCAAATTCATCATATCGGTGCAATTACCTCCAATTGTCTTGACTCCACTGGAGCTGGCGACCTTTATGCTGGAGGATTCTTGCATGCACTTTCTGATGGATTCGACCTCCGTCGTTGCGGAGAAATCGGCACTATTGCAGCAGGACGTGTGGTGGAGATAGTAGGCACCAAACTCACTGATGAGACTTGGGATGAAATCCGTCGTATATGTGCGCTTTACCGCGGTTTTATGCACAAACTCAAATTTTAACCTATACATTTTTAAAACATATGAAACTATTATACATCTTATACCAATATCTAATTGGTTTTCCGCTGATTATTGTAGTAACATTATTTACTGCATTGTTCACTATCTTGTGTTTTCCTTGGAAAAATGGCAAAGCCCCTCGTGCAGTGCAAGTCTTTTGGTCGCGTAGCGTATTATGGTTATTGCTTATTCCCATTAAAGTAACAGGTTGTGAGAATGTGGATTCTAAACAATCCTATGTCTTTGTAGCAAATCATCAATCGTTTTTGGACGTGTTTGCTGTATATGGCTGGCTGCCCAACAACTTTAAATGGTTAATGAAGAAAGAACTACGTAAGATTCCTTTTGTGGGCACAGCTTGTGCAGTAGCAGGACATATTTTTGTGGATCGCAGCAATCCGCGCGCTGCCATGGAAAGCCTAAAATTCATTAAGGCACAATTACATGACGGAATCAGCACAGTTATTTTCCCAGAGGGTACACGCACTAAGACGGGAGAAATGGGACGTTTCAAAGCAGGAGCTTTCAAAATAGCTATGGATATGGATTTGCCCGTGGTACCTATTTCCTTGAAAGGCTTCTACAAGGCAATGCCTCGCCAGAAATGGTATGTATCTCCCCGCGCGCGCGTGCAAATACATATAGGTGAGCCTATTGATATTAGCCAATTTGAAGATATCAACGAAGCTATGAACCACATGCGTGAACTTGTGGCTAAACATGCAGGATAAATATTATACTATGATTATACTAAATATTGAAACTTCTACCTCATGCTGTTCGACAGCCATTACAATCAATGGTATGGCTGTGGCTTCCAGAGAAAACCTATTGAATGCCAACCATGCCAGCGAACTGCCTCTTTTTGTAGATGAATTGCTCAAAGAGGCCAAACAACAAGCATGGCACTTAGATGCTGTAGCATTGTCGCAGGGACCAGGTAGTTATACAGGACTTCGCATTGGTGCCAGTTTGGCAAAAGGATTGTGCTATGGATTAAATATTCCATTGTTGCCAATTGACACTCTACAAGTGCTTTGTGCCTCTCTCAATCGACAGATAGAGGAAGATGCATGGCTATGCCCAGTGTTGGACGCACGACGCATGGAGGTATATACAGCCTTATATTCACCTATTGATCTACAATGCAAAGGGGAAGTTGAAGCCAAAATCATAGACGAAACAGCATTTCACCAAGAACTTAGCCAACAAAAAGTTTATTTCTTTGGCAATGGGTCTGACAAATGCATCCATATGATTACTCACCCAAATGCACAATTCATCAGCGGTATCGTACCACAAGCAAAATATATGGGCGGACTAGCAGAAGCATACACCGCACCATTGGATATAAAAGAATTAGCATACTACGAACCATTCTATTTGAAAGAATTCGTAGCAACACCAAGTCATGTGAAAGGATTAAAATAAGCAGTACAAATGAAAAAAGGTAGTTATTTTTTCTTGTTGTTGATAATGACATCTATGCTATCATGTTCCACTCAAAAGAACACGTGGCTCAGTCGTCATTTTCATCAGATGCAAACAAAATACAACATCCAATATAATGGTAGAAAAGCATACAACGATGGGTTAGAGGCCATTAACGAAGCACATGAAGATGATTTCTCGACAATTCTGCCACTATATCCTATTTCAGACCATGAAGCTGCCAAAGCTGCAACTTCCCATATGGACCGAGCTATAGAGAAATGCCGCAAGAGTATAAAACTGCATAGTATCAAAGTACGACCTAAAAAGATCAATCCTGATAAACGTCGTCGCGACCCAAAATACAAAGCATGGCTGCAACAAGAGGAGTTCAACGAAGAACTGAGCAAAGCATGGTTGCTACTGGCGCAATCTGAGTTTCACAAAGGTGATTTCTTAGGCAGTATCAGTACATTCAATTATGTGGCTCGTCACTATGCGTATGACAAAGATATCGTAGCACAATGCCAACTTTGGTCGGCACGTGCATATGCTGAGATGGATTGGTTGTACGAAGCTGAGGACGTGCTGGCCAAAGTCAACGAAGAGGATTTATCCCGAAAAAGCGCACCATTATATGCAGTGGTAAGTGCAGATATTCTCATGAAAACCGAGCAATACAACAAGGCTATACCATTCATAAAGATTGCTCTTCCAAATGAGGAAAGAAAAGGAAACCAACCTCGTTTTCACTATATATTAGGGCAATTATATCAGTTGCAAGGCAATAAGAAGGAAGCCCGCAATGCCTACAAGAACGTACTCAAACTGCAACCAAGTAACGAGATGGACTTTAGCACGCGCTTGCGTCTGGCCCAATTGCAAGATAATGTAGCTGCATCAGTCACCTTACTCACCAAGATGGCTAAACAAGATAAGCACAAAGATCAATTGGATCAGATTTATGGTGCATTAGGCGATATTTATCTTAGCCATCAAGATACAATCAAAGCTTTGGAATGTTACCAAAAAGCCATAGAAGGAAGCACTCAAAATGGCATGAACAAAGCGATAGTGCTACTCATGGCAGGCGATATTTATTATGAACAACGCAACTATGTGGAGGCTACGCCATGCTACAAAGAGGCATTGCAGATTATTTCGGCAGAACACGATGATTATAAACGTGTACAACGACGTTCGGAGACCTTAGACCAATTGGTGGTAGAATATTCTACAGTCCAATTGCAGGACTCACTGCAACGCTTGGCACTACTCAGCGAGGAGGAACAATTGAAGGTGGTAGAAAAAATTATTGCCGACCTTATCAGGGCAGAAGAGGAGGAAGCAGAGAAAGCAGCACAAGCAGCACGCGAAGCGGAGAATAATAGCGGTCCACGAAGCGTGAATACCAGCAATATGTTGGGAGGCGGTGGCAGCGGAGAGTGGTATTTCTACAACCCTCAACTCATGCGTTCAGGACAACAGACCTTCCGTCAGCAATGGGGCAACCGCACATTGGAGGACAACTGGCGACGACTGAGCAAAGCAGCCACCAGTTCGTTTATGGAGGATATGGATGAGGAGTTGGCAGCCAACGACTCTACCCTATCGGATTCTGCAGCCGTGACTGCTCCTGCGGAAACAGATAACCACAAACCCGAATATTATCTGCAACAGATACCTAAGACAGATGCCGACTTCCAACGCTCCAACGAGCAGATTGCTAATGCACTATACAATTTAGTCTATATCTACCGCGACGAAGTGGGCGACCAAGCGCTCAGCGATGAGATGTTCCAGGATTTCCTCCGCCGTTTCCCTGATGACAGCCGTTTGTTGGACCTCTATTATATGCAATATCTCACTGCGCTCAAAGACAATCGCATGCCAGATGCAGAGACCTACAAGCAAGAGATTATTCAGCGTTTCCCTGATTCGCAAGAGGCATATATCGTATCGCAACCCGACTATTTCGACCGCCTACGTCGTATGTCGACAGAGCAAGATTCTATCTACGAATCTACGTATCACGCCTACCAACGAGGCGATTATGCGGGGGTAAAAACCAATAAGCAGTATGTTGAGAACAACTATCCTCTCTCGCCGCTGATGCCGCGTTTCCTCTTCCTGAATGCTATCTCTGTGGCTAAGACCGACGGACAAGATGCTTTCGTGGGCGAGTTGCGCCATATGGTAGAGCATTATCCTGATAGCGAACTGGCAGCAATGGCAAAGGATATGTTGGCATTGATGGGACAGGGCGCAGAGAGTCAAATGGGTGGAACGATGGCTAGTCTGCAAGACCGCCGCAGCGAAGATCAACTACTTACAGAAGAGGAGTCGGATACTATAGTCACTTTCAGTCACGAGCGCAAAGAACCATCATTCGTGGTACTCGCAATGCCGCGTGATGAGCAAAGCCTGAACACATTGCTCTACGAAGTAGCACTATTTAATTTCTCACAGTTCATGATCAAGGATTTCGACCTGAAACAGATACCTATGTTCGGCGTCGGCGATTGTGCGTTGCAGATTGCGGGCTTCGACAGTTTAGATGATGCGTTGTGGTATGAGGGCATGCTGAAGAAAAATTTGGATTTAATGCAAGTGCTGAAGGATAATGGTGCAACATGTATATGTATCACGCAATCCAATTTCGACCTTATCGGCAAGCATTTCACATTGGATGAGTACTTGGAATGGGTACAATAATGGGTATTTTTGACGTTTTTTTCAAAAAAAGCATCAAAAAGTTTGGTCATATCAGAAATTTGTAGTACCTTTGCACCCGATTTCGGAATATTGCTATTGAGCAATATCTTAGAAAATAAACTAACGAAGACCTCGTAGGTCCGAGTTAAGAGGAGCAACGGCGGGATAGCTCAGCTGGTTAGAGCGCATGATTCATAATCATGAGGTCCCCAGTTCAATCCTGGGTCCCGCTACAAGAGGCAACCGATTTTTCGGTTGCTTTTTTGTTCATGCTCCAACAAGTACGTTTCTTGAGATTCTCTTCCCTTGTCCTTCCCTTTCTCCCTCGTGTTAAAGACCAAGGATGAACCAAAGACGTACCTAAGAACTCATGACTAAAACTAAAAAAGTGACTAAACCTGGACTAAACCTGAAAAAGGTTGACTCGATTACTGATATATAATCTTAAAAAACGTAATTTTTTGACTCGTTTCCTAAAAAGGTTTACTAGAGTCCTAAAAAGGTTTACTCTATGCAAGAGCACGCAAAGGTACTACATTATTTTGACATATGCAAATTTATCATTAAACCTATTCATTTTATTTTGAAACTCATAATTGATAGGATAGAAATATTATATAAATAGGCTTATTTTGTTATATGTTTGTGCTTGCTCCTCAGAGTGGGAACTCTTCGGGTGCTACGCTCGGAGTGCGTTCCGTCGTACTCCTTCAAATCCCGAAACCTGCAGGGAAATTGTTGATTACTAGTTTTGAACTAGGCACAATCGTCTTATCTCGCCCAATGGGCTCAAACGATCAATCGCAAGCGATTCTTCAGCACAAGAAAACCTTTCTAATAAAAAGCTTTTCCCTATTGCTTGCGCTTGCCAGCCACGAGTTGTTGCCATTTCTGCTTGGCGAAGTCCCACGTGTTGTTGATGAGTTGTACGCCCCAGTGTTTGCTCTCCTCCTCATTTGTTTCCTCAAGATATTGAGCAGCAAGCATAGCATCGTTGTCGGTGATAACCAATAGTTGGTCGCCCACTTCCAATTCGGAATTGCCCGTTGGCACAAAGAAGTCTTCGCCACGGCGCACCATGATAACCAAGGTCTTATCCGGGAAAATGAGATTTTTGAGCAAATTGCCATGCACAAGCATTTCCTCTTTCACCTCAATCTCTGTGGCAGAAGACTCTACCTCCTCTGGCAAATCAATATCAAAGTGGATGAGTTTCTTGAGTTCCACAGGCGGAGTAGCCAGTTTGAGTTTCTTTGCCACCATCGACAAAGTTGTACCCTGCGCGATGAGCGAAACGATAGTGCAGAGGAAGACGATATTGAATATCAAATCAGCATGCGGTACATTGTTCGCCTCGCACATAATAGCGAAAATAATAGGCACAGCACCCTTCAATCCTACCCAACTGAGCAACATCTTGTCATTGCGCTTGTACTGCTTGAAGGGCCACATACAGAGGAAAACCGCTATAGGGCGTGAGATAAAAATCATCACGATACTGATAATCAAACATGGCAGCAAGACCTCTAATTGGAACAACTCGTGCGGACGCACCATTAGACCCAAGACAAGGAAAATAACCAACTGACTCAGCCATGTCAGTCCATCGAAGAAACTGCGCGTTTGGCGCTTGCGGGTGAACTTGCTATTACCAATCACCAGACCACCGATATACACTGCCAAATAGGTATTACCCTTAAGGAAATAGGTGATACTAAAGATAAAAATACATGCTGTAAGCACCATAAGAGGATACAGCGACTCGTTGCCAAGGTCCGCCTTGCGCATGATACTAACAATACCTTTACCAAAAACAAAACCAAGCACTGCACCCATAATCAGCTGAATAACAATATCTTGTATCACAGAAAGCGCTGTCACTTGATGGCTGGTAGCAGTCACAATACCAATCATAGTAGTGGTTAGCACATACGCCATTGGGTCGTTGGCACCTGACTCCAACTCCAACAACGGACGAAGGTTGTGCTTAAGTCCTATTTTGTTGGTACGAAGAATAGAGAATACCGAAGCAGAGTCAGTAGATGACATCGTGGACGCCATTAGCATTGCCACAGCAATACTCACACTTGCCACTGAATGTAGCCAACCGAATACATAGTAGGTAATCACACCCGTCACAAGCATGGTGATTAGCACACCAATAGTCGCTAAAGTTAAACCAGGCACCATCACAGGGCGGATATCCGAAAGCTTGGTATCCAAACCACCCGAGAAAAGGATAATACACAGCGCGATTGTGCCAATGGCTTGGGCAGAGCCCACATTCAGCATATAACCCACTCCGTCGTCGTTGATGAGTCGTCCTATACCGTCAGGACCGAACAACATACCCACTGCCAAGAAAAGCAACAGGGCAGGTACACCAAACTTATAGCCGATTTTATCGGTAAAAATGCTCGCAAAAAAGAGGAGCGATAGTACGAGGAGGATGAGTTCTACTTGCATGTTTTTTAGATGTTGGATGTTAGACCGCTACGCTGTTAGACCGCCTGCGGCTGTTGGGTTAAAACGATTACTCCACCCCAAGAATCTGCTTGATGGCTTCTTGCCAGTAGTCGAGTTCGTGATAGCCCTGAGCAATGCGTGGACCACCTTCCATAGGGCAGAAGACTACCGTGGGATAACTGCGCACACCAAATAACGCAGCCACTTCGGGCTCTTTCTCTGCGTCTAACGTATACACATAGACCTTGCCCTCGTATTGTTTGGCTACTTGCTCCAAGATTGGGTGCAACTTCTTGCACCAACCGCACCATGTGGTGGAGAAATCAATCAAACAAGGTTTGTCACCAATGTATTTCCATTGGGGTTGCTGACCAGAAGAAAGATCGTAGAAACTAACTTTTTTCTTAAAATCTTCTGTGGATAGGTATGTAAGACCTTCAGCCATAGTTAATAGGGAAAAAAATACCATTAAAACGATAAAAAAGACTCTTTTTTGCATAATTTTGTTAATTTAGGGCGCAAAATTACAAAAAAAATCGTAACTTTGCAAACTTTTACATAAAAAACTGCCATGCAATACGATTTGAATCATCTCCATACGCTACTCGCTGACTTGCCTAAAGGTCAATTATTTGTGCTAACCGATAGCCATACTGCGGAGTATTGTTTGCCCATTTTAGCCGATTCCATCGGGCAAATCCCTTACCATTTGCTCACTATTGAAGCAGGCGAAAAGAGCAAGAACTTAACCACGGTGCAGGCGGTTTGGGATTTTATGCTCAAACACCATGCCACACGCGAAGCAGTACTCATCAATCTAGGTGGTGGCATGATTACCGACTTAGGCGGTTTTGCAGCAGCGACCTATATGCGCGGTATCCTATTTGTGAATATTCCAACCACTTTACTCGCTATGGTAGATGCCTCTTCAGGCGGAAAGACAGGTATTAATTATCAAGGTATAAAGAATGTAATTGGCACTTTCACGCCTCCAGTGGCTACACTTATTCACCCTGATTTCTTACGCACATTGCCCGCTACCGAACTACTCAGCGGCTTTGCTGAGATGCTAAAGCACGGGTTAATAGCTTCTCCTACTCACTACGCATCATTGCTTGAAGGTGTTGAGACATGGGCAGCGGATATCGACACACCACAATCTGTGGCAGCACTGGTGGAAGAGAGCATGCGCATTAAGCAACAGATTGTAGATACCGATTTTCTCGAGCAAGGATTGAGACGTACACTAAATTTTGGTCATACCATTGGTCATGCTATTGAGGAAGCATACGCCGCACAAGAGAAACCTGTTACTCATGGATATTGTGTGATGTGGGGAATGGTGGCAGCATTGTATTTGAGCGTGATAAAATTGAATTGTCCGAAGGCGTTACTCACAACGTTATCGCACTTGATGATAACATACTATGGACGACCTGAATGTAATTGCCAACAACGTGAACAACTCATTGAATGGATGCTTCATGACAAGAAAAATATCAGCACGAGTGATTCCATAGAACCACATATATCGTTTACTCTCTTGCGAGATATAGCCAAACCTGTGATTAATCAGTTTGTTACAAAACATGATATTCACGAAGCACTGGAATATCTATTTAGCCTATAGCAAACGAGAGCGCAGTTTAGCGCTCTCGTTTGCTACATCACTTTTCTACAGCCAATGGTTTAGCACAATACTCTATCTTCTGAGTAGGTAGGATATGTGGTGATACGATTATCAAACTATCAGAATCGTTGAATCCAATAGGGATGGTTATCTCCACCGTGTCATTAGGAAGTACAGTACACAGTGACGTACTCGATTGTACGTCACCAATAGCAAAATACGCATCACGATAGATAGGTGCAATGCCCGTGTTGGTAACAGCCAACCGAGTTTCTTCTCCGTTAGTACGAACATTCATCACTTCGAAAGTATAACCTACAGCCATACCTGCTTCGCGGAAGCGGTCCACAGTACCATAAATACCACCCGTGGCATCGTTCGCGATAATAAACGTGAGATGATATTTAGCCGAAGCATCTTCCCAAGTCCAACCATACATACCTTCCGGATTGAGAAAATTGCGTTGGTCGTTGGAGGTATAATAACTAATCTCGCCACCGCATACTCCCGTTTGCCAGCGAGTTTCCTTACCTATCGCCTGCCAGCATCTTTCGTTGTAGCCATCACCCTGTTTGATCTCGTGGTGCTCGTGCATGAACGAATCGTCGAACAAACCGAACCGCAAAGACATCAATTCATTGTCGGCTACAATTGGAGTATAGCCACTATCAGCAGCATCAATAGATATAGCCCATGGAATATCCAATACATCGTTCAAATGAAGCAAGAACTCTTTTTGATATTCGTGCGAAGGAAAATTCTCACCTAATTTCAATCGAGTACCGTAAATATGGTATTCAGACCAGTGTCCAAAACCAACTTCGACAAAAGCAATACGAGGATCGTTGTTGTAGCGTTCAGCAAAATCGGTGTAGAATTGCTTGGTGAACCATTTAAGCTCATCATTAGTCCAATCAGCATAGTAGGTTGGACCATCGCCACCCGCATTCTTGTTATAGGTTTCGCTGTATTCGGGCATATCCTTTATATATTGTGGAACAGCTGTGCTACCACGATTTTCACTATCCACTTCGCTATTGTTGGGATACTCATAACGAAAGCGCAGTACGGCTTGGTGGTTGCTCGCTTTCATACCATCAAGGATGTTCTCAAGATATGACCAATCGTATTGAATTTTACCATCTACTTTGCCTGTCACTACGCGTGATGGCAAACAATACTGAAACTCCAATGTGATCACTTCGGCATAACGTTGACGCGCCATGTATGTACTCCACAAAACGAGTCCAGTCATGGGCTGAACAGAGGTTACTTCACTAGTTACGTTGACACGAGAAAAACCTTCTTCTAATTTTGGTTGATCTTGGCATGCATTCAATATAATACTCCCCAGCACGATGAGAATAAAAAGATAATGTTTCATAAATGTAAAATAAAATAATGGTTAATATGTTGGGATAACATTGCTTTTGATATGGGTTATTCTCGGCGTACACCAGTAACTGTGTAGGCGTGGTTTGCGTGTATAATTAATAGTTCGCCTTGGCGAATAATCTTTTGAGGTTCTGTGGTAGGTAAGTGTGGTTGGTGTAATGCAGTAGGTTGTTGTGTGCAGATGGTCAAGCCATCAAGAGCAAAATACATTGGAGTGTTGGCTCCCATATCACCAACGTCTGTAGTGATCATACGAAAACTTAAGCCTGAAGTCTTACCTAAAGCCGTAATAGGTACTTTAACCCAATTGTTATTCATCTTGCCGTCCACTGCCAAATAATATACTATACTTCCCGACTCCTCTAAACTACTATTTAGTCCACTTATAATCAACGTCAAGGTATCGTTTTCGGTAAAAGCACTGGCATTATATATGCCGCCATTGGTAATAGCCTCTTTGGTATTGCTATTTTGGCAAATATATACATATTCTGGGTAGTATTCCTGATCAAATAAAATAATATTGGACGAGTAACCTTGCGATAGTGTTATCCAATCGGAGTAGTAGCCAATTACATATGGTGTAGCCACCCCTGCTAATCCGCCATTGGCAGTGCAACCGAAGACGTTAGCAGTATCTTGTGATACTTTTGAGAGCGTGAATCCCTCCCAACTCCAACCACCATACGAATTCTGACTAGGTAGATGCGAGAGACGAAAATGTCCACTATTAGTATATATCCACTGGTAAACACTGGAATCGTCGTAGGTACAAGACCACACATCGGTCATATCATATGCAAACTGACCTGCCATCTCACTATAAACAAGTGTATCTCCATTCACATCCGTTGCCGTAGTTAAATCCATCGTTATCACTTCAGCCAATAGTGCGTTTCCTATTGCCCATAACCCCATCACTAAAATCAATAATCTTTTCATATCTCTAATATCTAACTTCTAACAGCAAAGCTGTCTAACTTCTACAAAAACAACAATATCATCAACTGTCCCGTCAGCACGCGCAGGAACATAGTCAGCGGATACACCGTAGAATACGCCACCGCTGCACGGTCGTTATTCGACGACAATGTGGTCGCATATGCCAATGCAGGTGGGTCAGTGGTGCTACCTGCGATTAGTCCCATCAGAGTGAAGTAGTCCAGTTTGAGACACAGACGCCCAATCACTCCTACTATCAGCAGTGGCACTAGTGTGATAATCACGCCATACCCAATCCACACATAACCACCGTCCAATAGAGTAGGCACAAACGTCTTACCTGCGCCAAAGCCTACTGCTGCCAAGAACATCGCTATACCTATCTCACGTATCATCAAGTTCGCGCTACTAGTTGTATAAGTAATCACATGCATCTTCGGACCAAAACAGCCAAGCAAGATGGCTACTATCAGCGAACCGCCAGCGATACCCAACTTGAAGGGCTGTGACAATCCGGGTAACATGATAGGCAGCACACCTATCGCTACACCAAACGCGATGCCTAAGAATATAGATGCCAAATTTGGAATATCCAAACGTTTCGTAGAATTACCAAACAGCTTTTCCACCTTATCTACTGCGCGCTCTTCACCTACCACCGTGATGCGGTCGCCCAGTTGCAAATATAAGTCGCGTGTGGCTAATAGTTCGATACCTGCACGGCGAATACGCGTGATAGACACATGATACGTCGCACGCACATTCATATCTCCTATGCGCTTGCCATTCAGTTCGGGTTTGGTTACCACCACGTGGCGCGATACCAAATGCGCATGCGCTTTCTCATTGGTAGGCAGTGCGGTTTCCATACCCAATAAGAGCACACTGGGTTCATTCTCTTTGTCCACTACCACACGTATCCTATCGCCCACGTGCAGTATCGTATCTACATCGGGCAACTCATCTTCGCCATTTGGACGAACCAAACGCGATACGATAAGGTTCATATGACACAACCTACTTAAATCGCTAATATGTGCACCTTCTACTTGTGGATTAGCCAGCAAGATATCAATATACTCTATCTCCTTTTGCACTTTACTCTCATCTTGCACGCGCGCCTCTTCTTTATCTATCTTGATACGGAACACCCAGCGCATTGTCAGAATAGCAAAAATAATTCCCACCACGCCCAATGGATATGCCATCGCATAACCACTAGCAATATTCGGGTTACTCACACCCGTAATATTGCTAAAGGCCTGCTGTGCGGCACCTAGTCCGGGCGTATTGGTCACCGCACCAAACAGCACACCCGTCATCGTAGCTATATCTACGCCAGAAAACAAGTGAATCAAGTAGGCCGTCACACACCCTAACAGCACGACACTCATCGCCAGCAGATTCAGCTTGATACCTCCTTTGCCAAACGATGAGAAGAAACTTGGTCCTACTTGCAAACCAATCGAATACACGAACAATATCAGTCCGAAATCTTTAGCAAAAGTTTCCACCATAGGGTCTAGGTACATACCAAAGTGCGACATAGCTATGGCGCAAAAGAGTATCCACGTGACACCCAGTGTGATACCTTTTACTTTCAATCGATGACTAAGGAATATACCGCAAGCAATTGCTAGGGTAAGTACAAAAATCGAATGGGGTACTCCCGTACCAAAAAACAGACTATTCAACCAATTCATTACATTGCTATTTTGAATTTCTCTGCAAAGGTACTACAAATATTACACTTATGCAAACATATTAGCGAAACTTTAAAAAATGCCAACTGCATCTAACAACATATTTTCTAAATAGTAGTTATATCTTGTTTTGTATCTTGAATAGCTTTTCTATATGTCCGCTATGAATCATCTCTTGAGTGGGGAGGTGGTGCATGGTGGGCGAGTCGATGAGCGCAATCGTGTCGCAGAGCGACTGGGCAATATCCAATTCGTGGGTGGAGAACATGATGCACTTATTGTCCTGATGTGCCAAATCGGCCAACAAATGGCATAGTTCATATCGATTGGGCATGTCCAAAAACGAAGTGGGTTCGTCGAGCAAGATGATAGGTGTCTGTTGAGCTAATGCGCGGGCAATCATTACGCGCTGACACTCGCCATCCGACATCTTGTCCATCGTGCGTAAGGCATAAGAAGCCATGCCCACTTTCTCCAAAGATTGCATAACAATCGCCTCATCTTCTGCTTGCATACGACCTATCCAATTGGTGTAAGGAGCCCTGCCAAGAGCTACTACATCGCGGCATGCCAAATTGGATATACGGATACGCTCGGTAGTCACGAAAGCCACCTGC
Source organism: Paludibacteraceae bacterium (assembly GCA_045578255.1). Classification (GTDB taxonomy): domain Bacteria; phylum Bacteroidota; class Bacteroidia; order Bacteroidales; family Paludibacteraceae; genus Colicola. The sequence goes on from JAZNJW010000019.1 coordinate 32,463, forward strand.
TGCGCCAGTTGCTGCGGAGTAATCTGCTGAATATCAATGCCATTGATAAGAATAGTGCCATGTTTGAGCGGTTCGGAACCAATGATAGCGCGCAGCAATGTGGATTTGCCTGTGCCATTGCGACCGATGAGCGCAGTGGTCGTGCCAGAAGTGAAAGTGGTGGATACATTGTCTAATAGCAGGTGCTGAGCGTTGTATCCGAGGGATATGTTTTGGAGTTGAATCATATTCTATGAGGTGATGAAGCGATGGAGCTGGATTATACTATGGATTTGTTGCGGATGACTACCCAAATGACAACAGGAATGCCGAGCAAGGCAGTGACTGTATTGATAGGCAGTGTGAGCCATTTAGAGATAATATCGCAGCCGAGCAAAACCATTGCTCCACACAAGGCGGTAGCAGGCAGTAGGATACGATGGTCGGCATTGCAGAAGAGCATACGAGCAATATGCGGAATAGCCAATCCCACAAAGCCAATAGGACCACAGAAAGCCGTCACAGTACCTGCCAACAAGGTGGTGGAGAGAAATATCAGATAACGCGAACGGCGGACATTCAGTCCCATGGTACGGGCATATTGATCGCCGAGAAGGAGGAGGTTTAGCGGTTTAATAACTGCCACCGAAACGACCAAACCTATCAATACCGCAGGCAAGAGCAGCATGAGTTGGCTACTTGTGACATCGCCCAACGAACCCATTGTCCAGATAACAAAGGATTTGAGCGCTTCCTCGTTGCTCAAATATTGCAGGATCTGCACCACCGCACTCACACCAGAAGAAATCATCATACCCAGAATGAGGATGACCATGATGTCTTTGATTCGGGTACTGACCGAGGCAATAAAAGCAAGAATCAACGCTGCGCCTAACCACGCTGCACCAGCAGTGCCGATGGAGGAGATGGCGCTGTTGGTAGCCACTCCCAACAATGGCATACCCAAAATAAAGATAGCCACGCCCAGACTGGCACCCGAACTAATACCCAATACATAGGGTCCCGCCAAAGGGTTGCGGAAGAGCGTCTGCATCTGCAAACCGCTAACCGATAGTGCTACGCCTGCCAAGACTGCTACAATAGCTTTGATGAGGCGAATATCTAGCACGATGAGGCGCGTAGCAGCGTCCACATCTCCGCCAAAGAGGGCACCCAAAATATCACGGAGCGGGATATGAACAGACCCAATGAGCAGGTCAAGCACAAACAGGATAACCAGCAGGAGAGATAGGGCTATGAACAAATTGGTAGAACGGGATTTCATATTACTCTATTTTTCGATAATAGACAAATTCTTCGGATATTAATTCGGGGTGAAAAATCTTGATTAAATCGCGCAAAATGACATCTGGTTGCACGACACCTGACTCCCAATAGTCGTTGCCGCCACCCAGTACTCTGCGCTTGTCGCAATTGTAGATTTCTCCACGCTGTACACAAGGCATGTTGGCAAACTTAGGGTATTGATTGCGAAGATCTTGTAACGAATTGACGCCCTCTACATGGAGCCATATATCTGCCTCTGTGGTCAACAGAGCGACTTCCTCTATGTCGATAGGTTGGGAGTGGTTAGATGTGTTCTTCTTGTAGATATAATCGCCTCCCGCATCAGCAATTAGGCGTGCAAGATAACTAGTAGTAGAAGGCATGAACCACGAGTCTGCATAGGGCGTATTGAGCATCACTTTGGGTTGGTGCGATGTGGCAGCAGTAGCAATGGCCTTGAGGTGATAGTAGCGCTGAGGCACTTGAGAAAAATAGGCGATTCCTTGCTCGCGACAGCCAACTATCTCGGCAAGTGCGATAAGCCATTCTGCTTTGCCCAGCGGATCTTCCTCCACATATTCGCCAACATAAATATACGGAATGCCCAATTCATCGAGTTTAGACTCCATTGTACATGCACCCGTGACACCATAGAGCAGCACGATATCGGGTCGATGCGCTATGAGCAATTCGAAATTCATATTGCCGTCATATCCCACATCGGCGATAGTGCGTTGATGAGCTACAACATAGGGATTGGTGATGAAGTTCTTGCCCGATACGCCCACCACGCTCTCTACGGCTCCTATGGCATCAAGCATGGCAATATGGCTGGAAGACATACACACCATTCGCTTGGCATCGCCTTGCAGCACTTGACCACGGAAACCATTGGGGGCTTTCTCCCCTCCACGAGCGATAAAGAGCATCATCTCTACTTCGTTGGCACTTTGCCACGGATTAGTCACTCGGATGATGGTGCTCTGCTTGCCCTCTGCACCGACAATGCGAAAACCTGTGGCGTATGTGGGGGTATAAACCGCCATATTATAATCATCTATGTTGCCAGATGAAGTACATGAACATGTGCACCAAAGTATGGCGCAGAGAATCAAAATATGTGTTAATCGCTTCATCATTAGTATTCTTCAATATTCAAATCGCGCGCATGGGAGACCTCGGTGGAGATCTCGCCTATCCATCCGCATTGTTGTTGTACGCCCGTATAGACACGCACGAAGTCGGCACATGGCAAGTTGGCTGGTTTGCCGTCGGCGGTAACCGCCCAATCTATATCAAAAGAACAACGGCTGATACTGTCGTTGGGATGATTATCAGCATAACCAAAGTCGTATGGCTGGAGTACCCACATATTGCCTTTGCCATTTTTGTCCACAGCATTATTGGGCAGGCGAGTGCCCAAGAAAGTGAGCGTAGAGTCGGTGAGCCAAAGCGGGAAGTAGTCTTGCGTGTGGAAAGTGTTCTTATACATATACCCTTGCTCGCCTTGGTTGTTGTGCCACAAAATATAGGTGGTGTCGGTGAGGGAGTTCTTTATATCGGGCTGCGGTGTGTGAGTGGCAGGGGTGCGGTGGTAAGTAAGGGAGTATTGGTGTATGGTGGCAGAGTGGGTGTGTTCGCTGCCTGCAAGTTCGTAGAAGGGGTCATCGGGCAGGCCGTTTTGATTCACATCTATACTGACCATCACAACACCTGGTTCGCTACTGCCATTGCGGTTGCCTGCAGAAGCATAGAAAGCGTTGCCTTCTACGGTGAAATCGGGCAAATTAGGAGCATTCACTACAGAGTGGTCGAAAGCAAAAGTTACATATCCTCCCCAACCACCGAGCGAGATTAGACTGCGATTGGTGCCTGCGATGGCGTCTTCTGCTTTACGAAGCATGGTTTGATAAGTGTCGCCATCTTCGTATTCAGGCATGGTGTTGATAAATTGTCCTGGTGCAGGATTATACTCTAACACCTTAGAAATATACGGTGAATACGCGACTTCTTCGTCGAAGACGACAATCTTTGTTTGATGTTTAATTTGGTAGAATGGATAATCATTATGAATTTCCAATTGTAAATTATACGTGCCTGCCTCTGCTTGACAGAAAATTAGGTCGCGTTCGGTACTAATTACCTTATCCCCCATTCGCCATGCATAGTGCTCGCCCTCATACTCAGGATGAAGGATAAGCGTGCGCATACGCTCAATGGTATAGGTGTCATCTATACCAAGGCCTACCATAGGTATTTCGGACTCACAACTAACGATAGACAAAGCACATATGAGCAGGGATATCACCCGTGCGCACACTCCATTTGCGTTTGCCTTCGCGTGAGTAGCAATGTAATTGACCACTTGAGACATAGTTTTTAGCATCTGTAATATATATATCGCCATTATAAGGATTGACTTGTATGCCGTATGGGATCTTGATGTTTTTCTCGGTTCCATCGGTAATGAGAGGACGGATATTGGATATTGGGTATTGGGTATTGGGTATCGGATATTGGATATTGAGGACCCCATACGTGATGGTGTTGGACATTGTCTGCTCGTTCCAATGCGAACCATAGTAGTACATGCTATCGCCACAAATCACAATTTCGCTTACTGCTGGAGCATTGGCTATGGGCAATTGGCTATTGGCTGCGGGCGATAAACATATTAGTTCGGGTTGAACATCTTTGTGATTACCGCGGGAAGTGATCCAAAGGCGGTTGTATTGGTCTTTGCGCAAGCGATGAGGATTGAGGCAAACGGGAATCTTCTGCACTTGACGGAAGTCCTTAAGAGAGATAACCGACATCGTAGAATCGTAGTCTGGGCCCCTATATCCGCCTGAATTCACCACATAAATATGCTCATCATGAACTACCAATTCTTCGGGCTGATAACCCACAGTCACTTTGCGAGTGATTGCTAATGTAGCAGTATCCACTTCGAAGACAGCCCCCAATTGTGCGTTAGGGTCAATGCTAATAGGACCTACATACGAACTGACATATGCTTTTCCCGCGTGGAAACAGATATATCGGCAATTAGGTATATCCACTTGACCAATTCTGCGACAAGTACGAGCATCCATCACCTCCACTTTGTGCGAGCAGTTGATGACTGCATAAAGTCGGTTACCATATATCTGAATATCATTGCCTACATCGCCTAACTCCTTTATCACATTCGGATTGCGCTCGCCATAGATATTGCGGATATAACAACCGTTGCAGAAATCAAGGTAGTCAATAGTAGCTTTGTTGCTGCCCATATTCCCCTCGTTGAGCAGGTACATACCAATGGGTTCGTTCGATGCAAAACTGCTCAATACTCTCGGTTCCATCGGCAAAACCTCATACTCCGCAGGGAAGGTAATATCGTCGCCACGGCAGGAAGTCAGCAGCAAAACGGCAGATGCTATTATGCATAGCAACCAACTACGCTTGATACTTTTATCAAGCATATACGCGTTGGCGTACCTACAATCATATGGAAAACTACTTGTCATGTCTAAGCCCTATTCCTCGAGAGCGTTCAACTTCGGGGTCCCCGACGAGCCTCGTGGGCGAGTGGGGATGCCCTTATGCATGCAGCAGGTCTTCTGACTTATTGCTCGTTTGCTTAGCCTTCCCAGCCTGTCAGTTGACAATTGACAGTTAGCCAGTGACTTAGATACGAAGCAAACGATTTTGCAAATCACAGCAGCGGGTCTGTGCAGGAATCTCACCTACTTCCCTTAAGCGAGGTCCCCGACGAGCCTCGTGGGCGAGTGGGGTGCTCTTTAACTGAATGCGGGTGCAAAGGTAGTACATTTTTTTCTATTTTCCAAATTTATAGCAATGTTTTTGGATTATATCTTTATTTCCTCATAAGTTACCCGCAAATTTCGGGACCTGGAGGAGTGCGACGGAACGCACTCCGAGCGCAGCGCCCGAAGAGTCCCCACTCTGAGGAATCAGCGCAAGCATAGAACAAATAAGCACATCTATAGGAGATCTATGGGCTTTCGGTGGCTTTTATGTGTTATTTTGCGTCCCTGTATTCCTATTATTAATTATCAAACCAAAATACCAACCTTACTGGTTCGCCATCTTGATCACATTCTCTCATAATATCACACACTTTTTGATAAGGTCGAAGATGAACATCAATATCTTCTATATCATTGGGATATTCATTAGCCAACTTCACTCGGACATAATCTATGCACGATTGAAACTCGTCAGTATCCAACCAACTCTCATGATGAAAATCGTACTCTCCTTCATGATATTCATGCCATGTCTCGCGCGGGTTATTTGTCATAAAAAAAAGACTGCTTCATTTCCGAAAAGCAGTCTTTTTCTGTATGTATCAACGATTATTATCGCTTATAATTCTCCCACTTGGTGTTACGCATGTCGCCTGACTTTAGGAACTCCTCGTGCATAGCGAGTGCGCAGCTCAAGGTGTGAGGGGTATGCGCCTTCTTAGACATCTCCAAGTACTCGTTCAACATTGGGCGGTATTGTGGATCCACACAGTTGTTGATAATCTCGTGAGCGCGTTGGATTGGGCTCTTACCACGCAAGTCAGCAATACCGTGCTCGGTGATGATAATCTTCACAGAGTGCTCGCTGTGGTCGTGGTGGCTAACCATTGGCACGAAGGCCGAGATAGCACCACCCTTAGCGGTAGAAGGAGTAGTATAGATGCTGATATATGCGTTGCTAGTAAAGTCGCCCAAACCGTCGATACCGTTCATCATCTTCGTACCTCAAACGTGGGTAGAATAGCACTATTCTTTAGATTTACTTCTCTTATACGTTCCCCGACTCCACCGACCGACGACCGAGAGAACACCGAGAGAACGCCGACTTAGCAGCAATGAAAAAAAAGCACTTTTCTTAAGATTCCCTTCCCTTGTACCTTCCCAAACTCCCTCGGGCTAAAGACCAAAGATGAACCAAAGAAGAACCAAGGAACACCGAAAGAACTTCCTACCACAAAAAAGTGCTTTTTATTAATATTAGGCTACCTAAAAAAGTTGATTCTCTTCCTAAAAAGGTTGACTAAATTCCTAAAAATGTTTCTTTCTTTGTCTATTAGTCAGCGGGTCCCCGATAACGCTCGCCTGCGGCGTTATGGGGTACTTGACAAATCACTTTCGGGTACTCTATGACTCCAAAAACAGCAAAAAAGCAATTTTTATTTGCTCAATCCAAAATAATTCACTAACTTTGCAGCGTAATTAGCCCACGCCTTGGGATTATGTCTTTTGGGTGGGATGATTGCAGACATAATAAAGGCGTCAAAAGCGCTTTGTTCTGGTTTCTTGAAACTTCGCAACTTTCAATCCCTTATCAGAGCATAGCAACGATTGATGACCTCGGGATATGTATATTTATATCCATACTCACTATATAGAGTGAAGTGTGTGCGTACATATCGGCGTGGGCTTCGCGTTGTTGTTCTATAAGGGTAGGCAATGCGAAGGCCTCAAGAAGCGGAACAGCAACAGTGCAGTCCCGCTTTTTTTGTGTATGCAATAAACAACAAAGCAATCATTAACAAACGGAGGCAGCTGAAAATCCGATGAAGAGTAGGCATAACAAATTAAATTTATTATGAAAAAGTTTGTTACATATTTAGTTTTTATTGTTATTGGAACTGCAATGTATGCAGCTCCTACTACTTATGAGAAATCGCGGACAATTATTCGGAAAATTAATGCATGCGGTCCCATAAAAGTAACAGCCCAAAAGATTCAAAATTCAAATGTTGGAGGATCAATAGGTCCTGCATATGTTTATTCAGTGAACGAAGGTGATGGCTGGGATTTGCGTGTTCGAATAAATAGTGCTACTGATTGTAATGGTAATAGCTGTTCGGTACATTGCGAAAAACAAACACAACGCAAACAATACCCTAATGGTATAAGAATCAATAACTATGTTTATTATACTGTTATTGAGGAAACATGGATTTATACGATTAATAGTGGCGGGCAGAGTAACACGGAAACATCAACCACGAATTCTGGCGGTAGTTCATCATATGGGCAAAATAGTTATACCGATTATTCAAGAGCTGCTGAATTTGGTAGAACTATGGGACAACTTTCTATGCAATCACATTACATAGAAAAAAGTTATAACAACTATAATGCAGGAGGTTTTTCTTTGTCTGCAAATATAAGTGCCTGGTGGGGTGAAAATATGGAACTTCGTTTTCGATATGGTTCAAGTTATCTTGGAGGTGATGTAACAGGTATGGTAGGTTACGATTTCATTCATAGAGATTATGGTGATAAAGTATGTTGGAATGTTGGTTTAGGTATGTATTTTGGTGGCAGGCCTAGTGATATATACCTCTGGGATGTTGGTTTAGGAGTAAAATTTGGACAATCTAATATTCCATATCCAAAATCAGTGACAATGATGATAGATGTGAATACTACCCATATGATTGGTCCACTTCATATTGTTGGTTTAACTGCAGGTGCAGGTATTGGACTTGCGGGAAATAAAGATCCTGGATTTGCATTCGATCTCCGCGCAGGAATTGTTGTTTATTTCTTACAATGGGATTGGTTTTAAGAAAATAACATTTTTATTAACAATTAAAAAAAATAACAATGAAACGAGTTTTAATTACGCTACTATGTGTAGTGTTTTGCTCATTAATTTGGGCACAAGACATTATTGTAACAACTTCATCTGAGCGTATAGATGCTCAGATAACTGAAGTATCAGAAACCGAAGTCAAGTACAAGAAAATGGATAATTTAACTGGTCCTACATTTGTAATCGCAACTTCAAAGGTTTCTTCCATCATTTACAAAAATGGAGAGGTTCAAACATTTGCTGCGACTTCACAACCTAACGCTCAACAAAGTATAAATAGTGGATTAGTTACAAGTGTCCGAAGAGCAGAAGATATTATTTTTGTTCCTGGACAAACTATAGAAACATCAGAAGAAAGAGGCAAATACTATTATGGTAGTATTGAATTAGATGAGGTTTTATATAGAGATTTTCTAAAATTGACTTGCGCTGATGCTTACAAAAAATATCAATCAGGAAACAGCCAAATGACAATATTAGGTTCGGGAGGATATTGTCTGGCATCTATAGGAGGGTGTATAACAGCTTTTTCAAAAGATAGCGGGGCAATAATAGCAGGAGGTGTAATTGCGGTATTTGGATTAGCTCTTGGAACCACCTTTGTACTAGTAGGAGATAAACAAAAAAAGCAAGCACTTGATATTTTCAACAATCAATGTTCTTCTTCATTAGAAGGTGAATTCACTATGGATTTGAATGTTGGAATGACACAAAATGGTATAGGATTAACACTAAACTTCTAATAAAATGAAATGTTTAGTAACTTTATTAGTTGCTTGTCTTTTATGCATTGTATCAAAAGCACAAGACATTATTGTAACAAATGATGCTGTACGCATAGATGCAATCGTTGAAGAAGTATCTGAAACAGCTATACGATACAAAAAAGCAAATAACCCTACAGGTCCTACATTTGTTATTGGAACGGATAAAATAGCCTCAATTATTTACCAAAATGGTAGTGTGCAAAGTTTTAGTGTTCATCAGCATCTTGATACAATACCATCTCTCTATGAAATTGCACGGTTGCAACAGAAAAAAGAGAAAAAAAAGATCCGCACTACAACTCCACCAGAAGGACCATGGCTTTTATATGGCGCACAAGTAAAGGAAGGAAATGGTATGTACATGAGCATATCATACTTTGATGAATATTCTCCTATTTACGGAAAGAGTTTCTTTCCCAGTATAGAAGGATACATTGAGTTTGCTCCTAGACAAAAAAACATGGGATTCAAACGCAGTTCTATTTACTTAGGGGTACAGTATAATTTCCGTGGTACTAACAAACTTCAAAATGTAGTTGGAACACCAGCTTTGAACCTACAATATTTGAGTTTTCGTCCAGCATATTCTATTGAACGAAGAGTATTTTATTCTCGTACTGGTGTAGAGTTAGGAATTTTAACCAATAGTAAATTAGTGGATAATGGCGTAAAGTATGACAGTCGAAAATATTGCAACAAAGTAACTTTTGGAGTGTGGCAAGAAATAGGTTGGGTAATTAAAGACCATTTCAATATTGGACTATCATGTACTATAGTAGCCACTAATAGTACGAAACACCTCTTTAGATATGGTAGTAATGGTAATTCCACGCCCATGTTATCTTATTCACCCCACTTCTTAGCTCAAATAGTTTTAGGATGGCGTTTTAATCCATATAAATTAGATAAAAAGAAAATAGAACCAATCACAATTTAGTTATCTTAATGATTGATATTGAGCACTTAATAGCCACAGAAAGCCCACAGATATCCCACAGATCTCCTATGGTGGTCGCCTAACCAGCAGGGAATTTTTCATACACAAAAAAGACTGCTCCGTATGATGAGAGCAGTCTTTTTATTTATATACTAACGATTATCGTTTATAATTCTCCCACTTGGTGTTACGCATGTCGCCTGACTTGAGGAACTCCTCGTGCATAGCCAATGCGCAGCTCAGTGTATGAGGTGTATGTGCGGTCTTCGACATCTCCAAGTACTCGTTCAACATTGGGCGATATTGTGGATCCACACAGTTGTTGATAATCTCGTGAGCGCGTTGGATAGGGCTCTTACCACGCAAGTCAGCTATACCGTGCTCGGTGATGATAATCTTCACAGAGTGCTCGCTGTGGTCGTGGTGGCTAACCATTGGCACGAATGCCGAGATAGCACCGCCCTTAGCAGTCGAAGGAGTGGTATAGATGCTGATATATGCGTTGCGGGTAAAGTCGCCCGAACCGCCGATACCGTTCATCATCTTCGTACCGCAAACATGGGTAGAGTTGATGTTACCGAAGATATCTGCCTCCAAAGCGGTGTTGATGGTGATAAGACCTAAGCGACGAGCCACCTCTGGGTTATTGCTTATCTCTTGTGGACGGAGCACGAGTTTATCACGGAAGAAGTCGAGGTTGTCGAGGATCTCTTGGAGCTTATCAGCACCAATAGTCAATGAGCAACCAGAAGCGAACTTCACGCGACCCTCTTTCATCAAACCTACCACAGAGTCTTGGATTACCTCGGTGTACATCTCAAAAGCAGGGATGTTCTTGTTCTCGCCAAGAGCACCCAACACAGCGTTAGCGATATTACCCACACCTGATTGGATAGGCAAGAAAGTAGCAGGAATACGGCCCTCTTTCATCTCGTTCTCGAGGAAAGAAGCTACGTTCGCACCAATCTTAGCAGTAGTTTCATCCAGTGGAGTGAAACCACCCACTTCGTTTGGACGGTTGGTCTTTACTACAGCAACAAGTTTCTCAGCAGAAATAGTCACGCAGTCTGTACCGATGCGGTCAGAAACGGTATATACAGGAATCTCGCGGCGTACAGGTGGGTCGGCTGGCTCGTAGATATCGTGCATGCCACGCATAGCAGCAGGCATAGCCTCGTTGAGCTCTACGATTACCTTGTCAGCCAAACGGCAGAAAGTAGGTACGTTACCTACACCCGCAGTGAGAACAATCTCTACTTGGTCGCCTTTCTCTACTACCTCGCAAGCCTCAACGATAGCGAAGTCTGGCTTTGGCATAAAGCCGTAGCGGAGGTCTTGCGCCAATTCACTCAGGTGCATATCAAAGTAGTGTGCACCTTGTGCATTAAGCTCGGTGCGGAGGTCTTTATTACCTTGGTATGGAGTGCGGAACTCAATAGCGTGAGCGCGAGCGAGTGCACCGTCGCAGCTGTCGCCAGTAGAGGCACCAGTGTACATACCAATCTTATATGGTTTGCTCTCAGCATGGAGTGCCTCAGCCATCGCAGCGATAGCAGAAGGAACATCCTTAGGAGCGCCGGCAGGGGTGAAACCACCCATGCCGCATATTGCTCCGTGTGGTACTAATTGAGCAGCCTCAGCGGCTGTCATAAATGGAAGAGCCATGATTACTCAGCTTTACCGTTTGAACCAAGAACGTTGATAATTTTGTGCTTGTAGAGCTCGGTCATGAGGTCACGAGCTGGGCCGCAGTATTTACGTGGGTCGAACTCACCTGGTTTCTCAGCAAACACTTTGCGAACAGCAGCGGTGAAAGCCAAACGGCTATCAGAGTCGATGTTGATCTTGCAAACTGCGCTCTCAGATGCCTTGCGGAGTTGCTCCTCTGGAATACCTACTGCGTCTGGCAACTTACCACCATATCGGTTGATGATATCCACATACTCTTGTGGAACTGAAGAAGAACCGTGGAGTACGATTGGGAAACCAGGCAATTGCTCCATGATAGCGTCGAGGATATCGAATGCCAATGGAGGAGGAACGAGTTTACCAGTTTGTGGGTCAACTGTACATTGCTCACGGGTGAACTTGTATGCACCGTGGCTAGTACCGATAGAGATAGCCAATGAGTCGCAACCTGTGCGAGTAGCGAAATCTACTACCTCCTCTGGTTTGGTATAGTGGCTCTCAGCAGCAGATACCTCATCCTCAACACCTGCCAACACGCCGAGCTCTGCTTCTACAGTTACGTCGTGAGCGTGAGCATACTCTACTACTTTCTTGGTCAATGCGATATTCTCCTCGTATGGGAGGTGGCTACCGTCGATCATCACGCTTGAGAAACCGAAGTCAACGCAGCTCTTGCAAGTCTCGAAGCTATCTCCGTGGTCGAGGTGCAAACAGATTTGTGGCTTCTCCCAACCCAACTCTTTTGCGTACTCTACAGCACCTTGTGCCATGTAGCGGAGAAGGGTTTGGTTAGCGTAGTTACGCGCACCTTTAGATACTTGGAGAATCACTGGGCTCTTAGTCTCAGCAGCTGCTTTGATGATAGCTTGGAGTTGCTCCATGTTGTTGAAGTTGAAGGCTGGGATAGCGTATCCGCCTTTGATTGCTTTAGCAAACATCTCTTTGGTGTTCACCAAGCCAAGTTCTTTGTAACTTACCATAATTGTAAAACGTTTTATTATTTGGTTAATATGTATTTGTTGTTTTTTAACTTTACATTCACTCTACCGAGAAACTCGTGGCGAAAAATCTTATTCCGACAACGTCGCCGAAACGGCGACAAAGGTACTATTTTTTTTTGACATTACAAAATATTTTTGTCTAAACTCCACGAATTGTAAAATATAGGTAGCAAAAAGCCGCAGGGTATGCCTGCGGCTGTTGAAAGAAGAGTTTGCTATTTCTGAAACAGCGCTTTAGCGCGTGGAACATTGAAACTCTTTTATTGCGCGATAAGCTTATTTGGTTTTCTTGCTGGCGCAGATGAAGTACCCAATCAGGGTGATATATGCAGCCAAGCCGACGAGGGCAGCACCGTCGCTTGTAGCCCAAGTGCCTAAGTAGCACTCTACGCCGCAGAACTTAATCAGTGCACTCACTACACCCATCAAAGCACCACCTGCGATGAAACCAGAAGCGATGAGCGTGCCTTTCTCGTTGCGTGCTTGTGCCAATTCTTCGGCTTTCTCGCCATCTTTCTCGCGCTTGCGGCTCACGAGCCATGCGATAGCACCACCTACGAGCAATGGAGTGTTGAGTTCCAATGGGATAAACATACCCAAGGCGAATGCCAATACAGGTACACCCATGAAGTTGAGAATCAATGCGAGGATAGCCCCTGCGAGATAGAGCATCCAAGGTGCGCCTTGACCGCTCATCAATGGTTCGATGACCGCAGCCATCGCATTAGCTTGAGGTGCTACGAGTGCGTTCTCGCCTACAAAACCATAGGTCTTGTTCAAGATAATCATTACGCCACCTACAGTAGCAGCACTAACGAGAGTGCCGAGGAACTTCCAAGTCTCTTGTTTGCGTGGGGTAGTACCAATCCAATAACCGATCTTGAGGTCGGTGATGAAGCCACCTGCCATAGCGAGTGCGGTACAAACAACACCACCAATCACCATAGCACCTACCATACCGCTTGAGCCCTTCATACCGATAGCCACGAAGACTACGGAAGCGATGATAAGGGTCATCAGGGTCATACCACTAACAGGGTTGCTACCCACGATAGCGATAGCGTTGGCTGCCACGGTAGTGAAGAGGAATGCAATGACTGCCACCACGAGGAATGCGACAAGTGCTTGCCAGAAATTGCCAAGTACACCGAGCCAGAAGAACACAAGAGTGATCACGAGCGCTACAGCAATAGCGATAACCACGAACTTCATGCTCAGGTCCTTCTCGGTGCGGAGAGAGGCAGTGATGACCGCTTTACCTTTGCCGCCGAGCTCTTTGCCAGCCAGTCCGACAGCGGACTTGATGACGCCCCAACTCTTAACAATACCTATCAGACCAGCCATAGCGATGGCACCGATACCGATATTGCGACCATAGTCCACGAACATCGTTTGTGGGTCTACTTCCGCCATGCCAGGGATACTGCCGAGTAATGGAAGGAGTACCCACCAAATGAAGAATGAGCCTGCGCAGATAACCGCAGCGTACTTGAGGCCGATGATATAGCCCAAACCGAGTACTGCTGCACTAGTATTAATAGAGAAGACCAGTTTGAACTTCGCAGCCAACGCTTCACCCCAACCCATCATGCGGGTGCTCAAACTCTCAGTCCAAAGTCCGAAAGTGGAAACGGCGAAGTCGTAGAGACCACCAATACCTGCAGCCCAAATGAGGGGTTTGGCTTGGTTGCCACCTTGTTCGCCCGAAACGAGTACCTGTGTGGTAGCTGTGGCTTCAGGGAAGGGGTATTCGCCGTGCTTCTCTTGTACGAAGTACTTGCGGAAAGGAATAAGGAAGAGGATACCGAGGCAACCGCCGAGCAAGGATGATAGGAAGACTTGCATGAAAGTGACGGTGATATCGGGGTATTTGGCTTGCAAGATATAAAGCGCTGGCAAGGTGAAGATGGCACCTGCTACAATAACACCGCTACTGGCACCAATGGATTGGATGATGACATTCTCGCCCAGGGCGTTCTTGCGCTTCATAGCCGAGGAGAGACCTACTGCGATGATGGCGATAGGGATAGCTGCTTCGAATACTTGACCGACTTTGAGGCCAAGATACGCTGCGGCAGCCGAGAAGATGACTGCCATGATGACACCTATGATGACGCTATAAGGCGTAATCTCGGGATACTCTTGGTTGGGTTTGAGAATCGGTTCATACTTCTCGCCCGGCTTGAGAGGGCGATTAGCATTTTCGGGAAGTTGGATTTTGCTCATATGTTTTTATTGTTTAGAGGGTAATTATTCGGTATGTGAGATAAGCGGCATAGGTGAGCAGAAGGATGGCTCCGTGCCAACGTTTGATCTCGTGTTTCTTGGTGAGATAGACAAAGAGCATCACCAAGACACTACCCAATGCAGCCATCAACGCATCAATCTCCAATCCGTGGTAGCCAGGCAATGCTTTAACACATGCGCTTGTACCGAGGATGAAGAAGATATTGAAGATATTGCTACCTATCACATTACCTAACGCAATATCGCAGTTCTTTTTGAATGCTGCCATACAAGAGGTTGCCAGTTCGGGCAATGATGTACCCAACGCTACAACCGTCAAACCGATAATCGCATCGCTCACACCTAAAGAGTGCGCAATAGAGGTAGCACTCTTGACAATCACTTCGCCACCGACAACCAAGCCCACCAATCCACCGAGAATCAATGCCAATGCACGTTTGGCAGACATGGGTTTGTAGCCTTCGTTACTCTCTGTTTGTGGTGCGCTACCAATACCTTTGAAATTATGCCAAAGGAAGATGAGGAAGAGAATGAGCAATATACTACCACCGATACCTGAGATGAAGCCCGCTTTACCTTGTCCAACGTTGATTGACCCTAAATCGCTGATAGATGGTTGGTTGATGCTCATATTGAATAAATGCTCAATTTGCAACCATGATGGGCTATTATATACCGCAAATAGCAACACCAACAGTGCAGCCAAAAGACTCCAAGGAATATCGAAACGGCGTGTGGTTTTTTGCGATGAAATCGGGAATATTAGTGCAGTAAAGCCTAATATCACGAAGATATTGATGATATTACTACCCAGCACATTGGTGATGGCAATCTCCGTGCTTCCTTGCCCTACTGCCACCATGTTTACCACAAACTCGGGCATACTGGTACCGAAAGCCACTACGGTCAGACCAATCACAATATCGCTCACGCCATATTTCTTTGCCAGACCCGAAGCACCATCCACGAGGAAGTCAGCACCCTTGATAAGGGCTGCACAGCCCACAATAATCAGTGGTACTGCTACCCAAAAGCCGCCAGTGGCGAGCCAAGTGTTTAGAAAATCAAACATTGTTATATTATAGGTTAAAGGTTAGAGGCTAAAGGTTAAAGGCTGGTAATATGCGGCTGCGCCGCTATTTCTCGCCTCATTGCCTCTCGCCTTATTGCCTTTTTAATTACACATTGAAAAGGAAGTGCATGATGTCGCCATCTTGCACCACATATTCTTTGCCTTCGATGCCCAATTTACCTGCTGCACGGCAAGCGGACTCGCCACCAAGTGCGATATAATCTTCGTACTTGATCACCTCTGCGCGAATGAAGCCACGCTCAAAATCGGTGTGGATAACGCCTGCACATTGAGGAGCTTTGCTGCCCGCACGGAAGGTCCAAGCACGTACCTCGTCGCTGCCTGCGGTGAGGAAAGTGCGAAGGTCGAGCAGTGCGTATGCTGCCTTAATCAAACGGCTCACACCTGACTCAGAAAGCCCGATTTCATCGAGGAACATCTGACGTTCTTCGTAGGTCTCGAGTTCGGCAATCTCACTCTCAATCTTCGCTGCCACAACCAATACTTGTGCGTTCTCATCTTTCACCGCTTCGCGCACTTGCTCCACATAAGCATTGCCATTGACAGCAGAGTTTTCGTCCACGTTGCAGACATAGAGCACTGGTTTGCTAGTAAGCAGCATCGTCTCTTTTGCCACTTGCTCCTCGTCCTTATTCACCAGTTCCACAGTGCGAGCAGAACGGCCTTGTGAGAGGGCTTCGCGGTACTTGAGAAGAACATCGAGTGCCACTTTGGCTTGTTTGTCGCCACCCACGCGCACTTGTTTCTCTATCTTCTGTATGCGCGACTCCACGGTCTCAAGGTCCTTGAGTTGGAGTTCGGCATCGATGATATCTTTATCGCGGATAGGATCCACAGAGCCGTCCACGTGTACTACGTTCTCATCATCGAAGCAACGGAGTACATGGATGATAGCATCCGTCTCGCGGATGTTAGCCAAGAACTTATTACCAAGGCCTTCGCCTTTGCTTGCACCCTTGACCAATCCCGCAATATCCACGATTTCAACGGTGGTTGGAATCACTCCGCGTTCGGGTTTGCAGAGTTCGCCGAGCTTGATGAGTCGCTCATCGGGTACGGTGATAACGCCTACGTTGGGCTCAATCGTACAGAAAGGGAAGTTAGCCGATTGCGCCTTGGCGTTGCTCAAGCAGTTGAATAGGGTCGATTTGCCGACATTAGGCAGACCCACTATACCACATTGTAAAGCCATATATTTTAGGTTAGAGGTTAGAGGTTAAAGGTTAAAGGTTAAAGGTTAAAGGCTAGTAATATGCGGCTATGCCGCTATCCCTTGCCTCTCGCCTTATTGCCTTTCGCCTCTCGCCTAATGATTATCTTAATTCTTAATCAAGTTATGTCCAGTCATTTCTTTTGGTTGCTCTACGCCGAGGATGTGGCATAGGGATGGAGCCACATCGGCGAGGATACCGTCTTCGAGTTGTGCGTCGGTGTGCTCCTTGCTCACATACACGAATGGTACTGGGTTGAGCGAGTGAGCAGTATTAGGCGAACCATCGGCATTGATAGCATTGTCGCAGTTGCCGTGGTCAGCGATAATGATGATCTCGTAGTCGTTCTTGAGAGCAGTATTTACCACTTTATCCACGCATTCATCGATCGTTTTGACTGCTTTCTCGATAGCAGCATATACGCCTGTGTGACCCACCATATCGCCATTAGCGAAGTTGAGGGTGATATAGTCATATTTCTGCGTGTCAAGTGCCTCGCAAAGTGCCTCTGTCACCTCTGGCGCAGACATCTCTGGTTGGAGGTCATAGGTAGCCACCTTGGGTGAAGGGATCAAGATACGCTCCTCGCCTGGGTACTCTGCCTCGCGGCCGCCGTTGAAGAAGAAGGTTACGTGTGCAAACTTCTCGGTTTCAGCGATACGTAGTTGCTTCAAGCCCGCATTCGACACGATCTCACCCATAGTGTTTTGTACGTTCTCTTTAGGGAAGAGGACATGTAGGCCTTGGAACGAAGAGTCGTATGGAGTCATGCAGTAGTATTGCAGGTTAGGGATGGTGGTCATGCCTTGCTCTGGCATGTCTTGTTGGGTGAGCACGATGGTGATCTCTTTCGCGCGGTCGTTGCGGTAGTTGAAGAAAATCACTACGTCGCCCTCCTCAATAGTAGCGAGTGGTTTGCCATCGCGTACATGAACGATAGGTTTGATAAACTCATCGGTCACGCCCTCGTTGTAGCTCTCTTGCATGGCTTGGAGCATATCCTCAGATGCTTTGCCTTCGCCATGTACGAGGCAGTCGTATGCCACCTTCACGCGCTCCCAACGTTTATCGCGGTCCATCACATAGAAGCGACCTTGGATAGATGCAATCTCGCCGCAACTGGTAGCCAAGTGTTGTTGGAGTTGGTCGATGAAACCGAGACCAGACTTAGGGTCGGTATCACGGCCGTCCATGAAGCAGTGGATGAAAGTTTTGCCGTCTAATCCGTAGGTTTTAGCGATTTGGGTGAGGTAGAACAGATGGTCGAAAGAAGAGTGTACACCACCGTTAGAGGTGAGTCCCATGATATGGAGCTTCTTGCCTGTCTCTTTCGCATAACCGAAAGCAGATTTGATTTCTGGGTTTTCGAGGATGCTACCATCTTTGCAAGCGCGGTTGATCTTCACAAGGTCTTGATACACCACACGACCTGCGCCGATATTGAGGTGGCCTACCTCAGAGTTACCCATTTGTCCATCAGGTAAACCCACATTTTCGCCACTGGCTTGCAGTTGGCTGTGTGGGTACTTCTCCAACAATGCGTCCCAGTGTGGGGTTGGAGTGCAAGAGATTGCATCGGCTTTAGATTTGTTTCCGATTCCCCAGCCGTCGAGAATCATAAGTAATGCTTTTGACATAGTTGTATGTTTTTTTAGTTATTATTCTAATAAGTAGAATGATTGGATAAAATCAGCCAGTTATATATTATCTTTCTCGCATTGCGCGCTGCAATTCGCGTTTATCGTCTGCTGCGCGAAGGGCTTGTCGTTTGTCGTAGGTATGTTTACCTTGGCAAAGTGCAATCTCCATCTTGGCAAAACCTTTATCGTTGATAAACAGCCGCAATGGTACGATGGTTTTACCCGTATCTTGCACTTGTCGTTGCAGTTTGCGCAACTCTTTGCGTGTCATGAGCAGTTTACGATCGCGTTTGGCTTCGTGGTTAGCGTACGTGCCAAAGCGATATTCCGCGATATGCATTTGCTTAACCCATAGTTCATTACCTATGAACTGGCAATAAGTATCCACCAGCGAAGCTTTGCTTTCGCGGATAGACTTGATCTCCGTACCGAAAAGTTGGATACCTGCGACATAACAATCAAGTATCTCGTAGTCGAACGAGGCACGGCGGTTCTTAATATTTACATTGCTTTTCAAACGCATAAAATCGTGCAAAGGTACAACTTTTTTCTCGCATACACAAGCGCACACGAATTTTTAACAGTTTTTTTGGTGGATTGTCACTTCTGATTGACATAATTTAGAATGTGGTGTATAGAAAAACGAATGTAATAACAAAAAAATTTGTATGTTTGTAATTTTTTTTGTACCTTTGCAGTCGAAATTGGATAAATATGAAATTTTAACAAAATTATGCTAAGAGATATTTTATCAATCACTGGTAAACCAGGACTTTACAAACTAGTTAGTCGCGGAAATAACATGCTGATTGTTGAGTCATTGCTCGACGGTAAGCGTGTTCCTACTTATGCGCGCGACAAAATCGTTTCGTTGGGCGAAATCTCCATGTACACTATGGGCGAAGATATCGCACTGAGTGAGGTTCTTACCAAACTCGGCGAAAAAGAGGCATTAAAAGTAGCAAGTATCGACCCTAAGAAAGCCGACAACGATCAGTTGCGCGACTTCTTTGGCAAAGTACTTCCAAACTTCGACCGCGACCGCGTATATCCAAGCGATATCCGCAAACTCATCCAATGGTATAACATCCTGATTAATTCGGGAATTACCGATTTTACCATAGATGAAGAAGGCGAAGAAGTAGCTGCAGTAGAAGAAAAAAAGCAAGAAACAAAGAAACCTGCTCCTAAAGCACAGGTGAAGACTCAAAAAGCAGCGGCTTCATCGGCACGTACTGGGGTAGGCGCTAAAAAAGGTTGATCCTTAAGGATATTGTTCATATCATAGAATCTGTAGTTCCCTTGAGTTTCCAAGAAGAGTGGGATAACTCGGGACTGCAGGTGGGTAATCGCAATGCAGAGGTAAAAGCAGCATTGTTGACCGTAGACGTAACAGAGTCTGTGGTCAATGAGGCTATTTTGCTGGGTTGCAAACTTATTATTTCTCACCATCCACTATTGTTCCGTGGACTGAAACATCTGACGGGCAGCACTTCGCAAGAGCGCTGCGTTGAGAAAGCTCTTCGACATAATATTGCTATCTATTCGGCTCACACTTCGATGGATAATTATTTGCATGGTGTAAGTGGTCGTATAGCAGAAAAATTAGGAATAACTGATTATCGTATTCTCATCCCATCCGTAGTTCAAAACGAAGTTGGTTTGGGCGTTATAGGTGATTTGCCTACGGCAATGAGCCAAGATTCTTTTGTCGCGCATGTCGCCAAAGTGTTTGCTACAAATAACACACCACTCCGCTGGGTGGAAGGCAAAAATGATCAGATAAGCAAGGTGGCTATTTGTGGAGGAGCAGGATCTGAATTCATGGAGTTAGCTATTGCACAAGGGGCTGATGCTTATTTATCAGCAGACTTTAAATATCACGAACTGCAAAGTGCCTGTCAGCGCATTACAATAGTAGATATGGACCATTGGGTAAGCGAACATTTTACACGAGAGATTTTTGATGAATTGTTATCGCCCCATGTGAAAACGTATATTGCACGCACTGATGAAAGTCCAGTGAGATATTTTTTAGAAATGAAAAGTCCAGAAATTTAAGAATATTAACATCAAATAACATACAATTATGGCAAAAGAAAAAGTAGAACAAGAGTTGACTGTAGAGGAGAAACTACGCGCTCTGTATGAATTGCAAACAGTAAACACAAAGATCGATAACCTGCGTATTTTAGCAGGTGAGTTGCCTCAAGAAGTAAAGGATATGGGCGATGAAATCGAGGGTTTGAAAACTCGTTTGACCAACATTGAGAATGGTATAAAAGAGTGTGAAACAGGTGTTTCTGACCACCGCGTACGCATTGAGAATGCTAATGCTGCTATTTCTCGCTACAAAGAGCAACAAAACAATGTACGTAACAACCGCGAGTACGACAACCTGACCAAAGAGATTGAGTACCAAGAGTTAGAGATTGAGGCATCGCAACGTAAAATCAAAAACTTTACTACTGAACTTGAGAATCGTCAAGCTGAAAAGGCTAAAACCATTACCGAAATTGAGGATAAGACAGTTGATCTCAATCAAAAACGCAACGAGTTGGATGCTATTTTAGCCGAGACCAAAGAGCAAACAGAGAAACATATGTTGCGTGCTGCGGATTTGGAAAAGCATATCGAGGATCGCCTTATCACCGCCTTCCACCGCATCCGTAAAAATGCACATAATGGTTTGGCTGTAGTGAAAGTAGAGCGCGATAGCTGCGGTGGATGCCATAGTAAGATTCCAGCACAACGTCAATTGGATATTCGTTTGCGCAAGAAAATCATCGTATGCGAGTTTTGTGGACGTATTTTGGTAGATACCGAAATTGATGCAAAGAAAAAATAACAAATACTCTAACCACTAACAGTAAAACGGTCTAACTTCTAATAGTGAAACGGACTAATTATGGCTGACGAAATCAAACCAACAAGTACATACAACGAAGATAACATTATTCACCTTGACGATAGAGAGCATATTCGCCGTCGTCCAGGTATGTATATTGGTAAACTGGGAGATGGTAATCACTCAGATGATGGTATCTACGTACTTATTAAAGAGACTATTGACAACTCTATTGATGAGTTCCGTATGAACGAAGGTAAGATCATTGAGATTAGTGTAATGCCTGTGTCCGCAAATGATCCATCAGAAGGGGAGAGAGTACGCGTTCGTGACTTTGGACGAGGTATACCATTGGGAAAAATGGTAGAAGCCGTTTCGATTCTGAATACTGGTGGAAAATACGACACAAAAGCCTTCAAGAAATCTGTAGGTTTGAATGGCGTTGGTACGAAAGCAGTGAATGCTCTCAGTGCAGAGTTTGCGGTGCAAGTTTGGCGTGATGATAAGACACGTCGCGTAGTCTTCCGTCAAGGCAAGTTGGTAGAGGACACGGATATTCAAGACTATAGTGGTAGTGAGAAACGTGGTACACTAATAGAGTTCATACCAGATAATACAAAAGGAATATTCGAAAACTACCACTTCCGTTCTGATTTCATTGAGACTATGATGCGCAACTATGCGTATTTGAATACAGGGCTCACCCTTATTTATAATGGTAAGAAATATTCCTCTAAGAACGGCCTATTTGATTTGCTTACCGAAACAATGACCGTTGATCCACTATATCCTATCATCCACATAAAGGATGAAGATATAGAGATTGCACTGACACACACGGACCAAAGCGGCGAAGAATATCACTCCTTTGTGAATGGTCAGCATACTATTCAAGGTGGTACACATCAAGCCGCTTTCCGTGAAGCCATCGGTCGAACAATCAAGGAGTTTTTTAATAAGAACTTTGAATTAAGTGATATCCGTAATGGTGTAGTAGGAGCTATTGCTATCAACGTTTCGGAACCCGTGTTCGAGAGTCAGACGAAGGTAAAATTGGGTTCCAAAGACATGTCGCCTGATGGTTGTTTGTCTGTGAACAAATTCGTTAACGATTTTGTGAAGCAACATTTGGATAATTACTTACATAAGAACCCTGAACTGACAGACGTGATGTTGCAAAAGATTCAGGATTCTGAAAAAGAGCGTAAAGCCATTGCAGGAGTTACCAAAGCTGCTCGTGAACGTGCGAAAAAGAATCTACTCAACAATCCTAAATTGCGCGACTGTCAGGTACACTATAACGATGCAAAACCAACAAAATCAGCCAAGGATGCGGATGATGACTTGCGTCAGGAAAGTAGTATTTTTATCACCGAGGGACTATCAGCGTCAGGCAGTATTACCAAGAGTCGTGATGTACGTACTCAAGCTGTGTTCTCATTGCGTGGTAAACCACTCAACTCATATGGCTTGACAAAATCCGTGGTATATGAAAATGAAGAATTCAACTGTTTGCAATCAGCACTTAATATCGAAGACGGATTAGATGAACTGCGTTACAACAAAGTGATTATTGCCACGGATGCCGATGTAGATGGTATGCATATCCGTTTGCTGCTGCTTACATTCTTCTTACAGTTCTTCCCTGATTTGGTAAAAAAAGGTCACGTATATATCTTGCAGACACCACTTTTTCGCGTAAAAAATAAGAAGGAAATACGCTATTGCTACAGTGAAGAGGAACGTATCCAAGCTATAGAACAACTTAAACCAAATCCTGAGATTACCCGATTTAAAGGTTTAGGTGAGATTAGTCCTGATGAATTCAAAGAATTTATAGGCAAAAACGTTCGTTTGGATCAAGTGACATTACGTAAAGAAGATGCGGTAGCAGATCTGCTCAGTTTCTATATGGGAAAAAATACCACCGACCGTCAGAATTTTATCATTGACAATTTGGTTATAGAAGAAGACGTAGAATAATTAGTGATTTTTATGATACCTTTGATATTATTCATATGTTTAGGCTTAGTAGTGCTTGTAGTATTTGAAATACGCGCACGCAAGGAGCAGAAAAACAATGCTGAACTTCTAAACAATATTGAGCAGCAAAACGCTTCCCCAGAAGTGGAGCAAGTAGAATCCGATGGCTGCTGCGGCGAGCACCTTGTTTGCGAACGAGAGACACTACTACAAACCAATGCAGTGATAATCTACTACGATGATGAGGAATTAGATTCACTAGCGGGTATCCCCCATGAACAATACACTAATGAGCAATATCAAATGCTGCGCGACGTATTTAACACCCTGCATGCGAAAGATGTTCCGGGATGGGTACGCAGTATTCAACTACGTAACATTCAATTACCGCTGGATATTCGAGAAGAAGCATTGCTCATCGTGGTCGAACGACGAAAAGCATAAATTCCCACTATCGTTAAAACCATACTGACGACACCCAACCACAGGGTGTCGTTTGTGCCTATAGCATCCACCTGCTCCATATTCCATCCTGCTCGGTATGCCACAAAATATAGCAATACCGCCATAGCATTATTGGTAAAATGCATCAATATGGGTATCCACAAATTGCCCGTCCACACCAATATATAGCCAAACAACGCTCCCATCAACATACGAGGCACAAAACCATAGAATTGCAGATGTATCGCCGAAAACAATATCGCACTACACCATATTGCCAAGTGAGTTCTCTTGCCTTTCACCTTTAACCTTTCACCTTTAAGCTCAAAAAGGTTCATCAGCACCCCTCTAAATGTCAATTCCTCTGCTACGGCAGGCAATAGCGCCATCAATAGTAGATTGATAATCAATCCGCTGAAGGTGGTTACATTGAGAAATTGTTCAGTCAGTACTTTTGCATTCTCTTCCGATGTCTTCATCCATTGTTCCAGTGGCTCCAAAAACGCTGGCAAGGTCATTTGCTGATTCAAATACCCCAACAAATTAATCGCTGGTAACGCTACCAGCATCAGCACTACAGCCCATAAACCCTCGCCTTTCACTTTTAACCTTTCACCTTTCACCCGCAACCACTCTAGCGGTCGCTCGCTCCAAAGATAAGCCATACATAGTGGTGGCAACAAAAATATTGATGTCGTTTGCAAGAACTGTATCCACTTCAACGAAGTTACTGATAGTGGCTGCGGGAAAGCCACAACACTTATCATAGCGGGCATAGTAAAGAGTAGGACGCATACAATCCATTGAACACATTTTATAATGCCGTGTGAATGTTCGAATTTTCCTTTTAGTATCATATTTCTGTTTTTTCTCAATTTCTTTGCAAAGATACAACAAAAAATGCCTATACGCAAATATAGTGAACATTTTTTTGAAAAATAATAGATTTATCTATCAGCCATACTATTATATGACTCAATGTAAGTTAGCTCATAAGATTCTTTACCTTCGCTACCAACTCGCAATTAATTACGGTAGATATACGGTTGATATACGGTACATACTCGGTAGATAAACGGTAGATTAATATAGGCACACCGTAGGAATACCATATTTATTAAATATGTTCACTGCTCCAAATGTAAATAATAAATATTTCATTTATTGGGAATTTCACAACATTTATATAGAACAATACAAAAAATTAACCACCAGACATCACTGATGGTTAATTCTTATATTTTGTCGGGATGACAAGATTTGAACTTGCGACCTCCGGTCCCCCAGACCGTTGCGCTACCGGGCTGCGCCACATCCCGTTGTCGAAATCGGGTACAAAGATACTGCTTTTTTTTGATATGAGCAAAAAAAATCGCACATAAGGTGCGATTTTTATCATATGTTGCATTTTTTAGTATGCAATCGCAAATATCACGCGCTGTGCACTAGGTTTGCCAGTATAAATACATTGACCCGGTGTCTTGTCGCCCTCGAAAGGAATACAACGGATAGTGGCTTTGGTTTCGGCTTTGATCTTCTCCTCGGTTTCTGGAGTACCATCCCAGTGGCAGAGCAAGAAGCCAGGTTTCTTGATTTCCTCTTTGAACTCTTCCCAAGTATTCACTTCACGAGTGTTGGCAAGACGGAAATCCAATGCTTTTTGGTAGATATTATCTTGAATCTCCTTGAGCAAGTTTTGGATGGTTTCTACGATATTATCGAACGAAACAGTCTCCTTGGTCATGGTGTCGCGGCGTGCGAGTTCGATAGTGCCGTTCTCGAGGTCACGACCACCCATTGCAAGGCGCAAAGGCACACCCTTGAGTTCGTATTCAGCAAACTTGAAGCCAGGAGTTGCCTTGTCGCTAGCATCTACTTGTACGCGGATGCCGAGTTTCTTCAACTCATCAGCCAATGGATTGAGTTTCTCCATGAGGGCATCAAGTTGGTCTTGTTTCTTAAAGATAGGTACGATAACCACTTGAATTGGTGCGAGATTTGGAGGAAGAACCAAACCGTTGTCATCAGAGTGGGTCATAATGAGTGCACCCATAAGGCGGGTAGAAACGCCCCAAGAAGTAGCCCAAACATACTCGTATTTATTCTCATTGGTGAGGAATTGTACGTCAAATGACTTGGCGAAATTTTGACCCAAGAAGTGGCTAGTACCTGCTTGCAATGCCTTACCATCTTGCATCATTGCCTCGATGGAATAGGTGTTGAGAGCACCTGCGAAACGCTCGTTTGGCGATTTGACACCTTTCACAACAGGGATAGCCATCACTTTCTCTGCGAAGTCAGCATATACATCCAGCATAGTGGCTGCATAGTTTTCTGCTTCCTCTTTGGTAGCGTGGGCAGTATGCCCCTCTTGCCAAAGGAACTCGGCAGTACGCAAGAAGAGGCGGGTACGCATCTCCCAACGCATCACGTTGCACCATTGGTTGCAAAGGATAGGCAGGTCGCGGTAGGAAGATATCCAATTCTTGTAGGTGGACCAGATGATAGTCTCGGAAGTAGGACGGATGATTAACTCCTCTTCGAGGCGCGCTTTAGGGTCAACTACAACACCTTTGCCCTCAGGGTCATTCATCAGGCGGTGGTGAGTAACCACGGCGCACTCTTTGGCAAAACCTTCTACGTGCTCTGCTTCACGACTGAGGAATGATTTAGGGATGAGAAGTGGGAAATAGGCATTTTTTACGCCTTTCTCTTTGAAACGACGGTCAAGCTCTGCTTGAATCGTTTCCCATATGGCATAGCCATAGGGTTTGATTACCATACATCCTCGTACAGCTGATTGCTCAGCTAAGTCTGCTTTTACTACTAGTTCGTTGTACCACTTCGAGTAATCTGTAGCTCGAGGGGTGAGTTTTTGAAAGTTTGCCATTATCTTAATTTATATTGTTTACGTAGTTGTTCGAAGTTTTCGGGTTGGGCCTTGAGTTGGTCAGAGATACGACATAGCCACCCTGGTGCCGAATCACCCTGCAAAGGTACTACTTTTTTATTGATTGACAAAATCGGAAGCGAGAAAAATTCACAAAAAGCCCGTAAACACATCTCACTAGCGCGCATTTTGCCTTCTATAGAGTATCCTGCGATGTGAAAAGAAGCTAAATCACTTCGTTGTAAAAGAATTTTATTGATAGATGGTTCTCCCTCCCAACAATCAATGGCCACTTGCATGTCCTTTCCTTGGTCTGTCATCAAATGCTTCAATAATGCTTGTTCATCTACTACGCCACCTCTTGCAGCATTAATCAGCAAAATATTTGGTTTACATTGTGCCAAAACGGCTTGGTTAAAAAGATGATAGGTGGAGTAATCTCCTATGTATGTGAGTGGGGTATGTAATGTAATAATATCACATTGCGAAGCCATTTCTTCAAGTGGCATTCCTACACTTAATGGAGGATCGGAAATCAATACTTTATAACCGACTCTTTCTGCCATAGCAGCCACTAATTTGCCAACATGTCCATATCCGATTACACCAATCGTTTTGCTATATTGTTTCGAATCCAATGTATCTAATACATTCTCAACGTAATCACAAACTGCTTGTGCGTTGCAGCCCGGGCAAGAGACCCAATGTATGCCTGCTTCGCAGCAATAGTCTTGGTCAATATGATCAAACCCAATAGTGGCAGTAGCAACAAAACGTACTTTGCTTTCATGGAGTAACTCCCAATTGATTCGCGTACGCGTGCGCACAAAGAGAGCATCCACGTCACGCACAATAGCAGGGGTAATATCTTCTGGAGCAAGATATTGCACTTGAATTTCTGGAGGGAAGACCCCTTCAAGAAATGGTATGTCCTTATCTATTATGATTTTTCGAACCACTACGATTCTTAATATTGGATATTATCAATCAAACGTACAGAACCACAATATACTGTTACACAGCCTACAGCATTTATGAATGTATCTGTGGGCTGTAAAGTGGTTTTATCTACTATGTCGTAATATTCGACCGTCAATCCATCAATAGCATTAATAGCATCTACCACACGTTGTTGAACAGTAAATACGGAATCATTTTTAGCCCATTCCAACGAAGAGATTAATACTTGTGAAATGGCTACAGCTATTTGCTTTTCTTTTGATGATAAGCGCTCGTTTCTACTGCTCATAGCCAAACCACTTTCTTCACGTACGATGGGGCAACCGATGATTTTGATACCTTTGTAGCGATTAGCTAAGGGTGAGCGTTCAACCAAATAACGTATGATTGCCAATTGTTGGAAATCTTTTTCTCCGAAATAGGCACGTGTAGGTTGAACCAAATCGAACAATATACTTACTACTTGTACTACTCCGTTGAAATGTCCAGGTCGCATTTTGCCTTCCATCATTTCGTCTAATCCGTTGAAATCAAACATGAAAGAGGACTCCATTTCCTCTTTACTATACATTTCCTCAGGAGTGGGCGCAAAAACGAAATGTACTCCTAACAACTCTAATAATTTAGCATCTTTTTCTAGATCACGTGGGTATCTCAGCAAATCTTCTGAATTGTTGAATTGTGTAGGATTTACAAACACACTAACAAAGCACACTTCATTTTCAGAACAAGCGCGTTGTACGAGCGATGCATGCCCTGCGTGTAATGCTCCCATTGTAGGAACAAAACCAATCGTTTTATTTTGACGCATGCATGCCGTCACTTGGCGAGTTAATTCTTGTTTAGTAGTTATAACCTGCATAATAATATAGATTTCTACGTTTTTTTAGCAAAAAAGTTTGCAAAGGTACAACAAATATGGGAAAAAAGAAAATTTTTTTCAAAAAAATTATGTAATATCATTTTTTTTTCGTACCTTTGTAGCGGGAAATAGTACCATATATAAAAATATTTCAATTATGAAAGAGCCTCAACGTATATTATTTGTAGCGCAAGAGATTTATCCTTACTTGGATATTGAGACGCCTATCCGCTTGCGTAATCGTCAGTTACCCGAGTTCTTTCAAGCTCAAGGATTCGAAACGCGTACGTTTATGCCTAAATTTGGCGAAATTAATGAACGTCGCAATCAGTTACATGAAGTGATTCGCTTGTCAGGAATAAATTTGATTATTTCTGATGCTGATCATCCATTGCTTATTAAGGTAGCAAGTATTCAATCTGCTCGTATTCAGATATACTTTATTGATAATGATGTCTATTTCCATCGTCGCAAGGGTCTAGTTGATGCCTCAGGAAATGAATATAAAGATAATGATGAGCGTTGTATTTTCTTTGCTCGTGGTACACTAGAAACAGTAAAAAAATTACGTTGGACACCTAATGTAATTTATTGCTCTGGATGGATGTCTGCCCTCATAGGATTATATGCAAAAAAAGCATATGCTGACACACCTTTCTTTGAAAATACAAAGGTGATATTGTCATTAGATGATCAGGAGTATAACACTCCTTTTGGAACAAAATTTGCAGAAAAATTACTGATTGATGGTATGTTACAAAGCGATGTGCGTAGTGTGGCTGGTTTGCCTATTGGATATGAAGACTTGATGCGATTGGCGATTGATAATGCAGATGCACTAGTTATGTCATCACCGACAGTAAACCAACGTTTATGCAATTACGCACAAAATAGTGGAAAAGTAATATTGCCATATTCAGAAGAAACATATAAAGAAGAATTGTTGGATTTGTGTAATAGTTTATTATCACAAGAATGAGTTATAGGAAAACGATTTATACCACACTTGTCTTGTTATTGGCAAGTATGTGGTCATGTAAGGATGAAGTGGTAAACGCGGGTGCTTCGGCACTGCAACCAGAAGATAGTATACGTGTTAAATCAGATACTTTTTCGGTATCCTCAATGTTGGATACTGGTGTGGCTATTAGCATTACACCTGACTCTTTTCTGTTAGGCGAGTGTGATACTCATTTTGGAACCTTGAAGGCTGAAATTTTAACTCAATTTGCGTGTCCAGTAGGATTCGAGTATCCTTATGCAGAAACTGCGGAAGTAGATTCAGTTTGTTTGTATTTATATTACAATAGTTGGCATGGAGATGGTTTAGCACCTTTGGGAATAACTGTACATGAAATGGATAAGGCTACGCTAAGTTATAACACACGCTATCCCAGTGATACTACTATATCAGCTTTTTGTAGTTTAATGGACACTACCCATCTAACTAAAAAATCAAAGGTTGTAGTAGCTAAAGAGTATGTGGATTCTGCCTACATTTCTTCGCCTTCAAATTCAGGTTATTATATACCATGCATTCGAATTAGATTGTCTGATGATTTTGCAAGAAGATTCTTTGCAAAACAAGATTTCTCATCACAAGAGGCATTTAACGAATTATTCAAAGGATTATATATAACCACAGATTTTGGTGGTAGTACTGTTTTGTATATCACTAGTATGAGCATGTCGGTATATTACCATTTCTCCTACTCTCGTCAAAATAATAGCGATACTATCATTAGTGATATTAAAACATTTTACGCAAACAGTGAAGTACGACAATTAAATAAATTTTCTTATCCTGATAGAGAACAAATACTGGCGCAATACAATCAAAATAAAGATACGAACTATGTGGTTTCTCCGGCAAATATTTATACTCGTTTGACAATTTGCATGGATTCTATTTTCAATCGAATAGAAGAGCAATTGGGTGATCCTGACGGCTATCGTGTGTATGTAAATAGAGCAAACTTAACTGTGGATGTTTTATACGATGGTAATAAAGAGACTGCACGCCCGCGCGATGAGTGGGATACCCCAGCGAGTTATATGCTGCTGGTATTAGAAGACAAAATGAAAACTTTTTTTGCAAAGAATGAATTACCCACAGATACAACAGCAATATTAAGTTCCATTGAAATGGAAGCTGACACGTTAGGCAACATATCATATAGTTATACGTATGATTTGTCAGGTTTGCTTGCGCAACAATTACGCAAAAACACTCATGTAGAATATCTAAATTTCTTTTTGGTTCCTGTAACAGTTGAGACATCCGCTTCATCTTCCTCTGTAGCATCAGTAAAACAATCACAAACCATTACTACTACATATATTCGTTCTGCACAAAATAGTGATAATCCAATGGATGTGGAAATGGTATATTCTGCTTTTAATAAAGCTAACCGCTAAATAGTGGTTGCTGTTAAGAATAACATTGATATACAAAAAATAACCGACAATGAGGTCGGTTATTTTTTGTAATGTATGCATGCACGCTTAACCTATAATAGCTTGATATCCAGTAGCATCTAAAAGACCGTCTAATTCTGCAGGATTAACAATGCGGATCTTAATCATCCAGCCATCTCCATAAGGATCATTGTTAACCAACTCTGGTTGGTCGTTAATCGTTTCATTAACTTCAAGAACTTCGCCTTTAACAGGCATATTTAAATCGCTAACGGTTTTAACAGCTTCTACGGAACCAAACACATCACCTTGTGCTACAATTTCGCCTTCTGTGTTAATGTCTACAAAGACAATCTCTCCAAGTTCAGATTGTGCATAGTCGGTAATACCAACATACGCCTCTTCACCTTCCACACGAATCCATTCGTGCTCATTGGTGTAACGAAGATTAGATGGAATATTCATGATAATATAAAATTGTAAAATAATTATTTACCGACAATACTCATCGCACAACGGAAGCCGATTGTACTAGATTTCTTCTTTTGATCCATATAGCGACGTGTTGTTGGATATAACCAATACAAACGGTCGTTCCATGATCCACCTTTGTAAACCCGTGATTGATTGTTAATACGTGGCGCCAACACATCTGTTGGATCTTGCTTAACATTATCCATTTGTTCAATAGTGAGTCCTGTTGTATCAAGTGGATAATCAGTGTCAATACGTGACATCATATCACCATCTTTGAAATCACGCTTATCATCCTCTGGATTGCTTGTGGCAGACATCACACATCCTACAACATCCAATACGGGACTACCTTCTTGATCTCTAACAATTCTTGTGTATTCGTTACCACGGTAAGGATTGTATTCTGCCATATCTTCAATGGTTGTTTCGCGATATACATCCAACACCCATTCACTAACATTACCTGCCATATTATATAAGTTATACCCATTTTTGGTTGCAGCAATGGCAAATTCATTAACAGGTGCAGTAATAATATATCCATCATCTGGTTTATCTACAGTACCTTTTAAGTCTCCACTTTGACGTGTAAAGTTTGCCAATACGATACCTGCGACTTTTGGTTTTCCTTGAGTTCGTGGCGTGTATCCCTCCCAAGGAAGCATTTTTCCTTCATCAATAACTCCATTTTTATCTACTCTACGACCTATCGCAGCAAATTCCCATTCCGCTTCTGTAGGCAGTCGGAAACTCGGCCAAAGCACTCCGTCTGCACGAGTTACTTTCCTTTTATCTTTCAAGTTAGGTCCAGGAGTTGGCTTATAATTGTCATCAAATAGATATTTCTCGGTATTGAAAACATAATGACGGCGTATCCACTCATATGGCAATATATACATACTATCCTTCTTAACACCATCATAAATTGCATATTCTGGATGATTATGATTATTTTTCAAAAACTCTTCAATTTCTTCCGCAGTGAATTCCATGGTTGGCAAGATGTCTTTGCCATTGAATTGTGGTGGAGTAAGAAATTTAATTTCTATCAGTACGTTTTCATTGACGCGGTCCGTACGCCAACGGCAGTACGCCATTGCTTGTTCCCAAGAAATACCAACCACAGGATAGTCCTTGAATGAATAATGTCTGTAGTAATTCTCTACATATGGGTCATTGTATGCCATCTCATCTCGCCATACAGTCGAATCGGGCACTACGCTTTTCAATAATGAATCAATCTGTCCTCGTAGAACAGAATCTGGAGTAATAACAATATTATTATACTGACTAAAAACGTTTTTTGTCCACGATTCATATTCCTGCCACGCTAAATTGGTTACCTCGTACTGGTCCATATAAAAATTACTAACAGTCAACTGGCGACGTTGGCTATTACGAGGTGCCGTAACGTATTCGTTTTTTTGACCAATTGTAAACGTTCCAGCATCAATACGTACCATAGCTGGAGGAGTTGCTTGCATCAATTTGCTAGGATCTGAAGTTGGTGCAGAAGTGGCAGATCCTGTAAACGAAGGTATCTCCTGTGCTCTTGCTGAAGCTGCCATAATTACCAACAATCCTAAAAGTAATGTTCTTGTTGTACAATTCATAATTAAAAAAATATGTAGTTTTGGTTTCAGTCTGCAAAATTACAAAAAAAAAATCAAATGACCTAAAATTTTGCCATAAAAAGTGTAGAAAAAGAGTTTTTTCAAAAAAAATCACTAATTTTTGTAGCTTTTTTGTTGAAAATTGGGATTATCTCAATATTTTTTGTAATTTTGCACTTGAAATGGAAAAGTGCATCCAAATACATGGACAATTGATGAAATTCTCTGTTCCACGAGTAATGGCAATTGTTAATCTTTCGCGTGATAGTTTTTATTCATCATGCGATGTCAGTTGTGAAGAAAAGTTCTTATTGCAGGTAGAATCGATGCTAAATGCTGGTGCTGACATATTGGATGTAGGGGCATGTTCAACACGCCCCACCTCTACTCCTATTTCCTTGCATGCAGAGTGGCAATCTATGGAATTAGGACTAAAAATTATTCGTCACCATTGGTCTAATGTAATCATATCAGTAGATACGTTTCGTCCAGAAGTGGCAGAACAAGCAATCTTGAATGGTGCGGATATGATTAATGATGTCTATGGCGGGGATGCGGATATGAAAATGTGGGATGTCATAGCTAAATATAGAGTACCATATGTATTAACACATGCACAAAAAATATCTGATACGTGCTACTACGATGCTACAATAAGTCAAGTATTATATTCTTTGCAACAAAAATTAGATGCCTTGCGCCGTAGGCAGATTAATGATGTTATGATTGATCCTGGCTTTGGATTTGAAAAAACGTTAGACCAAAATTACGCTATATTGCGCCAATTAAATGTATTAGAATGTTTGCATGCACCTATTCTAGCAGGTATTTCTCGTAAGTCTATGTTCTACAAACCATTAAATACTACACCTGATCAAGTCTTATCCGCTACAATCGCAGCTCAAATGATTGCACTTGAACAGGGTGCGAATATACTGAGAGTACATGATGTACCTGCTGCAAAACAAGCAATTGCTGTTTATCAACTAACTTATAAGGACATACTATGATTGGAATCAAAGACATTATTGATATTTTGTTAGTAGCAACACTACTTTTTAGTGTTTATCGCCTATTGCGTCGATCGGGGGCAAGCAATTTGTTTTGGGGTATTCTTGCGTTTGTTCTAGCTTGGGTGCTAATTAGTTATGTATTTGCTTTAGAACTGACTGGAGCAATTTTCGAGCGTTTTATCAGTATTGGTGCTATTGCTTTGGTAATTATATTTCAAACGGAAATACGATCGTTTTTTTATGGTATAGGTGCGCGTTTCAATATGGAGCGTATTCGCCAACATTGGTCAAAGTCTAAAAATATAGCTCAAGCTCAATACCAGATTGATAGTATAGTACTAGCTTGTACCCATATGTCGGCTTTTAAGACGGGCGCACTTATTGTCATCACAAATCAGCAGGAATTAAAAGAGTATGTGGATACAGGCGAAATTGTGGATGCTGTTATTTCAGTACAAATGATAGAAAATATTTTCTTTAAAAACACTCCTTTACACGATGGAGCTATGATTATTGCTTCTGGACGCATTCACGCAGCTGCTTGCATTTTGCCTGTTTCTAAACGACAGGATCTGCCTAAGTCATACGGACTTCGACATCGTGCTGCTCTTGGTATAACAGAAAAAACAGATGCTATTGCCATTGTAGTTTCTGAAGAAACTGGAAAAATATCCGTAGCACAAGGCAATTCTATTAAATCGGTGACATCCAACGAGTTGGAACACAAATACTTGGCACCAATCTTTGGTGTAGAGTATAAAAAGAACAATAACAAAACAAAATAGTATTATGACATTTCAACGAACTCTTGTAACTTCGGCTCTTCCCTATGCCAATGGGCCTGTGCATATTGGACACTTAGCAGGTGTATATGTACCAGCCGATATTTATGTGCGTTATCTCCGCTTAAAGGGTGAAAATGTGCTCTTCGTAGGAGGTAGTGATGAACACGGTGTGCCTGTAACTATTCGTGCACGAAAAGAAGGTATCACCACCCAGCAAGTAGTGGACCGCTATCACCAAATCATCAAAGACTCGTTTGAGGGTTTTGGCATATCATTTGATGTGTATTCTCGCACCACCAGTAATACACACCACCAACTAGCTTCCGAATTTTTCCGCCACTTATATGATAATGGAAAATTTGTTGAGCAGACTTCTGAGCAGTTCTACGATTCTGAGACACAGGAGTTTCTCACTGATCGTAATATTCGTGGCGAATGTCCTCGTTGCCATGCTGCGGGGGCTTATGGGGATCAATGTGAAAAATGTGGTGTTACCCTTTCTCCTGATGAACTAATCAACCCTTACAATGCTATCAACGGCAATCCTCTTACCAAAAAAGAAACCAAGCACTGGTATCTCCCACTTGATCAATACCAAGAATGGCTCGAAGAATGGATTCTCCAAGAGCATAAGGAATGGCGTCCTAATGTATATGGACAATGCAAATCATGGTTAGATGGAGGTTTGCGCCCACGTGCCGTGACTCGCGACTTAGATTGGGGTATCCCTGTACCTATAGAGGGAGCCGAAGGAAAAGTACTGTATGTGTGGTTTGACGCACCTATTGGCTATATATCTAATACCAAAGAACTTTGCGATGCACATCCAGAATATGGTAATTGGGAAACATGGTGGAAGGACCCATCAACCCGCCTTGTACATTTTATTGGCAAAGATAATATCGTCTTCCATTGTATCGTCTTTCCGACCATGCTCAAAGCAGAAGGTTCGTATATTTTGCCCGATAATGTACCTTCCAACGAATTCCTCAATCTTGAGGGCGATAAGATCTCCACATCTCGCAATTGGGCTGTATGGCTCAATGAGTATCTAGTGGATTTCCCAGGTAAACAGGATGTGTTGCGCTATGTGTTAACCGCCAACGCGCCTGAGACCAAGGATAATGACTTCACATGGGCAGATTTCCAAGCGCGCAACAACAACGAATTGGTAGCT
This sequence comes from Paludibacteraceae bacterium, assembly GCA_045578255.1. GTDB lineage: Bacteria > Bacteroidota > Bacteroidia > Bacteroidales > Paludibacteraceae > Colicola. The sequence continues at coordinate 68,393 of JAZNJW010000019.1, forward strand.
ATCTATGGCAACTTCGTCAACCGCGCCCTTGTTCTTACCAAAAAGTATTTCGACGGCAAAGTGCCAGCTGCAGGTACGTTCAACGAGTACGATCAAACTACTATTGCTGAGTTCCAAAATGTGAAGACTGAGGTTGAGAAACTATTCAATGACTTCCGTTTTCGTGATGCGCAAAAAGAGGCGATGAACCTTGCCCGCATTGGTAATAAGTACCTAGCGGATACTGAACCATGGAAAGTGGCGAAAACCGACATGGAGCGTACAGCTACCATTCTGCATATCGCTTTGCAAATTGCGGCTAATCTCAGCATTGCTTTCGAACCCTTCTTGCCTTTCTCTTCTGCTAAACTTCGTCAAATGCTCTCTATGTCTGAGCTTAAATGGGAAGAATTAGGCAATATCAATTTACTCAAAGAGGGTCAACTCCTTGGCGAAGTTAGTCTGCTCTTTGAGAAGATTGAAGATGCTACTATTCAGGCACAACTTGATCGTCTTGCTGATATCAAAGTTGCCAATGAAGAGGCAGAGAAACAAGAGGCACTCCGCAACTGGCAACCTGAGCCAATCAAAGAAGCAACCAATATTGATGAATTTGCCAAGATGGATATCCGTGTCGCTACTGTGCTTGACTGCCAACCTGTCAAGAAATCCGACCGCTTGCTTCAATTCCGTCTGGATGATGGTATGGGTGGTCGCACCATCCTTTCAGGTATTGCACAAAGCTATCCTGATCCATCGGTATTAATAGGCAAACAAATATTGTATATTGCTAATTTCCCCTCTCGCAAGATGATGGGACAAGAATCACAAGGTATGATTCTATCTGCAGTGGGTGCTGATGGCAAATTGGTCGTTACTACAGTTTCTTCAACCGTCAAGAATGGCTGCCAAATAGGATAGTCCCTGCATGTATGCAATAAAAAAATGAGGTCAGTGACCTCATTTTTGTTTATATCCGCTCTAATTTAGCATATGTAACAAGTAGTGTTTTTTTACCTACTTTATCAAATTGTATGTCAATCTTATCGTTATCATTCTCTCTATAGACGGCTAGTACTGTTCCGTTGCCAAACACGCGATGATTTACACGATCATCTTTTTTCCATTCCGAGCGAATAACTTTTTTCTTGCCTTTTTCTTGCAGACCTGTCGTGCGGGTAAGGTGCACATTCGCAGACACACTATGAATGCTACTGCTCATTTCCTTACGAGCGCTAGGAATAGGTTTTCGCGCCGATTTAGATCCGTCGGTTTGCAGAATAAATTGACCATCAATATCTTTCAGAAAACGCGATGGCGTTGTGAAAGTCACTTGCCCGTTACGGAATCGTTGTCTTGCCCACATCATATAGCAACGCTCCATACTGCGGGTTATGGCCACATATAGCAATCGTCGTTCTTCTTCTATCTCGCGCGCTGTTTGGCAGAATGCAGAGGGAAATAGATTTTCTTCCATGCCTACGATAAACGTGGTGTTAAATTCCAAACCTTTAGCTGAGTGTATGGTGAGTAGTGTCACGCGTGCTTGTGTGTCATCCACATTTTCATCTTGATCGGTAAGCAAACTTACTTCCGACAAGAAATCTGCTATGTAGGTGAAGTCCACACCTTCATTTTTACGTCGCTCGCAAAATTCATGGATACTACTCAACATCTCCTCTAAGTTCTCCCAACGAGTGATACCCTCTTGCGTGGTGTCTGCTTTCGCTTCGCGCATGACCCCACTTTCCGTTAGTACCTCTTTGGCAAAGGTGTAAGCATCTTTTTCAGTAGCTTGAGTAGCAAATCGCTGAATCATTTGTGCAAACTCTAATACTTTCTTTTGCATTGCTACGGATAGTTCAGTACCTAATGTTTCTGGAGCAGAAGCTATTGCCATCAATCCACATTTGTTGCTGCGAGAGGCTTCATAGAGTTTGCTAACAGTGGTTTCTCCGATACCACGTGTTGGGTAGTTTACGATGCGCAAAAACGACTCATCATCTCTCTGATTAGTAGCCAAGCGCAAATAACCAAGTGCATCTTTTATTTCTTTGCGTTGATAGAAACTCATCCCTCCATAAATACGATATGGAATAGATAGTTGGCGCAGTTCATCTTCGATAACGCGTGACTGTGCATTGGTTCGATACATCACAGCTATGTCATCATAGCTCAGGTTATCTGTATTCAAACGCATCAATAGTTGTATCTGTTGTGCGACAGCTTTAGCCTCATCGCGGTCGCTCATATGCGTCGCAAGGCTAATGCGTTCGCCTATTCGTAGTTCCGAATATATTGTTTTTTGTATTTGCCCTTTGTTATGACGAATCAATGAGTTGGCGGCATTCACAATGGTCTGTGTAGAGCGATAGTTGCGTTCCAACTTAAAGAGTTTAGCATCTGCATAACCTTTTTGAAAGTTAAGGATATTGCTAATATCAGCACCGCGAAACGAATAAATTGACTGCGCATCATCTCCCACTACACACACCTTGTTTTCAGGAGCAGCCAATTGTTTTACCAACAAGTACTGGCTATAATTAGTATCTTGATATTCATCCACCAAAATATACTCAAATATCTCTTGGTATTTGGCCAAAATCTCTGAATTTTTAGCAAATAATTGATTGGTTTTCATCAGTAGGTCATCAAAATCCATTGCATTGGCAGCTTTCAGTCTTCGGTTGTATTCGATATAGATACGCACCATATCGTACATCTTCTCAAAGCGATCTCGCATCAGATAATCGCGATTTGCTGCATACTGGTCAGGACCTTGTAGCAGGTTTTTAGCTGTTGAAATTCTTCCATGTACTACGGATGCTTTATAAACCTTTTCATCTAAACGAAAATCTTTGATGATATGCTTAATCACCGATTTTGAGTCTGCGGTATCATAAATGCTGAAATCGCGAGTATAGCCCAGTGCTTCGGCTTCTTGACGTAATATGCGAAGGCACATTGAGTGAAAAGTACCCATCCATAAGTAGCGTGCTGCTTGATCACCTACCAATTGGCTAATACGACTCTTCATTTCGCGAGCGGCTTTATTGGTAAAGGTTAATGCCAATATACGCTGTGCAACTACGCCCTGTTCCAAAAGATATGCAATCTTATAGGTCAACACGCGTGTCTTACCTGACCCCGCACCTGCTATTACCAAGTGAGGTCCATCGTTGTACAATACAGCTTCTTGCTGAGAAGGGTTTAGTTCAGAGATTTTCATGATGTTTGTTACTTTGTCGCTATTCAACCTGCAAAATTACAAAAAAAATATGAAATATCAAAATAATTGACGAAACTTATGGATATTTGCATTTTTTTTTGTACCTTTGCCACGAAATTTGCAAAGTGCTATGCTACCAACCGACTTCATAGAGAATCTTCACAACCAATTATCTCCCGATGAGGTGCATAAGTTGTGTCAGGCTTTAGAGACAACGCCTATTGTTTCTATTCGCCTCAATGACAAGATTGAATACCTCACCTTCGAGACAGATACAGATGAGGTACCGTGGCATGTAGATGGGTATTATCTCAGTGAAAGACCACAGTTTACACTTGACCCTTTGTTTCACGCAGGGTGCTATTATGTGCAAGAAGCTAGTAGCATGTTTCTCCAGTCTGTTCTTGAGCAATATCTTTCGCCAGATAGTGTGGTTCTTGATTTGTGTGCTGCTCCTGGAGGGAAGTCCACTTTGATTAGTCAGTTTTTAGGAGCAAAGGGATTATTGGTAAGCAACGAAGTGGTTCGCCAACGCGTATTCGTGTTGTCGGAGAATATACAAAAGTGGGGTAATGGCAATACTGTCGTTACGCATAATCAACCTGCTGATTTTGCAGCCAATCTACCGGGAGTTTTTGATTGCATTTTAGTAGACGCTCCTTGTTCGGGCGAAGGCATGTTTCGTAAAGATCCCAATGCCATCATGGAATGGAGTGAAGCAAATGTGGATGCATGCGTAGAGCGACAACAGAAAATCTTACAAGACGTTTGGGATGCATTGCGACCTGGCGGACTTTTAATCTATTCTACTTGCACCTTCAACATGTGGGAAAACGAAGAGAACGTATTATGGATGGCTGAATCGTTAGGTGCGGAGATACTACCCATTGATATAGATCCCAGTTGGGGCATCACGCCTGGCACACCGGGCTATCATTTCTATCCACACAAGACGCGTGGCGAGGGATTTTATATATGTGCTTTGCGCAAGCATTTTGCTAGTGTGGATACGTCGGTGCGTCCTCTATTGAGTCGGTTGCCTAAACACAAACCACAACCGAATCGCTCTGTTGAAGGACAAGCAGTGATGCAACAATGGTTGAAACATCCCGAACGATGGATAATGCGCCAGCAGGATCGATTCATCATGGCGTATCCTGCCAAATTTAAGGAACTCATTGAGATTCTAAACCAGCAGTTTATTTGTATCACTACTGGATTTGGATTAGGTGAGATTCGAGGAAAAACGTTTGTGCCACAGCATACTTTGTCCATGACAAAAGATTTCCGCAAAGAAGCTTTTCCTATAGTAGAACTTTCTTTAGACCAAGCACTCTCCTATTTGCGAACAGAAGCATTGTCGTTGGCAGATGCACCGATGAGTGTTTTGTTACTTACTTACCAACAAGTACCTCTTGGCTTTGTGAAGAATGTGGGCAACCATTGCAACAACCTCTACCCAAAAGAGTGGCGCATCCGCAAACTTTAAACAACATTGAACCATTTTGAACCATATTGAACAATGTTGAACCGTCTCAAATATATCTACCTGCTTTCTCTATTGTTCGCTTTGCCAATAGTTGCCCAACAGCAATGGTATTTCTCGGTGGACGAACGCTGCCCTGCCGAGCGCTCCGAACTGAAAAACAACCGCCGTATTTTGGTGGTGAATAATGCTTTGGTTCAACCTAAAGATTTTGGTCACACCACCGTAATTGATGGCGAGAGCAAAGGTGGCGTAGAGGTGGATTTAAGTCGTAGCATACTCTATGCCCTCTTTGCTGCGACACAAACTTTAGAAGCCTGTGGCAAGTTTGATGCTGTCGAACTCATGGATATTTCGCAAAACCCCTCTACCAATTACTATACACGCACCCCACTAAAGCATGCTGCTGCCGAGCAGCTATGCGCTGATTATCAAGTGGATGCGCTTTTAATACTCAACCAATTGGTACTGTATGACGTACTTGAGAGTTTTCCTACGGAAGAGGGCTCCTATTTCGCTTACCTGCAAGCATACGCCCAATCGCATTGGACCATCCATTATGCAGGACAAACGCGCGAACGCTCCTTCACGCAGGCCGACACCTTGCTTTGGGAAAGCGATACGTATTACACTCGCGCTCAGACCCTTACCCAGCTACCAGACCGCCAAGAGGCATTGCTCTATCTCGCGCAAGAGTTGGGCAACAGAGTGGGTAGTAGCTTCGCACCTTCTTGGCAAACTACTCGCCGCTATATCTACGAACTCGATGAATTACAATCAGGATTAGATTCTTTCCGTTACCAGCATTGGAATGAAGCCATCTCGCTATGGCAACCTTGCGTAGGCGGAAACAATAAAAAAGCCGCAGCATGCGCCGCGGCTAATATCGCTATTGCTTACGAACTTTCGGGCGATTATGCTTCGGCTTGCGATTATGCCCAGCGTGCCATCCGCCTTTTCGGCGCTTGGAAGACGGCTTACGGTCGTCAGCAGCAAGCGAACATACGCTACTATCTGGCGCAGCTCCAAGCTCGGCAGGCAAGGGAACGCGGTCAATAATCTTCTGCAAAAATCGCTCAATCTTATTAAAAAATCGCTTATCTTCGGGGCTCACCAAGGTGATCGCCTCGCCTTTGTTTTCTGCACGCGCTGTACGACCAATACGGTGCACATAGTCTTCCGCATCACGAGGCACATCATAGTTGATTACCAACGGAATATCATCCACATCTATTCCGCGTGAAACAATATCGGTGGCTACCAGCACATCCACTTTGCCGTTTCGGAAATCCAACATCACCTCATCGCGCTCTTTCTGCTCCAGGTCGGAGTGCATTGCGCGCGCATTTATATAGTTCGCGCGTAGCGCACGCGTAAGCTCCTTCACTTTCTGCTTCTTACCAACAAAGATAATGACTTTTTTGAGTTTCTCGCTGGTGTCGGGAGTCTGGAGTCCAGAGCCCAATAACCTCACGAGAAACGCAGTCTTCTGCGTTTCGAACACATCCACCGCCATCTGTCGAATGCTCTCTGGCGGACGCGAGATAGCAATCTGCACTTCCACAGGGTTCTGCATAATCGCTTTCGCCATCTTGCGGATATTCGTGGGCATGGTTGCCGAGAACATAATCGTTTGGCGGTCTTTAGGCAACTTGTTCACGATTGTCATGATGTCGTCATAGAACCCCATGTCCAACATTCGGTCGGCTTCGTCGAGAATAAAGTATTTCACACCTGAGAAGTCAATGTCGTAGATATTCATTTGGCTGAGCAATCGCCCTGGCGTAGCGATGACAATGTCCGCACCCTTTTGCAACCCAGTCACTTGCGTACCCCACGCACCGCTATCGTTACCACCATAGATGGCTACTGAAGAGAATGGTACATAGAACCCAAATCCCTCCATCTGTTGGTCTATCTGCTGTGCCAACTCGCGGGTGGGTGCCATGATGATGGCATTGAGTTTGTTGGGGTCGTGGTTGTCGTATTGTAGGTTGGTGAGGAGGGGCAGGATATATGCTGCGGTCTTGCCCGTACCTGTCTGCGCACACGAAATCACATCGTGTCCGTCCAATATCACGGGAATAGTCTGTTCTTGCACAGGCGTGCAAGTATCAAAGTGCATGTCCCATAGGGCATCCAACACTTCATCCGATAATGCTAACTCGTCAAAATACATATTTTTGTTCTCCGTTATCCGTTTTCCTAATCTACTGCAAAGGTACTACTATTTTTTCGATTATCCAATATCTATATCCTAAAATTAGTATAAAATTACTATCTTTTCCTTATTACTAGCAGTGTCCCTGAAAAATCTGCTGATTTTAGGGTGCTCTATCGCCTCACTCCTCACATTTTAACACGAGGATATTCCGCAGATTGGTGTTATAGCATGGAGATAGTTTCTCGCGTTTAAGAGCGATTGGTCGGTATTGAGCATTTGTAATGCCATTTTAGTGCCGTTCTGCAGCAAGACTGGGAAATCTTGCTTTTAGGCTCTCTGCAATCTCTAATGTAATGCCCATATTGTGGGTGGTACTTATATCGTTAGTTTCATATTTACTTGAAATATTTTGTTTTGCTCATCAATACAATGTTTCAAATTTTTCTTGGGTTGCTAACGACTTGTATTTTTGTAGGCTTCAAAGTAGCCATATTTTTGTTTCTTAAAGTCGAACGCGATTGCAAAATTACTACTTTTATTTAATTATTCAACTTTTTCCAAAAAACATCTCATTCTTTTTCTCTCCGCCTCTACTCTATATACTAAAAGGCGCTCTTCATGAGCGATTTTTTGCATATTTATAAAAAAAATGTACCTGCGATGGCTACTTAATCCAGAAGCTACAATCAAAAAATGTAACCTATGGCGATAAAAAGTAAACATTTTTTGCACATATACATTTTTTATTGTACCTTTGCAGCGAGAAGATGATTATTAACCATAAAAACAATACAATCATGAAAAAGATTTTGACATTAGCATTTGCCCTCATGGCAACCACATGCCTAGTTCATAGCGCAGATAAAGATGTAAAGCAGAACCACAACGAAGAGCAGATGTTTGTTATTAATAACTGCTCAGTAACTCCCGTGCGTGATACACCATCCGAAGCAAGCGAGCAAGAAACCCAACTGCTTTTTGGCGAAGTCTGCGAAGTACTAGAGTGTCAGTCTCAATGGACCAAAATTCGCTCAACGATGGACGGACAAGAAGGATGGGTGAGCTCGAAGATGGTAACGCCCGTAGGCGAGGAGATGGTTGAGCAGCTCCAACAAACTGAGACAATGGGAGTAGTTTCTGTGCCTATGGCAGTGGCTACGAACATGGAAACGGGTGAGACACGCATGCTCACTATCGGTACACGATTGCCTAATTATGCGAACGGTACGTTCGAAGTACTGGGAAAACAATATCAGATCGATCCGAATAGCGTATATAGTATTGAGGCGATAAGGCGAGAGGCTAATGGTGAGAGTATTGTACGGGTGGCAAAATCGCTGCTGAACGTACCATATCTATGGGGCGGAAAGAACATAATGGGCTTCGACTGCTCGGGATTCACGCAGACGGTGTATAACGTATTTGGTATTAACCTCTTGCGCAATGCCCGCGAACAGATTACACAAGGCAAAGTGGTGCGCTCGTTGGCTGAATCACAACCTGGTGACTTGGTGTTTTTCGACCATGCGGATCGCGATCCAAAAGCCACGAACATATCGCATGTGGGCATGCTGATCAGTCCAACGAAAGTCATCCACTGCTCGGGATGCGTGCATATAGATAAGATAGATGATATAGGTATTCACCTTGCCGACGGCAAACTGACACACCATCTAGTGCAAATCAAACGGTATCTATGATTACTTCTCCCAACCGTCAAACACTTCAGGGCCATACACATTGTCCTCGTTGGCATCATGAAGCGGAGCCCATAGTTGTGCGAAGAATGGATTCTTCTTTGCTACTCTATCCCATTGCCATGGACGAGCATTCTTCTCGCCCGCATAAGGGTAAGGCATACACTCCTCACACCAGTGACCACCCAGCAACACCAATCGTGGCGTAGCGGTAAACTTATGCCCCTCTGCACACTCCCACTCCAATGGAGTATCCCAATCGCCTTGCACCATGTCTTTGGATAAGCACTTGCCTCCGCGGAAAGCAGCCGCTTTTTGCATATCCTCAATGGTAAACAATGCTTTGGGTTTTTGCTCATCGTAGCCGTGGTCAAGCAATACATACTCCTCGCTATTGTGTGACACATCGGTATGCTTCCAATCAGGAATAGCTTTGTATGCCTCCAACGTGCCATAATATGCACTGATGCGTTGGGTCTTGTTGTGTTTAATCCACCATTGCGTACCATGCTCCCTAGACATCGCCATGGCATACATCGCCAGTTTCACGCAGCGAGGGAAGAGCTTGGCAATCTTGGTCTTAGCCGCGAACTTGATGCCCCATGGCACACTGTCTGCCTTAGCCATTTGCTTGAAATACTCTTTCACTGGCACATTGGCGCGGAAGTGCAAGTAGTTCTCCAAGCGGTCGCCGTCGATATACCACATACCGTGGAAATTGCGCGTAGTAAACCACTTCGCCTCAAAGATTTTCTCTGGGCGAGGGCAACCAATAGCATCCAACAACAAGCACTCAAACTCATAGTTGCTGATACGGTACTCCTTGCCCGAACCAATATTGTAGTAGTTCTTCCAAAACTCCTCTGGCACCTCATCGCGGCACACGCGCTCCAATAGTCGTCCGCTGTCTTCCACTGTCGCCCATTCCAACACACCACGGATAGGCACGTGGAACATGATAGGGTCGTAGTTCTTCAAGATAGCAGGGTAGAGGATACCCGACTGGCGGAGTGCCACCCATTGCTTGATAGGCGAATTGGTAATGATGCGCTCTGCCTGCGCTTTGGTTAGACCATAGTGATCGTATGCCGACACGCAGATAGGGTCGCCTGCACGTCCCCAATGCAATGGCTCACGGCGGTCACCCATTTGAGCGACACTACCGATATAGACCACTTTGGGCTGTTTATCTTCGGGCTGCGCCAACACCGCATCGCGGATATTGGTAGCCGCGGAGATGTTGGTGCGCAAAGTAGCCTTAGGACGGTAGTCTGCTTGTGGCGACACCATACCACCTACGTGCAACACAATATCGCTACCTGTCACACCGCGGAGGATATCTTCGTATTTAGTGAGGTCGCCCCAGATGACTTCTACTTTGTCCATCAGTGGCGCAAGCAGTTCTTTGTTTTTAGCACTTGGACGAGCCAATATACGCAAGTAATATTTCTCGGGATAGCGCAGTATCTCTTGCATACCTGCGTAACCCATAGTGCCAGTAGCACCAGTAAGGAAGATTGTTTTTTTCATTCTAAAAAGATTATTGTAAATATGCTGCAACGGTCATGCCGTATGTATTATTCTAGTTGGTGTGCGCCATCGCCAATCAGATTCACACGACCTGGTGCGAAATAGATAGCAATAGCAACGTGCTGGTAAGTTGCCTCATAGGCAGATTTTAATCTGTTGGTATTCATAACTTGATGCCAAATTTATAGATAGTTGTTGTGGTATATGTCTCTCCTGGACGCAGGGTGGTCGATGGGAAAGCAGGTTGGTTAGGGCTATCGGGGAAATGTTGTGTCTCAAAGCAGAGACCGCTACGGCGTGGGTACGCCACTCCATTTTTACCCATAAAACTGCCGTCCAAGAAGTTGCCAGCATAGAATTGTACACCGGGTTGGTCGGTATGAATGCGCATTTCGATACCTGTCGCAGCATCGTACAATACGCCTGCAAGGGCATTTAGATCGCCATTGGTAGCCAAAATCCAGTTGTGGTCGTAGCCACGTCCATTGACAATCTGCTGGTGGGTAGTATCGTTGATTCTCTCGCCAATGCAGGTTGGGGTACGAAAATCAAATGGGGTGTTCTCCACCGTAGCCACTTCGCCCGTCACTGCCACATTGCCATCTACAGGGGTGTAGGCTTCGGCGTTGAGGTAGAGTATCTCATCCATGACATCGCGACTGGGATTACCACTCAAGCAGAAATAGCAGTGGTTGGTGAGGTTGATGACCGTAGGCTTGTCGGTAATGGCTTCATAGTCAATACGGATAGCATTGTCGTTGGTCAAGGTGTAAGTCACTTTTACACGCAATGTACCAGGGAAGCCGTCCTCGCCATCTTCGCTCACGGTGCAGAAGGCAATGCTGCTATCGCTGATGGGCTGCGCTTGCCATACGCGATTGTGAAACGCCACTTCGCCTCCGCCATGCAGGCAGTTGCCATCGTTATTGCGAGGTAACTGGTACTCCACGCCGTCCAAGGTGAAACGGCCCTCTTTGATACGATTGCCGTAGCGACCAATGAGCGCACCGAAATTGCAACCCTGATAGCCATAGCGAATATAGTCGGCTATGGAGTCATGTCCGAGGCAGACGTCTAGCAGCTGACCATCCTTATCAGGCACCATGATACTGACAATACGTCCGCCGAAATTCGTAAAACATACTTCCATACCCTGTTGGTTTGTCAGCGTATACAGGTCAGTTTGCATGCCTGCATGCTCGGTCTGAAAATGACTGCGCAGCAATCCGCTCTGAGTGGGTTGCTCACTCGGGGTACATCCTAACATAATAAGAGATAGTATGAGGGTTAGAATCTTAGCGGTTGTTTTCATAGTGGCCATTGTTTGATGGAATCATGACGCTCTGGATGGTGTTCACCTCTTCTATATTAAAAGGTGTATGGTCTTGTCGGAATATATCGTGGAACCACAATGGAGGCTCTTGTGCCTCAGGCATAGGTTCGTCCCAAGCAAAGATGGTATTCGTCTTACCGCTGACAAAACCCCAGTTGATGGCTGCCACATTATGCTCCTTGAGCAGTGGTAGAATGGTTTGGAAATAACTACCATTGCGGCGTGCCATATACTCGGTGCAGACCATAGGGCGCTCGTGCTGACGAAGAGTGTCAATGCATTGGCGATGGTTGTCAAGATTGCTATAATTGTGGTAGGAGATAATGTCGGAGTTAGCGAGTTGGAACTGATTGAGTTCGGGACACTCCATGAACCATACGCCTACGGTGAGCGGTTGGCTAACTTGGCACTCGCGCGCCCAACGGAAGACATTGCGCAGCAGCGGCATGGAGGTCATCTTGTGGCCCGAGTTGCCTGGCTCGTTATACAAGTCCCACATCCAAATACGCTCGTCGTCCTTGAAGGTGGTCATCACGTCCTTGACATATTGCTCCAAGATGGGGAACAAGGTCGCGGTGTCTGCACGCAGGCTGACAGCTGGGTCTTGCACCCAACCTGAGTTATGCACGCCTGGCTTAGGATCTGGTTGCTCGCCAAAAGCAGACTCAGGGTTCCAACAGTCGTCAAAGATAACGAACAGCGTCTTAATGCCGTGGCTCTCGGCAATGGTCAGATACTCGTCCATATGCGCCTTAAATGACTCAGGTTCGTTTTGCCAAACAACGCTACTCAGATACACGCGCATGAGATTGAAACCTAATTCCTCAGCCCAACCAAGTTCGCGGTCGATGGTAGCGGCATCGAAGGTAGATGCTTGCCACATCTCAATCTGGTTGATGGCAGTACTAGGTTGGAAATTACAACCTGCACGATAGGGATGAGATGCGTACCATTCTTTGGCTTTCTCTTTCGACCAAGGTTGGTAATCTACGCCTGATTGGCAGGCTGTGAACAGCGATGCTATGCATAAGCATGCAGTGAACAATGATATGTGTTTCATAGTGTTGTATTGTATGTTAATTATTTACGTTTGCCAGCAACCATCTGTTGCCACTTCTGTTTGGCGAAGTCCCACGTGTTGTTGATGAGTTGTACGCCCCAATGTTTGCTCTCCTCCTCATTTGTTTCTTCAAGATATTGAGCAGCAAGCATAGCATCGTTGTCAGTGATAACCAATAGTTGGTTGCCCACTTCCAATTCGGAATTGCCACATTGTTCGCCTCGCACATAAAGCGAAGATAATAGGCACAGCACCCTTCAATCCTACCCAACGCACTTGGACGAGCCAATATACGCAAGTGATAGTTCTCGGGATAACGCAGTATCTCTTGCATTCCTGCGTAACCCATAGTACCAGTAGCACCAGTAAGGAAGATTGTTTTTTTCATTGTTCTTTTCGGGTTTGTGGTGTCTTCACACACCTTTGCGGCTACAAAGGTACTACAAAAAATGCACATTTGCAATAAAATCGTGCGAAAGCTTACTTTCAAGTGCGATTTTATTGTAAATGGGCTGCATTAAGCGACTGTAGCTTCGAGTATTGCGCCCGAAGAGTCCTCACTCTGAGGATTAAGCGCAATATATTATGGGGTCCCCACGCACTTCATAAGGGACTGGGGAGAGCGGAGGCACATGTCGCCCTAATGTTGACAAAGTCAACAATCATTGCGACCATGTTGCCGAACGCGAGGGTACGCAGCCGTATGGCTATAGGGTGTGCCGTACAGGGTAGGCACGACCGCCAAATGTATGAGTATTGGCAAAAGTATTTTTCATAAACCAATAAAAAGTGTCTTATACTGAAATAGGTTTACTCATAAAATGAACAAAAAGTATCAATTATTAAGATTCAAGTTTTATGAAGCGAACAGTAAATTATTACTCTCAGTCATTCAAACAACAAGTTGTTGAAGACTATTTTGCATCAGGTA
>JAZNJW010000020.1:0-166403 GCA_045578255.1 Paludibacteraceae bacterium
AGAATGTAGTATCTTTGCATCCTCTTTCAAAGAGTCAACCTTTTTAGGACTCCAGTCAACCTTTTCAGGAAACGAGTCAAAAAAGTACGTTTTTTAAGATTATATATCAGTAATCGAGTCAACCTTTTTCAGGTTTAGTCAAGGTGATCTTAACAAAAAGCACTTTTTGTAGGCAAGGAGTTGAGTCGGAGTTCTGTCGGTGTTCTCTCGCTCATCGGTCGGTGGAATGAGGAAAGGTATAAGAGAGGTAAAGAGAAAGTCAATCTTAATAAAAGTACTTTTTTGAGTTTCGGAGTTCTTAGGTCGTTCCTTGGTTCTTCTTTGGTTCTTCTTTGGTTCATCGTTGGTTATTTACACGGGAGTACCAAGGACGGTACAAGCAGAAGAAATCTTAATAAAAGTGCAAAAGTACATTGTGTAGAGTGCAAGGTGTAAAGTGTAAGGTGTAGAGGTGGGAAGAAAAAATAGAACATATCGGTGTGATATGCTCTATTTTTGGGTGTATAGGCAGGTTACTTCTTGCGGAAGTATGCCACTGCGTTGTCGAACAGAGGTTGGCACTTGTTGCCAGTGATGTTGGTAAATACGCCATCTTCCCAACGTTCGGTATGACCCATCTTGCCGAGGATTTGACCGTTCTTGGAGATAATACCCTCTATCGCATAATACGAACCATTAGGGTTGTGAGGTGCTTCCATTGTTGCCTCGCCCGTCTTAGGGTCGGCATAGCGGAAAGCTACTTGTCCGTTCTCGAAGAGTTCCTTCGCCAATGCCTCGTTCACGACGAACTTACCTTCGCCGTGGCTGACTGCAATGCTATGTGTATCACCTACTTGCATACCACGAAGCCATGGGCTGGCAGTAGTAGCCACGGTGGTAGTTACCATCTGCGAGATGTGGCGGTTGATATCATTGCGGAACAGGGTTGGAGAGTCTGGGGTTACCATGCCCAACTTGCCGTAAGGCAGCAGACCACTCTTCACCAATGCTTGGAAACCGTTGCAGATACCAAGTATCAAGCCACCGCGCTCAATGAGGGCAGTGATAGCAGCACCCACCTTTTGGTTGTTAATCACATTGGCGATGAACTTACCACTTCCGTCTGGCTCGTCACCTGCAGAGAAACCACCTGCGAACATGAGGATATGGCAGCGATTGATGTGCTCTACCATCTCATCGATACTCGAAAGGACATCCTCGCCCGTGAGGTTGCGGAAGATAGTGGTCTCGACCTCTGCACCTGCCTTGCGCCATGCCTTGGCGGAGTCGTAGTCGCAGTTGGTGCCAGGGAAGACGGGGATGTACACCAGAGGGGTTTCAACGGCGGGGCCGTTGTAGGTTAGAGGTGAGAGGTTAGAGGTTAAAGGCAGGGTATTTGCTGGCATCAATGCTTGATGCTGCGCAACTACCGCAGATGGGTAAATCTTGTCGAACTGACCACAGCAAGCGTGGAGCAATGCCTCGCGCGATACGCGCTCGCCATTGATAACGAGGTGGGTTCCGTCGGTAACTTCGCCTAAGTATTGTAGGCTATTGGCAATTGGCGATGGGCAATTGGCGAGAAGGTCTTCGGTTGCTTCTACGAGAATGGAACCATAGTTGTAGTCGAAGAGTTCGTTCTCGGCGATTTGGATATCGACTGCGAGTTCGTTACCGAAACTCATCTTAGCGATGGCCTCTGCTACACCACCGAAGCCTAGCGCAAAGGTAGCGCAAACCTTGCCAGATTGGATAGCGTTGGTGGTATAAGTCCAGTTCGCCTTGAGTTGCTCCACATTAGGCATATAATTTGCCAATGCGTTATGCTTGATGAGGTAGAGCTTGTTGCCCGCTTTCTTGAGGTCGGTGGAAACCACTTTATCAGCTGGCACAGTAGTGATACCGAAAGCAATCAATGTAGGAGGTACGCTGATATGCTCGAAAGTACCCGACATAGAGTCTTTACCGCCGATACTTGGCAGACCGAATGCCACTTGCATCTTGAGTGCACCGAGGAGCGCTGATAGTGGTTTACCATAGGCATGCTGGCTGCTCATACGCTCGAAGTACTCTTGGTAAGAGAAGCGCATACGGCTATAATCCGCACCTGCTGCTACGACCTTGGTACATGCCTCTACGACTGCGTATGCTGCGCTGTGGTATGGACTCCAATCGGCAATGAATGGGTTGTAACCATACGCCATGATAGAGGCAGTGTTGGTATAGCCATCGGTAGGAAGTTTCTGCACACTGACTTGTGTCTCAGAGAGTTGTGTTTTACCGCCGAATGGCATGAGTACGGTGCTACGACCGATAGTTGCATCGAAGTTCTCAATCAATCCCTTTTGTGAGGTGACATTGGCATCAGCCATCACCTTTGCCATTTTCTCCTCGAGGGTGGCACCTTCGATGGTTTGAGCAAATGGATTCTTCTCCTCTACAGGGAGGATAGCGGCTTTAGCAAAGTGCTTTGCACCTGCGCTGTCGATAAACTCACGAGTGAGGTCAGCGATGAGTTCGCCTTTGTAGAACTGACGCATGCGACCGCTGTCGGTGACATCTGCCACATGGGTATATTCGATATTATCGAGGTGGCAATAGTGCTCCATCTCCGCACGGTCTTTGGCTTCGATGACTACTGCCATACGCTCTTGCGACTCGCTGATAGCCAATTCGGTAGGGTTGAGTCCGCTATACTTGGTTGGCACGCGGTCGAGGTAGATATCCAGTCCGTCTGCGAGTTCGCCGATAGCCACGCTGACACCACCAGCACCGAAGTCGTTGGACTTCTTGATGAGGCGTGTAGCTTCAGGGCGACGCATAAGGCGTTGGAGTTTGCGTTCCTCTGGTGCATTACCTTTTTGCACCTCGCTGCCGCAGGATTCAAGCGATGCTTCGGTGTGCTCTTTGGACGAACCAGTAGCACCACCAATACCATCACGACCAGTGCGACCGCCAAGCAAAAGGATGATATCGCCAGGAGCAGGGCTCTCACGGCGGATATTCGATGCAGGAGAAGCACCTACGACAGCACCTACTTCGAGGCGTTTGGCTACATAGGATGGGTGGTAGATCTCACGCACATGGGTAGTAGCCAGACCGATTTGGTTGCCATAGCTGGAGTAACCAGCCGCTGCTTTGCGGGAGATAATTTGTTGTGGCAGTTTGCCAGGCATAGTCTCTGCCACGGGCTTATAGATATCGCCTGCGCCCGTTACACGCATGGCTTGATATACATATGCACGACCAGATAATGGGTCGCGGATGGCACCACCAAGACAGGTACTTGCGCCACCGAAGGGCTCAATCTCGGTTGGGTGGTTATGTGTCTCGTTCTTGAATTGGAGCAGCCATTTCTCTTGCTTGCCATCTACGTCCACATCAATGAAGATAGAGCATGCGTTGTTCTCCTCGCTGACCTCCATATCGTCGAGAAGACCTTTCTTGCGAAGGTAACGCGCGCCGATAGTAGCGAGTTCCATGAGGCAGAGCGGTTTTTCGGTGCGACCGAGTTCCTTGCGTATGTCGTGGAACATGCCGAGGGTGGACTCTATTTCCTCTTTCACGAATGAGTCGTCTATCTTGATTTCTTCTAAGATAGTGGTGAAAGTAGTGTGACGGCAGTGGTCAGACCAGTAGGTGTCGAGGATACGGAGTTCGGTTTCGGTTGGGTTGCGTTGCTCCTTTTGGAAGTAAGTGACTACTTCGTGGAGGTCGTCAGCGTTCATTGCCAAGCCCCATTGCTTGCAGAACGCAGCGTACTCCTTGCGAGGCATATTGATAAAGCCGTCCAACTTAGCCAATGGCTTGATGTCGGCGGTTTGGTTTTGCACCAATTGGCTTAGATCTTTCTCGCGCGACTCAACAGCGTTGATGTAGTAGTGGCGAATCTTAGCCATGTCCGCCTCAGAGATTGTGTCATCAAAGATGAGCAGACGGCTACTGCGAATCTCTACTTCGGCATTGGGGTCAATGAGGTGTACACAATCCACCGCCGATGATGCGCGTTGGTCGAATTGACCAGGGATATACTCTACAGCGAGGTATTTCTTGCCTGTGAGGTCGCACTCGTCTGATACGGTGTCTGTAACCGTCTCGCCAAAGACGGTGTAGCGGCATTGCTCAAGCAGTTCGGGTGTAAAACCAAAGAGGTCGTACATATTGATATAACGAAGCGATTGCAGACTGAGTTGCAAGTTCTCGTTGAGTTCGTTCTTGAGACTATTGGCTTCTACTTGGAAGACAGGACGCTTTTCTACGTATATTCGAAAATTAGCCATGATTAGATAACTGTATTAACTACTTTCTCGGTTTGTTGTTTGCGGAAGTCCTCGAGTTTAGCGAGGAGCGCGTTGTCTTGCAATGCGAGGATGGCGATTGCGAGCAGGGCAGCGTTCTTCGAGCCATTGATAGCCACCGTAGCCACAGGAATACCTGCTGGCATTTGCACGATGCTCAGGAGCGAATCCAGTCCGTCTAATGTCTTGCTGCGGATAGGTACACCAATTACAGGGAGTGAGGTCAATCCTGCAATCACACCTGCGAGGTGCGCTGCGCCACCTGCGCCAGCGATGATAATGCTTAATCCACGCTCACGAGCAGATTCTGCCCACTTCATCAACTCATGGGGAGCACGGTGCGCACTGATGACGCGTTTATCTACTTCAATTCCAAATTGTTGAAGGGTCTCAATCGCGGGAGTCATTACCTCCAAGTCGCTGGTAGAACCCATAACTACGCCTACTTTCATATATTATAATGTGTATTTTTTATTGAAACTAATAATTGTACCCCTGCAAAGAGCCAACTTTGCAGGGACATGTATGGGATAGGAGTGTTACTCCCACTCAATTGTTGCGGGTGGTTTTGCAGAGATGTCATAGCATACGCGGTTGACACCTTGTACCTTGTTGATAATCTCGTTGCTGCACTTAGCCAAGAACTCGTATGGAATACGTGCCCAGTCGGCTGTCATTGCATCCACGGAGAGTACAGCGCGGAGTGCCACAGGATGTTCGTAAGTACGAGTGTCGCCCTTCATACCAGTGCTGCGCACGGTGCTCAAAAGAATAGCACCTGCTTGCCATACCTTGTTGTATAAGCTGACACCGTTCTCATCTTTCCACTCGCGGAGCATGTTCACAAAGATTGCATCTGCCTCTTGAAGGATATGCACTTTCTCTGGGGTGATATCGCCCAAGATACGTACACCAAGACCTGGACCTGGGAATGGGTGACGAGTGATAAGGTGCTCAGGTACACCCATATAGCGACCAATACGACGTACCTCATCTTTGAAGAGGAGCTTAAGTGGTTCGCAGAGTTTGAGATTCATTTCTTTAGGCAGACCACCTACATTGTGGTGGCTCTTGATGACCTTACCTGAGTGGTTGATTGACTCGATAATATCTGGATAGATTGTACCTTGACCAAGCCACTTTGCATCGGTAATCTTCTTAGCTTCTTCATCAAAAACTTGGATGAAGTCACGACCGATAATCTTACGTTTTTGTTCTGGGTCAGTCACACCAGCGAGGTCGCCATAGAAGCGCGCTTTAGCATCTACACCAATCACATTGAGGCCGAGACATTCGTAGTCGCGGAGCACGTTTTCGAACTCGTTTTTGCGGAGCAAACCATGGTCCACAAAGATACAGGTGAGTTGGTCGCCAATAGCGCGATTAAGCAGAACGGCTGTGATAGAACTATCCACGCCACCAGAGAGAGCGAGGATAACGCGCTCGTTGCCAATCTGCTCTTTGAGTTGTGCAACGGTAGTCTCTACAAAGTTAGCTGGAGTCCAATCCTGTGCGCTATGGCAGGTGTCAAGCACGAAGGGACGAAGCTCATCTACTGTAGGTTGCTCGCCTTTAGCAATGTTAAGAACAGGGATACAGCTGCAGAAGCGGCTGAGAGTGTCTTGGAGTGCTTGAGGCTCTTCCACAGAGTCTTTATCTCCAGAAAGGATAAGACCGATGACTTCTTTGTCATCTTCGGGATACTTGTTGTAAGGTAAAACCTCGCAGAAAGTATCTAAATCGCGCACGCGACGTCCAATAAGTTGGGTAGTGTGCGAACCAAGATCAATAATAATAATTTTCTGCATATATGTATTGTTTAGCGTTGTTTATTGTCCACGAGTGTAGTTTGGAGTTTCACTGGTGATGGTGATGTCGTGTGGGTGGCTCTCGGTCATACCTGCGGCTGTAACACGAACAAACTTGGCCTGTTGCAATTCGGCAATGTTATGAGCTCCGACATAGCCCATACCCGAACGAAGACCGCCCATGAGTTGGTAGATTGTTTCGCTGACATTACCTTTGTAAGGTACGCGACCTACGATTCCTTCTGGTACAAGTTTGTTGATGTTGGTCTCTTTGCCTTGGAAGTAGCGGTCTGCTGAACCTGCTTTCATAGCATCGATAGAACCCATGCCTCGATAAGACTTGAACTTACGACCATTGTAAATGATGGTATCGCCAGGAGCTTCTTCGGTACCAGCAAACATAGAGCCGCACATTACGCAGTTACCGCCAGCAGCGAGGGCTTTCACCACATCACCAGAATAGCGCAAGCCACCATCGGCAATCATTGGTACACCTGTACCCTTCAATGCTTCTGCCACTTCGAAGATAGCCGTGAGCTGTGGAACACCTACACCTGCGATGATACGAGTCGTACAGATACTACCAGGACCGATACCTACCTTCACACCGTCAGCACCGTTCTCTACGAGATATTTGGCTGCCTCAGCAGTAGCGATATTACCTACTACCACCTCTAAATCAGGGTAAGTGGACTTGATAGTACGGAGTGCATTAACGATATTCTTAGAGTGACCGTGTGCAGAATCAAGAACGATAGCATCTACACCTTCTTTATATAATGCCGCTACGCGGTCCATAAAATCAGGAGTGATTCCCACACCTGCTGCACAGCGGAGACGACCTTGCTTATCCTTGCATGCGTTAGGGAAGTCTTTAAGTTTAGTAATGTCCTTATAGGTTACGAGGCCTACGAGTTTACCATCTTTATCCACTACAGGTAGTTTTTCCACCTTATGTGCTTGAAGCGCGGCCATAATCACTTCGTTTTCAGTAGAAGATATAGTGATGAGGTTCTCGCTGGTCATCACTTCGCCGATTTTGCGTGAATAATCGGTTTCGAAGCGGAGGTCACGGTTGGTAACGATACCTACGAGATTGTTCTCTGCATCTACTACAGGAATACCACCGATATGGTTGTCGTGCATGAGTTGCTCAGCATCGCCCACGGTTTGCTCAGCGGTGATGGTGATAGGATCAGAAATGAGTCCGTTCTCAGCACGTTTCACACGGCGTACTTCGGCTGCTTGTGCAGCGATAGACATGTTTTTGTGAATAACGCCAATACCTCCTTCACGAGCGATAGCAATAGCCATCTTGGACTCGGTAACGGTGTCCATAGCTGCCGATACCACAGGAATATTCAGGTGGATATTTCGGGAGAATTGGCACTTGAGGTCCACTTCACGAGGAAGTACCTCTGAATAGGCAGGGACTAGCAATACATCATCGAATGTGAGTCCCTCTTGCAAAATACGGTCGGTCATATTTATTTACAATTTACGAATTTACAACTTTATAATTTGTGGTCGCAGTAGTAACAGCGGAGGACGCCGTCAGCGTCGGTGTAAGCCTTACGCTCTACTGGTTCGGTAGTGACGATGCAACGGTCGTTGGAGCATAATCTGTCGGTGAGGACAGTATCCACATGATGCGATTCTTGTTCTTCTTTCCAAGAGAGCAAGGTATAGATAAGTGCCATACGGACATATTTACCATTTTCCACTTGACGGAAGTAAGCGGCACGTGGGTCTTTGTCCACGTCCACAGTGATTTCATTCACGCGTGGGAGTGGATGGAGAACAATCATAGACTCTTTACCCAATGCCATCTTCTCGGTATCAAGGATAAAGGCATCTTTGAGACGTTCATACTCCGCTTGGTCAGCAAAACGCTCTTGCTGTACGCGTGTCATATAAAGGACATCGAGTAGAGGCATAGCTTCTTCGATAGTAGAATATTCGCTGTAGTTGTCGCCTAACTCATGCTTCATGTAATCTGGCAAACGAAGCTCTTCTGGAGATATGAGTACGAAATGTACACCCTCGTAACGCTTCATTGCTTTGATGAGCGAATGGACAGTACGACCATACTTAAGATCGCCACAAAGTCCTACTGTCAGATGATCGAAATGCCCTAATTCTCTGCGGATTGTGAGAAGGTCGGTGAGAGTCTGCGTTGGGTGCGAATGGCCACCATCACCTGCGTTAATAATGGGTATTCGGCTATATTCGGAAGCCACACGTGGTGCACCCTCTTTATAGTGGCGCATGGCAATGATGTCCGCAAAGCTACTCACTACGCGTACTGTGTCTGCCACCGTTTCGCCTTTGCTCACACTACTACTCTTGGCATCAGAGAAACCAAGGACATTGCCACCAAGTTCCATCATTGCTGCTGTGAAACTTAGGCGAGTGCGAGTACTTGGCTCGTAGAAAAGTGTAGCCAATTTTTTGCCATGGCATGCCTCGGCATACATCTCCTTGTGGTCAATGATATCCAACGCACGATTGATGATGATATCCACTTCGGCAGTGGTCAAATCAGTAGGGTCAATCAGATGTCTCATATATTGTAACTTGTTAAAAAAGTTTTAATAGTTTTAAATGTTTTAGGGGTGTAGTAGCCAGTTGATGCAGTCGGAGTACAAGGCATCAAAGTCTTTTACCGATTCGAGCATAAATGGCAGAATAATCATTCTGTTCTTGTTGTCTTGGTATGCAACACCTGCATTTACATAGGTGTCATCATAGCGAGCGATACGTACACCACCAGTCATAGGCTCAATGCCATCAGGCCATTCACATTCAATGACTTGTGGGTTGGGCTTGGTGTAGTATTCATATTGCTTGGTAGGTAGTATGTTGTATTGGAAGTTGATACGTCCGCATGTGGATGCTTTCTCCGTTTTGTATCGATAGTGTAAGACGTTGTGTGTGAAAGCCGTATCACATGTGTGGCGCATGTCGCTAGCGATATATGAACCAGTGAGCAGGATTTTACTACCCTGATTGGTATATGCTTGTATTGCGTTGCGCAGATGTGGTGGAATACAACCGATAGTATCTGTTTTCTCGCCTTTCTGCTTTCCCATGATGATGTCCACGAGGGTATATGGTTGCAGAGATTCGATGGCGTTGATAGAAGAAGATACATATGAAACACCCATTCTTGCTAAGGCATTGCCGTGCATACTTGGGTAGTCAAAGGTGTTGCCTATGTTCACTTCTTTCTGTTTGTCGGCATGGCACATACCAAAGCCACAGTCGTCGTCGCTCTCCCACATATTGGTGCGGTCGTAGTCGAACTGTTCGCCAAGGAAACTGATCTCTTTGCCATACGATACGGCAAAGGAGCCAGGAACAATACCACCTGTTACACTATCAATACCAAACATCTCTGGTGCATCTACACGATGGAAGCCGTTGATGATAAGTGCCAGGTTATTGTTGTATGCAGGGTCGATATATGCGCTCATGACTTCGCTTGGCATACTGACACCGCCATTATTGCCTGCACGTACCATGAAATCGTATTTCACACCGCGTTGGATAGGCAGAGTAGCACAGTTCTGCTTTACTACTACACCATTATCCCAATCGGTGGTTTGCCATTCGCCATCTTTCAGTTGGCTCGTGCGCGTGTACAATACATAATAGGATGGGGTAGCTGTCGGTTCGAGGCTATCTACACGCTCTGCCCAACGGATTTGGAGTGAATCATTATTGGCGTATGTAACGTTCATTTGTTGAACAGGCAATGGTTGTACCACGTATGGTGTGCCAGTCGTTTGGTGAATGAAACGCAACATACCTTTGTAGATGGCACGGCTGACAATGAACTTGAACTTAGGATCCAATCCAAAAGTCATATCGTAGTAGTTGTGGTGGCTAAGCAACTCAATGATTGTGGATGGTACTTTAGGATTGCGCGTTTCCGACATTGACTTCTGCATGAGGTGGCGTTTTTGCCATGTTGGCATCATGGTTTGACGAATATCCTCTACGATTTGTGTTTGGATATAGTCTGCAAAATCGCGATTGCAAATGCGGTCACCGCCCGCTGGATAGGTGGTCTCTTTGTCATCTCCTGTGATGGTGTAAAACATGAATGTACCCACGAGTTTGTCGGTTGGATAACAACCTGCATCGCTGTGGAATGCCACACTCATGTTCACGGGTATATTCAAACCAGGTCCATCGGGATAGGCAGCACTACCGCCTGCGAGATAGTTCACCCAGCGGCCACGACAACTAAAGTCGTCGGTATAATCGTTTTTGCTGCCAGTATAGTTGTAAACGCTATCAGGAATACCTGCATATTGCAACCAATAGCGTGCGCCTTCTATATAACGTGGATAACCACTGGTAGTAGCAAAGGCTTGCATCTCTTTGTGGCTGGTGGAGTCGGTGACTACCTCTTGCGAGTGGGTGTCTTTCTTAGTGTAGAAGTCATCGTGTCCTATTTCAGGGTGTGGATAACGTGCTACAGAACCCCAACCGCCACCAAACTTGATAGCGTCGGTGGTGGTGATGTGTTTGCCTTTGTGAGTAAGTGCGACGTAGTTGCTATTGGCATCGGTGCCAAAGTCAAACGTACCGAGGTATATCCATGTACCGCCACCCATTTGTTGGTTTACATGATAGGTGGTACTGATACCTTTGTGCACTACTGTATATTCGGCTTGCGGATTGCTCTTGGGCAAGGATTTGTAACTCACATATACAGCGTATTCGCCTGCTTCTGGTAGGTTGGGCGTATATCGGGCCGTGCTCTTGACTGTGCTATAACCACCCATAGCAAATGGGTTGTTGCCTTCGAGTAGTGGTTTGAGAGGTCGTCCCCAACCGCTGCCTTCTGCAGGAGCGATACCTGTTGCGAGTTGCGAATCGTCCACAATCACCTCGTTGAGCTGTGTATCACGTTCGCGAGGTTGCAACACGACTGCACCTGCGTTCTCCAGCATTGGCACGAGGAATGGCATGGTGTAACTGCTCGTGTAAAGGTCTTCGATAGTAGTCCACAAACGAGCGCGTTGCCATTTCCACATGCGGTACGCTTGCACGTAGTAGATACCATGACTACCCCATAAGGCAATGTGCTTGCCATCTAAACCTTGTTTGGCAGAGTAGGGTTGCGAAGCATTGTGTACCAATGGATACTTGGCACTGGCAGGTTTGTATTGCAATTTCTTGTCGCGTTTGCGGTATAGGGCGGTCACCCATTCGTCCAGTTCTTTGCCGTCAGAAATGATACTCACAGTGGCTGTAGGCGCACCGCCTACCCATTGGCGAACAGATTCTTTGAGTTGGGTAATTTCCTGTGGTGTGAGAGAAATACATGATAATCTATTACATGTAGTGACGGTGATATTCTTTTCATCGATTTGAATATCACTTACTTTCACTTTGCCAAGATAGGCTCTTTCGCTGGCAAATACGTTCAGCGAGTCAGCCAATTCTTGTGGGGTAATAGCAAAAGTCATTGTCGCACATAGCGCAGCAATGGCTAATAAGAATGACTTTTTCATGCGTCTCATTTTTTGTGTTATTATTTCATCCAACTTTCGTCGGAAGGATTGTTGCGGAATTGGATTAAGCGTTCTTTGTCTTCTGGAGCGATGTATGCTTTCTCTGCCGCTACCTCTACAAGGGTGTCAAGGTCGCAAAGACTAACGTTCTTCACTTCGGCAGCAGCCAAACGTTCAAGGCCTTTCTTCATGCCGTAGGTGAAGATACTTACTACGCCGAGAACCTCGGCACCTGCTTCGCGGAGGACGTTCACCACCTCAATACAACTACCGCCTGTAGAGATAAGGTCTTCTACCACAACGACTTTCTGACCAGGGAGGAGTTTGCCTTCAATCTGGTTGCCACGGCCGTGATCCTTCGCGCCACTGCGCACATAACCCATAGGTAGGTCGAGGATAGTAGCGGTGATAGCCGCGTGAGCGATACCTGCGGTGGAAGTACCCATGAGGACTTCCGCTTGAGGATAATGCTCGCGTATAAGTGCTGCGAGGCCGTTCTCTACATCGTTGCGCACTTGTGTGTCGCTCAGGGTGAGACGGTTGTCGCAATAGATAGGACTCTTGATACCACTAGCCCATGTGAATGGCTCGTTTGGACGGAGGAAGACGGCTTTAATCTTGAGCAAGTCTTCGGCGATAAGTTGTTTCATATAATTTTGTATTTATTGTTCAAAATAGTTCAAAATGGTTCAATGTGGTTCAACATTGTTACAATACTGAACGCGAAGCGCTGAACAATACTGAACTATGTTGAACTATGAATTTTGCTTATCCGCAAAATTCCTCAACGCAGCGTTGGTAGGCGGCTACTGGGTCTTCGGCTGTGGTGATTGGGCGACCCACGACGATGAAGTCAGAACCAATCTCGCGTGCTTTGGCTGGAGTAGTGATACGCACTTGGTCGCCTACTACGCCGTCTGCAAAGCGGATACCTGGAGTAACAGTGTAGAAGTCCTTACCGCATGCCTCTTTCACCATGCCTGCTTCGAGTGGCGAGCAAACGACACCATCCAAACCAGCAGCTTGGGCGTTTTTCGCATAGTGTACCACTACATCGCCAATATTACCTTGAATAAGGAGGTCGTTGTGCATACGCTCCTCACTGGTAGATGTGAGTTGGGTGACTGCCAGGAGGATAGGACGGGTGCCGTCTTCGCGAGTGAGGCCTTCAACAGCGGCTTTCATCATTTCGATAGTACCTGCCGCGTGGAGGTTGCACATATCCACATCAAGGCGGCTGAGTACGGACATGGCTTTCTTGACCGTATTAGGTATGTCGTGGAGTTTGAGGTCAAGGAAGATCTTGTGTCCACGGCGTTTGAGTTCGCGCACGATAGCAGGACCTTCTGCATAGTAGAGTTCCATACCAATCTTTACATAAGGCTTTACATCGCCCATCTTGTCAAGGAAGCGATAGGTCTCTTCTGCTGAAGCGAAATCGCATGCAATGATAACCGGGGTCCCCGACAAATCTGCTGATTTTTGGGGTGCAATTACATCTTTATTCATGGTTTACTATTCCAATTATATCTGTTAGTTTTTCTATTTTCAATTCATCCATAAGGGTTGGTAGGCGATCGATAATCTCTTTTGCTACCATTGGGTTGGTGAGGTTAGCTGCACCAATCTCTACGGCTGTTGCGCCTGCCATCATCATCTCTATCACATCTTCTGCGCTGCTCACGCCACCGCAACCGATGATAGGCAGAGAGGTGGCGCGTGCTACTTGGTTCACCATACGTAGGGCGAGCGGGAAGATACCTGCGCCCGAATAGCCACCATAGCGGTTGGCAATCACAGGACGGCGACGGCGGATGTCGATGCGCATGCCGAGTACAGTGTTGATGAGGCAAAGTCCGTCTGCTCCTGCTGCTTCGCATGCTTTGGCAATAGCCACGATGTCGGTGACGTTGGGCGAAAGCTTCATATAGACAGGTTTGGTAGTCACGGCCTTCACGGCTGCGGTTACTTCGGCTGCTGCCTCTGGGCTGGTGCCAAATGCCATACCACCGTTGTGGACATTAGGGCAGGAGATGTTTACCTCAAGGATGTCGATAGGTTCTTTGTCGAGTAGGGCGCAAGTCTCCACATAGTCTTGCACAGAGAATCCGCTAACGTTCGCCACGATGCAGCCATTATAGTGGCTCTTGAGGCGAGGGAGTTCGTGGGCAATCACGTGTTCTACGCCTGGGTTTTGGAGTCCGACCGCGTTAATCATGCCATAGTTGCCGCACTCGGCAATACGAGGCAATGGGTTGCCATAGCGCGCTTCGCGGGTGGTGCCTTTGAAGGAGATACCGCCAAGGCAGTTGATATCGTATAACTCAGCAAACTCATCGCCAAAGCCGTAGGTACCCGATGCAGGGATGATGGGGTTGGCGAGGGTGATGCCTGAGAGGGATATTTGGAGTCTGTTGTTCAACATCGTTCAGTATGGTTCAATGTAGTTCAAAGTTGTTCAGTATGGTTCAAAGTTGTAATATTTCTGCGGGGAAGACGGGACCTTCTTTGCAGACGCGTTTTGGTCCTTGGGTGGTTTGGATGGTGCAGCCCATGCATGCGCCAAAGCCACAGCCCATTCGTTCTTCCATGCTCACTTCGCCATGGGTGCCTGCGGCTTGCAGGAGTGCTTTGATCATTGGGAGAGGACCGCAAGTGTAATAGTAGGATTGTTGTCCGTCTAAGGCGTTGGTAACAAAGCCCTTTGTGCCATGACTGCCGTCCACAGTGGTGACTGTCACATCGCAACCGAGCGCGCGGAACTCCTCCTCGTAGAAGACTTCGTCTTTAGTGTTGAAACCGAGAATCACGCGCACCGCTTTGCCTGCTTCGCGCAGTTGGCGAGCGAGCATATACATGGGTGGAACACCTACACCACCGCCTACAAGCAATGGTTTGTCGCCTGCTTTCGAGAGGTCGTAGCCATTGCCCAAAACAGTCAGTACGTCAAGTTGGGTGCCGATTGGCAGGTGACTCATCGCCTCAGTACCTACGCCTACTACCTTATATATAATAGTAAGGACACCATTGTTGATGTTGCAGACGGATATGGGGCGGCGGAGGAACTGTCCTTCTACGCGGATATTCACGAACTGCCCAGGAAGTATGCCTGTGGTGTCGCCACAGAGCTGCATACGATAGACGTTCTTGGCTATCTGTTCGTTGGTTTTTATTTCAAATGTTAGTTGCTTCATTTCTTGTTTATGTTATGGTTGTCTATCGGTGAGGTTCCAATGAGGTTCCAATGAGGTTCCAATGGAGATAGGTGGCAAATAGGTGGCAGATGAGTGGTAAACTACTGGTTGGTGTTGATAGTATGGTTGGTGTTGTTATACACTGTTATTCCATTTACGATAGTCTTTACGCATTTGCCATACACCTCCCAACCTTCGAACGGCATGGCTTGACCCATGGATAGGAAGTTGGCAGGGTCAATACGATAGCATGCATCCAAATCGAAGTAGGCGTAGGAGCCCGAATTGTCCAAACCGATGATGCGGGCTGGATTGGTGGACATGAGCTCGATAAGGCGTTCGAGGGTGATGATACCCGTTTTAACAAAATGGGTGTACATCAGTGGGAAAGCCGTCTCTAATCCCACAATACCAAATGCACTCTTCTCCAATCCGAGGCTTTTCTCCTCTGCGCTATGGGGTGCGTGGTCGGTAGCAATACAATCGATGGTGCCGTCCTTGATGCCTTCAATGAGCGCGAGGCGGTCTTCTTCCGCGCGGAGAGGAGGATTCATCTTCCACTTGCCATCCTCTTGAAGATCATTGTCGGTGAGAAGGAGATAATGGGGCGCCGTTTCGCAGGTGACAGGCAGACCTTTGGCTTTTGCCTCGCGGATAAGTGCCACACTCTCTTTGGTAGAGATATGGCATATATGAAAACGACACCCAGTCTCTTCTACCAGACGGATGTCGCGTTCTATCTCTTGCCACTCGCTTTCAGACACGATGCCACGGTGATTGTGTTTTGCGGCATACTCCCCCGCGTGGATATAGCCGCCATTGAGGAGTGCTTCTACTTCGCAGTGAGCCACCATGAGGCGATCTACCGCACGAATGCGTTTCATCGCCTCGCGCATGAGTTCTTCGCTTTGCACGCCGCGACCGTCATCCGAGAAACCACGTACATATGGCGCAAGTGCTTCGAAGTCAACGAGTTCGCCTGCACCTTTTTGCCCTATAGTGATAGAGGCAAAGGGATAGACGCCTGTGTAGGTGTCGCGTTTGATAATGTCCAACTGCTGTTGGAGGTGCTCTACAGAGTCGGGAACGGGATTGAGGTTGGGCATGGTGAAGACTGCGCTGTAGCCAGACGCAGCAGCCGCCATACTGCCCGTTTGGATAGTCTCCTTATACGAAAAACCCGGCTCACGAAAGTGGACATGAAGGTCCACAAGAGCCGGAATCTGTATTATGTTGCGATTAGTCGCCATCTTTTGTGCAAATTTTGAATTTGCGTGCAAAGTTACTACTTTTTTTGCAAATACGCAAGTGTTTTTTGTAATTTCTGGTAAGAAAAAATGAATTGCATATTGGACTTTGCAGAATAATTTGTTGCGGTTTTGTCAAAAATACGGTAAAAATACGAAAATATTTGGTTGTTTGCGAAAAAAGTAGTACTTTTGCGGTCAAAATTGAAAAATAATCTGATTGAAAACAATAATTGCCGTATTTTTATGTCGAATATCCGATTTGATGCTTTGAAAATAGCATGGGCGCATCAGCCACAAAAAATAGACAGTGTTCAACGTGCGAGTGTGATTTTTTCGCAGAATGTCTTCACGCGCGATAAGATGAAGGAGTATATAGCCAGCAATATCGTGGAGGAGTTGTTTGACTTGATGGATAACGAGAAAACACTCAGTCGTGATATAGCCAATAGTGTGGCTATTGGTATGAAGAAGTGGGCGATGGAGCAGGGTGCTACGCATTATACTCACTGGTTTCAGCCCCTGACAGGTGGAACGGCAGAGAAACATGATGCATTCTTTGACTTCGATGAGAAGGGTGCACCTATGGAGAAATTTTCGGGCTCGGTGCTTTATCAGCAAGAACCAGATGCCTCTTCCTTCCCCAATGGCGGTATTCGCAATACCTTTGAGGCACGTGGTTACTCGGCATGGGACCCATCTTCGCCTGCTTTTGTGATAGGTGATCGATTGTGTATTCCGACTATCTTTGTGGCATATACAGGTGAGGCGTTGGATTACAAGACTCCGTTGTTGCGTTCTATTACCGCAGTGGGTAAGGCGGCAACGGCAGTGGCGAACTATTTTGATAAAAACGTAAAGCGCGTATATACGTATCTGGGTACGGAACAGGAGTTTTTCTTGGTGGATGAAGCACTGTATAATGCTCGTCCCGATTTGATGATGACAGGTCGCACGTTGATGGGGCATTATGCCAGCAAGAGTCAGCAATTAGATGATCACTATTTGGGTACTATTCCAGAGCGTGTTTTGGCATTCATGACCGAATTGGAACAGGAATCGTTGAAATTGGGTATCCCTGTCAAGACACGCCACAATGAGGTAGCTCCGAATCAGTTTGAGTTGGCACCTATCTACGAAGAAGCTAATCTTGGCAGCGACCACAACCAGCTGCTCATGTCACTCATGGAGCAAGTGGCGCATCATCATCAGTTCCGTGTGCTCTTCCATGAGAAACCTTTTGGCGGAGTGAATGGTAGCGGCAAGCACTGCAACTGGTCATTGGGTACGAATACGGGTGTTAATCTTGTAGCGCCAGGCAAGAATCCGTATCAGAACTTACAGTTTGTGACATTCCTTGTGAATGTGCTGAAGGCGGTGCATCGCCACAATGGATTATTGAAGGCGACTATTGCTTCTGCCACCAATGCGCATCGTTTGGGCGGTCATGAGGCACCACCTGCTATTATTTCTGTTTTCCTTGGCGCACAAATCAATGAAGCATTGAATCAGATTGAGAATGCGGATGTGGATAAGGGTATTATCATCAATGCGAAGAAGGAGATGAAGTTGGGGGTAGGGAATATCCCTGAGATTTTGTTGGATAACACGGACCGCAACCGTACCTCGCCTTTTGCATTTACGGGTAATCGATTTGAGTTTCGTGCGGTGGGTTCCTCTGCCAACTGCGGTGCTGCGGTGTTGGCATTGAATGCTGCGGTGGCAGAGCAACTAAATATCTTCCGCGAAGAAGTGGATGCGCTGATTGCAAATGGCGAAGCCAAAGAACGTGCGCTATTTACGGTTATTAAACGTTGTCTGAAGGAGTGTCGC
Source organism: Paludibacteraceae bacterium (assembly GCA_045578255.1). GTDB lineage: Bacteria > Bacteroidota > Bacteroidia > Bacteroidales > Paludibacteraceae > Colicola. The sequence goes on from JAZNJW010000020.1 coordinate 17,888, forward strand.
GATATTCGTTTTGATGGCAATGGCTATAGTCAGGAGTGGCAACAAGAGGCACAAGCGCGTGGTTTAGATACAGAAACGAGTGTGCCACTGATGATTGACCAATATCTCAAAAAAGAGAGTGTGCAGATGTTCGGTTCGACGGGCGTACTTAATCAGGCAGAGTTGCAGGCGCGTTGCGAAGTGAAATGGGAGAACTATTCGCTCAAACTGCAAATAGAAAGCCGTGTCTTTGGTGATTTGGTCATCAATCATGTCTTGCCTGCTGCCAAACGTTATCAAGCCATGTTGCTGGAGAAAGTGGCGCACATGAAACAGGTGTTTGATGCAGATGAAGCGAAAGCACTCAATGAACAAGACAGCCTACTAATTCGTCGTATAGAGGGGCATGCCAGTGCTATTATAGCCGGAGTGGACAAGATGACCTCGCTACGTGTGACGGCTAATCATATTGAGAATCAACGCGAACGGGCGTTGGCTTTCCATGATACGATTGTGCCTATCATGGAGGATATCCGCAAGCATGTAGATGAGTTGGAGATGTGGGTGGATGACCAACTATGGACACTGCCTAAGTACCGCGAGTTGCTATTCGTGCATTAACATGCGTGGTTCGTTAGGGCGCAAGTGAAAAAAAAACATGGCTGCTTTAGAGAGCAGCCATGTTTTTTTCATTCATTAGTTCTTTGCCTTCGGGCGTATAAGCATATTCAATGCGGTCGGCATAGAATTCTTCTACCTTGCCACGCACGATCTTCATCGTGGAGTTTACCATATGGTTTTGCTCTGTGAAGGCCTCGGGCAATACGGCAATCGCTTTGGGCAACCATTGTTCGGGGAACATTCCTGCAAATTTGCCATTGCGGTACTCATTGACCTCGTCTTGAATCTTTTGCAACATGGCCTTCTTGCCGTCTTCGGTGGCAGGGTCCAAGCCTAAGGCTTTGGCATGTTCTTTCAATGTGTCTTTGTTGGGCACAATGAGTACCATGGTGTATGGGTCTTGGTTGTTGTGCAAGATTACTTGTTCGATGTATTTGCTGCCGTCAGTCAAACTATCTTCAAATCCTTCTGGGCTATATTTCTCGCCATCGGCACTGATGAGCAGCGATTTGAAGCGACCTACTACCCACAAGAATCCTGGGTGCTTGTCGGTTACGTAACCCATGTCACCTGTATGCAACCAACCATCAACAATAGTCTTGGCTGTAGATTCTGGGTTTTTCCAATAGCCCGCCATCACGTTCTCTCCTTTGATAACGATTTCGCCTTTTTGACCATGTGGCACTTCGTTGCCTTCGTCATCGCATATTTTCAAATCCAATGGCTTAACGATACGACCGCTGGAACCAAAAATAGCGTGGCTCATAGAGTTGGCGCAGATGATAGGTGTAGCTTCGCTCAATCCATATCCTTGGAACATAGGCATGCCTACCGCGCAGAAATAGCGTTGCAACTCAATGTCAAGCAATGCACCACCACCTACAAAGAATTTCATACGTCCGCCAAAGCCTTCGCGTACGGCCTTGAAGATAATTTTGTCGAATAGTTTTACCAAAGGCCAACGCCATGCTTGCCAGCCGCCGCGATTCCAGTACTCTTTGTTATATTTGATAGCATTGTTGAGGGCGGATTCGTAGAGGCGTTCTACGGTTTTGCCTTTCGCTTTGATGCTTGTTTCGATGCTCTTGCGGAAGTTACGTGCTAGTGCAGGTACAGACAGCATCACCATTGGGCGCACTTCTTTGATAGCGATAGGGATGTTTTTCAGCGTAGCGATGGCCGTTTTGCCTACTGGTACAGTGGCTATGCTACCGCCATAGGACATCATGGTGTAGAATCCTGCCACGTGTGCAAAGCAGTGGTCAAGGGGCAAAATAATGAGCATCACATCGCCTTTGTTACATTGGATTACGCTACTACCTTGCTCCACATTGGCGGTGTAATTGCGGTGGGTGAGCAATATTCCTTTAGGGTCGGCTGTCGTGCCCGAGGTGTAACTAATATTGGCATAGTCATCTGGTCCAACTGACTCATACAGAGCACGAAAATCATCCGCATGGTCTTTGAGGTATGCCTCACCCATAGCAATTATTTCGCTGATAGGCATCTCGTTTTCCTCGTATGTCTCTAATGGGTCAAGAACGATGATTTTCTCTACTTTGGGGCAGTCTGCAATGATGTTGCGTATCTTAGGCAACTGCTGTTCGCTCACAATCACATAGCGTGAATCAGAGTGCTGTATGCGGAAGAGTAGGTCAGTTGATTCGGTGAGTTTGATGCTCAATGGTACATTTACACCACCTGCATAAAGAATACCTAACTCGCTAGTAATCCATAGATTACGTCCTTGAGAGAGTAGGGATACTTTATCGCCTTTTCTGAGTCCGAGTTGATAGAGACCCGCACCTATTTTATATGCTTCTTCGCGTGTTTCACGAAAACTGGTTTCTGTCCACACTCCATTTACCTTCTCGCGAAGGAAAGTGAGTTCACTAAATTCGTGTGTGTACTTCTCAACGAAGTCAATGATTGTTGTTCGTTTCATAAACATTTATTTCTAAAAAGTGTGCAAAGGTACAAAAAATAATTTGAATAGGCAAATATATGTGCTTTTTCTTTCAAAATGACTTCTTGACTCCCCTCTCCCCTTTCCCTTTACAGGTTCTTGACGGGTTCATAACGGGTTTTTACCTCGCTTTTTCCTTTATTTTTTATTATGGGTAGATAAGAGTGCAAGTATCTCACTGGGATGGTTTACCATATAATTGGGCTGTGCTGTTTGCAATTGCTCTTTCGTGCAGAAGCCCCATGTGCAAGCCACGAAAGGCAAGTCTGCTACTCTGGCTGTAGCGGCGTCCACTAGCGAGTCGCCGACATATAAGGTTGAAGGTTTATGGTTTATGATTGAAGGCAAGGATGCCAATATATCCCATACGATTTGTGGGTCAGGTTTGCGAGGAACGCCAACGCGTTCGCCCAAGACTACATCAAACGTATTTGGGAAGAAATGAGCAACAATCTTTTCCGTAGCTGCTTGATACTTGTTGCTGGCTACCGCCAAAAATAATCTCTCGCCTTTTCGCCTCATCGCCTCATCGCCTTTTTGCTTCAGTGCTTTTAACAACTCTGGTATGCCATCGTATGGACGCGTGAGGTCGCAATTGTGTTGGTCATAAAATGGCACAAAGTGTTCGCGCAGGCGAAGCACCGTGGCTTCATTGCGATGCTCTTCGGGCAATGCACGCTCGATGAGTTTGTTGATTCCATTGCCTACTAAACGGGGATAGTCCTCAATCTTATGCGTGGGAAAACCACAAGCCGACAAGGCATGGTTGCACGCCTGCCCTAAGTCATCAATCGTATTGATTAGTGTTCCGTCTAAGTCGAAAATGAGTAGCATATATTTATATCGCTTCGTTGTTAGTAGTTAGGGTTACATCCATATGTGGGTAGGCAAAGGTATATCCATGTTTGGGCAGTTCCGTGTAGAAGAGTTTGTTGAAATGGAAGTACACATCCCAATAATCGGCAGACTTCACCCATGCACGCACAACGAACGAGATGTTATTATCGTTCAAGGAAGAAAGCGCAACAAAGGGGTCTGGAATAGCTATTTTGGTGGTGTCAATTGCTACAGGCGAAGCATTCTTTGGACGCTCATGTTGAGAGGTCAGGATACGTTCGTCGGATAGAATCAGTTCTTTCAGTAGTGCAATACAGCCATCTGCATCCACACCATAGTCCACACTCACAGTCCAATCCACGCGGCGCAATACTTGTGCCGATACATTCTCAATCGTGCCATTGAATAGTGCTCCGTTAGGCAAGATAATCACGCGGTTGTCCACGGTGAGAATACGTGTGGTGACTATGGTTACTTCCATCACCGTACCGCTCACGCCTTGCGCATTGATAAAGTCGCCTGCTTTGAACGGACGGAAAACCAACAACATGATACCTCCTGCGAAGTTCTGCACCGTACCAGACAATGCCATACCAATAGCCATACCGCCTGCGGTGAGCAGTGCGGCGAAAGAGGTGGTGTCTAATCCGAGAGTGCCTATCAGTACAAGAATAAGTATAACGGTTAGCGCAATACTGGTAAACGATGTTACGAACGATGCCAAGGTGCGTTCGGTCTTGCGGCGCTCGAAGATACGCTCTAACATTCGTTTAACGCGGCGAATCACCCATGCTCCTACAAAATAGAGCACCAATGCTATTAGTACTTTGATGCCAAAATCAATCGCACTATCCAACCAGCCGTGAAGCACTACTTCGGGTTCGCTTTGCACCTGTTGGATAAAATTTTCGGTTATATGTTTGAGAGAATCTGCTGGCAGAATCTTGGGAGCAGGTGTTTCGATATTTAGAAGCATAATTGGTGTATAATTTTGTGGTGTATTTATATGTTTCGGTCTGCAAAGGTACTAAAAAAATGTATATGTGCAAGAAAAGTTTACAAAATGCTGATTTTGTATTACATGAGTTTCCGTGTGGGTGTTTTTTTTTTGAAAAAAGTTTTCGTGTGCAGAAAGTTGTGCTGAATAGATGATGCACTAATATAAAAAACCAAATAGCCAAAGAGGTATACGATTAATATCTCCCACAGATGTATTATCAACTGCTAAGAAGCTATTTTGCACGCCTCGTATCTGCTTAAACGTCTTTGATGCCCCACCTACTTCAAATGTATATTGCGTATCAACAACGAAATCACCTTTTTTAGCCAAATACACTTCGTGCCCTGCTTCTATTAGTTGATTACAGAAGAAGGTTTCTCGAATGGTTCCGATATTCGTGTTGGATGACAATGCATGCATCAAGTTAGAATTTCCCATGTATATTTTATCTGGTTTGCGTAGCATTCCAACAGAGCGTGGTTCACGAGTAATCAAGCGTAATACACCTGCCTTTTCCAAAGTATAGAGCATACGCAATCCACCTTCGCGATTTGTTTCCACAGCAGCGAATAACTCAGTCATATTAGGAGTCAAAGGAACAGCTTCTGACACAACCATAAGCAATCGTTTAGTCTTTTGGATGGTAGAATAATTCACGTCTTCCAATGCAGGCCAATCACGTTCCAATATTAACCAAATAGTTTCTTGCAAGCGTTGTTCAAAGCCATCACCTTTTTCTTTGTAAAATGGATAACAGCCTTTGGTTAGATAGTTTTCATACAACGGTTGAATAATCATTTGTTCTGAAAGACTGGATGCTATATTGATTGAATCGTTCAATATTTGTTCTAATGAATAAGTGGGTAGTTCTACTCCTGACTCTATGGCAATATATTCACGCAGCGACATGACTGGCATAGTGTATATACGCAAACGACGTGACAAATCACCTGCCTGAGTATTGATGTGCAACATGCTACTACCTGTAAATACAATGTATAAGGTAGGGAAGTCATCATAGATATTTTTGATTTCTGTTTGCCAATTATGATAGTGGTGTATCTCGTCTAAGAACAAGTGTGTACCACCATGTTGTTGATGGTATTGGGCAAGATCATATAGTGAGTGTGTCTGAAACCATCCGTGGTCCAAACTGGCATATAGCACTGGTTGACGATTAGGAAAGGTTTCTTTGATATGCTGCAATACCAATGTTGTTTTTCCCACACCACGGTAGCCCCGAATACCAATTAGACGATTCTCCCAATTGATTTGGTGGTATAAGAATCTATGGAACTTTGTTTCGGTCGCTTGGAGACGACTGGTCATTGCTTGGCGCAAAATAGAAATGTCTTCAATCATAATCTTGCTATTGTCTAATGTGCCTGCAAAATTACAATATTTTTTTTATATATGCAAACTTTTTAGCAAAAAATCGCCTTTCGAGCGATGTTTTTCGTGCTTGTTTTCGCCTTTCTGGCGGCTAAATATACTAATTTCGCTATTAAACACGCGGGAAGTGTAGTGTTTACTAAGCTTCCCGCGTGAGTGTATTTTTTATGAACAAAGTTTTCGCGTGCCGAAAAATCGCTTGCGATTAATCGTTCAAGCTCATTGGGCGAGATAAGACGATTGTGGTGAAAGAAACTCCGCTACTGGTGAGAGTAGCGGAGTGAGATGGGATTTTATTTAACGACAATTCGCGTCAATTTAGACGACAATTGTTGTCAATTCAGGATGCTTGTTTGTTTTCGCTCATATGAATGCAGCAACTGCATTGGTGAGCGAAAACGAACAAAGCCAAATTACTACATCTCTTGTCCCATTGCATTGTAGGTCTTGCCGTCCTTTAGGATATACAACTGACCGTTGATGAGGAGCTTTTTATTGTTGTCTAATGAAGATGGACTATAGGTACTTTTCAGATCACTTTCATTGTCTTCATTGCATAAAATACTAGAAAATAGTCCCCATATTTCATGCTGTTTGTAATCTACTGATGATTCGCAAGGTACATGCAAAGTTGCGTCATAATTTATAAATGACGTTTTAGCGAGAATAGGAGTTGTTATTGCGTGAGAATATATTGTGTTCAATGAATTACAAAAGTAAAATGCATATGCACCTATCTTCTCTAAACCAGAACCAAGTGTTAAAGTTGTGAGAGATTTACAATTATGAAATGCGGCAACTCCAATATCACTCACACTATTGGGGATAACGACAGAAGTAAGGGAATTACAAAATCTAAATGCTTCTAAGCCGATTGTTGTGACACTATTTGGGATTGTGATGAAAGATAACGAACTGCATGCTTTGAAGGCATAATCTCCAATGGATGTTACACTATTTGGTATTTCCATAGAATTCATTAAATCGTAGTAAGAAAAGGCATATTCTCCAATAGAGGTGATTGTATTAGGAATTTTGGTTACAGAACAACCCGCAATCAACTTATTGTTTTTTGTTTCTATTATGGCATTGCAATTTTCACGACTGTCATATATAGGGTTTCCATTTTCTACTATAATTGATGTAAGCATATCACAACCTGAAAAAGCTCTCTCTTTTATAGTTGTGACATTTTTAGAGATTAATATCTCAGATATAGACTCACATCTATAAAAAGCACCTTCTCCAATGTATGATACACTATTGGGTATATTTACCGAAGTAAGTGATGCACAGCAATCAAAAGTATATCCATGAATACTATCTATAGAATGAGGGATAACTAAATCTTTTATTTCTTGATTATTTAGATAAAAATTATATGATTTCGACATAGGGTTAGCATATGCACCACCAAATTTAATACCGCACCAACCTTTAATATCCCCCTCATAATTTGTTTTGCTTAACATATCACATCCATAAAACGCGTATTGCCCTATATATTTGATACTATTTGGAATTGTAATAGAAGATAGTGTAGAACATTCGTAAAACGCACTATCAGTTATACCTACTACTTCGTATTGTTGATTGTTCACCAGAATTGTAGATGGGATTGTAATATCACCTGAATATTTATTCTCACTTGCAATTATCTCTACTTTGTTAGAAGATGCTTTGACCATCACATCTTTTATTTCCCAAGTTGCAGAAGCATCATCACAAACATATTTCCATGCAATACGACAGTTTGCTTTTAGGTTTTCCTTAGGAATAGTAATTACATTTGAAGACACATATTCCCATGCTTTTGTGCCATATGCCATTCCTTTTAGTTCTGTCCATGTAGCATCGTTAAGATCTCCATAAAAATCATTTGAAACCCAAATGGTATATTGCGCCTTTTGTGTGTCTGTGGTAGGTATCTGTGCTTTAGGACCAAAAACATGATTAAATATTAAGGTTACAGATGTTTCATTAGCTAAATTCATCGCTGGAGAAATGAGCCAATCTTCATTTGGATAGGTTTTTTGATCAGTATCACTATAACCTGACATTTTTGCTCCATATTTCGTGTCAAGTGTCCATTTTTGATCACCAGTAACAGATATAGTTATAAACTTATTGAAACTTTCGTTTGTCAAAAGAGTCTCTGAAAATAATGTGTTGTTTGCACCAACAACGTAGCTATAAAACAATCCATCTGATTGTAGTTTTTCTTCATCTTCAGAATCAAGACATTGTATATAGTTCGGAAAATTTCCCCAGATTTCGTGTGCTTGATATTGTTCTAACGATTTGCAAGGCACATAGAGTATCCTCGCATAAACTCCTTCAAATGTAGAATAATCTTCAAGTAATGGTGGTACAATAGCTTTACAATAGATTGAATCAAGACGTGAACAATTGGCGAAAGCATAACGCCCTATATTTATCATGCTATTAGGAATTATAACAGATATCAGAGATGAGCACTGTGAAAAAGCACCGTTTCCAATACTTGTCACACCATTAGGAATAGCCACAGAGGTCAGAGAGGAACAATTTGCGAAAGCGTCATTTCCAATACTTGTTACACCGTTAGGGATAATCGTATTGTTACAACCCATAATTAGGGTATTAGTTGCAGTTTCTATAATTGCATTACAATTGCTACGGCTGTCGAAAGTTGTATTGCCAACTTTGACATCAATGGAAGAGATTGAAGAACAATCAGAAAAAGCATTACTACCAATACTATTAACACTATTAGGGATTGTAATTGATTCAAGATTTATCATACCACGGCATAATTCGGTGGGAATATGTTCTACATTATCACCAAATGTAAAAGACGTAATCTGCGAGCGAATGCGATAAAATGGGAGATTTGAACGATTATATTTTCTCGCATTCCAAATCACAGAGGTAATAGATGAGCAATTGTAAAAAGCATTACCACCCATACTAGTAACGCTTTCTGGGATAGTAATTGAAGTGATATTTGTCATACTACGACATAATTCGTCTGGAATATATTTTACACTATCACCAAAAACGACAGACGTTATATAAGAATAAGTAGTGCTAAATGGGGCAACTGTCGCGCTAAAATCAGAACATTCTTTCGCATTCCAGATTACGGAAGTAAGAGAGGAGCAATTTGCAAACGCGCCATTTCCAACACTTGATACACTATTAGGAATGGTAATGGATGTAAGAGAATCCATTCCATAACATAAATAAGCGGGAATATGTTTTACACTATCACCGAAGTTAAACGAAGTAATTTGAGAACGGACATCATAAAATGGAGTATTATTATTTGAAAAATTAGGACATTTCTCTGCATTCCATACTATAGAAGTTAAAGATGGACAAGAATAAAAAACATTATCTCCTATACTCGTGACATTTTTGCCTATAGTTACAGAAACGAGGGAGGGGCAATAATCAAAAGTACCATATTCAATACTAGTTATACTATCTGGAATTGTGATATAAACAAGAGAGGAACAGCAAGAAAAGGCTCCATTGCCGATACTCGTAACACTATTAGGAATAGTAATTGATGAGAGAGATTCACACCTAGCAAATGCGAGTCCCTCTATTTTTTTTACACTATTAGGGATGATAACGGATGTTAATGAGGTGCATTTGTAGAAACTTCCATATCCAATACTTGTTACATTGTAGGTTCTGCCGTTGTGGGTAACGGATTCTGGGATGATAGCAGTGGTGAGACCAAAATAGTTCTCAATACTATCATTATATCCTGGATAAGATTGAGGTGCTACCTCTACGCTATAAGGTTCGAAATCACTGGTAATATCGTAGTACAAATTGCCAGACTGGAAATCATATGCCCAGAGGGTAGTAGTGGCGAGGAGTGCCACCAAAATAGAGAATAGTTCTTTCATAATTGTTTGAGTTTCTAGAGTTAATATTGTTGTTTGTTTATTTGCTATTGGCGTATAGACACGAAAAGCGTAGACCTCCGTTGGTTATTTACAATCAGAGGTCTTAGCATACCTTTAAGGTCAAATAAACAACAGGAAACCTACGCTGGTATGAAAACACACTACACCTAAATAGATGTAGTATGGATATAATCATACCCATAGGCATTTACTGTTACTTTGATTCTGACCTTAATTTGGAAAAGTTGCTAAGTTTTCTGATTGTCAAATGCAAAGCGTCAATAAACGCTATATAATATGTCCGAAACCTACCCAAGAAAGAACCATTGCGAAACGCTTTTCGCAGGACATACTCCCCCCAGCGTAGGAATCGGGTGCAAAGGTAGTGAAAAATTTGCAATCGTGCAAGAAAATAGCGATTTTTTCGCTATTTTTAGTTTAGAGGATGCGCCAAGGCGCTACTGTTTAGAGTTTAGAGGTGCGACAACGCTCGCAAAAATGCGCGCGAAGTGCACAATAAAGGCAGCTAATTCTATGGTGAAAGTTGCTGAATAACCTAAGAATAACCTATAAATCACCTAAGAATCACCTAAGAATCACCTAAGATTTACAAGGGCATTTCGGGGACATGACTAAACAATTCTCTGCCGCGCTCTGGGGCAACTAAATTGTTGAAGAGCCAAATACAATAAAAAAATCGCCATTTATGTTTTTTGACATAGATGGCGATGGTATTGTTATTGGATATTGGTTGTCGGTTATCCGCGTTGTCTGACTGCTTCGTACAGCATCACACCTGCGGCGACGCTGACGTTGAGCGACTCAATCACACCCGACATAGGGATACGTACTTGGTGAGAGCAGATACGCAAATTGCCCTCATAAATACCCTTATCCTCGCTACCCATTACGATAGCCGTAGGCATGGTCATATCCACTTCGGTGTAGTTCGCTGTTGCATGCTCGGTAGCCGCCAAGACATTGAAACCCGAATCGCGTAAGTATTGCAAGGCATTCTGTAAGTTATCCACTTTGCATACTGGCAGATGGTATAGTGCACCCGCAGATGTCTTTACTGCATCGCCATTGATAGCTACACTGCCGTGTGTACCAATAACTAGTGCGTGCGCGCCAGCGCATGCGCATGTGCGAGCAATAGCACCGAAATTGCGCACATCCGTTACTCCGTCTAATACCATTAGCAGAGGCGTCTTACCCTCTTCAAAGAGAGTAGGGACTATTGATTCAAGATTGCAGAAGTCAATCGGGCTGAGGAAAGCAATAGCACCTTGGTGATTCTTGTCGGTATATTGGTTGAGTTTCTCCACAGGCACTTTCTGTACGGGCGTGGTAGTGCCCATGAGTTTCTTGAGCAATTCCTTGCCGATAGTGGAAGTCATGTCACGGCGCAAAAGAATCTTATCCAAGGTCTTACCTGCATCAATCGCCTCAATGATCGCACGAATACCGAAGATCATCTCCTTTTCGGGCGGACGGCGGGTGTCGTAGGAAGCCCCCCTCGCTCCCCCCTGAAGGGGGGAAGGTTTAGAAAAACTAGATGGTCTAGTTGGTCTAGTATAGTTAGAAGTTGTCTTTTTCTCGAACATAGCTTAGTATTTTAACCAATTGAGGAACTTCTCAATATCTTCATCGTAGGCATAACTCGTTTCTACAATGCGATTGCCATCGGCATCAAGTTGCATGTAGTAGGGTTGTGCATTAGATTGATATTCTGTGCGTTGCACATAACTCCACTTGTCGCCTATAGTTTTCAATGTCACCGTTTTTCCGTTCTCTTCTACCGTGATTGGCTCTGGCAGTTTGGTCTTGTCATCCACGATGAGCGAGATAAGTACATACTTGTGCATATGCTCTGCCACTTCGGGTTTGCTGAGTACCGCTGCCTCCATTTTGCGGCAGTTCACGCAGCCAAAACCGTTGAAGTCCAAGAACACAGGCATATTGTTCTCCTTCGCATAAGCCATCCCCTCATCGTAGTCGGTGAAAGTGATTTGACCACCGTTGTTGGTCATGGTGGTGTATTGGGTATTGGTTATAGGCAATTGGCTATTAGCAGGGGCTGCGCCTGGTGTCATCACCCAGTCTTGTGTGGACATTGGTGGCGCAAAAGCGGAGATAGCACGGAGTGGTGCGCCCCATAGACCTGGTACCATGTACATTGCAAAGGAGAGTGAAATAACTGCCAAGAAGAAGCGTGTAACACTGGTCTTTCGGTGGTCCTCATCATCGTGTGGGAACGAAATCCATCCTAACAAGTAGCAGCCCAAGAGCGAGAAGATGATAATCCAAAGCGATACAAACACTTCGCGGTCGAGGATATGCCAGCCGTATGCCAAGTCGGCTACGCTGAGGAACTTCAATGCCAATGCCAACTCAAGGAAAGCGAGAGTGACCTTGAACGTATTCATCCAGCCACCCGACTTAGGCAATTTCTTCAGTACAGATGGGAACATGGCAAACAGTGAGAATGGCAATGCCAAAGCCAATGCAAAACCAAGCATACCCATCGCAGGGGCGAGGATAGACTTGCCTGCTGCCTCTACGAGCAAGGTGCCAATGATAGGACCTGTGCAAGAGAACGACACAATCACCAAGGTGAATGCCATCAGCAGAATGCTGAGGAAACCAGTCGTGTTGCTCGACTTGCTATTGAGTGCTGTGGACCATGAACTTGGCAAGGTAATCTCAAATGCACCGAAGAACGATGCTGCAAATAATACCAGAATCAGGAAGAAGATAATGTTCACCACAGCGTTGGTACTCAATGCGTTGAGTGCAGAAGCACCGAAGATGAGTGTTACCAATAGACCTAATCCCACGTAGATAATCACGATGCTCAATCCGTAGAGAATCGCGTCGCGAACTACTTGTGCGTTGGTTGTACCTTTGGCTGCACCGCCGCGTTTGATGAAGAAGCTGACGGTCATCGGTATAATAGGCCATACGCATGGGGTGAAGATAGCTAATAATCCACCCAGCAAGCCCATGACGAATATCCACCAGAGGGATTGACCGCCTTCGTCACCTTTCGCCTCATCGCCTGATTGCCTCATCGCCTCATCGCCATTTGCAATCCACTCCCATGTCTCAGGAGCCGTACACATCTTGTCATCGCAAGCATTGTAGCGCACGCGCACCGTGTCGGCTTTGGCTACTGTTTCGGTGAAAGTGCCTTCGTACTCGTCCATGTAGAATCCATCACCGAGTTCGATGATGTTGAGGTGCCAACCTTTATCGATGGTGGCTGTGAGGCGAACGCTATCGCCAACTACTTCGCCCGTCCATTTGATGGGCTGTACAATCTGTGCTTGTGCGGTCAATGCTATCGCGATTACCGCAAATATAGTCATTATTTTTTTCATATTCATTGTTTTTTAGTGTCGCGGATCGGGAGTTGGGATGCTATGATTAATTGATAGCTACATCACTCGGCATCCGCCAATCGCCACGAGGCGATAAACTCACGCCTACCACTTTGGGTCCATCGGGCAGGCAACTGCGCTTGAATTGTTGCGTGAAGAAGCGGCGCATAAACACGCTGAGCCAATGCTCAATCGCCTCTTCACTATATACGCCGTCAAACGCCATGCTCGCCATAAACGCGATCTTCTCGCGAGTAAAACCATAGCGCAAGAAATAGTATAGGAAGAAGTCGTGCAACTCATATGGTCCCACCTTATGTTCGGTTATCTGTGCGATATTGCCCTCGTCGTCGGTAGGCAGCAACTCGGGCGATACGGGTGTGTCAATCACATCCATCAGTATCTCGCGCAATCGCTCGCCAAAGATGTTCTCTGCTGCATAGCGCACCAGGTAGCGTACCAATGTCTTGGGCACGCCTGCGTTCACACCGTACATCGACATCTGATCGCCGCAGTAAGTCGCCCAACCCAACGCGAGTTCGCTCATATCGCCTGTGCCGACCACTAGTCCGTTGTACTTGTTGGCGAGGTCCATCAGCACGAGTGTACGGATTCGTGCTTGCGCATTCTCGTAGGTAATGTCGTGGTTGTTGAGGTCGTGTCCTATGTCGTTGAGGTGCTGTGTAGCCATATCTCGGATAGGTATCTCGTGTATGCTTATGCCCAGCTCTTCCATCATCGCGATGGCATTGCTGTAGGTACGGTCACTGGTGCCAAACCCAGGCATCGTCACGCCTATCACTTGGCTGCGGTTGTAGCCCAAGCGGTCGGCAGCCAATACACTGACAATCAGCGCGAGAGTGGAGTCCAGTCCGCCCGATATACCTATGACCAGCGATTCGGCATGGGTATGTTGCCAACGGCGCAGTAGTCCATGTACTTGCAAATTGAGTACGTCCTCGCAATATTCGTCGCTCTCTTTTTTCTTTGGCAAGAATGGCGTCTGCGTAAAATATCTATGCAATGGTCCGTTGTCTCTCGCCTCTCGCCTTATCGCCTCATTGCCTATCGCCTCATCAAGAGGCGCCACCTGCACATGGCGGAACTGCCCATGCTTATCGTGGGTGAAGTTGGTGTTGCGTTGGCGGTCAATGCGCAAACGCTCCACATCTATCTCCGAGATAATCATGCTGCTCTCCATCTGGAAGCGTTCACCAATCTCCAGCATCTCGCCATTCTCGGCAATGTATGTGCTACCCGAGAACACAATGTCTGTCGTCGATTCGCCTATGCCTGACGAAGTATATACATAGCCACAATGCACGCGTGCTGACTGTTGAGTGATCATACGCTGACGGAAGGCATGCTTGCCTGTCACGCAGTTGCTGCTGGAGAGGTTGAAGATAATCTCTGCTCCCTGTATAGCGAGCTGTGTACTCGCAGGTAGAGGCGACCATAGGTCCTCGCATAACTCAATACCAAAACTATAATCTTTGGTGGTGAATAGTAGGTCAATACCAAATGGCACATCATTGCCCCAGAGTTCAATAGTTGGTATGCGTGGACGGATGCTGTTGACGTTGTTTTCCAGCACATCGCGTCCGCTGGAGAACCAGCGTTTCTCGTAGAACTCTCCTGTGTTAGGTAGGTTGATTTTGGGTACTACGCCTACCACTTCGCCGTCGGTCATCACGAAGGCGCAGTTGTATAGGTTGTTGTCCACCTTGAGTGGTGCACCAACGAGCACGATGATAGGCAGGTCGCGTGTGAAAGTGCACACATCTTCTAGTGCACTGAGTGCATCTTTCTGCAATTGCTGTGTGAAGAATAGGTCAGCGCAGGTGTATCCTGTGATGCTGAGCTCTGGGAAGCAAACCACTTGTACGCCTTCTTGTACGGATTCGGTGATTTGTTTCTTGATTTCACTTGCGTTGTATTGGCAGTCTGCCACTCGCATGTGTGGCACTGCAGCTGCCACGCGCACATATCCAAAACTTGTTGTCATATCCCCAGTAGATTTCGTAATTTGTGCACACACTGCACACATCGCACGCTTGCACGTGCGCACTAATTTGTCTGCAAAGGTACTGCTTTTTTGCGGAATATCAAAAAAAATACATGAAAATTGCATTTTTTTTCAAAAATATTTGGTCATATTAAAAAAAAGCAGTACCTTTGCACCCGCTTTCGAGAAGGAAGCGCTAGGGTGCTATCGTCTAGTGGCCTAGGACAACGGCCTCTCACGCCGTAAACCCGGGTTCGATTCCCGGTAGCACTACGAAAAGAACGACCATCCATTTGGATGGTCGTTTGTTATTGTTTAATGGGTGGTTGTTTATCAGACTCAATAAATCGTTTGATATATCGTCTCAATGTGCTACGATTAGTGTGTAATCGGTGCACAATCTGGCATTGCTTTATACCACTGGCTATGGCTTGACGGATATATGCATCGTGTTTATACAAGCGCCAATATTTTGGATTAGTGGTACTGCCTTTATATCTGCCCATATGTTTGCCTTCTGCTCGAAGACGTGCCATCGCTTCTTTGGTACGTTGCGAAATCAAATTGCGTTCGATTTCGGCGGATAAACCAAAGGCAAAAGCTAATACTTTACTTTGTATGTCATCGCCCAATCGATAACCATCTTTGATGGTCCATACATAGCATTCTTTCGACATGCAGATACTCAGTATTTCCATAATCATATATAGGTTACGCCCCAGACGCGATAGTTCGCTGCAAATAATTATATCATTTTTGTTAGCAGTGCGTAACAATTTTCCCAACTGTCGTTTTGTATAACTCTTTGTTCCAGAAATAGTTTCTTCTATCCAGCCATCGATGTGCAGACTGTTTTTTTCGCAAAATTGCTGAATCTCATACCGCTGGTTCTCAACCGTCTGCTTGTCGGAACTTACACGGATATACCCATAAATCATAGTTTTTTGCCATAAAGATAAGCAAAAAAAGATTTAAGTGCAAATTTTTAGAAAAAAAATGATAAATAATATGTTTTATTCTTCCATATCGCTCAGTTCCAGCCATCGCATTTCTGCCATGTCCAGTTCCTTTTGTACTTCTTGGTATCGTGCGGATGCTTTAGTTATTTCATCGGGTAAGGTAGCACCACCTGATAGCAATGCCTCTAATTTGTTTTTTTCTTGCTCCAGAGCAGGCATGCGCGTTTCCAATTCCTTCAACTCAAGCTTCTCCTTGAAACTCAATCGACGCTTCTGCTCCGTTTTAATTTTCGTGCCTTTCGCTTCTAAATTGTAGCCCGTTTTGCGGGCGTTCTCTAAATTAGCACTTGCACCTTTTCGCCTCATCGCCTCATCGTTTTCCATCCTATACTGCGTATAGTTACCAGGAAAATCTTGCACATTACCATTGCCATGAAAGACAAAGATATGGTCCACCACTCGATCCATAAAATAGCGGTCGTGGCTTACTACAATCAAGCAGCCTTGAAAGTTTCGTAGATACTCTTCCAATACATTGAGTGTTGGTATGTCCAAATCGTTGGTTGGCTCATCCAAAATAAGGAAGTTTGGGCTACGCATGAGCACGGTGCAGAGGTGCAAGCGTTGACGTTCGCCACCCGATAATTTGCGAACAAAGTCATACTGTTGATTAGGAGAAAATAGAAACATTTGCAAAAATTGACTTGCGGTCATCTTCTGCCCATTGCCCAAATCTACCACTTCGGCTATATCGCGTACAATGTCAATCACTTTCTTGCCTTCATCAAACTGTAATCCCGTCTGTGCGTAATAGCCAAAGCGAACGGTGCTACCTACATCCCAAGTGCCACTATCTGCAGGTATTTCGCTTAATAGTAGTTTGATAAATGTGGACTTACCTGTACCATTATTACCGATAATACCCAATTTTTCGTAGCGTGAAAAAACGTAGTTGAAATGGTTGAGAATCACTTTTTCTTCGCCTGTTGTGGGTGAAATAAAGGTTTTACATACGTCATTGGCTTCGAAAATCTTATTGCCAATATAGCCTGATTTTACGGCTAACTGCACATCATTTTCAGTACGTTTTTGTTTGGCTTTTTTCTCTATCTCATAGAAATTATCGATGCGATATTGTGCTTTGTGTGCTCTTGCTTGTGGCATACGTCGCATCCATTCCAGTTCGGTGCGATAGAGGTTGCGTGCTTTTTCTGCTTCGGCGTTCTGCGCCTCAATACGTTCTGCACGTTTTTCTACGTAATAGGTGTAATTGCCGTGATAGGAATATAGGTTGTGCTCATCCAATTCGAAGATGTCTGTACATACGCTATCCAAAAAATATCGATCATGCGTCACCATCAGTATGGTCAGTGCTTTTTCGCCTCGTGTCGTACGATTGATAAGATATTCTTCCAACCATACAACGGTTTCTAAATCAAGGTGGTTCGTTGGTTCGTCTAATAGCAATATATCGGGTTCATCCTCCAGCACTTGTTGCAGCAATAGACGTTTTTGTTGTCCGCCGCTGAGTTTTTTGAAATCTTCGTCGGTTATCTCCTCGCCTTTTCGCCCCATCGCCTCATCGCCTACTAACCGCTGTGGCAAATATTTCACTTTTAGGTCATTACGCCACGTGATTTTTCCGCTATCATAGTCGGTTTTGCCCATCAATATGTCCAGCAGTGTGCTTTTACCAATACCATTGCGTGCAATGAGGGCAATGCGTTGTCCCTTGTTCACTGCAAAACTGATATTGCTAAATAGCACTTTCGAACCTACTGATTTCGTAAGTCCTTCTACCAATAAATATGGAGTCACTGCCGCCATTTCACCTTCTCGCCTCATCACCTCCTCGCCTCATCACCTCCTCGCCTCATTGCCTCCTCGCCTCATCGCCTAATTGCCTCATCGCCTCATCGCCTACTCAATCGTATCTTGAGGCAACTGCAACGTGTACAATATCGCTTCTGCTTGGCGCAATGCATTGCGTTTCTTTTGCCCTGCGGCATAGAGGAAGGTCTCTACGGTGACTACACGACCATTCACTTGATCCAAACGGGTATGACTTACGTAGGGTCCTCCCATTGCTTCGCCATCAAGAATCTTCCACAATCCGCGAATTTCGGTGGCAGATGTGCTGTCGTTTACCATTATTGTGCGCATCTGAGGGGGAATAACCTTGTATTCAGTACCCATATGCGAACCTTCTACGCTACCTGTGATGATACGACTCAGTACAGCATCACGTTTAGCATACAAAAACGCAGGGGTAAAGGTATTAGCTGATGTGTATGGATAACTATATACAATAATATCTTTACGCATCGGTCCTTTGTTGTTGCAGCACCACAGCAATCGTATATTGGGCTCTATTATCGTTGGGCGCATGCTGTAGGTGGATGCACCACCCAATGTAGTGTCCATGATTACGATATAGTCTTCGGGAATGAGCATGTCGTATCCTTGTTCTTGCAGGATAGCACGTGCATCTTTGTTGGTGCTGGCACGATAGAATTTTGTTTGACGTTTAATCTCTTGATTCACAAACCATTCGCGTATCTCTGTACCATGCTCCAACCAGTAGTTTACAAACTCCTCTTGCGATGGGGTTTGAATGCGACATATCGCTTGTGGAGTGGACCAATAATCGTTAGACACTTTGGCTTTCAGTTGTGTGTATTTCTCAGGATTAATATCTACAAATAGGATATTACGTGTAGGTTTGAACATATCGTCAAACTGCGTTGATGTTACATGTGTCAAGCGAAAATAAGGCTCCACTTGTGGCATGCATGGCATATCGGCTGCCATGATGGCTTCCACCAAATCGTATAGGTTTGCTATAGGTTTGGTATAGCCTGATGCCTCATTCACTAACGAATGTTTACCCACTTCATTCAATTGTTCTTGAGTTAATGGGTTATCATTTACCACTACAAGACATTCGTAAATCGAACCAGTTGCAGAAGTCAGGGTGCGACCTGTGCTTTTGCCGCAACTTGTCAATGCCATTGCTGCTATCAGCAACAGACTAATAATCATTCGTGTTTTTTTCATCATATTTCTCTTTTATATTTTTTTCTGCCTGCAAAGTTACTACATTTTTTTCTTTTATGCAAATTTTCGGTATTACAACACCACACTTTCACATTTTTGTGGAATATGGATGTTTCTAAATCCTGCCTCGTATAGGTGACCTTTCATCGCTTCTTGCGCACTACCTTCTCCGTGTACGATAAAGGTTTTCTTAATTTTTTTTACATCTTGGCATGCGGTGAAATATTGTATCATTTCGTTGTAGTCGCCATGTCCGGAGAATCCTTCTATCTTCGTCACTTGTGCACGTATGCGGTGGTCGTAGCCGAAGATACTCACATAGCGAAGGCTTGGGTCTTGAATACGTGCTCCCAGCGAGGTGGGAGTACAATAGCCTACAATCAGGATAGTGGTCGTAGGGTCATCAATGTGGTTCGATACATGGTGCTTGATGCGTCCTGCCTCCAGCATGCCCGATGATGAGATCACAATACATGGTTGTTCGCTCTTGTTTAGTGCTTTCGACTGTTGTACATCAGTGATATAGCGCAAAGTATTAAAGCCAAAGGGATCAGGATCAAAACGCATCGTATCGCGTACTTGCTCGTTCAGTGTGTCGGCGTGGCGGCGGAATATCTCTGTCGCATTCGCAGATAGAGGAGAATCCACATACACTGGTACTCGCTCTAATCGACCATCATTGTACAATTCGTTTAGTACGTACACTATTTCTTGTGTTCTGCCCACCGAGAACGATGGTATCAGCAGTTTGCCCTTTTTATACATACATGTTTCTTCCACTACACCCAGCAATTGCTCTTCAGATACCAATTCATCGTCGTGCAGTCTATCGCCATAGGTTGATTCACAAATTAGATAATCACATTGTGGAAACGCTTGTGGCGATGAGAGAATATGACTATGTAATCTACCTACGTCGCCTGTGTAGGCGATGCGTTTCACTTCGCCATGCTCTTTGATGGTAAGGCACACGATAGCCGAACCCAACATGTGCCCTGAGTTGATAAATTGAAATTCTATCTCATCATCAATGCGGTAGGGGGTATTATAATCCACGCAGCGGAAGTGCTTCATCACTTGCTGTGCGTGATTACTATCGAATAAGGGTTTGATCTTTGGCTTATGCTGACGGGCCATTTTTTTGTTATACCATTTCACATCCTGCTCCTGAATGAATGCGGTGTCTTGTAGCATCAGTTCGCATAGGTCGCGCGTCGCAGGGGTGCAGAAAATTTTACCCCTGAATCCACGACTATATATATAAGGTATCAGTCCCGAGTGATCAATATGCGCGTGCGAGAGTAGCAGGTAGTGTATATCTTTAGGGTCGAAGCCCAATTCTCGGTTTGCGGCATCGGTTTCCATGCCTTTTCCTTGGTACATACCACAATCCAGCAAGATAGTCTTGCCCGAATCGGTGGTTATTAGATGCTTGCTGCCCGTCACTTCGCCTGCAGCTCCCAGAAATTGTATGAGCATAAGTTAGATGTTTTTTTTGTATTTAAGGTCACAAAATCTGTGCCATCACAGATGTATCTCGTGATTGAATCTGTCTGCAAAGTTACGAATAAATTTGCAATTCTCCAAAAAAAATCCAAAATTCCACATAATTTTGCATAATTGGGAAAAAAGTAGTACCTTTGCAGGCGAAAATAGTTCAACAATTTCTACGACATACCAACAAAAATCGTATGCCCACTCAGCATCTCATAAATCAACTTATTGCGCGTAATGAGCAAACTACTCAGCAGTTCTTTTTTCAGGACTGCCGACCGTTGTTTATGAGCATCATGCTCAATATTTTCCATGAGAAGGCTGACTACGACGAAATGATTAGCGAGTTCTATCTCTACCTCATGGAGGACGATGCACGTCGCCTCCGTCAGTTCGAGGGACGTAGCTCTATCTATCAGTGGATCAAGACGGTAGCTATACGCTTTTTCCTTGAAAAACGCGATGAGATGGTAGAAAAAGATTCCGAAGAACATCTTTTAGAGCAAGTGGCCAATAGCGAACTTGTTGAAGCAGAACCCCGTTGGTCAGCAAAGATGGACGTGGAGCACCTTTTCGCCCTTATGCCCAACAAACGCTATGTGTATGTCATTCGGCGCCTCGTGCTCGAAGAGGCTTCGCCACAAAACGTGGCGGATGAACTTGGCATAACCACCGACAACTTGTATAATATCAAAAAGCGCGCAATGGCTGCTATTACGGCTGTGGCGCTCAACGAAACCAAAGCATATGAAAGATCAATCCGATAGACATACGCTCTCTGCGGAGCTCATTGCGGCATACCTAGATGGCAATGCCACGGCTGTGGAGTGCCGACAAGTCCTTCAGGCTATGGAGCATGATGCGCAGCTGCGCGAACTGCTGCAGGTGTCGCTCCTTGTGGATGCCGAGATGGGATTGCAACTCTGTCGCACCAACCACCTGCCTGTCACCGCCATGGCAGCCGATTGCGAGGAGGGTAGTTTCTGCTGCCTCGAATGTGAGAAGTTCATCATGCAACAACGTGGTATTGGCTTCGACGAACAGCAACTCCTCGATAATGCCATTCGCCAGGGGTGGCTCAAAGAGAATGGTACGGCGCTCCACCATGTAGGACGCCATCTCGAATACGCTGGGCTTATCGTTGTCCGAAAATACGAATCTTCCATTAGCGATATCGTTGCTGCTCTCCAACATGGCGAACAAGTGATTGCGGCAGTGGATGGTGGCGAACTCCTACGCGATGCGCAGCTCGAACGATTAGAAGATGCCTTCGTGGGGGCTATTCCCGATCATACTGTTGTCGTGACTGATTGCAATATCCATAATGATGTAATTACTATCTTTGATCCCAACTCACCGCGTAAGCAGGATACATACCCTCTTGCAAAATTCATGAACGCATGGGCAGATTCAAAGAACTATTTAGTAATCGTTAAAAATCCTACATAATCGAGTAAATGGATTTTTATTCGTAAACAAGAGATTATAAGTTTTAATTCCCATGTACCTCCCTCTCCTCTCCGCACTTATCCCTGCCATTGTGCTGCTGGTGTATATCTATTGGCAAGACCGTCAGTCGCCAGAACCTGTATGGCAACTAATCAAAGCCACTCTCCTTGGTGTGCTGTCCATTCCTCTTTCGCTCTGTATCTCTTCGCCCTTGCAGGCTATTGGTGTGGTTCCTGAAGAGATGTTCACTTTCGGCGATGCGATTCGTGTAGCTTTTCTGGGTGCAGCCCTGCCCGAAGAACTAGCTAAGCTGTTCATCCTTTGGCTCGTCCTGCGCAAGAACCGCTTCTTCGACGAGCGAATGGACGGTATTGTTTATGCTGTATGTGTTTCGCTCGGATTTGCTGGATTGGAGAATGTATTATATGTGATTGGCGATGCCGACTGGATGGGTGTAGCCTTATCCCGAGCCATCTTTGCCGTACCAGGACACTTTTGCTATGGCGTACTGATGGGTTATTTCTATTCACTAGCGCACTTCTGCCCTAGCAAACGTCCATACTACATCTCCATGGCAATCATTGCTCCTATCATTCTACATGGCATCTATGATGCGATACTCTTTATCGTACGCGTTACCATCTCCGAATGGCTCAGCGTTATCCTAATGCTCATCTTCACCCTCTTCTGTTTCTATCTTTGGAAAACCGCCAGCAAAGCCATTAAGAAACACCTGCCTTCTCGTGATGCCTTGGTATGATCTAGTCACTACTAGTATTATCCATTGATAACGACCTCCAGCGAGGTCGTTCTTCTTTACATTATTCCTACTGATATGCAATCATTGCAATAAAAGCTCACCTAGAAAAAATTTTTTTTTCTCTCACTGATAGATTCCTCTTCGCGTTTTTCTCTATAATTACGCCAAAACATCCAAATGGTTCTGACAAAATGCTTGAATATAACTATTAATAGCTTATCATATGCCTTTCTCCAATTTTAAACGCGGTCACGAACACTATCAGAAGCACGAGTACACGCAGGCCGTTGCTTGCTTCCAGCAAGGTTTATACAACGATTATGCCTGTGCTCGTTGGCTCGGCCACTGCTACGAACATGGCTATGGTGTCGAGCAAGACCTCTCGATGGTCAAGGACCTACTCTCCTATTGCTACGAATGTGGTACCTCTCTCCAGAAAAGGGAAAGCGACTATTACCAGCATCTGCGCCAGCGTCTTGATGCACTGCAGCACTTCCCCGATTACCAGTCCCTCACGCGCCATCTTGAGGGCATAGGCCATGTGCGCGTCGTCAAGAGCCCACACAAATTTATGGAAATCCGCATGCGTTGCAATCAAGACGAGATACTCGTTACTATCGGAAACGACGCACCTCTCCTGCTGGGCATCTCTTTTGCGCAACAGTATGTTCCTCAACGCTTTAGCGAATGGACCTGCGACGGTCATAACCGCTACTACGATGGCTATACTCTCCAAACCGACCATTTCCGTTTGCAGGTGCTGCGTGGCACTACCGACCAGTATGTCAGCCATATCGATGGCGAACTATGCCAACTCTTCTTCCCCAAGAATGCTTGCCTAGACTACCTCTATGTGCAAAAATTCATCCACCGAAAGGTGAAGGACCTACTCTTCAAACGTGCCCAAGAGGTCCTGCCTGAGGTCTTGAAGCACGTGTCTGAACGTATAAAGGTTCCTTACGAGGAATGCGAAGTGGTCAAATCGCTCCAATCGTATGCTGCGTGGAATTACTCCCAAGGCAAAAGAATCGCGCTCAGTACCACCTGCTTGCAATTGCCCAAGAAGAGCCTTGAGGCGCTATGTATACACGAACTAACACACAATTTCCAGGGTGGACACGGCGTCGATTTCTATCTCAAGCTCATCGAACTTGGAGGCAAAGAAGCCTATCAACTCGACCAAAATCTATGGAAAGAAGGCAAATGGCCATATCTGCAAATTTAACAAAAATTATGCAATAATATTTTGCAGTATGAGAAAAAATAGTACTTTTGCCGTCCGCTCAACCGAGCAAGTGATCTTTGATTGTGGATAACAAAAACCCTAATTTTGAATAGTCACGCGTATTCGCTTGACACCCAAATTGTTGGAATACCCAACGGTCTGACACCTAAGCAGTCGATTTGTAAATTTCGCATTGTTAGCACAATGCTCATTTCCAAATCGAGGGACAAAGCGAGCTTTGTCCTACTGCTAGAAGGCACTTCGTGTAAATATGAGAAAATCTTTTGTTATCCACAATCAAAGTTCTTTCCTCCTCCTCGCCTCCTCGCCTCCTCGCCCCATCGCCTCCTCGCCACCTCGCCTCATCGCCACCTCGCCTCATCGCCTCATCGCCCCATCGCCTCTAAACACTAGCTCGCTCTGCGAGCGTTCACTAAACACTAAACACTAAACACCATGCCCTACCCATCTATCGCCTCATACTACGAATCGCACTTTCTCTCCGACCTGCGCACCAAGCACCAGCTTCTACAGCGCATCAACGAGATCAAGTCGCTCCACCAGAGCCTCTCACCATCCGAAGATAAAACGCCCGAGATAACCCTCGAGCAACTACAATATTTCGCCAATCCCAATAATCTCAAGGGGCGTTTCCGCACCTTCACTATTCCCAAGAAAGCGGGAGGCGAACGTATCATTACCGCTCCGCACGATCCTGCATATCAGTGGATCCTGCGCGCACTCAATGAGATGCTCACTCATGCATATTGCCCATCCGATTATGCGATGGGCTTCGTTAAGGGCAGGTCGGTGCACCTCAACGCGCAAGCGCATGAGGGGAAGAACTATGTATTCAACCTAGACCTAAAAGACTTCTTCCCTTCCATCCGTCAGGCGCGTGTGTGTGCCCGCTTGCAATGCCCACCATTCTCCCTCAATCGCTGCCTGGCTTCCACTATCGCTGGACTTGTAGTCATGCGTCAGGAAACGCTCTCGCCCACCGAGACACATGTCTCCTATGTACTCCCGCAAGGCTCACCCGTTTCGCCATTGCTCACCAATGCTATCTGCGACTCCCTCGACCGTCAGCTCGCTGGACTAGCACGACGCTTCTCCCTCACTTTCACCCGATATGCCGACGATATCTCCTTCAGCTCGATGCACAATGTCTATCATACTGAGGGCGAGTTCATCACCGAACTACAGCGCATCATCCTGCGACAGGGATTCACTATCAACGACACGAAAACACGCCTGCAGAAACGCGGTACACGCCAAGAGGTTACCGGACTAGTGGTCAACCACCGCGCCAATGTCAGCAAGCAGTATATTGCCTCCTTGCGCAATATCTTGTATATTTGGGAACGATATGGCTATACCCTCGCTTTCCACAAGTGGCTCGAGCACTATCGCCAGCATGGCCCCCGTTATCATTCGCACCCTATATCTATGTGCAAGGTGCTATATGGCAAACTCACTTATCTGCGCATGATTCGTGGCAAGAACGATCCTACCTATCGTACGCTTGCCCAACGATATAAAAAGCTCACCTCCTGCCGCTCCATGAACGCTGCTTATATCGAGGGACTCTTCGTCATGGCTACCCACCGACTACTGGACTACGAACTCCACAACCGTGTCACCTGCTGTTTTGTGCGCTCGTGGGAGAATGATTCCAAGCATCTGACCTTCCCTTATGCGTATTTCTATAAGAACAACTATCGCCACTATGCCTATGTCAAACCCAACCGCCATATACCACGTGTCGAGGATAAGTACCAGTGGAGAATTGCCGAATGTATTGACGGGCGCAAAAAACTGCATCTGATTATCTACCATCAAGATGATAATGTTTTTTATGTGCCCGACGAAATGCATCGTCTTCGAATGAAGCTTTGGAATGAACAACGATGGGCTGAGATTATGCAACGTCAGCTTGCAGAGTCGTCTGCGCAGGGGGCTATAGTCGATAACACTGTAGAACAAACCACCGATACCAACGACACTGACGACCTCATTTTCTAATCTCTTACCTCACTCTCCATACAACGCCTATCGCTGCTATTATCGCTCCTGCTACGAGAGCCCACAGGATAATTGTGCACCACTTATAGAACTTCGGAATGTATCGTTCAGGTGGTAATTCTACCACTTCTTTTTCCACTCTCACATCCACCACAGTATCTCGTACTATCCGTGTTCGCCATCTATCTCGCCATTCTATGCGATCACGAAAAATGGTATCACCTTTTTGCATCTCGCGAATAAGGATACTATCTCGTACATAGATGGTATCTATTGTGGCATTTTTCTCTGTGTATTTACTCGAATCGCTTTGCACAACAGCCGTAGCTATCCCAACGCTTTTGCACGAGCAAAGTAAGATAAGAAGAAAATAAATGTATTTCATATCAATAACCATTTGATTGTTAAATCATATTTCTGCCAGCCATGGAATCGCTATCCACAAATTTCGATATATATTTCTTCATATGGGTGCAGTGTTTGGTTGGTATAGAGAATTTCTCGTAGTTCGTTTAGTCGCTTTCGAGAACTCAGTAGGCGTTGTTCTTTGTCTGATTTTTCTCCTTTCAGTGCAATGCCAAGGGTGCTCTTATCACCCACTAAGATACATCCCGTTGTATCTGCTATTGTATTGCCAGCATGAATACGAATACCAGTGCGTGGCACACCACTATGTGGGTCACGAGCATAACCAATCACATGATATAATAGTGGTAGTAATTCGTTAAAGTGCGGTGAGTAAGTCAACTTCAAACGATAGAAACCTCTTGGAATAGCATATTGTAAATTTTCCAAAGTATCCATTGTTGTTCGGCCATTATCCACGAGCAATTTTCCGGTGATAGCATTGCCATTGGGCTTATTTCTGATCAATTTTAGTAACATGATTTTAGTTTTCATTTTGATTGCAGTTAACAACTCTTATTGGTCATTGTAGCGATACTTATAGTCTATACCTATCAAACTACCGCTAAAGGTGAGTACCTCTCCAAAGGCGATGAGGATGGAGTGATGGATTTCGCCCTGGGGTGGGGAGTAGAATCCACAGATCAGTAATGTGCACCCGAAGGTGCATAAAACGACAGCTAATATCAATTGCAAATTTTTCATATTTATTTACAGCTATAAAATGTTGGTTATTTTTTTACAATATAGTTTTCCCCTTTCACTTTTCACTTTTCACTTTTCTGTTCGATCCCTCCTTCCACACCCTCCCTTTTTTGGGGGAGGGTTGGGGAGGTTTCAATTACGCTTGATACGTTTCCCATTCTTGGTGCCAAACGTATTGGTACAAAGTCTTGTACTTTGTTTGTTCGCGGAAAGCCATTTGGTCGGCTGTGATTTTGTTTGCGTCTTTCAGACGTGTTTGGGTTGCTGCCGACACAGCTGCGAATTTCTGACGATGTGCCACTTCTTTTTCGCTTGGTTGGGTGCTACGTACACCGTAGGTTACGGTGTAATTTTTCGCACTTTGTTTGCGGTGTGCGAAGCCTACTTTGTGTTTTTTTGAAACGCGTCCGTGAATCTTATCCACGGGAAAAGCATATTCCACTTTTGCCATACTTGTGTTTTTTGAATTGTTGGTTTGTGATTGAGATTTCTAAGAAAATTTGTTCTCTCTAAAGCGATGCGAGTTTTGCGTATTCTTTAGCAAAGATATAACCGCGAAGTGTTTTATACCCTTTCGGATTCTTCTGGTAAGCGCTTGCATACGCGCTTTTATCTTCTTCCGAAAGGACTGCAATAGCAGCTTGTACTTCCGAAAACCTCGTGCGGGTTGCCAATTCCGCTTCGCTTGGAGGTGTACTACGAGGATTACATACCTTACCTGTGTACTTCGTTCCATTGCGTTCGGCAAAATAGGTGTCTGAGTGTTGGCACACCTTTCCATGTAGCGACTTCAATAAGTCCATCGTTTCATAACGAGCCATAATTTTTTAGTTGGTTTGTAGTTAATAAATAGTGTTTTCCTTGGAATCTTCGATGCCCTTAGCCTATCTAGAATGTCTAAAAGGTCTATCTCTTAATTCCAATGCAAAGGTACTACAAAAACCACTTTTTTGTTGGTCAACTTGACCACTTGTGCCGTTCTGCAATGATTTTTCGTATCCGTTCTTCACTCAGAAAAAACACCTTACCCGTTCGCTCGTAGGCTTCCATGATCGGGTAACCTTGACCCAGCATCTCGTCAAAGGTCTTTACTATAGCTATATTACGTTCCAATTTATAATACATAATGATTCATTTTTATCGGGTGGATAAGCGGTGGATAAGCGGTGGATAGCATGTCTTTTAGGTATCCTTATCCGTGCACAGCTGCACAGCTGCACAGCACTTTCCTATATGTATGTGTTATTCACCATGTATATACCACATAAAGAAAATAGCTGAGCAGCTGTGCAGCTTTTATCTGGCGAATACTCTTTTTTCGGATTCCATTTGCTCTCTATCTTTCTGATATACAATCCATCCGCGACTTCTTTGTCCGTTTATAGAACGCTGCACAGCACAATATCCTTGACTGCCCAGCACCATTCCCAACCTACTCAATGTCATTGGCTTTTTGATATTGCCGTAGCTCACCAAGCGTTCACTAATCTGGGCAGTAGTCATAAACTCCCCTTTGTCTTCCGCTGGTACATCAAATAGTATCGGCAACAGCTGTTCCTCATTGCTCTCATCTCTGAAATGCTTATTATGCTCTTCCATCACTTCTATCTCGTCTAAGTCGAACCAATAGTTGAACATCGGATCTTGTGCCAGTGCCCATGCTTGTGCATATATCTGCTCGTAGGGCAGGGTAGTGAAAAATGGATTTTGTATGCTCTCTACTTCAAAGGGTAACCAGCGTCTATTGCCCGTTATATCCGTTAGGAAATCGCGTCTGTTACCACTCGCGCAGAAACTTGCCAAACGTACCCTGCGCTCCTTTGTGTACGCATACGCTGCGCGCTCATTCACATCTGTGGTTGTGATTATCGACTTCAGTTGGTTCAACTCACGAGTGTTCATCGAGTCTATCTCATCCAGCGAGATTAGTCCGAACTCTGCAATGCGCAATCGCTCATCTTTATTCAGATCGTTTGAGTTCGCCAGCTTGCACGCATACCCGCGCAGGTGAGGTGGTATAAGGTGTTCGAGCCAAGTCGTTTTGTAGATTCCTTGCTTTCCTATCAATACCAATACTTGATGGTTCACTACCTCATCCTTCATCCAACTCGCCACCATCGCCACAAACCATTTCTTAAAGCACCCTCGCCACAATTCATTGCCTTTTAACTCTAAACTGTAGCCGCTTGCGGCGTTCTCTAAACTGTTGCTCAATGGTGACGACTTTACCGTCACCTGTTGAGCCACCAAATCTATCCAATCAGGCTGATCATCTGTCCATGGGCGTAGCGACTGAATGTACTCTCGCAATGGGTGTACCCTCGGCACTAAATCTGATTTCAGCACGGTCATCACTTCGCGACTGGTGATATTGCTCTCACATTCCATGGCGCACTGACAAACAATACTGTTAATATCGCAATTGTTCATGTTATACCAGTATTCTTGCCCCTCGCCTCTCGCCTCTCGCCTAATCTGCAACTTATCGGATACAACATCATATCGTATCCGATTGAATTGCAAGTAGTTCTCCGATATGTATCGGATGGCTTCTTGTTGTTTCGTTGCCATTAGATGCCCTCCTCGTAATGCGCAAACTCATAGATGCGAACGCCGTATGGCTGAGTCATACTACCGTTCTCGTTGGCAAAAATACTCTCTAAGTGAACTTGATAGATTAGCATGTTTTGCTCGTCGTTGAAATCGCTCAGGCACTTACAAAAGACGTACATGCGTTTGCCACCTGCTATTGGGAAGATGCCAACCACATCATCCCCAATGAGATCCAAGAATGCTTTCAGCTTCTCCTCGGTGTAGGAGGGTAGATAGATCTGTGCGACCTTATCCAGGTCGGAATCGTTAATCACTTGTGCTGCAATAGAGTAGCACGATGCTAGTTGCTTGCGAACAAGCAATAAGGCTTCTGAACCTTTTAATTCATTGGTTTTCATACTCCTTAGAATTGATTTATTATTACAATACTTCGAGAATATGAACCCTATTTTCGTTGCTTTCGGGTTAGGGTTCTCACCTTCTAGCAACTACTCTGCATTGCATGCGTGTTTGTGCACTATCACTCTTGCAATGACAATATCTGATCTCGCTTTTCAGAATTGCACTGCAAAAGTACTGCTATTTTTCCATATAAATAGAGACAATTGTCCGAAGTTTCGGACAATTGTCTGAAAGTGCATTTTTATACAATTTTAGAGGTGTTTTTTGAGACATTCGGCACGTTTCTGAATGTCGTGCTCGTAGATCTTATAGTTGTCGTTTCGGTTTTTTGCTTTCTCCAGACTACTCATGTTAAAGACGGCATCGTGCCAATCGAGGAGATCAGCTAGTCGTTCTTGTGCATCAAAATCCTTGAGGTAGGTCATGAAATGAACAGAGGTGTCCTTGAAGAAGTGTTCGCCTATACGCTCATAGGCCTCAAACTGGATATAGATAGTGGCGTAATCTTTTTGCGGGAAGAAGGTTGTATTGCGGATGTCGTCTAAGGTTTGTGTGGGGTGTTTGTCTTTGCCGCGAAAACGGTTGGATAGTTCTTGGATTATTTGACGCAAGAAGCTGAATAGTTCTTCTGTGGACAAGCGATCCATAGGCGCACCATTGGGCGTGCCCATAGAATAAGCGTTTCTATTTTGCTCGCGTTGTGACACAGTTGTTGTACGAACCTAATTGTCAATATGTTAACACAATTCAACATCTTACGCATTTCTAATGCGTAATGGGGGGAACAATCATTTTAGCTTCTCTGGGAAACACGTGAACGAAGTATGACTATTGTTCTGGCATCATGCCTCGTCTCCTAAAGCATAGGCGCAGTGTCTCGAAAAGTTAAAATTGCCGGTAATTTGCCATTACTTTGATTTTTTAAAGGGTTAATAATTCAGTTAATTCTTGAACAATACTTTCCTTATCTGTGGGTAACAGTAGCAGAGGTATTTTTCTGTTACAAAGTTACGCAAAATTTTGCATAGTAAAAAACAAATTAGCGAAAAAAATAAAATACGTGTATTTTATATGTTTAAGAACATATTTTGAAATTTTCGTTTGTTATTGTCCTGAAAAAGTTGTAATTTTGTAGCCTTATTGCGGTTTTTAATTTGTAAGCCCTTCTGCATGGAAGAAAATATAAAACTGTATGACAACACCATTTCGTACCATAACCATTTTTCTCGCTTCTAGTGAAGAACTAATCTACGATCGTCGTTGTATAAGTAGTATGATCAAAGATATAGATGAAATATTGGAACCTCAAGGTATCAATATTTGTTGTAAAAAATGGGAAGATTTTTTTGCCTTTTGTACAGGAACTCGTACGCAAGATGATTATAATCATGTATTACAACACTGTGATATATGTCTGTGCGTGTTCCACCATAAAGCAGGCAGATATTTAGATTTTGATGCGTATATCCGCCAAGGCGAGCCTAGACAAACGAGAGAAGGCATGATGTAGCGGATGATGATATGCAAGAGGCGGACAAAGTGTCTGTCAATATCACAAAAATCCTTTCTTCTCAAACTCTAGACTTCAGCGCAAAAGGGTATATCGCGTTGCATCGTCGTATTTTTGATGGTGTATTTAAACACGCTGGAAAAGTACGTGACTACAATATCACCAAAAAGTGCGATACTTCACCAAATCTGCTTTTTTTACCTACATTTGGTAAATTATCGTGCTTTTTTTCGCAAAAATCACATTATTCTTTACCAAATCTCATATTTTTCTTGCACATTTGGTAAATTATCCGTATCTTTGCACGCAAATTCAAAATAAGGAGAACAAGTATGCTAATTGGACGTGAAAAACAACAAAAACTTTTGCTTTCTTTGTTAGAATCAACAGAGTCAGAGTTTGTGGCAATCTATGGTCGTCGCCGTGTGGGCAAGACCTATTTGATTAGAGAAACATACGCCAATCAAATCACCTTTCAACATACAGGCTTACAGAATATTGACCGCAAGGGTCAGCTCAAAGAGTTTGGGCGTTCATTGCAAATGGCTGGCATGGCAAAAGTGCCACGCTTATCCGATTGGTCGGATGCTTTCTTTGCTTTAGGGCAGTTTTTGCAAAGTCGTCCCGAAGAAAAAAAAGTGGTGTTCATAGACGAACTACCATGGATGGATACACCTAAATCCAATCTCGTGGCTGCGTTGGATCACTTCTGGAATGGCTGGGCAACAACGAGAAAAGATATTATTTTGATTATCTGTGGCAGCGCCACTTCGTGGATTATCAGTAAGATTGTCAAGAACTATGGCGGTTTGCATAACCGTTTGACACGCCTTATTCCTCTAAAACCATTCTCATTGCGCGAGTGCGAGCAGTTTGCTATAGCCAATAACTTAGGTATGAGTCGTCGCAATGTACTGGACACATATATGATTCTTGGCGGCGTTCCTTACTATTGGAAGTTTCTGCAACGTGAGTATAGTTGGGCACAAAACATTGATGCGTTATTCTTCCAAGAAAGTAGCCCACTGCAAAATGAGTTTAACGCACTATACGCCTCACTTTTCCGTAACCCACAACCATATATTGAGATTATCAAAGCGTTGGGAACGAAGAAGGTTGGCATGACGCGTTCAGAAATCATCCTCGCTACCAAATTGAATATAGGTGGACAGCTAACCACTATTCTGGAGGAATTGGAGCAATGTGATTTCATTCGTTCGTTCCGTGCACTGGGCAAGAACAAGAAGGAGATGACTTATCAGTTGATTGATAATTTCACCTTGTTCTATTTTCAATTTATGGCTAATTACAGCAGGACATCTGCATACTGGTCACAAAAGATTAATCAACCCCTATTCAACACTTGGAGTGGCTTTGCCTACGAGCGAGTGTGCATGCAACACATCGAGCAAATCAAGCAGGCAATTGGCATTTCTGGTATTGCAAGCAGCGTCTATTCATGGCAATATACGCCTAAGAATACAGATGAGAAAGGCACACAGATTGATATGCTGATAGATAGAGAGGACAGAACGATTAACTTATGTGAGATTAAGTACAGCCAAGGCGAGTATGAGATTACAGAAGCATATGATAAAGTTTTGCGCGAAAAACTATCTATCTTTCAACTGGTAACTAAGACAAAAAAAGGCGTATCGCTGTTGATGATTACATCATATGGATTGAAGCGCAACCAATGGGCAAATAACATCCATATCCAACTTACAATGGATGATTTGTTTGCTTTTTAGAATATTACTTCAAGCAACGCGAAGCGCCACTTTTCTTTTCTTTCTCTTGCATATATCAAAAAAAAGCACTAACTTTGCACGCAGAATTAAAAATTCTTGTTTTTAGACGCAAAATGATTCAATTTTTGATAAATGGATTAATCACGGGTGTTTTATACTCCTTGTTGGCAATAGGATTTGCTTTGGTGTATAATACCACAAGGATATTTCACATAGCGGCTGCTGCATTATACGTAGTGGCGGCATATGCATTTTATTTATTTGCAGTGAAATTAGGTCTTCCGCTGGTATTGGCTTTCGTTCTTGCAACTATTTTTACCATGTTAATCAGTCTGTGCACTGAATATGGAGTGTATCAACCGCTCAAAAAGCGCAAGGCATCGCTGAATGTGACAATGATTGCTTCTATCGGTTTGATGACGGTGCTGGTAAACTTGGTGGCTATGATTTTTGGCAATGAGACCAAAGTGATTGATAACACTATTCAGCCTACTTTTGCATTCGGTGATATTATCATCACTACACCTCAGATGTATCAATTGGTAGTAGGTGTGGCGATCATCGTTATTTTCCTTATGTTCATATCGTTCAGTCGCTTTGGATTAAAGCTCCGAGCATTAAGCACCGATGATGAACTATATGCTACAATGGGCTATAGTATCAACCGAACACGAACCTATGTATTCCTATTGAGTGGCTTGTTCATTTCAGTAGCAAGTTGTCTCACCGTATATGATGTGGGCTTAGATCCACATATGGGAATGAATGTGCTAATCAATGCTATGGTGGCGATGATTATCGGCGGTATAGGTAGATTTGGCACCTGCGTGGTAGGTGGCTTGATATTGGGTGTGCTGCAATCCTTGGTGGTATATCAGTTTGCATCGAACTGGCAGAATGCTATCACTTTCGTGTTATTACTTATTTTATTATTCTTGCGCCCACAGGGTATAGCAGGTTATAAACGACGTACCGTATAATGGAGTATATTCTACATATAATCATTATGCTTAGTATCTATGTAATCTTGGTACTAAGTGCGAACTTGCCAGTAGGCATGGCCAATATGTTGACGATGTGCCAAGCGGCTTTCTACGGAATAGGTGCGTATATCGCTACATTCTTTCTCATGCAATTCAATTTACCATTCGTAGTCTTAGCGCTTATTGTAATGGTGGCTACGGGATTATTCAGTTTGTTGGTGTCCTTTGCCTCTGTCAAACTCAAGGATGATTACTTTATCCTTGCCACTTTGGGCTTCCAGATGATAGTCTATACCATCCTCTACAACTGGACAGATGTCACACGTGGTCCTTATGGTATTCCTGGTATTCCAAGCATTAAACTCTTTGGCGTTTGGTCTATTTCTGGTGTTTGGGGATATGCAGCACTATCTATTGTGTTGGCTGTGGCGATTGCTTTGCTCTTCAATGCGATTAAAAAATCGCCTTATGGACGCGTGCTGAAAGCAATGCGCCGTGATGAACAAGCGGTAAAAGCCCTTGGTCGCAATACGGTGATGTTTAAGGTGCAGACATTCTTCCTCTCTGCCGCATGTTCGGGACTGGCAGGACTGATATATGCATCGTATGTTAGTTATATTGATCCTACCAGTTTCACGTTAGATGAGAGTATTTTCATCATTACCGCATTATTTATTGGTGGTATAGGTAATATCAAAGGACCTATCTTGGGTGCATTGTTTGTGGTTATTCTGCCAGAATTATTGCGGTTTGTAGGAATGCCTGATGCAATTGCTGCTAATATGCGTCAAATTATCTATGGCTTGGCATTGGTGATTATTATGTTCGTTCGTCCGCAAGGACTGTTCGGCGAAAGTTCTAAATAAACTACGTTGAACCATCTTGAACTATTTTTGAACAACATTGAACCCTAAAATAAGTATGATATTAGAACTAAAAAATATAAAACTAAGTTTTGCAGATTCTCGTAATAAAGTCTTTCACCTGCTCAATGGCGTTACCCTTGGTATTCAGGAGGGCAAAGTGACAGCATTGGTAGGTGGCAATGGTACAGGCAAGACAACGTTGTTTAATATCATTTCGGGTTTCCAAGGTGATTATACAGGTGAGGTGCTGTTTCAAGGAAAGAAAATATCAAATTCTCCATCGCATAGGGTAGCGCAGTTGGGTATCGGTCGTTTATTCCAAGGACGCCAACTGATGGGCGATCTCACACTTATGGAGAATATGCTGATTGCCTCATCCGATCATACGGGAGAAAATCCGTTTGCGGCAGTCTTCCAATCGCGTCGAATCAAGCAGATGGAGGAGCAGAAGTGCCAGCAGGCAATAGCGATTCTTAAGGAACTATTTGGCGAGGATTGCAAGTATCTGTCGATGCTTGACCAGAAGGCGTCTACATTGTCTTATGGCGAACAACGCTTGATTGCTATCGCTCGCCTGTTGATGGCAGATAATCGCTTATTGTTGTTGGATGAGCCTACTGCGGGTGTGAATCCCGTGTATATTGATACCATTGCGGAGGTGATTCGTAAGATTGTGCATGAGAAAGGTGTCACAGTGCTATTGATAGAGCACAATATGCACTTTGTGCGTACGATTGCTGACCAATGTGCATATTTGGATGACGGTGTGATTGAGAAAGTGGGTACGACTGCTGAGGTGCTGGATGATAAGGAGGTACGCTATAGTTATTTAGGATTATGATGCAAGTGCTTGAAATACATAATTTGCGTGGTGGATATATTCCTGAATTGGATATCCTGCAAGGCATCGACCTTACATTGTCTGAAGGCGATGTGGTGGGTGTATTAGGGCTGAATGGTTCAGGCAAATCCACGCTGGGCAAAGCGATTATGAATATGATTCCTCGATGTGAGGGAGAAATACGCTTTTGCGGACAGTCTATTACCTCGCTTGCTACGCATGAGTTGGCTACGCGCGGCATAGCTATTATGCAGCAGGGGGGGCAAGTGTTTACCACGATGAGCGTGTGGGAGAACTTGCAATTGGCATTTGGTGATGTACAAGATAAAGAGTATATCGCACAATTGAAAGAGATAGTGCCATTGCTTGCACGTCCCAAGAAGGAACTGCAACACACGATGGCAGACAAACTGAGTGGTGGTCAACGCCACCAGTTGGCATTAGCCATGACTTTGGCGCGATGTCCAAAGTTGGCTATTTTAGACGAACCTAGTGCGGGCTTATCGCCAAAGGCAGTAGATGAAATGTATGCCATTCTGCAACAAGTGCGCGAGCGTTTAGGTGTAACAATCCTATTGATAGAGCAGAACATCGCCAAAGCGATTGACTTCTGTGATCGCAGCATCCTCCTCGCCCAAGGCACCATCGCCCACGAGTTTGTTGATGGCTCTATCACTGATGTAGAGAGAATAATGTTTAATAAACAATCAGAAATATTAACTTAAAAAAAGATTTATAATTTATGAAAAAGATATTGTCGTTTATATTGATTTCATTAGTTTTTATTGGTTGTGTAGATAAAAAAGATGATAAAACAATTAGGATTAGTGCCATTTTACCATTAACAGGAGAAATATCTACATACGGAAAAGGGTGTAAGAATGGTATAGAAATTGCGTTAGATAGCATTAATAAGTATCAAATAAATGTTGTAGTTGATTATTATGATGACAAAGGTATCACAAAAGAATCACTAATGGCATTTAATAAGGCTATACTGAATAATAGCAAAATTGTAATTGGTCCTATCACATCGGCATCTGCGATGGCTATAATTGAAAATAATAGTGAAGCTCTTGTATTTTCTCCTACTGCATCGTCACCTGATTTACTAAATAGATCTAACCTGTTTCTACGAAATTGGTCTAGTGACGCATTGGAGGCTACGGCCATGGCTAGGTATGTGCAAAATAATAATCAATGGTTAAGAATAGGTGTTGTTTATGTCAATAATGATTATGGAATTTCCCTCGCGCAAACATTTCAAAAAGTGCTGAATGAAAATGGATATAGTGTATTTATGCAAGCAGGTGAGCCTAATATGAAGAATTATAGGAATCATATAGCAAAAATATTGAATTATAATGTGGATGCTATTTATATCATTGGCTATCATAATGACTTAATAACTTTTACGAAACAAATTAGAGAAATGGATTATTCCATGCCCATTTTGTCTAGTTCTAATTTTGAAACTGAAGATTTATTTAATGCGTTAGGCAATTTAATAAATGATGTGATTTATTGTACGTGTGAAATCCCACAAAATACATCAAGTTATATCGCATTTGAAAAATCTTACTTAGCCAAATTCAACAAACAACCAGATGTGTTTGCAAAGAACTCATATGACATAATGATGTTGTTATGGCGATCATTATCCGATAAAAATAACTCAATGCTTGATATTGTTGACAATATTAAAGCCGTACCATATATAGGCGTTACTGGTGAAATGAGATTTTTAGAAAATGGTGATGTTGTCAGACCCGTTGCTATAAAACAAATTAAGGATGGGAGAATACAAATTATAGATATTATAGATTATGAACAAAATTAATTCTATCTTAGCTCAAATAGAAAAACATTTCACGGAGCAAAGATCTAAATCATTATTTTCTGCCCTTTATACAATTGGGAAAGATGATAACAAACATGGGACATATAATGTTTTTGATTTATTGAAAAATGAGATATGTCCGATTGATAATAGTGAAGTTAAGTTAGTTGACAAACTTTTTTTCGAGATATTGTCGCCAATCTTATCATACTTGAAGAATGATTTGTCGTGGTTATGTGTTTATTATTTAGATGAAGTTAATGACACACATAATTATTGTATATTTTTTCCACAAGATACACAAGAATTACATCAATTTTGTTCCATTTATGACTTTGCGAATACAGATACATACTATTCTGAATTAAATAATTCATCATCGTTGCTTTTTGAATCAAAAGAAAATACTTATTTGAGAACAAAAATATTATACTTTAAATTAAGTAATACCGATGATGTAAATAATTATCAAGATGATGAAAACTTAAGCTCACCCATCTGGATACCAATTGACATTTTCAAAAAGTATCTTAATGATAATAATGATAGCACTTCCATATCAATAGAAACATGTATACAAAATGCAGATGTATTATATTCAAAGTTAGAACAAGACTCTGTATTGATAAAGAGTATTTTAATGAATCCTTTTTATCAAGATGCATGTTTATCTAATGCTTTAGATGTAGATATAGAGGTAAAGAAGATTGTTAGATATATGTATTGGCTATCATTGCTAAACAATATAATTCCATTTAAAAACTATTATTATTTCCCCGCTAATCTCCATGGTAAGACTAAAGTTGGTGGATATGTGTTAGCAACTAAGAATAGTCTCTCTGAAGAAGAACTTTGTGTTTTTCAATCTTGTGCGAATCGAATATTTTCAATTTTAGCGGTTCTATATACCCATCATTTAAAAAAAATAACGATACAGAAATCCCTCAAATCCGCCAAAGCAGCAATTATGTCTCGCAATATGAGTCATAATTTGGGTAGCCATGTGATGTTCTACATCAAACAGAAGTTGCAGTCGGTATCAAAGATTATTGACAATAAGGTATTAGCAAATATCATTCCTGGCGAATTGTCTGATTTAAAGACAATTGAACAAAAAATAAAAGAAAATAAAGATGTAGAATTACCATTTTTGGTTGGTTTAGGACGATTCATCAACTACCTCCAAGAGCGTCAAGATTATATTGCTACTATAGCTACGGATTATATTCCTGCAAATTCCACAATAAGCTTTAAAGACTTTGTTTATGATGAACTTAAACCTGAGTTACGCTATCAACGGCATCATTCAAATAGTGATGACGCTGGATGGAAATCTAGTAATCTATTGTTAGATTATATCGCATATTCTGAAGGCTATCGTTCTTGTGATGATATTGAGATCCTATTTGGAGAGTTTAATGGTAGTAGTCCAGTAAAAGATACTAATCCAGATAAAGATTTTCAAAAATTACGTGAGTTTAACATAGCAGTACCTGGTGGTGTGATAGGTCGTCAAGCTTTATTCTCTATCTTCGAAAATATTATTCGAAATGCTGCTAAACATAGCGAACGTAGAAGTGATAATAAGCTAGTATTGCAACTTTCATTACTAGAAAAAGATAGTGTGTTGTTTACAGAAGATGAATTTAGGGCCAAACGGAATGATGATAAAGTTGATTATGATAAATGCGGATTGGATTTGAAAAAATTATATGCTAACAATTTTGATAGGTATCATTTCCTGCGAATAAAAGTTGATATGCCAAATCCATCGGATATAATTGATACACTTGTAAATAGTCTTGCCGACCCATATATAGACGACAATGGAGCGATGAAGGAGACAACCAAAGGCTTAAAAGAAATGCGAATTTCAGCGGCATGGTTGCGTGGATATTCTATAGATACAGATATTCCTGCGGATGAACCTCCTGCATTATCTATATATACTGAACCATATAGCGGTGATGATACGAAAGTAACGATATCGTACATCATATGTATCCCTAAACCATGTAGAGTGGCGTTCGTAGTGGAATGTGATAATCGCGATATATTGAACGACTTGCTAACTCCTTATGGTTGCAAGGTCTTTACTGATCCTTTTAAACTTAAAGATGAGGAAGACCGCGACAAACTTATAAACGAGATTACTAATTACGAGATTGTTTGTATGTCTGAAGATAATAGAGATTTATGTTCAAGAATATCATCTCGCTATATTGCTAATCAAGATAAATCGGCGGAATTATTGGAAGAGTTGAAAGGTGCAATAACTAAAAATTACGAAGAAACACTAAAGCAAGAAGCAGAACAAGCACAAATAGAGGCAGAAAAGAATCCAACTGAAGAAAATAAGAAAAAAGCAGAATCTGCAAAAGAGAATTTAAGTAAAGTAGATGATATTAAAAAGAAAGCTATAAACGCTGCAATTGGTTTTGTCTACGAAGAATGGTTTAATACTGTCTACAATGATATCACTCCGAAATTAGTTATTGCTGATGAAAAAGCTTTCAAGGATAAAGAAAAGGAATGTGAAAAATTAAATGACGGTAAGGAGGACAAAGACAGGATAATTCTCAAAACAACCTCGCAAATGCTCCAAGCGGATTGCACTGATAATATCATTTATTCTACTCACTTTAAAGGTCTCGGATTTGATACCACCGACTATGGTCAGATGCTTACTGCTAGTGCATGTATCGAATCAATTACAGGAAACAATTCTACTGCTCGCATATTACGTCAAGACGAATGGAACGAAGAATGGAAATATAAATTGCTATCTTCTGGACTCGCCAAGGTGGCAATATTCGATGAACGAATTTTTAACTCGTTTATTATGCGTGATTCAGCATCAAAGCATGATATGTTATTTCCTACTGTAGATGATATAAGAAAAGCCAAAGAAGAGAAGCAAGATCAAGATTTTTATGATTATTTAAAAGGGTATGAAATTCACGAAGATGATGCTTCTGATATTTACTATAATCTGTCTACTATAGAAGAGGTGCTTGCACGCTACAACAATAAGTGTAAGTACAATTGTGATGTGGCACAGCGAAACCATGAACGGCGTATCTATGCATTTGACATTCGCGTAGGTGAAAAGGAAACAGTCAATGTTGTAGGTTATAATGTGAATATAAGAGAAAATGTGGGGCAATATGCAAATCATGAAAAGGATGCAGAGATTATAATTGCTCAAATAACGTACAAAGATAAAAATGTTAAGGTAGAAATTACTGATATGGGCCAAGAAATCTTTGAAGTTGGTGATAAGTATAGTGATTTGAATAAAGAAAAAAGCAGTATTTTTGACTATATCACTATTCACCAAGGTGTGCTGGATAAAATTTATACGGCATTTGGTATAAAAAATGATGAAGAGGAAAAATATAAAGTGACTAATGCTATACATCGAAGTTTTTCTAAATATGACACTCCTGCGGAAGTGGATAAATTCTTACCAAACTTTATTATTCACTCGGGGCGTTCTAAACCAAGTAAAGACGATATGCCTCAAAAGCAACCTTTTGTACAATTTGCTGCTATTGATCATGCAGTAAAAGATTGTAAATATACACTTGTAGAACTTTTAGCAACTGCTCATTATGAAAAATAAAAAAGTAATAATATTAACTAGGGATGTTAAAAATACATATTCTGAAGACTGTAATGCTTATAAACAGTTTAATTGTCAAGTAAAGGAGAAGAAAAACTATGCTGGAGAACATATTAAAAATTACATTTTGCAGCTTATTGAAGATATTTGTACAAACGACAAAGATAAGGATAAGCATGAGCTAAGATGGAATGCAATAAATAAAAAAAATAAGTTCAGAGCCTACTCAGAACGCCTTAAAGATAAAGGTGAATTTGCATCAACTGGGCAAAAGAAGGAAGAATATTTCAAATGGTTATTTGAAACGAAGATAAAGACAGAAGTTAATAATGCTTTAGATGAAAAAGAAAACGAAGAAATTGATAATAAACCTTATGTGAACTTTGTATATAAATGCAAGGATACATATGCAGGTAGTAGTATTGAAAAATATGATGTTTATTTTGTTTTCCTAAACCGAATATTCGATACATTTGTGAATGGACCGGAAGAATACAAGAATCTTATAAATGATGAAATGAGATTGGATTTCATAACTGCTATATGTCAAGATTGTGGTTTGGTGGATAAGACGGGTGCTTTAGCTAAAGATCAAGAAAAAGCTATGCTCTATATCCATGACAAAGAGTGGTATGTGGAAGGCTCACCTTATACTGCTATGCAAAAAGGGAAGTATACCTTTATGGCAGCATCAACTAAAGAAAAACAACAGAAACTAGAAGAGTACTTTGATACGATCAAGGTCTTTCTACACGTACCTAGTACATTTTTTAATGAAATCACATCATTAAGTTTTACAGATTACGATTTAGATTTGGATATTAGAGGACGTGAATATTTCTAAATGTATTAAATTTAAATATGAAGAATGCTATAAGTTTAAAAATAAACGTTTTCAATAATGGAGATTTATCATTATCGTTAGGTCAGTTTGATAATGATAATACACCAACTGCCTTATATCAAAAAGCGATTGAGCATTATATTGGTTTATTTAATGTGAGCAAGGTATATATACCTAATAAATTATTCTATGGACAATCCATTGATGTGTATTTAAGTTATTATAGTAATACCTATCTATTTAGTAGTAAACATGGTAATAATGAGAATCAGTACCACTCATTTAGTGGGTATGAGAAAAATGAAGAGAAATCGTGTGATACATATGATAGACCAATAATTCACCTTACATATGGTAATATCATAAATGGGAGTTCTAATTTTCAAAAAGAACCATATAAACGTTATGCAAGATTTATGGATAGTAGTATTTGGAACTACTATGTCCCTATCTTATTAAAAAACAAATATGCTCCTCGTTTTAGTGATAATAGATATGATTTTTCACCATTAAAACATGCTATATTAAGTATTCTAAATAACTATACCTATTGTATTTGTGACAAAAAAATCTACAGTTTGTACCAACTTCGAGTTGCTCGAGAATACGCGCATTTATTTAGTAGAATAGTCAATCAATCTTTTCTACCAGATATCTCTGGTCATGGTAAGAATGTGAGTCCATTTCTATTCCATTCAGAGCGAAAGTCATTCGAAGATTTGAAGAATGAGGAGCATACAAAAGTTTTATCTAAAATTAAAGAGTTCAAGTGGCGTTATTTGTTAGTGGATGACCATAGCACTGAAAAAATGGCGGTAGTAGGTGGTGAAGAATCCACTCTTACCAAATTGGATATTGTAAAGACCGAACTAGAGAAACTATTTAAAAATATTGAGAAGGATAATAAGACAATTATCATTGCTACTGAGGAAGATGATGAAGTTACGAAGAAAAATGCAACGATATATATTGAATGTGCATCCTCAATAGAAGAGACTAAAAGTAAACTTAGTAGAAAAAAGTATGAGATAATTTTGTTAGATTACCTATTGGGAGAAAAAGCCGTTGGACGTGAATATGGTTATGAATTATTGAAACTAATTTACGATAAGGAGAATGGAATAGATAGTGACGACTCAAAGGATTTTAATTACAAAAAAGGCCCAGATAACCGTTTCTTCTTCATGTTTATCTCTGCATTTACTACCGCAGTTAGTGAGCGCTTGTTAACCGAAGGCTGGCTCCGTAGTGAAGACTATTGGTACATTGGCGAAGGTGCCTGCCCAATCAATACACCATACTTATTCCAATATCGTCTATTGCATATCATGGAGAAGCGTATGAAGGATATGGGATTATCTAAAATATTAGGTATTAATAGCAACGATTTTGAGAAGTCGTATATCAAAGAGAAAATAATAGATGTTATATATGACGATAGAACCAATATACGCCAAA
Source organism: Paludibacteraceae bacterium (assembly GCA_045578255.1). Classification (GTDB taxonomy): domain Bacteria; phylum Bacteroidota; class Bacteroidia; order Bacteroidales; family Paludibacteraceae; genus Colicola. The sequence continues at coordinate 61,725 of JAZNJW010000020.1, forward strand.
ATGCAAACAACAGATTCAACGATGTCTTAAGTGTATTGTATAACTATAAAAACTTGTTGGTGGATACACATAATGCCGCGAATTCTTTTGATTCTCCAGAATCAACATTAGCGACGAATTTTATAATGAACAACGCATATATTGGCGGATTTTTAGAGCATCTTACTCAGTTGGTTTATCTCACCGCTTTTGGTACAGTTCGTCAATGGCCAGAAATGTGGGAGGAGTACCAATTCCTAAAATCTGTAGTGGGAAGAATAGAAGTCATTGAAAAATATATATTTAAGTTGAAGAACAATAATATATAGTAGCATGAGTCACGGTAAATTCTTTTCGTTGAACCTAAGCGCATCTCGTATAGAGAATGGGATTGCTGTGTTTGATTATACAGACATTTTTGATGCAGAAGTGACTGAAAATCATGCTCAAACTCCTCGTTTTCCAATATGTGTATCCATTACGCCTACTTCTGTCAAATTCATCTTACAGTATTGCGTATATCTTCAAAATAACACCTTTGTATCATCGATAGACAAAGCAGTACAATTAGGAAGTACTCAAGTTCGTCATATGGAGGAGGTGCTTATTGAATTGCCTCTTACACCTACTAATGGTCTATCATTAACAGCTACACTCAAGAGATTATATTCAACTCCGTTCCCTATACAACTCAAGGAAGAGAAAAATTATATACTAGAACTCATTGAAAAAAGGTATAATAAGAAGGAACAAGTACCAAACAATTCAAATAAGCATGATAATTTACATTATCAGTATTTATTAAAACAAAAAACTGATACATCTCCTTCTAATATTACATATTCTTCGTTGCCCGTATATGAGTTATTAAAGAAAAACGGATATGAATTATACACCTTACATACTGTTGAAGAAAATAAGACAAATGAGAAAAAGTATGAAAAGGTATTAAAAAAGTTGAGATTAGACTTTTTCTTGAAGATGGTGCATCGTGATACAAAAGAGAAAAAGTATGACAAAGTCTTGCAGAAGATTGTATTAGACTTCTTTTTTGACATGATGCATAGCGATGTGTTCAAAAATTCTGTGCATTATGATGAGATGTATTCTACCTTTATGTCTGACTTTTTCTGCGCTGCCATCATTCGTAAGGCTGAATATTATTATCAACGAGCATTGGTTAATGATTTATATAGCAACAACCAATCCATTTCAGATTCAATCAATATTTACGCGGCAAATCTCGAAAAAGCAGAGAAACATTGGATTGAATGTATACAATCTCCAGAAGCGGATAAGCACTTTGAGTTTCAACCTAATTGGTTTGAACCCAACGCAGAAACAACAACATGCGATAAATTATATAAATCATGGCGACATATACGGAATTTCATAATTCCCTTTTACGAAAGAATTGAGAGTGATTATTGGTTTGCTCCGCCAGAAGAAGAATTGCAACGTGTATATTACCGCGAAAAGTGTAGCGATATTGCATGCTCACAGCATCTATGCTCTAAAACAAAGAAACGTAGTTTAAAGCATCCAATCTCTAAGGATATAGATATTCTTCAACAACGGGCATCCGCATCTACCAAGTGGCTCCTCAAGAGATACAACTTCAAGGATGCTAATAGGGTGGCATGGTTTCCATGGGCGAATACGCTCTCTCTCTTCATATTAATTGCATTTATCACTTTGGTGGTTGGTCCAAGAAAAGGTGATGGTATTCTTCTTAAACTCTACAATACATTCTACCATTTTACAGAGTCTATTACCGAGTTGACCCAATCAGGTTTTTCATGGCTATATGATAAGACTCTCGCATTTGTACTATTCCTAGGCATTCCTACATGGCCAATGTGGAAATTTGCGATTCTACTGATAGTATTGATAAGTTTGGGTATATATTTGCTCTATCCTATATTTAGAATTGGTATATTTAGAAGTGGTAGAATGCATTTTCTATTCCCTCGCTTAATTGCATCAATTACCGCTGCTTGGTTTACAATTACGCTAGGGGAAGATTTATTTAAAGCTTTTTTTGATGCAAAAATAAACTGGGTTGTTTGGCTTGCAATCGTAGCATTTATCTGGGGATTTGTTGTATATGAAGTTCATCGCATTGTACCTAAAATAGGTTTATTAAGAAAATTTGGGCGCGCACTCCAATTAATAATTATCAGTTTTGCGATATCCTTGGCGGTAGGCATTTGTGTGATCAATTTCACTGGTGACCGAATGCTAGTGCGTAGCGGTATCTTGCCCAAGGCCTTTCGTGACGATGTGTTGATTCATACAGGCGACAACCCCAATGGTGATCCCAAATTGGTACTCAATTTCAGCAAAATAGCAGCTGATTCTGCTATTTGGAGTGATAGCATCGTGATGAATCATTACACGCACTCCCCATATGGTCTTTTGGATAGTATAGGTGCTGCATTAGCTGTACGTCAATTTGCAGATACACCATATGATAATACTTATATGCAGCGAGTTGCCAACATCTATCTAGGAAAAGATTCTTTAATCACCGATAATGCTCCAACGGATTTGGCTGATAGTATCAGTCTTGTTAGAGGACGTTTCTTGCTGAATCACGACAATAGCCTGCTATTCAAAGACCTTCTTCCATATGTAGAGCACCGTGATGACAATCACCCTGTGGCGAAGATTGTACCACTCGGTAACTACAAACTCTTCCTCCTACATGACTTCCTCATACAATTCGCAGTCATTGCTATGTTCATTGGTATATTCATCCAGATGATATTCGAGGAGAAAAACGTTACGGAGTCGTAACCGTTTTTGACCAGAAATATCCTCCTAAATGGCACGAGTAGAAGCAATCAAGGTTGGCTATCAAGGCATGGCGGGCAGCAATTCCGAGCGAGCTGCCATGGAAATGGTGCAGGAACGAGAATTAGCAACCGTGTAGAAAAGAATGAAACTTATGATATATTAAATTATGATACTATTAGACATAGATTACGGAGTTCTGTTTGATGAATCGCTGAAAATAGGTGTGCCTGTTTTGTTGGCCGTGTTTGGTGGTTTAGGAACCCTGTTAACCTTCTTAGGCTTCAAGAGCAGCACAGCGAAGAAGGAAGACGCTAGCAAGTCGTTTAATAATATAGTAGACGAACTGGCTAGTGCGGAGATTAAAACAAATATTGCAGCAGCGATTAAGATTCGTCGCTTCTTTGCTGCTGACGTTAAGAAACATTCTGCACATTTGTGCAAGGAGGCAATCAATGTGATATCATCTCTGCTGCGCGTGCTATCCACCGGCGTACTCCAAAAGACATTGGCAGACGGATTGGCCTATGCGGAGGATCTGTCACTGGTAGACCTGCAACGCACCAACCTGCAAAATGCATATATTGGTTATAAAAAGGAGAGAAAACATGGACAAGACCTTGTGGGCATAAATGAACAAACCCATAAGAAAATCAGTATCTATAAAACCGACTTCTTTTTGGCAGACTTGTCGTATGCGTTGTTTGAATATGTGGATGGCGATGCATACTTCAGCTCGGCAATATTGTGCCACACACGCTTCAAAGTCTGCGACCTAAAAGGAGCCGATTTCAGCAAAGCGGACCTATCGAATGTATACTTCAAAAATGTAAAATTGAAAGGTGCAAAATTCTCGGGTGCCATCAATGTGCCTGAGCACTTGAAACAAAAATTGGATGCCGAAGGTAAGTTTACAGAAGAAATATATACAACACCCGACGTGGAGGACAAACCAAAACGAATATTCTTCTCGACACCAAGTATCATGGACCCCAAAGAAACCTTCTGCAAAGAGTCGTTAAAAAGATATTTGGAGATAGAAAAAAATGACGAACAAAAGGATAATACGAAATACGAGATTATACCTTATATTCGAGATACTTACCCACAATTTGGACAAGTGCGTAGCGTGGCTGAGAAAGTGAGAACAGCCGATGCAATGGTAGTTTTCGGCTTTAAGCAAACACTAGTGGAAAAGGGTTGTTATCGTCCCCAAAGTACAGAATCCAACCAGTTGACCGATAAATGGATACCTTCACCATGGAATGAGATTGAGGTAGGTATGGCTGTTATGTTGGATATACCAATATTTATGGTGAAAATGGAAGAGGATGATTTGACAACGGGTATATTCGACAAAGTGTTGTCTGACACAGGTATTATTACCTATATAGTGCCCGAAAAGGCCGATCCAATAGAATGGAAAGGATGCAATGAATTGCAGCAATTCTTATCAAAACTTCAGACTCGGGAAATAATGACTTTGCCTAAACTAGAAGAATTAGGAGATGTCAAGTTGCCGAGTGAGTGGGAAAAATTTATAGAGAATTTGGCTAAGCAGCAGTACGAAGAATGGGCACAATCACGTATGGAACAAGGTTGGACCTATGGGCCAGAGCGAAACGACCAACTAAAACATCATCCATGCCTAGTGGCATATGAAAATCTGCCTGACGTAGAAAAGGCATACGATCGTGACACCGCTGTAGGTACACTGAAACTCATTCAAAAACTTGGATTCAAAATTACCAAAGAATAACAAATTCGTAGTTTGTTGATAATTTTTTTTACAAAAGATGATAGATTTGCACTGAATCTGTCATCTTTTGTTCTGTACTTCGGTACAATTGGTCTTTGACGTATTGATTGCCTCTTTAGATGATAGGTTAAAGGCGAGGAGAAGCGGCTATGCTGCGGTGTATTATACCTGCCGAAAGGCACACAACCTGCGCAATGCGCACACCACCTCGCGAAGCGACCCAGCTGTGGCTTTGCCGCCACACCCTACACGTATTAACAAATACCTAAAAAATCAAAATATTCTATGGAAATAATTATCGATAATATCAAGTATGACTTGCGCACAGAAGAGAATGGCGCATATGTAGTAGAAAACAATTATAAAGGTGAGGTAGTGATACCCGCCGAAATACAAGTGGATGGCTTGACCATCCCAGTAATAGGCATCGAAGAAGATGCATTCTATGGTTGTGACGATGTGACTTGCGTCACACTACCAGATGGCTTGCAGGTCATCGAAAAAAGTGCTTTTGAGAGTATGAGCGGACTAACCGAGATCGTAATACCCGATTCAGTAGAACACATAGGCGAAAATGCCTTTAGCGACTGCGAAAATCTGAAGAAAGTGGTGCTGCCCTCGCAGATGAAATATCTGCCCGCGGACTTGTTTGAATCGTGCGGTGCCTTGGAGGAAATAGAAATTCCAACAGGTGTGAAGCGCATTGGGGATGGATGCTTTGCAGCATGTGAGAAATTGAAGCACATTGTCTTGCCCGAAGGATTAGAGCAGATAGAGGCACGCGCTTTTCATTTCTGCGAGAGCCTAGAAGAGATTCATATCCCATGTTCGGTAAAAGAGATTGGCGAAGCAGCATTCTATTCTTGTTTGAGTTTGAAAAGCATCGTGTTGCCCGAAGGGATAGAGTACGTGCCCGTAGATTGCTTTACGATGTGCCAGAACCTAGAGCATGTGGAGATACCCGCATCCGTGAAGATGGTAGAAGTGGGGGCGTTGGACTTGACACTCTACAAACGCAATGGCATACACTATGCACACGACTTGCTCGTGAGTGTGGGTAGAGTAGATACTCCTGACGGCTGCTTAACCATACGGAGTGGTATCGGAGTGGTATGCGACTCGGCGGTTAGCGACTACGATAATACGCTGCGAAAAGTGGTTTGTCCATCATCACTCCGACAGATAGGCCGCGATGCTTTTCGCGATAGCGAGAACCTAGAAGAGGTAGTGCTGAACGAAGGACTAGAGTGCATAGACGGCGGTGCATTTGACTATTGCAAAAAACTCAAGCGCATCTATATCCCAAGCACCGTGAAGCGCATCGAAGCGAATCCGTTTTGCTGCTGCGATATGCTGGAGGAGATTGTAGTATCGCCAGAAAACCCATACTTCGATAGTCGTGGCAACTGCAATGCCATCATTGAGACGGCTAGCAATCGATTGGTATCGGCATGCAAGACTTCGTTTATTCCAGAGGGCGTGGAAGAGATAGGCGTGGCCGCTTTTGCCCAAATAAATACACTGGAGAAAATCACCATACCCGAGAGCGTAAAGCGAATAGAGTGGAATGCCTTTTTCGGGTGTGAGAATCTGAGCGAAGTGGTGTTCCCACGCCAACTATCGTATGTAGGACACGACGCCTTCTTCCAAACTGCATGGCTAGATAAACAGCCCAAAGGCATGCTGATCATGGGTAAAGCGCTGTACCAATATCGTCCCTACAATACAATGGACTTTGAGCCAGACTGCGTTATACCCGAGGGGATAGAAAGTATCTCGCACTACGCCTTCAATAATGTGCAGAGCCCCATACGCGTGTTCTTGCCTCGTTCGCTGAAGACCTGCGCATCGGGGGCTTTTACCAACTTCGACTATGATCCTGTAGTAGTACGTCCTGAGGGTGTAGCAGACGATTATCCGTATGCGGATAATACCCTGCACAGCGCATGGATAGACAATCTCCTATATGTGCTAGATGACTGCAGCAAGACTTCCACAGTGACACGCCCCTATGAGCGCCAGCTCTACAGAGGCCGTATCCAGATCCCCGAGCAGGTAAGCTACGATGGCATCACCTATACGGTTACCTGCATTGGCTATCGAGCTTTTGCCTTCGATGAAAACTATTGCGATTATGCGTTCGAGGAGAAGGATATGGGCCGCGTAGTAGATGGTTGTTCCGTGCTAGAGACGCCATGCTATATTGAGATTTCCGCATCGGTTACCCAAATCGAGGATGAGGCCTTTTTGAGTTGCATTGATCTCTGCTGTGTTCAACTGCATGGCAAGGTATCTATCGGCAAGGATGCTTTTAAAAATTGTCACAGCCTGCAGACTATATTAGTGCCTACCGAGCAGATGGAAACGTATAGTCAGTACCTGAAACCTCTGCACGAATGTCTTGCGGATTGTGTGACCCAGATAGATGGTATATTCTACCAACTAGACACCCAGCAGAAGAAGGCTAAGGTAGTGGCGCACTACCACAGCGATGAAGAGCGTTTTACCCAATACAAGGGGCACATTACTATCCCGTCAACCATTGAATATAACGGCCTTACGTATAAGGTAATCGCTATCTGCGATAGGGTTTTCTATCAGTCGGATATTGAAGAGATAGACCTTCCATATGGCATTGAATCCATTGGCCGTGATGCGTTTATGTATTGCGAGAAACTGCGATATCTGGATATTCCCGACACAGTCACTACCATTGGCGAAGCGGCCTTTGCAGGATGTACCTCCCTGCGCTACGCGCGGCTTAGCGAGAGCCTTCACCTGATGCGAAAGGAGTTGTTCTCCGGTTGTAGCCAACTGCAGACTGTCCTGCTGGGCAGCCAAATCAAGAATATTGGTGCCGAAGCTTTTAGCGATTGTGAGCAACTACGCACTATTTATCTACCTGAGAGTGTGAAGAAGATTGGCACGGGTGCATTTCATAATTGCGGTAATCTCCAGGAATTGCGCATACCTGATGCGGTGCATATTCTGGATATGAATGCACTAGACTATTGCGATGAACTTTCGACCTTGATTCTGGGACCTAATATCGCGGGTATCAAGCCAATAGAAGATAATCAGTATGTATTTCCCACTATCTACGTACCTCGCGATAAGGTGGATGCTTATTGCAAACTAGGTCTGGAAAGCATGCGCGAAGATGTGCACGCAATAGAGGAGATGGAAGAGGAGAGTTTTGATGAGTTGATGGATTGGTTTGTGCAGTGGCAACTATCGCAATATGACCACGACGATGAGCTTACTCGTGATGATACGGCTCACCCCGAAGAATAGTCATGGCGCGGTATATCTGCTCGATGAGGAAAAGGCGCACCATCTGGTGGGAGAAGGTCATCTGGCTAAGCGATATTTTGCCATTCGCGCGCTCATAGACTGCCTGAGAAAATCCGTAAGGACCACCAATAGCAAAGAAGATGTCACGACCCGATGACATCTTTTTTTGTATCTGCTGGGCAAACTCGATGGAGCGATACTCTTTACCATGCTCATCGAGCAGGATAAGTTCGGCACTCTGTGGTACGGCACGCAGGATAAGTTCGCCCTCGGCTAGCTTCTGCTGGTCGGGGGTGAGTGCCTTGGTATTACGCAGCTCGGGAATGACTTGCACCTTCACAGGCAAGTAGTGCGTGAGGCGCTTGAGATACTCTTGGCAGAGTGCTTCGATATGTGGGTCGGTGGTTTTACCAACAAAGAGTAGGGTGGTGGTCATTGGTGTTTAGTGAACGCTCGCAGGGCGAGCTACTGTTTAGTGTTTAGAGTTAGTGGCTAGAGTCCTCTGATGGATTTGATATGTTCGTATGCCTCGTTGATGGCGCGGAACTTATCGGTGGCTTGCTGGCGGATGGCTTCACCTGCATTTGCCACTTTATCTGGGTGATACTTCATCGCCATGCGGCGGTAGGCCTTCTTCACCTCTTCATCTGTAGCTGAAGGCGATATCTCCAAGGCCGTGTATGCCCAATTGGCATCGCGTTGCTTGCGATAGAGTGATAGAAGCGACTGATAGTCGGCATCGGCGATACCCATATGGATGGCAATCGACTCGATGATCTGACATTCGGAGTCGGCTACCTCGCCATCGGCTTTGGCAACCTCTAGGAGCAAGTGCACCAGCTCCAGACGCACGGAGTAGTTGACATGCATGCGAATCTGCTGTGCTACTTCTGCCTCGTTGATAGGCTGAGTGAGCAATTGCTTGAGCAACTGCAAGGCTTGTTTGGCACCTTCTTCACCGAAATTGCGTACGAGGAAAGGTTTGATACTATTGATTTCGGACTTGAGAATACGTCCGTCGGCTTTGATCACGCATGCGAGTAATACAATAATAGACACGCGTATGTCCCCCTGCGTAGCGCGCGTGGTGCGGGTGCGCGAGGAATGTGGTGGCTCGTTGGTTGCCTCCCCCGACTGAAGAATATGACTAGCACCTTCGAACATCGAAGCGATAAATACTCCGATGAGTGCGCCTATCGGACCGCCTAATACGAAGCCCAGTCCGCCAAATATCCATTTGCTTGCTGACATTTGTTTTAATGTTTAGAGTTTGTTACCAAAAATGCTTGCCCCGAAGAGCAAGCATATAAAGACGATACAACAATCTTTGCATACTCAAAGTCGTGCTTTGATAGCAGCAGACTCTGCCTCATAACCTGGCTTGTCAAGCAAGGCAAACATGTTCTTTTTGTATGCCTCTACACCAGGTTGGTTGAATGGGTTCACGCCTAGGAGATAACCTGAGATACCACATGCGCGCTCGAAGAAATAGAGCAGTTGACCGATATAGTATTCGTTGAGCTTAGGCAAGGTGATCTTCATATTAGGAACACCGCCATCAATATGCGCAAGCATAGTGCCGAGCTCAGCCATTTTATTGACTTCGTCCACACGTTTGCCAGCGAGGAAGTTGAGTCCATCGAGATTAGCATCATCGTGAGGAAATGGTACAGTGTGATTGGGCTCAAGCACTGAAATTACCGTTTCGAAGAGGTGGCGTTCGCCATCTTGGATATATTGTCCCATGGAGTGAAGGTCGGTAGTAAAGTCCACACTAGCAGGGAAGATACCTTTGCCATCCTTACCTTCAGACTCGCCATAGAGTTGTTTCCACCACTCGCTGATATTATGCAATTTAGGATGAAAATTGACAAGCATTTCGATTTTCTTGCCTTGTTCTTGGTAGAGCGTATTGCGTGCCGACGCATAGATTGCCGCAGGATTATCTTCGAAAGGCGTATCAATGCTGCATTGGTGCATCATCTGTTCCGCTCCATCAATGAGCGCTTTGATATCCAAACCTGCACATGCGATAGGCAACAATCCTACAGGAGAAAGCACAGAGAAACGTCCACCGATATTATCTTCGATAACAAATGTCTTGTAGCCTTCTTGTGTAGCTAATGTACGCAACGCGCCTCGTTTAGCATCAGTGATGCAAACGATAAGTTGTTTGGCAGCTTCTTTTCCTTGTTGCTCCTCAAGTTGGGTCTTCAGCAGACGGAATGCCAATGCAGGTTCGGTGGTAGTACCAGATTTGGATATGCTGACAATACCGAACTTTTTATTCTTGAGCAATTGTTGCAACTCGTAAAGATAATCTTCTCCGATGTTTTGTCCCGCATATACGATAACAGGTTTATTGCCTTCCAACCAAGCAAAACTGCTAGTAAGAGCATCAATCACAGCTTTTGCTCCGAGGTATGAACCACCAATACCGATGCAGACAATCACTTCGCACTCGTGGCGGAGTAAGTCGGCGGTGGCTTGGATATCATCAAGTTGTGGGCGGATATCTGCAGGCAGATTCATCCAGCCGAGAAAATCATTTCCGAGTCCCGTAGCATGAACCAATTGGTCTTGTGCGGTGGCTACTGATTGCTTGTAGGCACTTACGGCTTCTGCCGAAACAGCTGTGCCGTATGAAAATTGGATAGTATTCATTTTATTGGAATTTTTGGGTTAACCCCTTAATTGTTGATTTTGGAGATTTACGTTTGTATAAAATTTGATACATTGCTTCTACGATAGGCAATTCTAGTCCGATTGTTTTGTTGACCTCGTGTATGGCTTTTGTACCATAAAATCCTTCGGCTACCATTTCCATTTCGGTTTGTGCCGCTTTGACACTATATCCCATACCAATCATTTGCCCGAATTGTCGATTGCGTGAGAATTGCGAATATGCAGTAACAAGTACATCACCAAGGTATCCGCTATTGGTAATATCACGAGGAATGTCTTGAATAGCTTTGGTAAATTGCATGATTTCGTGCATGGCATTGGTGAGTAAAACAGCTTGGAAATTATCACCGTAATGCAGACTGCTGCACATGCCAGCAGCAATAGCATATATATTTTTCATCACACTAGCATATTCGAGTCCTTTGATATCATCGCTAGGTGTGGTGCGCACGTATGGAGTGTCAAAGAGTGGTTGCCATTTGTTGGCATTGCTGAGGTCGCTACAACCAATGGTAAGATAACTTAGACGTTCAAAAGCAATCTCTTCGGCATGGCAAGGGCCTGTAATCATTCCCAATTGATTTTCTGGAATCTGAAAGTGTTGATGCAGAAAGTCGGTGACCAAGATATTGCTATCAGGCATCATCCCTTTAACAGCGGAAATGATGATTTTCTTCGACATATCCACCGTGATTTCATTGAAGATTTCTTTCAAGTAAGGTGATGGAATAGCTACGATGATTAAATCAGATTGATTAATAGTGAAATTAATATCTGCTGAGAAATGTATGCATGAGACATCAAAATACGCCCATTCAAGATGATTAGGATTTCGGCGCGTTTGAATGAACTCGTCGATGGTTTCTTGTTTACGGATATACCAATTGATTTCTGATGCGTTGTGCATCACAATCTTGGCAAGGGCAGTTGCCCAACTTCCTGAACCTAGTATAGCTACTCTCATATATTCTTGCCTTTAAACTCTAAACTCTAAACTATAGCACCTCTAGGTGCGTCCTTTAAGCTGAGAAATAAAGCGCGCTTTATTTCTCTGGCTTCATGGTTGGGAACAACAACACATCTTGGATGGATGGTTGGCCTGTCATGAATATAGCGAGGCGGTCAATACCGATACCGATACCCGATGTAGGTGGCATACCATACTCAAGTGCGCGCATAAAGTCGTGGTCAATAATCATAGCTTCATCATCGCCTTTATCTGCTAATTTCATTTGTTCTACAAAGCGCTCGTATTGGTCAATAGGATCGTTGAGTTCGCTATATGCATTTGCCAATTCTTTGCCATTGACCATCAGCTCGAAACGCTCCGTGAGTCCTGGTTTAGAACGGTGCATTTTGGTGAGTGGCGACATCTCTACAGGGTAGTCGGTAATAAAGGTGGGTTGGATGAAACTACCCTCGCAAGTCTCTCCGAATATTTCATCAATGAGCTTTCCTTTGCCCATTTTGTCGGTATCTTCTACACCATATTTCTTAGCTACTTGACGAATTTCCTCCTCATTCATTGTAGATATATCGTAGCCTGTCTTTTCTTGGATAGCCTCCAAAATAGGAAGACGGCGATATGGCGCTTTGAAGTCCACGATATTATCACCAATCTTTACTTGTGTGGTACCATTGACGGCAATAGCAATCTTTTCAAGTAGTTGCTCGGTGAATGACATCATCCAATTGTAATCCTTGTATTGTACATAGAGTTCCATGCAAGTAAATTCAGGGTTGTGCGTGCGATCCATACCTTCGTTGCGAAAGTTTCGACCAATTTCGTACACACCCTCGAAACCGCCTACGATGAGACGCTTGAGATACAATTCGGTAGCGATACGCATGTACAGATCTACGTCCAATGCGTTATGATGAGTGATAAATGGACGAGCTGATGCACCACCTGCAATAGCTTGTAACATAGGGGTTTCTACTTCGGTATAGCCAGCCTCGTCAAATACCTGACGCATCGTGCGAATGATGGTGGCTCGCTTGAGAAAAACGTCTTTGACTCCTTCGTTGACCACCAAATCAACATAACGTTGGCGATAGCGTTGCTCTGGATCATTAAAACCATCGTATGCTACACCATCTTTGTACTTCACGATAGGTAATGGACGGAGACTCTTGGCCAAAATAGTTAGTTTTTGAGCATGAATAGAAATCTCACCCATTTGGGTACGGAAGACAAAACCCTCAATACCTATAAAGTCACCTATATCCAATAATTTCTTAAATACAACATTATACATTTGTTGTTCTGCTGTCTGAGGTGTCTCTCCCTCTGCAGTAGGGGTTTGTATATCATCACGCGAAACATATACCTGAATGCGACCTTTGGAGTCTTGTACCTCAATAAATGATGCCTTACCCATGATACGACGTGACATCAATCGACCAGCGATACGAACAGGTTTGCCCGTGTACCATTCTGCATCCTCTGTGGCTTCATCAACAAAAGATGCTTTGATATCTGTTGAGTAACCAGTTACCACATATTCATCAGCAGGATAAGGATTGATACCCATATCACGCATTTTTTGCAGACTTTCTCTGCGAATTACTTCTTGTTCACTTAATTCCATATTGTTATAGTATAAATATTTTCGTACCTCTAACCTGAAATAATCTTTGATTATTATAGGAACTTGACGGAATACGCCAAAATCGCTGCAAAGTTACAACTTTTTTATGGAATATGCAAACGCTGCTGAATTTTTCTGCGGATTCATGTCAATAAAAAAGGAAATTACATGTTGAAAAGGTTGTAATTGATTATTTTTTTTGTCAATTATTTGCAGATGTGGAAAAAAAACACTACCTTTGCAGTCTATTTTATCGAAATGATATGTTAAGTTATTTATTGTTATATCTTTTTTTGGCTCTTGGTGTTTCTTTTGTTTGTTCGCTTTTAGAGTCTATATTAATGTCAACAACTCTCTCTTATATTAACCTTCGAGAGGAAGAAGGTTATAAACCTGCTACATTGATGAAGAAGTTTAAGACGGAGACTGAGCGCCCGTTGGCTGCTATCTTATCGCTCAATACGATTGCTAATACCGTGGGAGCAAGTGGTGTGGGTATGCAGGCTACGTTAGTATTTGGCGAGGCATGGTTTGGCGTATGTAGTGCGATTATGACCATTTTGATTTTGGTCTTTGCAGAGATATTCCCTAAAACGATAGGAACAACCTATTGGAAAAAATTGATGGGACTGACCGCTCATACAATTCGTATTTTGATATTCATAATGTGGCCTATCGTGAAATTAATAGAACTGATTTCTCGTTTGTTTCCAGAGCAAGACGAAGTTGCTGTGAGTCGTGAAGAGGTAATTGCTATGGCGAATGTGGGCGAAGAAGAAGGCGTTATAGAAGAGGATGAAAATAAAATAATTCGCAATCTGATGCGTTTGAATGAGGTAAAAGCTTACGAAGTGATGACTCCCCGAGTGGTGGCTGCTACTGCTGAGGAAAAAATGACCCTCAAGGACTACTATGACAGTGATGCATATGATCATTTCTCACGTATTCCGGTATACGCTGAATCTCAGGAGTTTATCACTGGATATGTACTTCGCGATGATGCTTTGGAAGAATTGACAGAAGATCATTTTGAGATGACTTTGGGTGAGATCAAACGGTCGTTGCTATATTTCAATGAAGAGACAAGTGTAGGTGATATTTTTGACAGGATGTTGCAAGAAAAATCGCAGATAGGCGTGGTGATAGATGAGTATGGTTGTTTTCAGGGTGTACTGACTTTTGAAGATGTGATAGAAACGATTTTCGGTTTTGAGATTATTGATGAGATGGATGTGGTAACTGATATGCAACAGTATGCACGCGAACGTTGGCAACAACGTCAGAAAAAATATCGCACTATCTCCCCAAAAGAGAGCAAGTTAAAGAAACAAGCCGATAGCATCAAGAGCACGGAGGGTGAGGCGTGATAGCGCGTAATTGTCGATAGAGGCAAATGGTATGGTGATAGTATTGGGTATCTGAGGCAACTCGGATACTTTTTTTATGTGGAACCGCGCATGTAGGCGCTGGTGTGAGAGCACGTGGGTAAGATCTATGCTAGGAAAATGGGAGGGGATAGGTAGCAATTGATTGCTTTCTTCTAGTGGGAACTCATACAAGTGTTGCCAAATATCCTTACTAGTTCGTTGATATATGAGCGTGCGCATATCGGACGTACAATATATAGTGTAATTGAGAAAACGCTCGCGAAGTTGTGTACGTGGCTTGCGTATAGGCAAAAGCTCCACCGTGTGATGAGCATATGCCAAACAAAATGATTGAATAGGGCATGATGTACAGTCGGGGGAAATGGGTGTACAATGCAAAGCACCAAACTCCATAATAGCCGAATTAAAGAGTCGTGGATTGTCTTGATCGAACAATTGCAGTGCTAATTGTCGGAAGTGTTTTTTTCCCTGTGTCGTGTCGAAAGCTATTTCGCAATCATATAGTCTAGCTAATACGCGATATACATTCCCATCTAATGCCGGGTAGGGGAGATTGAATGCAAAAGAGGCAATGGCTCCTGCCGTGTATTCTCCTACGCCAGGAAGGCTTATGAGGCTTTGAAATATGTCATCGGGCTGAAGAGTGTAAGGGCGGCAAAAAACATCCGCACCATTTTCAACTGCTTGTTTGGCTGCACGATGCATGTTCCGTGCGCGCGAATAATAGCCCAAGCCTTGCCAATAGCGCAAGACTTCATCTTCTGAGGCTTGTGCCAAAGAATGTATGTTCGGAAATCGATGAACAAATCTTACGTAATAGTCAAGACCTTGATTCACACGTGTTTGTTGCAAAATAACCTCCGAGACCCATATCAAATATGGATCTTGCGTCTCTCGCCATGGTAGCACCCGATGGTTTTGTTCGTACCAGCGATATAAGTGATTATATATCAATGAATGATTCAAAATTCGGTACAAAGGTAGTGAAAAAATGGGAAATATACAAAAAAATGCATTTTTTTTCGATTTTTCTTTTGTAAATCAAAAAAATATAGTACCTTTGCAGCCGAATTCGGTCTGTGCGATTATGTGGAGGCTGTGATGAGGTATCGAAAAATGTTAAACTTATATTATAATCACTATTATGACAAAAGCAGAACTCGTTAACGCAATTGCGATTAAAACTGGCTACGACAAGACAACTATCATGAACGTTGTTGAGTCAGCTATGGACAACATTAAGAATACCGTTGCTGCAGGTGAGACCGTATATCTTCGCGGTTTTGGTAGCTTTGGTACAAAGGTACGCAAGCAAAAAGTGGCTCGCAACATTACTAAAAAAGAATCTATTATCGTGCCAGAGCATAAGATTCCAGCTTTTAAGCCATCTGATGCATTTACTGAAATATTGAAATAATTATTAACAACATTTAAATTCTTATACATTATGCCAAACGGTAAGAAGCATAAAAGACATAAGATGTCTACTCACAAACGTAAAAAACGTTTGCGTAAGAATCGTCATAAACATAAATAATGTTTAGACGTTGGTAATTTAAACAGCTTTGTGGCAAAATCCTATTTGGGTGCAAATAGGTGGTCACAAAGCATTTTTTTGATTTATTGAATATGAAAAGCGAACTGATTGTGGATGTATCTTCACATGAGGTAGCAATCGCTCTCACCGAAGACGATCGATTGATGGAAGTAAATCGTGAACAACGAGGTAAAGATACTTTTGCGGTTGGAAATATTTACTATGGTCGTGTGAAAAAGGTGATGCCAGCGCTGAATGCTGTCTTTGTGGATGTAGGTCATGAGAAAGAAGCTTTTCTGCACTACCTTGATTTAGGATCGGGATTTCTTACTACACAAAAGTATGTAAGTCGCGTTGTATCGGATAGACGACGAATACCTGAAATCCATAAAATTGAACGCCAACCAGAATGTACCAAAGAAGGACGTATTGCTGATTATCTAAAAGTAGGCGATACCTTGTTGGTGCAAGTTACGAAAGAACCTATAAACTCAAAAGGTCCACGATTAACGGCAGAGATATCTATCACAGGTCGTAATTTTGTGCTTATACCATTCATAGAAAAGGTGATGGTGAGTAATAAAATTAGTCGTGAATCTGAACGTGGTCGTCTTAAGCAACTAGTACAATCAATTAAACCTCATGGGTTTGGAGTGATTGTGCGTACGGTAGCGGAAGATAAACGAGTAGCAGAATTGGATAATGAACTGCGCGTTTTGGTTAAGCGTTGGGAGGAATGTATTCGCACATTGCAACATACAGAGCCGGTTAATTTGATTAATCAAGAATTAGGAAGAACAATAGGTATAATTCGTGATATATTTTCTCCAAACTTTGAAAATATTTATGTAAACGACGTAACTATCTATGAAGAGATTCGTCAGTACCTAGATGTGATAGCTCCTACCGCATCAAAAGTGGTCAAACTATATACAGGTGAGCAACCTATATTTGATAAGTTTGATATTACGCGGCAGATGAAAACAGGCTTAGGACGTACTGTTGGATTTAAGAAAGGTGGGTATTTGATTATGGATCGAACAGAAGCCCTCTTTTCAATAGACGTGAATAGTGGTAGTAAGAAACTTTTTGAGGATCAGGAGCAAAATGCCTTTCATTTTAATATGCTGGCAGCAGATGAAATTGTGCATCAACTCCGACTAAGAGATATTGGTGGAATCATTGTGATAGATTTCATTGATATGGATGATAAGGCTAATCAACAGGCATTGTATGACCACATGCGTGAATTGATGAGCCACGATAGAGCTAAGCACAATGTGTTACCACTGAGTAAATTCGGACTGATGCAAATCACCCGCCAACGCGTGCGTCCCGCAGTGGAAATGGATGTGATGGAGACGTGTCCGACATGCTTGGGAAAAGGTAAAATACAATCATCCATATTTTTTACCGATCAGATTGTAGAACGTATAGAGGCTATGGTAGTACAATATGGGAGAGGATTACGATTGCACTTACATCCTTATGTGTATGCATATGCAGCAAAGGGTATTTGTAGTTTAAAACGCAAATGGGCCATTAAATACGGAGTGCGAGTAATCGAAAATCAAAGTCTTGGAATGCTAGAAACACGATTCTTTGATAGCAAGGGAATAGAAGTGTTCGTAAAGCAAGAAGAAAAATAACAAGGCGGTGCGAAAAGCAAAGTATGAAAGTTGTCTGACTGATGTTGGGCAACTTTTTTTATTAGAATGAATTTTAGAACTGCAAAACTTTTATCTAAAATATATGTTTGATAGCAGTTTTTTGGTATATTTCTTGTTTCTATTTGCATATTCCAATTATTTTTCATAATTTTGTGCCGAAAATTAATAATAAATAGTATTTTTATGCTCAAATATCCTCTATTGATTAATCTCGTAATGGGAATTGTAGGAAAGATAGAATTGCATAAATTAAATGTAGCTTCTAAAAATCCTCGCAAAGCTCAGGAGAAGACACTACGAAAAATGCTCGAGTTATCCAAAGATACAGTTTATGGACGAGAGCACCATTTTGCGGAAATTTTAGATTGTAAAACAGATACAGAATTGTATGCTCGTTATCAGCAGTATGTGCATAAGCAGGATTATGAGAAATTGCGTTCGTACGTGAATCGTGCAAAAGAAGGTGCACCCGATATTCTTTTCCCTGGACATCCTGTAATGTATGCAACCACCAGTGGTACCACCGCAGAACCTAAATGGATTCCTATAACACAGCATTATCTAAAGCGCATTTATGGTAAGATGACGCGTCTTTGGATTTACAATTTTATCCGTCAGCGTCAAATGGTGTTTGCTGGTAGTGTAGTAATTATTGTGGGTAAAGCAGTAGAGGGACGTGCGCTGGATGGTACGGTATTTGGTTCAGTATCGGGTTTGACAAGAAAAGATGTACCAGGATTTATCAAGAAGCACTATGCGTTTTCTTCGATTGTGTATGATATTCCTGATTACAATGCACGTTACTATGCAATCATGCGATTGAGTATTGAACAGGATGTAACTATGTTGGTAACAGCAAATCCATCTACTATTGTAGAGATGCAACACAATGCTATAGAATACTACGACAAGTATGTAGAGGATATTGAGCATGGTACGCTGAATAAAGACTTGAATATACCAGAGTATATTCGTGAGGAGTTAGAAAAAGACCTCAAACCAAATCCACAACGTGCAGCAGAGTTGCGTCGCCTGAAAGAAGAGTATTATACACCGCTTCCACGCCATTATTGGCCCAATCTACAGGTGCTTTCTACATGGAAATGTGGAAATACAAAAGTGTATTTGGATAAGTTCAAAGGTTCATTTGCTGATGATATTTGTCATATGGAGATTGGCTATTTCTCATCAGAGTGCCGTTTTGGTTTTGTGATGGATGATTATTCAGTAAATACTGTGCTCTTCCCTCATTTTCATTACTATGAGTTTATTGCAGAAGAGGACTTAGATAACCCTAATCCGCGTTTCTATCAACTCTATGAATTGGAGGAAGGAAAACGCTATTCTCCAATAGTGACCACATATGCAGGTTTATATCGCTATGATGTGAGCGACTTGATAGAGGTTGGACCAAAATACATGGGTACACCTACTATTCATATGGTGCAGAAGGTGAATGGTATTGTAAACATCACTGGCGAGAAATTACAAGAGAATCAATTTATGACATCTGTGCAAAAGGCAGAGGAAGAACTGAATATGCCAACAAAGTTCTCGATTGCTTTTGCTGATGTAGAAAAGAGCACGTATCACTTCTACTTCGAATTTGCAGATCAGATGACATCGCAAGCAGATGCAGAGAAATTTGCAGCAGTGGTAGATGAGCAACTCAAAAAAATGAATATTGAGTATGAAGCAAAGCGTGATAGTCTTCGTTTGAAAAATCCGATTACTCACCGTTTGCGTTGCAATGCTTTCGACAAGTTTAAACAAGCTTCTATTGCAGATGGTACAGGTCGTGATGGACAGTTCAAAGTAAATCTACTATTGCAGGATGAGAAACGTCATCAAAAGTT
This sequence comes from Paludibacteraceae bacterium, assembly GCA_045578255.1. Classification (GTDB taxonomy): domain Bacteria; phylum Bacteroidota; class Bacteroidia; order Bacteroidales; family Paludibacteraceae; genus Colicola. The sequence goes on from JAZNJW010000020.1 coordinate 81,280, forward strand.
CAAACAGTTGGCTTTAGATGCCAAGGAGGCTGTAGGTAAGGCTATTGATGAAATCGAAAAGAAAGCAGCAGTGCATAAGAAAAAAATCAGTAAATGAATAAGCAATACGAAGAACTGAAGGTTGTGGCAGGTGAGTATATTCCTCAACCTGCCCTGGATTATCCTCAGGATAATCCTTTTGAGCGTACATTGTTTCCTGTTTTTGATCGAGAAATGGCTATTGATGAAAATTATCCATACATGGATGACTCTGTTCGTTATCGATTAAAAACGCAATGGGGATATGCGTTGGTACTTAAATTCTTTGTCAATATAATGTTGCGTGTGAAAATGGGATTGCGTGTTCGTGGTCGTCAGGTGCTTAAACAGCATCGCGAGGGTCTAAAGAATGGTGCTATCACTATTGCCAATCATGTGTATCGTTTGGATTGTCCATGCGTATTGATAGCAGTTAAAGCAAAGCATACAACTCGTATCCCAATGTTCGCACCTAATTTTCGAACCAAAGATAGTTTCTTTTTGAACTTAGTAGGAGGTGTTCCTATTCCTGAACCAGAAGCAGGAATGAGTGCAATGAAGAAGTTTAATGAAGCGTTTGATGAATTTAATCGTCGGGGATGGTGGTTCCATATCTTTCCTGAGGCATGCCGATGGGATATGTATAAGCCGTTGCGTCCTTTCCAAAAAGGCGCTTTTACAATGAGTTATAAGTATAACAAACCATTGTTGCCATGCGTGATAACATATCGCGAACGAAAGGGTATATTCCGTTTGTTTGGCCCTAAGGATTTGCCTTTGCTGACGGTGAATATTGGTGAACCATTGTATCCAGATACTACGCAACCACGCAAACAAGAAGTAGAGCGCTTGCGTGAAGTGGCGCACGCACAAATGCAACAGATGGCCGGTATTACACACAACCCGTGGCCTGCGGTGTGGGGAAATCAATAGATATACTATAGATCAATACGTATATCTTCAGGCTATCCACCGCTTATCCACCGCTTATCCACCCGATAGAATGAGATTATTGATAATAAAAAAGCAGTGTCATGCGACACTGCTTTTTGTTGTATACCATTCTCTCTTACTTGGTCAAAATGATGTGTTGCCAAGGTTTGAGTGTGAGGTTTTGTGCTGCCTCAAGAACCATAGTCTTACCGCATATGCAGTTGTACTCGCCAGCGTATTGGTCGATGGTGAGGTTAACCACTTGCTCTTCAGCAGACATATTCATTACTGCGATGACAGTGTTCTCCTTGTTGTCTTTTGGGCAAACGGCATGGCGAACGCAAGCAAACACCTTGTCGTTGTCAGCAGCGAGGCGTACCATAGGTGCGCCAATCTCATTGCTCCACAATGCGAAATTATCTGCACGTAAAGTATTAAGACGGGTATACATCGCTTTTTGTGGTGCGTTTTCTACGCGGTCGATTAGGTCCTTCTCAAAGAATTGCAAACGATGGTGGTTGCCACTTGGCTGTCCCGTATAAATCAATGGCATACCTGGAACTACGTAGGTGAATGCTGCAAATAGGTCAGAAGCATCGCCCATGCGCTCAAACTCAGTACCACTCCAAGAGTTCTCATCGTGGTTAGAGGTGAAGTTCATGCGGATAGCTTCGTGACGGATAGTAGTATCTGTTTTAGCGAAGTAGTCCCACAAGTCGTTGACTGTGTTCTTACCTTGTGCTACACCGTTCATGAGATGGTGGAGTGTCCAACCGTAGTACATGTCAAATGCACTTTCGGTGAGGTCTTGCGCCTCTGCCTCGTCCTCCGCCAAGGTGAACATGTTAGGGTGTTTCGCGCGAAGCTCAGCCATCACCTCGTTCCAGAAGTCGGTAGGAACCTCGCCTGCTACGTCGCAACGGAAACCGTCAATACCGATGGTATCCATCCACCAGTGCATAGCTTGCTTCATTGCAGCACGCATGTCTTGATTGTCGTAGTTGAGTTTAGAGATGTCTGTCCAGTCGTATTGTACCATTAAGTTGCCTAAACTATCACGGTAGTGCCAACCATCGTTCTTGGTCCACTCGCTATCTGGAGCAGTGTGGTTAGCTACCCAGTCAAGGATAACCTTCAGACCTAACTCGTGTGCCTTTGCCAAGAAATGCTCGAAGTCAGCACGTGTACCAAATTCAGGGTTGAATTTGCAATAGTCGGTGATAGCATAGTAGCTACCCAATGTACCTTTGCGTTCCAACACACCGATTTGTTGGATAGGCATAATCCAAATAATATCCACACCCATTTCTTTCAACTCTGGCAGTACAGCCTCAGCTGCTTTGAAAGTACCTTCCTCAGTGAGTTGGCGGGTGTTAAGCTCATAAATAGTAGCATCGTATGCATAGCAAGGATGTCCCAATTGGCAGCATGGTTGCTGCTTAGCGCAGGATGCCATGCAGAGCAATCCTAACGCTGCAAAAAATAGTTTCTTCATTGTTGTTGATTTTTTAATTAGAATTCTGTAAAGAAAGATTTAATATTCCAAGATAAATCAGTCATATCTATAGTTACACGCGTTGTTATTCCCATATAGATACGATCATATACAAGTTTGGTGTCAGTTACTTCAACAGGTACATACTCTCCATAGATTAATGACATATAATTGCGGCGGAGTTGAGAGAATAATTTTACTGCCTCGCGGAATTTTTCTTGTTCAGGGGTTAATCTATCAAACTTCATCATGTGGCGGTTGTCTGGGTCATTGGCACCTGCCTCTCCGTATTCATCGCCTTGATATACGCATGGTACACCTGGGATAGTAAAGTTGATAAGTTCTAATAGCAATGCTCGTTTATATGCTTCTTCCTCTTTTGCTTTGTCGCCGTCAGCGGTCACACCAATCTCACGTGTCCAACCTGCTGCTTTGTCATTCTCATCCCAACGAACAGCACCACCAGCCAAGGATATGAAGCGGCATTTATCGTGGTTACCAGAGATATTACCCATGGTGTGATGTGAACCGTATGCAGCGAGTGACTCTAAAATAGTATTGTTTATGCGCGTGAGCGATTGCTCAGGTTTGCCAAGCACATCAATAGCGGTGTGGTAGATATTGAAGTCAAATTGTGCGTTGAGCATACCTGTCTTCACATACGAGCCAATGAGAGCAGGATCACCATATGTCTCGCCAATCATCCAAATATGACGGTCTGGATAACGTTGCTTCATCTTTTTGCCCAATTCGCGCCAGTAGTTGAGTGGAATATGCTTGCATGCGTCGTGGCGGAATCCGTCAAATGCAAACTTATCCAACCATACCAATGCTGAGTCGGTCATAGGTGAGCATACCTCTGGACGTTCAAGGTCGAGGGTAGGGATATGCACATCAAACCATGTAGTGAGGCGTGCCTCATCCCAGAGTTCGAAGTTGCGACGACCGTCAGGCAAGATACTGTCTGTATGCCAATCAGGATGTGCTTGCAGGGTAGGGGAATTGATGTGCATATGGTTGGCTACATAATCGAGAATCACATTCATGCCATGCTCGTGTGCTGTTGCTAACATGTCGTGCAACTCTTGTTCGGTAGTAAAACGTTTCTCCACTTCTGTAGCAAAGATTGGCCAATAGCCGTGATAACCAGAGAACTTGGTATAGGTCTTGGTGCTATCATATTTATTGCCATTAGGGAATGGATACATACCCCACGCATCCCATGGGTTTTGGGTGATAGGAGAAATCCAGATAGTGGTAATACCCAATTCCTCGAAGAAGCCCTCCTTGATTTTCTTTTCGATACCCTTGATGTCGCCACCTTGATAATCCACAATGTCCAACACTTCAGGGCTGTTCATCTTCCAGTCGTTCTTCTTGTTGCCGTTGTAAAAGCGGTCAATCATCAGCGAGTAGAGAATTTGTGCATGATCGTCAAAACGAGTGAGCTCAGCAACATCGTTTACCACTTTGCCGTCTTGCATAGGAATGAGCAAGTCATTGAGGCGTTTGCCATCGGCATATGCATATACACGGATAAAACTGCGACCTTTGCTTTCGCGCCATGTTGGTTCGATAGTGATGGTGGCTTCGGTATCGTATTGACCGTATTCTACCAATTTTTTTGCGCGTGTGTCTTGCCACAATACGCGGAACTGCACACGTTCATATTCGTTGAGTACACCGATAGTGACGGTTGAGTCTGAGAATGATTTGGTAACTAAACCAACTTCGTATTGCGATTGTGGTACGATAGGAATATCGTAGTGCAATCCTTTGTTAGGAACGTCTACGCTGAGAACGGAAAGGGTATAATCACCATTGAGAGTAATGCTTTCAGCAGTTACATTGCTCACTTGGTAAGATGGCTCGGTGGTAAATAGCACTTGATCATCTTCGTTGAGTGCAGGTAGATAGTCGGTAAGCATCACCTGTGTGTTCTCGCCTGTAAATGTGATAGGCATGATAGGATTTTGAGTGTTTGCATTCGGTTCCTCTTTAGAACATTGCGATACTTGGCCACAAGATATACATCCAATGGCAATCATAAGATATAAAATAACGTGTTTCATAAAATATTATTAATAGGATTATTTTTTTATTTGCAATAGTGATTCTACAAACTCTTCTCTGTCAAAGACTTGCAAGTCTGTCATCTGTTCTCCTAAACCAATATAGCGAACAGGAATTTTAAATTGGTCGCTAATGCCAATAACAACACCGCCTTTTGCTGTACCATCTAATTTAGTGATAGCCAACGATGACACTTGTGTTGCTTTAGTGAATTGTTTAGCTTGTTCAAATGCATTTTGTCCTGTACTGCCATCCAAGACTAGCATCACATCATGAGGCGCATCGGGTATTACCTTTTGCATAACATTCTTAATCTTGGTTAATTCATTCATCAGATTAATCTTGTTGTGAAGTCGTCCTGCTGTGTCAATTAGTACAACATCGGCATTGTTGGCTTTAGCACTGGAAATAGTGTCAAAAGCCACACTGGCAGGGTCTGAACCTTGTTGTTGTTTGATTACGGGAACACCCACACGTTCGCCCCAAATGCACAATTGCTCCACCGCAGCTGCACGGAATGTATCTGCTGCTCCTAGATATACCTTCTTGCCAGCTTGCTTAAATTGATATGCTAGTTTGCCGATAGTGGTTGTTTTTCCTACACCATTTACGCCTACCACCATAACAACATATGGTTTGCATGGTAATGAATCTGCAAAATCCATTACTTGTGTGGTATTATTCTCTGCGAGTAGAGATGCAGTCTCATCTACCAAAATACGATGCAATTCGGACGTACCCATATATTTATCACGTTTTACGCGATCTTGAATACGTTCAATGATACGTAAGGTTGTTTCTACCCCCACATCAGAAGTAATAAGTGCTTCCTCCAAATTGTCTAATACATCGTCATCAATGGTGGTCTTACCTGCAATAGCACGACCAATTTTTCCAAGAACCGATTCTTTCGTTTTCTCTAAACCTTTGTCTAGTGTTTCTTTCTTTTCTTTTCCAAATAATCCAAAAAAAGCCATAGTGGTTATAATTGTATTGATTATTTATCCAACTGTTCGTATATAGAGTTTCTACTCTTATATTCAGGTACAATTTTTTTCATTCGTTGTACACATGGAAATGCCTTGCCATGTTGAGCTTCTTCGATGAGTGATTGTATGTGTGTAGACACACTATCAAAATCATATTCTCTTACTTTAGCAACAAGAATTTTCTCGTTCTTAGTAGGTATAGTTAATTCTTTTTGATTAAGTAATTCCTCATATAATTTTTCGCCAGGACGCAACCCCGTATAGATAATCTCAATATCTTTGCCAGGTTCATATCCTGCCAATCGAATCATGTTTTTAGCTAAGTCTGCAATCTTAACAGGATGCCCCATATCGAAACAAAATATTTCACCTCCATTGCTTAAGGCTGCTGCTTCAAGAACCAAACTACTTGCTTCAGGGATGGTCATAAAGAAACGGATGATATCGGGATGGGTAACTGTAACTGGACCACCTGCGGCAATTTGTTTTTTAAAATATGGAACAACCGACCCATTACTTCCCAACACATTACCAAAACGTGTAGTAACAAACTTAGTACAATTAGGATTAGTCTTAGCTAATTTGAGATACAATGATTGAACATAAATTTCAGCTACACGTTTTGATGCCCCCATGACATTTGTGGGGTTAACAGCTTTGTCTGTGGAAATCATGACAAAGCGTTTCGTTCCATATTTTACAGCCATGTCAGCCACATTTTTTGTACCCAAAATATTGGTTAAAACAGCTTGTCTTGGAAATTCTTCCATCAAAGGTACGTGTTTATATGCAGCAGCATGAAAAACTACATCAGGTTGATACTCCTCAAATGCTTCTTCTATCATTTTCATATCACGAATATCTGCAATGATATGTGCAAAATGTTGCTCAGAGAAAGCTTTCTTCATATCTATTAGAATATCATGTAAGGGAGATTCTGCAATATCCAACAATACGATCACACGCGGATGATAATTTGCAACCTGACGAACAATCTCGCTACCAATACTACCTGCAGCACCTGTTATCATAACCACTTGGTTTGATAAAAACTTACATACATTCTCGGTATTAATATCAATTGTAGGACGTTCTAGAAGATCTTCAACATTGATGGACTCAATTTTTCCAATGCGTTGAGCCATATTATTATCTTCATGCTCTGGGGTATAATCATTGAAATATGGTGTTGTCAATACTCTAATATTATGATTAATGAAGATAGATAAATCTTTTAATGGATTAATCGTTTTCATCTTTAATGGAGAAATGATAACGCCAGTTACACCTTTATCACGCATCGTTTGAATCAATTTTTCATCTCGCGTGTACACATTCAATCCTAAAAGGTTGTGGCGTGTCTTTTCACCAGGATCTGCAATAAAACCAACAGGGCGATATGCGCTGTCAATATTTGATTGAAGCATCTTTGCAATCGATAAACCAGCAGACTGTGTGCCATAAATGAATACTTTATTGGAATTTGTGCGCTGTTGAGAAAGATATTCAAAGCTTGTCTTAATCGTTACTCTCCATCCAAATAGCAAGGTGATCGCTACAAATACGTAGATAGCCAATTGTGTATTCAAAAACGGAATTTGATGTAATGTGTTTTGTGTAATAATATTGGTTACTATCAATACTGTTCCTGTACCCAATACAGCCAATGACACTTTTATTGTATCCACAAATGTAGAATAACGAAGAATGCCAGAGTATGTACGGAATATCCAGAAAAAGATAGTTTGTACACCCAATACAGCAATAGCTTGAAGCCATATTGGTATAATCAAAAAATCAGTGTTATATACGAGCAGATTACTACCGATTACGAAACTCACAACAAATGCTACAAATACAATAAACAAATCCAATAACAATACTCCCCAACGAGGAAGATAATCAGCATTTACCCAATGAGAAAACATATCAGATTGTCTAAGTTCTTTCAATCTTGTCATAAAATCCGTTATTTTAATATTGCTTCTTTTATTGTTTGAATAATATATGCAACATCATCTTCGCTTACCATTGGACCTGATGGCAAACATAATCCTTGTTTAAATATGGTTTCGCTTACGCCGTTTGTGTATGCTATATCCTTTTGGTATATAGGCTGTTTGTGCATGGGCTTCCATAGAGGACGAGATTCGATGCCTTTTTTATCAAGGAAGATACGCATTGCCTCTACATTATTATTAGGTTGACAGTCCGTTGTCAATGATTGAACTTGATGAGTAGTGCCAGCAGCACCGCCTATAGCACCAATGGCTTGCTGAATATATGCCTCCTCCTCTCCATGGACATGCAAACAAGGGTCTAAAAGAATCGTGCTTAACCAAAAATTACTATCGTATTTATCATTAGGAGCATCATGGTAAGTAATGCCGTCTATGTTTTCAAACGCAGATTTATATAATCCAGCGATATGCTTATGATGATCTATATGCTCTTGAACTACTGTCATTTGTCCTCTTCCTATACCCGCACAAATATTCGATAGACGATAGTTGTAGCCTATTGATTCATGTTGATAGTATGGATACCCCTCGCGCGCCTGAGTGGCAAGCCACATGATGTGTTCTTTGTCAGATATATTTCTACAAACCAATGCTCCACCACCAGAAGTGGTAATCATCTTATTGCCGTTGAACGACAATACACCATAACGGCCAAACGTTCCTAATATTTGTCCATTATATTTCGACCCAAATCCTTCTGCAGCATCTTCAATCACGGGAATATCGTATTTCTCTGCTATTGCCATAATACGTTCGCAGTCATATGGCATACCATAGAGAGCAACAGGGATTATCGCTTTAGGCTTTTTACCTGTTTTCGCGATGCGATCCAATATTGCCTTTTCCAACAAATTGGGATCCATATTCCATGTTTCTTCTTCAGAATCAATGAATATAGGGTTTGCTCCTATATATTTGATAGGATTACTACTTGCACAAAACGTAAAGGACTGTACGCATACTTCATCTCCAGGTTGTACACCACAGGCTATCAGAGCCAAATGTACAGCCGCTGTGCCTGACGATAATGCAACTACCTGCCTATCCTCTGCAATGAATGATTGCAAATCTGCTTCAAACCCATCCACATTGGGTCCTAATGGAACAACCCAATTAGTATCAAATGCTTCTTGTATATATTTTTGTTCATTCCCACTCATGTGGGCTAGACAAAGATAAATGCGTTTCATATATGAATAACTTTGTATCAGCCTGCAAAGTTACGAAATAATTTCGATATATGCAAATTTATTTTAATAATTAGTGAAATTAGATTATTTCGTGGGCATAGTGTATGCGTTTCCCTAATATTGTGGCTACAATCATGCGGATGTCATCCCAGAAATTGTAGTGATCCAGATAATATAGATTTAATCGTACTTTGTCGGGGAAAATCACATTGTCATTGTATGCCTGAGGATTTACTTGTTGTGCTAACAAATATTCTTCATTACGATATTTCAGACTTGCAGGTCCTGTGATGCCAGGACGCAATTGCAGAATTCGTCTATCATCACCTTGTAGGCAATCAGCATAACCAGGAACATCTGGACGTGGACCTACAAAAGACATATCGCCAATCAAAATATTCCACAACTCAGGCAACTCATCTATCTTGTAATGGCGTAAGATTTTTCCCAATTGAGTAATTCGTTTTTCACCTGCGATAGAAATGGATGATTGATTATGATGAACAGACATAGTCCGAAATTTATAGATAGTGAATAATTCGCCATTTCTACCAACGCGTTTTTGTCGGAATATTATAGGACCATCAGGCATTTTTATTTTAATTAATAATGCTACAACCATAAATATCGGTGTAGCTATTATCAAACCTAACAACGAGGCAATTTTATCAAACAAATGTTTTAAAATCATAAGATTACTTTTTTATAAAGGGTAATGACAATATGCCTATGAGAGATCCCAATCCATAGGATAAATGTAAAGTAATAAAAGCTATTATTAGCGATAAAAATGTGATATCTTGTTGCTTTTTGATTTGCCAACTGACTACGCTAATTAATATGCAGTAGCAAAATAATGATAAAGCAGAAAGTATTCCGAAGTAAGGTGAAACAATCATTCCAAGCATGGGCAATAGTAGTGATAAGAGAAATAGCAAAGGAATGAAATGTCGAATAGATAGTGATGCTATTTCTTGGGTATAGTATATCGTAAGGATATTCCATTTCCCATTGTTGAAATTATTTTTAGCCAAGTTCTTGAATGTTTCGCGTGCGTAGTATGTACAATAGGTGTCGGGAACAAGATAGATTTTTCCTCCTGACTTTAAAATACGTTTATTCAACTCTATATCTTGGTTTCGCGTTAAGCGGGTATCAAACATTCCTACTTGCCTTAGCGTTTCTTTTTTCCAACATCCAAATGGCACTGTATCAACAGTTTGTGTTTCTTCTACTCCCAATCGAAAGGTAGAATTACCTACGCCGAATTTATTACTCAGTACAGCCACAATAGCTTTGGCTTGGTTGGTATCTCCTAATGTCTTAGTTACGCATGGTGCACCTACATTTTGTGCTTCTGGTAATGTTCTCAAGTAATGAACAAGCGTAGATACATAATTTGTGGGAAAAGATGCATGCGCATCAATACGGACTATAATTTCTCCAACAGCATGTTCTATACCAATATTCAAAGCATAAGGTACATGTCGATAAGGATTATCGATAAGACGTATGTATGTATGTTTCTTTGCTGCGGATAGAATAATATCCCTTGTGGCATCACTGCTCAAACCATCTACAAACAATATCTCAAGTTTATCTCCTGGATAATCTTGTTGCAAAATAGAAGGTACACATTTGCTAATATACTGTTCCTCGTTGTATGTAGGGCAAATGATAGAAACAATTGGATATGAAGTCATTGTGATCATATGTTTATACTAATCAATAAAATGTATCCAGAATATATTGAATGGCTTCAAAACTGTACTGACAACGCGTTCTATATTGAATCTTGCTGGTTGAAATATGGGCAGACGTGTTGGTAACTTGAATGGTAGGACTATATATTGTACGCATGTGCACTTTTCGAACAATCTCGCCAAAATAGTTCTCCTCTCCGTACAAAAATATGGGATATTTAAACGGAAAACATTGATTGATAAATGATTTCGTAAAGATGAATATCGAACCATGACCTGCATAAATGTCTTGCTGCGATTGAATAGAAGACACATTTTTTCGGTTGCGTTTTACTATCTTGTGATACGTACTCATGTATGCAAAATATAACCATGGTCTTGAATATAATATGCTTAATATCTTTAGTTTGCATTTTGAGTATCGTTTGGTAGCTAATGGATTCTCTTCTGTATTGGTAGATGGGGTATATATGTTAGGAGCAATCCATGCTATATCCATATCCCAATCGGTTCGTACCAGTTGCTCAAAAAAATCATTAGACAATTGAATGTCAACATTCGAAATGATGCAATAGTCAAATGATTTGATTACCTCAGCAATATATTCATTCATTGCATATTGCGCAGAATTAATATAACCTAAATTTTCAGTCCTATGGATATAGCATTGAATATGAGCATAGGATATGGTGTCAAACTGCTGCGGAGTAGATGAATTATCAGCAATCAAGACCGTCACTTGACATATTTCCTTTACTTGGTACGCCGCAATATCTACGGATGCCAAGAACTGACCTAATTCATGATAGGAATTATGGTTGACGCAGGTAATTAGGACCTTCTTCATACTAAGTCTAAAAATTGGTTGGTTACTACTTCAATATTGTACGGGTGCGTATCAATAATCATAGCGTCTTTATAATCACCATGCATAAAGGCATTGAATACCTCAGGGGCAAAACTTTGCTTATCAAATGAATAAACGGGGCGTTTAGTGATGCCGTAGTCAATTAATTTCGATGGCAATTGTGTGCTGGTTGTATTGGATATATTAATCAAGAAATGACACTCACTTAAATAATATAGCAATTGATTGCGTTCTACATTATAATGTATCTCCAATTTCTCACCTAATACTTGTTGGTATTTATCAATGATACTTGTGATGTGAGGGTCTCGATGGCGTAGGAATAGTCGGAAGCAAAAGTCTTCTTCCAATGAACAAAGATACTGAAACAAGAATTCTGGATTTCGAATATCTTTGTAGAACACTCCAGCATATGCAAATGTGGGTCTCTCGCTAATGGGTTTGGCAGCCAAATTGACATCACGCATATTGAATGCTTGCGGAATGATTTGTATCTTATTTTCTGCGATTAAAGGTGAGTAGGCAGAGATGGCATCGCTCGTTGGTATTGCCAAATAATCAAAATGACGATATACCCATTTCTCTATCCATTTGAAGTACAATGCACGTTTCGTTTGCTGACTATAATAGAATGGATCTCCACTATCTGCAATATATACCGTTTGCTTGTCTTGTCTTTTTTCGTATTGTTGATGTATATATTTAGCCAATCCCAATAAATCCATAAATGGAGTAGAAAGTGCAATTACCATATCTTTCTCACCCATATTATGATTTAAATAGTTAGCTATTTTTGTGGAATAAGCGAATAAATGTCCCTCCATAAAATATTCGACAAACCATCTGTATAATCGATGAATACATCGCAGGATGGGATGTGTTTGCTGAAATACGTTTTGCGCGCCTAATTCCCTAGAATATAATGGGATAATTGTTATTTTAATATGCAATTCATCGCTTAATTGCTCATAATCATATCCCTTTATTCGAGTTAGTAAGAACACCTCTACATCATGTCCCTGCTTCGCGAACTCTTTGGCAAGTTCATAAGCACGAAAAGCGCGAGGATGTAATTCTGGATGAAAAACGGCTGTAAGTATAGCAATACGCATAAGTTATGATTTCTTTAATGTATATTTAAATAGGATACATAATAGGATGGTACCGATCACATAATATCCTACATCTACACGATGGAAACTATAGTAGAATATACCCTGTAACGGTATTAGTGCCAATAGTTGAATCAGTAGCATCCTATAAATAGGTATAGTATTATCATTTTCTTGATGCGACAATGATGTAGATGTAATGGCAAATAAAAGAACAAATATCAACATTCCGCTTTTATTCAAATCCACCATCAAATCGCCCAAGAAGGTATAAAAAATGCCAATGTTCATGCCTGTTTGCGACATGATAAGTGCACGATAATCTCCTAGAGTCCAGTTGGGATCAAGAACGAAGTAATGACTAACGGGTAGAATACGATTGAATGTTAACTGATGGCATGTATAGTTGTTGTAAAAATAGTTATAATTCAAGAATGGTTGCCCTACATATGCCACTACACTATTAAACGTGTTGATTCCGCTATCCAAACGATGTGTCGTGAAGCGTGCAATCGTGACGGTAGCAAAGAATAATACCATCACACCTGCTATCAATAGGAAAGGACGTAGAACCAATTTTCTTTGCTGAGGATTCATTTGCTTATAAAATAGGCAGAAGCAGAACCCATATGAGAGTATCCAATATATAATTTGACTACGCCCCGCAATGAGAATAGCTGATAGTATGGGGGTAATAGATGAAAGCAACAAGACGTAATTGAAAAGCGTACTTTTTCTATTCTGACTAATATTGATATAGAAAAACAATATGGCTATAGGCGAGAACTGGCTGAATAAGGTGTTGGGTAGCATCAACCACCACTTGATGCCTGTAATACTCCCACTATTACCTTCTTCTCCTGCATATACCATTTTTCGTATTTCACTCAAATCGGATGTCAATGCAGTATATATATCACTACCCAGCATGGCAAATGTTAAGAAGAACGTAAAAATAAAAACCCACGAAACAATATCAAACAATTGCGGCTTGGTGATGTTCACTTGTTGCAATGTGGTCGAGTGTACGCGTCCAAACGGAATGATAGATAATGTGAGTAATGCGCAATAAGAAAGTGTGGCACCAAACGTAATAGGTGCCTCCGAGCACACACCGCTTCCGTCATATAGTTTGAGTGCATCAATAACAATCGAAAACAATGCAGAAAATGCATAGAGCAATACCATATAGGCACTAATATCTACACCTTTGTGCTGTCTTACTAGATAAGCAAAAAGTACCAAAAAATATATGAACGGTATAGCTATCATTTATTAATCCAATGTGCACCAAATGTTTGTTGCATGAGGCGATTTGTTTTTGTTTCTGTAGTTGCTTTATTCAGTTGTATTCTTGCTTGCCACAACAATCGTATGTAGGATAGTTTTCTTTTTGAAAATGCAGTATGTATCATTCCCACAGCAAAACGCCATATTTGCAGTTTGGCAAAAAACAATGAATAGTTTATGTTGAGTTGACGCAACAATAATTGTTGGTACATATATTGCTTGTTCAGTGGCTTTTCTTTCACGTTAGCGCGATCGTGATATACTTTGGCATTCGGTATAAAATACACACCTTTCTGATGATAATGCAACCGATCCAGATAGTTCACATCTTCTGCATAATGAAAAAACATGGGATTAAAACCGCCAATCTCTTTAAGAAGAGTCCTTGGTAACAACCAACAAGCAGCATTGATCTCATAGGTCGCATATCGCGTTGTATGACCTGTCGCCCAATCATCAATCAACTGTTGCAACGCATACGAACGTAACAAAGCATTATGCTTGAAGTTTTTATCCAACGCATCACCTTCGCCATTCAGATGGATTGGACTCAGTAGTGAGTTCCCATCATCGTATGGCAACAATTGTTCCAGCATATCGGGGGCTATCCATGCGTCTTGGTTCAGCAAAAGAACATGGCTGGCTTGATGAGCCATCGCATATGCCATACCTGCGTTATTGCCCTGTCCAAAACCGAGATTCTCTTTTTGAGGCAATACGATTGTTGCTGGATAATGCGAGTGGATATAGGCCAATGTGTCGTCCGTAGAGCCATTATCCACCACAATAGTTTTCACAGCAACAGTAGATGTTTCTAAACTCTTTAAACATCTTTCTATCCATTGCATACCATTATATGTGACTACGATGGCAAATATATTTCGTTCGATAGTCATGTTGATTTATCTTGCTGACTTCAATTCTTTGATTATCTCCAGTGGCCATTTCCAGTTTTGGTAGGCTATTTGTGCGATACCAGGTGCTATAATCATACCCCACAATCCCCAATGTAATGGCGATAGGAATAGCCATAACAGCACTACTGTAGCTGCGCCACTCACCAGCGACGGGATAAAGAATGGTATCTTATTATCCGCCATGATAAAGCCTGCCGAAATAGAGTGGTTGTGCTCTAATAGACTGATGATGAGCATAGTCGATAACATCGCTATCGGCAAAAAGGTCGTCTCGCTCTTGATGATAGCCAGTGCCCAATCGCCAGCTAATATCCATACTATTCCGCCCACCAGATAGATTACCAAATTGCTGAAGATGGCGTACTGATAGTAGCGTTTTAGTTGGCGCAAATCTTTTTCAGCACGATATTGTGCCAATTTTGGGATGAACGCTTGATAAACCACGGTGCCACATCGTGCTAATACATCCATCACTTGTATTGTAATGCCGTAACACGCTATTTGTTCCAAACTCAAGAAAGCCGAACCAAACAACAAAGCGGACTTGTTTACCAAGAAGCCTCCTAAATATGTCATGCCCACTTTGACGGCATTGGGAGCAATAGTGCGGAATATCTGTTTCGAGTCTTGTGCCTCCACTTGGGATAGGTGCTCTTTCAGTTCCTTACCAAAGAATACTCGATATGCTAATATGCGTCGAATGATAGTGGCTATCAGTTGTGCGCTGACGATGGCTGTCAAACCAAATCCGCTGTATATCAGAGCAATGGCTGTGCCGAGATATATGATCTGACCCAATATGGTAATCTGCTGATTTTGTTTGATATATCCTTTTCCCAATAGCAGAGCATCGTAGTATAGGGTATAGAGATTATAGCAGTTGATGGCAATCAGCAGTATCCATGCTATCATGGCGTCTTGTCTGTCGCCTGTGTATTTCTGGAGAATGTAGTAGAAGTACACACTACCACCTGTTGCCAGTAAGATGAACATAGCCACTGCCAGCCAGCGATAGAACTTCTTCATGGCAAGCAATGTGCCTTTGAGAAGCGAATAATCCACATCGGATTCGTGCCCCGCATTGGCAACGCCATTGACCTGCAACTGCTT
The DNA here is from genome assembly GCA_045578255.1 of Paludibacteraceae bacterium. GTDB lineage: Bacteria > Bacteroidota > Bacteroidia > Bacteroidales > Paludibacteraceae > Colicola. The sequence goes on from JAZNJW010000020.1 coordinate 96,999, forward strand.
GACGCCAGCAAAGATATAACTGATATTGCGCGCAAATGATGGGCGAAAACCAAAATCCAACAGCATCACCAATGCAGTAATGGTTTGGAAAATATTCCAAATACCCACTGTTTCTGCGGACATTTGATTTAATATGAATGGTAGAAGAATCACACCTGCACCTATTGTAAAAATGGTGCTCGCATAACTCCATGCCACATCTCTCTTGCCTATCTTTTCTATCTTTTCAGCCATATCTTTCGCCTTATCGCCTCATCAACTCATCACCTCATCGCCTTATCGCCTCATCACCTCATCGCCTCATCGCCTCATCGCCTAATCTCTACGGAATATATCCCTCGTATACACTTTCTCCTTTACATCCTCCAGACACGCATCATAGCGGTTGGCTATAATCGCTTGCGATTGCTCTTTGAACTTCGTTAGGTCATTCACCACCAGCGAACCAAAGAATGTGGAGCCATCGGGTAGAGTAGGCTCATAGATAATCACTTGTGCGCCTTTTGCTTTCACGCGTTTCATAATGCCCTGAATACTTGATTGGCGGAAATTATCCGAGTTCGACTTCATCGTCAATCGGTACACGCCTATCACGCATGCATGCTCTTCTTTGGCGTTATACTGACCATTGTTGTAGTAGTCATAATACCCCGCTTTTGCCAATACGCGATCGGCTATGAAGTCTTTTCTCGTGCGGTTGCTCTCCACAATCGCCTCTATGAGGTTCTCTGGTACATCCTGATAGTTGGCGAGTAGCTGTTTCGTGTCTTTGGGCAAGCAGTATCCGCCATAGCCAAACGATGGGTTGTTGTAGTGCGTACCAATACGTGGATCAAGACACACGCCTTCGATAATCGACTGCGTATCCAGTCCTTTCATTTCGGCATAGGTATCCAACTCGTTGAAGTAACTCACGCGTAGCGCTAGATAGGTGTTGGCGAACAGTTTCACTGCCTCTGCCTCCGTAAAACCCATATACAAGGTGTCCACATCGGGCTTCTGCGCTCCCTCTTGTAGCAGTCCTGCAAACTGCTTGGCTGCTTCTATTAGGCGTGGATTTTGTAGGTCAGTACCTACGATAATTCGCGAAGGGTATAGATTATCATACAAAGCCTTTGATTCGCGCAGAAATTCGGGCGAAAAGAGTATATTCTCCGTGCCGAATTTCTTGCGTACAGATACGGTGTAGCCTACGGGTATGGTAGATTTGATGACCATGATGGCTTCTGGATTGACTTGCATGACCAATCCAATCACCTGTTCTACGGCTGATGTATCAAAGTAGTTCTTTTGACTGTCGTAGTTCGTGGGTGCTGCTATGACTACTATCTCTGCCTCTTTGTATGCCATTTCGGCATCCAGAGTGGCTGTCAAATCCAGCTGTTTCTCCGCGAAGTATTTTTCTATGTATTCATCTTGAATGGGTGATTGGCGACGATTGATCATTTCCACTTTTTCGGGTACGATATCCACTGCCAATACTTTGTGATGCTGTGCCAACAACGTTGCTATCGACAACCCCACATATCCCGTTCCTGCTACTGCTATTGTCATATTCACTTTGTTTTTATGTTTGTGGCTCGCTTGCGAGCGGTTGTGTCGGCTGTGCCGAGGTTGTGCGCCTACCGCGCTGCTTACAATCGTCCATCAATCAAGCTTCTATCCACGAAGTTCTTCACGTCGAAGATCACTGCGCCTTGTTCTTTGTATTTCTTGAAGTCGAAGGTCATGAATTGGTTGTGGCTTACGCATGCTATCACGGCTTGATATTGTTTGTCAGGATCTATAGCCGCAATCAGTTCCTTGCCATATTCATGTTTCACCACATCAGCACTTGCCCATGGGTCATAGATATCTACTTTGCAACCGAAATCTTCCAATTCGTCCACAATGTCCACTACTTTCGTGTTGCGACAGTCGGGGCAGTTCTCTTTGAAGGTAATGCCTAACACCAGCACTTTCGAATTATTGATTTTGTGGTCTTTTTGAATCATCAGTTTCAGCACTTTGTCTGCAATGAATTTCGCGATGGAGTTGTTCACTGCGCGACCCGACAAAATCACTTGTGGGTCATACCCCAGCGATTTTGCTTTGTGTGCCAAGTAGTATGGGTCAACGGAGATGCAGTGTCCGCCTACCAACCCAGGACGATATTTCAAGAAGTTCCACTTGCTTCCAGCCGCTTCGATGACATCGTTGGTGTCGATGCCTACGCGGTCGCAGATGAGTGCCAGCTCGTTCATGAAGGAGATGTTCACATCGCGTTGACTATTTTCAACGGCTTTGGCTGCTTCTGCCACTTTCATGTTTGGTGCTTTGTGGGTACCGTTTTCGAGGATGCTGTTGTACATAGCATCTACGAGGTCTGCTATCTCAGGGGTAGAACCAGAGGTGATTTTCTTGATTTTGGTCAGGGTGTTCACTTTGTCGCCTGGATTGATACGCTCTGGCGAGTAGCCGCAGAAGAAATCCTCGTTGAATTTCAGTCCGCTATGTTTCTCCAATACGGGTACGCAATCTTCTTCGGTGCAACCCGGATATACGGTTGATTCATAGATGACGAGGTCGCCTTTTTGCAGGGTTTTGCCGATGGTCTCACTGGCCTTGAGTAGTGGTGTGAGGTCGGGATTGTTGAAGTTGTCGATTGGTGTGGGAACTGTAACGATGTAGGTGTTTACTTGTTTCAGGTCTTCTGGATTGTTGGTAAATGTTAGTCCGATTTTTTTGGTTGTTTCGTAGGCGTCTCGTGCTTGTTTCATACCTACGAGGTCAGCTTCCAGTGTGTGATCTTCTCCGCGGTTGAGTTCATCCACGCGTGCTTGGTAGATGTCAAAACCGATAACGCGGTATTTCTTACCATACTCGATTGCCAGTGGTAATCCCACGTACCCAAGTCCGATGACTGCAATAATTCTGTCGTTCAAATTCATTATTCTGTATAGTTTGATGTTATATTTTGTTTTGTTGGTAGTGCGTACCCGCACAAATAGCGTGCAAAGTTACTACTTTTTTTTTATTTATACAAATAAAACGGCATAATTGTGCAAAATATCTAATTATATTGTTTCATGGTGTCAATTGGTAAGAACGGATGTGAATATTGATTTTTGTGATTGAAATTATACTTTTTGGTGAATGGTGATTGTTGATAAGTTGTCAATTTTGGAAAACTTTTTTTTTGTGTCAAAAAGACAATTTGGTTGATAATTAATAAATTAGATTTTCTATTTGTTAACATTATTTACCTAGTTGATAACTTTTTTTTTCTAAAATGTTTGTTAAATCCAAATATTTGCAGTACCTTTGTCGCCGAAGTACTATAAGAGGTGCTGATAGAGAAATACGAGATTTAATGTATCGAGTACAGAGTTGTTTGAACAATTAAAATCGGTAACAAAAACGATTGCTCCGCATCTAGGCAATTTCTAAGAAAGTGCGGAGCAATCTGCACTTTTTTTTGCATAATTCACAAAAAAGTTGTAACTTTGCGCCCAAATCGCCAAAATCGAACAATATTGAACCACTTTGAACTACATTGAACAATAATATTTATATGAAAAATTTCAAACTATGGAATAGGATTTGCGGATGGCTTGTGTTTGCCATTGCTGCTGCAACCTATCTTTTAACAATGGAGCCAACAGCCTCCTTCTGGGACTGTGGCGAGTTTATTGTAAGTGCACACAAACTGGACGTTGGTCACCCACCTGGGGCACCATTCTTCATGTTGCTCGGACATTTCTTCTCGCTCTTTGCCAGCGACACCGCTCATGTGGCCATGTGCGTGAATGCCTTGTCGGCATTGGCTTCGGCATTCACAATCTTGTTCCTCTTTTGGACAATTACTGCCCTTGGGCGTAAACTTATTAGAAACAATTCTACACAACCGCTACACAACGCTACACCACGCTACACAATGCCTCAAGGTATTGCTATCCTCGGTGCTGGTGCGGTAGGTGCATTAGCATACACGTTCTCTGATACGTTCTGGTTCTCTGCCGTCGAAGGCGAGGTATATGCACTCTCTTCGCTCTTCACAGCGGTAGTCTTCTGGCTGATCCTCAAGTGGGACGAGCATGCAGATGAAGAAGGATCAGATAAATGGTTGATACTGATTGCATACCTCATGGGATTGAGTATCGGTGTGCACCTCCTCAACCTGCTGACTATCCCTGCTATCGTATTGGTTTATTACTTCCGTCGTCACGAGTTTTCGTGGAAAGGCGTATGCGCCGCTTTTGGCGTGTCGGTGGCAATTTTGGCGGTCATCCTCTATGGTATCATCCCTGGTGTACCTACTATCGCAGGTTGGTTTGAGTTGCTGTTTACCAACGTCTTAGGTTGTCCATTCAACACTGGTCTGGCAGTCTATCTCGTACTAATGGCTGCGGCACTTGTTTGGGCTATCTGGGAGAGCTATGCCGTGATAGAGAAAGAAACGACCATCAACACCCGTACCATCATCTCTTTTGTATTAGCAATGGCGTTTGCGGGTGTGCCATTTATTAAGGAGAGTTGGGCAATAGGTATCATTCTTATCAATGTGATGCTGATTGTGCTTTTCTCCAAGAAGGAGGTTATCCCTGCACGTTGGTTGAATACGATCGCCATGATGGTAACAGTTGTAGTGATTGGCTATGGTAGCTACGCAGCAATAGTTATCCGTTCAGCTGCGGATACCCCAATGGACCAAAACTCACCAGATAATGTCTTTTCTCTGAAATACTACCTCAACCGTGAGCAGTACGGAGATACACCTCTCTTCTACGGACAAACGTACAATGCTCCTGTCAAACTAGATGTCAAGGGCAATATGTGTGTGCCAGTAGAGAAAAAAGGCCATGCACAATACGCACCTGCACCAAAAGAAGAGGGACAAAAAGACCGCTATGTGGTTACGGGCTATAAGAACTCATACGAGTATATGGATGAGTTTAAGATGCTCTTCCCTCGTATGCACTCTGGGCAAGCGCACCATGTAGATGCCTACAAGTCGTGGGCGGATGTGAAGGGTAAGAAAGTGCGCTATGACTACTGCGGACAACCCAAAACAGAGTACTGCCCAACCTTTGGAGAGAATCTGAAGTTCTTCTTCCGCTATCAAGTGAATTTCATGTATTGGCGCTACTTTATGTGGAACTTCGCAGGTCGTCAAAACGATATTCAATCGCATGGCGAACTGACCAAAGGCAATTGGATTTCGGGTATCCCATTCATTGATAATATGATGCTTGGTGATCAAAGCCAACTACCAACCGAACTACGTGAGAATAAGGGACATAATGTCTATTACATGTTGCCACTTCTTTTAGGTTTGATTGGTCTGTGCTGGCAACTTGGTAAACGTCAGAACGAGGGTAAGAACAAAGAGGGCTATCGCTCGTTTGCTATAGTGTTCTTGCTGTTCTTCTTGACAGGTTTGGCTATTGTAGTGTATCTAAATCAGACACCTTATCAACCGCGCGAGCGCGATTACGCGTACGCGGGATCGTTCTATGCGTTCTGTATATGGATTGGCTTAGGCGTAATGGCAATCATTGATATGCTCAACCGCGTAGTGAAAAACGAGAAGGCACGTACTGCCGTAGCTGGCGTGGCTGTGCTGGTAACACTCTTGGTGCCTGCACAAATGGTGTCACAAAACTGGGACGATCACGATCGCTCGAATCGCTATGCAGCGCGTGACTTCGGTGCTAACTACTTGAAATCTTGCGATAAGGAGGCCATCATCTTCTGTAATGGCGACAACGATACTTTCCCTCTCTGGTATAACTTAGAGGTAGAGCAGGAGCGCGATGATGTGCGTGCATGTAACCTCTCTTACCTGCAAACGGATTGGTATATCAGCCAAATGAAGCGACCATATTACAACTCGCCTGGTCTGCCTATCTCATGGGATGAGAAGGATTATATGCCGGGTAAGAACGAAGTGGTATGGGTAGAGAATCGCCTCAATGCACCATTGGAGGTCAAAAAGGCATTCCAATTCTTGCACTCGGATGACCCACGCACTAAACGCGATGGCGAGGGATATATCCCAAGCGACCAACTATATGTGCTTTCGCCTGATAGCCAAAAGATTAACTTCAAGAAAGCCCGCCGCTTTACTCGCTCCGAGATGATGGTGATGGAGATGCTTTCGACCAACGAGTGGCAACGACCTATGTACTTCGCTGTGACTATCGGCAACGACTATCATTTGGGTCTTGATCCATACCTCGAACTTACGGGTCTGGCATATCGTATTACACCAGAACGTAGTGCAGATGGACGTCCACGCGTGAATACAGAGGTGATGTATGACAATATGCTGCATAAATTCAAATACGGCAATATGAATGTGCCAGGCATATACATTGACGAGAATACTATGCGTATGTGCCGCACCCACCGTATGATGTTCATGGAGCTGGCAGAAGCACTATACAACGAGGGTAAACATGATAAGTGTCTTGAAGTATTGGATTTCGCTGAGGAGATGTTGCCTGGATATAATATACCATACGACTACACATCTGCATCAATGGCAGCGTATTATTATCAGTTGGGTGAAATGGACAAAGCTAATGCAATTATGACCAAAGTAGCCGATAATTGTGCAGAGTATATGGCATGGGGTGCTTCATTAAGAAAAGAACAACGTGCCTCTTCACAAAGTACGTTAGGTCATCAGATGGCAGTGCTTGGATACGTGCTTCAAAACCTCGAACGCTACGAGCAAAAAGAGTTGTTTAACTATTATTACGATATCTATGCTCAATATGTTGCATTGCGATAACATTCCCGTTTTGCTGCTGACAGGTTATCTCGGAAGTGGCAAAACGACTTTATTAAATAGAATATTGACCAATCGTCGTGGCATACGCTTTGCGGTGATTGTCAATGATATAGGAGAAGTAAATATTGATGCGGAACTCATACAGAAGGGTGGAGTAGTAGCGCAACAAGACGACAACCTAGTTGCCTTACAGAACGGATGCATCTGTTGCTCGCTGAAGATGGATCTTGTGCAGCAACTACGCGACCTCTGTAATCAAACCGATACCCAATATCCAATAGGCGGAACGCCGTCCAATAGCGAAGCGTCCGAAAGCAGCAGGGCTGCTTTCGATTACATCGTAATCGAAGCATCGGGTATCTGCGAACCTGCGCCTATTGCGCAAACCATCTGCTCTTATACTAGCCTTATCGCCTCATCGCCTAATAGCCCTTCGCCTAAATTGGACGCTATCGTAACAGTGGTGGATGCCCTTCGTCTCCGCGACGAGTTTATTGAACAATTATCTCCTATTGCCAATAGCCAATCGCCAATCGCCCAAACCAATGACCTCACGTCATTGGTTATTGAGCAAATAGAGTTCTGCAACCTTATATTATTAAATAAGGTATCGGAGGTAAGCGCAGCGGAACGCGAACATATTCGTGCTATTCTTCGCGCTATTCAACCCAAAGCCAAGATTATTGACTGCGATTATTGCGACGTGCCTTTTGGTGAGATACTGGATACTAATCTCTTTGATTTTGAAGAGGTAGCCACTTCTGCTGCATGGATTCAAGGCGTAGAGGGCGACGTAAAAGAACACGATCACCATCATCACGATGAGCACGAGAATCATCATAAGCACCATCATCACGATGAGCACGAGCATGAGTGCGATGATCCGCATTGCCATTGTCATGACCATAATCACGAGTGCGATGACCCACATTGTCATTGCCATAACCACGGCGATGAGTATGGTATAACCACCTTCGTGTATTATCGTCGCCAACCATTCGACCTCAATCGATTTGATGAATTTGTGGCGCGTCATTGGGACAAAGGTATTATTCGCTGCAAGGGTATGTGCTATTTCGAGGAGGAGTATGATATGTGCTACCTCTTTGAGCAAGCAGGCAAGCAATTTAACCTCAAGCAGGCAGGTAGTTTCTATGCCACTATGCCAGAGGAAGAACTGATGCAACTCATGGCACGCGACCCTATGCTCCAACGCGATTGGGACGAGCAGTATGGCGACCGAATGCAGAAATTGGTATTTATCGGTCAAAACATCAACCGAGAAGTAATCACAAAGGCCCTTGATAACTGCTTAGTATAGTGATACTGGTATCTGATAAATTATATTATTAACAATTAAATATTAGTCTATATGAAGAAATTTTTAACTCTTTTCATGGCTATGGTGGTAGCAGCAAGTATGTTTGCGCTGCCTAAGAATCCTGTTTTTACAGGTAAGAAAACTGTACCTGCGGGTGTTGAACAAATCAAGCAGGATAATCGAATGATGGACAAGGTACAAGCTAACCGCCACGAGGCAGTTATGCAACGCAACTTCGTTCGTCCTGAGGCGGCTGTAGCTAAAAAAGCACCTGCTGTAACAGCAGCAAAAAAAGTAACAGCTGAGGGAGAAACCATCACGCTGAACATGGATTTCTATGTGGGTCCTGAGTATTACGAAGAGTATGGCGATTGGTATATCGCACTCGGTGATGATGAAGGACGTGGCATCAAGTTGGATTGGTACGCTCCTCAAGGTGAGAACAACGATGGCTATGTAGGAACTTTCACTACTGAAGATTTCGAAGTTGATTATTCCTATATGTGGTATTATGATGAGTGGTATGAGGAAGTGTATGTGGAATTTGAAGACATCACAATGACTATCTCGCTCGACTCTGTGAGCGAATATGTGGATGTATTGAACTTGAATGCCACTATTCTCGGTGATGATGGAAATACATATACAGTGAGTGCAAGCAAAGAAATCCTTACTCCAAAGGAGACAATCGAACTGACTATTGACGAAGCAAATATGGTATGGAATGCGGACGAAATGGTGTCTGTATTAACCGCTAAGAATGACCAAATGGAACTATCTTTGACCTATTCTGCACCATGGGCTACAGGTCCTTTCTCAATGTTGGATATTTTCCCAGAGGAGTCAAGCGTAAAATACAACGGTGTAGCATTGGAGTTGGAGTCGCTTGATATGTTGGTTACGGCCACCAAGAACGAAGCAGGTGCAGTAGGCTATCAAGTGGAATTGACATTGGTTTCTTCTGAACCAATCCAATACAATGTATCCATGTTTGCTCAACTTCCTGTAGTAGATACAGTGGAGATTGAGTTCGATAATCTTGAAATAGATGAGAGCGGTGCATGGGACTGGGGCTGGATCTTCCTATATGGATCTAATGATGAGTGGAATCTCCAAGCTGGTATCGGTGATTGGGAGATGATGGAAGGTACTTATGCTGGCGAGGAATATGTAATGTTCTATCTCTCTAATATGGTCACTGACCACTTTGCTGAGCAAGTATATGCTGAATTGACCGTAACGAACGATCCTAAAAAAGGATGGGTAATAGATATCGTATCACATTGCACCGACAATGTAGTGTATAAGGTGCATATGGTGAAGAATATTCCTACTCCTACCGACACCGTTGCTATCCGTTTCGATAAAGCTGCTAGTGCAGCTTATTATCCAATGTATAACAATGATTTGCTGTTGGCTAATTTCAACGAGCAATTTTATGCAGGTATTGATGTAGTAGGTGTAGAATTAGGTGGCTCTTTCACTATGGATGATATTGACCCAAATTATACGCTCATCTTCAGCGATTATGCAAATCGTGTGATGGTGAATATAGCCGACTTGAAGGGTACTATATATCAAGTGGGCGATACTACATTTATTGATGCAGAAGTTATCGGTTATGACGCTGTGCTCTATGATGTGCAACTATGGCACTGCGTACCTACCCCTACAGAGACAGTCCAAGTGAATATCGCTGCTGAATTTACAAACAAAATAGAGACTAATGGATACTACCAATTGGCTGGTTACAACGCAGAGAATACGCTCTATGTATCTTTGGCACCTCTGACCTATGAAGCGGTAGCAGGTACTTTTGTGAACGATGGCGTGTTCTCACGTTTTGGCGAGGGTGAGTATGATTTCTATTGCGATTATACAGCTATCTACAAGAATGAGAATGGCGAAGCAGTGCCATATCCTATTGAGAAGTGTACAATGAATGTTACTGTGGCTGATAATGGTGATATCACCGCTACGGCTACTTTTATTGCTACCGATGCTATTCAATATGAGGTGACTATGACTTCTTCGTACAACAGCCATTTGGATTATGATGCTGAGAATGGTGCAGTAGATCGCACTTATACTACTCAGGATAAGGTGTCTGTAGAAACTGCTGAGTCGGATTGCTATTTCGAGGTAGAAGCAGCTGACGGCTCTGATGTATGCGCGCTCTATTTCTTCTGTGAAGAATTAGATGAGGAAATAGGTGTACAACCGGGGACCTATACCATTAGCGATACGCAAGAGTATATGACAGTTTTGGCAAGTGTAGGTGTAATGGGTTCAAGTGTATATCCTTCATTTTATGCAGCAATGGATGAGGAAGGATATTTATTGACACCATTATATTTCTTCGTGGGTGGTACCGTTACTGTAGAGAAAGTAAATGGACAACTCAAAGTAGAAGTGAACGCAGTGAACTCTTACGATGTACCTATTCATATTGTTTATGATGCTTCTGCTGGTACTACTGCAATTGAAGACCTCCAAACAGAGGGTATAGTGGACGTACAAAAGAAGGTTGTAGATGGTCAATTAGTCATCATCCGCAATGGTAAAGCATACAATGCTGCTGGTGTACAACTGAAGTAAAAAAATACGATAGACAACGTATGAATGAAAAAGACGAGGAATTCCTCGTCTTTTTCTTATCTTTTTCGAAAGAAAATCACATTTTTTCTTAAAAATATTTGGAAAAATAATTTTTTTGCACTACCTTTGTGCCCATATTTTAAAATGCTGTAAAGCTTTTTTTATTTTTTTAATATTAACAAGTTAATTTTAGTCTGTATGAAGAAGATTTTTACTCTTATCATGGCTATGGTAGTGACAATGTCCATGTCTGCGTTGCCACTACATGTGAAGACCTCTAAGGAAGGTCTTGTAAAACATCAAACCGAAAGCTCTATCAAGAAAGCAGAGCAAATGGAGAAGATGAAGATAGAGTTGTCTAATGCTGAAATGAAGCGAACAGCCGCTATTCCAGCAAAGAAGGTGACAAAGAAAGCACCAGTTGCAAGTGGTATCAAATTGGCACCTGCTGCTAAGCAAGAGGTAGTATTTACCGAGTTGAATTATGATGCGTTTGCTGTTGGTCCAGAATACAGCGAAGACACTGAGAGTTGGTGGGTAGGATTGCAAACGATGGATGAAAGCAGACCAGAGTATGGCGTAATGATTCAATTGGATTGGAAGGCACCTGCTGATGATTTCACTGGTACATTCACCACTGAGGACTTCACTCGTGATTACACATGGGCACTTACCGATTACTGCATGGGATATATCCAATTTGATAGTATCTCAATGACCATTTCTAAAGAAGCATCAGAAAACATGGATGTAATCACCATGGATGCCGTGTTGATTGGTACCGATGGTTTTGGCGAGTATGCTTTCAAAGTGCATGCTGAGCACAAGACTATTAAGCCAGTTGCTGTGGTGGATGTTCCACAAATGACTGTTGCCATTGAAGAGGCATGGGATGGCTTCACCGTTGTGGGTACCAGTGATGACCTCAATATGAATGTGGTAGTAGAGACCTACGATGGTGTGATTGGTACATTCGTGTTGAACAATCTGAAATTGGATGAAACAACCATTAACTACAAGGGTAACGACCTCACTCCGCTCACATTTGGTCTTAATATTTCAGCCAAAGAAGTCGCTGAAGTAGGTTATGCATACGTAGGTGCTTTGACCTTTATTGGTAGTGATTTTGTGCAATACAATGTACCTATGATTGCTCCAATGCCTGCTCCTACTGACACTGTTGAGATTACATGTGTTAATATGAAGTTAGAGCCTTATAATGGGCAAATCAACTTCTCTGCAAGCGATGCGATTTACACCATTTATGGTGCTTGGTTGGGCGAAGAAATTGTAGCTGGTACCTATTCTGGCAATGAAGCAGCTGTAGAAATCAGTAATGGCGAAACCTACGATTACTATCGCGCATTGGCTACTACTATCGTAGTTTCTGGTAATGAGGTAGATGGTTGGGTTGTAGATGTTGTGGCATACTGCCCAGACAACAAATTGTACAAAATGCATCTCTCTTGGTACGTACCAGAACCTACAGATACTATCGTTGTGGCATTTGAGAACTCTGCTAAGGGACGTTTCTATCCTGAGTATGGAAACGACTTGCAACTCTTCAATGAGAATGACCAATACTATGCATCAATCAATATCTCAAATATTGACCTCAACTCTCCATTTACTGAGGACGATATGTTCCCTATGTTCTCTGGCGTAGAGGTAAATGTGGATGGCGAATATCTGCCTGTTGAGTATGCCCTTGTACAAAACGGTTATCTCTCTCAAGTAGAAGATACTACCAAGATGTACGCTGAGTATGTGACTTTCGATGGCAAGTTGTACCAAGTTAACCTTTGGCATGCTGTACCAACTCCTACAGAAGTGGTAGAAGTTACTTACGAGAATGCCGAATTTGTAAATGATATGGATTGGGGTGGTGTGTATAGTTTGCTCGCTTATGGTCCAGATTCATTGACTGCTATGGTAATTAGCGGTTATGCTTATTCTGAGGAAGAAATCTCTGGAACATATGTGAATGATGGTATGTTCGGTTTGTTCGGTGAGGGACAATATGAGTTTGATGGTGCTAATACCTATTATGGTATATGGAATGAAGAAATTGAAAGCTACGACTTGATCTATGCAGATAAAGGAGAGTTTACCATTACCTTAGATGAGGAGAAAAATATCCTTCTGACAGGTTCTATCATTTGCGAGAATGCTATTCAATACAACGTTACGATGAAATCTAAGATTGAGAAACCTCGTCTTGAACTCGACTCCGAAGATACTCCAGTAGATCGCGTATATACTAGCAAAGATTCTGTTCGTTTCGTAGATAATACTACTGATTATGGCCCTCTCTACTTTGAGGCAAGTTCTACTGAATATATGGATATGTTCAACTTCTATCTCATCGTTGAGGCTTCTGATCCAGAAATCGTATTGCCAGTTGGTACATATGAGATTAGCAATACTTGGGAGTATGGTACTGTAGTTGCAGGTACTGGCTTGGATATGTGGTCAGGAACCATTGCACCAGGTTTCTATGGAGCAATGACAGAAGACGGATATATCTCATTGCCTCTTTACTTCTTGGTAGAAGGTACTGTTGAGGTGAAGAACAACAATGGTTATCTCTATGTGGAGGTAAATGCTGTTAACTCATATGATGTTCCTGTTCATCTTGTATATGACGCAGCTGCTGGCACTACAGCTATTGAAGATATCCAATCTGAGGGTGTAGTGGACGTACAAAAGAAGATTGTAGATGGTCAATTAATCATCATCCGCAATGGTAAGGCATACAATGCTGCTGGTGTACAAGTGAAGTAAATTATTGTAAATATAATAAAAATGCACATGTTGTTTGCACATGTGCATTTTTTTTTGTAATTTTGTCGCCTCAAGTTCGATTGTAGATGTTAAAATATAAATAATCGACTGATAATCAGGCATACAAATCAGGCTAATGGGTTCTGCTGGTTTGTGTGGAATACGATTAAGAATCCATTTATATATTTATGAAAAAATGTACCTTTTTACTCGCCCTTTTGTCTATTTCTGTAATGATGACAGCGCAACTCCATGGCAATTGGAGTGCAAAGAAAGCGTTTAAACCAAGCGAAAAAAACAAGGTAGCTGCAAAGATTGCCGCTGCTACTCCAGAAAGTACTGTGGTATTGGAAGAGGATTTTTCTCTCTTTACTGCGGGTACAGAAGATCAACCAGATAGCAAGAATATTGCTCCTGGTACCAATTATATATATGAGGTGGACCCTGCATATACGCACGTACCACACTGGTTGGGATATAGTGTTTATCAAGCTGGTGGCTGTGCCGCAATTGGTATGTACGAGTATTACGGCTATATGTATGGAGGTTACATCTCAACTCCAGAAGCAGAGTTGTATGGCGAAGCTACTATCACATTCCGTGCTCGCCGTGCTACAGCCAATCCTACAGTGGGAACGCTGGACTTGGCGTTGTGCGACAATACCTCTGGTCGATTGGAAACAAAAGAATTTCCATTAACAAGAGAGTGGCAAGAGTTTACTTGGACCACTGATCAAGCTACATTCAATGATAAGAACATATTCCAATTCACTGCTATGGATGGCATGATTTTGGTGGATGATATCAAGATTACTCGTGTTCGCAACAAAATTGCCAATGTAGATGCAAACAACCCTATCAATAACTCCCCCACAGAGTTCGTAGCTAGTTGGATGCGTAGCACTACAGCTGATATAGATGGTTATCTCTTCTCATTGTGGCGCACTGAAATGCCAGAAAAAGAAGAAACAGGTAGTGTATCAATCGATTTTGAGAGCATCAACGTATTATCTGATGGTAAGTCCATTGACACAGATAATCCTGGTTATCCTGAGGGATGGACCATTGATGTATCTACTAATGGTGAGAAAGATATGTGCACAACCCAGGGCGACTACAACTCTGGCAAACAAGCTATCAATTTCGATGCTGAAGGTGATTATATCTTATCACCAGAGATGCCAGCTCCAATCAGCAAGATCTCGTTCTGGGTAAAGCCAAGTAGCATGCAAGCAGAAGAATATTACTTCTCATTGGTAGGTGTACAAGTGAAAGATATTTACGGCGAATGGGAGCCCATTGCTGCGTTACCAAACTATTGGATGAGTAGCAAAGGTGGCATGTATGTCTTCGAAGGTGATGAAGTGGGACACTATATCACACAAGTTCGATTCTCTTGCGAGGGTTCATACGGCATCACTTTTGCCATAGATGATATCACGTTGGAATATGCCACACAAGCGATGCCAAAAATGCTGATTACCGATTCGTTAGTAACCGATACTTTCTGCCTCGTATCAGGCATTGACCCAACCATGGAACACTTCTACAATGTGAAAGTAAAAGAGGGCGATTTGATTTCTGCTCCAAGCAATAGTGTTTGGGTGGATGGTATCACTGGTATCACCCCAGTGGCATTGCCAGCAACCGACATCACTGAGAATAGTTTTGTCGCAAATTGGGAAGGTAATCATAATGCAGGTTCATACAAACTGACAATTTCTCAAACAGAAACGACCACTACTGCTAACCAAGAGGTAGTAATGATTGAAGAAGATTTCAGTGGTATTAAAGATGGTACTTTTGCAGAACCAGGATTCTCATGGGACCTGATTCACAACCTCAGCGAACACGGACAAAGTACACAAGAGTGGTTGCTCACCTATCCTCGTTGGGTAGTGGGTATGGCGGGTAGCCAAGGACCTAACGAATGGAGTGGTAGAGCAGGTCTGGTATTGAGTCCTAAAATGAAATTGGGAAACAATGTTGTGAAAGTATCTTTCAAAGCGTATAATAAATTAGCAGGTGAACGTATTTGGGTGCTGGCTGTAGAAGAGCACGACTCGCCTCAAGCAGTGGCAGGTGTAGTCGTACCATGCGGAAAAGCAAACACTTACACCACTGACACCGTGATTTTGGATGGCGTGGATTTTGGCGAACAGCCATTGCATATTGCATTTATGAGTGAACAAGGTGAGTTCTATATAGATGATGTAAAGATTTCACTCATCGTTCCAGAGCCAGGTACTATCATTGAAAAAGTATATAAGACTCTCGAAGTAAAAGAAACATCTTGCGCGGTAACCGACCTGCCAGCAGGTACAAGAGAATATGCATATAATGTGATTGTGAAACGTACAAAAGACTTCTTGGATTACGCATCAAACGTATCCAATACCGTCCTAGTTAATCTATTAAGTACGGATGTAGAAGATTTGCAAGTACCTAATGCTATGGAGACAACTAAAGTACTTTCTAATGGTCAGTTGTTTATCCTTCGCGATGGTAAAACGTACAATGTGATGGGTATGCAAATACAATAAAACCATTAATATAAAAATGCACATGTTATTTGCACATGTGCATTTTTTTTAGTACCTTTGCAGCTGAATCATAATTATAGTAATATGAAGAAATTTTATACCCTATTTATATTCTCTCTCATGACGGTCTTTAGCGCATTGTCACAACCGGCTCAGCGGGTTATAGCAACGCATGATGATACCATTGATGTCGTTTGTCACGATCTGGAGTTAAATACCGATTTTATCGGTTTATTTAGAATGGCGTACATCTTTGCCAATAACAGCGAGTATGAATTGACAGGAGCGATTAATAATGTGGATTCTATTCCGCCTGGTACATATACAGAATGTATGATGGATCTTACACATATAGCATCTCAGACGCAAATCTCTGCGATAAGTGTTGAACTCACGTTAGCAATAGATGATAGGCACAATTGTCTAATTACAGGATATATGATAGGTGAGGATAATATTTATTACAATCTGCATCTATCTTGGACCCCTCCTGTATCCAATGATACAGTAAAAATAGCTTTCGATAATTCGGCTTGGGTGGCATATTATCCTGACTTGGAACATGATTTTATGCTGTCTAATCAAAACGATGAATTTGATATCTCATTGGATATTAGGCGTGTCGCTATGGGAGAAACGTTTGATGAAGGAAATTTGAATATCGCATATTGCTTAATTGCCAATAAATCCACCGAAGATACCGTTAAGATAGCTTCGGCTCAGGGACGCGTATGGCAATCTCATGATACCACGTATTTGTCGGCCAATGTGGCTGGATTTGATGCTGTGATGTATAGTATAGATTTGTGGTATGTCGTTCCTACAGTCACGCAAAAGAAGATACTGAATATTTCCAATGCCACTTTCTACAACGAATTAGAAAAGGATGGATATTTTGCGCTAGTGGGTGTGAACGATGACAAAACAATCGAATTTGCTATTTCACTCTTGGGCGATACAGAAGAGGATATTCCAGGTACTTATACCAACGATGGACTCTTTGGAGGATTCAGTGGCGAGAATTATGATTTTATCAATCTGATTGGTGGTAGTTATGCCACCTACATCGCTAAATGGAATGCAGAGAAGCAGGATTATGATATTGTTTCTATTGAAAAAGGTGAGGCTAAACTCACTATGGATCAAGATAAAAATGTGAATTTAGTAGGTAATTTTGTTGGTGTGGATGGAGTGGAATACCAAATCACAATGACATCGAAAGTCGATAAAGCACGTCTTGAAGATGATGCTCAGTCCGGAGCTGTAAATCGACATATAACAGGCACGGAAGGTGTCACGATAGAGGATAACACAGTAGAGGAGGGGATTATCAGATTTGAGATTATGACCAATAACGAATTGTTAGCTTTGTGGTTTGTAGTTGAAACTTCCGACCCAGAAGCCATCATTCCAGAAGGTACATATTATATTGACGAATCAGACGAATATCAATCTGTCATTGCTGGTGACGGTAGTTTAGGTAAGTCTTTCTATGCAACACACGATGGAGAATATTTCACATCTTTGTATTTCCTTGTTAGTGGTACGGTGAATGTGTCCAAAGTGTCAGGAGGTGGTCTTCGTCTAGAAATCAATGCCCTCAATTCCTATGATGTGCCAGTGCATATTGTTTACGAAAGTACGCCTACTAGACTTTTTGACATACTATATCCAACCTATAATGTTCAAAAGACAATGCAAAATGGTCGGTTGCTGATAATCCGCAATAGTAAGATATATGATGCTATAGGAGCACGTATGAAATGAATATAAAAATAACAAATTTTCGTATTATGAAGAAGTTTATAATTCTTTTTATGGGACTATTGGTCGCTACCTTTGCGTTACCGCAAACCCATCTGCCAAAACTGAAAAAAATGGCTAACAACTCTGCTAAATTAGATGTGGTAGAGATGATAAAGTATGATGTTACACAACGTGTAGAGCGTCCTGAACAATCTGCCGACATCCTTGTAAAACACTCAGCTAAACAGGAGAAACGTGCAATTAAAATGTTGCAAAAGTCTGTAGCAGAAACGATTACGCTGGATGGTGGCGTATTTCTTGTGGAGCCTGAATACGAAGCAGAAACAGGTGAATGGTATATTGCTGTAGAATCGCATGGCTACACTTTCCGCCTCTGTTGGTATGGCGCAGAAGATGATTTTACTGGTACATTCTCTTTTGATGATATTAGTTGGGATTGGACATGGGGATGGTATCAATCAGCAGATATGTTCTATGAGATTTTCCCTTCGGACATCACGATGACTATCACTGAAAAGCAGGTAAGTAACTATCTAACTCAAATCATTTTAGATGCTAAGATTACCGACACCAATGATAATATCTATGTCTTGCACGTCGTGCATGAAATGTTTACACCAAAATCAACTATCGAAACCGTGTTAGAAAATACCCAACTCACTATTGGTGATGGTTATTATGTACTGGACGGCAACGATGAGGCATTGGATGTACAACTCACCGTTAATTCACCCACCATTGATGGACTCTATAACAAAGATTATCTGGATTTAAATGCAACGCAAATTACTTACAATGGGGTAGAGCAACAAATGCTGCAAACTATTCTGATGGTACAAGGTAGTTATTTAGAAAATGGTTCGTTGGGTTATTTGGTGGATTTCTCTTTCTATAACCAAGATACCATACTGCATCATGTGTCTATGCCTGCCCCATTGCCAGCGGTTAAAGATACCATTGAGATTTCTTGCACCAATTTACAAGTAGATGAGTCATTGGCAGACTATGGACTAATTATGGTAAGTGGCTCAAATGATTTCTACGATGTGTTTGCTATGTACGAGGGCGAATATGCAGAGGCTGGAGTGTATAATGTATCAGTGTCAATCACGGACAAAATCACATGGCTTGAACCTACCGATGCTATTAGTGCTACGCTGACCCTTACGGAAGAAAACGACGGATGGCATGCTAATATCGAGGCGTATGGTAGCGACTACTACTGGTATTCCATACAGATGAAGTACGAGGTACCTGTTCCAACAGACACGGTGAACATAACCTTCGAAACATCAGCTATTGGCACCTACCTCCCTTACGACAACAACATGTTGCAACTCCTTCATTATGGCGATGATTACGAAGCATCTCTCACCATTTTTGGTAGAGGATTGGGTGAATCTTTCACAATGGAAAACGTCTATCTTGACTATAGTGGTATATACAATAAAGAGATTGGACGCAGTGTCATCTTTGCCGATGTCAATGGTTCGCTTAATCAATATGGTGATACCACTGTCATTACTGCTAGTGTTATTGGCTTTGATGCTGTACAATACAACCTCAATCTCTGGTATGTGGCACCAACTCCTATTGATACCATAGAAATAGAAATGCCTATCGAATTCATCAATGCAATGGATTATGGCTATTACACCTTGGGTGCATATACCCCTGATTCAGCGTGGTATGTGTCCCTTAGTCCTATGACCAGCGAGGTGGCTGGTTCGTTTGCTAACGATGGCGTCTTTGGCAGACTGGGTTCTGAAGGAGGACAGTATGATTTCTATGGTGGCGAAACCTATATCTACGAAGAAGCTACTTTAAATCGTTATTCCGTTGAGAAAGGTACACTAATAGTAGAGATGGCATCTGATGGCAAAATTACTGCTGAGGCAAAAGTTATATGCTCCAATGCTATTTACTATCACATCAAGATGACATCGGAGTATAACACGCATCTTGATTTTGATGAACCAGATATGGAGATTGACCGCGTATATACCATTGCAGATAATGTGTTTATTGAAAATCAAGTAGAAGAAAATGGTTATATTTATCTCGCTCTTACAGCAGCAGACGAATCGGATATGGCAGCATTCTTCTTCTATGCAGAGGAGGTAGATGAGGATATCATTATACCAGTAGGTATATACCCAATCAATAACACTGAGGAATATGGTACGGTACAAGCAAATCCTGGAGTGCAAGGTAATGGCGTATTGCCTTCGTTCTATGCTAAGATATGGGAAGACGGATCACTCGAAGTACCATTATGGCTATTGGTAGGAGGTACGGTGGAAGTGCGAAAAGATGAGCAACTAAACCCATATTTGGAAGTCAATGCATACAATTCATATGGAGTGCCTGTGCATATCGTGTATGACGGCACTTCTACGGCAGTTGAGAATGTCAATAGCCAATCACCTAAAAAAGACGTACAAAAACGTCTGGTCAATGGTCAGCTCTTGCTTATCCGCAATGGCGAGGCATATAACGTGTTAGGCACAATTGTCCCATAAGATACGCACAATTCACGCACAATACACGCACAATACACGCACTATACACGCACTATTCCTATCACTTTTGTGGCGGTTGAGTGGCAGTTAAGTGGCAGAGTGAAAAGGTATAAAGGGTAAAAAATATAGGTACTGCAAATAAAAAACATATTTTATTGTTAAAATATTTTGCTTTTCCAGATAAATTTCGTACCTTTGCGCGTTGATGTTGAATAGAATGTTTTAACAAAACATGATACAATTAACTTTATTATTAACCAAAATCAAAATCGTTATGAAGAAATTTTCTTTATTTCTTTCGGCAATTCTCTTCTCTGTGATGAGTTTTGCTCAAACGGTTCCTACTAATGAAGAGTTGTGGGAAGCTTTCAAACCTTACTACAACACTTATTATGGTTTGGAACGCGCTGATCAGCCAATCACAAATGTCTCTACTTTTGCTTCGGCAAAGATGCAAGAGATTATGACAGATGAAGCATCTGACTACAAGTGGTTGGGCGATTATGTTTTGTCAGTTGCTACTGCTGCTGGTGTGGAGTTGAGTACTGACATGGCTGCTGCTAATGAAGGTGGTTGGCGTTGGGCTGTGCATGCGTTCTTCAATGCTGCTGAAGGACAACATGGTGCTGCTGGTATTGACTTCACCGAAGCTGGCAAACCTGAAGCTTGGGGACCCGCTTATCTCGCAGCGCAAGGATCTGGTGCGCCAGAGATTGAGTGGATTGAAATGCCTCTCGAAATCACCAACTTGACAACCTCAGAGTTGCCTGTAGGTGATGTAACCTATTTGCAATTGATGGGTCGCGACGACATGAACGATTCTGACGTAATGCTCTTCCTCAATAACTATACAGGTGAGGACAAAGCTTACGAGGTAAACGTTGAGAACTCTTACATGACCTTTGGTGGTCTTGAACTCACCGTTATGGATGGTTCAATGACCAAAACTACAGATGCAGAGAAAGGTGATGTATTCACTGGTACTGTTCACGCTTCTGTAGAGGATGAAGGTGAAGCTATGTATGTTGAGTTTGCGCTCACAATGTATGCTATGCCTGCAATTGAGATCGAACTCGAGGATGTAGTAATCACTGTAGATGAGGAAAGTGCTATTGCGACCTTCGCTGCTACATGGGAAGGCAGTCCTCTTTCTGTAGAGGTTTCTGGTTTTGAAGCTGTTGAGTTTGCTGAGTATCCAGAGTGCTGGCTCTCTATTGGTGACGACAACGTTTGGGTTGACGCTGCTGCTGGTCCTGTTGCTGTTATTATCGAAGATGGTGTGGCTACTCTCGAAGGCGAGTTCACCAGTTTCGCTACTGGTAAATCTTACTACGTAATGCTGACTGGTAAATTACCTGAAAAAGAGGAGCCTGTTGTTGAGCAAGTTTATACTGAGAACCAACTCAATACCTTCGCTTCTGGTTTGACTTCTACTCTTGATGGTGGTGTCCTCACTGTTAACTATGTATTGAACAACTCTAACGCTACTTCTGTAAACGTATTGGTTTACAATGGCGACGAAGTTGTTGCTACCGTTGAAGGTACTACTACTATTGGTAAGAACACCGTAGAGGTAGCTACCGCTGGCCTTCCTGCTGGTGTGCAATTGACATGGTCTGTTGAGGTAAATGGTACTTCTGTAGAGGTTCCAACTCAAGAGTCTAAGATCTATAGCTTCTACCACCCATCAGGTTTGGATATTGATAACAACCCAGAGAACCCAACCTTCGGTATGCTTCTCATCAACGAGGGTATGCACTCTGTTAAGGATATTGCAAGTGGCTATGTATCTTCTGGCTTCGGTGCAGGTATCTTCGCGTTTACTCCATCTCTTGACCTTATTCCAAATGGTGACCAACCTGGTTACAATGGTGGTGTAGAGTTCACTACTGGTCGTGCTGATGGTGCAGGTACTGCATATTCTCCACGTCGTATCCGTATCTCTGAGGACGGTCGTATCTTCGTTACTTCTTTGAACACCGATGGTAACTACTTGTGGGAGGTTAATCCTGAGAACCTCAACGAGTGGACTCCAATCTTCCAAGGTACATTGAATGAGAATAAAGAGTTGGTTGACGCTGATAGCAATTTCGTAGCAGCTCCTAACAACGGTTTCGACGTGAAGGGTGCTGGTGAGAACTTGCAATTGGCTATGTACTCTGTGAACCTCCCAGGTATCACAGGTGCAGCTATGAGTGGCTTCCGTCTCCACGAGTACAACCTTGGTACAGCTACTACATGGGCTACTGCTCCTTCTAAAGCTATTGTTGAGGGCAAGTATGCTATCAACTACACAGGTACTCAAGTTGTTTATGACAACGAAGGTGGTGTTTGGATTGCTTCTTATCGTGGTACGGCTAATGACGCTAACCCAGGTCTTGTACACATCAATGCTGATGGTGTAGAGGATGCTAAACTCATTTGGAGCAATGTTCGTCAAGCAGGTATCCGCTTCAACAACGACTTCACCAAACTCGTAGTTGCAGGTAACAATGGTACTGCTAAGAAAGCTACAATCTACGCTGTTTCTAAGGACGAGAATGGTGCTCCTGTATTGACAGAAGAGACTGTTATTGATATGGCTTCTGTAGGTAACAACCTCAACGACTTTGCATTCGACTACGCTGGTAACCTCTACGCTTGCGGTAACTCTGCTGAGAAACTCATCGGTTGGGCTATGCCTTACTCTGGTCAAGTAGTTACTCCAGCTGCATCTCAATATGCATTTACTGTAGGTTCTGCTGTAGAGCCAGTTGAGATGGTAGGTGTGGTTAAACGTGCTCTCCAATACTACGATGCTACTATCGTTCTCACACACGAGGCAGACGGTACTGCTCACATCTATAATGTAGTTGATGGCGTTGTCGCTGAAGTTTCTCAAGAAGGCGTTATTGCTCGCGATCCTGAGAACGCAGGTGACCTCCTCGCAATCTCTGATATCGCTCTCACTGAGGACGGCAAACTCGTAGCTATCAACTATATGCAAACTCAATCAGGTGATGACTATGTAAATGAAGGTTTGAAACGTGGTGAAACACGTGTTTATATTTGGAACGATCTCCACGATGCTCCATCTATCCTGTTCACCTCTAAGATGTCTTCTAACTGGTTCCGCTCTAAACAAGGTCTCACCATGGCAGTTAAGGGTACTTCTGACAACATGGAGATTTTCACTACTGGTATCCACGCTACTAGCGCATGGGCACGCGTATCTTCTTACCGTGTAATCAATGGCGTTTATGAGGAGCCTGCGGTTAACCACAACGACCACTACTTCTTCTATGATGTAGCTGATGCTGTAGCTCTTGAGACTACAGTTGGTACTCAATATGAGTTGACAGCTTCTCCTCTTGGCGCTATGAACTGGATCCTCGACGCAGAGTTGATTAACCCAGTTGAGATCGTTGAGTCAGAGAGCAACAATGTTGAGATTTCTTCTTGCGTTGCTCTCTCTACCGACCTTGGTAAGAAGTTCAACGGTACTTCTATCGTAACCGTAGGTGAGCAACACCTCATGGTAGCTCCTTATGCTACTGCTGAAGGTCTCCTCGCAGGTGTTAAGGTTCTTGACATCACTGCTGGTTTGGATGCTGCTACTGAGGTGGCTACTGCTGATCTTGACGCTGCTGTTGAGGCTACCGCTGCTGCTACTGCAGTTGCTGTTGCTGAGAATGTTCTCACTATCACTCTTGTAGCTGATGCTACTATCTACACATTGAATGTAGAGTTGGAGAGCGAGCCAAACTACATGGTTATCGAAGATAATATTACCAACTTGGTAATTGATCTCGAGAGCATGGCAATCATAGGTGGCCCAAGTACAATGTGGCAAGTTGAGGTGTTCCTTGGATTAGGTCAAGAAGATGGAAACGGTAGATTTGCATTGACAGAGGAAAGTTCAGTAGCTATCATGGGCTTTGACGCTCGATTCATTGATGGATATGCTTATGATATTGATGTAAATGCTCCTGCTGCTAAGGTAGTATTGCATGTGGAAGATAGCGGCTTCTTCTATGAAATAAAACTCAATATGACATCTGAAGCTCCAGTAGAGCCAATCGTTGTTGTAGTTGAAAACGCTACTGTTCAAGTTGATACAATTCCTCTCTTCGGTGATATGGTTGATTATGCTTTGAAACTCACAGCAGACTGGACATATGCTGAAGACGGTGTTACCTACCCAGTATTGGTTGAAGTACCTGTTTACTACCCAGAGGCAACTGAGCCATCAGAGATGACATGTACTGTGACAATCGGTGGTATGGGTGATACTGATCCATGGCTTGGCTTCGGTGAGGGTACACTAACTATCACTACTGTAGATGGTGTAGTTACAGCTAAGGGTATTGTTTCTAACCCATACACTGGGGTTGCATTCGATGTTACTGTTTCTGGTAAGTTGCCACAAGGTCCTGGATCAGGTCTTGACAACATCAACCTCAATGCTAAACCTGTGAAGATGATTAAGAACGGTATGCTTATCATCAACCGTGAAGGTAAAGAGTATAACGCTCAAGGCGCTATGGTAAAATAAGAACTTAGACGTTAGACCACTTCGCTATTAAATCGCCACAATGTGGCTGTTAGAAAATAGAAAGCGGACTAATACATACCTAAAAATGGGCTTCCTCCTACGAGGGAGCCTATTTTTTTACCTTGCCTTTACACTTTAAACTATAAACTTTCAATTAAAATTTGCATTTTCTGCAAATTTTTACTACCTTTGCATCAAAATCGGATATATACTTAATTTTGTATGGGTATGAGAAAAATTGTCTTTATTATTTCCTTTTTGTTCACACTTTTCTATAGTGCGAATATCTACGCACAAATAGTAGAAGAAATAGAATTTGAAATAACCAAAAAAGAGGTACAGGGTACAGGTAGATATGCCAACCTTGTACTATATGGTCAGCATGACACGTACGGTAAGATTACCATCTACCTCAATGAGTATAGTGGCAGTTACAAGACCTACGACGTGTATTATGCCACTCTTGGGAACCTCACGCTTACTGGTTCTGCCACATGGAGCAAAGAGGGGAAATTTGAAATAATAGATGCCAATCTCTCTACTGCACCATTCGATGAAGAACCTACATCCGAAGAACAAGTATTTCATATTGTTGGTACATACGTGCAGCAGGAGACGGTCACACTCAACTTCTCGGGATTCAGCCAATTCGGATATGATACTAATTATAAGGATTGGTTCATGCGTATGGAAGGAAATGACCCATCGCAACCCGAATACGGATACAGATTGGAACTAGCCTACTATGCCCCTGCCAATAATGGCTATGGTACATTTTCTACTGCCAATGGTGATATTAATATGGCAGACACACATCTCAAGACACCTTCGGGATATGTGATGTTTGATAGTGTGACGCTCACAGTGGAACAGAAAAAAGTGAGCGAAAATCTTACCCAAACTATAGCTAATTCCACATTGTTAGGCGAAGACGGTGTTACCTATATCGTTACATGTGTTCACAATAGCATTACACCTACACAGCAAATCACAGCAGAAATTACCAATACCACTTTATATCGCAATGAAGATGCTTTCACACTAGAGGGCATGAACGATGAGGTGGAAGCCCTTATCACTATCAAAAGTGAAAAACTGGTTGGAAAATATGCAATGAAACAGATTGATTTGCAGCATACGTATTTCTTTCATGACGAAGATAAATTGGATATTTTATCCATTCAAGCAGAAGTGGTCACTGAATTGAAGAACAATAATTTGGCATGTATTGCTAATGTAGCACTCCTCACGCGCGATACTATATTATATGTCATCAAAATGACACATACTTTCCCTGCGCCCACCGACTCTGTAGAGCTTAAAGCTACCAACCTCATTATCAATGATGCGTTGTCAGAGGAATTGGGTGTAGTCAGCTTCGATGCCAAGAACGAACAATACATCCTTTCTGGTGCATGGATGGCTACCGAAGCAGAGGAAGGGACCTACTCAGAAAAGGATATGACTATTGAATTACAAGATGTACAGAACAATACAATTATCCATTCTTTAGATGCTACGATAGATGTGAAGATGGATAATTCTGCCCATTGGACAATCACGGGTACGATGCGAGGCGATGACAACGTGGTATACAATTTGGATTTATCGTATGTTGTGCCAACGCCTCAAGATACGGTGGTAGTACGCTTCAATCATTCCGCAATTGCCACTTTCACCCCTGACATGAATAATGACCTCCTCTTCGAAAATAAAGATGAGCATTATTATGCTTCTATCAATATTCGCGGTGTGGAAATGGGCAGTGCGTTCTCTTTGCAAAATGTGGATAGAGATTATTGTGGCGTGAAAGACTCTATTACAGGTGTTTACACCGAGCTGGCAGATATCAATGGACGCATTTCTCAACTGGGTGACACCACTATTATGCAAGCCCAACTCATCAGTATGGATGCTACGCTTTATGACATTGAATTATGGTATGTAGTGCCAACACCTATAGACACCGTTACGCTCTCTTTCCCCGTAGAATTTGGAGATTTGCGTAACGAAGAAGGATATTACCAACTATATGGCCCGTCATCAGATACCACGTATATAGTGGCATTTAGCCCATTGTCAGAAGATATTGAAGGTACTTTTGTCAACGATGGATTATTTGGTAAGTTCGGGGCTGAAGGTGGACGTATGGAAATGGATTACCGCAATACGTATATCGCCAAAATGGAGGGTGACTATGTGACCGCCATCATGCCTCTTGAGACAGGCACAATGACTGTCACTATGGACGCGGATGGCAATATCACAGCTGTGGCTGAAGCCATTTGTGCAGATAGCGTATACTATCATATCACTATGACTGCTCACTACGAGCGCGAATACTTGCGCGGTGATATGCCTACAGGTAGTGTGGATAAGGTTTATACGGCTGCTGATCAACTCAACATAGTAGATTATTCCGATGAGGGATATGTTTATCTCACAATTACTGCAGATGACCAATCCGATTTGACAGCATTGCACTTCTTTGTAGATTCTACTGACACGGATATCCTTATTCCTGAAGGAGTATATCCTATCAATAAATCATATCGACCAGGTACAGTATTAGGCAATATGGGACCTAATGAAGATAATCAATTATCTACACCATTCTATGCAACGATGAATCCACAAGGCTATTTAGTGGATGTATATATGTGGGTAAAAGGTTCTGTAACGGTAGAAAAGAGAAATGGTAAACTTTATCTCGAAATCAATGCACTCAATTCATATGATGTGCCTGTGCACATTGTATACGATGCTTCTTTGACGAATGTTCAGAATGTAATAGTAGAAAAGAATGACTGTCAGAAGTTATTTATCAATGGTCAAATTTTCATTATTTGTGGTGACGCAATTTTCAATGCAGTAGGTGTACGAATCCGATAAACATTGCAACAACCAAGTTTGGTAGATGATTATCCCAGAGAATATGGTCTAATAGCTATATTTTCTGGGATAATTGCATACAATACCTATGGTTGCCATCAGTCCCAATGCGATAGGATAGTATAAGAAACCCATGATTTCAAATGGAGTGATATGAGCTAATCCAGCTGCCATTAGTAATTGTGCACCATATGGAATCATACCTTGTGCAAAGCAGCTAAATGTATCTAATAATGAAGCACTTAAACGCCTATCTAATCCGTATTTATCAGCTATCTCGCGCGCCATCGGTCCAACGGTAATGAGGGCAATGGTATTGTTGGCTGTACACAAATCGGCCAATATTACCAATAAGGCAATGGTAAATTTAGCGCCTCGTTTGCCATTGATGCGCATGGTTAATACACGAATCAAATATGCTATACCGCCATTATGGCGAATCATTGCCAACATACCACCAGCCAATAGTGTCACAATAATCAGTTCGCTCATACCCATTATACCATCTCCCATAGCACCAACAAATCCCATGAGATTAAAACTACCACTCACAATACCAATACATCCAGCCAATACAATGCCAATCAGCAAGACAACCAATACGTTTATCCCTGCAATGGCCATTACTAATACCGAAATGTATGGTATCACTTTGTACCATTCTATATTGGGTATTTGTGTAGGCACTTCTATATCTTGACCAAGGAAAATATAAACGATAAAAATAACTAATGCAGCTGGCAATGCCAACCAAATGTTGGCTTTGAATTTATCATTCATTTTACATCCTTGAGTTTGTGTAGCTACAATGGTAGTGTCGGATATGAAAGAAAGGTTATCGCCAAAAAATGCACCGCCCACCACTATTGCTACAACCATGGGTAATATAGTGCCTGTCTGTTCAGCTATGCCTACTGCCACAGGCGTCAGTGCTACAACTGTTCCGACGGACGTACCAATAGATAATGAAATAAAGCAAGCAGCCATGAACAAACCGGGTAGCAACATGCTTGCGGGTAGAAAACGCAATGTTAGGTTCACTGTTGCGTCAATGGCTCCCATCTGGTCGGCAATCGTGGCAAAAGCACCTGCCAACACAAATATCCATACCATCAGCATAATATTTTCGTCACCTGCACCGCGCGAGAAGATATTGATTCGTTCTTTCAGTTTTAACTTAGGAGTGATACAGATAGCATAGGCTGATGCAATGAGGAATGCAACAGTCAAAGGCAATTTATAAAAATCGCCAGCCAATAGTGATCCTACAAGGTACACTATCATGAATACTAAGAACGGAGAAAGTGCAAGCAAATCGTTGTAAGTTTTATAAAGTTATAAATTTATTGTAGTATATGTATGCCCTGTTTTTCACAGTATATAATCATCTGCTCATCCCATACACTGGCTTGTACCTCACCGATATGCCGTTTGTGTAGGAGAATCATACACAATCGTGATTGCCCGATTCCACCACCGATAGTCAGTGGCAAATAATCTTGTAGGATAGCTTTATGGTAAGTAAAGTGCTGCCAATCCATATGATTGGACAAGTCAAGTTGTCTTAACAATGCAACCTTATCCACGCGGATACCCATTGATGATAGTTCTACGGCTTTTTGCAATGGTTCGTACCATATTAGTATGTCGCCATTCATTCCACAATGTGCAGGATTATGTGAAGTAGGGGCAGGTGTAGTCCAATCATCATAGTCAGGTGCACGAAAATCATGTACTTCGCCGTTAGACAATTTTCCACCTATACCGCAGATAAATACAGCTCCATATTCCTTGCAGATACTATTCTCGCGTTCTTTCGCAGTTTGATTAGGATAACGTTGCAGTAGTTCCTCGGAGGTAATAAAATGAATGGCTTTAGGCAGAAATGGAGAAAGAATAGGGTAGTGTTCACAAACCAGATACTCGGTATTGAGTAATGCTTGATAGATGAGTTTCACACAATCGTATAGCGCATCAATATTGCGTTCCGATGAGGTAATTACTTTCTCCCAATCCCATTGATCTACGTATAAACTGTGTAGTTCATCTAGTGTTTCGCTGGTGCGGATTGCGTTCATGTCAGTATAAATACCGTAGCCAGGTTCTTCGCGCATGTCGAAGAGTTTCATTCGCTTCCATTTTGCTAATGAATGTACTATTTCGCATTGTGTACCAATCCCAGTAGCTACAAAATGCACTGGTTCTTCTTTTCCACTCAAGCCATCATTCAATCCTATGCCTGATTTTACAAACAAAGGAGCGGTTACACGTCGCAATTTAAGCGACGTGGATAGATGCGACTGAAAAGTATCCTTGATCAGTTTTATTGCATGTTCTGTTTCTTTCTCATTCAGCATATCACAAACGCCTCTATTATTACTCTAACTTGCGATAGCGAATACGCTTAGGCTCGCTGGCATCTTCGCCAAGGCGCATTTTCTTGTTTGCCTCATACTCCGAATAACTACCTTCAAACCAGAATACCTTGCTATCTCCCTCAAAAGCAAGGATATGCGTACATATACGGTCGAGGAACCAACGGTCGTGCGAGATGACTACCGCACAACCAGCAAAGTTCTCCAGACCTTCTTCTAGTGCACGCAAGGTGTTCACGTCAATATCGTTGGTTGGCTCATCAAGCAGCAATACATTGGCTTCGGACTTCAATGTCAATGCCAAGTGCAAGCGGTTACGTTCACCACCAGAGAGCACACCGCATTTCTTCTCTTGGTCAGCACCTGTGAAGTTGAAACGGCTCAGATATGCACGTGCATTCACTTCGCGACCACCTACGCGGATATATTCCGTACCCTCAGAGATGGTCTCAAAGACGCTCTTGTTAGGGTCTATATTCGAGTGCACTTGATCCACATAACCCACGCGCACAGTCTCGCCCACAGCAAAAGTACCTTTATCGGCTTGCTCCATACCCATAATCATGCGGAAGAGTGTTGTCTTACCTGCACCGTTAGGGCCGATAATACCTACGATACCATTAGGTGGAAGCATAAACTCCAAATCCTCGAACAGCAATTTCTCGCCAAAGGCCTTACTTACGCCCTCAGCATTGATAACTTTGTTACCCAAACGTGGACCGTTAGGAATGAATATCTCCAGCTTCTCCTCGCGCTCTTTCTGCTCTTCGTTCAACATCCTATCGTATGCAGCCAAACGAGCCTTACCTTTGGCTTGACGTGCTTTAGGTGCCATGCGTACCCATTCCAACTCGCGCTCCAATGTCTTGCGACGTTTGCTGGCTTGTTTCTCTTCCATGGCCATACGAGCGGTCTTTTGCTCTAACCAAGAAGAGTAGTTGCCCTTCCATGGAATACCTTCACCACGGTCCAATTCGAGAATCCAACCTGCTACATTATCCAAGAAATAGCGGTCGTGGGTAATACAGATTACTGTACCTGCATATTGGTGCAAGTGTTGCTCCAACCAGTCGATTGATTCAGCATCAAGGTGATTAGTAGGCTCATCCAGCAGCAGGATATCAGGTTGCTGAAGTAGCAAACGACATAGTGCTACACGACGACGCTCACCTCCCGACAGATGCTTCACTTGTGCATCGTCAGCAGGACAACGCAATGCGTCCATAGCGCGGTCAAGACGGGTGTCAATGTTCCATGCATCGGCACTATCTAACTTATCTTGCAATTCTGCTTGGCGGGCAAGCAACTTATCGAAATCGGCGTCTGGCTCTGCGAATGCCATATTGATAGCATCGTATTCGGCGAGCATATCCATGATGGGTTGTACACCTTCTTGTACGCACTCGCGCACGGTCTTTTCGGGGTCAAGTTGAGGATCTTGCTCCAGATAACCTACGCTATAGCCAGGTGAGAATACCACTTCACCTTCGTAATTCTTTTCAATACCTGCAATAATCTTGAGTAGGGTAGATTTACCTGCACCGTTGAGACCAATGATACCAATTTTTGCCCCGTAGAAGAAGCTAAGGTAGATGTTGTTAAGTACTTTTTTTTGTGGGGAGAAACTCTTGCTCACACCCACCATCGAGAAAATAATTTTCTTATCGTCTGCCATAATTTTTTGTTTTGCACATTTTGCTGCAAAGGTACAATTTTTTTCGCAATTATACAAATTTTATGTTGTAATAATAAAGAAAAATTATTTTCATTTGCATACTTATAAATTTTTTAGTACCTTTGCGCGATTTTTGTGAATAAGTACAATAAATGCATAAACAGTAATTAATTTATTGAGAATAGTATGAAAAGATTTTTCGAATTATGTATGATGTTATGTTTAAGCATAAACATAAGCATACAAGCGCAGGCATCATCACCAACTACTACGATTGGACCTGTTGATGGTTATGGTTTTCTTATAGGTCCAGATGGTAATCAGTGGACGTACACTGCTGCATTCACCCATAAGAATGGTTTCTACACATCAATGACAATTGAAGTCTATAATGCTGAACATCAGTTAGTTGGAAAAATTGTAGATTCGTTAAACATTGATGACCCCAATGTTACTGGAGTGAGAGATGTGCAAGTAACTGGATTCGTTACTAAAAAGTTCTTCAATTTTGATAATAATTACGAGTTGATGCTTTTTGTGGTAGCAAACACCAAACAATATGTAAACAAGTATTTCAATCGTATTTATAGCATTGTCGAAGGCGAAACCAGTACACAGCCCGTATGCGAGATGCCTGGCAACATGGTGGCATCTAAAAATATTGGCGAGTATAGCGAGAATTACACGGTTGTGTTTAAACGCGATAGCACCAATTCTACAGGAATGCACTACTTTGATGTCTATACTAAGGCATCTTATGCTTCACCCGATGCTCCAGAGCTGAAGCACACATTCGAAATACCCTATGCTAATTTGGCGGCATTGAATGACCTCTTTCCAATCTTTTTGGTCAAGAATGGGGCGTACATTAACTATTTTACCACCCAATATGAAAAACCATACTTCGTACCTGGTACACCTGTTTACGAAGACCCCGTTGTCAATGAAAATAATGCGTTGGTAATTACGCAATATGATAATAAATTCAACGTCATCGCGGAGACTAAAATCCCAATGACCAAAGATCCAGATGATGCCTATCTCTATACCTTCTATTCCTTGGGTAGTTTGAGTGGCGAACGTGATATTATTTTGGATTATAATGGTACGGGTAAGCCTGTTTTTGTGATTACTGAAGATAATTATGCAATTGCTTCCGATGGTTCTGTGTTCTCGTATCGTTTGTATGATAACGAAGGTAACTTGCTGAATACCATAGTAGAATATGCATTGGGTACTATCCATCTAAGCGATATTGCAGGACAAGAACGCCAATATGGTTTCTTGAAAAATCAAGATGAAGTGGAATTGGTACAAATGGTGGATGTACCATCCTGCAAAACGGTGGCAGAAATCCCATTATACAATGGCGGTGCTACATTATCAGGCAATTGGGATCGCGTGGCAAAAGGCGATTCTTATCAATATGTAGTGTCGCTCCTGCAAGGCGATGTATTAACAGACGGTTCAATAGAACAACGTATTGCATGGCTCACCAATAAAGGTCGCGTTGATCATTACGATGCCATTAACCTCGGGCAGAAAGTAGAAGCAGCGAATGTATGGATTTCCGCGTCCATCTTGAATCCGCATCTCTTCAACTCCGATGATGCGTATGAATATGCCACACTCATTAAACGTGAGAAAGAAACGGGCAACCGCCTGCTCATATGTAGTACCAATGGTGAAACCTTGATAGAACTGGGACAGGACAATGCATTGGGAGGTGACCTTAATATGGTTGATATTGTGAATGGTTATTCTAATAATCCCTCTTTACTTTGTGTTTATACCAATGGTAGTGGGTTTACTCTCAATTATTTCGCATTGCCATTAATGCAAACTACTATTCAAGGACAAGGCACTGCTGAAGACCCCTATCAAATTGCATCAATGAGCGACTTTATGCACATTGAACAAGCACCAGATGCCCACTATATCGTGGTAAATGACGTGGACTTTATGAACGTGCCATTTGCAGGTATCCGTGTGCCTTTCACGGGAGTTTTAAATGGCAATAAGCATACTTTTAAAAATGTGGTATTGAACGGTAGTGGTTTGTTCGCATTTGTGCAAGATGATGCCGTGATTCGAGACTTGAACCTCTCTCATCCAGTTATGCAATTGGGCGAGGTTGTCACATCAGCAGGCTTGTTGGTGAATACTATTCAAGGCAATATGAGTGGCGATGATGGTTCAATGGATACGGAAATGGTGGCGGCTACGCTGCATAACATACATATAGAGTCGCCCAAGGTAGTTGGCGATGGGTATAAAGGTCTGTTTGGAGGTATGGTCGGCGAGGCTTCGTTGTTTGTGGGGATCACCCAATCTTCTGTAACAGAGGCGGATATTACTCTTCCAATGGCGGAAGGTATTGGTGGATTAGCTGGCAAACTGGCTACTTCTTCATCTGTGAAGGCATGTCTATTCGCGGGTACTATTAACGGTGGCGATGCGGTCGGTGGTATAGTGGCTGAGGCTGGTAGTGGCGAGGCTATTCAGCATTGCCATGTGGATGCTACCTTGCAAGGTACAAGCACTATTGGAGGAGTGATTGCGTATAGCCAACGTGCGCCTATTGCCAACTGCTATGTAGAGGGCAACTTGCTTCTGAGCGACAAAGCTCTTGTGGGCAAAGTAGGTGGAGTAATTGGAAACTTGGAATTAGATGAAATGGGCAACGGACCTATCGTACTTGCCAACTGCTTAGTAGGCATCGAATCAATTACTTTGCCTATCGATAGTGTCTATGCGCACCGTGTGATTGGCTTCTCTGCAGGAGATAAATACAACTACTTCGAGCAGAAATACGAAATGCCTGAAACAAAAATTCAGGGTTGTTATATCCTTTCCGATTTGGCAGCTATAGATGCTTCTATTCAACTAACGGATACAACTACCGAAGGTGCTAACTTATCTACTGAGGAATTGACTGCTGATTGGCTTGCATTGCATGGCTTTGCTTTGGGTAATACTGTAGATACGCCTTGGTCGCTATCAAATACCTTAGGTTTGTGGTTCGAGGATGGTCAGATTGGTTCTGGTATAGAGGATATTTGGACAGATAATTCTCAATCTATCATACGCAAGATGATTATCAATGGTCAGGTAGTTATTCTTCGCGAAGGAAAAATGTATAATGTGATGGGTAATTTGCTATAGGTAGCAGATTATTGTATGCAGATTATTGTATAGATAAAAAATGGCTGCTCAATATTGAGTAGCCATTTTTCTTATTTATATTACTTCTGCTTTATATTACTTCAGCGATAATTGTATTCTTCCTCTCGCGTGGTCAATACCTACAACGCGCACGCGCACGTGTTGATGCAACGAAACAACCTCGTTAGGATTACTGATACGGCGATTAACCATTTCAGATATATGTATCAGTCCATCCTTATGTACCCCCACATCACAAAATGCACCGAAATTGGCGATATTGGTAATGATACCTGGTAAGACCATACCTACCTGCAAATCCTCAATGGTATGCACTGATTCATCAAAATGAAACTCCTCTAACTGCGTGCGTGGATCTCGACTGGGCTTCTCTAACTCGCGAAGAATATCCGTGAGGGTAGGCATACCCACTTCGCTGGTTACATAACGCTGCAAATCAATTTGTTTGCGCAGTTCGGGCTGTTTCATCAGGTCGGACACCGTACAATGC
Organism: Paludibacteraceae bacterium; assembly: GCA_045578255.1. Classification (GTDB taxonomy): domain Bacteria; phylum Bacteroidota; class Bacteroidia; order Bacteroidales; family Paludibacteraceae; genus Colicola. The sequence continues at coordinate 132,464 of JAZNJW010000020.1, forward strand.
AAATCCTTAGCCATGCGCTCCACAATGGCATAACTCTCGGGGTGTACGGCAGAATTGTCCAACGGATTATTGGAATTAGTTACACGCAAGAAACCTGCTGCTTGTTCATAGGTCTTTGCTCCCATTTTGGGTACCTTCAGTAGTGCTTTACGATTAGGAAAAGCACCATGTTCGCTGCGATAATTCACGATGTTTTGTGCCAAAGTAGGACCCAACCCCGAGATATAGGTAAGGATATGTTTGCTGGCAGTATTCACATCAACGCCCACACTATTCACCACACTCTCCACCGTTTGATGCAGACTCTCGCCCAAGTGCGATTGATTAACATCATGCTGGTATTGTCCCACACCGATTGATTTGGGATCTATCTTCACTAATTCAGCCAATGGATCCATTAAACGTCTGCCAATAGACACCGCGCCACGAACAGTAACATCTTCGTCGGGGAACTCCTCACGAGCGGTCTTAGATGCTGAATATACAGAAGCTCCACTCTCGCTGACCACGAAGATTTGGGGTGATGTAGGATTGTTTTCTAAGGCGAATCGCACCATCTGTTCTGATTCGCGGGAAGCAGTACCATTACCAATAGCAATAGCCTCAATCTGATATTGATGAATAAGGGATTGTAGGGTAGTTGTAGCTTGTTTGGTATTGAGGAAGACCACTGTATGATGCAAAAGGTCACCTTGTGCAGATAACACAACTACTTTACAACCAGTACGAAAACCAGGGTCAATAGCCAAAACACGTTTCTGACCGAGAGGCGACTCTAGCAACAACTGTCGTAGGTTGTCAGTAAAAACGCGAATAGCTTCAGTATCCGCTTTCTCTTTACTGCTAGCAGCGAACTCGGTTTCGATAGCAGGTTTGAGCAATCGCTTATAACTATCTTCCATTGCTAATTCTACTTGATCAGCTGCATCATTGTTGGCATGTAAAAATAGATATGCTAATTTATCTAAGGATTTTTCTCTATCTGGTGAAATGTCCACACGGATAAATCCCTCGTTTTCAGCTCGACGAATAGCTAACAAGCGATGCGAAGAAATGCGGCGAAGTGGCTCACTAATCGCAAAATAATCTTTGTATTTTTGCGCCTCGGGGTCGGATTCCTTTCCTTTTACAACTTTGGTGGTAATGATAGCGGAATAACTGAACTCACGACGGATACTTTGTCGTGCTCGCTCATCTTGACTAATCCACTCTGCCATTATATCCCTTGCACCCTGTAATGCTTCTTCTCGCTTTTCGCCTAACCGCTTCATCGCTTCATCGCCTTCGCGCTTTTGCGCAAAAATAGCTTGTGCTAATGGTTCGTAGCCTTGTTCGCGTGCCACATCTGCACGTGTTTTGCGATGGGGTTTGTAGGGTAGGTAAATATCCTCTAATTCGGTAGTATCCCAGCATTGTTCAATACGCAAACGCAACGCATCTGTTAGCTTCCCTTGCTCTTCGATTGTATTAAGGATAGTTGCTTTTCTGTCCTCTATCTCTAAAAAACGATGGTACTCATCAGCGATAAGGCTGATTTGTACTTCATCCAAACTACCTGTGCGTTCTTTGCGGTAACGAGCGATAAAAGGTATAGTGGCGTTCTCGTTAAGTAATGCAATAGTGGCTGCCACTTGCGTAGCAGCCACTCCTATGCGTGACGAGATTAATTTCGAAAAATCAATCATTTGGATTAGAATAAGTAACGAACACCAAGTGTAATACCATTATACAAACCATTTAGATTGAAACTGCTACCAACGATACCAATATTTGGACGCCAATCCAATGAAAGTTGCATTGGGAACCAGAAATCATAAGAAACACCTACGTGACCTACTACACCAACGTAAAATGCTGGATCTTCAAATGCGTAGATACCTAAACCTGCACCGACACCAAGATTCCAATTCCACTCACCTTTGTTATTCCATGGAATAGCTGTACCAAATGGATTAACCCAGTCATATGTAGCTGTTGCGCCAATTCCATTAAAAGCAGGGATGTTAACAGATAAATCAATCATATTAGCCTCGCCAAGAGAATGCTGATAAGAGAAATCAATACCGTAACCGATATTTGCACCGATTGCGCGAGGTTGAGCAACTGCGCTACCTACACATACTACTGCCAATATAGCAGCCAAAATAATACTTTTCTTCATAATCTTAAAATTTAATGTTTTATTATTAATTTCACTTGTTTTTATTTGAAGTATTTGAAAATAATTGCAAAGATACTATATTTTTTCTTATTATGCAAATGTTTTATTGAATTATTGTAATTTTCCCAAAGCTTCTTTCATCCTTCGCATCGCTTCGATAATCAAATCTTCGCTAGTGGCATACGAGAAACGAATACAATTGTCTTCACCAAAAGCACTACCCGATACACATGCCACATGTGCCTCCTGCAATAAGTAGGTCACCAATTCATTGGCGTTGTGAATCGTTTTACCTTTGAACTGTTTGCCAAAGAATGCCGATACATCAGGGAAAAGATAAAACGCCCCTTGTGGCTCAAGTACTTTCATTCCAGATATTTCCTTGGCTAATCTTACTATTAGATTTCTACGGCGCTCAAAGGCTTGGCACATTTCTTCTACGCATTCTTGTGGCCCATTATACGCGGCCTCGGCAGCGCGTTGTGCAATCGTAGTTGCACAACTGATGGTTTGACCCTGAAGGCGCTTTACAGCTGTGATGAAATCCTGATTATGGCATGCCAACCAACCTATACGGTAACCCGTCATGGCATATGCCTTACTCACACCATTAATAATAATTAGGCGATCTTCCAGTTCGGGGAATTGTGCCAATGTCTCATGTTTGCCTGTGTAGAGTATGTGTTGGTAAATTTCATCTGCTAATACATTTACTTGAGGGTAGTGTTTGAGTACCTCTACCAATGCTTTCAAGTTATCCAATGTGTAAACAGAACCTGTGGGATTGTTGGGCGAACATAGCAATAACAGACGTGTATTGGGGGTAATGGCAGCTTTTAATTGCTCGGCGGTGAGGCAGAAATTGTTATCCATACTGGTTTTGACTAATACGCTCTTGCCTTGAGCAATCTTAACCATCTCTACATAACTAACCCAGCATGGGGTAGGCATAATCACCTCATCGTCTGGACCTATAAGCGCTTCGATGGCATTACATAGTGCTTGCTTGGCGCCTACTGATACCACAATCTCATTGGCATTGTATGGGCGCACAGGATAGTCCTTGATCTCGCGATTAAGGGTTTCTGCAATCGCATTTCGTAAAGCAGGAAAACCTGGTGTAGGACCATAATGTGATACATCACTGTTCACTGCATCAATGGCAGCCTGCTTAACATGGGATGGGGCAGGAAAATCTGGCTCACCCAATGAAAGTCCAATTACATCAACTCCTTCTGCGCGGAGTTGTTGGCATAATGCGGCAACTTGCAGGGTTTGAGACTCTTCAAGAGCTGCTATTCGTTCAGAAATCTTCATATTGTACCTTATTTATTATAAATATAGTTTATAGTTTTTCGCCCATTACACTATATGTTTCGCCATTGTGTTGGATTTGTAATTGTCCATCACGAATAAACTTATATGTACCCTCTTGATCTGCTGTTATGTTTTCTACACCAGTAGGTTGTGTCACAGTAATCACGCACTCTGCTTGGAAGTCTTCAAGAGCTGCAGTGAGGGTGAATGTGCCTTCCTTGGAACTGGTAAATGAAGCTTGGGTATCATCTTTAATCAGTTTGGAGGTTCTTGTAGTTGGTGAAATTCTCCATGTCACATCTTGATTATCGGCATTAGCTGGTGTGATGATAGCAGAAATATGTGCTGTGTCGCCTACTTCAATGGTGATATTGCTTTCGCTGAGAGTTAAACCTTTCACGCGAATCTTATGTGGCTCTGCACTCAATTCCCAACCCGCAATACCATGACCAAGGCAGTATTCGTATAGGTTAACTGTTGCATCATCCAAACGCTCCCACCAGAAGAATGCACCCACAGAAGAGTTTGCATTGTAGCCGCCATTGCCCAATTGCTCTTGGGTGAACATTGGAGTTAAGTCAGCAGAAGTCATATCGCGAACGGTCCAACCGCCTTTGTAATGTGAACCAGAAGTGTAAACGAACATATCATGACCATTCAGTTGGAAGTGTGCTCCACCTACAGAGTTATTACGTGCAGGAGCAGTTGTACCATTGGGAGATGTCATGTAAGAACCCTTATCGCCATCTTTGTAGAGGTGGTAACCATTTGAACGTACTTGATAGATAAAATGGTTTGCAGTATTGTCAATTGGAATCACATAGCCAGCTGTAGAACCTTTAAGACTAACGGCGCATGAGGTAGTAGAAACATATTTTCCATTAGCAATCTTGACTACCTCCACAAAATTCTGTCCGTTAGGGAAGAAATATACATATCCACCAGCCGCATCGAATATATCGCCACTTGCTGTTGGGAAATTAGTTTGACCATTATTGTTGAGTGAAATTTCAATCACATGCTCGGTGTTGTCATCTGCTTTATACACAGTGAGTTGTGTAGGCACTTTTGCGTCTGGAGATGTATGCAGAATGAGGTTTGCAGCATCATCGCGGCAAATACCGTGGCGAAGGTTGGCATGCTCAATACCTGGCTCCCATACTTTACCTGTAGTATCAACAGCTACTACTTTTTTTGCACTATAATCTGCCATATAGAACACACCATCAATGAAAGCGGCTTCTTGAGCATTGACATAACTACCAGATTGGGTCGTTGGGAAGCTTTCGGGCAGGTTACCTGCGGTTTCGCTGAAGTTGAAGAGCGGTGTAACATACAAATTGTCTAATGGAGGAGTAGGCGCAAGGGCTTCCCAGTCGATTTCTTCCAATTCTGCCATATTAGCAGGTACAAGGTAGTCGCAAGTCATGGTGGTACAACCAAGTTCTCCATGTTTTTGGTACGTACTAGCGTCATTGACTGTCCAGCATGCTACTTCCATACCTGCATCGTGGCATTTACGAGCCATGGCTTTGGTCAATCCACCTACGGCTACGCTTGGATTAACATCCCATTTTTTGCACCACTCATAGTAGGATTGACTTACTTCATAGCATAGATATTGGCATTGCAGAGCTGGATAATTGGTACGCACATACTCCAATGATTTTTGCATAGATGTTAAGATGCGTGCTTCTTCTACCAATCCGTGTTTCTCAATAAGCTTGTACAGTCCAGGGAAACGAGTCATGTCGTTGTTGTTGATACCCACAGCCCACTTGAGCTCAATGATAGGAAATACATTGTTTTCTTTGCAAATCTCCAAATAGCGATCTACAGTCAAAATCTTTGCGGTATATTCTACGCCACCACGTGTTTGGGTAAGAGTAAGATCTTTGATGTCAGCAAACTTGGTGTAAGGAATTTGTACATTATGTCCTACACGACTCAGGTCATCGTCGTGCCAACATACATACTCACCATCGCTGGTCGTTTTTACATCAATCTCCAAGCCATTATAACCATAGTGATTGATACCATTCAACATGGCTTCTTCGGTGTTTTCCACTCCGCGGTAACTACCACGGTGTCCTACAAATTGCGGTTTCCATGCAAATGCTTGAACAAACATGCAACTAATGCATAAAAGAGTAAAAAGTTTCTTCATGATAAATAAATTTAAACGTTGTTATTGTGTCTTCTAAATTCTGCTAATACAATGGCGGTTGCGATACTGACATTCAAACTCTCAGAGGTGGGAAGATTGGCAGGGTAGGATGGGATAAGCAACGGATGCGTAACCAATTCGCGTATTTTTTGAGAGATACCATTACCTTCGTTACCCATTACGATAATGCCTTTTTCTTTAGTAGGAAGAGCGTCCGATGCATACATATTTTTGCCGTTGAGCAATGTACCGTATATGGGGTAGCCCATTTGTTGATACTCGTTCAACGCGTTCGTTAAATCATTTACATAGTGCAGGCGTACGCGCGCTAAAGCCCCCATTGTGGCTTGTACTACTTTGGGGTTGTAGCAGTCGGCAGTGTCACGCGAACATAGTATATGGTGAATGCCGAACCAATCGCATGTGCGGATAATTGTTCCCAAATTGCCGGGATCTTGTACCCCGTCTAAAGCAAGCACTAGTTCATTACTTATTGTCAGTAACCTATTGCCTTTGTCCTCTCGTTTTTTGAAAATACCTATCATTCCTTGTGGTGTGCGTAGGGAAGACATTTGTTCTATCTCAGTAGGCGAAGCATTTTCGGGGGTCACAAGCAGTACTAATTCAAATGCCCCTTGTAGGTCATTAATACACTTAGCACCTTCAGCAACAAAAAGCCCCAACTCATCACGGTACTTTTTCTGCTGCAAACTGCGCACCCATTTTATTTGTACTTTGGTGATATGCTCGTTCATAGTGTCTTACAATTTTGACCCGCAAAATTACAAAAAAAAACGTAAATATGCAAAAAAAATCTCGGTCAAAAAGATTTTATCGCTTTTGTAATAGCAATTGGTGTTAAAAAAGTGTAAAAAGTAGTATAGGATTTGCATTATTATAAAAAAAATTGTACCTTTGCAGGTCGAATTAATATGCGTAATTGTGCTGCAAAAATAGGGCTAATGAAAGCAATAACCTGCGGGTTATTCGTTGGGTTGTGTATAACTATGTTCGTGGGGTGCAAATTAACAAAATTTGTTCCCGACAATGAATATTTGCTGAACAAAGCAAATGTGAAAGTTGAGGGTGCGAATGATGTCTCTTCTTCTGAGATGCGGAGCTATTTACAACAAAAGCAGAATACGGAAATATTGGGCTTTTGGAAATTGCAATTAGACATCTACAATACAGCATCGTTAGATACTACCAAATGGACTAGTAAGAATGCCCGTAAGATTGGTGAACCGCCAGTGATTTTTTCCCCCGACTTAACGAAGCAAAGTATGCAGCAATTGAAATATGCTATGCAGAATAAGGGGTATTTTCATGCTCAAGTGGATACAACGATGCAAATAGAGGATAGAAAGGTGGATTTAACTTATCATGTTACTGCCAATCAACCATACTATATACGACGTTATTTTGTTTCTTTCGCTCAAAATGAATTACAGCAAATAGCTGAGAATAATCGTACTATGTTAATTCGAGAGGGGATGCAGTTTAATTCAGATTTGCTCAACCAAGAACGCAAACGTGTGGCTCAGGAAATGCGAAGAAGGGGATGCTATTATTTTGATGAAGAATTAATTCAGTTTGTTGCGGATAGCACGCGTGGACGTAGGCAGGTAGACGTGACAATGTGTTTTCAAGATTATGTTAATCAACTTTCTCCAGAAAATATTGAGAAAATTTTCAAACATTACAAAATAGCACGTGTTTATTTCCACATGGATTATGAGATAAATCGTGTGCCAGAAGGGCAAGTAGTGCAAATATCTGTCCAAGATGGTTATGAGTTTACATGGATTGGTGATAAATTGTTGCGCGAAAATACATTGATACGGAATTGTCCGATACACCCAGGAGATATGTACAATGAACAATACGTAGATTTAGCATATAGTAATCTGAATCAGATGGCTCCTGTGAAATATGTGGATATAAGTTTTGACCCTATTTCTGAGAATGAATTGGATTGCCATATAGTCATATCTCGTACTAAACTCAACGCGGTTTCGGTAGAAGCGGAAGGAACTTATTCGGCTGGTGATTGGGGTATTGCTGTTGGGGCTGGTTATTTGAACAAGAATTTATTCCGAGGGGCGGAAGAGTTTACGTTGGATGGACGTGCTAGTTATGAATGGCGTCAAAATGGTGGACGAGCGATTGAAGGACGTGCTAATATGGGACTCAAATTCACCAATTCATTGGCAATTGATTTGAATTATAACTATCAGAATCGTCCCGATGAATATACCCGCTCTATATTTGGTGCTAGTTTGGAATATGGATTTAGACAAAGAAGTTTGCATTTGCAGCATCAATTTCATATTGTTGACATTAGTTATGTTTATTTACCATGGATTAGCGATGCATTTCGTGATCAATTCTTGCAATCTACCAATATCTTAAAATATTCTTACGAAAACCATTTTATTGTAGGTTGGGGATATTCGGGTAATTATTCTTCATTTAATTCGCGCCAGCCGCACCGATCGTTTGGTAACATCTTTTACAATGTGGAAACAGCGGGTAACCTTATGTTGGGTATGGCAGAATTGTTTGATTTCCCAACGGATAATGATGGTAAATATACCTTATTTAATACACGCTTTGCTCAATTTGCCAAAGCGGATTTATCGCTTACGTATCATCAAATATTCAATGAATCGCATAGATTGGTATATCATGCTGATTTAGGATTGGCTGCCCCTTATGGTAATTCATTGGCTATACCTTTTGAGAAACGCTATTTTGCAGGAGGATCAAATAGTGTACGCGGATGGACTGCGCGCAGTTTGGGCCCAGGGGGCTATCGTGGTGCTGGAAGCTTGATTGATTTCAATAATCAATCAGGTGATGTACGATTGAATTTGAATTTGGAATATCGTGCCAAAGTGTGGTCATTTATTGAATTGGCAGCATTTTTAGATGCGGGTAATATATGGACGATATTCGATTATGAAACACAACCTTATGGTCAGTTCCATTGGAATGAATTTTATAAACAAATAGCAATGGCTTATGGCATTGGATTGCGATTAGACTTCTCGATATTTATTTTTCGCATTGATTTTGGTGTGAAGTTATATGATCCAAGTCGCATCTATAATCAATTGGCAGGGACGCAATGGCGAACAATACCTAATGGATTGAATTGGAAAGAGGACATGTCATTCCACTTTGCTATCGGTTATCCCTTCTAAAACTGAAGACTGAAAACTGAGAAATGAAAACTAACATGTTAGAGAAATATTGCATAGAAGGTGTCATTGAGGTGGGATGTGATGAGGCTGGACGCGGTCCTTTAGCGGGTAGTGTATTTGCTGCTGCAGTGGTATGGGGCCAGAAATTATGGGCAGATAATCAGCATCAAGAATGGCTGACTATGCTTAATGATTCAAAACAGTTGTCAGACCAACAACGTCGGTATTTACGACCTTTGATAGAGCAGTTTGCAGCAGCGTGGGCTGTAGTGGAAGTTACGGCTGAGGAAATTGATAGGATTAATATTCTCAACGCCTCTATTGTGGGGATACATCGGGCTTTAGATAAACTAACGATTATGCCACAGCATATCATTGTAGATGGCAATAAGTGGAAACCCTATATACCTAAAGGAGAAATCATGGAGATTCCTGCTCGTACGATTGTAAAGGGAGATGGAAAATATTTATCGATTGCGGCTGCTAGTGTGCTGGCTAAAACATACCGAGATGAATATATGCTTCGTTTGCATGAGCAATATCCGCAATACCATTGGGACACTAATATGGGCTATCCTACCAAAGCGCACTACGAGGCTATTCGGAAGTATGGTATTACGCCATATCATCGCAAGACGTTTAAGTTGTATAAGTAAGATATCTCGTGTTTGTAACCTGCCAATTACGAATTAAACACGGCAACGAGACGGCAACGACACGGCAACGAAAGAAGATTATATAGGGAGATTATAAACATATTAACGTAATAAAACAATGGCAATTTTTGTAAAAAAAGAGGGAGAACCTCGTAAAAAAATGGGTTGCTTAGGCAAAACGATTATTGGTATCGCAGTCTATTTTGGTATTTGCTTCTTATTGGGTTTAATGATGGGTGATATGATGTCCACACCTGCTACCAAATTGGAAGAAAACAGCATTTATCGTATTGATTTGAAGGGAACGTTGGTGGAGCAGGCTGCTGAGGAGAATCCTTTTGATGCGCTCTTTGCAGAGATGTATGGTCAATCCACAACAACAGTGGGATTGAGTGACTTGTTGAGCAATATCGCTCTGGCAAAAGACAACGACAAGATTTTGGGTATCTATCTCAAAGGTGGTATGCTTTCTGCGGGTCCTGCTTCGGCTAAGGCACTTCGCGATGCGTTGTTAGATTTCAAGCAGTCGGGTAAGTTTGTGATTGCGTATGCTGATTCGTACACACAAACGAATTATTATATAGCTTCTGTAGCTGATAAGATTTTCTTCAATCCAGTGGGTGCGTTGGCATGGGACGGCTTGACCGCACAAAAAGAGTACTATACTCGCCTATTTGAGAAGATTGGCATTGAAATGCAGATCCTCAAGGTCGGCACATTCAAATCAGCAGTAGAACCATACTTCCGCACCTCTATGTCAGATGCTGACCGCAAACAAACCGAGCAATATCTGGATGGTATCTGGAGTGAGATGAAGTCGGCAGTCGGACAAAGCAGAGACATTGATGTAGAGCAATTGCACGCCTATGCCGATGAATGTATGTCATTGCAGCCACAAGAGAAATATATAGATTATGGCTTCGTTGATTCGTTGCTTTATGTACAAGAGATGGATTCAATCTTGCGCACTTATGCGGGTACCAAAGATTATAAGCAACTCTCTACTAGCAAGATGACCCATGTAGAGCGTATTAAGATAGAGGCGAAAGACAAAGTGGCTGTACTCTATGCAGAAGGTGCGATTTCTGACGCAGGTGCAGAGGGTATTGTGGAAGGTAAGATATTGAAAACCATCAAGAAGATTTATAAGGATGACGATGTAAAAGCAGTAGTTTTCCGTGTCAATAGTCCTGGTGGTAGTGCAGATGCGAGCGAGCAGATTTGGCATGCGATGAAGATGTTGCAAGACAAGGGTGTTCCAGTAGTGGTTTCTATGGGCGATTATGCTGCATCGGGTGGCTATTATATCTCTTGCAACGCGGATTATATCTATGCCGAACCCACTACATTGACAGGTTCGATAGGTATCTTTGGTACTGTGCCTAATATCAACAAACTCCGTGAGAAAATAGGTTTGGATATTGATGGTGTATCTACCAACAAACATTCCGCATTGAATGTCAATGCTATCTATAGAGGTATGAACTCTCAAGAAACAGCACTTATGCAAAACATGGTAGAGCGTGGTTATGATCTCTTTACCCGTCGTTGTGCCGATGGTCGCGGAATGACGCAAGATGCTATTAAGAAGATTGGCGAGGGTAGAGTATGGCTCGGCAAAGATGCCATAGAGATAGGTTTAGTAGATGGTTTGGGTAATATCAACGATGCAATCAACAAAGCAGTTGAAATGGCTCAATTGGGTGAGTATCAATTGGTTAATTATCCAGAGAAGAAAGACCCATTCGAGGAGATGCTCAAGATGTTTGACACCACTACGCCAGAGGAGCAACTCATTATGCAAGTGCGTGAGTTTGCAGCCAAACCACGTATTATGGCCCTTATGCCAGAAGTAACGATACGATAATAGTGTAGTAATGAAGTTCTTTCTTGCCCCTCTCTCGTGGCTATATGCCTTTGGCGTATGGGTTCGAAATGTCTTGTACGATGACCGCGTGCTGCCTTCCCACAAGGTAGATGTGCCAACCATAGCGATTGGCAATCTGGCAGTAGGTGGTACTGGCAAAACACCTATGACGGAGTACCTAATTCGTTTGCTGTCACCCAAGTATAAGGTGGCAGTCCTGTCGCGAGGGTATGGCAGAAAGTCCAGCGGATTTCGCTTAGCCAACGAGCATGACACTGCTAAGACTATTGGCGACGAGCCTATGTTGATTCACACCCACTTCCCAGATATTCCTGTGGCGGTGTGTGCGGATAGAGTGCATGGAATCAAGCAGTTGCAACAGATAATACCTGATTTGCAATGTGTAATATTGGACGATGCTTATCAACATCGCAAACTGCGTGCGGGCTTCTATGTTCTGCTCACTTCGTATGATAACTTATACGTGAATGACCATATGTTGCCACGCGGTACGCTGCGCGATTTGCCTGCGGAGAGTGCGCGTGCCAATGCGGTGGTTGTCACTAAGTGCCCAAGGACTATGCAGCCCATTGACCGCCGTATCGTGAGCAATACTTTGCGCTTGGCATCGTATCAGCATTTGTATTATTCTTCTATTGGTTACGCACCCCTGCAACTGTCATCTACTCCTTTGCTGGTGGCAGGTATAGCTAATCCTAAGCCGTTGCTTGAACACCTGCAACAACAGTTCCCAGAGACCGAATTGCTGACGTTTGCCGACCATCGTTCGTATAGCAGGAGCGATATACGGCTAATATTGAGCAAGGCGGAAGGGTATGAACATGTGGTGACAACCGAAAAAGACTATATGCGTATGCTGCAAACACCATTGGTAGAGGCCTTGGGCGATAAATTGCATCTTCTGCCTATTCAGACTGATTTGGGCATTGACCAAGAGGCCTTCAATCGCCAAGTCCTGCTGTATGTCAGCGAGAACAACCGCACCACGCTAAACAATTCTACACCACTCTAAACAAAACAACACTACATAATATGAATATCCTATCGCTATTAAGGCGTTTCATTCCGCCATACAAATGGCAAGTGGCAGCAAACTTGTTCTTTAATGTGCTATCCACCATATTATCGCTGTTCTCTTTTGCAACGATTATTCCTGTCTTGCAGATACTTTTCGGATTATCGGAGGGTACTGCCGCATACTTGCCTTTAGGGGCAGCTGCTACGATGAGCGATGCGTTGGATATTCTGAAAAATAATCTCTACTATTTCCTGCAAACGCAGATTGAGATACGCGGTGCACAGTCCGTGTTGCTGCTCTTGGGTGCATGTCTGGTGCTGCTGACGGGCTGCAAATGCCTGACGGCATGGCTGGCTAACTACTTTATGGTTCCTATACGCACGGGCGTGTTGCGCGACCTGCGCGCGCAATTGTATAAGAAGGTGGTTAGTCTGCCAATTGGTTTCTTTACCGAAGAGCGCAAAGGCGATGTTATGTCGCGCATGACCAATGATGTGAATGAGGTAGAAGCAAGTATCATGTCCACATTGGATATGCTGTTCAAAGACCCTATTATGATTCTGGTGTATTTGATTACGCTGTTTACTATCTCGTGGCAACTCACGCTGTTTGTGCTGGTGTTATTGCCCGTAGCGGGGTTGTTGATTGGGCGTATCGGTCGTTCGCTCAAACGCGCTTCTACTAAAGGACAGGAGCAAAATGCTGAGATCCTCACCCAAATAGATGAGACATTGGGCGGTTTGCGCGTGGTAAAGGCGTTTAATGCAGAGAACAAACTGACAGTGCGTTTCCTCAATCTTATCAATGCTACACGAGTCACTTTCAACCGTATCAATCGCCGCTACTATCTGGCGCACCCAGTGTCGGAGTTCTTTGGTACGGCACTTATTGCCATTCTCCTATGGTTTGGTGGTACGCTGATTTTGGGTGAACATTCTTCGATTGATGCCGCTACATTCATCTATTACCTTGTGATTTTCTATTCTATTATCAATCCCGCTAAAGACCTCAGCAAAGCCACCTATGGCATACGCCGTGGTATGGCTTCATTAGAGCGAATAGATAAGATACTTAATACGGAAAGTAATATTCGCAATGCGGATAATCCAAAACAAATAGCAGATTTTCAGTCGGTTATTTGTTATGAGGATGTTTGCTTCTCCTATCAGTCAGATCGCCCTGTACTTCAGCATATAAATTTGGATATTCGCAAGGGACAAACTATTGCTTTGGTTGGCCAATCGGGTAGTGGAAAAACCACGATGGCTGATTTGTTACCTCGTTTCTATGATACTACTACTGGCCGCATAACAATAGATGGAATAGATATTCGAGATGTGAAACCCTGCGATTTGCGTGCTCTTATGGGAAATGTTAATCAAGAGGCTATTCTCTTTAATGACACATTTTACAATAATATCACTTTTGGTGTGGAGTCTGCTACGTTGGAAGAGGTACGTCAAGCAGCACGTATTGCTAACGCTGATGATTTTATTATGGCCACTCCAGATCAATATCAAACTACGATAGGTGACCGTGGTTCTCGCCTCAGTGGTGGACAACGTCAACGAATTTCTATTGCTCGTGCTATCTTGAAAAATCCCCCAATTTTGATTCTCGATGAGGCTACGTCTGCTCTTGATACTGAATCAGAAAAATTAGTACAAGAGGCACTTGAGAATTTAATGAAGGAACGTACCACGTTGGTTGTAGCGCACCGATTGAGTACTATAAGAAATGCGGATTTGATTTGTGTACTTCATGAAGGTCAAATTGTAGAGCGAGGTACACATGATGAACTCCTTGCACTCAATGGTTATTACCGCAGATTGGTAGATATGCAGCAAAACAAATCTTAATTTGTTAATTATGAAGAATCATTTATACCGACTATTCATTCTATTTGTGTTTGGAATATCATCTAATATTTTAGTTGCCAAAACAAACTCAACAATGAAAGAGAAAAATTCATATCCTATGTTTGTTGATACAACAGAATTACTTGTTTCATATGACATTACATATTGTCGGCTAGATCTTGCGTGTGGACAGATGCCTGATACTACACAAGAGAATATTATTCTATGTACTGCTGCTGCTTTTACGGGAAAATGTCTTAATTATTTTGAGCATAGTAATATACTTGGAGCACATATTTCTAATGGAGTGCTCTATGAAGGTTATACCGAAGATAAAGACGGGATTCCATATGCCGAACGATATGCGCTTTTTATATGGAATGGAATGAAAAAAGATAGATTGTTAGCTAAAGGGTTTTATCCTATTTCTGATTCCAATCGACTGCTTCAAACTACCGAGCGAGGTGGCATGGCCTTTACGCAGCACTGGGCTATTAAGAATAGACAAATTTTCCTTCCCTCTATTCAGACGATGGAACAGCAACATTATTTTCGTGCTATGTGCCAGAAGGATAATCGGTTCTATGTGATTGAAAGTCGTAAAAAAGTCGCTTATCGCGAATACCTACAAATGCTTCTTGATTATGGCGTAGAGAATGCTCTATACATGGATATGGGAAGAGGATGGAATCATGCATTTTATCGCGATTCTGCGAATAAATTGCATATTCTCCACCCAAAGGCACATGATTATTGTACGAATTGGTTAGTAGTGTATTTAGACTAAGTTATCCCATCGCTCCATTGGCGGAAATCACCTGTCCAGATACATAGGATGATAAATCAGATGCCAAGAATAATGCTACCTTGGCAACTTCTTCGGGGGCTCCACATCTACGCATAGGAATCATCTTTACCATTTCTGCTCGAGTAGCCTCTGGTAAAGCCAATGTCATATCTGTTAGAATGAAACCTGGTGCTATAGCATTGACACGAATATTACGACTACCCAACTCCTTGCTGAGCGACTTAATAAATCCGATAATTCCTGCTTTGGAGGCGGCATAGTTGGCTTGACCAGCATTACCGCCAATTCCAACTACAGAAGACATTGCAATGATACTCCCATATCGTTGACGCATCAGTTGTGGGGTAGCAGCATGACAATAATTGAAAACCGATTTGAGATTGATATCAATTACACTATCCCATTGTTGTTCATTCATGCGCATTAAAAGGGTATCACGTGTAATACCAGCATTGCATACCAATATATCCAATTTACCGAATATGCTAATCACTTCTTCTACAACAGCATGGGCTGCTTCAAAATCTACTGCATCACTCTCAATAAAGTGTGCTTTTACACCTATTGATTGTATTTCTTGAATAAGTTCTTCGGCTGCATCATCGTGATGCAAGTCGGTGAAGGCAATATTACAACCTTGTTTGGCATAGCATATGGCAATAGCACGACCGATACCTCGCGACGCACCAGTGATAAGAGCAGATTTACCTGTCAGCATGATGATGAATTATTATGTGTTGTATAAAATTAAGTAGTGATAATTTTGTTATTTTAGCCATTTGTCCAACCAAGAGAAAAATGTTCTTTGCCATAAGATACCATTTTGGGGTTGTAGTACCCAATGGTTTTCATCAGGGAAAATCAACAATTGAGCTGGCACACCACGCATCTTAGCAGCATCAAAAGCTGCCATACCTTGATTGGCAAGAATACGATAATCTTTCTCGCCATGGATGCAAAGAATAGGTGTATCCCACTTATCTACAAATAAGTGTGGAGAGTTGGCAAAAGTGCGCTGTGCAGTCTTGTTCTTCTTATCCCAATATGCACCACCCATATCCCAATTGGCAAACCATTTTTCTTCTGTTTCTAGGTATTGCATCTCCATATTAAAGATACCATCGTGCGCTATGAAAGCCTTGAAGCGTTTCTCGTGATGACCTGCCAACCAATATACGCTAAAGCCACCAAAAGATGCACCTACGCAGCCTAAATGATCTTTATCCACGTATGGTTCGCTGGCAACAAACTCATCAATAGCCGAGAGATAATCCTTCATACATTGTCCGCCGTAATCACCACTAATTTGTTCGTTCCATTCGTTACCAAATCCAGGCAATCCGCGACGGTTAGGGGCTACAATAATATAGTCATTGGCAGCCATCATCATGAAGTTCCAACGGAAACTCCAGAACTGACTAACAGGCGATTGTGGACCACCTTCACAATAGAGTAGAGTGGGGTATCTTTTGTTTAGATCGAAGTGTGGGGGATAGATAATCCAAGTAAGCATATCCTTGCCATCGGTAGTCTTTTGCCAACGTGGAACAACAGTCCCCATTTCGATTTGCGAGTAGATATTTTCATTCTCATGGGTCAATTGTATAGCGGTGCCTTTCGCATCATTGCCTTCAAAGCAGAATATCTCATTGGCTTCGCGCATGGAATGGCGCAAGCAGTAATAAGTGCTACCTATATTTCCTGCGGGTACATAATCATATTGACCTGTGGTAAGGCATGTATGCTCACCTTGTAGATTCACTTCGTAGAGCATTGATGTTCCATGCCATACAGCACTGAATACAATCGTGTTATCATCTTTCCAATAATAAGAATCCACATTGGTGTTTAGTCTACGACTGAGATAGGTTTGTTCGCCAGTTGTTAAGTCGCAAATCATAAGGCGGTTCTCATCACTTTCATAGCCATCGTGCTCCATAGATTGCCATGCTATATATTGTCCGTTAGGCGAGTAAGAGGGATTGGTATCATAACCCAGATTGCCTTCTGTAAGGTTGGTATGTATACCTGTAGCAATGTTGTAGAGATAAATATCGGAATTCGTAGAAATCGCATAATCCAATCCTTCTTTTTTACGGCAGGTATAAGCGATGATCTTTCCATCAGGACTCCACGCCAATTGCTCTACGCCACCAAAAGGTTTCATCGGCGACTCATAAGGCGTCCCCTCCAGCAGGTCAATATTGTTTTCTGTTTTCAGTTTTCCCTTTTCAGTTTTCAGTTCACAAAGAAATGGATGCGGTGCAGTTTCTGTCCATTCGTCCCAATGCTTGTACATCAAATCATCCACCAAACGCCCCGAAGCCAACGGCAAGTCAGGATGTTTATCTGCTGTAGAAGCCACGGTCTTTACCTGAGCAATAAGGATAATCTTATCACCTTGAGGAGAGATTAGAAATCCCTCAATATCTTTATCAAAGTCATTAAGGATTTTATCGCCAATAACTAATAGCCCATCACTATTTATATAACATAATTTTCCATTGTGCCATGCAGGGCTGTGACCAACGAATTCGTCAATAACCTCTAACCTTTCGCCTTTCGCATTATTGTCTACAGTACACACCCTGATCCACGAAGTGGAGCGGTTTTCCTCTACGCTATAGTAGCTTACTGTGTATGCTATCTGCCCTGATTGCTCATCAGGGTGAACACTATTGATACGTCCCATCGCCCATAATGCTTCGGGAGTTAAACGTCCGCCTTCAATTGTGATTTGCGGCTTGGTTATGGGGACTTTTGTAATATCCTCTTTGGTTCGACATGAGGTAGCAAATAGGGCAAGTGTAGCCATTATGATAAATTTGCGCATGTTTTATTTTTTTGTGTAAATAGTAAAAGTATATGGATAAGGGTTCTTTTCATCAGCTTCGTGATGGTCCTCGCTCACGCATTGCCAGATAGCAGGATCAATCTCAGGGAAGAAAGTATCGGCATCTTCCCAAGAATGATGAATATGGGTGATATAGAGTTGGTCAACAAGTGGCAAGAACTGACGATATACCATACCGCCACCTATGATGAACGCTTCTTCATCTGCTGCCACTACAGCTTGTGCTTCTGGTATGGAGTGTACCACTTCAGTATTTTCAAAGGTGAAGTCTTCACGATCGGAAAGCACTATATTTCTGCGGTTTGGCAGTGGGTGCTTAGGCAAGGAGAAGAATGTGCGCTCACCCATAATGACAGTGCAACCTTGTGTTTTCTCTTTGAAGTATTTTAAGTCACCTGGCAAGTGGCAAAGCAAATCGCCTGCTTTGCCAATAGCATTATTTTCAGCGATTGCTACAATTATTTTTAGCATAATAAAAAAGTTTTAAAAATTCTAAAAGTGAGTTTACTATCCAATATCCCATATCCAATACTCAATAGGCGTTATGCCGTCCCATAGCCGCTTAGGGATGTTCTCCATTATATGGCTACGACACCCGCGATATGTGGGTGTGGATTGTAGTCTACGAGATTAAAGTCTTCAAACTTGAAGTCAAAGAGATCTTTCACTTCGGGATTGATAATCATTTTAGGCAATGGTCGAGGATCACGGGTAAGTTGCAGTTTAACTTGTTCTATATGATTGAGATAAATATGTGCATCACCAAAAGTATGTACAAAATCACCCGCTTTTAATCCTGTAACTTGAGCCATCATTTGCAAGAGTAAAGCGTAGGATGCTATATTAAATGGCACCCCCAAAAATATATCTGCAGAACGCTGATAAAGTTGCAATGACAAACGACCATCTGCTACATAGAATTGGAACAATGTATGGCATGGCGGCAATGCCATATTATTCACCTCAGCCACATTCCATGCGCTGACAATATGACGGCGTGAATCAGGATTCTTTTTAATTTGTTCTATCAACTGTGCTATTTGGTCAATATGTCCACCTTGATAGTCTGGCCATGAGCGCCATTGGTGCCCATAAACGGGACCAAGTTCGCCATTTTCATCTGCCCATTCATTCCAAATACGCACTCCATGTTCTTGTAAATATTTCACATTTGTATCTCCTTTTAAGAACCATAATAGTTCATAAATAATTGACTTGAGATGCAGTTTTTTTGTCGTGAGCAAAGGGAAACCTTCTTCAAGATTGAAACGCATTTGATGACCAAATACGGAAACTGTACCCGTACCTGTGCGGTCATGTTTCTCGGTGCCCTCATGGAGCACACGTTGGCATAAATCGAGATATTGTTTCATTGATTAATAAAGATTATACGTTGTTTTGAGTACACGGAACTCGGTTCGACGATTGAGCGAGTTGCATATTTCTTGTTTTTCGGGTGAAAGTGTGGTAATAAATGCTTCATCTAGCACTTGATCTTTGGGTAAAAACGAAAATTGCTTATGCAGTAATTCATCCACTACTACGGGTTTCTCTTCGCCATAGCCTACAGGTGTTAGTCGTTCGCTATCAATACCATATTTAATTAGATAATCTACAACAGATTGTGCACGACGCAATGACAATTGTTTGTTATGTGCATCATTGCCCACAAGGTCGGTATGTGCAGATAGTTCAATGGCAATGTTTGGATTATCATTGAGTAATTTTACCAATGCATTTAGTCCTTCTTCAGACTCTGGCGTAAGGTCCCATTTGCCAAATTCGAAGAAGATATTGCTCATTGTGAAAGGCTTAGAGATAGGAGAAAGCACAAAATCTTGTTGGTAGGAGTAACTGTCTTTTAATCCAATAGTAGATAGTTCGTATTTTTGATTGAGGTATCCCCGCGCAATAGCCATCATGACATAACGGGTATCTTTGTTCAATTTGAGGCGATACGTACCATCACGTCGTATTTGTGTCTTAACGTTGGTACCATCATCACCGACCATGCGGATTGTAGCTTCACCAAGGGCCTCACCATCGATACCGGTAATATTTCCTTCAACGATAAACTCGATGGCAGGTAGAGTAAAAGAATAGATTTGGTCATATCCTTTTTTCTGACCGCGATTGGAAGAGAAAAAGCCATTTTCTGATTTTCCTGCGAAAGTGATACCGAAATCATCGTTTTGTGAATTAAAGGGCGAACCCATGTTAAAAATCTCCCACGTAGAATCTTTTGGAACTGCATAAAAAAGGTCCAGTCCTCCATATCCAGGATGCCCTTTGGATGCAAAATACAAACGTCTGTCAGGACGGATATGAGGGAATAATTCATCATCACCTGTGTTGATTTGAGGACCAAGATTCTGGATATCAGTCCATTCACTACCATCGAGCACCGCACGATAGATATCTTTCCCACCAAAACCTCCTGGTGCATCACTCACAAAATAGAGTGTATCGCCAGTGGCATTGAGCGATGGATGTCCAACTGTGATACTACTATCCTTGAAGAGTTTGAGTTCTTGTCCTTCTCCCCATTCGCCGCTAGCACGAGTAGATGTGTATATTTTAGCTCCAAGATCTTGCCCATTGATAGGACAAGAATATGTGAAATACATCATCCGTCCATCAGGTGAGAAACAGCAAACACCTAATTCGGCAGATACTGCAGTATTTTGAGGATTGCCTTCTTCGCTTTCTGAATTTTCAGGTTCTTCGTATAATCCTTGACATAATTCAATATCCTCCCAATCTCCAGCTGCGTTTTTTCGTGCGGAATATAGGTTATATATTGGAAAACCAGTAACAGAAGAATTATGTACTTTCTTCTTTTTATCTTTAGATTTTTCCTGTCTATTGGATGTAAAAACTAAAGCATCTCCATCTTCAGAAACAAAAGCAGGTGAGAAGTTAGAAGAACGCTTTGCATTAAATTCTTTAGAAAGAGCAATTTTGTAGCGCGAAGGCTTTTTTTTCCATGTTTCTACTTGTGTACACGCATATTTGCCAGCTTGAGCAATTTGATTGTCAGGGTATGCCTTAAGGTATATGTCGTATTGTTTAATAGCTTCTTTATATTTACCTTGGTATTGCAGTACTTGTGCGTAGTTAAAATATACTATGGAGTCTGGGTATCGATAACGTATAGCATTTTTGTATGCATTGATAGCTCTGGTATTGTTAATTTTTCGATTGCATTCTCCTTGCATAAATGCAACCTGTGCGCGAAGTTTTTTATCCTTTGCTGGTACTCGTTTGTAAGTCTGACGATATATTTCTCCCGCCTCGTAATACTCCCCGATGGCATATTTTTTATCAGCTTTTTTTAGACGTGCCGATACACTGCATGATGTCATGCATACAGTACCAATCAGTAGTATAAATATTAATATTCTTTTGTACATAGTCATAACTGGTGTATATCCATTTTTTTAGTGTGTTGTGTGCGTATTTCTCGATCTTGTGACGTTGCACAATGGATACCGTCTTGGCGCATACGTTTATTCTGCGAGATATGTTGACTTCCAAACTGCCCATTTTTCTTGAAGATTACTCTTACGCATAGGAGTATGAAAGCAAACGCAATAAGTACAATCACAAGTATAATCTTTTTCATAAGCATCATTTTTCGAAAAATATCTCGCAAAGGTACTGCTTTTTTTTGAAATATCCTAATTTATAGCAAATATTTTTATAAAAATGTTCGCGCGCTTGCACGCGTGATTTTTTTTTTGTACCTTTGCAGACTCATTTATGTGAAATTTTAATAATATGTTAACCTTATAATAAAAATTATAATAAGATGGCAGGAATACAACAAAATGCAGGTTCGGTGTACAATGCATTGACATCAGGCAGTAAAATTATTGGTACGGTTATCGCTGATAGCGACATTCGTATAGATGGTGTGGTAGAAGGAGACGTAAAATGCTCTGGTAAAGTGGTACTAGGTGAGCATGGGCGTATTCAAGGCACCGTAGAATGTCATAATGCTGAAATCATGGGGATTTTAGATGGCAAAATACATGTAAAACATTCTTTAGCTCTACGTGCATCAAGTAAAACCAATGGTGAAATCAGTACGCAGACATTAATGGTAGAACCAGAAGCTGTTTTCAATGGCTCTTGTATCATGAGCAAACAATCCGTAGAACAAACCGTAAAATATTCAAAATAACTTATGAAAGTAAAACCATTTCGCGGTATTCGTCCGCCACAAGCATTAGCTAAGCAAGTCAGCAGTCGTCCTTATGATGTACTTAATTCAGATGAGGCACGTGCTGAAGCCATAGGTAATCCAATGTCATTATACCATATTATTAAACCAGAAATTAATTTTGACGAAAAGGTAGATGAGCATGATGCACGCGTTTATGGTGTGGCACGTGAACAGTTTGACCTATTTCGCGAGAAAGGTTGGCTAGTGCAAGATGATGAAGAATACTACTACGTATATGCCCAAACTATGAATGGCCGTACGCAGTATGGTTTGGTATTGGCGGCATGGGTAGATGATTATATGGAGGGTCGAATCATGAAGCATGAGTTGACTCGTCGCGATAAAGAAGAAGACCGTATGAAACATGTGCGCGTCAATAATGCTAATATAGAACCAGTGTTCTTTGCATATCCACATAATGATGCTCTAGATGCTATTATTGCAGAAGTGACTGCGGGTGAGCCAGAATATGACTTTGTGTCGGATTTAGATGGCTTTGGGCATACATTTTGGGTGATTAAAGATGCTGATAAAATAGCGTGTATCACTGATACTATAGCTCAAATACCTGCTATGTATATAGCTGATGGGCATCATCGTAGTGCTGCAGCCGCATTGGTGGGAAATGAGAAGAAACTGCAGAATCCTAATCACAAAGGGGATGAGGAGTATAATTATTTTCTGGCAGTATGTTTCCCTGACGATCAGTTGCATATCATGGATTACAATCGCGTGGTGCGTGATTTGAATGGGATGAACGAGGAAGAGTTCTTGGCTGTGCTTCAAGAAGATTTCGAGGTAGAGAATATGGGTACGGCAATTTATCGTCCAGATGCTTTACATACATTTGCTTTGTATATGGGTGGCTATTGGTATAAGTTAATAGCCAGAGCAGGAAGATACGATGACCATGACCCAATAGGTGTGTTAGATGTGACTATTTCATCTAATTTGATTCTTGATAAGCTACTAGGAATCAAAGATTTACGTTCTGATAAGCGAATTGACTTTGTCGGTGGTATTCGAGGTTTAGAAGAACTGAGTCGCCGAGTGGATTCAGGCGAGATGAAGATGGCATTAGCGTTGTATCCTGTGACTATGAAGCAATTGATGCGCATTTCTGATACAGGAAATATTATGCCTCCCAAGACTACATGGTTTGAGCCCAAACTGCGCTCTGGACTAATTATTCACGAATTAGTATAAAACGAATTTATTAACAACAAAATTATAAATAACATGAACAAAATTCAAATTTTAATCAATGTGATTCTCGTAGCCTCAGTGGCTGCATTGTTTGCAATCTTCTTTTCGCAAAAGAATCCTGCTACTCAACAGGAAACACTTGCTGAAACATCTGAAATTATGCCAATTGCGTACTTGAACGTAGATAGTTTGCTAGCAAACTACACTTTTGCGCAAGAAGCAAGCGACAAACTGATGACTAAACAAGAAGATGCTCGTTTGAAAATGAATACTAAACTTCGTACATTTCAAAATGAAGTGGCTGATTTTCAACGTAAACTGGAAAATAATGCATTTTTGAGCCGTGAACGTGCTGAGAAAGAACAACAAAAATTGGCTAAGAAAGAACAAGAGTTGCAAGAGTTGGAAGCAAAATTGACACAAGATATTATGATTGAAAATCAAAAATTGAACCAACAATTGAGTGATTCTCTAAATAGTTTCTTAGACGCCTTCAATGCTGATGGTCGTTTCCATGTGATATTGAGTAATACAGCAAAAGACAATGTGTTGATGGCAAACGAAGCATACGATATAACAGATGAAGTGATTGAAGGCATGAATGCTCGCTATCAAAAGAAATAAATCTCATTGTCTCTGTGAAACGGTTGTTTTATAAACCATATTGGGCATATTTGCTGGCAGATACAATCACACTATTTTTGAGTGTGATTGTAGTGCTAGCATGGTTTCCTCTATCCACACAAATACCGTTTCAAAAATATGATGTTTTTGCATTAATATTTGCAACTATTTGGTTGATTACTAGTTATTTTTGCCATAGATATAAGCCGGTGGGCTATTTGAAAATAGGCAAGGATATAAGGCGGCTGGCACTTTCATCCGTCTTGACATTTGGCTGCATGTACGCATACATGTGGCTAAAATCAGGTAAACATTTTTCAATTTGGGTATTGTTGACAATATGGTTAGTAATGTTAGCCATGTCATTGTTATACCTAATCTTTAAGCATGCTTATCGTTATGCATTGAATGCGGAAGAAACCCCATCTATTGCTCCGCCTAGAGCGCCTCAAATCGTACTGAAAGAGCCAGAGGAACTTACAGATAGTGATAAGCAAGCATTGCGTAATAGCATTTTAGAATTTTCTAGTGATGCTACTATTCGTTTTATTTTACAACATGCGGATTTATATTCTTCTAATACGTTTACTTTGCGTTCGGCGGAGTTGTATAATATTCAAAAACTACAAAATTATAGATACGACACATTAGTGAATTTCTTGCCGCTAAATCAAATTCGTGGGGTAAACAAGTTATTTGCAACAGTTAACGATAAATTACCAGATAATGGCTTATGGATATGCTGCTTTGAACCACAATCGGTAACCAAACGTAATATATTGAATCGCTATTCAAAAATAATAAGTTGGATGTATTATTTAGCGTTTTTTATGTACAAACGAGTGTTGCCGAAGTTGTTTATGACTTCTCGTTTTTATTTTGATATAACCGAAGGTAGGAATAGAGTTTTAAGTAAAGCTGAAGTATTAGGACGTTTGTGTTATTGTGGATTCGAGATTGTTACAGAACGCAAAGTGGGTGATTTAATTTATGTTGTTTCTCGTCGAAAATTCCGTCCAGAAATTATAGAGAAACGTGTATATGGAATCTTTGTGAAATTGAACCGAGTAGGGAAGAATGGAAAACGATTTAAAGTGTATAAATTACGTACAATGCATCCATATTCAGAGTTTCTGCAAGCATATATATACGAAAAATATTCGCTACAAGATGGAGGTAAATTTAATCATGATATTCGTGTAACTACTTTAGGTCGTATAGCGCGAAAATATTGGATAGATGAATTGCCGATGCTTATTAATCTATTCAAAGGTGATATGAAGATTGTAGGTGTACGTCCAATTTCACAACACTATTTCTCCTTGTACAGCAAAGAGTTGCAAGAAAAACGTATCTGTCATAAACCAGGATTATTGCCTCCATTTTATGCTGATATGCCAAAAACTTTAGAGGAGATAGAGGCATCAGAAATGCGTTATCTTACCATGTGTGAAACGAAAGGAACCATGGCTACTGATTTTATTTATTTTTGGCGCATTTTGTACACAATTATTTTTAAGCGTGCACATAGTTATTAAGAATATGAAACGAAAATTACTGATAATCATTTCGTTATTTTGTTTTGGAGATTTATTTTCTCAAAATATTCCTGTTTCACTATCTTATACAAGATTATACGATTTTCTAGATGAACTGATCATAGAAGGTGTGATTACTCATCAAACTGCTGTGCGTCCATATTCACGTGTTCAAGTGGCAACGATGCTTGAAGTTGCACATAAGGCTGACACTATCTTGAGCATAAGGCAACGTGATGAATTGGCGTTTTATATGAATGAGTTTGCTCTGGAACGCAATACAATGGTCAATAATTATGTACAATACACAGACCATAGTACGTTTTCATTGTCGCTTGCAGATCCACAATTCAGTTATAAATCAAGTGATAATCAATTTAAAATGCGCGTACGTCCAATTTTAGGCGTAAATATCATTGCGAATAGGAAAGGAGCCATCCTGCAAAGAGTATGGGGAGCTGAATTACAAATGGATATTGCTAATCATTTGAGTGTGTGGGGAAGTTTACGCGATAATTCGTGGAGTGGAGAGTGGTTGAGCAATCAATATTTTCCGAGTGTGTACGATAAAATTAGAGGAGCAAAAATTCATTATGGAAATTCTTTACAAATGCCCGCATTACGTAACTTACCAGGTGTGCAATACAAAGAGGCTAATTATGGAGGTGATTTTTCGGATTCGAAAGGTGGGATCAATTTGTATACATGGTGGGGCAGTATAGGTGTTCAACGCGAAAATATTCAATGGGGTAATGCTTATAATAGTTCGAATATATTATCTGGTCGTAATCCCGCAGTACCTATGCTTACATTGCAATTAACGCCGTGTAAATGGTTTCAAATCGATTATTTTCATGCGTGGTTGGTATCGAATGTCTTGGATTCAACCTATTATTACTTGGAAAATACAACGGGTGGTGAAATGATTGTGAAGAATTATCGACCATACAACAAATTTATGGCGGCGAATATGTTCACCTTTACTCCTATTAAATATCTTTCATTCTCTTTTGGTAATTCGGTGATTTATGCAGAAA
Organism: Paludibacteraceae bacterium; assembly: GCA_045578255.1. Taxonomy (GTDB): domain Bacteria; phylum Bacteroidota; class Bacteroidia; order Bacteroidales; family Paludibacteraceae; genus Colicola. The sequence goes on from JAZNJW010000020.1 coordinate 159,031, forward strand.
AGACCATCCAAGCTGCATATTTAATTCCAATCGCATTTTATAAATCGTTAGATCATTTGCTGACCAAGGGGGTACAAACGCAAAATCAAAACTCACAACTGTTTGCTTCTATATCGATTCTACCAGTTAATCATTTACAATTGTATGGTTCTTTTTATTTGGATGAAGTGAAGTTTGCTCGTTTCAAGAAGAGTCATCCGCAGAATAATCCTATCTCGTATTTGCTTGGCTTCAATTGGATCGGTTGGCCACTAAATGGGTTGAGCTTCAAGGGTGAATTTATGCGTTCATATATAGCTTGTTATACTCATTCTATTGATGTGTTGGATTGGTCATCAAATAGCTATAATATGGGTCATTATATGGGTGATAATGCACAATCAATCTATGCGGAATTAGCTTACCGCCCTTTGAGAGGATTGTTGTTGAAACTTAGTTATACCAATGATAAAAAGTATAACTCTTATGCTTATTTACGTGATAATATAGGTGTAACAATATCAGAGAAGCCTTTTGATTATTGTATTTATCGTAATCATGAAGTGCGTTTGGATGGTATATATGAAGCGCATCCTAATATGTTTTTGACATTATCTTTGGGGTACAATAATGCACAAGGATTTGATAATATAAAAACGAGTGCTTTGTCAAGTGAGGATTTGGGCAATGCACAATATTATTTGGATAAGTTTTGTCCGCTTTTTTATCAAGGAAAAAACTTCACTGCTTCTATTGCATTCTCATTTGGCTTTTAAATCAAAGTAAGAGGTTAACAGTAGCATATGGCAAAAGAATGTACGGTCATTATATTGAATTGGAATGGCGAAGCGATGTTACGTCGCTATTTGCCGTCGGTAATAGCACATACACAGGGTGATAATGTGGAGATTGTGGTGGCTGATAATGGCTCTAATGATAATTCGTTAGCATATCTGCGTACTCAACCAGTTCGTATCATCGAATTAAAAGAAAACTTTGGTTTTGCAGAAGGGTATAATCGTGCCATTGCGCAGGTAGATGCCGAATATGTGGTGCTGTTGAATTCCGATGTCGAAGTTACAAAAGGGTGGTTAGACACCTTATTAAATTACGCGCGCACGCACGAGGAGGTGGCCGCTTTGCAGCCTAAAATACTGAGTTGGATTTCTAAGGAAAATGCATCAGTTGTAGGTTCGAATAAAATTCTTTTTGAACATGCGGGTGCGGCAGGTGGTATGATGGATTGCTTAGGGTATCCATATTGTAGAGGACGTTTTTTATCATACATAGAGTTTGACGAGGGACAGTATGATGATGTTGTTCCCATTTTTTGGGCATCAGGTGCATGTTTGCTAATCCGTAGAGAAATATATTTGCAAGTAGGTGGATTGGATGCAACGTTTTTTGCACATCAAGAAGAAATTGATCTTTGTTGGCGGTTGCATTGTCGGGGACATCAAGTGATGGTAATACCACAGTCAAAAGTATATCATTTGGGTGGTGGAGCATTGGGGTATGAGAGTCCGCGTAAAACTTTTTTGAACTTTCGCAACAACTTATTGATGCTTTATAAGAATCTTCCTGCTCCCCAATTGCATGTTGTGTTATTTGTTCGTTTCTTTTTGGACTATGTGGCAGCATTGCAAATGTTGTTATCAGGTAAGTGGCTGAATTCTAAGGCAGTATTTCAAGCTAGACGTGAATTTTGCAAGATGCGAAGGATGTATAATAAAACAAGAATAAGCAATATTCGCAGTGCCATATCGAATTATCCGCCAATTATTAGTAAACGAAGTATAATATTTGACTACTACTTATTTGGTAAACGCACGTAAATCACAAGCGTTTTATGTTAGAAAAATGAGGTTGTAAATATGGATTTTGAAATAGATTACAAATTTTTAAGCAAAAATACATAAAAAATTTTGTGATATCAAATATTTTTTGTACCTTTGCAGGCGAAATGAATGAGGGGACCCGAAAAGGTTCCCTCAATTTTATAAAATGTAAGAATCATGATAGATAAACAATACATACAAAATATTCTGGAGGACAAGTTAAACGCCACTGGATATGAGTTGATTACTTTGAAAATAAGCATACAAAATGAGATTCTTGTTGAGATTGATCATCTCGAAGGGGTAGATGTTGATTTTTGTGCAGAGATCAATCACACACTTGTAGAGGCTTTAGATGCTATTGGAGTAGAAGATTATTCATTAGAAGTTGGTAGTGTGAGTTTGACGGATCCGTTTAAATCCAAAATGCAGTATCAAAAGCATCTCAACCATGCAGTAGAAGTACTTGCTGTAGATGGTAAAAAGTATCGTGGTACACTTGTGAGTGTAGATGATGATTCTTTTTTACTTGATACTGAAGTAATGGTAGCTGTGGAAGGTAAAAAACGTAAACAAAAAGAAGTGCAAACGCTGACCTTTGCGTATGATGGAGTAAAATATACCAAGTACGACTTGAAATTCTAACGTTAAAAACTTTGAAAATTATAGAACATTATTAGAATATGGCAACAAAACAACAACAATCAATCAATTTGATTGACATTTTTTCAGAGTTCAAAGAACTCAAGAGCATTGACCGCCAAACATTTATCAATGTGTTGGAAGATTCATTCCGTAATGTGATAACAAAAATGTATGGCACAGATGCTAACTACGATGTAATTATCAACCCAGACAAAGGTGATTTAGAAATCTATCGTAATCGTCTTGTAATGGAAGATGATGATGTAGCAAATCCAAATACCCAGATTGGTATCACGGAGGCATTAAAATTAGACGATGAAGCAGAAATTGGAGAAGAAGTTACTGACAAAGTGGATTTTATGTCCTTTGGTCGTCGTATGATTCTGAATCTCCGTCAAACACTGGCAAGTCGTATATTAGATCTTCAAAAGGAGAATTTATATTTGAGATATAGCGAAATGTTAGGACAAGTTGTCAGTGGTGAGTTGTATCAAGTCTGGAAGAAAGAAATGTTGCTTTTGGATGAAGATGGTAATGAACTTTATTTGCCTAAACAAAACCAAATCCCTACAGATTACTATCGCAAAGGAGACAATGTGCGTGCAGTGGTTGTGCAAGTAGATAATAAGAACCAAAATCCTAAAATCATTTTGTCGCGTACTTCTCCATTGTTTTTGCAACGTTTGTTCGAGCAGGAAGTTCCAGAAGTGCATGATGGTTTGATTGCAATCAAAAATATTGCTAGAATCCCAGGCGAACGCGCCAAAGTGGCTGTAGAATCGTTTGATGATCGTATTGATCCTGTGGGCGCATGCGTGGGTATTAAGGGTGCGCGTATTCATGGTATCGTACGCGAACTTCGCAATGAAAATATTGACGTAATTCATTATACTTCAAACATCAATCTTTATGTACAACGTGCATTAGCCCCTGCTAAAATTTCATCAATGAATATTAATGAAGAGGAAAAGAAAGTAGAGGTATATTTGCAGCCAGATGAAGTATCTTTAGCCATTGGTAAAGGCGGATATAACATCAAATTGGCAAGTATGCTAACTGGCTATCAGATTGATGTTTATCGTGAAATGGATGAAGCTGATAACGAAGATATCTATTTGGATGAATTCAATGATGAGATTGATCAATGGGTATTGGATGCATTCAAGGCAATTGGTTTGGATACTGCAAAAGCTGTATTGGGAGTTGAGAAAACTGAATTGATAAAACGAGTTGACCTTGAGGAAGAAACTATTGACGAGGTACTTGCTATCCTTGCTGCTGAGTTTGAAGACTAATTAAGTATAAATAATAAAACCCCTCCCGGAATGGAGGACCTCCTCGCTCTAAAGTCCACGAAGTCCCCGGACAGGCGGGAAACCCGCTTACTAACGAGAGCCTCGTGGGCTTGAGTTAAGAGGAGGAATGGCGGTCGCTTTAATTCGCATGGCGAATTCTGTGCGACAAGCCAATTCCGACGATATGGCTATTAAACTTATCAAAGCTTGTAAAGAATTAAACATCGGCATGTCCACCGCCGTGGAATTCTGTAAAAAGCAGGGTAAGGAAATCGCTACGGACCCAAACACCCGTATCGAGGACGACTTGTACCTATTGCTCGCTAAAGAATTTAACAAGGACATGGCGTTGAAGTTGGAAGCGGAGCGTCAGGCACAAGAACGTCAAGAGCGAGAAATACCTAAGTCAGTCGCTATTGACGAACCTAAAAAGCCAGAGCATATCCCTACCGAAATACCCAAACCAAAGATGGTTGGTAAAATTGACCTTGATGCTGATAAAAAGCGTAAAGCGGAGGAAGAAGCAGCTCGCAAAGCTGCTGAAGAAGCACGTAAGGCAGAAGAAGCACGAATTGCTGCAGAAAAAGCGGCTGCAGAGGCGGCTGCTAAAGCCAAAGCAGAAGCAGAGAAAAAAGCAGCACAAGAAGCACAGAAGGCACGAGAAAAGAAAACACAAGAAAATGCTAAAAAAGTAGAGCTGCCTTCTATAGCGTCTAATGTGCATGCAGAGAAGAAGGAAGAGGAAATATTCACGTTGGGTAAACCTGTGCTCAAAAATGCACCTAAGGTATTGGGTAAGATTGACTTAAGTAGTATTAATACTGCTACTCACCCAACCAAGAAAACCAAAGAGGAGAAGCGCAAAGAGCGCGAGGCACGCGAGCAACAACGCAAAGCCAACAAACCTGCTGCCAACAACGGCGGTAATGCTGGCAATGGCGCAAATGCCTCTAAAGACGGCGAGAAACGCAAACGCGAACGCATCAAACAAAACAAGGTGGACGTAAATGATGCACGCAATCAAAAACCTCAAAAGAAGAACAACAAAGCCAAGGGCTTCAAAGTGGAAGTCGATGACGAGGAGGTACAACGCCAAATCAAAGAGACTATCCAACGTCTCCAAGGCAACAAGGGTAAAACCTCTACTAGCAAACATAAGCGTGAGCGTCGTGAGTTAGAGCGCGAGAAGATGGCGCAGGAGCGGGCTGCGGAGCAAGAGCAAAGCAAGGTACTCAAACTCACCGAGTTTGTGACCGCCAACGACCTCGCCGTGATGATGAACGTGCCTGTGACCAAGGTCATCGGTACCTGTATGATGCTCGGCGTCATGGTTAGTATCAACCAGCGTCTTGATGCAGAAACCATCAACCTCGTAGCAGAGGAGTTTGGCTTCTCTACTGAGTTCGTTTCTGCCGAAGTGGTTGAGGAAATCAATGCAGATGAGGTTATCAACGAAGAGGATATCACCGAACGCTGCCCAATCGTAACCGTCATGGGTCACGTGGACCACGGTAAGACATCGCTCCTCGACCATATCCGTAATGCCAACGTGATTGCTGGCGAGGCAGGTGGTATCACACAGCACATTGGTGCGTACAACGTGAAGCTCAAAAATGGTCAGCACATCACTTTCCTTGATACTCCTGGTCACGAGGCATTTACCGCCATGCGTGCACGTGGTGCGAAGGTAACGGATATCGCTATTATCATTGTGGCTGCCGACGATGCGGTCATGCCGCAGACTATCGAGGCCATCAACCACGCACAAGCAGCTGGCGTACCTATGATCTTCGCTATTAACAAGTGCGATAAACCAAGTGCTAACCCAGATAAGATCAAAGAGCAACTCTCCAACATGAATATTCTCGTAGAGGATTGGGGTGGTTCTTACCAATGCCAACATATCTCTGCTAAGAAGGGCGAGGGTGTCTTCGAACTCCTTGAGAAAGTGCTTCTCGAAGCCGAGTTGCTCGAACTCAAAGCCAATCCTAACCGCCGTGCCAAGGGCTCTATCATCGAGTCGTCGCTCGACAAAGGTCGTGGTTATGTGGCTACTGTGCTTGTGCAAGATGGTACGCTCCATCATGGTGATATTGTCCTCGCAGGTATCTATCATGGTAAGATCAAAGCCATGTTCAACGAGCGCGGACAACGTATCCAACAAGCCCTTCCTGGCGAGCCATGCTTGATTCTTGGTCTCAACGGCGCACCACAAGCAGGTGATGAGTTCAATGTGATGGCTACCGAGCAAGAGGCACGCGATATTGCTAACAAACGCGAGCAATTGCAACGCGAGATGTCGCTCCGCACCAAGAAACACGTTGGTTTGGACGAAATTGGTCGTCGTCTGGCTATTGGTGACTTCAAAGAGCTCAATATCATCGTCAAGGGTGATGTGGATGGCTCTGTGGAGGCGCTCAAAGACTCGCTCATCAAACTCTCTACCGAGAATATCCAAGTCAATGTTATCCACGGTGCTGTGGGTGCAATCTCCGACTCAGATGTCCTTCTCGCTGCTGCTTCGGATGCGATTATCGTCGGCTTTAATGTCCGTCCTACCAGCACAGCGCGTAAGATGGCAGAGGGCGAAGAAGTAGACATCCGCATCTATTCTATCATCTACGATGCTATCGAAGAGATCAAGTCGGCTATGGCAGGTATGCTTTCTCCAGATATCAAGGAGGAGGTTACTGCTACGCTCGAGGTATTGCAAACTTTCCGTATCTCCAAGGTGGGTACTATCGCAGGTTGTATTGTGCGTGAGGGTAAAGCCAAGCGTGCTAATAAATGCCGCGTAATCCGTGACGGTATCGTGATCCATACTGGCGAGTTGTCTTCGCTTAAGCATGGTAAGGATGATATCAAGGAGGCGGGTCTCAATATGGAGTGTGGTTTGAGCATCAAGAGCTACAACGATATAGTAGAAGGCGACCTCATCGAGACCTTCGAGCAAATCGAGGTGGCTAAGACTTTGTAAAAATAATCTAGATAATCTAGCATTACTAGCCAATCTAGAATAACTAGTAATAATCCATCGCATCTCATTCGAGGTGCGATGGATGTTTTATGTGCTGTTTCTTAAGATTATCTTCCTTTGTTCCTTCTCTATCTTTCCCGTGTTAATAACCAAGGATGAACCTACCAACTCCCCAACTCAAAAAAGTACTTTTGTTAAGTGAAGAAGTGCCTTGAATGGCACTTCGAGTATTGCGCCCGAGAAGTCCCCACTTTGAGGATTAAGCGCAATACATAGAATGGCGCGACCCTTGCGGTCACGCAGCCGTACGGCTATAGGGTAGTGCCGTACAGGGTAGGCACGACCGCCTAATGCGTGATGTTTGGTGTGCTTACCTGTAAAATGCTTTTTCTTAAGATTTTCCCTCTCTTATACTTTCCCTCGTTTTACCGACCGACGACCGAGAGACGACCGAGAGAACTCCGACTCAACTCTTTGCCTACAAAAAGTGCTGTCTCCTGACTAAACCTGAAAAAGGTTGACTCGATTACTGATATATAATCTTAAAAAACGTACTTTTTTGACTCGTTTCCTGAAAAGGTTGACTGGAGTCCTAAAAAGGTTGACTCTTTGAAAGAGGATGCAAAGATACTACATTCT
>JAZNJW010000021.1:0-18896 GCA_045578255.1 Paludibacteraceae bacterium
CTGAGCTTTCTGCAAAGAGGTATCGAAGTAGGAGTTGAACATTTGGATAAATGCCCATTGTGTCCATTTGTAGAAGTCTGGTGAGCAGGTCTTCACTTCGCGGTCCCAATCATAGTTGAAACCAATCTTTTGGAGTTGCTCAATGTAGTGGGCGATGTTCTCCATCGTGGTCTTCTCTGGGTGCTGACCTGTTTGGATAGCATATTGCTCAGCAGGCAGACCATAGGAGTCGAAACCCATTGGGTGGAGTACATTGAAGCCCTGTAGGCGTTTGTAGCGGCTGTAGATATCGCTGGCGATATAGCCGAGAGGGTGACCTACGTGCAAGCCCGCGCCCGATGGATAAGGGAACATATCGAGGACATAGAAGGGCTTTTTGTTGCTTTGGTTACTTACGCGGTAAGTACCAGCCTTAGCCCATTCGGCTTGCCATTTCTTTTCAATTTCACTAAAATTATAGTCCATAATCTTATTATTTGGTTCAAAATTGTTCAATATGGTTCAATAGCGCTGCGCGCTGTTCAATGTTGTGGTTCAGAGTTGTTCAAAGTGGTTCAAAGTGGTTCAATGTTGTATTTAGAACCTTTCATGTCAGATTTTTTGATTGCTTCAATTAAGTTATGAATCATAATAGCGGTAGAATTAACCTTCTGTTTAACTACTTCCAATTCACTTTCTGTAATATAGCCAACATCAAAAGCTCTGTATAATTGGCTTAATACCTCTTGAATAGATCCTCGCGCAATAGTCAAGAATTGCATGAACTCTTTGTTTCCTCCTCGTCCAAATCCTTCTGCGATATTATCCATAATAGATCCTGCCGCAGAACGGATTTGTTGAACAAAGCGAAAATCTTTTTCGAATTCTTCCTTACGTGTCAGCACATATACATCTTTGCAAATTACACGTGCACTCTGCCAAACGCGCAAGTCTTCTATTTTACGAACATCTGCCATTCAAGTAAACAATGTTGAACTATTTTGAACTACGAAAGCAACGCTTTCACTTGGTCGTACACGTTTTGTGCGGTGAAGCCGAGTTTCTCGTCGAGCACTTTGTATGGTGCAGAGAAACCAAAGGAGTTGAGTCCCCATACAGTGCCATGTTCGCCTACGAGGCCTTCGAGGTTGCATGGCAAGCCTGCGGTCAAACCAAAGCGAGTAACGCCTTGTGGCAACACTTCTGCTTGGTACTCTTTGCTTTGTTGGCGGAAGATAGCCTCTGAAGGAACGCTCACGATTTGGAGGCGGACACCCTCAGCACGGAGGAGCTCAGCACCAGCCATGAGGGTAGAAACTTCGCTACCAGAAGCCAGCATCACCACTTGTGGGTTCTCGTCTTGGCTCACGATATACGCACCTTTCTTCACGCCTTCAGCGGAAGTGTTAGGCACACTGGTCACGTCTTGGCGCGAGAGGATGAGGGCAGTAGGAGTATAGATGTTCTCCATCGCCATTTTCCATGCAGCGGTTGTCTCCTCTGCATCTGCAGGACGGAGCACCATCACGCTGGGGCGACCAGAGTGGTTGTGCAGTTTCTCCATGAGGCGGATTTGTGCCTCTTGCTCCACTGGCTCGTGAGTAGGACCATCCTCGCCTACGCGGAAAGCATCGTGGCTCCAAACGAACATCATCTGAATCTCCATGAGAGCAGCCATACGGATGGCAGGTTTCATATAATCAGAGAAAACAAAGAATGTTCCGCAGGCAGGAATGATACCGCCGTGGAGTGCCATACCGATGCAGACGCATGCCATGGTGAGTTCGCTTACGCCTGATTGGAGGAAGCGACCGGTGAAGTCGTTAGGCGTGATGACGTGGGTATGCTTGAGGAAACCGTCTGTCTTATCGGAGTTGCAGAGGTCGGCGGAGGATACAATCATGTTGCCGACATGCTCGGAGAGGTATGCCAATACATTAGCAGACGCTGCACGGGTAGCCACGTTTTGCTTTTGCATGATTTCGCTCCAGTCCACGCAAGGTGCTTCACCACGCATAAAGGTCTCATACTCGTTGGCAGCCAATGGGTTAGCGGTTGCCCACTCGTGGTAAGCGGCATAGCGTTGGTTGGTTATTTCGCGCAGTTCTTCAGCGCGTTTGTCAAAGAGCGCTTGTACATCAGGGAAGATTTGGAATGGGTTCTCAGGATCGCCACCTAGGTTGCGAACGGTAGCTTCGAAAGAAGCGCCCGACTTGCTGAGTGGTTGACCGTGGGTAGAGGTCTTACCCTCCCAACTCTCGCCTTCGGCATTCACGCAGCCCTTTCCCATAGAGGTATGACCGATGATGAGCGATGGGCGATTCTTCTCATTTTGTGCGTTGATGATAGCTTGGCGGATAGCCTCTGGATTGTGACCATCAATATCTTGTACGTACCAACCCCATGCTTCGTACTTCATGGCGACGTTCTCAGAGCTCACCTCATTGCAGTTGGTAGATAGCTGTACTTCGTTGGAGTCGTAGTACATGATGAGGTTGTCAAGCTTGAGGTGTCCTGCCATGCGACCTGCGCCTTGGCTAATCTCTTCTTGAATGCCGCCGTCAGAGATGAATGCGTAGATAGTAGGATTGTGAATCTCGCCGTAACGCGCGTTGAACCACTTCGCTGCGATAGCCGCACCTACTGCGAAGGTGTGACCTTGACCAAGAGGACCAGAAGTATTCTCTATACCGCGAGCTACGTTGCGCTCTGGGTGACCAGGTGTAACACTACCCCATTGACGGAGTTGCTTGAGTTCGTCCATAGTGAAGTGACCTGTCATGCAGAGTTGTGCATAGAGCATTGGTGACATGTGACCAGGATCAAGGAAGAAGCGGTCGCGCGCTTCCCAACATGGATTCTCTGGGTCGTGGATAAGGAACTCCGAGTAGAGCACTTGAACGAAGTCTGCTCCACTCATTGAGCCACCTGGGTGACCACTCTTGGCCTTCTCGACCATTGCTGCGGCAAGGATACGGATGTTATCTGCCGCTTTTGTCATTAGTTGATTTGAATTCATGATTGTATCGTTAGTTAATATTGTTCAAAAAAATGGTTCGATATAGTTCAGCGTTGTTAAAATTTATATCCAACAAAATAGTTGATTCCCCAATTGGTATCATTACGATAGCCAAAGCCAGGGAGGTAAGCGGGTAGAGCATCGCCTTGCTTGTCGGTACGAGTAAACAAGATCTTCATGCGCAAGTACCATCCCATCTGCAATCCTTTCCATACTTGTACTTGACAGCCTGCTACAATCTCGCCCCAGCAATCAAACTTTCGTTGGTCGAAATAATCTACATTGGGTAGCGGCCAATAATCGCCATATACGGGTACACCTGTAATCTGAAATTCTTGATACGCTCCTGCTAAACGCAACCCCACCATCAAGCAATTCTCTCCCACTCCTTTCTTGAGTGCGCTTAAATCCATACCCAATCTAATGAAACCACCTTGTCCATTGTATAATCCTCCATCAGCTGCCGTTTCTGCAACTGCATAACCCAATTCCAATGTCGGATAGAAACGCTTTGCCAAACGCACATTGACAGCCATCTCATAATCTTGCACCTTACCCGCAGAACGTGCTATTTCCAGTATCGGCATAGCAATATCCAATTTAATACTCATACCTTGATAGATAGCTGTATCTGGATACTGCTTTGCCTGTGTCTCAACAACGGTTGAGTCTTTCGCGCTCGCGCGCACAGCAAAAAACAACAAGGGCAATATGAAAAGAATCCACTTATTCATGTAAATGTATTCGCAAATTTTCTTGAACAGCGTTTTCCACATTCGCATTTATAATCTCCACACTATCTACACGATAGTCGGTGGACCATGCCGCAGTAATAGTATGATAGATTGCACAGCCACATGCCAAACTAACAAAATACTGACGTGGTGTATGCTCCACAAAAAGTGTATCAATCTGTTCGTGAAATGCCATCAAAAAAGTAGAGATTGTAGTATCAGGGCGCAGAGGCAATGGTATCTTGCTCAAGTTCTTACGATTATCCACAATCAAGTCGTTTTTCTCCAAGACCTCTATCGTAAGGCTATCCCATACCGTATATTTCACCGAATGCCCTTTTGGGTTCAGCGAATCCGCTTGCAAGGTAATTACCATTGCCACCTCCATATCCTTTCTACAAGCAGTCTCTCTCGTACAAGAAGCAAATAGATTGGTTAATACAAGTAACAACAACACAGGTAAAAACAATATAGTCAATCTATGTTTCATTGGCATATCTACTATTTAGAGCAACATTCTTGCTTCATTTCTTAGCAATTGCATTGCTTTATCATTCGCCGTGTCACCATTTGAAGTGTATGCAGTGATTAAAATCTTGGCATAATCCAAAGCACTACTCTCAGGAGGCAACTGCTGTGCCATCGTGTTAATGAACACCACCATCTGATCACGAGAAGCGACAATAGCTTCCCACACTTGATCACTGACATATATCTGTTGACTCAGATTGTGATCATATTCCTCTCGAATAGTGCGCATTAATTGTTGCTGCAACTGCAATATACTCATTTCTGCAATATTCAAATCCAATAACATATGATCAGGAGTCGTACGCTCAAGCAACAAAGCCAAGCGCTCGTACGCACGCATGCGGAGCGGAGAAATCTCCTTTTGCGAAAGCTTTTTCAATTCCCAAAGACGCTTTTTTGCTTCATTTTGGTAGAACTTGTGCATAACCATCCAAGTAGCCAAAAGTACACATAACGCAGGTACACAATATTTAAGAATCTCTAACATAACTACCCAAATTAATTTGGGCGCAAAGTTACAAAAAAAATCGCACATATGCAAGATTTTCTCTCACAAAATGTGCGATTTACTTGTATTGTTGTACTTTTCTTTACTTTATCATGTCGCAACCTATGTATGGTTGTAGGGCTGCTGGGATGCGGATGCCTTCTGGAGTTTGGTTGTTTTCTAGGAGGGCAGCCACGATACGAGGGAGAGCGAGGGCAGAGCCGTTAAGTGTGTGGCAGAGAGTAACTTTCTTGTCTTCTGCGCGGCGGTAACGGCAGTGCAAACGGTTGGCTTGGTAGGTGTCGAAATTAGATGTAGAAGAGACCTCTAACCAACGATGTTGTGCCTCAGAATATACCTCAAAGTCATAGCAGAGTGCTGCGGTGAAGGACATATCGCCACCACTAAGGCGTAGAACGCGATAAGGGAGTTCGAGTTTTTGAAGTAATCCTTCTACATGCTCCAACATCTCTTTATGGCTTGCATCGGAATGCTCTGGGGTATCAATACGAACAATCTCGACCTTGCTAAACTCGTGGAGGCGGTTGAGTCCGCGCACATCCTTACCATACGATCCTGCCTCGCGACGGAAGCATTGGGTATAAGCGCAGTTCTTGATAGGCAGTTGTGCCTCTTCGATGATGACGTCGCGGTAGATATTGGTGACAGGTACCTCAGCAGTAGGGATAAGGTAGAGGTTATCCAATTGGCAGTGATACATTTGTCCCTCTTTGTCTGGCAATTGTCCTGTACCATAGCCGCTAGCCTCGTTTACTACGGTAGGAGGCATAATCTCGGTATAGCCCGCTTTACTTGCTTCCGCGAGGAAAAAGTTGATTAACGCGCGTTGTAGGCGCGCTCCCATGCCTATATATACAGGGAAGCCTGCGCCAGATATTTTGACACCTAAATCGAAGTCAATCAGATTGTATTTTTTTGCTAGTTCCCAATGTGGGAGTTTATCATTGTTGGCAAGTTGTTCGTCGGTGGCGTTATCCCAATCGCGGATGGCAATAGTGCCTTCAGCAGCGAGTTTATCGAGCATAGGTTGGTTAGTCCAGTTACCGATTTTCACGACGAGGTTGTCCTCTGCGCTACCGCCCTCTGGTACGAGGTCGTATGGTACGTTAGGAATAGTGAGTAGGAGAGAGGTAAGCGCTTCTTCTGCCTTTGCCATCTCTTGTTCGAAGCTAGGGATGGCTTGCTTGAGCGCACCTGTTTGTGCTTTGGCTACTTCTGCCTCTTCGCGTTTGCCTTGCGCCATGAGTGCGCCGATCGATTTAGAGATTTTGTTCATCTCTGCCGAAGCGGCGTCTTTCTTTTGCTGAGCTGCTTTGCGCTCTGTGTCAAGGGCGATAACTTGCTCAATGGTTTCTGCCGCATTGGCGAAGTGCTTCTTCTCTAAGCCAGCGATGATGGCGGCTTTGTTGTCATAAATTTGTTTTAATGTCAGCATAATTGTTCAATATTGTTCTGTATGGTTCAATATTGTAATAAAACAAATTTCTCCTGCCAACTGCCGAAGCAATCGGTAGGAGAAATTAGGGTTAGCTTTCTCTTGCCGATTAAGCCTCTGCAATCGGCTGGATGGAAACGTATGATTTATTGTTACGCTTCTTTTGGAAGCATACGATACCATCTGTAAGAGCGAAAAGAGTGTGGTCAGAACCCATACCGATGTTCTCGCCTGGGTTGTGAACTGTACCACGTTGACGTACGATGATGTTACCAGCTTTAGCGAATTGACCACCAAAGATCTTTACACCAAGTCGTTTGCTTTCTGATTCACGGCCGTTCTTGGAACTACCGACACCTTTCTTATGTGCCATATCTCTTAAACTTTGCTTTTAAAAAGGTTAAACAATTAAGCCAAAACGATCTCTTTAACTACGAGATTGGTCAAATCTTGACGATGGCCGTTCAATTTACGATAGCCTTTGCGGCGTTTTTTGTGGAAAACGAGAACTTTCTCGCCACGGCACTCGTTGTCGAGCACTTCGCAAACCACTTTTGCGCCCTCTACAACAGGAGCACCTACTTTTACATCTCCGTCGTTGTCCACGAGGAGTACTTTCTCAAATGTTACCTCAGCGCCCTTCTCGGCTGCCATACGGTTAACAAAGAGTTTCTTGCCAGCCTCAACTTTGTATTGGAGACCTTGCATTTCTACAATTGCGTACATTTACTTGAATGTTTTTAATTAGTTACATCGGTCAGGCGAGATGCGGAGTCCTCGACGTTGGCATACCCCCAATGGATATCATCCGTCCCCTCTGCAGTGCTACTTAGGAGCCTAAAAGCCGAAAAAGCGCGCAAAGGTACTACTTTTTTTTGGATTGACAAAATATTTTTGCATTTTTTGCGAAAAAAATGATTTTACTCTAAAAAAATCTTGTGTATGTGAATAAAATGTATTACCTTTGCGCACCGTATATTAATTGAACGGATAAAAATAGTTATGTTTAAAACCGAGATGGATTTGGTAAAAGTTAGTAATATTTTATGGCACAAGAAACTAAGGAAATAGATATTCGCACTTGGATAGTACGCATCCTCCATAATTGGTATTGGTTTTTGCTAAGTGCTGCAATTTTTGGAATGTACGGCATATATAGTTATATGTCAACAACTCATCATTTTGAAGTCAAGTCTAAGATTATGCTCCGTGATGCTGAAACCGGCAGCACTTTCATCCAAACAGACATGTTAGACGTATTGGGTATGAACGGACAAAAATCAGTTGATGATGAGGTGGCCGTTTTAACATCGCGTGACATTGCTTCAAGAATCGTAACCGATTTAGGTTTGCAATCTGAATATAGAAAGAAAAGAGGATTACGATGGATAGGTCAATACCCTAATAGTGATTTAGTAATAGCATATCCTCCCGCATTCTTAGACACAATTGCATCAACCACTAAAATTCATGTCAAAGTACGTAAAAAAGATTATGTGGTTAAGGTACAACATGGCCGTTTCCGACATAGTAAACATGTTGTACAAGATTTGACTACTCCATTTGAAACGTGCGCGGGTGCCATTTGTTTTAATATTTTGACCCCTACTAAAAAATTACCACGAGGCAATCAATACAACATAACTATATACCCTCGTCCTGTTGCTATCGACCTCTACCAAAAACGCATTACTATAGCCGCAGTAAAAAAAGATTCACGAGTAATCGAGATGTCTTCTACATCTGATATCCCTGCACGTTCAGTAGATTTCATGCAAAAACTTATTGATTACTATAATTCTGATGCCATGAACGACAAAAATCTTGTGGCACAGAACACTGCAAAATTCATTGAAGAACGCATGCATGCGGTGGAGAACGAATTGGTGCAATCCGAAGTTGAAAAAGTTAAATATCTTGAGACGTATGGATTGGTAGATCCTATTATAGAATCTGAATTGTTTTTGAATGAAGATGCTGGATATCGCAATAAATTGACGGATGTAGCCACACAAATACACATGATGGATTTTTTGTGCGAATTTCTCGAAAATACGCCACACGAAAACGTCCTACTACCCGCTATGTTCATGGCATCATCATCCCAAACGCAGACTCTGGAGCAAACACAATCGTCAAACATTGGTATATATGATGCGGCTCTTACGGCTATCGTAAATGATTACAATGCACTGATGCTGGATAAACTGCGTTTAGAGCAAACAACCGATAAGGATGATTCAACCATCAAACAAATGGATGAACAGTTAGCTATTATGCGTGCAAATATAATCACTGCTGTCAATAACCTGCGAAGCACATTAACAGTTGCTCTAGAAGATTTAGAGAAACATGCTGAATTGGCTGACTTACAACGCAAAAACCTTCCAGATCATGTAAGAACATACGAAAAAATGATGTTGGAAAAGAAGTTAAAAGAGAAGTTGTATTTGATCATATGTGAGCAAAACGAAAACAATGCACTACTTTTGGCTTCGACTGTAATGCCTATCAAAGTGATTACGACCCCACATATTACCCCAAATTGTGTTAGTCCAAATTATAACACAATTTTGATACTTATTCTTATCGGATTAATTCTTCCTTTAGGTTTTATGGTGGTGTACGATGTGATGAACAATCGCATTTCAAACGATTCAAAAGATTTGGAGAAACGCCTAAATACCCCTTTGGTTGGAATTTTAATAAAGGATCGTAGCAACAAATTCTTAAGCGTACAAGAAGGTGATAATTCTCTCACAGCAGAACTATTTCGTACATTGCGCACGAATATACGTTTCTTACAACCTGCCAAAGAAACTTCTTCTGTTATATTGGTAACATCCGGTGTGAATGGCGAAGGGAAATCTTATGTGGCTGCTAATCTCGCTATTTCACAAACACTATTAGATAAAAAAGTTGTATTAGTGGATTTAGACATTCGCAAACCTATTTTGGCAACTTCTTTCGATCTTTCATCTCAAGGGTGTTTGACTAGTTACTTGGCGGATGAATCTTATTCTATTGAGGATACAATTATCAAATCTTCTATTAAAAATCTGGACATCATCCCTGCTGGGATAATTCCTCCTAATCCAAGTGAATTATTGCAAAGTGATCGTTTAGATGCACTATTAGAGGAACTACGTCAACGTTATGATTATATCATTCTTGACTCTGCTCCTACAGCAATAGTCAGTGATACATTCCTCTTAAATCGCATAGCAGACTTGACTATTTTTGTCACTCGCGCTAACTACACGACATTCGACTTGATAGACTCTATCAATCAAACACACAAACAAAATCGACTACCTAAGATGGTAGCTGTATTGAACGGCGTGAAACAAAAACAGATGGTTTACAGCTATGGTCATAGAGTATAGAACTATAGAAATTAATTCTTAACTGCCAACCGCGTATGATTCTCTGTATAGCCGAAAAGCCTTCTGTAGGGCGTGATATTGCTCGCGTATTAGGCGCAACAACCTCGCGAGATGGCTATATGGAGGGGAATGGTTATTGTGTTTCATGGACATTTGGACACCTTTGTGCATTGCTCGACCCTAACGAATACAACGAGCAGTGGAAAGGATGGAACATGTCATCACTTCCGATGGTACCTATTCGATTTGGCATCAAAGTAACAGATGACAAAGGCGTACAAAAGCAATTCAACACCATCAAAAACCTCATCGCACAAGCCGAAATGGTCATCAACTGCGGTGATGCGGGGCAAGAGGGTGAACTCATCCAGCGATGGGTTTATCAAAAAGCAGGATGTCGCGTGCCTGTCAAACGCCTGTGGATTTCTTCATTGACCGAAGATGCTATCCGCGAGGGTTTCCAGAAACTAAAAGACCAAAGCGAATACCAACACCTCTACGAGGCGGGACTCATGCGTGCTATTGGCGATTGGCTGCTTGGCATGAATGCCACCCGCGCCTACACCCTGCGTTTTGCTAAGGGCGTAGGCAAAGACCGACAAGTCCTCAGTATCGGCCGCGTACAAACGCCGACCCTCGCACTCATCGTCAAACGCCAACACGAGATTGAGCATTTCGTGCCACGCACCTATTGGGAACTCAAAACCCTCTACCGCGATACCCTTTTCTCTGCCCAATTGCCTGCTGAAGAAGATGAGTATGCTATCACTTCCCTCGAACAAGGGCAGACACTCGTGGATAGTATCAAGGACCTCCCCCTCGAAATCACTTCCGTGGAGAAGAAGAAAGGCATGGAGTATGCGCCACGTTTGTTCGACCTCACGTCGCTGCAAGTAGAGTGCAACAAACGCTATGGTATGACTGCTGATGATACTCTCAAAACGATTCAAAGTCTCTACGAGAAGCATGTCACCACCTACCCACGTGTGGACACAACATTCCTTAGTGATGACATTTACCCTAAAGTACCTGCCACCTTGCGCGGTATTCAGGACTTTTTTCCACAAGTAGCCCCACTTCTTCCACTCAAGGCAGATGGCGGTAAAAGTGCAGGTAGTTTACCCAAATCCAAGAAAGTCTTTGATAACAGCAAAGTAACAGACCACCATGCTATTATCCCTACGGGGCAACGTCCTAACAATCTCACTGAAATTGAACGAAAGGTGTATGATATGGTGGCACTCCGATTTATTGCTGCTTTCTATCCTCCATGCCAAGTGGCGAACACCACTGTCCTCGCATGCGCGGGCGATATATCTTTTAAGGTAACAGGACGAGAAGTCCTTGCACAGGGATGGCGCGAAGTCTTTGCCAAAGAGAAAACCGATGACGAAGCTGAAGAGCTAAAGACACTACCTACTTTCCGAAAAGGTGAATCGGGACCGCACGAACCACAGTTGCAAGAAAAAACAACCACTCCGCCCAAGTACTACACCGAAGCCACCCTTCTCCGCGCTATGGAAACGGCTGGTAAGACCGTCGAAGATGAGGAACTGCGCGATGCGATGAAGGAGAATGGTATTGGTCGCCCAAGTACACGAGCAGCAATCATCGAAAAACTCTTCCAACGCAAGTACATCGTTCGCGAAAAGAAGAATATCAAAGCCACAGAAGTGGGTATCAACCTGATACATACTATCATATCTCCAATCCTCAAGTCAGCCGAACTCACAGGACGCTGGGAACAAAAACTCCGTGCCATTGAGCGAGGCGACTATACAGCGCTGCTCTTTTTGGACGAACTCAAACAAATGACAGCAGAAGTAGTCCACGAAGTCAAAGCCGACAAGTCGGGTATGCGTTGCCCTGTTTGTGGCAAGGGCACTGTTATCCGTGGCAAGACGCGCTATGGCTGTTCACGTTGGCGCGAAGGGTGCACCTACGCCGAACCTTTTGGATAAAATACATACATATATCCTCCAAATTCCCAGTGCGCACCGCACAATAACCACACAATAACCAGACAATAACCAGACAATTCCAATATAATTATGAAACAATTCCTTATCTTCCTGCCACTTTTGGCACTCACATTGGTAGGTTGCAATCCTACCCCTCAAAACAATGAACCTATGAACAACGAAGTCATCAACGCCATTATGGCACGCCGAAGCATCCGTCAGTACCACGCTACCCCTGTAGCACGCGACACGATGATGCAAATCATGACCTGCGGTATCAATGCTGCCAATGGTCAGAACAAACAATCGTGGGAAGTACGTATCATTGACACCCCAGAGAAGATGCAACAAGTTCAAGATCTCATGGTTACAGGCAATCCTGCTCTCCAACCAGAGATGGTACGCGGCTGTATGCGCGGTGCACCTGTGATGACTTTTATCGCTCGTGACCTCGGCTACGATTTCTCGGCTTACGACTGCGGATTACTCGCAGGTAACATGATGCTAGCCGCCCAATCGCTGGGCATTGGCTCTATTTGCCTCGGAAGTCCTGTTCGTTTCATCAATGATGCACAGAACAGCGCAGAGATTCTTGCCCTACTTGGTTTCAGCGACAACTACGAACTCTGCCTCTGTGTCGGCTTTGGCTATGCCAACGAATCACCCGCAGCCAAACCTCGCGACATCAACAAAGTGCAATATATTGACTAAACACTTTATAAAAAACGAAAAAGCACGAAAAAATCCTATTTTTCGTGCTTTTTTCTTGTACATATCATTTTTTTGTTGGAATTTTGCAGTGCATTCAGTTAAGGGAAGCAGGTGAGAATCCTGTACATAATGACGAAATTTATACAACAGATGGCAGAAAAATTCAATAATGCTAATTTGTATGGCACGAATTTTGTCTATTATTGAGTAAATCTATTACTTTAACTATGAAAATTTTGATTTTATCTTGCAACACAGGTGAAGGACACAATTCCTGTGCAAAAGCACTACAAAAAGCCATGCAACGTCGCGGTATTGCGTGCGAGATTCAAGACACATTGGCTTTGGTTAGCAAAGAACTTTCCCAACGAATAGGTAATGCATATGTGTATTCCACACGCGGTTCATTGTTTGAATTTGTGTATAAGTTCGGTGGATTTGTTAGCGACAACAGCGAATCGCGACAATCCATTCTTTATGGGGCAAATCGACTTTACGCACAAAAACTCTATGATCATATTATCGCCAATCATTTTGATGTTGTAGTATGTGTACATCTTTTTCCTGCCGAAGCGATTACTGCCATAAAACGCAACATGCCATTCAGTTTGCCTACATATTTTGTCATGACCGACTACACTTGCATCCCATTTTTACAAGAAACAGATTTAGACCATTATATTATTCCACATGAACATTTGGTGGAAGAATTTGTAGAAAAAGGCATTCCACGCGAAAAGATTGTGCCGATTGGCATACCCATTGATGAACAAAAATTCACCCACCGTCTGCCCAAAAAACAAGCACGTCAGCAATTACTTGCTACTGTATTAGCTCCCAATCTAAACATATATGGGAACTGGTATTTAGTCATGTCAGGTTCTATGGGCTATGGCAATGTAGAGCAATTGGTGCAACTTTTAGTAGAACAAATCCGCCCCGAAGACAGCGTAATTTGTGTTTGCGGTAGAAACGAAGAACTATTGCATGCCTTGCAATCGCATTTTGGGGAACAATCACAAGTATGGTTAATGGGTTTTAGCGACAAAGTATCTATGCTTATGGATGCTTCAGATGTCATTTTCACCAAACCAGGCGGAATCACTTCCACAGAAGCGATTGTGAAGAATATCCCACTCATTCACACGCTCCCTATACCTGGATTAGAAAACTACAATGCGCATTTCTTTCATAATCACGGCCTTTCCTATCATACCACTGACCCGCAACAGCAAGTAGCAATAGCGATGCGTTTATGCGAAGACAAAGCATATCGCCAACAAATGCTACGCAATCAACGCGCCCATGCCAACCCACACACTTCGGATGATGTGATCGATTTAATCTTGTACAACTAGAGTATTCATAATTCACTGTAAATTAGAATTTAAAACCTATCTTCGATGAAAAATCCTTCACCCAAACGAACGCTTCACCAGAGTCTGCAACGCATATACTACATATTGTTTGCGCTAACTATTGGTTTAGGAATTGGAAATATGCTATATCTTTATTTCCAATCCGAAACAACGATGAATGCATTATGTTTCTGTGCGTTACAATATGCTGTTATATTGCTAATTCTTACTTTTCCCATCTTACTTCGTAAGCATTTTATGGTGCAAATACCACTGATTATCACAGTACTATGCGCCATTTTCGGTTTTGTTGCCATGGTGATGGGCGATGGACTGAATTTCTATGGAAAATACCAATGGTGGGATTCTGTGTTACATCTTTTTTCTGGTTGTGTGCTGGCATTTGTAGGTTTATGGATTATCAGTATCATCTTTGAAGATAGCCAAAAAGTTATTTTGGAAAATAAATTTTTCATAGCATTCTACGTTTTGCTTTTTGGACTAAGTTGTGGCGTGGTGTGGGAAATTTGCGAATATGGTTACGATGCATTTTTCGGCACGAACACTCAACAATTTATGGCAAATACAACAGCTTCAATTATTCAGGCAGATGATATTCCTCTCTGCGGACACGAAGCACTCAGCGATACTATGACAGACCTTATTTTAGATTTCGTAGGCAGTCTTTTGGTATCTATATATGTGTTTTTTCGGCACAATAAATTAATGGCAATGCACCACATCGCAATAAAAGAGGGCAAATAACTCTATTTATTGCCTTATTTCCTAGTTTCCATCGAAAAAAATCATTTTTTTCTTTCAATATGACAAGTTTTAGCAGTTTGAAGCAGTACCTTTGCAGCCGATTTCGGGGAAGTACAGCCAATTGCCAACACCCAATTGCCTATAGCCCCGTATGTTTAACTACTAAAAACTTACACATATGAACGTATTTCTAACATTAATCATCAGCCTCATTTCAGCAACAGTAATCGCTTTTTGCATCGACATGATTGCGCAATTATGGCACGAAGATGCATAAAGATATAGAAAAAAGCAATTACTATTTGCATAAATGCAAAAAAAACACTACCTTTGCACTCGCATTCTATAATGCACCTTTAAAACGTTTAAAACTCTTTTAACCCTTAAAACATTTATACGACTATGGCAGAAGAAAAGAAAATGCCCTCACCAGAGAAACTAAAGGCCTTGCAACTGGCCATGGCAAAAATCGATAAAGATTTCGGCAAAGGCGCCATCATGAAATTGGGCGACGACAAGATAGAAGATGTACCTGTAATCCCTTCAGGTTCAGTAGGTTTGAACATCGCGCTTGGCGTAGGCGGTTATCCTCGCGGTCGCGTAGTAGAGATCTACGGTCCAGAGTCTTCTGGTAAGACCACCCTCGCTATCCACGCTATGGCTGAGGTGCAGAAGCAAGGCGGCATCGCTGCTATCATCGATGCCGAGCACGCTTTCGACCGCTTCTATGCGGAGAAACTCGGCGTGGATACCGATAACCTCCTCATCGCTCAACCGGACTGTGGCGAGCAAGCCCTCGACATCGCTGACGAACTCATCCGCAGCGCAGCCGTGGACCTCGTAGTCATCGACTCTGTAGCTGCCCTCACCCCAAAAGCCGAGATCGAAGGCGACATGGGCGACAACCGTGTGGGCTTGCAAGCACGACTCATGTCGCAAGCACTCCGCAAACTCACCGCTACTATCAACAAGACCAACACCACCTGTATCTTCATCAACCAACTCCGCGAGAAGATCGGCGTGATGTTCGGCAACCCAGAGACCACTACGGGTGGTAACGCGCTGAAGTTCTATGCTTCTGTTCGCCTCGACATCCGCAAGGCAAGTGCTATCAAGGATGGCGACGAGATTATCGGTAACCAAGTGCGCGTGAAGGTCATCAAGAACAAGGTAGCACCTCCATTCAAGAAAGCGGAGTTCGACCTCATGTTCAACGAGGGTATCTCTCGCGTAGGCGAACTCGTGGATATGGGTGTAGAGTACGGTATCTTGACCAAGTCTGGCTCATGGTATAGCTACGATGGCAACAAACTCGCTCAGGGTCGCGATGCTGCAAAGAACGTCCTCCGCGACAACCCAGACCTCGCCGACGAGATCGAAAGCAAAGTAATGGAAGCGCTCAAGAAGTAGTCGCCAAGCGACGTAAATGGCGGCAAAGCTGCGAAAATGGTCTTCGACGAAATTGGCACCTGCGGTGCGAAGATGGTCTTCGACGTAAATTACGTGAAGCCACTTTCGTGAGCAACAGCGAACCACTTTACATGAACGAAGTGAACCAAAATACCCTCATATTATCCCCTGAAAAAGCTTACGACGCGGAGCAACGCTACCGCGTCGTAAAGCGTTCTATTGATGCCCGCCAGCGCGCGCTCAAGGTCCACCTCACCGTGCTCACCGACGAGCAGGGCAACCCTTTGCCCAAGGATGCACCTATCCCCCTCTACGAACCGCCCGTCTTCCAAGATGTGCACCATGCCAAGCACAGCGCAGCTATCATTGGCGCAGGACCAGCAGGACTTTTCGCTGCCCTCACGCTGCTCGAACATGGCATCAAACCTATCATTTACGAGCGTGGCAAACCCGTCAGCGACCGCAAGAAAGACATTGCTATCCTCAATCGCAATCAGGGACTGAATGCCGAATCCAACTACTGCTTCGGCGAAGGTGGTGCAGGTACGTTCTCCGATGGCAAACTCTACTCGCGCAGCAAGAAACGCGGCAATATGCAACGTGTGATGGAGCTCTTTCATCACTTCGGTGCCAACGATACTATTCTCTATGAGGCGCATGCCCATATCGGCAGCGACCGTCTGCCCTCCATCATCCGCGCCATGCGCGAGTGCATCATCGAGCACGGTGGCGAAGTCCATTTCGACACCTGCGTAGATGAATCTCTCTTCCGCAGCCTTATCACCAATAGCCAATATCCAAAAACCAATAGCCAATATCCAATAGGCGGAACGCCGTCCAATAGCCCTTTAGGGCGTCCACTCAAGGGCACCATCCTCGCCATCGGCCACTCCGCCCACGACACCTACCAGATGCTTCTCGATAGCGGTGTCGCCCTCGCTGACAAGGGTTTCGCTATGGGTGTACGTGTCGAACATCCTCAGACGCTTATCAATCGCCTCATGTACCACGACCCATCGCCCGAACTCATCCAGTTAATTGGCAATGCCTCGTACTCACTCGTGACGCAGGTGCAAGGTCGTGGCGTGTATTCTTTCTGTATGTGTCCAGGCGGACATATCGTCCCTGCTGGCAGCGATGCGCGCGGTTGTGTGGTCAATGGCATGTCTGCCAGCCACCGCAACTCTCCCTTCGCCAACTCTGGCATGGTCGTCGAAATCCGCCCCGAAGACCTTCTCCATTACCCATTAGCGCAGCGTCCATTACCCATTAGCCCGCAGGGCGTCCATTACCCACAAGCAGACTTGCTTGCAGGTCTGCGCTTCCAACAGGAGCTCGAACGCCTCGCTTTCGAGCACGGCTCCGCCCCTTCTATCGCTCCTGCCCAACGCCTGCGCGACTTTGTGGAAGGGCGCAAGAGCAGCACCCTGCCTGCATGTAGTTACTTGCCAGGCGTGCGTTCTAGTTGTATGCACGAATGGTTGCCCGAACATATCGGCAAACGCTTACAACAGGGTTTCCGTGATTTTGACCGCAAGTACCGTGGTTTCTTGACCAACGAAGCCGTTATTCTTGGTGTAGAAAGCCGCAGCAGTAGCGCAGTGCGTATCCCTCGTGACCCTGAGACATTGCAGTCTATCTCCACTCCTCATTTATATCCTTGTGGCGAAGGTGCTGGCTATGCTGGCGGTATCACTTCCTCCGCTCTCGATGGTATCAATGCAGCCCTCAAAATCGCCGAACAACTATAAACCACATTGAACAACTTTGAACCACATTGAACCATGCTCACATTCCTCCGCACCTACAACAAACCCATCTACATCGCCCTGCTATCAATACTCACCCTCTGCCTTTTGTGCGATTATATCCCCGCCTTGGCGGTATTGTCCTCATGGGTCACTCCACCTGTGGCATTGTTTCTCGGTCTTGTTTTCGCACTCACTTGCGGACAGGCATATCCCACTTTCAACAAGAAAGTGTCTAAGAAACTGCTTCAGTATTCCGTCATCGGTTTGGGCTTTGGTATGAACCTGCACGCTTCGTTGGCATCGGGCAAAGAGGGTATGTTGTTTACTATCGTTTCGGTTTTCGGCACACTCTTGATTGGTATGCTCATCGGCTGCAAACTGCTGAAGATCAACCGCAATACTGCCTATCTCATCAGTTCGGGCACGGCTATCTGCGGAGGCAGTGCTATCGCAGCAGTAGGGCCTATCATCAAAGCAAAAGACAGCGATATGTCTATGGCACTCGCCACTATTTTCATCCTCAACGCTATTGCGCTCTTCCTTTTCCCTGCGTTGGGACATTGGCTGGGCATGACACAACAGGAGTTCGGCACATGGGCTGCTATCGCTATCCATGATACTAGTTCTGTGGTAGGCGCAGGCGCAGCGTATGGCGAAGAGGCACTGCAAGTGGCTACCACTATCAAACTCACCCGTGCGTTGTGGATTATCCCTTTAGCACTGCTGACAGCGGTCATCTTCCGCAGCGAAGGCAAGAAGATTAGTATCCCATGGTTTATCTTGTTTTTTATTGTTGCTATGTTGTTGAATACCTATGTACTTACTGATATTCCACAAGTAGGACAATTCATCTATGGTATTGCGCGTAAGGGACTTGTGATTACGATGTTTTTCATCGGCGCATCGCTTTCTATTGATACAATTAAGTCTGTCGGTATCCGTCCTCTGCTGCAAGGCATTCTCCTCTGGTTGGTCATCAGTGCAGGTTCATTGGCATATATCCTCTTGCGCTAATTCGCCATGTCATTTTCATTTGGGTTAAGGATTTATGAGCGGCTTCATTCTCCCCTCCCTTTAGGAAGGGAGCGTGGGGTAAACTAAAATCACTTTTCTTAAGATTCCTGCCCTTAGTATCTTCTCTGTCTCTCTCGGGCTAAAAACCAAGGAAGAACCAAGGAAGAACCAAGGACGAACCAAGGAACGACCTAAGAACTCCGAATCAGGAAATGTGCTGTTTGTTAAGATTTGACTAAACCTGAAAAAGGTTGACTCGATTACTGAGTTATGATCTTAAAAAACGTAAACTTTTGACTCGTTTCCTAAAAAGGTTGACTACGATTCTAAAAAG
>JAZNJW010000022.1:0-351046 GCA_045578255.1 Paludibacteraceae bacterium
ATCTTCAGTTGTGGGGTAATACCATCCTTTCCGTCTTGACCGTCAGCTCCATCTTTGCCATTCTCGCCGTCTTGACCATTAGAGCCATTGCTGCCGTTTTGACCGTCTTTGCCAGAAACAGGGAGTTTGTTGCCATTGTCATCTAATAACCACTCACCATTCAATGTCCAATAATACACGCCATCGGCGTCTTGTGCTACACCAATCACAGGGGTAGAGCCATCTTGACCATCTGCTCCATCTTGACCGTTTTGTCCATGATAAATGGTGATTGGGTCGTGTTTGCCGAAAGTAATGGTATAGCCAATCACTTCGCCATCTTTTTTAATCTCTACAATGCTTGTGATGAAGTCATTAGATTGTAAAACATCAACGATGGTTTGCAGCGCGGAGATGTTGGTGTTCATCTCTTTGCAGAGTTCTTCGAGTTTGGTAATGCGGGAGTCGAGTCCGTCAATGGCATCCCATAGTTCATTGTGGCAAGCCGAGAAAAGGCAGATTGTCAAGCCCAATAGGAGCAAATGAATTTTCTTCATTGAAATGTATGTTTTGTTGGGAAGTTGGCTCCAAACGTCCCATTGGTATAATAGAAAAAGCGTGGAACCTCTTTTTGCTTATTCTCAATTACGAGGTTCCGGAATGACCTTACCAACAAGAATAAACAATGAATGCCCACGCCGATATGCTAATCGTTGTGAGGCACAACGAAAAATACATACCAAGGGGCATTTATCGCTCTCTTGTTTCGGGTGTGTGAAAATTTCCGGTTTTCGTTATTCCAAAACAAGCGCCAATAAACGCCTTTTATACTATGTCTTTGAAAGATTCTTGTTAGGGTGAAAGGCAGACATACCCGCCCACATTCCCCAGCGTGAATCATTTCGACTGCAAAGGTAGTAAAATATTTTGAATTGAGCAAGAAAAATCGCTTTTTAGGGTGATTTTTCTGGTGTGGAGTGTATAGTGTAAGGTGTAAAGGCAGGGGATTTATTCACGGGGAAATTCGCGAGCACTAAACAAATGAAGAGGGGCGAATCTTAACAAAACGCACTTTTTCAGTTTTGGCGGTCTCAGGGAGTTCTCTCGGTGTTCTCAGGGTCGTCTCTCGGTGAAATTGGGCAACGGATAAAGAAACGAAAAGAGAAAGAATCTTAAGAAAAAGCACTTTTTTCGGTTCCCCTCCTTTTCTAAATCACTCTCAGGAATCATACAAAAATACCCGTATTTAGCAAAATATTCGATTTTATTTGCATATATCCAAACTTTTTCGTAATTTTGCACCCAGATTTGGAATATTGTGCTCCGTTATCCCATATCCAATAGCCCGCAGGGCGTCCGATAGCGAAGCGTCCGAGATATTAATTATTAACTATTAATTATTAACTGAACATGATTTACAGCAAAGAGGTACAGGAAATGTGCCAAGTAGCTAAAGGACCTAACCACGGTCCAGCTCCAATCCCAGAAGAGGGTAAGTGGGTGAAAGCCAAAGAGATCGCTGACATCTCTGGTATGACTCACGGTATCGGTTGGTGCGCTCCACAACAAGGTGCGTGCAAACTCAGTTTGAATGTAAAGAACGGTATCATCGAAGAGGCATTGGTGGAGACCATCGGTTGCTCTGGTATGACTCACTCTGCTGCTATGGCAAGCGAGATTCTCGTAGGTAAGACTATCCTCGAGGCACTCAATACCGACCTCGTATGCGATGCTATCAATACTGCTATGCGCGAGTTATTTCTCCAAATCGTTTACGGCCGTACACAATCTGCTTTCTCTGAGGGCGGTTTGGCTATCGGTGCTGGTTTGGAAGACTTGGGTAAGGGTCTTGTATCTCAAACAGGTACACTCTTCTCTACCAAGGCAAAAGGTGCTCGTTATCTCCAACTCACCGAGGGTTATATCACCAAACAATACCTCGATGCAGACAACGAGACTTGCGGTTACGAGTTCGTTCATATGGGTAAGTTCATGGACGCTATCAAGAAAGGCGTACCAGCAGACGAGGCCCTGAAGAAAGTTACTGGTACCTACGGTCGTACCACCGCAGAGCAAGGTGCAGTTAAATTTATTGACCCACGTCATGAGTAATCAGAAAGGAGCAAAATTATGATACGTCCAGTTCAATTTGAATCACAAAACCGCCGCGAGGCACAAGTTCTCGCTGCGCTTAACGCACATGGTATTGCTTCTATCGAAGAGGCTAATCAAATTTGCGAGCAATACGGTTTGGATCCTTATATGACTTGCGAGGAGACCCAAATGATTTGCTTTGAGAACGCTAAGTGGGCTTACGTGGTAGGTTCTGCTATCGCTATTAAGAAGGGTTGCAAGAACGCTGCTGATGCTGCTGAGGCAATTGGTATCGGTTTGCAAGCATTCTGTATCCCAGGTTCTGTAGCTGATGACCGCCTTGTAGGTATTGGTCACGGTAACTTGGCAGCACGTTTGCTCCGCGAGGAGACCGAGTGCTTTGCTTTCTTGGCAGGTCACGAGTCTTTCGCTGCTGCTGAGGGTGCTATCAAGATTGCAGAGATGGCTAACAAAGTTCGCCAAAAACCACTTCGCATTATCCTCAACGGTCTTGGCAAAGACGCTGCTATGATCATCAGCCGTATCAACGGTTTCACCTACGTACAAACAGAGTTCGATTACGCTACTGGCGAGTTGAAGGTGGTTCGTCAAAAACCTTATAGCAACGGTCCACGTGCTAAGGTGAACTGCTATGGCGCTGACGATGTACGCGAAGGTGTGGCTATCATGTGGCACGAGAACGTAGATGTGTCTATCACAGGTAACTCTACCAACCCAACTCGTTTCCAACACCCAGTAGCTGGTACCTATAAGAAAGAGCGCGTGTTGAAAGGCAAACCATACTTCTCTGTAGCATCTGGTGGTGGTACAGGTCGTACCTTGCACCCAGATAACATGGCTGCAGGTCCTGCTTCTTACGGTATGACCGATACATTGGGTCGTATGCACTCAGACGCTCAATTTGCTGGTTCTTCTTCAGTACCTGCACACGTTGAGATGATGGGCTTCCTTGGTATTGGTAATAATCCAATGGTAGGTTGCACCGTAGCTTGCGCTGTGAACGTAGCGTTGGCATTGAGCAAGTAATTGCTTGATACTGATATAAGAAAAAGAATCGCTCAATTGGGCGATTCTTTTTTATGGCGTAAGATTAGATTTAGTCACACAACGAGAACAAATCCGCTCTTGGATTAACCAATATCACGGGCACGGGGCTATGGCAGATGACATATTGCTCAGGTGGACCAAACAACCAATCATCCAAACCATATTCGCGGCTAGCAGTGAGGAGAGTCAAGGCGATAGGGCTATCAGGCGATGAGGCTATTAGGTGAAGTTCCTTATGGATATGGAAACTGTCGCCTTTGGCGACACGCTCTTCGTAGGTGATAGTCTCACTTGTGCGTTCTGCAATGGTTTGGATATGCGTGATGATGCGTTGAGTGTTCCGTTTAGCCTTGCTGCCGTAGTCGTTCGCGCGTAGTAATATAAGGTGTGCCCCCGTCTTACGAGCCAAATAGGTACAAATCTCTGCTTTATATACCTCCTCTTCGAGCATGGTAACAGGAACGAGGATAGAAGAACCAGGAGCCAAGAACCAGGAGTCAAGACTATTTTGATTCGTCTGATCAGTCGTCGGTGATATGTCTTTGCTCTTTGTTCTTTGTTCCTTAATCACAAGATACGGGCGGCGCTCTTCACGGCAAGTGTCCAGCACACGCTGCACGCTGCGACGTGAACCATCGCAATGCTCCACGCGTATATCATCCGTATGTAATATATCAAAATTCATTCAATATCTAACAGCGAAGCGATCTAACAACAAAGTGGTCTAGCGTCTAACAGCGGAGCGGTCTAATTACGATTGGTAATATCGCGATTAATGCCTTCGATATATGCAATCAGCTCGGATTCACCGATACTTTTCTCTGCTGAAGTAACAAAGATAGGTGGCAGTTCTGCCCAAGTCTCCAGCAACTTCTGTTTGTAATTATCCACATTGATAGCCAACTTGCTTTTGCTGAGTTTATCTGCTTTGGTAAAGACAATAGCAAAAGGAATCTCGTTCTCGCCTAGCCACTCCATGAACTCAAGGTCAATCTGCTGTGGTTCGTGGCGGCAGTCCACCAAAACGAACAAACTAACCAAAGCCTCACGCAGTAGGCAATAACGCTCGATCATCATCTTGAGCTTGGCGCGTTGTTTTTTGCCTGCTTGTGCAAAACCATAGCCAGGAAGATCCACCAAGTGCCAATGCGTATCACTGCCTGCGTTGATAAGGAAATGATTAATCAGCAATGTCTTACCCGGTTTCTGACTAGTCTTAGCTAGTTTAGGGTTATGCGTAAGCATATTGATAAGCGAGGACTTACCCACATTGCTTCGACCAATGAAAGCATATTCAGGAATAGTTGTCTGAGGACATTGCATCACATCAGGACTAGAAATCACAAAAGAAGCAGATTGTATCATAGTTCTTAATTCAAAATTCTTAATTCAAAACTTTTGTTTTGCTCACCAATGCAGTATACTGCATTCTTTTGAGCACAAACAAATATTCCATAAATTGACAATAATTGTCGTCTTAATTGACATCAATTGTCTTAAAATTAGTTTTCCTTGTCCAATAGGCAAACCCTCCAAGCAATGCCGTTGTAGTGACACCTGCCACCAAGTACGCTACCCAACTCAGCCCAATCTTTGCGAAATGGAAGCCCTCTGGCGCAATAAAGATATAACTGACACTGACCATCGTCATAAACAGCGCAGGAATCAGCGCGATAAGGTAGGCGTATGGGTATTTCTTAATCGTGCGTGAGTTCTTATAGAGGAACACCGTTCCTGCCCACAGTGTGAAGACCGCCAATGTCTGATTGGTCCAGGCAAAATAGCGCCAAACGACGTTGAAATCGACGAAAACCATACCAAAAACGCACAAGAATAGCGGAATAGCAATCATCAGTCGGTTGCGGATGGGGCGTTGGCTCAAGTGCATAAAGTCTGCCACAATCAGTCGAGCCGAACGCAATGCTGTATCACCCGAAGTGATAGGAGCGGCTATCACGCCAATAATCGCTAAAATGCCACCTATCGTACCCAACCACGAACGAGAAACCCTATCTACTACCAAAGCAGCAATATTCTCGCTTGGATGCGCTGCGGCGAAGGCCTGCAGCCCGTCTATTCCGTACAAACCTGCCTCTGGGTCTGCAAACATCGTCCCTGCTGCGGCTGCCCAAATCAATGCCAAAATTCCCTCTGCCACCATGGCGCCGTAGAATATCCAACGTCCTTGACGTTCGTTGGTCACGCAGCGTGCCATCAGCGGCGATTGTGTGCCATGAAATCCCGAAATAGCACCACAAGCAATACTGACAAACATCATCGGGAAGAGAGGCAAACCATTGGTCTGACGGTTGTGCAAACCATCGGTCAATTCGGGCATTTCTGTTGCATGCCAACCGAGCATCACCACCATAATTCCAATACCCATAAACAGCAATACACCACCGAAAATAGGGTAGAAACGACCAATGAGTTTATCTACGGGTAACACCGTAGCCAATGTATAATAGCCGAAGATAATCAATACCCACACAATTGGGATCAAATGTCCTTGGAAGGTCATCGTGCCTAGTCCAGCCAATCCCTGCAACAGGGTAGCAGGACCCGATAAGAATGTAGTAGTCAGCAATACGAGCAACACAATAGAGAGCAGTCGCATAAAGATTTGCACGCCCTTGCCCAGTTCCGTGCCCACCACTTCTGGCAGCGATGCGCCCCCCTTGCGAAGTGAGATCATACCGCTCAGGTAGTCATGTACACCTCCTGCGAATATCGTACCCAGCACAATCCACAAAAAGGCGGAAGGACCATAGAAAATACCCATGATGGCTCCGAAGATTGGACCCAATCCTGCGATGTTGAGGAATTGTACAAGGAAGATTCTCCACGGTTTCATCGGAACAAAGTCCACACCATCTGCCTGGGTGACGGCAGGCGTCTGTGCTTTTTCGTTAATACCAAACACACGCTCCACGAATGTTCCGTAGAGAACGAATCCAACCACTAGGGCTATAAGTGAGATGATAAATGTGATCATAAGTAACTACATTTAACTTGCTGCAAAGGTACAACAAAAAATGCACATGTGCAAGTAATGCGAGGATTTTTTTATTTCAATGCTATTCTTAAACTTATAACTTACAACTTATAACTTATAACTCCCAATTACTTCCCCTTTACTAGCCTCTTACCTTCCACCTGTCTTCATAGGAACTTCATAGGGACTTCATAGGAACTTCATAGGAACTTCGCCGTATGTTCACCCTAAGATTGCCGAGAGAAGCAGGTCACTTCGCCCGATAGTTATTTCTGCTTACTCAATTCGTGTCGGATATAATCCCACAATCTTTCGGGTACTGCTGGCTTGCCATTCGCTTGTGGCAAGCGTTGATGTTTACTAGCTTCTCGTTTGGCAGCAAGATGTTTAGCGGTCCATTCTGCTTTTTGTGCCTCATCACGCATGATAGCCGATGCCTCTTTGCATAAGGATGAAAACGCCTTTGCTGTTGGGTGTTCGGCCATTTCTTTTTTCTGTTTTTTGGTGTATTGTGGTTTCCTGCAATACGCAGCGTACCCAGTCCGACCTGGGATAGGGCGCAACCAATGTTCGGCATCAATACTGCCACCAATACTTTCTAAAAACGATGCTACATGTACAATCATAGTTAATTAATTTTAAGTCAGTTACAAATTCTAATCTATCTTGATTCTTGGCTCCAATATGCTGCAAAGGTACAAAAATTTTCTCATATTTCCAAATTTTCCAACACTTTTTTATTGCCACCTTGCCAGCTTGCCGCCTCTTCCCTTCTGCTCTTCTCTTTTTTTCTCTGTTCCCTTCCGGTCACTCCGGTATATCCGGCACTTCCGCCTCTTCAGCCGCTCCGCGCCCTCTTTGTCTATTAGCCCCGAATCACATTCGGGTACTCTATGACTTTAAAAACAGCAAAAAAACATTTTTTTCTTGCTCAATCCAAAATAATTCACTACCTTTGCAACGTAATTAAACAACAAATCTAACAAATAAAATTAAGTTATTATGAAAAAAATATTTTATTTAGTCATTTGCGTAATGGCGTTGTTATTCGCAGGTTGTGAGCCCAATGCTCCTGAAGTAATTGGAGTTTTCTCTGTGTCCGAAACCAAGCAAGTAACGTTCTCTCCTGGTAACTTACAATATCATCCAGCGAATAATGTGTGGAGTTTTGCAGAAGAGCAATGGGATTGTATTGATTATTCCTCTGCCGATACACGTAATGGTTGGTTAGATTTGTTTGCTTGGAGTACGAGTGCTACTAATTTTGGTACAAGTGCTTCTACTGATGAGGATAAATATAGTGGGAGTTTTGTTGATTGGGGAACAAATGCGATAGGTAATGATGCTCCTAATATGTGGAGGACAATGACTTATGACGAGTGGAATTATCTTCTTGGCACTCGTCCAAATGCGTCTTCTCTAAAAGGTGTCGCTCAAGTAAATGGTGTGAATGGATTGATTTTGTTACCTGATAATTGGATTTGCCCAGCGGGTATTGCGTTCAAATCTGGTTTTCATAATAAATCTGGTGTTGATTATTATGCTACTTACCAAACTTTTACTGCTGAACAATGGTTGAAATTTGAAGCTGCTGGTGCAGTATTCTTGCCTGCATGTAATTGTCGCTACGGATTTGCTGATTCGGGGGTGATTATCACGCATATGAATGGGGGCTATTGGTCTTCCACCAAGGAGGATGATCATTACTCACACTGTCTTTTTTTCAGTCCAATGGAGGCAAGTGTGTTTAGTTGCGTTGACACTTTTAGTTTATCCGTTCGTTTAGTTAAGGATTTGTAGTATATAAATATATAGTTTTGTTCGAGAGAGAACTTATGACAAGAGCTTATGTGTAATTGAGAAACTTTTTCGCAACCCTTGGCTTCTGCGCAAGGGGTTGTTAATTATAGTTAACCTTTAAGTATCTCTCGCTTATCCTATGCTTATCCTTTTGGAGTGGTATCGGGGGGGTAACGGTGTTGATAGTTAGTTATAAACTATAGTGATAAATATACTTATGAACCCGTCAAAAACCCGTAATGGATAGCTAATTGTAGTTATGATAGAAATAAAAAAAGATTGGTTAATTTCTTAACCAATCTCTTGTGGGCGTTGACGGATTGGTCTCGCTTCGCTCCCAATACCTATACCCTTCGGGGATTAAAGCACAAACATACTGAAAGGCTTGCAGCCTATCCTTTTTATCGCTTACAACATCCAAATTAGTAAACTATTGTTGTTATAAGCAACAAAAAAAGGACATCAATGATGTCCTTTCAGTTTGTTTGTGGGCGTTGACGGATTCGAACCGCCGACCCTCTGCTTGTAAGGCAGATGCTCTAAACCAGCTGAGCTAAACGCCCGAATGGGAATGAATGGTGGGCGTTGACGGATTCGAACCGCCGACCCTCTGCTTGTAAGGCAGATGCTCTAAACCAGCTGAGCTAAACGCCCATTCAATGTCTCATTATTTAACGGAACTCTTGCTCTCTTCACGAAAGCGGGTGCAAAGGTACTGCTTTTTTTTGAATTGACCAAATATTTTTTTGAAAAAATACGTTCTTTTGTGTTATTTTCTCAATTTTTGCAGATTCCATTCCCAAAAACGAGTGTTTTTGGTCTTCTGAACAAGGAAATAGTACAACAATATCGTAGAGAAACTTGCAATCAAAATTCCCGCAAACACATCCAATGCAAAGTGTTGTGAAAGATAAATTCGCGTGTATGCGCCAAAAGTGGCTAAAAGGAAGCAAAGGAGAGATAGGATATTTTTCCCTCTGATGTTTTCAGCACAAAGAATAATACTTATGCTAAAAAATAGCACAAAGAAAGTGGTTGTATGCCCAGAAGGGAATGATAGCCAAAGGTTCATCTTTACCCCATCTACCAATGGGAGTGCCACATCAGGCATATTCTCCGCAAACCAAGTGAGTGGACGTGGGGCATTGACGAGGTGCTTGATAGGTTGCACGATAAGTGTGGAAAGCAACAAATTACTTGCTAAGAATGTTGCCCAACCAGCGCGGTAGAATAGTAATAAGAATACAATTAAGTAAGGTAACCAATCCACCAAATCGGAGAAGATAGGCA
Organism: Paludibacteraceae bacterium; assembly: GCA_045578255.1. Classification (GTDB taxonomy): domain Bacteria; phylum Bacteroidota; class Bacteroidia; order Bacteroidales; family Paludibacteraceae; genus Colicola. Next base: position 9,227 of record JAZNJW010000022.1, read on the forward strand.
CTATCGTATCAAGAAATGGCATATGTGGTTGGCATAGCAAGAGGTGTAATTCGCCTTTAGGAAAAAACAACAAGAGTGTACCTAAAACAAGCGCCAACACAAGTGTTGGTACTAAAAAAGGCAATATGAATTTGTAATTTTTAATTTTGAATTATTTGTGACGTAATGTACAAAAATTATATAGGATGTACCACAATATGCATATTGCTCCACCTAAAATTGCAATAGCGATTTGCTTGTTGATGATGGCGATAGTGGCGCAGGGACCTAAAATAAAACAACATCCTATTGAAAAGATGATGATATGCATTTTCTCTTTCCCCGCGGATTTCAAACTGAAGAATGGGATCTCGCTAACGAGTAGGTAACAACTCAGTAAACTGCCAACCAACAATATCCATGGTGTCCAAACAGGAAGGGTGATGGTATTGAGGTAGCAGACAAGCGATGCCCAGAAAATGGCGTTTGGTGGAGTCGCAAGACCGATGAAGGAGGTCGTTTGGCGTTCGTCGATATTAAATTTTGCCAAGCGCAAAGCGGAGAATGCTGCCATGAGTAGGGCAATTAGACTCCACCAACCAATAACGGGTTTGAGATAGCACATGAGTGCCATAGATGGTGCAAGACCAAAAGTGATGTCATCGGCGAGCGAATCCAATTGTATGCCCAATGGAGAAGGCACTTTCAGCCAACGAGCAGAAGCACCGTCAAAGAAATCGAAGATGGCTCCTGCAATAATCAAGGCAAATGTCATGAGGAACTGCTCTTGTGTTGCCATATATACCGCCACCGACCCGCACAAAAGATTTGCGCAGGTCAGTGAGTTCGGTATGATACGTTTAATTTGCATTCTATAAATTATTTTTTACCGTAGTTAGCATCTACAATGCGGCGAGCAAGGAAGGTTACGGTGAAGGTAGCTACACTACATGCAATCACCATCCAGAAGAAGTGTTGATAGCCAATAGCCTCTTGAATATAACCTGCTACCAAACCAGGGAGAATCATGCTGAGTGCCATGAAACTGGTGCAGATGGCATAGTGTGAAGTCTTGAACTCGCCTTCGGAGAAGAACATCATGTACATCATGTATGCGGTGAAACCAAATCCATAGCCAAATTGTTCAATAGCAATTGCGATAGCGATATATACCATGTTGGTTGGCAAGAACATACTCAGATAAACAAAGCTCAAGCATGGTAGGGTCATTGCGATTGCCATCCACCAGAAAGCTTTCTTCAAACCTACTTTAGAGATGTAATATCCGCCAAGAATACCACCTAATAGCAAGAAAATCACGCCTATAGCGCCATATACAACGCCTAACTCTTGCATGGTCATGCCCAAGCCACCTGTCTCGCGTGCACCAAGAAGGAATGGATAAATCATCTTCATGAGGAAGCCTTCTGGCAAACGATAGAGGAGCATGAAGGCGATAGCCACCCATAGAGCAGGTTTGGTGAAATAGGTCGCAAAGGCCTTACCAAAACCTCTAACAATATCTTTAGCAGTGGTTTCACCATTTGGTTTGTCAGTATCTGGACGTGGAGTGAAGAATACGTGCCATACAGCCATGATAGCAAAGATAACAGCGGTGATAACCATTGTTACTTGCCATGCCATAGGCATGTTAGCCTCGCCTTGCTTAATGGTCCAATCGTAGATAATACCAGGGATAGCGATGAGTGCAGAGTTGCAGAATACATTGCTAAGACGGTAGAATACACTACGCCAGCCAATCATCTCCGCTTGTACACCAGAGGTGAGTGCCAACATATAGAAACCATCAGCTGCGATGTCGTGGGTCGCACTTGCAAATGCCATAATGATGAAGGCTACTAAAACGCCAGTAAAGAGTTTAACCTCAGTACCCATAGCTGCAATAACTTCAGGTGATGGATGAGGAATAGAGAAGATGGTCAGCACAGCCAATCCCAACATGAGGAATTGCATAGTGAGGAACCACCAGCGTTTTGTTTTAATCAAATCCACGAATGGAGCCCACAAGAACTTCAATGCCCAAGGGAAATAAAGCAACGTGGTAAAGAATGACATCTCGCCATTGGGCACACCCATTTGGTTAAACATAACCATGGAGATGTTGTTGACTAAGAAATAGGGAATACCCTCCAAGAAATACAAGGTAGGCACCCATAACCAAGGATTAATACTTTTCAGTGATTTCATGGCCTAAAATGTTATAAGTTTTATTGTTTTTAATAATTATTATTTGTCCGTTGTGGAGAAGTTTTGTTGCGACATTATTTTCTAATTGTGAAGGAAGTTGCTCTATACTTGATGTTATCTGTTGTCCGTAATGTAAATAGATTCCTTCAAATGGAATGTGATACTCTTGTTTTGCAGCTTTTGCATCTAATGTTAGATTGATGCTATTTAAGATAATTGGGTAAATTGCAATATCGTTGTTCACATTGAAAAGACTATCCAAATGGATTTGCATTTTCAATGGTTGATCGCCTATTGGCTCAAGATATGTAAAATGCCCTTCTATACTATTGTTGGCTGTCATTTTGATGTCGATACGTGTAATAAGGTCGCTCGGAGGTGTCAAAATCATTTCGAAGAATCGGGGGGTAGCATACAAGGCAGAATCAGCTGTAATAGTGATTTTTGGTGCACGTCCTCCTGTGTAGTTTAGATAAATAGTACCCAATTCATTATCGTTGACTTGCATTTCTGTATTCCAGGAGGAAGAGGTGGATTTTATTGTCCAATGATCAATGCCAATCATGTCTTCCCATAAAAGGCGTTCGCTATCAATAATTTCTACTTGTACTCTCAAGTCAAGTGAAGTGTTACCCAAAGTGCCGTGTACCATAGTTTTACCATTGGTCAACCCCATTAGAACACCTTCTTCGTCAATAGAACAAATGTTAGGATTATCGATTAGCCATTCTACGGCAGATGGTAGAATTACGAATTCTTTGTTGTCAAGAATGCCATTGATTTCAATGGGATATTTGGTGTTATTAGAAATCAATACACTATCTAATCGCAAGAATGGATTCCCTTCATCCGCCAATACAATTTCAATAGGTAGGGAAGCTTCGCCGAAAGATGCAGTCAACGTTCCACTACCCAAGCAAACGAAGTATCCGTCTTCGGTCACATAGCCTGTCTCAGGGGTACATGTTAGTTTCACACCTGGCAATTGTTTGTCAATCAACATCCCATATTGATTATATCCTAAGAAATCTGGTTTGATAGCAGCATATTTAGGCAGTCGTATAAAGGTAGATGCTGTACGCATTTCCGTTACTATCGAATCATCAGGAGCTGTAGAGAAGAGGAAAATGCTATTTCCTACAGCGCGAGGTACACCTTCGGTGGTGGGATTTATAATCTGTCCACCCAGATTGAATTGTGCACTACCGCCGCCATCGGCACCAGCTGCTTCCCATGCTCCAAAATGGCGAAGGATAGATGCCATCTCGTGGGTGTACATACCTGGTTTTTCCATGACCATCATCCACAACGTATTATGATCTTTGCTCACTCCGAATCCTGTACGAGGGTAGTTTTTGTTGTTATAGTCTTCATTCCAATTACGGTTAGTAAGTACCCCCTCGCGCATTACATAGCAATTGCCTGCGCTAAGATGCTTGATAATAGGTCTTTCGCCAGTGTAGGATTCATACATCCCTACAATAAATTGGATCTTTTCGCCTACTTTGGCATTCTCTAAGAATGTCATGCCGTCGCCGCGACCGCGAAAAACGGCATAACCATCTTCTATCTTTGTGCCACCTTCTGTGTTAATACTTACTACTTCTGCATTCAGTATTTTATTGATAGCCCAATCTTCTTGTAGTTTTACCAAAACCTCAATCATTGGTAAATCAGTTCCCAAATATGCATCAATTTGTGCTTTAGTGAGAGTGGCTTTAGTGCCCAAATCAGAGTTGAACATAACAATCTCATTGTCTTGTGGATTGTTACGATTGCGATTGGCTTCATGGAATGGAGCTTGTTTGTCGCCAATAGCAATGTGTGCATCCCAAGAATATTGGTCAATATGTGCGCGTTTTTGGTCGTCAATCATCAGATAACCAATATCTTGTTTGCGTTCAAAAACAGGATCGGGATCTCCATGTCCAATATTCCACCATGTGATGTTTGTACCCACTTTGCCATTGCGTACTTGACCTGTACATGGTACACCAGTCAAGTTGTTGTATTTACCTTCGTCTTGTGATGATACAATCCAGAAATTGCAATTTACAGAACCAATAGAGCGGTGTCCAGGAGCATCTAAACGTACATGCGCATCTGCCATGCGCTCGGTATTTCCCATTGTTGTACTATGGCTCTCTTCTATTGTGTTGTATGGATTGGTCAAATCGACCTCATAGACATAGCAATGGCGTGTAGAAGTAGTATTGGTGATATCGAAGCGCGTATAGATTATGCCTGGTCCCACTTGATAACTCTCCAATGTGTCAATTGCATACTGAAGGATGACTGTGCTATCCAAATTAGTTTGAATATTGATGGTGCCATGTTGAGCCGCCAGAGGGAGACTGAACATAACAGCAAGAATAATTATTAAATTTTTCATACTACATCAATTTAAGCATGCAAAGGTACAAAAAAAAAAGAACATATGCAAAAAAAAATGTATTTTCTTATTTCGGACTGCAATTTTTTGTATAAAAAAAGCACCAAGCCTTTACTTGGTGCTTTTATGGAAAAAATGTTTATGGTTTATTGGAAACGTGCGCGATTGTCTTCAATTTCTGCATGTTGCTCAATTAGGCTTACTGCTTGGTAAGGAATGGTATATGCGGTACGCATGTTCATGTTGCTGATTTCTTGCTCAGCATTCAACGTGCCTTCTGCTACTTGTTTCTCGCCAATACGAACCATATACACACCTACATTACCCTTAACAGGTGCAGAGGTACTATTGTTTTCCAATGCTAACGCTGTACCAATTACGGCAGGCTCAACACCAGCACCACCCATACGAGAAGATGCTAAGTTGATGCCTTCTGCAGATTGAATCTCCGCGCCAAGCAACTCTGCTGCAGCCTCCAAGCTGGTAACATCTGCCAACTTTGCAAAGATGTACTCTGCTTTTTTGTCAACCATTGCTTGTAGTTGCAATTCAGCGCGGACCTCATTAATTGTGCGATATTCGCCCTCATTAACTTCTGTTAGAGCCGCTACTACGAATTGCTCACCACACTCAAATACATCGCTCAATTGACCTTCGTTAGCTTCAAATGCCCAACGAATGATAGGACGGCTGTTTTTCAAATCATTAATTTTATCTGTATTTTCGCCCAAACCGAAAGCAGGAGTAACGCTCAAACCTTGTTCTTGAGCAGATTGGCGAAGCAACTCTACAGTATTGTTGTTGACAATAAATTGTTTAGCCTCATTGTAGAGCAAACCATAGGTTTTGCTGCTTGGGGTCACCTTGCGACTCAAAATAGCCAACTTCACTTTTGGAGTAGCTTTGCTCTTGTCTGCAATCTTAAAGGTTTGCTCGCCCATACCGCTTGATACGGTGAATGTACTACCTTTTTTACCTGCAAATGCTGGATCAGCAATAGTCTTTTGTAATTCTGCAGCTTGGAACCAACCCAACTCTACATCCTCTACTCCCTCACCATTGGCTACGAGAACCAATTTTACAGAATCAGGTTTGCTATAACCGCAATCCATCAAACGTGCCATAGAGTAAGTACCATCAGCGAATGTTAATTCGGTGTATAGACCTTTCTTTGCTCCCTTGCCGAAAGCAAACTCTTTGTATTCAGCAGGAATAGTGCTTTCTGAATAGTCTCGACCGTCATAAAGAATATCGGAATTGCTATTTACGATAGCAGCAACGTCCTCTTTGGTTTGGAAATCATTCTCAATACTTTTCATCAATTTCTCTACCTCTGCATAGTCTTGCTCCGATGGAACAATAGGGAAACTTACATATACCAACGAGCGGTTAGGAGTACGCTTGTATTGCTCTTTTTGTTGATTGTATAATTTCTTGATGTCAGCATCGCTCACTTTTACTAATGAGTCTGCTACAGCAAAATATGGATATTCGATATACTCTACATCAACACTTGTTTGTCTTGCTTCAAAGGCATATTTTGCGTCCAATGGATTTGCGGTTACCATCTTGCTCATCAAGTCCACATATTTTTCTTGCAAGTGGGTCAAACGAACCGCATTCTCCCAATATAACCAATAATTTTTTGCTTGTTGCATGTTGGCTGCTTGCTCAGCAGTCTCAGGCTCTTGAGCTAATGAGTTTAAGAAGTTTACCAATGCAAAACGGTTGAAATTACCAGTCTCGTCATAAAACGCGCGACGTTGACGAATTAATTGGTGAGGATTCTCGCCAATGCACAAATTACTTAATTCATCTGCTGTTACGTCCATACCAATCTTTTCTGCTTGCTCTCGAAGTGTGTAATCCATCAAGAGCATTTGCCATACTTGGTTGCGCAGTTGGATGGTCAATTCTTCGTTAATGTCATTGCTACCGCTCTCAATCTTATAAACCTCAGTTAATTGATCTTTTGCAGCTTCATACTCTGTGTAATGCACCTTGTGACCAGCAATCACACCCACATTCTCACGGTTGCGGTTGAAGAAACTACTACCTGAGTTCAAAAAGTCGCCCAAAATGAACGCCAACATAGCAACTCCCACTACAATCAGGAGAATAACGCCATGATTTCTAATTCTTTGTAATGTTGTCATAATATTGTTTTGTTATTTATTTCGCCTAGTTACAAGTCATTTTTTTGTGAATTTTGCAGTGTTTTGTGCATTTTACACCAAAATGACCTGCAAAATTACAACTTTTTATTGAATTGACCAAATTTATTTGCATTTTTGTAGAAAAAAGTGGTTTTTTATTATCAAAATGTCTTTCTATCTTCGGTCTATCTTCGGCCTATCCTCTGCTGTTCTCATGCGCGCGTACCTTATTTGAAAAAGTAAGGTATACTGCTCAAAAAAAGTGCGTCACATATGGACGCACTTTTAATATTTTGTATATTGTTTGATTATTTCACAACTACATTCTTAATCTCCCAAGTTGAAGACTCAGTTTGGCAAACATACTTCCATGCGATGCGGCAATTTGCTTTCAAGTTTGCTGCTGGAATTGCAACCTCACCTGATGAGATATAAGCCCAGCCATCTGTGCCATATGCCATACCTTTGAGCTCGGTCCATGTAGCTGACTTAACGTCGCCATTGAAGTCATTTGATACCCAAATGGTGTATTGTGCTTTCTTTGCCTCGGTATCTGGCATTGCGTAAGCAGGGCCAAATGCGTGATCGAAAGTGATAGTTGCTGATGATTTGCCAGACAAGTCGATAGCTGGAGTGATGAACCAGTCCTCGTTTGGAACGGAAGCGCTGTTTGCATAACCTGACATCTTCGCACCATACTTAGCGTCGAATGTCCATACTTGCTCGCCCAATACGTTCACAGCGGTAAATTTGTCAAAACTTGCTTGTGTCAACAATGTCTCGCTGAGCAATGCATTGCCGTCGTTGCCGCTATTGCCGCTACCGTTAGGATTGGTACCAAACTCTTTGTCGCCTACTTTTGCATAAGATGGAGACTTGATACCAGCGGCGCCGAAGTATTTCTCCAACGAACCATAGATCAAAATCTCTTGACCATCCATCTCTGGGTGTTGAACGAGGTTCAAACCGCTACGGAGTGCACCACTTGGCAATTGTACTGGAACGCAGTTGGCCGAGTTGGTCTCGTCAGCGGACATAGCAATCAAGATATTGGTGTTGTAACCTGTCAAAGCGCCAGTAGTTTGATTGGTGCTAGAGGTAAATGGAGCGTTAAACTCTGCATTGTCAAGGCTAGCACCATTTACTTGACCTACGATATATGCTTTGGTCCAATAGTTACCTGTCTTGCTGTTGTTGAAGTTCAGGATATCTGCTGCGGTAAATGGGTTGTCAATCGTACCTTGGCCGGTAGCGTCACCATTGCCGTTGCCGCCATCGCCGCTGCCGTCTGGATTGGTACCAAACTCTTTATCACCTACTTTTGCGTAAGTTGGGCTCTTGATACCAGCTACGCCAAAGTATTTCTCCAACGAACCATAGATCAAGATCTCTTGACCATCCATGCTTGGGTTCTCTGGCAAGTTCAATCCGCTGCGAAGCGCGCCAGTTGGCAATTGTACTGCCACGCATTGTGTTGCGTCGGTCACGTCAGCAGACATGGCAATAAGGAGGTTGGTGTTGTAGCTATTCAAGGCACCGGTCGTTTGGTTGGTGCTTGGGGTGAAAGGTGCGTTAAACTCTGCATTGCTTACGCTAGCGCCGTTCACTTGACCTACGATATATGCTTTTACCCAATAATTGCCACTTTTAGTGTTATTGAGTGCCAATACATCAGCAGCTGTGTAAGGGTTTTCAAAAGTACCTTCGCCTGATACTTCGCCAGGATTAGGGTTCGGATTAGGATTTTCGCTACCTGTTAACAATGGGTTTGTGGATTTCCAAATATATGCAGCCCCTTTACCTACTGTTTCGTATGTGCCATTGTAGTTGGTTAATTCGCCATAGAGAACTACATAATCGCCAACTACAACTTGATCTAGACTGGTGATTTTGCTTCCGTTAGGACCGTAAACTTGATATGCTTCAAAATCTTCTTGAGAATTAGCGCCTTTTACGTCTTCAATGTAGAATACTGCGTTGTTGTATTTAGTAACACCTTCTTCGTGCTTGGAAGCCAATTTCTTTACCCAACCTTTTACATAATACTTTGTGCCAGAGGTTGCTTCGCTCTCCAATTTCGCGCAGATCTCGCGAGCTTGAGCCACGGTCAAACACTCTGCAGGGATATTCCAACCTGTAGTATCTGGAGCAATACTATCCACGGTTGTACCACCGCCTGGTTCTTCGGGTTTATTACCTGGACCGTCAATGTTGATGTCTGGTCTTTCGCAAGCTGCAAATGCAACTGCAATAATCAGCATAAATGCTGTGAAAATTTTGTTAAGTTTCATGTTATGTGATATTAAATGTTTTTGTTATTGATCACCCTTAGTTAATGTACGTGGTTGAACCATGTTATGAAGTTGAGCATGATTTATGAAAACCGCACACCAACGCAATTTATTTCGACTGCAAAATTACGAAAACTTTCTCATATGAGCAAATTTGATACTAAAATCTATGATTTTTTTACATCTAATGCGACAATTTTAAGAAAAATCTACATTTTTTTGAAAAATATTTTGTGGAATGAGAAAAAAGCAGTAATTTTGCACGCTGAAACACTTAATTCGGAGGATACAACTATAGCAAATCCACAAAAAGGCCCACAACAGCGTCGTGGCCGAGTAGAAAAAGAAATGCCGAATCGAATCAATGATAAGATTCGTGGCGTAAAAGAAGTTCGTCTAGTAGGCGACAATGTAGAACAAGGAGTATATTCGTTCGAGACTGCTATGCGCATCGCGGACGATATGAATTTGGACCTGGTAGAGATTTCTCCAAATGCGGTGCCACCTGTATGTCGCATTTTGGATTATCAAAAATTCCTCTATCAGAAGAAACGTAAAGAGAAAGAACAGAAAGCCAATTCCGCTAAAGTAGTCATCAAAGAGATTCGTTTTGGACCACAAACCGATGAGCATGATTACAACTTTAAGCTAAAGCACGCACAAGAGTTTTTGAAGGATGGCAACAAGGTGAAAGCATATGTGTTCTTCCGTGGGCGTAGTATTCTTTTCAAAGAACAAGGCGAATTATTGTTAGCACGCTTTGCAAATGACTTGGAAGAGTATGGCAAAGTGGAGGCTATGCCAAAGCTTGAAGGGAAGCGAATGATTGTAAATATCGCGCCTAAGAAGTAATTCTCTAGAGTACGTTCAACATGGTTCAATATAGTTCAACATTGTTATAATGGAATGATGTTGAATAGCCCGAAGGGCGTTTGAACAATACTGAACGCGAAGCATTGAACAAAACACATAGTCGTAGGGCTACCAATGGCTGCCTGAGACTTAAAACAAAATATTAACAATTTAAATTACAAACAAAATGCCAAAGGTAAAGACTAATTCCGGTGCTAAAAAAAGATTTACTCTTACCGGAACCGGTAAAATCAAGCGTAAACACGCTTACAAAAGTCACATTCTGACGAAGAAGACTAAAAAACAAAAACGCAACTTGACTCATGTTGCATTGGTAGATTCAACAAACTTGCGCTCAGTTCGCGAAATGTTGGTTCTTCGTTAAGTATTAACCACCAAATTAAAAATGTAGTAAAACTATGCCAAGATCAGTAAATCACGTTGCTTCGCGCAACCGTCGTAAAAAGATTTTGAGCCTCACACGAGGCAATTTTGGTGGCCGTGCTAATGTTTGGACAGTTGCCAAAAACACTTGGGAGAAAGGTCTCCAGTACGCTTATCGCGATCGTAAGAACAAAAAACGCACTTTCCGTGCTCTCTGGATCCAACGTATCAACGCTGCTGCGCGTCTTGAGGGTCTCAGCTACAGCCAATTGATGGGTGCACTCAAGAAAGCTGGTATTGAAATCAACCGTAAAGTCCTTGCGGACTTGGCGATGAATCAGCCACAAGCTTTCAAAGCGATTGTAGAACAAGCGAAAAAGTCTATCTAATTAGATGTGAAATCCGAAAAATAAGGTGTTCTTGCTTCGGCAAGGCACCTTATTCGGTTTTTTGAAATAAAAGGGGGTACACTACTTTTTATTTTTTTTGTGTGCATGCGCGTGTGCGCATACGCGTATATTTATTAAAGTGTTGATGTTGAACACAAAACAATAATGAACAACATAAATACAATTCTAATGAAAAACTCAAAACATCTTTTATTGATGATAGCATTGCTGTCATCAGTATTCGCATCTGCTGCTGAACTTAAAGGTTTTCGCTATGAGGATGCTAAGAATTTTCGTATCATAAACAAAGGTTGGGAGAATACATCCGAACCATATACCCGTTTGCCTCAGGCATATATGGATAGCTGCCGCAAGGACCAACAATGGCTCTACGATCACTCTTCGGGTATAGCCGTTCGTTTCGCTAGTAATAGCAAGCGAATTGCTGCACAATGGAACTTGAAAAATAATTTCCATATGCAACATATGGCTATGACAGGTATCAAAGGTACTGACCTTTATATCTTGAATGATTCTACAAACAAATGGGAGTATGTCAATACTGCTCGTCCTCAAGAAAAGAACTTCAAGGCAGACTCTATCCAATCAAAACTCTATGTGGAGAATTTGGATGGCGATATGCATGAATATATGATTTACTTGCCTCTCTACGATGGTATTAATTGGTTGCAAATCGGTGTTGACTCTACTGCACAGCTCCTCCAACCTCAAGTAGATAATCCTCGTTCTATGGGTAAGATTGTTATCTATGGAACAAGTATCCAACAAGGTGGTTGCGCCAGCCGAACAGGTATGGTTTCTAGCGCAATGATTCAACGCGATTTCAATCTTGAGTGTGTTAATCTTGCTACTTCAGGTCAAGCACGCATGGACTTCTATATTGCCGAAGCAATGGCAAGCATAGAAGATGCTATCTGCTATGTGTTGGATCCTGTGCCAAACTGTACCAAGGATCGCTGCGATACGGCAACCTACGACTTCGTTAAAATATTGCGTACGCTTCGCCCCGAAGTGCCAATCATCATGGTGGATGGATTGATTTATCCTTATGCACGTCATGATAGTTTCCATGCTACATATTTACCACAAAAGAACGAGTGCTTCTATCGTGGCTTCGAACAACATAAAGCAGAAAATCCTAAGGGTATGTACTATATGACATGGGAGGGACAGACTGGTCCAGATATGGAAGGTACTGTGGACGGCATCCATATGACCGATTATGGTTTCCGTGCATATGCTGATTTGCTTGAGATTCATATCAAAGAGGCTTTAGATGATACGGGTGTGGATTACGACTTAGAACCTGCATATAATGTTGTTCGACCAAAATCGTGGTGGGAAAAGCTATGTGATCTATTTCGTTGAAATTAATGAATATTTAATTTCAAGTTAACAATTACATAATACTTTTGCACTACTTTTGCAGAGAAAATATAACAATCTAAAAAATAAAAAAACTATTTATGAAGAAAGCACTAATGTTTTTTCTGGGCATAATGGCAAGTGTTGCCATGTTTGCTCAATCGATTGCTGTATCGGGTACGGTGATTGATGCTGACAGCAAGGAGCCACTTATCGGTGTGTCAATCCTTGAAGTAGGTACTACCAATGGTATGATTACCGATTTGGATGGCTATTTCCAAATCACTCTTTCTGTTGGTGCTACTTTGCAACTCTCTTATGTGGGTTATGAGACCCAAGAAATCAATGTTGGTAAGAAAACCAACCTTGGAGTAATTGAACTTTTGCCAGAGGCAGTAGGTCTTGAAGACGTTACCATCACTGGTCAAATCGCAGTACAACGTAAGACTCCTATCGCTGTGAGCCAAGTTACTGCTCTTGAGATTGAAGAGCGTCTTGGTGGTGGCGAGTTTGTAGAAGTATTGAAGAACACTCCTGGTGTACATGCCAATGCCAATGGTGGTGGTTGGGGTGATAGCGAAATCTGGATGCGTGGTTTCGATAACACCAATATCGCCATGATGATTAATGGTGTACCTATGAATGGTATGGAGAACGGCAAAGTGTACTGGTCTAACTGGCAAGGTTTGGCTGATGTGACTTCTGTAATGCAAACCCAACGTGGTCTTGGTGCCAGCAAGATGAGTGCTCCTTCAGTGGGTGGTACTATCAATATCGTAACTAAAGGTTTGGATGCAAAGAAAGGTGGTTCTGCGTCATACTCAATGGGTGATAATGGCTACAATAAAGTAACTTTCTCTGTTTCTACTGGTTTGATGCAAAATGGTTGGGCTATCACCGTAATGGGTGCTCGCACTTGGGGCGATGGTTATATCCAAGGTACAAGCTTTGAGGGTTACAACTATTTTGCTAACATCTCTAAGCGCATCAACGAGAATCACCAACTCTCTCTGACTGCTTTTGGTGCGCCACAAGAGCACTATCAACGTTCTTCAGGTTTGACTATGAAAGAGTGGAACAATGTACGCAAGTATATGAAAGATGGTATGCACTTCTCTCGTTATAACCCAACATATGGTTATGATGACAATGGCAACCAAAATTCTGCTAACTATAACGTATATCACAAACCACAAATCTCTTTGAACCACGTTTGGCAAATCGACCACAAGTCATCTCTTTCTACCACAGCTTATGTATCTCTCGGTCGTGGTTATGGTCGTACAGCAGAGCCCGGTTTGAACTCTTCATACAGCTATACCGACTTGACCTATGGTGCTAACTATGGTACCTTGTCACAAACATTCCGTCGTGCAGATGGTACTTTCGACTACGGAGCTGTTATGTGGGCAAACAACCCTGACAACCCAATCTATGACCCATCATCTGACCAATATGAGAAGATGTATGCTGGTTCGCAATTGGTTATCTGCGAGAACCGCAACGACCACAACTGGTATGGTCTGACTTCTACATACTCCAACAAGTTTGCAGATATGTTCGATTTCTATGCTGGTATTGATGTTCGTTACTATCAAGGTAAGCACAATGCTACTATCTCTGACCTCCTTGGCGGTGAGTACTTCATTGATGCTACTCGTGCTAAGGTAAAGGGTGTCAACAACGCTGCCGCTCTTGACCCAGCATGGCAATATGAGAAACTTACTATTGGTGATATCGCATATCGTAATTACGACGGCTTTGTAGTTCAAGAGGGTGCTTTTGCTCAATTAGAGTACAACCAAAACCGTTGGTCTGCTTTCGTTAACGGATCTGTTAATTACAATCACTATTGGAAAGTTGATTATTTCTACTACGATGCTGAGAAAGGTAAATCAGAAGTTCTTGGCTTCTTAGGTGGAACCATCAAAGCTGGTGCTAACTATGAGTTCAACAAGCATCACAATGCGTTCATCAACTTGGGTTATATCTCTCGTGCACCAAACTTGGACTACGGAGCATTCATGAACGCTTCTACCAGCAATGCTGTAAACGTAGAAGCTAAGAACGAGCAAATCGCAAGTGCTGAAATCGGTTATGGCTTCCACAACGAGTATGTAAATGTAGCTGTTAACGGTTACTTTACAGAGTGGATGGATAAGACTATGACCAAATCTGGTACTTTGAGCGATCCAGCACAAACTGAGTACTTCATGAATATGACAGGTGTAAATGCTCGCCACATGGGTCTTGAGTTCGAGGTAAAAGCACGTCCTGCTAAGTGGATTGAACTCAATGCGATGTTGTCTCTTGGTAGCTGGAAGTGGGATAGTGATTCTGTCGTAGGTTATATCTACGATAAGCACGGACAAGCGCTCACTATGGATGCTGAGATTACCGAACCTGGTGCTCCTAACCACGGTTGGGCTCTTATCAACATGAAGGGTATCAACGTGGGTGGTTCTGCACAAACTACTGCTAACTTGGGTGTTACCTTCAAGCCTTTCAAGGGTTTTCGCATAGGTGCAGAATACACATTGTATGATCGCAACTACGCATACTACTCATTCTCTGGTAGCAACTTGCAACTTGGCAAAGAGATGAACTTGCTCGAGCCATGGCGTATTCCAACTGCAGGTAGCTTAGATATGCGCGCTTCATATAACTTCGAGATTGGTGGCGTAAGAGCTACACTTTCTGGTAATATCAACAACGTGCTCAACCAACTCTATATTGAGAAAGCATGGAACCCAAATACTGTGTCAGAGAATATTACCGAGGTGAATGCTGATAATGTGTATTTCTACTTCTCTAAGGGTACTACATACAATATTCGTTTGAAAGTTAACTTCTAATAACATGTAGAGGTATTGAAACTTTGAAACATAGAAACGATTTAATTTATTATGACAATGAAAAAGATTTTATTTTTCCTCGCTACTGTGCTAATGTTTGCATCGTGCGAGAACTATTATATCGATCAAAATTTGGGTGGCTCTGACTACAATCCAACGGATGTTCGTACCATTGACTATACCCTTACTGATGCCGATTACAAATCCATCGCTGGCAATAAGGACAATATCGCCTTAGCGCTTGCTGAGTGCACACCAGAAGATTCTTCCGCATACACTGCATTCTTGCAAATCGCTGAAGACTTGGCCTTCAATAAGATAGCTGTTGCGGACGTATATGTTCCTGCTTTCTTGGCTGCTAAGTTCCCACAACTCTCCAAGGGTTCACTCTTCAATATCACTTACAAGACTTGTGAAGGTGCTCCTGCTTATTTGAGCACATTTGCTGCTACTACCAAGTACACTCTTTCTACAGAAGACTATGAGACTATCTGGGCAGGCAAAACTGGTATCAGTTACCTTACTCCTGCTACAATGATGCAACTCACTTCTGTTCTCCCTGCTGAGGCTGAGGAAGGTGCAATCCTTGCTGTGGTATATGATTACAAAGATAGCGAGCCTTCTTTCGGTAGCGATGATGATGATAAACCTAAAGGTTTCTTCGACGGTACTCCAGAAAGCCGTGGCTTCTATACTACTTCTGAGGCATTCGCCGCATACGATGCTGGTGCTTTTGCAAAAGACGACTCTATCAAAGTAGGTGGTATCATCTCTCGTTGGTTCCGCAAATCTTCGAAGTTCGATACATATCATAGTGTTTCTTTCTTCGTCATGGACCCAGTTACAGGTCAAGAGCACGAGTTTGAGTTCTACAACTGCTACTCACTTGATAAAGATTCTTTCGCTACTTTTGAGTACACCGATGAGATGAACGCAATCTGCGTCGATGTCAATGGTCGAGAGTTCCATTTGGGTGATACAGTTGTGGGTGCAGGTACGTTCACTATTTACAATACTACCTATGAGCTCAATACCAACTGCTATCTCGTTGAATGGCGTCCAGTTTCTACTCCTGCTGCTGTGGCTCCTCGCAAAGCTGCTGCCGCTGCTAATGGAAAGAAGACTGTTCTTTATCAATATAGCAATGGCAAATGGAGCAGCTATAAGAATGAAGCTGCTACCGTTGTTGCATTGCCAGAGGATGTATATGCTGCTGTAGGTTATAGCTATTTGCTGGATAAGAACAAAGACGTACTCACTACTTTCCTTGCACAAGAGTATCCATACGCTCAAGCTGACCAAGCTTACACCGTAGTATATGTTTCTACTAAAGAAGGTGCTTACAATGCTATTGAGTTCATCTACGATGGTGCAACTTTCGTTGAGAACCGTGGTATTAGTCAAACTACTACTACTTTCTCGCTTAGCGATGTTTGGGGCTCTACTATCTACTACAAACAAGCTATCATGGGTGATGGTCAAGGCAAACTAACTATTCAAGATGTTAAATTGCAAGATCCTTTGACCTATGTATGGTACTATTCTGCTGCATATGGTATGTGTGCTTCTGCATACAAGGATGGTGCAAGCTATGATAGCGAATCATGGCTCGTAACTCCACAAATCGACTTGACACGTGCTAAAACTCCTCAATTCAGCTTCGATCAAGCTTTCAACAAAGCACCTAACTTCGAAGAGGAGTGTGCTGTATTCGTTTCTACCGACTATGTAGACAATGTTACTACAGCTACATGGACTCAACTTGAGTGGAACACTAACGAAGATGGTACTCTCAACGTACCTGGTGGTACATCTTGGGTATTCCAGACATCAGGTTTCTTTGATATGTCTGAGTACGTTGGCAAGAAAATCAATATCGCCTTTCGTTACACCACTTCTAATGGTGTTTCAGGTACTTGGGAAATCAAGAACTTGCTTCTTGCTGAACCAGAAGAGTAATCTTCAAAATTACATGATAGAAATAGGGTTGCGAATTTCGCAACCCTATTTTAATTATCTGTTATATACTTGGTATATATCTGGTATACACTTGGTATGAACCCGTCAAGAACCCGTTAAGAACCCGTAATTGCAAGCTAATTGCTAGGTATAAACATTTGAATATACTTGACAATTTGTTTGAATAGGAAATCAGGGGTGTTCTGTGCGGGAGTTTCAATGCTCAAATCGTACAAGTTTTTGTCGATATTTCTTCCTGTTTTGAAACCTGCTTTCACATACATTGCCATATATTGCATGGTGATAGATGTCTGTTGCGTTAAGTCGATAAGTAGGTCGTAATGACGGGATTGAAGTTGTTCACGTATTTCTTTTTTAGGCATGGCTGTTAGCCAATTGATATTCTTGTTATCGGGCTTAGTCCACACATCCACTTGTTTTCCCTCTTGTTGTAGCTGCTGAACAATATCGTTGATTGGCAATCCCTCATGGAGGATGATAATGGAGCGAATATCCTTCCAAGGACACATCACTACTTGTCGTGCAGTTTGATGCTTAAGACAATAGTTAAATATTTTTTCTCTAATCTTGTCCATACGAATCAATTATTTCCTATTAATTGTAAAAAATCTTCTTCACTTACTAATGCAACTCCCAAACTCTCTGCTTTTTTGCGCTTTTCGGGGCCCATATTCTCACCCGCGAGAATAAAACTAGTCTTTTTGCTCACCGAACCTACATTCTTTCCTCCATGCGCTTCAATCATAGTTTTGTACTCATCGCGTGTGTGGTGCACAAATACGCCTGAAACCACGATGCTCTTGCCTTGTAGTATATCGGATTGGGGCGTCTGCTCTTCTTCGATGCTTTGCATCTGTATGCCAGCTTCGCGTAAGCGGTTGATAATCTCCAGATTGCTCAGATCGTTGAAATAGGCAATGATGTTCTTGGCAATTTGTTCGCCCACATCTTCGATAGCAGTCAGTTGTTCGACTGTAGCCCATTGCAATTGGTCAATACTTGGGAAACGACGGGTAATCTTTTTGGCGGTTGTTTCTCCCACCATGCGAATGCCCAATGCAAACAATACACGTGCCCACGGCACTTGTTTGCTGGCTTCTATACCTGCTAACATGTTTTGTGCCGACTTCTCGCCCAAACGTTCTTGGCGAGCGATGTCGTCTTGTGTAAGTGCGTATATATCCGCGATATTCTTGAGTAGTCCTTGCGAATAAAGCAAGTCAATGGTCTCGCTGCCTAAGCCGTCTATATTCATCGCTTTGCGCGAAACAAAGTGCTCCATCTTACCCTTGATTTGTGGTGGACATCCACTCTCATTCGGGCAACGCCATGCCGCTTCGCCTTCTACACGTACTAATGGAGTGCCGCACTCGGGGCAGTTTGTAGGGAAGAGGTATGAGAGGGACGCTTCACTATTGGACGTCACACTGCCTATAGGACGCCCTGAAGGGCTATTGGCGATTGGCGATTGGTTATTGGGGTCTTTCCCTACGATTTTTGGGATAATCTCTCCGCCTTTCTCTACCCAAACCATATCACCTTCGCGGATGTCCAGTTGGCGAATAAAATCTTCGTTGTGCAGGGTGGCACGTTGTACGGTTGTACCTGAAAGTTGTACGGGCTCCAGATTTGCGACAGGAGTCACTACACCAGTACGCCCGACTTGATACGTGATAGCATTCAGTCGCGTGAGTTGCTTCTCCGCAGGGAACTTATACGCAATTGCCCAACGTGGCGATTTGGCCGTATAGCCCAACTCTTCTTGGGTGGCTAAGTCGTTTACTTTTAGTACGATACCGTCTGTAGCAACAGGCAAGTTCTTGCGCTCGGTATCCCAATAATGGATATATGCCATTACTTCTTCCAGCGAGTGGCATAACTTAACAGCATCGCTGATTGGGAATCCCCACTGCTTGGCTATCTGCAAGCGGTCGTAATGCGTGTTGGCTGGCAGATATTCGCCCAGCATATAATAGAGGTAGCATGTCAATCCGCGGCGCGCTACTTCGCTGCTGTCTTGCAACTTGAGTGTGCCTGATGCAGCATTGCGTGGGTTGGCAAATAGTTGTTCCTCCCCAGCTTCGCGCTCTTTGTTGAGTCGTTCAAACGCTTCCCATGAAAGCAATACTTCGCCGCGTAGTTCGACGAAATTTTTGGCTATTGGATATTGGCTATTGGCTATAGGAATGCTTTGTGGTATAGATGAGATTGTGCGAATATTTTCGATTACATTGTCTCCCTTTGTGCCATCACCTCGAGTTAGTGCTTTAGTTAAGATTCCATTTTCGTACCAAAGAGAAATGCTCAGTCCATCGAATTTTAGTTCGCATACAATCTCAACGCCCTCTGGTAGTTTCTTTAACCATTCTTCCACTTCCTCTTGCGAGTATGTGTTTGATAGCGATAGCATGGGATATTTATGCGCCACTTGTTCAAACCCTTTCACCTTCTCGCCTTTTCGCCTTTTTACCTCTTTTAAGTCTGATCCTACATGTTGCGTGGGAGATTGTGCATCATACATATCTGGATACAATGTCTCTAACTCTTGCAAACGGCGTAGTTTTTGGTCATAAGCGTAGTCGGATAGGGTAGGCATGTTCAGTACATAGTACTGATAATTAGCTTCTTCCAATTCCCTACGCAACGATAGTAATTCATCACGTTCTGTGTGTTCTATTTGTGAAAATAAATCCATATTGCTGAATTCTATGGCACAATTACCTTAGTATGCATACACTTACCCTGTCCATAAATATTTATGATATACAATCCTTGTCGTAGGCCATTAATATATTCTTCTGGACTCAGAATTGCTCCTTCTTGCACTACGTTGCCATCCAATCTATACACAATGTAATATCCGCCTTGTGCATTACGAATACATGGAATGCCATGATTGTAATACACATCCCAACTATTAAATATCACTTCTTCTGTACGAGTAAGCGTGCTATCTAATCGTAATCCGACAATGATAGGATCGTGGTCACTGCAACGGAACATGGTCTGGTCATCGGATTTGTCGTAGGTATAATTATCGCTTTCGTCCGAATTGATATGATATGCCACCATACCTGTCACTTGTGGATAAAGCGTACTATTGCACAAAGCATGGTCTAAGTATCCTAATTGTCCTTTATACACATAGGAATAACTACTATCTGTATGAAAGACTCTATGTAAGTCCATCATTCCTCCCTCTTGAAGTACAGTGATTGGGTCTTCCATGGCATATGCGTTGAGATCGCCCATGATGAGAATATCGCTATCCATATAGAAGACACAATCTTTTTTGTAGTTTTCTAACACTGATTTGGCTTCACGCACACGGTCACCATTGAAAGTCCCTTGTCCGTCGCCCTGGTCGGCATTATCTCCACTTCCTTTACCACTCTTTGCCTTGAAGTGGTTGACAGAAAACATGAATGTTTCGCCTGACTGAATCTCTATGAATGCTTGTGTCTTTTTCCGATTGGTAACACCCGTATTGTTGTGCCGCAGGCTTCCTTTGGGTGCTACTTTATCGCTACAATATACAAATCCAGCTTTAGTATATGAACCATATGTTGACCCTCCATCGTTGATAAAGGTGAAATTCCTACCTGTATTTTTTGTCAAATCACTTGCAATCTCCGCCAATGCACTTTGTCCTTGCTCAATCTCTACAAAACCATACACATCTGCATTGATTTTTGCTAACGCCTTACTTACTTTCGTGCGCTGTTTCTGGTGTTCCGATTGATTGTCTGGCCCATAACCAGTCCCCAAATTTTCCACCAAATAATATTCCAAGTTCATCGTACAGACTAATAGTGTGGGGTCACCGCGCTGCTTTATCATTTCTTGATCGTATCCCTTTTCTAAATCGCTGCGTGTATTACCCGACCATGTACATGACACGAAACTAACGTTCGTTTGGCTATTTACCTTTACCGTCAGGTTGAGTAGTTTCTCCCCTATGCGATGATAACCTGATACGTCCAATAGGTTGATTGTTCCAGTGGCATTGGATCTCAATAGTTGGTTGTATTCTTGGCTCATAGGGTACTCTTGATTCGTTGGGGAATAGATTCTGCGAGGAGATATGGTCAACGATTTGTTGCTATAGTTATTGGTCACATACATAGGGGACGCAAATTCAATAGTTTGGCCTACATATGGTTGCAATTGTGCATAGGTCCATGTCTCTGGATCATGAATTGTTACAAGCGTTGCTGCATTTACAAAAATGTACGTACTAAACAGCAATGTAAGTATAAACACTATTCGTTGCATAATTCCTCTGTTTAAGGGCACAAAGGTACAACTTTTTTTTGATATACACAAAAAATATCTTATATTTTTTCTTCTTGAATATATCTTCATCAACTTTTTACTTGTTATCATTAATTCGACAATCTGCTGCAAAAAAAATGCAACAGATATTTGTGAATATCGAAAATTTGCAGTACCTTTGCAAGAAAATTGCGAAAAAAATCTAAAATATAAAAACTATGGAAGAGAAACTATTTTTATCAAAAGTACGTAAGGTGCTGATTAATAAGTATTCAATTACGATTGCTGTGTTTGCGGTAATCATGATTTTTGTGGGTGATAGCAGTCTTATTCAATTTGGTAAGCGTGCGAAAAAGATCAATGAGGTTCAAGAGCAGATTTGGGAAACAAATGAGCATGTTCAACAGACACAACGTGTGATGAATATGCTGAATGATACCGATAGCCTTGAGCGATTTGCGCGAGAACACTATTTGATGCACGCAGATAACGAAGACATTTATATTATAGAACCTTAAAATAGTGCGTAATGAAAAAAAGTACCATTTTCTTGATTTTGGGCATGCTTGTCTTGATTTGTGGAGCAGTTATGAGTATATTGGAACTACGTCCATACTCCGACTATGTGTTGGTGGTTGGTGCATTGTTGATTATATTACGTGGTGCGCTCCACAGCCGTGAGAAATTTGAAAATGATAACAAATAGATACCATGAAACCAATTACTATTAGAGATATCGCTCGTGAATTGAGAATTTCAGTTTCCACAGTCAGCCGTGCGCTTCAGAATCATCCCGATATCAGCGAACGAACCAAGGAACAGGTGCGCGAGTGTGCTAGAAAACTCAATTACAAGCCAAATATCATGGCTAGTAATCTGCGCACAAGCAAGAATACTACAATTGGCGTGGTTATTCCTGAGCTCAATCACCATTTCTTTTCCTCTGTCTTAGATGGAATCGAACAGGCGGCTAACGAGGCGGGATATAATATCCTTATTTGCCAAACGGGCGAAGATGTGCAAAAGGAAATTCAAAGCGTTCATACTCTTATCACTAGTCGTGTGGCTGGTATTTTGGTGGGAGTTACCAAGCAAACGGCTAATCTGCAGCATTTACAAGATATTTTGGATAATGGTATCCAACTGGTACTTTATGATCGTCCATGCCCTTCACTAAAATGCGACCAAGTAGTATCTGATGATTACACGGGAGCTTTTAATGCAGTCGAATATCTCATCCAAACGGGTAAGAGAAGAATCATGTATCTATCTTCTTCGTTCCAACTAGAAGTGTCGCGTCGACGATATCAAGGATGGCGTGATGCACTTAAATACTATAATTTGCCTATTACTGATGACCTGATTCTTGAGTGTGACACACGCTCCAAAGCTATTGTCGCTACACCCAGCATTCTGCAGCAAGGACAACGACCTGATGCCATTTTCTGCGTGAATGACGATTGTGCTGCGGGTGTACTACATGTGGCGCAAATTTTGGGAGTTAAGATTCCTGAAGAATTATCCATTTGTGGCTTTTCCGATGCTCCACTATGTCGAGCAACCTTGCCGATGCTGACCACTGTGCAGCAACATGGTGTGGAGATTGGGAAACGCGCTATGCAGCGCTTACTTATACGACTCAGTGGAGATGATAAGATTCCACAAACTGAAATGATACCTACTGACTTAATTGTGAGAGAAACAACAAAATAACATAGCACTTATCCATATGTTACACTATAATACTTGGACTATAGAGCAAAACGAATGGCTACCGCTCGAAGAAACAACTATTGAGCAGCAACTCACATTCTCGAATGATTATTTATGTCAGACTGCACATTTTGAAGAGCACTATTCGGGCAACCAACTACTCTCTACATATATAAAGGGTGTAGAAACGCCCATATTGAATGTGTCTTCCATTTCTGTGCGTCTGCATAACGAACGATTGGATCTCAATGAGTGGAAAGTCAAGAACTTCTACCGCTGTTTGTATAAAAACCAACCCCTCCTCGAACGCAAGTTTCTGGCTACCTCACCTAATGGCCATACGCTGGAAGTTTTTGCACAACGCAGATTGTTAACTGACAAAAAAGAAGCGATGCAACTCACTTATAGTGTGCGTTCTATAGATTATACTGGCCCAATCACCATTCTTTCGCTTCTGCGAAGCGGAGAAAGTGTGGATAATTGGTATTCGTTAATGAACTATGTGGGGGATGATTTATGTTGGACGTGGGAACAAATGCAACCGATTAATTTGCAGGTGTGTTGCGCAATGAATTACCAATTGTATAAAAATGATGCTTTGGTAACGCAACGCCCAATAAAGGTTGAGAAACAAAAAGTTATAGGATACTCACTCACCCAATCTATGAGGCCAGATGATATCTTTACGCTCAAGAAAAATGTAGTCGTCCTAGATTCGCTCCGCAACGATAAGGATACCCTAATTGATCGTACTGTCAAATGCTTGATAAACTGGTAAAAGAACATATTATTCTTGGTGTTGACCCTGGTACTCTGTATATGGGGTATGCTATTATTCACACATCTGGAAGCAAGGTGGAGATTGTTGATTTTGGAGTTTTTGACGTCCACAAAATCGATGATCAGTATGCACGATTGCAAAAAGAATTCTTTTTCCTTCAACAACTCATCGACCACTACCATCCTACCATACTTGCCATCGAATCGCAGTTTGTGGATAAGAACCCGCAAACGATGATTAAAATCGTTCATGCTCAAGGTGTAGCGATTGCAGCAGCATTGTCCAAAGATGTGCCTGTGGTAGAGTATTCACCTATGAAAATAAAGATGGCTATTACGGGCAATGGACATGCTGATAAACATCAAGTGGCAGCCATGCTTCAACGATTCTTGCATATACCTGACGATCGCATGCCCAAAAAACTAGACGCTACCGATGCACTTGGTATAGCCTATTGCCACTACCTACAATTGGGGATGCCTCAAATGCAAAAAGGAGCTAAGAATTGGACCACATTTGCCAAACAAAAGGGGTTGGTGGATAAGCAGTTAACAGGACCAAATGCCCAACTCTTGGCTGCAATACAGAGCGGAAAGAAAAAGAGATAAAACGATTTTTTTGCAAAATTTAGTACCCAATATTTGGTATTTTGATTTTTTTGTTGTACCTTTGCACTCGCATTTCAACCAAAATGAAAATTAATTATTAATTATTAACTATAAATTATAAAATTATGGCTTACGTAATTTCTGAAGATTGTATCGCATGTGGTACATGTATTGATGAGTGCCCAATGGGCGCAATTTCTGAAGGTGACATTTACACAATTGACGCTGATATGTGTACAGAGTGCGGCACTTGTGCTGATGTTTGCCCAAGTGGCGCAATTTCCAAAGGATAAGTTGCTAATAAAAACCAACATTCAAATCCCTAAGCGCTTGCTTAGGGATTTTTTTGTTAAAAATGTAACATGTATGTTGCAAAATTGAAAAAAAAGTTGTACCTTTGCAGCGCGAAAGAATTGCTTAATGTTTTTTGAAAAACAAGGTTGGATATGTTGAAGGCATTTTATAAGACACATGATTATCTAGTAGAGCATGTCCATGTACCTGCTCGTCGCGTGCTTATGGACGAGATTGACTGGGACAATCGCCTCATTGCTATTAAAGGCGGTCGTGGCGTTGGAAAAACGGATTTTTTGCTCAATTATGCAAAGGAGTTGCGCAAAACTAATCCAGAACAAAGTCAGCGAACGCTCTACGTGAATTTCAACGATTTTTATTTCACTGAGCACTCTTTAGTAGAATTTGCAGGAGAGTTCGTAGCAACTGGTGGACATACTTTGCTTATTGATCAGGCATTCAAGTATCCTAATTGGTCGCGTGAGCTTAGTCAGTGTTATCATCGTTATCCTAACTTGCATATCATTTTTACGGCTTCTTCTGTCATGCGCCTTGTTGAGGATAATAAAGATTTATGCTCCATCGTTCATCCATACAATTTGCGCGGGTTTAGTTTTCGTGAATACCTCAATGTCACGCTTGGACTCAAATTGCCTGTCTTCTCACTTGATGATATATTGCATCGTCATGTGGACATAGCCCATCGCTTGTGCCAAACCATCAATCCGCTCAAGTATTTCAATGATTATCTCCATCATGGCTACTATCCACTCTTCTTGGAGCCACATGACTTCTCCGAATCACTTCTCAAGATGATGAACATGATTTTGGAAGTGGATGTGCTTTTGGTAAAGCAAATCGAAGTGAGTTCTTTGCCTAAACTGCGCAAACTATTGCATATCATGTTGCAAGACACACCGTGCAGTCTTAATGTTAGCAATATTTCTGAAGCTATTGAATGTTCGCGTTCGACCACGATGAACTATATCAAGTACCTCAAGGATGCGCGTCTTCTTAATTTGCTTTATCCTGAGGGCAAGCAGTTCCCACTCAAGCCCACCAAGGTGTACATGCAGAATAGTAATTTATGTTTTGCTACGTCTGTACGCGACATTGATCGCCAAACGGTAGCCGAAACGTTCTTCTACAATGCCCTCCACGGCAACCATAAGATCAACGCCACCGACCGCAGTGCAATGTTCATCATCGATGGCAAGTACTACATGGATGCTTGTGCCACCACGCCAAGCAAGACGGGTATCCGCTACTGCGCTATCGGCGACCTCGAAGTCGGCAGCCAAAAGAACATCCCGCTTTGGCTCTTCGGTTTCCTATATTAAGCCCTGCGGGCTGAGGAGTTATGCTTGCATGAAACCCAGCTGTGCTGAAGAGTTAGCTTCGCTGAACTTCACAAGGTAACCTTTCATGAGCGAAGCGAAATAACCATTCACGAAGTAAATATCAGCGGCTTGCCGCTAACGAACATAATTATTAAATTATTACTACAATGAAACAAAAAAAGTATTTAACCCTTGATGGTAACGCTGCTGCGGCGCATATTGCGTATATGTTTACCGAGGTAGCTGCCATCTATCCTATCACCCCATCTTCTCCTATGGCGGAGAACGTGGACGAGTGGGCTGCAGCAGGTCGCAAGAACCTCTTCGGCGAGACAGTGTTGGTACAAGAGATGCAATCTGAGGCAGGTGCCGCAGGTGCTGTGCACGGTGCGCTCAACGCAGGTGCCCTCACTACCACTTTCACTGCCAGCCAAGGTCTGCTCCTCATGATTCCTAATATGTACAAGATCGCGGGTGAGCTTATCCCATCTGTTTTCCACGTGTCTGCTCGTACCTTGGCAAGCCACGCCCTCTGTATTTTCGGCGACCACCAAGACGTGATGTCTTGCCGCCAAACGGGTTTTGCTATGTTGGCTGAAGGTAGCGTACAAGAGGTTATGGACCTCGCAGGTGTGGCTCACCTCGCTACTATCAAGAGCCGCGTGCCATTCCTCAACTTCTTCGACGGTTTCCGCACCTCTCACGAGTACCAAAAGGTAGAGGTAGTAGATATGGAAGACTTGCGTCCGCTCCTCGATATGAAGGCGCTCCAAGAGTTCCGCGAGCGTGCGCTCAGCCCAATGCGCCCTGTTATGCGTGGTATGGCTGAGAACCCAGACGTGTTCTTCGCTCACCGCGAGAGCTGCAACCTATACTACAATGAGGTAGCTGACATTGTTAGCGACTATATGGACGAGATCTCCAAGATCACCGGCCGCACCTATCGCCCATTCACCTACTACGGTGCTCCTGACGCTGAGAACATCATCATCTGTATGGGTTCTGCATGCGAGGCTATCCGCGAGGTGATCGACTACGAGGCAGAGAAGGGCAACAAGCTCGGTATGATCAACGTGCATCTCTACCGCCCATTCTCACTCAAGTACCTCAAAGAGGCATTGCCTGCTTCTGTGAAACGTATCTGCGTGCTCGACCGCACCAAAGAGCCAGGTGCTAATGGCGAACCATTGTACCTCGATGTAAAAGACGCTCTCCAAGAGCTCGGTCTTGGCGATATCCTCGTAGTTGGTGGCCGCTACGGTCTCGGTTCCAACGATACCACTCCAGCGCAAATCATCGCTGCTTACGAGAACCTCGCTTTGCCTATGCCTAAGAACCACTTCACCCTCGGCGTAGAGGATGATGTTACCTTCACTTCTCTCCCTGTAGGCGAGGAGGTAGCTATGGGTGGCAAGGGCATGTTCCAAGCTAAGTTCTACGGACTTGGTGCTGACGGTACCGTAGGTGCTAACAAGAACTCCGTGAAGATCATCGGCGAGACTACCGACAAGTACTGCCAAGCATACTTCTCTTACGACTCTAAGAAGTCGGGTGGTTTCACTTGCTCGCACCTCCGTTTTGGTGACGAACCAATCCACTCTACCTACCTCGTTACTACTCCTAACTTCGTGGCTTGCCACGTACAAGCATACTTGCAGATGTACGACGTAACCCGCGGTCTCCAAAAGGGTGGTACTTTCCTGCTCAATACTATCTGGGAAGGCGAGGAATTGGCTAAGAACTTGCCAAACAAAGTGAAGAAATACTTCGCTGACAACGATATCAAGGTGTACTACATCAACGCTACTAAGATCGCTCGCGAGATTGGTCTTGGCAACCGTACCAACACCATCCTCCAATCTGCTTTCTTCCGTATCACGGGCGTTATTCCAGTAGAGCAAGCTATCGAGGAGATGAAGCACTTCATCGTGAAGTCCTATGGCAAGAAGGGCGAGGATGTAGTCAACAAGAACTACGCTGCAGTGGACCGCGGTGGCGAGTACCAACAACTCGTTGTTGACCCAGCATGGTCTGCTCTTGACAATAGCCAATCGCCAATTGCCAATAGCCAAAACGAACCTGAGTTCATCACCAACGTTGTTCGCCCAATCAATGCACAAGACGGCGACCTCCTTCCAGTGTCTGCTTTCAAGGGCGTAGAGGATGGTACATGGCCTGCTGGTACAGCTAAGTACGAGAAACGCGGTGTATCGGCTTTCGTTCCTGAGTGGACTGCTGAGAACTGTATCGAGTGTAACAAGTGTGCATATGTCTGCCCTCACGCATGTATCCGCCCATTCGTAATGGACGAGGAAGAGGTGAAGGGTATCCAAGGCACCACACGCGAGATGAAAGCTCCTGCAGCTATGAAGGGTATGCACTTCCGCATGCAAGTGGGCGTGCTCGACTGCCTTGGCTGCGGCAACTGCGTGGACGTTTGTCCTGGTCATCCTAAGACTGGCAAAGCCCTCCAAATGGTGCCACTCGAGAGCCAAATGCTCGAGGCACAAAACTGGGCTTACTGCACCGATAATGTGAAGTCTAAACAACACCTCGTAGATATCCAATCCAATGTCAAGAACAGCCAGTTCGCTACTCCTCTCTTCGAGTTCTCTGGCGCTTGCTCTGGTTGTGGTGAGACTCCATACCTCAAGCTCATCAGCCAACTCTTTGGCGACCGTGAGATCGTAGCCAACGCTACGGGTTGTACCTCTATCTACTCTGGTTCTGTACCATCTACTCCTTATACCACCAACGCACAGGGTCACGGTCCTGCATGGTCCAACTCCCTCTTCGAGGACTTCTGCGAGTACGGTCTCGGTATGCAAATCGCTCACCGCAAGATCCGCGAGCGTTTGGCGGCTCTCTTCACCAAGGCACTCAGCTGCACTTGCTGCACCGAGGAGATGAAGGCGATGTTCCAAGAGTGGCTTGACAACCAAAACGATGCTACTATCACTAACCGCCTCTACGAACCTATCGTAGCTGCTTGCGAGGCATGCGGTTGCGATACTTGCAAAGATATCCTCAACTACAAAGACCATATCGTTAAACGCAGCCAATGGATTGTCGGTGGCGACGGTGCTTCTTATGACATCGGTTACGGCGGTCTTGACCATGTGATTGCTTCTGGCGAAGATGTGAATATCCTCGTACTCGATACAGAGGTTTACTCTAACACCGGTGGCCAAGCATCTAAATCTACTCCTATCGGTGCTATCGCTAAGTTCGCTGCTGCGGGCAAACGCGTGCGCAAGAAAGACTTGGGTATGATTGCTACCACCTATGGTTATGTTTATGTAGCTCAAATCGCTATGGGTGCTGACCAAGCACAAACCTTGAAAGCTATCCGCGAGGCAGAGGCTTATCCAGGTCCATCTCTCGTGATTGCTTATGCACCATGTATCAACCACGGTTTGAAGGCTGGTATGGGTAAATCTCAAGCTGAGGAGGCAAAGGCTGTTGAGTGCGGTTACTGGCACTTGTGGCGTTACAACCCAGCACTCGAGGCTGAGGGCAAGAACCCATTCTCTTTGGACAGCAAGGAGCCACAATGGGATAAGTTCCAAGACTACTTGATGGGTGAGGTTCGTTTCGCTTCAGTGGCTAAGCAATACCCTGAGGAGGCAGCCGAGCTCTTCGCTGCCGCTCGCGAGAACGCTCAATGGCGCTACCGCAGCTACCTGCGCATGCTCAGCACCAATTGGGACAAAGAGTAATTGAACAAGGAACACGCTCGCGCGAGTATATGCAAAAGAGCCGCACGGTTGTGCGGCTCTTTTCGTGTATGCAGTCTCTCCTCTGTCAAGAAAGAGTCCTTTTCTGGGAAATTCAAACAATCCTTTTTTTTTAAAAGTTCGCTCGTTCCTCGCGTGGGGGAGATGAAGAAGTGCCTTGAATGGCACTTCGAGTATTGCGCCCGAAGAGTCTCCACTCTGAGGAGTGAGCGCAATACATAGAACATAAAGTATTCTGCCCGTTCCACTCGCATTATTTATCAACTTTCGACTACCAAAACAACTCACAGAACATCCTTCTGCGCCCTTCGGTCGCAACATCTGCCTAAGCAGATGTGTCCTTCGCTCTCTTTGTTCACTACGGACTATCCGCCCCTTTCGGGTCGATGGAATGGCATTGCCTTTCCATATCCTTCTCATTTCCTCCCGTTATACCTTCCCACAAAACACCGAGAGACGACCGAGAGATCACCGAGAGATGAGCGACTCAAAATTGCTGTGAATTTTGACCAAAATTTGCAATTTTCCCACCTCATTCCATTCGCCCCTACTATCCATCACTGTGTAAATTTTTCTGACATTCCGTGTAAAGTTTCTTTACACTTTCTCAATATGTCAAAAATCACAACCAGCACAATATCAATCGCTTAACATTTTTGGCACGCCCTTTGAATAGTATATTGCAGAACAAAATCAATCAATATGTTAAAGCAATATACTATCCTTCTTCTCTTCTGTCTCTGCGCCGCCCATAGCGCAGCCACCTCCCTTTCCCTCCGCGACTGCATGGAGTACGCTATCGCCCATTCTGCGAAAATGGAAATCCAACGCGCCAACAACGACGATGCCCGCATCGCACGCCGCGAAGCTATCCTCCGTGCCTTCACCCCAACTATTCAAGGCGGCACATACGCCTCGCTGAATTTCGGACGCGGTATAGACCCCGAAACCAATAGCTATATCTCCACCACCTCGTTCAACAACGGCTATTCCGTGTCGGGGGCTATCACGCTGTTCAATGGCTTTTCGGCTGTCAATAACCTCAAAATCACCAAGACTGCCATCAAGATGGGCATCACGGAGGAGCAACAACTTCGCGACCAGATCTGCCTCGCAGTCATGGAGGCATACTGCAATGTGCTCTATTTCACCCACATGACAGAAGCACTGCAAGTCCAAGTCGCTACCGCCAACAGCAATCTGCAATTGGCACAACGCCAAGAACAATTGGGGCAGAAAAGTCATGCCGATATCATCCAACTCGAAGCTGACCTCGCCGAGCGTGAGTATCAGTACATCACCATGACCAACCAGCTCAACGACGCCCGCATGACCCTCCAAGATCTTATGTTGTGGGAGGAGGACCACGAATTGCTCATCGACTTCCAGAGTACCGAGAATCTAACAGCGAGCCACGCGAGCAGTCTAACAGCCGCAGGCGGTCTAGTATCTAACAGCGAAGCGGTCTCCTCCGCCCTGCACCACCCATCGGTCGAACTGGCTGCCTATCGCATGGCTAACGCCCAACTCGACCTCAGCACAGCGCGTTGGCGATTGGCTCCGTCGCTCTCCCTCTCGGGCGGTTGGTCAACGGGATATTACACCTATCCAAGCGCGCAGGACTATGTCGCCATGCCTTTTGCTGGGCAGTTCATCAACAACAGCGGCGAGTATGTGCAGTTGTCTTTGTCTATCCCTATCTACGATGGCTTATCGCGCCAGTCGAATATCGTGCGTAAGAAAAACGCCTACCGCCGTGCCGAAGCCGAGTATCGCCAAACGCTGCGTGAGGTAGAGGCAGAGATGGCGCGTGCTGTGCAAGACCGTGATGGGGCAATGGCAGCCCTCAAGCAAGCCGACCGCCGAGCCAAAGCGCAGCAGGAAGCATACGCCATCAATAGCAAGAAGTTCGAACAAGGGCTTATCTCTCCCCTCGAACTCAAGACCTCATCCGACAACCACCTCAATGCCCAAGCCGAGCACCTCAACGCTCAATTGAAGTACTTCATCAAATCCTGCGTAGTCCGCTACTACAACGGCACCCCTTATCTTGAACAACTATAAAGTAACGAAATGAGACGAAAATGATGTGCTTTTGCCTATAAAATGCAAAAAATGAGCAAAAAATTACACTTTTTCGTAAAAATATTTTGATATTTGGAGGGGTAGCATTAACTTTGCAGCAAATTTAACGATATGACAGCTATCAAGACACAAAAAGAATACGAAGCAATGCTTGCTCGTATAGAAGAATTACTTCCGTTGACATGGGGAGATAATATTCCAGATGATAGCCCAGAAAATATCGAATTGGCGCTTATCTCTAACCTTGTGGCGGATTACGAGGATATACACTATCCGATAGGTAAACCTACATTAGTTGCTACTATCAAACTGCGCATGTTTGAGATGGGATTGACTCAAACCAAAGTGGCAGCTATGCTTGGTATCAGTGCCCCTCGTTTGAGTGAAATTATGCACGGTAAAGTAGAGCCTAGCCTCTCGCTCGCTCGAACAATAAGCCAAAAACTTAACATCTCCCCTTCTATTGTATTGGGAGTGTAACTCCCTGCGCGTTTCGGGAGCACCATAGGACATCTCTAGGACTTCGGTGGGCTTTCTGTGGCTTTTTGCAATCTAAGAAAATCTATTTTGGAACTGATTTTATTCCATTAACATTGGTGAGTTGATTTTTATAACATAATACATTGCTGTAGTATAAAAATCTGATAAGTATGGAATACGCAATAGTTTTGGTATAATTCTTGGGCGCAATCCAAATTTAATTTCATAATTTGGATTGATTAAATAATGTGTGTGGATAAGTACTTGATATTGTTCTTTACATAAGATTTTTTCAAACCTATTTAAACTAATACCTGTTGCCTTAATCTCCAAAAGGGCGTTAATTGTATTAGACTTTTCACCTCCCCATTGTAACACTCTCTTGTAGAGTACATTGGGTAGTAGGTGCAACCAAGGTACATGCGAAAGCCATTTGTTGCGGCATATTTGATGATGTCCACCAAAAGGATTGCACCACACCGGAAAACCGAAAAAGGCAATGCTATCATTATGCATAAATTGTTTTAAATAATGCATAAATTGTTCTTGGTTAGGTATATGTTCTATTACATCACGTAGTATGATGATATCAAAAACACCTATATCTTGAGGAGAAACTTTATAAACATCAGATGCAATGAGAGTAAGATTGTTATAGTTTGAATTATCAGATAAGTATTGGTTGGCATTTTTAATTTGTTTTACATCAATGTCTACTCCGTAACATTGACATCCTAAATCTAAAAAGGGTTTTAAATTTCCGCCTTCTCCACAACCTATTTCTAGAATACGAAAATGAGGTTTTATATTTACAACTTGTTCTATATATGGAATAACATATTTAGATGTACATTCCGACTGTTCTTGGAAATAAATTAAACGATTTTGGTGTCGTAATTGCATAATGGATTATTTGAGTGGCCATTGGCTCCAAATGACCTATTATACAATAAAAGCGTGGAACCTTACTTTTGCTTATTCTCCAATCTGAGGTTCCTGCAAGACCCTGCAACAAGGATAAGCAAATTAACGCCCACGCCGAATATGAAATGCCACCAAACAGAGCAATCCACGGATGGACGCTCTGCGGCGGGATATACATATCCCAAAGGGCGTTTACTGCTTTCTTGCTTTGGGCTGCGAAATTTTGCAGGATTTCAGATTGCCAAAACAAGCGCTAATAAACGCTTTTTAATTATGTCTCAAAACCGATTTCTCGGCTTTGCGGTGCAAAGGTAGTGAAATATTTTGAGATGTGCAAATAAAAATGCCATTTGTGCGATTTTATATAAAGAAAGCATGGCGAAATTATCTAATTCTCTCAGAGAAGATTGCTCTCGTTGTCGTGCCGTTGCCGTATTTGTCAGGAAACATACAAGGAAGTTATATCGGAAAACATACAGAATGTGTCAAATCCCTTTACACTCAATTGTAAAGTTTCTTTACATATGCACGAGATGCCAAAAATAGCAATATATTCACTATCAGTAACTTATATGTTTTGGCACGCAGTTTGCCAATAAGATTGTAAGAACGCGCTGCGCGATGAAAGGCAAGTATAACATCCAACAGCATAGCGGTCTAATAGTAAAACGGTCTAACATCTAAATAAACATCATGGATAAAATCATCGAAAAGAAAAAAGGCATTGCCCGTGCCTTTACCCTCAAAGCATTGCCCTATTGGTTGGGCTCAGCAGTGGCTGTACTGCTCATTATTCTCCTTGCGCATAGCAGCAATGGTGCTATGCGTATCGACCCCGACACCCTCACCATCGCCACCGTCACCGAAGGCGAGTTCAACGACTATATCCGTCTCAACGGACAAGTGCAACCTATGACCACTATCCAACTCTCGCCACTCGAAGGCGGTGTCGTGCAAGAGATCATCGTGGAAGAGGGTGCGCATGTCAAAGCAGGCGACCGCATACTGGTGCTCAGCAACGACAACCTCGACCTGCAAATTCTCAACTCCGAAGCCGAACTCGCTGAGAAAGAGAACCTTTTGCGCAATACCCTCATCTCTATGGAGCAGCAGAAACTCAGTCTGGAGCAAGAGCGTTTGCAACTGGCAATGGAGGTGGAACGCACACGCCGCACCGCCGAAGCGCAGCGTGCGCTGTATGCCGACCAACTCATTGCTCGTGAGGAATACCTCCGTGCGGAGGAGGACCACCGTCTGGCACAACAACGCCTGCAACTGGTCAATCATCGTGCTGAGCAGGATAGTCTTTACCGCAGCGTGCAGGTCAGCCAAATGCAAGAGAGCCTTGCCAACATGCGCCTCAATATGCAAATGATTCGCCGCCGCAAAGACAACCTCACTATCAAGGCACCTATTGATGGCGAACTTGGACTGCTGGAAGCCACACTCGGACAATCTATTGCCCAAGGCACCAAGATTGGACAAATCAACGACCTCGGCAACTACAAGATCGAGGCGCAACTCGACGAGCATTATATCGACCGTGTGGCGGCAGGCTTAGAGGCGACTTTCGAGCGCCGCGATGAACAGTTCCGTGCGGTAGTGCGCAAGGTCTATCCAGAGGTGCGCAATGGTAAGTTTCGTGCCGATTTGAAGTTCGTGGGCGCGCAGCCCGACAATATCCGCAGCGGTCAGACATATTACCTCAATCTGCAATTGGGTGAGTCGGAACAAGCTATGCTTATCCCTCGTGGCGCATTCTTCCAGACCACAGGCGGACGATGGATCTATGTGATGGACACGGATGGTAAGGGTGCTACTCGCCGTGATATTCGCCTCAGTCGCCAAAATCCGCAGTACTACGAAGTCATCGAAGGTCTGCACCCAGGCGACCGCGTCATCATCTCAGGCTACGAGAAATTTGGCAATAGTGAGAGGCTAAAGTTCTAATATGATAAACAGACATCCCAAACTACAATCGAGTAATTTGGGATGTTTTGTAATATGGTTATTTTGTATGATTACTTATAATGTCCATAGGCAGAAACCACTAACACAAGCACTTCATTGTCGTGAATCTCATACACTAAACGATGCTCTTTGTTTAGACGGCGTGACCAAGTTTCTTGGGTAAAGAATTTCAATTGCTCCACTTGTCCTGTTCCTGTGCGAGGATGTTCGCGGAGTTCATCCAACAGTTTAGCTAATTTCTTAATCAACTGAGGATAATGCTTTTGCAGCGCAAGAACATCTTGTTGCGCTTGCTGTGTAAATTCAATCACATACATAGCATTCGGTTGATAAAGTCTTCGCTACTTTCGTTAGCTTGCATGGTAATTGTTTGTCCTGCTTGCTTTTGTGCACTGGATTGTTGTACTTTTGTGCAGAACTCTTCCATACTCATCTGTGTTGCTGGGACTTGCTGCTCTGCTTTGATAGTACGACGAAGATAGCGTTGCACTTTTTGCAACACTTCCATGCTCTCAATATTGAGCATCTCACGCGCTAATTCGCCTTTTAAGGCATTAAACTCTAATGTACTCATAGTTGGTTCGTTTTAATTTCGCTGCAAAGGTAATGATATTTTCGGAAATATGCAAATGTTTGTTTATATTTTGGCAAATTTTGTGCCACATTGCAACTCCCTCGCTGTCAAATCCTTTTACACTCAATTGTAAAGTTTCTTTACACTCTCGTAACTGGTAAAAATCACAATTGTCAAGTAATCAGCAGATTACATATTTTGGCACGCGGTTTGCTTATATATTATTAAGAACGCGCTGCGCGCAGTCAAATAAACACCCAATAACAAGTAAATAGAAAACAATAACAATATGAAATCCTTTCTTAATTTCCTTAAGCAAAACAAACTCTACACCTTCATTGAGGTGGTGGGTATGGCTATTGCGTTGGCGTTTGTCATCTTCATCGCCACATTCGTGACCTCGCAACTCACACGCGACAATGAAGTCAAAGGACGCAATGTCTATGTCAGTCGCTCCGAACGCATGTTTATCGGTTGCGGTACTATCAAAGAACAACTGGAAGGACGCTTCTCCGAAGTGCAGTCCATCTGTCGTATGTTCGATACAGAAATCTTCGGCGGCATCGAAATGAGTATGCGCTACACCACTACCAGCGGTCATTCTTCTACCAGCAATGATGACCGTGCAGATGCGTTAGTAGTGGATGAGAATTTCTTCCAACTATTGCCTTACCCACTGCTTGAAGGCACGCATGAGTCTGTTCTTGCCACTACACAATCGGTGGTAATCAGTGAGTCGTTTGCGCGTATCTTCTCACCCAACGAGAATCCCATGGGCAAGACCATAGAGATATACGTGGAAGGCAATACTGCCACACTCACCGTCACGGGCGTGTTTCGTGACCTAACGAATAGCGTCATTCGCTCGCCTAAAATCATTTACCGCATTGACCAACTCCAGCAACTCACTGACCAAGTCATTCAAAACGGCTCAGGTGCGGTAGTTACATTCTTCCAACTTGTACCCAATGCGGATGTTGCTGCCCTTTCAAAAGAGATGGAGAAGATTGTGAGAGAGCAGGACTATATCTACAAATACGGTGTCTTCCACGATTTCTATCTCATTCCTTTTGAGGATATTCAGTACTCCGACCTCTCTGCTCCGTTGCCATTCGTTAATCTGGTCAATCGTGATTTCTTTTCGCTCTTTTTCGCAGCAGGGTTATTGCTCCTCATCTTTGCAGTACTCAACTATATTTCGCTGACAGTAGCGCAGATTGGTTTCCGTGCACGCGAGATGGCTACTCGCCGTTTGGTGGGTGCACAACGCTGGCAAATCGTGCTGAAATATATCCTCGAATCGTTTTCGCTTACGACGGTATCTTTCGGTTTGGCACTCCTCATGGCGCACCTCGTAGCACCGTATTTCAGCGAACTCATCGGACAAACCGTTGCGCCATTCGAGCATATCACTTGGGGTGTGATACTCATGATGATTGTTCTGGTATTGCTACTCTCTATTCTCTCGGGTGTCATTCCTGCCCTTATGGTGCTGAAGTATCACCCCATTGATGTGGTGCGTGGTTCTTTCGAGAAAGATAATCGCATGGTACTCGGGCGCATACTGATTATTGTGCAAAACATTGTGGCTATCATCACGCTTGCAGTGGCTGTGGTTATGTTTGTGCAACTCCATCATATGCAAAGCAAGCCCCAAGGATACGAACGCCAAAACCGCCTGCGTATTAGTGGTGCCAACACTCCAGCAGATTATCTGGTGGAAGAACTCAAACAGCTGGCTTGCGTGGAAAAGGTGGGTTGGGTACAATTCGAACCGTTTACCTTTGGTACATCGGGTATGTCACTCATGTTTAGAGGACAAGAGTTCAAACTCGACATGTACTATGGCGACCAAACGGCATTCGATATTCTTGGCTTTGAGGTCATTCGCCAGACTGCTGATCCTATCGAACCTGCTGCATGGTTACCCGAATCGTTGATTGCACCACTCGGCGTGGACTATGATTGTACCATGCTTACCCCCGATAACGACTATGGTTTGCCTATCTGTGGCATCATCAAAGATTTCCAAAAAGGAATGCCCGGCATTGCTCCTACGTCTGATTGGCCTGTTGTTCCTTGGATAATGAACATGGACGAGCCAGCCGATTTTCGCATATTGCGCCAACTGATCGTGCAAGTGTCGGGCGATGAGAACGAAGCCGTAAAGCAAATAGCCGAGTTCTACCGCCAACATAATAGCGATGAGGAAATATCGGTCAATACCTACAATTACCTTGTCAGCCACATGTACGACAAGCAGAACAACAACGCCAAACTCATCATGCTCTTTACGCTGCTGACCTTGCTGCTATCTTCGTTGGCTATGTTGGCGATGAGTACTTACTACGCCAAGCAGCACACACGCAATACGGCTATTCACAAGGTGATGGGTTGTGAGAATAGCACTATCTATTTCCGCACCGTGCGCACATTCCTCTCTTCTATCCTTATCGCAGCCGTGATTGCAGTGCCTTGTGCATGGCTCATCGCGCAACGATGGTTGGAGACCTACGACTACCGTATCGCTAATTCCGCGTGGTACTATATCCTCACCGCCCTTGCGGTCATACTCCTCGCGGTACTGTCTATCACATGGCAAGCTATCCGCCTGATGAACACCAATCCCGTGGAGGCGTTGAAGGGGAAATAGATAGGATATTCCTACGGTATGCCTATACTAATCTATCGTTTATCTAACGTATATCTATCGTGTATCTATCGTATATCTAACGTAGTTGATAGCGAGAAGATAGCGAAAAAAAAGAAGAATATATTAACAAACTAAAACAATACAATTATGATTCAAGTAACTAATCTCAGCAAAGTGTTTCGTACAGAAGAAATCGAAACTACAGCACTCAACAATGTGTCATTCACTATCAGCAAAGGCGAGTTCGTAGCCATCATGGGACCTTCGGGTTGTGGTAAGTCCACGCTGCTCAATATCCTGGGGCTGCTCGACAACCCAAGCGGCGGTAGTTACAACCTGCTCGGCACCGAAGTAGCCAACCTGCGTGAGCGCGAACGCACCAACTATCGCAAAGGAAACATCGGCTTTGTGTTCCAGTCCTTTAACCTCATCGATGAACTCAACGTATATGAGAATGTAGAACTGCCACTGAAGTACCTGAATATCTCGGCATCAGAGCGCAAACGCCGTGTGACAGAAATACTCAAACGCATGAATATCAGTCACCGTGCGCAGCACTATCCACAGCAGTTGTCGGGTGGACAGCAACAGCGTGTAGCTATCGCGCGTGCCGTAGTGGCAAATCCTCAACTGATCCTTGCCGATGAGCCCACAGGAAACCTTGATTCGCGCAATGGTAAAGAGGTGATGGATCTGCTATGCCAACTCAATGCAGAAGGCACCACCGTGGTGATGGTAACCCACTCGCAACGCGATGCCTCCGCGGCGCAACGCATTATCAATCTGTTCGATGGAGAAATCGTCCGCGATGTAACAAACGAACTATAAAAAGACAACGAACTCTTTTATATAAGAAGACAACATCAACAACTTGCGCACCAATCAACTCTCTGGCGCGCTTAAAGAAAAAAACATGAAATTTTCAAAGTTATTAAATATTCTGGGAATGACGGCAGCGTTTGCTGCGCTGTATATCATTCTCGTGCAGGTGCATTACGACCTGACTTATAACCGAGCTATCCCCGACTCCGAGCGCGTGTATCTGATGACATTGCCTTCATTTGGCGCAGGCGAAACGAAACAACAGTCGTTCCTCGCTCGTCCATTTGCAGAGTATTTCTTGGAAGAGAACATCTATGTAGAAGCATACGGTGTTGCTCAATTGGATGATGTGAACAAAGTAAATGTTATCGTGGGCGAAGGCACAGCAGCGAAAACGCATAGTGTAACCTTTGCTCAAATGACCTCGGGCGCACTGAAGACCTTTGGTATTCAAGCTGTTATGGGGTCGTTTGAGGAAATAGGAGAAGGTGGCTATGTGGCTATTAGCGAGACGGCTGCCGAGCGATTGGGCGTGGCAGTAGATAGTGTCCTACAACTGGAGAGTTGGGGGCAAACAAACTACTTTGTGGTGCGTGCAATATACAAAGATCTGCCCGTTGCCAGCGACCTGAAGAACATTGAAGTGATTCGTTGCAATCAACTGGAGAAGCAAGACTTGAACTCCACCAGCAATTGGTCGTACCAGTATTTTGTTAAGCTCCGTTCAACAGAGGACAAAGCACTCTGCGAGGAGGTAATTTCCAAAAAGTATGCGGAGATAATGGCGCAGGAACTAAAACGCTATCGTGGCATGCAGCATAGCGACCCATCGTTCTACAAGCAACTGGACAAATTGGAGACATTTATCGATGATATTCATTGCAGCTTGATGCCTATTCGTGATTTGTACTATGACGACACGCTGGAGTGGAGCGTAGGACAGGAACAAGGCAACAAGACCAGCACGATTACGCTGATGATTGTGGCGGCGTTGATAGTGATTATCACGCTGATTAACTATGTGAACTTCTTCTTTGCGCAAGTGCCAATGCGTATTCGTGGGGTGAACACACGCAAGATTTTGGGCAGTTCGCGTGCAGCATTAGTGGGGCGTTTCTTGGCAGAATCGGCTGTGCTGGTGGCGATTGCATTGGTGTTGGCGATAGTGGTGGTGCTGCTGTTCTGCTCGACAGAGTGGGTGCATTATATCTCTTGCGACTTGGCGTTAAGTAAAAATATAGTTGTTGCGGTGCTCACCGTGGGCATTGCTTTGGTGATGACGCTCATGGCAGGTCTGTATCCTGCCATGTACGCCACCTCCTTCCCACCTGCGCTGGCGATTAAGGGTTCGTTTGGCATGTCGCAAAAAGGCAAGTCGCTGCGCTATGCGCTGATTGGTTTGCAGTTCGTGATTTCGATTGCGTTCATCATATGCGCGATATTCCTGAAGAAACAACACAGCTACATGATGAACTATGACATGGGTTTCAACAAGGAGTGCCTTATCACGGCGAACATTCCGCTGAATAGTTTGGACGAGCGCGATGCGTTTAGTAGTGAGTTGCTCAATAACCCAAATATCAAGGAGGTAGCATGGTCGCAAGACCGAATGGTGGCAGATATGCGTATGACGTGGGGTCGTTGGCATCATGGCGAACAGATGATGATAAACGTCATGCCTGTGTCGTGGAACTACCTGCAAGTGATGGGCATAGAGGTGTTTGAAGGGCGCGATTTCTTGCCTTCGGATGAGAAGGGCGATGGGGCAATCATTCTCAACGAGTATGCCAAAAAGAAATACAACCTCAATCTGGAGGAAGTGATAAGTTGGAATGGTAAGCCCTTCCCTGCAACGGGTTTCTGCCGCAACTTCCACTTCAAACCACTACACGAGGAGAGCGATGCGTTTGCGTTCTACATTTACGATTCGGAGATACAAACGAGGTACTTCGCAACGCCACACCTCACGTTGCGCACCATTGAGAATGCAGATATAAAGGCGGTGTTTGATGCCATTCGTGCAACCACCGACAAGATTCTGCCTGACTACGGCAGCGAGAAAGTGAAAATCAACTTCTTCGACGAGGAACTGGGCGAGAACTACCAAAAAGAGCAACAACTGACTACGACGATTTCGTTGTTCACGATGTTGGCGATTATTATTTCGCTGATGGGTGTGTTGGGATTGGTAATTTTCGAAACGCAGTACCGCCGCAAGGAGATTGGTATCCGCCGTGTGAACGGTGCCACCGTGCGTGAGATATTGGTGATGTTCAACCGCAAGTTTATGATTATTGTGGGCATTTGTTTCCTCATCGCTGCGCCAATCAGTTACTTTATTACGGACTATTACTATAGCACTTTTGCGTACCGTGCACCGATAGCTGTGTGGGTGTTTGTGGTAGCGTTGTTGGCTGTGCTCTTTATCACGGCTCTGGTAGTCACCCTCGCCAGCCTCCGCACCGCCACCTCCAACCCCGTCGAAGCACTGAGGACGGAATAAGATAAATGGCATACTTTTTGCCGTTGTATGATAAAATATGATGCCATCAAAGGATAAACATTGTTCAATATTAGGTAAAAATTATAATTTTGCGTAAAAAAATGCAAGAATATTGCATAATACTTGTATAATAAAAAAAAAAAATGTAATTTTGCAGCGAAATTTATCCATAAACAACAAAAAACTCATGAAATCTATAGAACAAATCAAAAAGATAGAAGCTGTTGTTCTTTATGTGCTACAATATTTTGAGCAAGGAGTTGATTATATCAAACTTTTTAAAATTATGTATTTCGCACAGAGAGAATACCTCGCTAAATATGGCAAAGTATTGTGTCCAGACACTTTTAAAGCTCGCCAAAAAGGTCCTGTTCCTGCTTTGTCTAATAAGGTAATCAAAATCGCCGAGTTACATGATGAAGATGTTTTAGAGTATCCTGATTTGATGTCATTTATAGAATCGATTAAAGTTCAAGACCAATTAGTTTTTGCCACAAAAGAGCCTAATTTGGATTATTTGTCAGGTATGGAGCGTAAATGTCTTGATAAATGGTATTTATATTGTAAAGATAAAAATTCAAAGGAAGAGTTGTCTCCTGAATCCCATGATAGTGCATATGAAGCAGCATGGGAGCGGTATCAAAGAGATCCACAACAGGGTTTTTTATCTTCGTTGGAGATTGCTGTGGCTGGAGGAGCTTCTGAAAAAATGCGAAATTATATCTATAACAAGGAACTTTTGATGTGTGAGTAATCATGGACCATAATGATGTTTTAAAAGACTTACACGCACAAATACAAGAGTCCTCATTAGTACGAAGTGCTGATGATATACAAATTGGTGACATTGTCTATGTAGAGATGGATAGAAATGATGGGCTCGTGCTAGTTGATGGTTATGACACTCGATTGAAATACATCGTTGTAGCAGGTTCTAAGAGCGATAAAAAAGAGTTTGCAGTTGTGCTGATTAACTCTGAAGCTGATTTTTCAGATGATCCAGATTGGCAAGGCGAACAATACTTGTTGAGACATAGTGACTATGCTGATGTTTTGGAGCATGACAGTTGGATTGATTGTACCGACCCTAAAATCCTATCTCTACGGAAAATGAAGGCGAAAAAAGCTAGCAAAAAAGGTTATTTAGTAGAACGAGATTTAGTAAATGTTACGCAGAAATTAAAGAATAGTGAATTCATAGACGAGCGTACCAAGAAAGTTTATCATCTTGTGTAAACACACAAAAACGACCGCCATTACAGCGGTCGTTGATGTTCAAAGACTATAAATCCTATGAAGACTATAAAATCCTATGAATATATTAATTATTGGCGCTACTTCTGGCATTGGAAAAGAATTGCTGAATCAGTATGTCGTCCAAGGGCATTCTGTAATAGCATGTGGCAGAAGGGAGAATATTCTAAATGAACTATCAACACAAAATTCCTCAGTACAAGGAGTGCAATTAGATATTTGTGACATTGATTCTACTATCCAAACTATTTCTGGCTTGTTTGCTCAAACGAGGATAGACATAGCTATTGTAACTGCTGGAATTGGTGATTTGAATCCGACTTTAGATAATACTATAGAACTAAATACATTGCAAACTAATGTTACTGCTTGGACCAATTGTGTTGACTTGTTGTATAAGTCATTTCAAAAGCAAAGTTTCGGGCATTTAGTTTTAATAACATCAGTTGGAGGATTACGAGGCGAACCAGCAGCACCTGCATATTCTGCATCCAAGGCATATCAAATGAATTACGCAGAGGCACTCAAGAAGAAAGCATTTAAAAATTTGCCATCTATCAGAATTACTGAAGTTCGTCCTGGCTTAGTTGATACAGCAATGGCAAAAGGGGACGGATTGTTTTGGGTAATGCCTACAAATGTAGTTGTGAAGCAAATCCTTCGTGCGATAAATAAAAAACAAGCAATGTGCATTGTTACCAAACGCTGGCGTATCGTACATTTTATCATGCGGCATCTCCCTTGGGGAATATATAAACGAATATAGTACAACTTAGTCTAAATGTGGCTCTAAACAAAGAAAACACGGATGAAATCCAAAGCCAAAATACTTGTCGTGGACGACAACAAAGGTATTCGCGCAGCGCTGGAGATGTTGCTGCCGCGATTCTTTGCTCAGGTGGAGATGCTGTCTTCGCCT
The DNA here is from genome assembly GCA_045578255.1 of Paludibacteraceae bacterium. Taxonomy (GTDB): domain Bacteria; phylum Bacteroidota; class Bacteroidia; order Bacteroidales; family Paludibacteraceae; genus Colicola. The sequence continues at coordinate 53,032 of JAZNJW010000022.1, forward strand.
AAGTCGTTGCAATCCACTATCCGCGAACTGCAACCCGATGTGGTACTGCTCGACATGAACTTCCAAACCGCTATCAACACGGGCAACGAAGGACTATACTGGCTCTCCGAAATCAAACAGTTTGCACCCCATATCGAAGTGGTGCTCTTTACCGCCTACGGCGATATTCAACTCGCAGTAGAGGGTATGAAACGCGGAGCTTTCGATTTTATCGTCAAGCCTTGGGACAATAACAAACTCATTGAGACTCTTACCCTTGCATACCAACAATGCAAGAAACGCACAGGCAAGAAATCTCCAAGCTCATCGCCCATAACCAATAGCCAATCGCCCAAAATGCACTGGGGCTCCAGCCCTGCCATGACCACGATTCGCAAGCAACTGGATAAAGTGGCTACCACCGATGCCTCTATCCTCATCACGGGCGAGAATGGTACGGGTAAAGATGTCCTTGCCAACGAGATTCATCGCCTGTCGGCTCGCGCTGCGCAACCGATGGTGTGCGTGGACGCAGGGGCTATCACCGAAACACTCTTCGAGAGCGAACTGTTCGGACATGTCAAAGGTGCTTTCACCGATGCACATGCCGACCATGTGGGTAAGTTCGAGCAAGCCAACGGCGGTACGCTCTTCCTCGATGAGATAGGCAATATCCCACTGCACTTGCAAGCCAAACTTCTGCGCGTGCTGCAAAACCGCGCTATCGTGCGTGTTGGCGATACCAAAGAGATACCCATTGATATCCGTCTTATCTGTGCTACCAACCGCGACATTCCACAAATGGTACAGGACGGCACTTTCCGTGAGGACTTGTACTACCGAATCAACACGATGCACCTGCAACTTCCACCGTTGCGCCAACGCCAAGACGAGATTCTGCCGCTTGCTGAGCGTTTCATGCAAACCTATGCCGAACGCTACCACCGCAGTGTGAATGCGTTGGCACCCGAAGCGCAACAAGCCCTGCTGGCACATACTTGGTCGGGCAATATACGGGAACTCAACAACTGTATTGAGAAAGCTGTCATCCTCTCTGAAGGCGACACCCTCACCCTTGCCGACTTGCAACTGCCGTTGCCATCCAATACCCCATATCCAATAGGCGGAACGCCGTCCAATAGCCAATATCCAACAACCGACAGCGAAGCTGTAGAAACCTTAGAAGCTGTCGAAGAGCGTGCTATCCGCAACGCTATGGCGCAACACGATGGCAACTTGTCTTTAGTCGCCAAAGCTCTCAACATTAGTCGTCCAACCCTCTACGCCAAACTGAAAAAGTACGGGATATAACTTATAACTCATCACTCATAGTTTATAGCTAAAAAGTGCTGTTTGTTAATATTCCTTCCCTTTGTTCCTTTCTAATCCCTCTCGGGTTAAAGACCAAGGACGAACCAAAGACGAACCAAGGAAGAACCTAAGAACTCCGAATCAAGAAATGTGCGTTTTATTAAGATTGCCTTTCTCTTTACATCCTCTTTATCTTTCCTAATTTCACCGACCGACGAGCGAGAGAACACCGAGAGAACTCCGACTCAACTCCCTGCCTCCAAAAAAGCACTTTTCTTAAGATTGGCTTCCTGAAAAAGTTGACTCGCTTCCTGAAAAGGTTGACTCTGTTCCTAAAAGGGTTGACTTGTCAGTTTCTAAACAAAAATCGCCCAAAAATCACTCTTTTCTTGTATATCTCAAAATAATTCACTACCTTTGCAGTCGAAATGATTCACGCTGGGGAATGTGGGCGGGTATGTCAGCCATCCATCCTAACAAGAATCTTTCAAAGACATAATAAAAGGCGTTTATTTGCGCTTGTTTTGGTCAATAGAAATCTAGCAAATTTTAGACCCCAGAGCAAGAGAGCGATAAATGCCCCTTGGTATGTATTTTTCGTTGTGCTTCACAACGATTGGCATATCGGCGTGGGCATTCATTGTTTGTTCTTGGTCAAAGGTTTTGCTAGAGCCTCTATTGAAAGAATAAGCAAAAAGAGGTTCCACGCTTTTTCTATATTTATACCAATGGGAGGTTTGGAGCCAACTTCCCGCAAGTAAAATAAAACATATGAAAAAGTTATTATTTATTTTTGCTGCTGCTTTATTTGTAGCATGTAATCCCATTCCTAACAAATCAATCTTTGAAGATTTATCTACAGACGAACTGGCTTCTATCATTAAGTCTGATTCTAATTTTACAGAATTTTATGAAAACATTCATTCACTTGTTAAAATCTCTATGTTTTCTGATATTCAAAAAGCAGAGTACAAAGATGTTACCTATCGTCGTTTATATAAATACTACCATCGTAATAACTTTGAACCTGAGTATTGGCAACCATTAACAGAACAATGGAGCAACGAATGGGACGATACAATGGCTAAAGACCTACTTAAAGTAGACTCTGTTTCTGCATATTGGGCTGATTATAAGAAACAACACTCATTAAGTAGATTTGCTAAAGTTGAGTTGGCTGACTTTCGTATCACTTATTTTTATAGCATGATAGATGATGCCTATATTTGCTTTGATATAACTCCACTACAAGGAACAATAGAGCAAATTAAGTTTACTTGCACATATGGATTTAAAATAGATGGTGATGATGGTAAAAAAACTTATGCTTATAGATATGCATCGCCTATCACAAAAACTAAAAGAGGTTATTGGGATATAGACTACTTCGAAAGAGATAAATTCAAAAATATGACCGTCAAGAAATTCTTACAAGAATATGATATGGAAATCGAAGTTACAGATGTTCGCATAGAGGGTAAAAATTATAGTCTTAATGATTTGAATATTCCTGAAGAGGTTCTAAATTTATGGAAAGAGGACACATCCGAAAATCGTGACGCAGTTGCCTCATTAGTCAATCCAACTTATGTAAATAAAGAGCAATACATATCCAACAAAAAAACAGAAGATTTGAAAATATTCGACTTACTATGTTATAAATTTAGCGAAGCACTGCTCCAGAATAGTTTATTAAATGGATTTAAGAAAATCTTTGAATAATATAAGACTAATAGACATGAAGAAGATTACTATATTTTTGGTTGCAATATTGTTTTCAATGACTATTTTTGCACAAGTAACACCTAAAGAAAAACGTGCAGCTTTCCTTACTCCACCATACTATACAAATTGGATAGGTGCTGATTTTCTTACCATATCAACAGTTGAAGCGGAATTTGATGTAACGCCTGCTCAAATAGTAGGGCTAACTTTCTTCTATGACTTTGGAGATTGCTTTGTAGGAATGGAAGCCAATGAGCAAGGTGTTGTAATACAATTAGCCATTAGACTTTTTGGTGCTCAAGCAACAGGTTTTATACAAAATGCTATTGATTATGGATATGAAATTGTTGACATCGGAGAAAATGTTAACATTAGATTAAATAATAAAGAAGTGTTTCCAGAGGTGTATGAGAGTGAAGTTAAAATATATCGTAAAGTAACAGAAAATGGAAATGTATATTTGGAAGTGGCAAATAGTAGCAAGAATATTAATGAATATGAAATAGTGATTTATAGAGCAATGGAGTGATGTTATGAATATAATTACAAACAACGATCGCCTAAGAATATCATTACGAGGCTAACAATCTTGGTAATTCTTTATTAGCCGAAATTACAATCAACAGGTGGAATGGACATCGTGGCATGTACGAAAGCCCATATTACTATGCTTATTTTCTATTAAGTAACAAAACAGAAAAAGGAACAGCCAGCGAAAGCCCAGAGATCTCCCACAGATCTCCTATGGTGGTCGCCTAATCCGCAGGTAACTTTATATATCTTGCAAAACCCAAAAATCGGGGATTTCTGACATATTCTGCACTAAAAATCGGGGATTTCTGACAAAATAGCAAAAAACATTTGCACAAACCAAATAAAATCACTACCTTCGAACATCTGCCTGCCTACGGCATTCCCTCGTAGCTACTTTCGCATCATGCAGCCCATACTCCAGTTCGCTCACATTATTTCAAAAACGGTTAACACCTCATTGCTATACTATTCCACTTGCTCCGTCGTGAGTACACTCCCACAGTGTAAGTGGAATTGTATTGCAGATAGAAAAATCTATCTTTTTTGAAAATAATTCTCGCTTTACTTGCGTATGTGCATTTTTTGTTGTACCTTTGCAGCGGAATTGTTATGTTTTTTGCGTAATAAACATAACATATTAACAGTTAATGTGTGGTTTGCAGTATGGATATTACAAAACAAATAAAGAAAGTTTTAGACAAAACAGAAGATGGAATCATAATGACTCCTGCTGATTTTGGTGTATCCGTAAACCAACAGCCATCGTTAATTGTTGCACTTAATCGATTGGTTGCTAATGGAAAACTAAAGCGTTTGAGCAAAGGTAAATATTATAAACCTATACAATCTCAATATTTTGGTGAGATTCCTCCTGATACATTCGAACTCGTAAAAGACTTTATTTTAAAAGAAGGAAAGCGCATTGGGTATATCACAGGTACAAATGCTTTTTCTCGTATAGGACTTACTACACAAATTTCAGGCACTGTTTTGATTGGTACGAATACCTATCGCAGGCCCTTAAAACGAGGAATAGAGAAAATAGCATTTGTCCTACAACCTAATCCTATCTCTGAGGAGGATGTGGACTTATATGTGATTTTAGATGCACTGCGCTTTATTCAACGCATTCCAGCAACTACTCCTTCTGAAGCAGTAGCAATGCTGTTACCAATAATCAAACGCTTGCCTAAACAAAGGAAAAATCATTTGCAGGATTTAGCACTTGCATACACTCCATCCGTTCGCGCGTTGCTTGGTGCTATGTGCGAACAACTTTCTATCCCCTGCAAGCGACTGAAGAATTCTTTAAACGGAACCACATATTATCGTTTGCATATTGATGACGATGTGTTATTAACGAAATCAAATTGGCGTATTATATGAGACTTCACGAAAATCCATTATTATTTAAAGAGGCAATTGTTTCTGCCGCACAACCAAAAGTCAATGGAGGTTTGGGGATAAAGGCTCTTTTTATAGAGAAAGACTATTGGATTTGTCATGCGTTGTCATTATTAGCTGATAGTGAAGTAGTAGATCGAGTTGTGTTTAAAGGCGGAACGAGTTTGACGAAAGCATATAATATTGGTACTCGTTTTTCAGAGGATATTGACATTGCTATTTTGGATGCAAATAGCCTCAGCGGCAACCAATTGAAAACGCTAATTCGCAAAACAGCGCACACAATGATACAAGGTCTGCAAGAAATTGTTAGAGACAGCACCAGTAAAGGATCGCATTATCATAAAGCGTTTTATCAATACCCACGAGTAATAACAGAGCAAGTGGATTCTGTAAATTCTGGTGAATTGTTGTTAGAGATTAATAGTTTTGCGAATCCATTCCCTTATCAGAAATGTCACATAACCAGTTTTCTAACAGAATTTATGATGCAGCATAATCAATGGGGATTGATCGATGAATATGGGCTACAATCTATGGAATTAAAAGTACTGGATTGCCGTCGCACTCTCACGGAGAAGTTGGTTTCGCTTATGCGTTGTTCTTTGGCGGATGACTATTTACCTCAAATGACTGCTAAGATACGCCATTTCTATGATTTGTATTATCTGCTGCACGATGAAGCATGTCAAGCGTATGTCCATTCCGATGAGTTCCATACGGATTTTCAATCATTGTTAGAGCATGATAGACAGAGCTTTAGCAAACCAGATGGTTGGCAAACTCGTTCATTGAACCAATCGCCGCTAATCGTTAATTTGCATGCTACATGGCAACTATTACAACCTACTTATCTCAATGAATTACCAGACCTCGCTTATCGTGACATACCATCTGTAGATGCAGTAGAAGACAGTATTGCTACATTGCTCTCGTTAATAATTCCTAATTCATAACTCCTAATTCAAAATTCATAATACCCCATGCCCCTCTCTACGCTCATACTTACTTGCCTTACCACTGCTATTATGGTGGGAGTCGTTGTGGGGGTCGTGGTGAAACAACGATTGCAAAAGAAAATCAATTACATGCTCGATGCGCTCGAAGATAAGGAACTCAATTTCCGATTCAATGAGCAAGGTATTCGGAATAGAAGCTTCAACAAAACACTCAACCGCCTGCGTGACCTTTTTGATAAGGAACGCCACGAAATCAGCGAACAAGAACGCTACTTCGGACAGATGCTCGACCATGTGCAAACGGGTATCATCACCGTCACGGACAACCGAGTGACCTATCACAACAAAACGGCCCTCTCGCTCTTGGGCTTGCTGACCTTCAGTAATCTTCGCCAACTGGATAATATCCATCCATCGCTTGCGGAAGCGTTTCGACAAGTGTCAGCCAATAGCGAACAACGCGCTACTTTCTTTACCGAACGAGGCGAACGCACCATCATTCTCACAGCCACCGAAACTGCAATACATGGCAAAACGGTGAAGATTATTGCCTTCAACGATATTAGCAATGAGATTACCGAAAACGAGGAGTTGGCATGGTCTCGCCTAATCCGTGTACTCACACACGAGATTATGAATACCATCACGCCTATCGCTTCGCTCAGCGAAACACTCTCCAAAGACCCTGCTTCGCCTGATTTGGTAATGGGCTTGCAGACGATTTCAACCTCTTCTAAGGACCTCATCAAATTCGTCAACACCTACCGCAGTCTGACACGAGTAGCAACGCCAGTTAGAAAACCATTTTACTTGCGCGAACTCATGGAGCGTGTGGAGCAACTGACCAAACAGCAGATTGATGCCGCAGGTGCACGCTATCAATACACCGAACTAACCGATGATATTCTGCTATATGCGGACGAGGGACAAATCTCGCAGGTGGTAGTCAATCTCATTAGCAATGCCTTACAGGCAGAGGCAACCCAAATCACCATCACGGCGCAGATTGATGATGCCGATGCCGTCGTGATAGATGTCTGCAATAATGGTCATCCTATCAGCCCTGATAGTCAGGAGCAGATATTCATTCCATTCTTTACCACCAAACCCGAAGGCTCAGGTATCGGTTTGAGTCTCTCCCGCCAAATCATGCGCCTACACAATGGCAGCATCCGCCTCGTTCGCAGCAATGAAAAGGGCACAGTCTTTACGCTCGTTTTTAGATAGCGAGCGAATGAAGTAATGCAATAGATAAGTTATGGATGTGATAGTGATGTGATACTATCAACCCGTTATGAACCCGTCAAGAACCCGTAATTGACAGGAGAAAAACCAAGAGGAATCCTAGTGTTTACCCCAACAACTGCGCAGTGTGGTTCTTGGTGTCCACCTTCTCGATGAGTTGCGTGAGAATGCCTTGTTCGTCAAAGACAAAGGTCTTGCGCAAAGTGCCAACACAGGTCTTACCGCACATTTTCTTCTCGCCCCATGCGCCAAAAGCTTGCATCATCTCTGTAGAAGGGTCAGATAGTAATGGGAAAGGTAATTCGTATTTGGCTATGAAGTTCTGGTGCGACTTCTGGCTATCTTTGCTCACACCATACACCTGATACCCTTCCGCCAAAAAGCGCTGGTAGTTATCGCGCAAGTTGCATGCTTCCGCAGTACAACCTGGAGTGCTATCCTTAGGATAGAAGTAAATGACGGTTTTCTTACCCACCAACTGCTCGTTGGTCACGATATTTCCATTTTGATCAGCCACGCTAAATGCGGGCATTTTGTCTCCGAGTTTCATATTCAATTTGTTGTTTATTGATTGCGGCAAAGCCGCTATTGTTTAATGTATCGTATAATAGGCGGGGTTATAGATAAAAATCTTTGGTCAGTTCCTTGTATTCCTCGCTGCGAGGGGAATTTTCCGATTCAATGTACATTGTTTTGGGTATAGGATATTGGGGTTTGGATATTGGGGAGAAGGCAATGAGCAGGCGTTTGGCTGGTTTGCCAGGTTTGCTATGCACATGAGTGATGTGGGTAGGGTAGAGAGCGTGTGCCTCTGCCAATGCCAATATATCTTCTTTCGCCTCGAAAGGCAGAACCAAAGCCAATGTGCCATTTGAATTCAACAGACGTGCTGCATGTTGGATGAGTTCCGTATAACTCAGCGTATCGGTATGGCGTGCCGTGGCACGCTGTGCGTTAGGGTTCTTCAGACTGTCTTGGAAGTAGGGTGGGTTGCTGACAATCAAGTCAAATGCTTGTTCTGCGGGCATGACTTGTAATCGGCATGCTTGGCTTGTTAGACTGTCTGCCCATGGTGATTGTTGAAAATTGATGTGACTTTGCTCCACCGCATCGCAATCGATATCTATTCCCAAAACGGAGAACATGTCTCCTCTTAGGTGTAATCGTTGTGCTATCATCAGTGCAATCAATCCACTCCCCACACCTATGTCCAACACGCGCGCGCGATTAGGCTTTTGGGATGGCAAAGGGCACCATGCACCAAGTAGGACACCATCGGTGCCCACTTTCATGGCACAGCGGTCATGCCATACGGTGAACTGTTTGAAGCGGAAGTTAGGTGAACTCATGCGCATTGGGTGTCTATAACCTCTAATTTAGCACTTTGCACCTCACAATGTTCATGACCGCATTCATGCCCACATTCGTGGTCGTGTCCGTGAGAGAAGATATGCACGCAGAGGTATATTCCAAAGCCGATAAACAAAGCGGCAGATATGTAGCGTACCCATTTTTCTATCGAATGGAGTTTGCTAGTGAGTGTATTGATAGACATTGCGCTATACGAAATCAGCCATGCGATAATCATAATAGGCAATCCCGTTCCTAAACCAAAGACAATAGGAAGAATCCAGTTCCATGAGAAGGGTAGGGTGATGGCTATGTCAATCATCGTGAAGAAATATACCAAACGGTGAGGACAAAATGCAATAGCAAAAAAGATACCCAACATAAACGACCAGAAACCGCTACTCTGGCTATCCACATTCTTCAGCCACTTGCTCACTCCGTGGTCGTGTTCGTGGTGATGATGACCTGTGAAGAGTAGTAGCACACCACAAATGAGCATAAAGGCCGCCAAGAGAGGTTCGCCCCACTGATGTAGGAAATGCTTGATACCCTCTGTGCGTGCTCCCATAATAAAAGGTATCGCTAAGAGCGTATAAGTAGCCAACTTGCCCAACACGAACATCAGTCCGTTGAGTAGCACTTTGCGGCGGTTATTGATCTCTTTATCAATGTACCCAATAGCAGCAATGCTCGTGAAGAGCGTGCATGGGTCAATAATCATCAAGAAACCCAAAAGCAAGGATGTGAGGATATTTACCATTGATGACAATAATTTTGGCTGCAAAATTACAAAAAAAAATCTATATACGCAAAAAAATAAAAAAAACTTGTTCATATCAGAGAATTTTTGTAATTTTGCTGCGTGAAATATCGAAGGGGTATATTATTGGTATTGCTGGGGGTAATCGTAGCATTATGCTCTTGCGAACCTATGGCGTTTCGTGGCAAGATATTGCAACGCACTTTGCAGCAACAATTGCTCCGTGCAGATGAACTGACCAATCATCTGCGCCATGCTATAGAGTCCAATAATTTTGATTCTATATGGAGCTATACGCAGGCAGATAAAAATATTGTTTTCTATATCTATCGAGATATGCAATTGGTGTATTGGTCCAATGCTTGGTTGAGTTCGTCTGACCGAATAATGCGGTTAGTATATGATGAATGGCATTTTGTGCAATGGGATAATGCGCAAGGGGTATGTCATCGAACGAAGATAGGTGATTATATGGTGGTTGTGGCCATACCACTCAAATATAATTATTCGATTACAAGTAGTCAACTGCATAATTCGTTTATCTATCCTTTCCGTGGGAAAGAAGAATGGCAATTGGTTTATCGTCATAATCGAGAAGACAATGTGCCCATCTACTCCTACGATGGATCCTATTTGTTCTCTATAGAAGAATCTTCTCCTAATCAAGAAATGGAGATTGTAAAGATGGATGAGGTAATCGAAAACTTTTCCTATCAAACTATTCTGAATACTGATGAACAGAATGCCTATTCTTCCAAATTACGCCTCTACTATGTTATTACTTGCATAATGATTGTAGTACTGTTGATTATCGCTGTACTAAGTCTGATTAAATATCGTGGTTTTCGTAAGATGCGTTTAGGGGGAAAATTCCAAATTGTGCTTACTCCAATGATTTTGATTATATTGCTATCAATATTTTTAGTTTCAGTGGAACATTCACGCCGTGTGTTTATTGAGACACAACAGTTGCGATTGTCGAAAAAGGCACAATATGTACAGATGGCATTGCAAAATATGTATTTTTGGGATTTGTATTTGACGCCAGCTAATACTGCTGCTCTGAATATTGATTTGCGCGATATGAGTTTTGTGTACGAAACGGATATTCACGTTTATGACCTTAATGGGCGTTTAATTGGTACCTCTACTCCACAACTTTTCCAACGAGGAATATTACCTGCGCATATTGCTCCAGAACCTTTCTTTTCGGGGGCATCAAGAATGGTACAATACGAGCAAATAAGCGACGTGAAATATCTATCGGCATATACGGAATTTATTAATGGTAATTATACAAAAATCGGATATATTGCCCTGCCAAGTTTTATTTCGCAAGATGAAATGAATGCTAATGTAGCTGAATTTATTAGTAAATTACTACCATTGTATATTATTCTATTGCTAGCATCTATATTGGTGGTTTGGGTAATTTCTCATATGGTTACTTCGTCGCTTGGAATGGTGAGTACGCAACTGCAAAATCATCATTTTGGAGAACCTGGTAAGCACATTCATTACAATTATTCAGATGAAGTAGGCGAACTCGTAATGCACTACAACCAGATGATGGATGCTCTGACAGAATCCACCGAACGCTTGGCTCGCTCGGAGCGTGAGATGGCATGGCGTACTATGGCGCGTCAAGTGGCACACGAAATCAATAACCCACTGACACCGATGAAACTGACATTGCAGCAATTGCAGCGTACCAAAGGAACCGAACGATTCGATGAGTACTTTGATCGATCTACACACTTGCTCATTGACCAAATAGATAACTTAAGCCATATAGCTAAATCCTTTTCATCGTTTGCCAAAATGCCAGAAGTGAATCCTACAGAGGTAGATGTAGCAGCTAAGTTATATGCCTTTATTACACTTATGCGCAATAATCCTTCTGATATACCTATTCGCTATGTGGGACCAGAAAAAGGTGTTATGGTAGTGGCAGATGCAGAACAAATAACGCAGGTATTTACCAATATTGTACGAAATGCTATGCAAGCCATGGAAGGGTATCCCAATAGTGATATTATTATTATACTGAAAGGTGTATCTGCTAATATGCGTAGCGCTAAATCTTTGAATGAAAATTATAGTTGGATAGAGATTTCCTTCTCAGACAATGGTCCTGGTATTCCAAAAGAGGCGCAAGCAAAAATCTTTGTACCCAATTTTACAACAAAGAATACGGGAGCTGGACTGGGATTGCCAATATCTAAGAATATCGTAGAAGGAAGTGGTGGAAAAATATGTTTCCAAACATCTGAAAAAGGAACGACATTCTTTGTGTATTTGAGAAAAAAGTAGTACCTTTGCACCCGATTCCAATATTGATAAACAACAAACCATAAAAATAATACTACAATGAAAGTAACCGACATTATGCAGCAACTTGCTGCAAAGCACCCAGGCGAAGCAGAATATTTGCAAGCTGTGCAAGAAGTTTTAGAATCCATCGAGGAAGTGTACAACCAACATCCTGAGTACGAGAAAGCCAAGATCGTGGAGCGTATGGTCGAACCAGACCGTATCTTCACTTTCCGCGTGACATGGGTGGACGACCAAGGTCAGGTGCAAACCAACCTCGGTTATCGTGTGCAATTCAACTCCGCTATCGGTCCCTACAAAGGCGGATTGCGTTTCCATAAAGCGGTTAACCCATCCATGCTCAAGTTCTTAGGCTTTGAGCAAACATTCAAGAACGCGCTGACTACCCTGCCTATGGGTGGCGCAAAGGGTGGTTCTGACTTCGATCCAGTTGGCAAATCGGATGCCGAGATCATGCGCTTCTGCCAAGCCTTCATGCTCGAACTCAGGCACAATATCGGCGTGGATACCGACGTTCCTGCAGGCGACGTAGGCGTAGGCGGTCGCGAGATTGGTTTCCTCAATGGTATGTACCAAAAATTGGCTCGCCAATACCACACTGGCGTGCTCACTGGCAAGGGTATGACATGGGGCGGATCTATCCTCCGTCCTGAGGCAACCGGCTATGGTGCACTCTATTTCACTGAGCACCTCCTGCACGAGGCAGGCAAGTCTATCGAGGGTAAGACTGTGGCTATCTCTGGCTTCGGCAACGTGGCTTGGGGTGCTGCACAAAAGGCAACCGAACTGGGTGCTAAGGTAGTGGCTATCTCTGGTCCTGACGGCGTATGCGCTATCCCAGAGGGTATCACAGCGGAGATGATTGATTATATGCTTGTTATGCGCTCAAGCAACCGCAATAAGGTGCAAGATATGGCGGATAAGTTCCCAGAGAAGGCACACTTTACTGCAGGCAAGAAGGCATGGTCTGTTCCTTGCGATATTGCTCTGCCATGTGCGTTCCAAAACGAGCTTAGCGAGGACGATGCTAAGGAGTTGAAGGCCAACGGCTGCTGGTGCTGCTGCGAGGTAAGTAACATGGGTTGCCAACCTGGTGCTATCCACTACTTCCAACACAACGGCGTACTCTTCGCTCCTGGTAAGGCTGTGAATGCTGGTGGCGTAGCTACTTCTGGCCTCGAGATGACACAAAACTGCGAACACCTCAGCTGGACTGCACAAGAGGTGGATACCCGTTTGCACCAAATCATGCAATCTATTCACGAGCAATGTGTGAAGTTCGGTCGCCAAGCCGATGGCTCTATTGACTATGTGAAGGGTGCGAACATCGCTGGCTTCATGAAGGTGGCACAAGCTATGCTTGAACAAGGAATTGTATAAGATAGTTTAGATATGTACGGAGAATTTCAAAAACATTTACAAACAATCCTGTCTGACATCAAGGAGGCAGGATTGTATAAAAACGAACGCGTGATTATCACGCCTCAATCCTCTGCTATTCAAGTAGAGGGCGGAAAGGACGTCATCAACTTCTGCGCCAACAACTACCTTGGCCTCGCAGACAACCCAGAACTCATCCAAGCTGCCAAAGACCGCATGGATGCGCGTGGCTATGGTATGGCATCGGTGCGCTTCATCTGCGGTACGCAGGACACCCACAAGCAACTCGAACAAGCCATCTCCGACTTCTTCGGCACTGAGGACACTATCCTCTATGCCGCTTGTTTCGATGCTAATGGTGGTTTGTTTGAGCCACTCCTCACCGACCAAGATGCCATCATCTCCGATGCGCTCAACCACGCCTCTATCATTGACGGCGTGCGTCTTTGCAAGGCAGTGCGTTATCGTTATGCGAATGGTGATATGGCGGATTTGGAGGAACAATTGAAGAAAGCACAAGATCAACGTTTCCGTATTATCGCAACCGACGGCGTGTTCTCTATGGACGGTAATGTCTGCCCACTGGATAAGATCTACGAACTGGCACAGAAATACGATGCCCTCGTGATGGTGGATGAGAGCCACTCCGCAGGTGTGGTAGGCAAGACAGGTCATGGTGTCACTGAGCGTTATGACCTACGCGGAAAGATTGAGATTATCACGGGTACATTGGGCAAGGCCTTCGGCGGTTCTGTAGGTGGCTTCACCACAGGTAAGAAAGAGATTATCGACCTTCTTCGCCAACGTAGCCGTCCATATCTCTTCTCCAACTCTATTCCTCCGTTGATTGCAGCGGCAGGCCTCAAGACCTTTGAGATTCTCACGCGCAGCAACGAGTTGCAAGACCGCTTGCACGCCAATACCGAATACTTCATCAGTAAGATGAAAGCGGCGGGCTTTGATATCAAACCAACAGAGTCGGCTATCTGCGCCGTGATGTTGTACGACGCTCGTTTGAGCCAAGAGTTCGCTGCGGCATTGCAAGAGGAGGGTATTTATGTAACGGGCTTCTATTACCCAGTTGTGCCACAGGGTCAAGCGCGTATCCGCGTCCAACTCTCCGCAGCCCACACTACCGAGCAATTGGATAAGGGCGTAGCTGCCTTTATAAAGATAGGTAAACAATTAGATGTAATAAAATAAGTGATGAAAGCCTTAGTAAAACGTTATGCCGAGCCTGGGCTCTGGATGGAAGAGGTGCCAATGCCTCAAGTAGGCGTGAATGATGTGCTCATCAAGGTCACCAAAGCCGCTATTTGCGGTACGGACTTACACATGTACAAATGGGACGAGTGGTCGCAAACTCACTGCACACCGCCCTATATCATGGGTCACGAGTTCGTGGGCGTGGCTGTAGAGGTCGGTCCTGGTGTCCGTGGTGTGAAGGTGGGCGACCGCGTGACTGCCGAGGGACATATCGTCTGCGGTACATGCCGTAACTGCCGTCGTGGCATGGGTCACGTGTGCGAGAACACTATCTCAGTTGGTATCATGGGCAAGGACGGTGCCTTCGCAGAGTATGTGGCTATCCCCGAGAGCAATATTGTGCATGTACGTCCTGAGATTCCAGACGACTTCGCCGCTATCATGGACCCCTTCGGCAATGCTACACATACCGCATTGGCTTTCCCTCTCTTGGGCGAAGATGTGCTTATCACAGGTGCGGGCTTGATTGGTACGATGGCTGCGGGTATCTGCCGCTATGCAGGTGCGAAGAATATCGTCGTGACCGACCTCAACGAGCAACGCCTTGAGATTGCCAAGAAAATGGGTGCTACTATCACCGTCAATGGCTCGAAGGGCGAGACCGTAGAGGGCGCAATGAAGCAATTGGGTATCCGTGGCTTTGATATTGGACTAGAGATGTCGGGTGCACCAGCAGCGTTTAATGATATGATCGCGCACATGTATAAGGGTGCGAATATCGCGCAGTTGGGTATCTTGCCAAGCAACACGCAAGTCAACTGGTCGGATATCATCTTCAATGCTTTGACTATCAAGGGCATCACTGGCCGCCGCATGTGGGAGACATGGTATCAAATGGAGCAAATGTTGCTAGGTGGATTGGATCTAAGTCCAGTGATTACTCACCGATTCCACTTCGATGACTTCCAAAAGGGCTTCGACGTTATGGTCAGCGGCCAATGTGGCAAAGTATTGCTTGAGTGGTAAACACACACTACGCTACACAACTGCTAAACAATACTACACATGCTCACCCAGTCTTATCGGACTGGGTGAGTTGTTGTCCACACCACTGCTACGACGCAAATATCTTCGTTTTGACAAGTCGAAGTGACAAAATAAAGAAACATGGGGGGGGTAAAATAATTTGCATAATTCAAAGAAAAATAGTAATTTTGCAAAAATTTTCACATAGGTGTAGTATTTAGCTGTTTTGATTTGTCTAATATAATGTATAAGGTAATACAATCACGACTATGATACATTTAGAAAACATACACAAGACCTACAACTTGGGCACTCCCAACGCCTTGCATGTGCTGAAAGGCATCGACCTGCATATCAACAAGGGCGAACTCGTGTCTATCATGGGCTCTTCGGGTTCGGGCAAGTCCACGCTGCTCAACATCTTGGGCATCTTGGACAACTACGATGAGGGCACCTATCACCTCAACGGACATCTCATCAAAAACCTCAACGAGACACAAGGCGCACGCCTGCGCAACGAGTTGATTGGGTTTGTCTTCCAGAGCTTCAACCTGCTGAACTTCAAGAACGCAGTCGAGAATGTGGCATTGCCCCTGTATTATAAAGGTGTACCACGCAAGGAACGCTACATGCGTGCCATGGAGCAACTGGAGCGTATGGGGCTCAAAGACTGGGCTACGCACCTGCCTCACGAGATGTCGGGTGGTCAGCGTCAGCGCGTAGCCATCGCTCGCGCGATAGTAGGCAATCCAAGCGTGCTACTGGCGGATGAGCCAACGGGTGCATTGGATTCCAAGACTTCGGTGGAGATGATGGACGTCTTCAAACAACTCAATTCCGAAGGTATCACCACCGTGATTGTCACCCACGAACAGAGCATTGCGGACGCTACGCAACGTATCATTCGTATCAAAGACGGAATTATCTGATGAGAGACCTCCTACACGAAATATGGGAATCGCTGCGGCAGAATAAATTCCGCACCGCCATGACTGGCTTTGCTGTGGTGTGGGGAATCTTCATTCTGGTAGTACTCTTAGGCGTGAGCAAGGGATTGGAAAATGGCATGCAAGCCAACTACGGTTCGCGCCTCAGCAACTCCGTAGATATCTGGACATCATGGACCACCCTACCCTACAAAGGGCTGCCTTCCTCGCGCTACCTATTCTTCACCGACAACGATGCACAACTGATTCGCAACCTGCCCGAGGTGGAACTATTTTCGCGCGTCGCATCCAAATATGACATGGAAACGGTCTATGGCAAAGAGAGCATCACCTTAGAAGTGACAGGCATAGAAGGCGATTATCAGCATATCTTCAATAAGAATCTGCTATGCGGACGCTTCGTGAACGCACGCGATATTGCCCAGCGAGAGAAAATATGTGTCCTTGATGAACGCGCCATAGAGATGTTGGGCGTCAGCGCAGAGCAGATATTAGGGGAGTTTATCAAGGTAAATAATGTGCGCTTCCGCGTGGTGGGAGTATGTGAGAAAGGCGAACGGTGGCAAGGTGCCAGCATGTTTATTCCGTTCTCCACACACCAAAACATTTTCAGCACCAGCCGCAAGTTCCAAAAGATGTCCATGACCATGACCAGTGGCACACGCAATATCGAAAAGCGCGTTAAGACCCTCTTGGCAGGACCAATGCAATTCGACAAAGAGGATCCGGGTGCTGTGGGCGTATGGACACAAGAGGAGTCGGTAGAGGAGCAAGCACGTGTGATGGGGGCTATCCGACTATTTATCTTGATATTAGGTCTTTGTACATTGGTGTCGGGTGCAGTAGGCGTGAGCAATATCATGTTGGTATCGGTGCGCGAACGCACCAAGGAGTTGGGTATCCGCAAGGCATTAGGCGCACCGCCTATCACGGTGATGCTGTCCGTAGTGGGCGAGTCGCTGGCGATTACCAGTATCTTTGGCTTGATAGGTGTGCTGTTGGGTAGCGGCGTAGTGTCGCTGATTGGCATGCTGACCGCCAACGCACAAGAGCAAGTGCTGGTCAATCCATCTGTAGATGGCTGGGCAGTGATGGTGGCTACCCTAATATTGATTATCATTGGCGTGATTGCAGGCGCTATCCCTGCCTACCGCGCTATGCGTATCAAACCGATTGAGGCAATGAATGCGGATAAGTAGTTAGACCGCTACGCTGTTAGAAGTTAGACCACTACGTTGTTAGAAGTTAGAAAGACATGGACTTTTTTGAAGAAATATGGGCTACGATTACCAAGAACCGTTCACGCAGTATCTTGACGGGCTTTGGTGTCTTCTGGGGCATGATGATGCTATTGGTATTGGTGGGCTTGGGACAATCGCTTACCCAAGGTATCATGGCTAACGTCGAGGGCTTTGCTATCAATTCGTGCTTCGTTATTCCCGACCGCACCAGCAAACCCTACAAGGGCTTACAAAAGGGACGAACTTGGTCTATCCACAACCAAGACATGCCTACTATTCGCCATGCAGCCACCCACGCTGATGTCATAGCACCCATGTGCTTTGGCGGAGAAAGCACCGTGCGCTTTGGTACATGGCACGATGAGTATAATATGGTGGGTATCACCCCCGACCATCCCAAAATACTATATGTCCCATTGCTCTACGGACGCGAAATCAACGAGATTGATGTACAGGAGAAGCGAAAAGTATGTGTCATAGGCAACGAGGTGTACAACAAACTGTTCCCCGAAGGAGGCAACCCCGTAGGCAAACTCTTGCATATTGGCAACATGCAGTTCCGCATTGTGGGGGTGAAACAAAAGACCAAAGCGCAAGTCTATTTGGGCGGTCATCCCGACCAACAAGTCTTCTGGCCAATCTCCACGCTGCAGCAAGCTCGCCAACTGGGCGAAAATATCCATCTCATCATGGCTATTGCCCAATCGAACACACCCGTTAGTATCGTGGAGGAAGAACTGAAGACAGTGCTAAAAGACCTCTATACCATCGCTCCCGATGACAACCGCGCCATGTACACCATGAACATGGAGGAAACGCTCAAAGCATTCCAATATCTGGTTGTCGGATTAAGCGCACTGATATGGCTCATCGGTTTAGGCACACTGATTTCGGGTGCGGTAGGTGTGAGCAATATCATGTTAGTCACCGTGCGCGAACGCACCAAAGAGATAGGTATCCGTCGTGCCATTGGTGCCAGTCCGTGGGTGATTACCAAGCAGATATTAGCGGAAAGTACCTTGCTCACGCTGTTAGCAGGACTGTTAGGCATAGTGGCAGGCGTTGGCGTACTGCAATTGGCACAACAGCTCTTGCAGGGCAATGAGATGTTTAGCCAAGACATGCAAATCAGTTTTGGCGTAGCCGTTGGCGGATTAGCCATCTTATTGCTGATCGGACTATTAGCAGGACTATTGCCCGCTCGCCGAGCATTGGCCATCAAGCCCATCGAGGCACTTAACGAAGAATAATAAAATAATAAGCATATGAAAAAAGCAAAGAAATGGATTCTGTTGGCAGTTATCGCCGCAGTGGTAGTAGGAGTATTCGTGTATCTATGGCAACAATCACGCCCAAAACCAGTGAAGTATGAAACCAAGGTAGTGACAGTAGGCACTATCCAAAAAACAACGATTGTCACGGGTAAGATTGAGCCACGCGATGAGGTGGAAATCAAACCACAGATATCAGGTATCATCACCGAACTCTACAAACAAGCAGGCGACAAAGTGCGTGTAGGCGATGCCATTGCCAAAATCAAAGTCATCCCCGATATGGCACAACTCAATAGTGCCGAGTCGCGTGTACGCCTTGCTAAATACAATCTGGAAAACTCACGCAAAGTCTTTGAGCGCGATTCCGTTCTATTGGCACAAAACGTGATTGCCAACGAGGCATACGAGAAATCGCGATTGCAATACATCTCCGACCAAGAGGAGTACTTGGCTGCCGAAGACCACCTCAGCATCACACGCGACGGTGTGGCACAAAAAGCCGATGCGGGTTTCACCAACACCATCGTGAAAGCCACTATTGCAGGCACCGTCTTGGATGTGCCAGTCAAAGTGGGTAACTCGGTCATCCTCACCAACACCTTCAACGATGGTACTACTATCGCCACCGTGGCAGATATGCAAGACCTACTTTTTGTCGGTAGTATCGATGAGACAGAGGTCGGCAAACTGCGCGAAGGCATGCGTATGGACTTGGTGATTGGTGCACTCAACGACCAACGCTTCAGCGCAACACTCGAATACATTGCCCCAAAAGGCACCGAGCAAAATGGTGCGATGATGTTCGAAATCAAAGGTGCTGCCACCATCCCCGATAGCGTAGTAATCCGCGCAGGGTATAGTGCCAATGCCGAGATTGTATTGGCAGAGCGTGTGAACGTGCTCACTATTCCCGAATACACCGTAGAGATGGAAGGCGACAAGTCATATGTTCAACTCATCACCGATACTGCCACCCAAGCCACCGAGCGCCGAGAGATACGCACTGGTCTATCCGATGGATTGCAAATAGAGGTGCTTGAAGGCGTGCAGGAAGGAGATATTATTCGTGGCAACCAAATTACCCAATAAACTATGAAACAACTACTTATCATTTCTCTTTGCCTTCTATCATTGGGCGTGCATGCCGAAGTATTTACATTGCAACAGTGTATTGACTCAGCGTTGCTCAATAGTCTGACGATGCAGAAGCAGGGCAATCAATATGCCTCACAACGCTTGCAATATACCCAGTCCAAAGCAGATATATCGCCATCTATCAGTGGTTCGGCAGGGCAGAGCTGGATATTCGGACGCTCGATTGGAGCGGACAATATCTATCACGCACAAAACTCATCGCAAACCACCTTCAATCTGGCTGCTAATATTGTGCTGTTCGATGGACTGCAAATGAAGTTCAATATCGACCAAGCACGCGCCAATATGCAGGCATCCGAAGCCAACATGCAGGCATTGCAACTGCAAATCAAGATGAATATATCCACCATGTATTTGCAAGTATTGCTCTGCAAAGAACTGCTTGCCATAGCTGAAAACCAACTGGCTGATACACGCCTGAAGTTGCAACGCGATTCAGCATTGGTGGCTATCAACCGGTTGCCCGCAGGCGAACTCTACACGCTGCAAGCACAAGCTGCTCGCGAGGAGTTGGAAGTCACGCAACGCCAAAACAACCTGCAACTATCGCTCTTAGACTTGGCACAAGCCATCGAACTGCAAGATATTACCCATTTCGACATTGCTATACCAAGCCAAGAAGCATTGGCAGGGGGCTTGCTTCCCAACAACGAGGAAGTGTATCAAATCGCCTTGCAATCTCGTCCAGAGATCAAGGCATTGGAATATACGATTCAAGCCCACGAGAGCGCACTCAAAGGCACCAAGTCCGCCTATTCGCCTACGCTCTCTGCGGGGGCTAATGTCGGAACGGGCTACTACGATATGCAAGGGGCGGATAATAATACTTTCGGCACCCAAATGAGGGACAACTTCAGCGCATCGGTGGGCTTAAACCTGCATGTGCCTATCTACGACAAGATGCAAACCTCCACTCGCGTGAAGCAACAGAAACTGGCGCTCGAGAATGCGCGTCTGGATTTAGAGCAACAGAAGAAAGACTTGCGCAAGGAGATTGACCAAGCATACTACAACGCTCGCAATGCCAGCATCGAGCAATCGGCATCCGAGAAAGCCGAGCAATCCACCGCAGAAGCCCTACGCTACACCACGCAGAAATACGAGGCAGGACGTTGCTCGTTATATGAGTACCAAGAGGCACGCAACAACCACTTGCAGGCACAATCCACTCGCCTCCAGGCGCAATACAACTACCTCTTCCGTCTGCGTATCCTGCAATACTATCAAGGGGTATTGTAGTACTAATTACACAAAATATTTGCATATATGAAAAAAAAGCAGTACCTTTGCACGATATTTTGCATTGAGAATTAAAATGTAATTTTAAACAATATGAAAAAAATGTTTTTATTGGGCATGTCAATGGTGATGTCGCTGACCATGCTGATGGCGCAAACGCGCGAGGGATTAACCGAATATAAATTGGATAACGGTCTGACCGTTATGCTCTGGGAAGATCACGACCAACCTGACGTAACGGGCTATGTGGCAGTGCGTGCAGGTGCAATGGACGAACCAGCAGAATATACTGGTTTGGCTCACTACCTCGAGCACATGCTCTTCAAGGGTACACAGAAAATCGGTGCACTCAACTGGGAGAAAGAGAAACCTATCTACGAGGAGATTATTCGCCTCTACGACGAGTATGCAGAGACTACCGATGAGGCAAAGCGTGCTGAACTCACCACCAAAATCAACGAAGCATCCATTGAAGCGGCTAAATATGCTACGGTAGAGGACTTCTTCGTATTGCTCGACGGAATTGGTGCTACAGGCGTGAACGCAGGTACCAGCTACGATATGACGGTATATTACAACTCTTTCCCAGCTGCCAGCATGTACAAGTGGTTGACTATTTTCTCAGATCGTTTGATTGATCCAGTATTCCGTACTTTCCAAGCAGAATTGGAGAACGTGTTTGAGGAGTATAACATGTATGAGGATAATCCAAGTACTCACGTGCGCAAAGCGCTGATGAGTACCATCTTTGCAGGTCATCCATACGAGCGCGATGTGATTGGTTTGCCAGAGCACCTAAAGAATCCACGCCTCAGCAAACTCATTGAATTCTACAATACATGGTATGTGCCTAACAATATGGCACTTATCATCGTAGGTGATTTCGATGCAGAAGCCACCAAGCCAATGATTGAGGAGACCTTCGGCCGTTTGCAATACAAGGAACTGCCAGAGCGTCCTACCTATCCAAAGACCTCGTTTGCAGGCAATCCAAAGCATAAATTCAAAGTGGGTTATTATCCTATGCATGTTTTGGTATATGATGGTGTAGAGAACACTCATGAAGATCAACTCGCACTGCACTTTACACTCAGTTTGCTTAATAATAGTTCCAACACAGGTTTGTTGGACAAACTAAATATGGATGGTACTGTATCATCAGCTATTGCTGGTTTAACTGCTCTACGCGATCAAGGACGCATCATGATTCAAACAATACCATACTACGATGCTGCACAACAGATGTACGAGTCGAATACTGCTACTGAGAAAATCGTGATGGCAGAGATCAACCGCCTCAAAACAGGTGATATACCTGATTGGTTGATTCAAACCGTGAAAGCAGAGTATGCACAAAACTATAAACTATCTCTTGAAGACTCCGAGAACAAAGTGAGTGATCTGGTTACATGCTTTGTTTTTAACTACCCAACTGAGAAGTTGTTCACCGAGAATGAGAAGATTCAAGCGCTCACCAAGGAGGACATCCAACGCATTGCAAAGAAGTATTTCGATGCCGATCATATGACTATTACTTTTGACGAAGGTACACCTAAGAAGAATAAATTGGCAAAGCCACAAATCAAACCACTTGACCTCATTAATAGCCAAGAGACTGAGTATGCCAAGGCATTCAAGCAATTGCCACAAGGCGAACTCAAACAAACATTCATGGACATGAACGACGTGAAAGTATTGGATATTGACAACAACGTGAAGTTGCACTATGCTACCAACCCAAAGAACAATATCTTCTCTCTTGACCTCATCTTCGGTATCGGTACGGCTAAGAAACCTATGCTGGAGTATGTGACTTCGCTCATGAACCGTGGTGGTATCATGCCAAACATTGAGCCACAAGACTTCCGTCGCCAACTCTCTGAGTTGGGTGGTCGTTGCGCTTACGGCGTAAACGATAGCTACTTCTACGTATCTATCATTGGTGAGGAAGAGCACTTGGCAGAGATTTGCCAATTGGTACAACGCCAGATGTTGATGCCTAAGTTCGACACCAAGCAGTTTGATGCTGTAAAGGGTAGCGAGCTCTCCAGCCGCTTCATGATGTCGAAGATGGATGGTCTGCAAGCAGACGCATTGCGCCAATACGTATTGTACGGCGACAAATCAGAATACATCGATGTAGTACCATTCATGGATGTATATTACATGGATGAGTTGAAGCTGAAGGTAGAGTTCCTCGATGCTATCAAATATGCGCTGGATATCCACTACTGCGGACAAAAACCAGTAGAGGAAGTGAAGGATATCTTGACCAAGAACCTTCCATTGCAAGAGGGCGTACAACCATCTACTTCACCAGAGATTTTGGACAAGAAGACTTACGACAAGACTCAAGTATATTTCTTGGCGAACTCCAACGTACAACAATCCACCATCTACTTCTACTTCAACGGTAAGCCATACGACAAAGAGCAATCCGTTCTCTTCCAAGCATTCAACCAATACTTCTCTGGTGGCTTCACGGGTATCGTATTGGATGAGATTCGCGAGAAACGCTCCATGGCATACACCGCAGCAGGTAATGCAGTGCGTGGACCATTGCCAGGCAAAGAGTCCTACTTCATGGGCTATATCGGTACACAATCCGACAAGGCAGTAGATGCTATCAATGTATTTATGTCATTGCTGGACTCTATGCCACAATATCCTGAGCGTATCGAGAGTGTGAAAGCCGCTTTGCGCCAAAACGCACAGACCGCTAAACCATCGTTCCGTGCAAAGACAGAGGTATATGATTCATGGCGTGAGATGGGTTACGAGATTGACCCAGCTAAATACAACCAAGAGGCAATCAACAACCTCACCTTCGAGCAAATCATGCAATTCTACGAGGAGAACATCAAGGGACAACCCGTATCTATCATCGTGATGGGTGACCCTAAATTGATTGACCAAAAAGCATTGCAAGCCAAGTATGGCAAGATCGTGAAGGTATCCAAAGCCCGCCTCTTTGCTCCACTCGATTTGGACTTCTAATATTGAAACTCTGAAATATTGAAACTATAAAAGCCATCTGTGCATTTGCATAGATGGCTTTTGGTTTATCACTCATGGTTGTAGCTTAAAAAGTGCTTTTTGTTAAGATTTCTTTCCCTTGTACCTCCCCAATCTCCCTCGGGCTAAAAACCAAGGAGAAACCAAAGAAGAACCAAGGAACGACCTAAGAACTCCCAACCAGCAAAAGTGCATTTTGTTAAGATTGGGCTTTCCTAAAAAAGTTGTCCACTTTCCTAAAACGGTTGACTACGTCCGCAAGATTCTCTGCCTTTACGCCATACACTCTACACCCTACACCAGAAAAATCGCCCTGAAATATGATTTTTCTTGCTCAATCCAAAATAATTCTGTACCTTTGCAAAGTGTATCAAAAATTTAGCATTATGGGGATTGTATTTGTTTTAATACTATGGATGGTTGTTTTAGTGATTCCATCTTGTATTCTTGGAGGATTAACTCTTCTTATTGCTTATATTTTTGTTCATAAGAAACAATTTAAAGGGAAGAAATCCCTTCTTGCATTAGCAACCTTATCCCCGATGATATTTATTGGTTTAGAGTTAATAATAGCGATCATAAGTTTTCCAATAGTTTCCGAGCGTCACAAAGTTGATACAGGTATTGGAGATTATTGGTGCGCTCCAATTAATGATTACTATTATCTTGCTGCTATTGATTTGCCAGAAAGAGCATATATAGAGTCTTATAATATACGTAATCAATCTATAAATGATCGTATCTTACGATTATGGAGTATTACTGATACTACTGTAGTTTTAACCAAAGATAGTTCATTATATTTATTTCAGCCGCACGCAAGTGCAATTGATACCCTTTTGTACAAAGCAGAGCAGCAGCACTTAAATGAGGTGTTAGAGGAAATGGATTTGTCAGATAGCGACGCAATAACCCCTGAAGATTATTTTGATAAAACACAACAAGAAGCACATAAAATCGAACGTGTTGTACGTCATGGAATAGTTGTGTTGGTACTCATGCTTTTGTGGGGAGGACTATTTTACTATATTAAAAAAACTAAAACGAAATTACAGACTATCACTTGATTGGATATGAAACACACATTCTCAATATTACCATTTTTGCTATTATCCGTAATAGCATTTGCAAATGGAGATCCAGTTGCGGAATATTGTGCATTAACTCTCAGCAAGACGCCTGTACCTCGCGCGATTCCAGAGATTCAAATTGAACGAGAGGACTTGAACATCGAACTGATGGATGGTTGTGCTCGCATCAAAGTGGATTATGTGTTGCATAATACATCTAACAAAAAGTTAAAAAATATTCACTATGGCTTCCCTGTAGATTGGGAGGGTGAAGGACCTTTGCATTGGGTTGGAGATTTCTGGAGCGAGTCAATGTATCAAAAAGGCTGGTCGGATGATTATGTCACGGACTTTTCATTCCGCCTCAATAACAAACAACTACCTGCAACAATGAGTGGCGATACGTTGCTCCATCCTGTATATACAAGCGGCGATTGGCATAAGGAGCATGGCTATCCAAATTGGCAAAAAATACAAGATTCGATATTTAATTATAACAGAGAATACTTAGATTGGCATCAAAGCATCTTATCCGAATATGAGTGGGATGGAGAATACATTGATACACTTATTTTGGAAGAATCTTTGCACCGTCGTTGGTATTATACTTCTTTTTCTATCCGTGCACGAGAGACGGTTACATTGCATGTAGAATATACATTACGACACACTCATAGGCTGAGTTTATATGGGCAGATGAATGAGTTTACAACATACTTTGCAACATGGGAAGGAAAAGAATATCACAACCGTGCGGGCAACCGCTTTATATACGATTATTCACCAGCAGCCGCATGGGGAAATGGCAGGGTAAAAGAACTCAATCTAAATATCATGGCAGATTCTACTTTAGAGGTATGGAGTCCTGAATATAATTACAAATCTGCTCCACTATTTATAGGTAATTATCAAAAACAATATACTCATTTTGATTATGCTACAGCAGAACCTATCCGTTTACATTATTTTCATGAACGCCCCGATAGCTTGGATGTAATAGCAATTCGTAATCACAGATTACCTGCGGATAAATATAGTATTCAGCTGCACGAAAATGATACCAATCAGTATGATGCTCTAAAAGATTTATCAGGTTGTACGTATATAGAGTTAACTCCTAGAGATAGTGGAGATTATGTTATTGATATCTTGCTTAACGAACCTAAATATATCACAGGATTAGCTATTATGAATGGCAACTGCTGTGATTCGCTTTCATGGATATCAAACGGGCGCATAGAGCAAATGCAAATCATGTATTTAGATCATGACAATGATTGGCGTGTACGTTACGGAAAAATAAATTATGAAAAGAGAGGAAAACCCACGGTACAGTTTGCTACTTGCAAAACAGATATTCCTATTAATTTCACATGGGAAGGGCTGGTACGAGCAGCAGAAAAAGTAAATATAGATGGACGTTATTCTCAAATGATGCCATATCCGTTTGAGCGTAGTTCTTGGGAAAGACCGATACAACAACTTCGTATTCTTATCCCCAAACAAGAGCATACTCCGTGCATTTCAGAGATTATATTACTATATGAAGAATGATTTAGCTTCGTAAAATAAGGTTACTTTTTCCATAAAGAATTAAAACATATGAAAAAAATTGTTATTTATTTCTTTCTTTTTAGCGCAACGCTAACTGGATACGCAAACAATAAAAGTTCGTGCTTGACTTTGTTGGATGCTACTAAAGACAACATAATAAGATATGCCCATTGTCATTGGTCGATCGTGCCTCCACCACCTGCGTTAGACGGAAGAATCAGTGATGTAGAAGAAACAAAATATGACTTAACCTTAAATTTATTGAACCCAACGGAAAAAAAACTAGTGAAAGTTATTAATACTATTTCGAATGAATTAGGACAATACACTTACAATCACAACACGTTACCTACAAATATGAATGATACGAATTGTGTCGTTGATATGGTGTATGGTGTAATGGATTATGGCTTAGCGGATGGGGGTGCATTCTATTGGTGGGTAACTGATGGCTATATTGTTCGTCTTTTTACATTCCAGGATCCTCAAACTCCTAAGATCATATATGCAAATCTTACTATTTTTGACATCAAAAAACTGTCTAAGTGGTGTGAGGGTGTTATAATCAATACGTATAAAACTCTTGAGAAATAGGATGAAATTGTGATTCGTAGACCATCTTTTGGGCTATGAAACAACTTTTTATAGAATCAACAAATGCTCTGAAAATCATATTTTTTATATACACATTTGTCTATGTGAAGAAAAAGTAGTACCTTCGGACGCCGCCTTGCTTATGTGCAATTCCCCCGAAGCTACTGCAAAAAAATGTAGCCTATGGCAATAAAAATAAACTTTTCTTGCATATATACATTTTTTTTAGTACCTTTGCAGCACTATTCATAGTGACATCAACAATAAAATGCATAAATCAGGTTTTGTAAATATAGTAGGTAATCCCAATGTGGGTAAGTCCACATTGATGAATGTATTGGTGGGTGAGCGCCTTTCGATTATTACATCGAAGGCGCAAACCACTCGCCATCGTATCATGGGTATCGTCAATGGCGATGACTTTCAAATGGTATATAGCGACACGCCAGGTGTGCTGCAACCAAACTACAAGCTCCAAGAGCAGATGCTGGAATTCTCGCGTTCGGCGTTGGTGGATGCAGATGTATTGCTCTATGTGACAGATGTGCAAGACAATCCCGACAAGAATGCCGACTTCCTCGACAAAGTGAAGCGCATCAAAGCCAAAGTGTTCTTGATTATCAATAAGATAGACCTCACTACCCAAGAGACTTTGGAGCAACTGGTGGAGTATTGGCACCGCGTATTGCCTGAGGCAACGGTATTCCCTATCTCCGCACAGCAGAAGTTTGGTACCGACCAACTCTTTGCCGCTATCCGCGAGGCGTTGCCAGAGTGTCCGCCATTCTTCCCAAAAGACCAATTGACCGACAAGTCATCGCGCTTTTTTGTGGACGAGATGATCCGCGAGAAGATTCTGCTCAACTACGATAAGGAGATTCCTTACAGCGTAGAGGTAGAGGTGGAGTCGTTTTTGGACGAGGAACCCGATGAGCAGCACCCAGACGGTATCATCCGTATTGGTGCAGTGATCTTTGTGGAGCGTGATAGCCAGAAGGGTATCATTATTGGTAAAGGTGGCAAAGCATTGAAGCGCGTTGGCACACAAGCCCGCCGCGAGATAGAGGCATTCTTTGGCAAACCTGTATTCCTACAACTCTTCGTGAAAGTGGACAAAGACTGGCGTTCTTCTCAAACACGTCTGCGCCACTATGGATATGATTTGAATTAGTACTTTTGATATTAGCACGAAAGTGGCTGAATCACATAGTAATCTCATAGTGGAGATAGTATAATAAAGGGCTCGAATCGAGCCCTTTATTATGTATATTTTTTACAATACCTACTTAAATAAAGCACGCGCATACGCGGAAACCACACAAATAGAGTGTAACTACCGCAATGGCAATGCCCAAAATTATCGCAGCAACGGCAATGGTCCATTTGCTACCTTTCGACAAACCTTTCTTTGCAAACGGGTCTTTCATCTTAACTAATGGGTATTGTGCCTGATCGGTTAAGGTATTGCCAAAGAGCACACTTACGATAGCATCGGCATTGATAGCCCAACCGTTGGCGTTCAACAGCGGAGCCAAGTTACGCTTGCGAAGCTTCATCCAAGCCAACACCATGGATGGACCACTAATAGCCAATAAGATACAAATAATCAGCGTTGGAATAGCCCACCAACCATTCTCAGCAAATTTGCCAACTTCACTCAATAAACTAGTTAAGAATGTGCCTATAGCACCCACTGCCATACCTATTGCAGCAAAGATACCAGCAAATTTAGCAATATCAAATGGTGCAGGTTGAGCTGGCTGTTGGGCTGCGGCAGGAGCGGCTGCTGGAGCGGTTTGTAGTTTAGCGGTCATATCAGCAAACGACTTCTTCTCTTTCTCTGCTGCCGACTTAGTAATCAATCCGCTCACCCAATCACCCAGTTTGCGGTATGGGCTCCAGAATGCTTGACCAATTGAAATCGGATTATCAATAATCTTCACCACCTCTGCTTCCCAGTCACGTCCCTGACGGTCATAGAATAGGGCATTCTTACCCACTTTTAGATTGCGGATATCGCCCACAGTCATAGCAGCCACAATCTGCATGGTTTGTCCCGTAGCTTGGTGCTTGCAATTGCAGTAAATGAGATACATACCGCTATCGGGCGCTTGGGTATTATGTTTTGCCATATCACTGACCTTCAAGCAGAGATTACATGCACGTTGGTCAATCACCAAAGTACCCGCTTGGAAGATAGCCCATGGAGCATCTTTCGCATCGCCACGACCAAGCAACGCTTTGCCACGTTTGGCGTAGAAGTCTTGGAAAGATACAAAGTTGCGAAGCAATGTCACATAATCGCGGCAGAGCAACAGCAGTTTCTCCAATGGTTTATATTGCGCTTGCGCAGCAGCCAGTGCAGCCGCATTAGCGCCTTCGGCAGCGGCTTTACCTGCCTCATAATCAGCAATCTTCTTGCCCATCTCAGCAAATTGCTCTTCGGTAAGTCCTGGAGCTACCGCATCAGCAGGCAAAGTAGCCAAACCTAATGATTGCAGTTTAGCGGTCTGGAAATATTGTGCATAGGCATCTTTACATGTCTTGTAGGCAGCTATTACATCGCCTGCATATGGTGCTTCAGGTACAGCTTGCGCCTCAATAGTAGCACCAGCAATAGCCGCCTTAACTGCCTCAAGGGTGATGACGCCATCCGTAGCCAATGGGGTCGCCACTGCCAACAACGCCTCATCGGCAATATCCGTCAGTTGCAAGGCAGCCGTAGCATTAAACAATGTTTGTGGATCATGCAATACTTTGCAGAGCCATTGCGCGGTATTGACCACATCCGTTACGTGGATCTTGCTATCACTATCCGCATCCATATACTTGAGACTTTCCTCTGCGATCTCCAAACCCGATACGGGGCATGCGAGTACTGTCCACAGTTTCTCATCTAACTCAGCCAAATGCTGAATATCTTTGCCATTCTTGATGACAACGCGTGTGTTTCCGCCAATATTGGCGTATGTCCATGTGTGCTTTGACATAATATGTAGTATTTAGACAAATATTTAAAAATTTCTGCAAAAGTACTAAAATATTTGCATATGTCAAAATTTTGTTGTAATTTTGCACGCTTTTTTGCGGGAATGTGCCCGCGCGAGAAAAAAGCATAACTGAATGTTTAACTTTTTTAAATCGGATCGCCCATAAGGGCTGTGAGATTTTAGACCACTCCATTGTTAGACTGCCCGGGCTGATAGATTCCGAGAGTCTAACAGCGAAGCAATCTAACAGGAGAAGCCGATCTAACATCCAACAGCGACATAGTTGCGGTCTAAAAATGCTAATTATGGCAGAAAATCTTTCACTCCAGAACTTCGACTGGGAGGCATTTGAGAACGAAGCTCAAGGCAAACAAAACGAAGAAATTCTTAGTAAGTACGATGCTACCCTCAACGCAATTAAAGACCAAGAGGTAGTAGAAGGTACTGTAATTTCCATCAACAAACGTGAGGTAGTAGTAAACGTAGGTTACAAGTCAGATGGTATTGTACCAGCTGCTGAGTTCCGCTACAATCCTGATTTGAAGGTGGGTGATACTGTAGAGGTATATGTAGAGAGCCAAGAAGACAAAAATGGTCAATTGGTACTCTCACACAAAGAGGCTCGCGCTGCTCGTAGCTGGGATCGCGTTAACGAGGCTCTGGACAACAACGAAGTAGTTAAGGGTTACATCAAGTGCCGTACTAAGGGCGGTATGATCGTTGACATCTTGGGTACTGAGGCATTCTTGCCAGGTAGTCAAATTGACGTTAAGCCAATCCACGACTATGACATGTTTGTTGGTAAAACAATGGAATTCAAGATTGTTAAGGTTAATCCTGACTTCCGTAACGTGGTTGTTTCTCACAAAGCTCTTATTGAGGCTGAATTGGAGGCACAAAAGAAAGAAATCATTTCTCACCTTGAGAAAGGTCAAGTGCTTGAGGGTACCATCAAGGCAATCATGCCATATGGTGTATTCATGGATCTTGGTGGCGTAGATGGTTTGATTCACATCACCGATCTTAGCTGGGGTCGCGTAAGCAATCCTAACGAGATTGTTAAAGAGGGCGAGAAAATCAACGTGGTTATTCTTGACTTTGATGATGAGAAGAAGCGCATCGCTCTCGGCTTGAAGCAACTTACTCCTCACCCATGGGAAGCATTGAATGCGGACTTGAAGGTAGGTGATAAGATTAGCGGTAAAGTGGTTGTTATGGCAGACTACGGAGCATTCGTAGAGGTTGCTCCTGGCGTAGAAGGTCTTATCCACGTTAGCGAGATGAGCTGGAGCCAACATCTCCGCTCTGCAAACGACTTCTTGAAAGTTGGTCAAGAGGTAGAAGCAGTTATCTTGACTCTCGACCGCGACGAGCGTAAGATGTCACTCGGCTTGAAGCAATTGAAGGCTGATCCTTGGGAGACTATCGACACCAAGTATGCTGTAGGTACTCGCCACTTTGCTAAGGTTCGCAACTTCACCAACTTTGGTGTATTTGTAGAGATTGAGGAAGGCGTTGACGGCTTGATCCACATCAGCGATCTTAGCTGGACAAAGAAAATCAAACACCCTAACGAGTTCACACAAATTGGTGCTGAAATTGAGGTTGCTGTTCTCGAAATTGATAAAGAGAACCGTCGTCTCTCTCTCGGTCACAAACAATTGGAGGAGAACCCATGGGAAGAGCTTGCAGCTAAATACGGCGTAGATACTATCGTAGCTGGTAAGGTTGCTGAGGTGACCGATAAGGGCGCAGTAGTAGTTCTCGAAGATGGTGTTGAAGGTTTCTGTACAGCTCGTCACCTCCAAAAAGAGGATAAAGGTGCTGTGGCAGTAGGTGATACGATGGACTTCAAGGTTATTGAGTTTAACCGCGAAGCAAAACGTATCCTTCTCTCTCACCTCCGCACTTGGGAGGAGCGCAAAGAGGCTCCTGCTAAAGAAGTGAAGGCTAAAAAGGAGAAAGAGGCACAACCAGAATTGCCAAAGATGGAGAAAACTACTCTTGGTGATTTGAGCGTGCTTGCAGATCTCAAGGCTTCTATGGCTGCTGAGGAGAAACCTGCAAAAGCTAAAAAAGCAGCAAAGAAAGGGGCTGCTGACGCAGAGTAATCCTATCATGTAAATAAAAGAGGATATGCAAAAAATGCGTATCCTCTTTTTTTATGTGTTTTTTTATGTGTGTGCTTTAATATAGGTAGTAATAATCTAGATTAACCCAAACGGCTGATGCGTGTGATCTCTTCTTCGTCTAAGATCTTAATTTTACGGCCATCTAATGCAATCAATCCCTCGCTGGCGAATTGTGATAATGTACGGATAGCATTGGATGTGGTCATATTAGACATGTTTGCTAAATCTTCACGGGCCATGTACATGGCAATTGTAGCTCCATCTTCATCCAATCCGTAGGTTTTTTTGAGAGTGAGCAGTGTCTCTGCCAAACGTCCACGGATGTGCTTTTGTGTTAGATTTACCGTTTGTGATTCGGATATTGCTAAATCCTTTGCCATAGCACTTAACACTGCAAAACAGAATTCATTGTTGTGTTGTACCAATTTGAGAAATGCTTCGCGTCGTACACGATAAACCACCGTTGACTCCAACGTGCTTGCACAAGATGAATGTGCATCGCCTACAATAGCACTACGATAACCAAACATATCAAACGGCTTCAACAAACGAATAATTTGTACCCGTTGCCCTACACCTTCTTTTGAAAGGCGTACGGTACCGGATATGACCATCATGATGTGTGTAGGCGAATCGCCCTCATGATGAATCATCTCGTTTTTGCGATACTTTTTAATTTCAGAATGAGTGTCAATATAGGATTTCTGTTCTGGTGTTAACGAACTCCATATAGGATTAAGATCCCATAGTTTACCAAATTCCTCTTGATACTTTCGCATACTTTCGTGTAATTTGTTTGCAAAGATACGCTTTTTTTACGAAACAAACAAAAAAAAGTGATAATATTATGCATATTTCGAATATTTTTCGTAACTTTGCAGTCTAAATTCAAAATTTATAAATAAATTGATTAAGATGGACGTTTCTGTTTTGGTTCCTTTATATAATGAGGAAGAGAGTTTGCCTGTTTTGCATGACTGGATTGTGCGAGTCATGCAGCAACATCATTTTTCCTACGAAATAGTATTTGTTAATGATGGCTCAACTGACCATTCATGGCAAGTGATTCAGGCGC
Source organism: Paludibacteraceae bacterium (assembly GCA_045578255.1). Classification (GTDB taxonomy): domain Bacteria; phylum Bacteroidota; class Bacteroidia; order Bacteroidales; family Paludibacteraceae; genus Colicola. Next base: position 86,531 of record JAZNJW010000022.1, read on the forward strand.
TAAGGCAAAAAGATGAACATGTACGTGGTATATGTTTTCGCAGGAACTATGGCAAGTCGGCTGCATTGCAGTGTGGATTTCAAGTGGTTGGTGGGGATGTGGTTGTAACTATGGATGCTGACTTGCAAGATTCACCCGATGAGATTCCTGAATTATATCGTATGATAAAGGAGGATGGCTATGATTTGGTTAGTGGTTGGAAACAGAAACGTTATGATAACAAACTGACGAAAAATTTGCCCAGTAAATTATTCAATGCTACCGCACGCCGTGTGACGGGCATAAAACTCCATGATATGAACTGTGGATTGAAGGCCTATCGTCAAGAAGTGGTAAAGAATATAGAGGTATTCTCGGAGATGCATCGTTATATTCCGTATTTAGCAAAAAATGCAGGTTTTACTAAGATAGGCGAGAAAGTAGTGCAACATCGTAAACGCGAATTTGGTACAAGTAAGTTTGGCGTGAGTCGTTTTGTCAATGGTTATCTGGATTTGATGACGCTATGGTTCTTGAATAAGTTTGGTAAGCAACCTATGCATTTCTTTGGATTGGTGGGTAGTATTATGTTTATTTTGGGATTTATAGCTATTGTGGTGGTTGGTGCGATGAAGCTCTATGCGCTATCACATGGAGTGCCTGCTATGCTTGTAGGAGTAAATCCTTATTTCCATTTGAGTATATTGATGATGATATTGGGATGTATGTTGTTCTTAGCAGGTTTCTTGGGTGAACTCATTATTCGCAATTCGACTGAACGCAATAGTTATTTGATTCGTGAAAAGATAGGTTTGGACGAGAAGTGATGCATGCCAATCAGATATTTAATCTTTATCGAGATGCAGATTTTCTAACAGAAGAAGACTGCGCTGATTTTTTAGTGATAGTTAGAGATGACGATGCTCCTGATGATGGTGCTATGGCAGTCACAGGTCTTACATTGTCGCTTCTGGAACGTCAGTGGAATGAGGAACGCATCCTTCTCTTCATGAAAGCATATTCCATATCTACATCGGATATAGTTCGTGAACGAATTGTAGTTGGGCTACTGATGTTGATGCTCAAATATAATCTTCAGTTTCGTGAATCATCCGATTTACAGGATGCTGTACAAGATATTCTAACGGATGATCCCGAATTATGCTATACAGCGTTGTGCAATATTGCACGTACTGTGCAAGTAAAGTACTTAGAAAAATTTAACCAACAAATGGCAAAAGAAATTATGCCATTGATGAATCAGGTTAATTCGGATGAATTTTTTGAAGTGGTTAGCAAGCATCAGAGCGAAATTGATCGTATTGGTCGCTTGCATTTAGATCAAAATTTCTTGATATTCAAGACGGCATATTATACAGATTTTTTCCGTTCTCAAGCAGCCAATTGGTTTTTGCCATGGAATGATAATCAATTGCTTAATCTACCCGAAGATGAGCGTGAACAATTCAAGAATATACTCAACACGTGGTTTTTGTGTGATAGTGATAAATATGCATTAATAGGAATGTCAAGCATGATTCGTAACACGTTGAGAGATCAACTGCAAGCGGATACATTAGCACAATTAGGAGAGACTTTGGGTAATCCAATGATTCTTGCCAATGGCTATGTACAACAGTTATATCGCTATTTTCGTTTATCATCATTCACACAATCTACACCATTTGATTTGGTCCCATATATGCGCGATATGTTGGTTTATCGATTGGTGGTGGTAGGAGATAGAGCGAAAAAAGTAATAAATGAATTATTAAATGTCCTATAGGGGGTGATGGGTTAATCCAACATCTGACCAAAATTATTGGATAATTGAATCATTTGGTCATACTCCTCTGGCGATAAATCGTAGAAGTAATAGTTGCGTGGATCCACTGGACGACCGTTGAGTCGTACCTCATAGTGCAAGTGTGGACCTGTAGATTTGCCGGTATTACCTACTAATGCAATGATATCAGAACGGCGTACTTTTTGTCCCTTGCGCACTAATGATTTATATAAATGGGCATACACCGTTTCGTAGCCAAATCCATGATCAAGAATCAACGTATTTCCATATCCTTGTTTCCATCCAGAAAATTTCACTGTTGCATTGCCTGTTGCAAATACTTCTGTGCCAGTAGGAGCAGTAAAGTCCATACCTTGGTGGAATTTGCGTACATGATATACAGGATCCACACGCATTCCATAACCAGAGGCTACACGCGTTAAGTCTTTATTGAGTACTGGCTGTATGGCTGGAATATTTTCCATACGAATCTCTTGGTTCTTAGCCATTTCCAATATATCATCATAGGATTTAGATTGAATATACATTTCTTTTTCCAGCAAATCAACTTTCAGAGTTAAATCGGCGGAAAGTTGGTTGTTGGTCATTTGGGCAATTTGTTCGTAATAAGATATTTTTCGTTGAGTACCTTGACGAATACTGAGTGGTATGGGTTCTGCTCCGAACAAAACTCGATAGAGGTTATCATCGCGTTGTTGAAGGTCGGTCATAACAAGTTGCATCTGGTCAACCTGACGATTGAGCATTTCTAGTTGTGATTGCAAATTTTCTTTTTCACGTTGGAGTTGTTTCTCGCGAGGTGAAGGGAAAAATGTCAAAAACAAGAAAAGAAATAGAATTCCCAATACGATACCAGCTAAAATGTATATACCCGTTTGACGTAACCAATATTTTACATCGTGTTCCACTTGCTCCATTGCAAGTGTATTTGGGTTGAGGCGAAATTTTTTATCGTTCATATGGAGTTATATTTTATCTATTAGAATTGCGATGTTGATTTTTTTGTATTTTCGGACCGACCCGATGCTTGGAATTTGGATTTTTCCACCAAAAGAAATAACTATTTTGTTTTTGTTTCTCTTCTTTTGTTCGAGCTACGAATATGGGTTGCATCGTATATGGATTCAATCCCGTGTAAAACATTGTAGTAGCCAATGTCATAGGTGTGGGGGTAAAGTCCTGTACTTGCTCTGGGCGATAGTGCAGACGCTTGCATTGTTCTGCTAATTGCTGCATATCTTTGTTTGTACAGCCAGGGTGCGACGATATGAAATAGGGTATCAATTGTTGATGTAAGCCCGCCTCTTGATTCACTTGCTCAAAAAATCGATGAAAGCGCTCGTATTGTTCCCACGTAGGCTTACGCATTAACTTTAGCACTTCCGTACTTGTGTGTTCGGGAGCTACTTTCAGACGTCCCGAAACGTGCTTGGTGATGAGTTCTCTGCCATATTGTTCGTTTATCAAATCATATCGAATACCACTACCTACAAAAGATTTTTTGATGTACGGCAAACGATCTACCTGTCGGTAGATTTGTAATAGTGGTGCAAAATCTTGGTTTAGATTTTTGCATATAATTGGGTGCAGGCAACTTGGACGGGTGCATTTTTCGCATAGTGACATATCTTTACCGTGCATACCATACATATTGGCGGATGGCCCACCTAAGTCGCTCAAGTAGCCTTTCCACTCTGGTAGGTCTTTGAGTTGGTCAATCTGGTGGAGGATACTTTGTATTGAGCGTGAAGTGATTTGCTTTCCTTGATGAGCTGAGATGGTGCAAAAACTACATCCTCCGAAACATCCGCGGTGCATACATACTGAGAAACGAATCATTTCGTATGCGGGTATATGTTTGTTTTTGTATTTTGGGTGTGGATGATATTGGAAAGGCAAATTGTAGATGGCATCCAATTCTTCGGTTGTCATAGTGGGATAGGGTGGGTTGACCACTACGTATTGTTTGCCAACGGGTTGTATGATAGTGGCAGCGTGTATCTTGTTGCTTTCTGTCTCAATGATTAAAAAGTTTTCTGCATGCACGCGTTTGCTTTTTACTGCCTCTTCGTGACTGGATAGAATGGTATAGGGTTGTGTAGTGTTGTGTAGTAGTTGTGTAGGATTGGTTTTTGTGAGATATGCTATTTGCGGAATATCTCTAACTTGTAGCGAAGCGTCCTCTAAACACTTGGCAACAGCCAAGACCTGCTTCTCTCCCATGCCATATACTAGTATATCAGCTTTGCTATCTACTAGAATGCTCGGTTTCAACGAGTCAGACCAATAGTCGTAGTGTGTGAGTCGTCGCATAGATGCTTCGATTCCACCGATGACGATAGGCACATCGGGATAGAGTTGCTTGAGGATGTTGCAATAGGTGATGGTGCAGTAGTCGGGTCGCATGCCTGCTTTGCCTTCGGGGGTGTAGGCATCGTCGGAGCGTAGTCGTTTGGCAGCGGTGTAGTGGTTGACCATGCTATCCATGCTGCCAGCAGTGACGGCGAAGAATAATCGTGGTCTTCCGAGTTTGGTGAAATCGCGGTGATCGCCTCTCCAGTCGGGTTGTGGTACGATAGCCACTTTGTATCCAGCATGCTCAAGTACACGGCCGATGACGGCTGCACCAAAAGCGGGATGGTCGATATACGCATCACCAGAGAAGAGGATAACATCCACTTCTTCCCAACCACGGAGTTGCAGTTCCTTTTTGGTTGTAGGTAAATATGCTTTTATATCGTACATCTACAACTTATTTCACTCGAATATATGTTACCGTGCCTTCGCTGCTGGTAAATATACAATCAGTGTCACTTAGTGGCAATGGTGTATTAAGTATTGAATTGCCAATCTTGTGCCGCCATAGTACTTCGCCATTTTGTGCATTCATACCCAAAAGCAATCCATTCTTGGTACTTACCCACAAAGTGCCATCTTTCTCCAAAGGCATAGCAGGATTGTGCTCGTATCCGAAATTGGCATGCGTGGCCCAGCGAGTTACAGGTTCTTGTGTTGTGGCATCCATGGCAACGATGGTGTCCCACATACATTTAGAATAGACGGTTTTGCCATCTTCGCTTAGACCTACTGTTTCACGTACCTTATATTCTTTGGTGCGCCAGATTTGTTCGCCTGTTTCTGCATTGAGACACGTGAAATAGCGATCAGGAGCTGTGATAAAGATCTTGCCATCTGCAGCTACAGGCCATACGCTGGCAGGCGAAAGTTTTGGATTACCTTTGCCATTGTTCCATTTCCATAGGAGTGAACCATCTTTAATGTTCAATGCATAAAAATACGTGTCCCAACAACCGAAATAGAGTGTGTTGTTATATACTAAAGGACGGGTAAGTACATAGTTGTTGAGTTCATCAAACGACCACTTAACTTTACCAGTATGAATATCAATAGCAAACATTCTGCCATCGCCACCGCCAATATATGCTATACCATGATGAATTGTTGCAGCACCCATAACGGCTTGATTGGTAGTTATATGCCAAAGTTCCTTACCTGTTTTGGAATCTAAACCATAGATATTATAATTGGCACTTCCAAAGACAACAACGCCCTCGCTGACAGCAGGTGAACCCACGATACGCATGCCAGTATCAAATATCCATCGGGTTTTTCCAGACTGGAGGTCTAGTGCATACATGCAACCTACATCATCTCCGATAAATAGATTTTTACCATCGCTGACAGGAGTAGAGTATATCCCTCCTTTGAGTGTCTTGTGCCAATGGCGTTTTACATTTTTATATTCTTTATTTACAGAGAAATCAGGTCGGAGACTTTCATCGGAAGGGGCATACGTCTTTTTTCCGAAAGGCAAGCTGAGCCAATGCCCAGCAGTGATAGGGGATTGGCTATTGGGTGTACGTTCATAGATACGAATACTATCTGTGATGGTGATGATAGAATAACCATTGATTGTGTCGTTGGCCCGTAGATTTGAACGATTAAGTACGTTGGCTATGCCATCGCAATCGAAAAGTAGATTGCGGTGATAATGTCCCCCCATAATGCATTGTACATTGTGTTGGCGGAGCACATCTGTGACCTCATACCAGTTATCCACGTCGCCATTGCGCAAAGGATAATGGGTGAAGACAAAGATGGGTGAATCGCCTGCGTTAGAAACACTATCGAGATTGTGTTTGAGCCAAGTGATATCTTGTGGTGCCACGTGTCCGTCAGCCATGCGGATAACTGGACCAGAATTGAATCCGATAAAATACATTCCATTGTGAGAGAATGCGAAACGACTATCTCCGAACACACGACTGAAATCCATTACGCCAGACTCCGACCATGTGGTCTCGTGGTTGCCAGAGGCCACATAATAGGGTACGTTAAGTTGGTCAAGCTTATTTTTGACGAGTTCTATAGAAGCACGGTCCCCATTCTCGGTGAGATCGCCTGTAGCGATGACGAACTCAATGTTTGGGTGTCGGTTAATATCTTCCACCGAACGTTGAAGATCTTCCGTTGGACGGGGATTACTGTGACTGATGTGCGTATCGGTCAAAAGTGCAAAGGAGAATAATAGAATTGATAGCAGTTTCATATGATTATTAGGGAGGTTATTTGATGGTAGTTAGGATATAGAAAAAATGTTATTCTAGTTGTAAATTCATTCGTGAGCGGAGCTCATCTAAATGATTATTCATCTCGTTGAGTAGTTTGTACTTTTCAGCAGAAGTATATGCTGTTTTTTTATGTTCGTACTCAGCTACTTTTACGTGCAATTGGATTGCATCGTTTTGTAGTTCATCCCGAATGGCATCCATGAGTTTTTTGCCAAACTTAGCAAACTCTTTCTTCTGCAATGCATTAGCTACGGTGATATGAAAGGTTGATTCGTTATCCATTTCAGGCTCGTAGGTGGTAAGCATGGCTTTAAAGCGCTCTTCACTTTGGAAGTTCTTAATCTGACCAACCCACGCGCTCTTGAGTTGGTCAAGTGTAAAAGGGTTATTTCGCGTTGCGTTGTTGGCTTCGCTTTGTTGGTTGGCTGTTGGGGATGCAGATTGCTGGCTTATCTCGTTGGTATTAATTATACCTAAGTTTCCTAAAGAGGGCATTGCTCCTATCGTTGGTCTAGATGGGGGAGGTGCGGCCTGCGTGATGGGTTTGGATGCAGGAATAGGTTTTGGAGAAGATGTGGGTTGAGGGGTAGAAGGTGCGGGGGTTGGTTGAGCATTGGTAACTTGTTTTTGAGCCGGTTGTGGTGTAGTTATTACCTCTATGGGTTCAGTCAATCGACATAATTTGACCAATGCAAATTCCACTGTCAATCGTTTGTTTTTTGCAGTACGATAGTTGATGTCGCATGTATTTATAATGTCTAATGCGTTGAAAATCCACTTAGCAGTGCAACGCGTAGCTTGTTCTTGATAATGCTGACGAATAGTGTCTGACGTTTCCAGAAGTTGCGTAGTGGCAGCATCTTTGCTTACTAATACATCGCGTAGGTGTTGGGCGAAGCCTGTGACGAAATGTCCTGCGTCGAAGCCCTTTTGTAGAACATCGTTGAGCAATAACAAAGCATTTCCCACTTGTCCTGCGAGCGATGTATCTACAAGGCGGAAATAATAGTCGGTGTCTAGCACATTAAGCACTTCAATAGCTTGCTCGTAAGTAATGTCTTTGCCACAGAATGAAACGAGTTGGTCGAAAATACTCAGTGCATCACGCATACCACCATCGGCTTTTTGAGCCACCACGTTAAGAGCCTCTTCGCTGGCATCAATTCCTTCTTGCTGTGCTACATATTGCAGGTGGTGAATGGTATCTAGGACGGTGATACGGCTAAAATCATATACTTGACAACGGCTGAGGATAGTAGGTAGTACTTTGTGCTTCTCGGTGGTTGCCAAGATGAAGATGGCATATGATGGTGGCTCTTCTAATGTCTTGAGCAGAGCATTGAAAGCGCCTTGTGAGAGCATATGTACCTCATCAATGATATAGACGCTATATTTACCAATTTGGGGTGGAATACGTACTTGATCAATCAACGAACGAATATCTTCTACCGAGTTGTTGGATGCAGCGTCTAATTCGTGAATGTTGAATGAACGTTGTTCGTTGAATGCCGTACAAGACTCGCATTGGTTGCAAGCCTCATGTTCAGAAGTGGGATTTAGGCAGTTGATAGTTTTTGCAAAAATACGAGCGCATGTAGTTTTTCCTACACCACGCGGACCACAAAACAGGTATGCATGTGCTAAGTGATTGGTACGAATAGCATTACGCAGGGTTTGCGTCAGCGCCTCTTGTCCCACTACGCTTTCGAAAGTTGTTGGGCGATACTTTCGAGCGGATACGATATAATTCTCCATAATATAAAATTAGCGCACAAAGGTACGATTTTTTTCTTACATATGCAAATATCATTGCTATTTTTGTTAGAATGTGGAGCCTATATTGAATAAAAAACGCCAAGCAATTGCTTGGCGTTTGATTATATGCTAGGGAACGACTATTGTATTATTTGACCTAAAACATCGTATGCGATACCATCACGCACAAGAACGATTTGTCCCTGATAGAGCAGTTTGGAAATGCCATTCTCTTGTGGAATTTCATCTATGCGAACATCTTCGAGACCCGTGAGTGGTGTGTGCTCTTTTGTACGAACAACTTCGAATGTATTGAAGAGGGTAGAAGAACCATCCTCGTTAGCAGTATAAGAATTTACGGTAATGGTCTTATCCTTTATAGAGAACACAGAGAATGATGGTTTATCAGGTTGGCAGAACATACCCGTAAAGAGATCAAAGTAGTTCTCTACCTTGTGTGCATTGAAATCTTCTTCCATCTCCTCTTTGTTGTATGGCCAATAACGTTTGTGACCACAGGTAGAACCGATGAAGTACATAGCGCCATTGTCCACAGTATAGGTACCACCCTTGTAGCCAGACATACTAACGCTGGTAGAAACAGCCTCGCGATTGGCGATATCAGCCATGATTGGCTTGCGGGTATCTGCATCCACAGGACCCATTACCTCATAACAGTGGTCGTGACCTTGAATAACGAAGTCAATCTCACACTCTTTGATAACAGGCAGGAGAGTTGCACGGAGTAGTGGACCCATCTCATCGTCTTGGTGGCTTGAACCAGAGAAGATATTGTAGTGAACAAGACCTACACGGAGTTTAGCCTCTGGGTGCGCAGCCACTTGTTTCTTGAACCAGTTGCCTACGTGATTGGTGAGGTAAACAGAGGTGAGGTTGTCGTAGCTATGGGTACCTTTCCAGTAATCTTGCAATGAGAAGACGAGGAAGAGCACATCGCCATACATGAATGAGTAGGTGGTAGCATCCAGTTCTTCATTGATAGCAGCTTCAGCCGCATCGTGGAAGGTCTTGTCGGTGTTGAAGTGGTATTGGAAGTTAGTACCATAAGTAACGTCATGGTTACCATCGGTAGGTACGATAGGCATTGTGTATGCTATAGGACGGAGAGCCTCTTCGAAAACGCGCTCCCACTCCCACTCTGAGCTACAGTAGTTCTCTACAAAGTCGCCTGGGAATGCACAGAACTTAGCGTTAGGAGCGATGTTGAGAGCAGCGCGAGCAGCAGCATTGGCATCATCAATATACTCTTGTGTCATGATGTGCGAGTCACTCATATAGATGAAACTGAACTCTTCAGCTTTCTCTGGAGCAGTGGTAAAGGAACCCAATTCACTCCAATAGCCCTCTACACCTACGCGATAAGTATAGGTGGTGTTGGGAGTGAGACCTGTAGCGATAGCCTTGTGGCTGGTGTAGGTATGTGTTTGCTCTTTGTCCATCTTCGCTTTCCAGAGGATACCAGAGTCATCCACAGCGTATGGGAGAGGTTTGGTAGTCTCGGTGGCAGCGTCAATGGTAGTAGCCGCAGCGAAGTCAGCATCAGTAGCATTGGCTTTAGCAACGAGTTGTACTTTACCCTCTGTCATGGTCTCATTAGTGAACCAAGCGAATGCCATTTGTGTTTTAGGATCGCCGTTGATGTTTACCACTACGTCGTATGGTGCTTGATATGGCTGAAGCGCCTCAATCTTAGCTCGCAATTCGGCTACGTTGGCGTCTGTAGAGTCGCGACGTGCAGCCTCTTTAGCAATCACCATTTGGATGTAAGAAGGTACGGTGTAATCTTTAGCCTCGTACTTAGCGTCAGCCTCGATTACCAATGGATGGTAAACCTTTTGCTCAATTACAAGGTTCGCAGTGGCCGTATGTCCACCATCTTCAGTAGTGACAGTAATGGTAGTCTCACCTGGTTTCAAAGCAATGACTGTACCATTGTTCACCGATGCCAATGTGGGGTCAGCAATAGACCACGTTACGTTGCGGTTAGTGGCTGTTTCAGGTTGTATGATTGCCTCTATTTTTACGGTATCGCTTGTGTAGATATGTAATGAAGCAGGATTCAGTTCCACACCTGTAACTGCTACGAGTTCAGCTTCACCCCAACGTTGGTCGCCAATATTGCCACCATCAGTAGCAGCACCGAGAGCAGGGGAACCTGGACGGAGATTGAAGTTGCCACCTTCTGGATATACAAATAGAGGATCAGAGGTGAGGCAACCCGTGTAGGTAGGACCTGACTTGTTTTTACCATTATAATAAATAGTATTCTCTACTTTACCACCATAAATATAGAATGCATATTGATCAGTATTGGTAGAATACGCAACAATACTATTAGTAATGCTCAAGTCAGAAGATTTGCGAATAGTGATACCACCTAAATCTGGAGTTGTACAATCGTACATAGTGATATGATCAATCACTACCTTGTTTTGCTCACCAGTAGCCTCGCTACGTGAACTAACATGAATAACACCTACATACTCATCTTCTACAAGGTTGTAGAGGGTAGAGTTTTTCATTTCGAAATAGCCGCAAGAATGCTCACCAGTAGGAGCATCATCGTTAAAATAGATAGCACTACCAGCTGCATCGTGGAAGATACAGTTTTCAATCAACACATTATCCACATGGGTATTGGATTCGTAGTGATTGGATATAGCCCAATACATCCAGCCAGTAAACTCGCAATTCTTGAAAGCGTATGTACCTGCGTCTGAGCCATAAGAACTAATAGGATAATAACATACGTTGGTACCATCAAAGGTTATGCCATCAAAGGTGGTAGAAGCGTACAAACCGATAGTGGTCCACTCGCCAGTCAGCGCGATGACGGGTTTAGCACCTTCGGCCGATTTGAGGACAACGCCCTCTTTGTCAAAGTCCATTGTGTAGGCCTCGTCATACACGCCATCAGCCATCAACAGGGTGTCACCTGGTTGGGCTTGACCATAGTACCAAGCCATGTCACCTGCGGGTTGGCAGTTAATGATTGTTGCTTGCGCTGTGATACTCAACACGAATGCAACAAGAACAAAAAGTAGAGATTTTTTCATGTTGTTTAATTTAAAAGTTAGTGAAAATATTATTTTTTTATGTTGATCCCTAATACATTAAATACTTGTTTGTTGTGGTAAATAAATAGTTGGTCTTTTATCCATTTTTTTATAGTAGATGTCTCTTTGCAGGGATTGACATTTTCAACTCCAGTAGGATTTAATAAAAAGTTGTATTGATAAAACACGTTTCCTTGTAAATCATATGCCTTGAGTGAAACTGTATCTGCCGAGGCAGATATATCAATAGTAGAGAAACAAGAAACTTGATTATAGAATAATGAATAGTTGATGTCTATTAATTGTGTTTGTTGTGCATAGTTGGCATCTCTGCCGCAACCAGGACGTACATAATGTACACCATCCTTGTATAAGTGTTCGAATGAATGGTCATCTCCACAGAAATAGATAATACGCTTGCCAGCAGCTGCATGTTTCTCCAACAGAGGCGCCATTTTCTTTGGTTCTGCAGACCATTGACCATGATATCCCGTTGTGTAGATTCCGACATGTCCGAAAATAAAAATCCACGGCGAGGTAGATTGTTCGATTGTTTGGTCTAACCATTGGTATTGTTTGCTACCTGGAGCGAATGGTGGTGAGGATTTATCTCCGTTGATATTGATGCAAATAATCTGTGCATTGCCATAGGGGAAGGTAAAGTATGCTTCGCCACGAGGGTCGGTGATTGAATCTTCGGGTTCTCCGTGTGAGAATTGCCAGAAATAGTCATAGAATGAGGACCAGCGATAGGTGCTTGGTACACCTGTTTCGTGATTACCTGCAGAGGATATGATAGGTGTGCATGAAAGGAATGGTTGCCCTGGAGTGAAGAAATAGTCATTCCAAAATCTATCAGCGCCATTATCTGATACATGATCGCCATTGAAGATCGCGATATTGGGGCTTGATCCGCAAATTAGTTGTTGCATATTTGACCAATTCCTTTTAGCATTGCCATGAATGTCAGAGATGGTAAAGATGCGAAATGCAGTACCTATTTCGGGTGCCGTACATGAAGATGAAATTTCATGGTAGCGACGTATGGAGTCGCCCACTTGAAAATAATATCTTGTATTGGGTTGTAGATTCGTAATATCTACTATATGCATATATCCTTCATCTGCGACCATCCATCCATTGTCGGTGATAATGCTATCCTTTAGATTATATGCATCGGTGCCATACCATATTGTGGCTTTTGTGGGTTGAGATTCTTCTGCCATTTGCCACAACACTTTGAAGGATGAAGTGGTTGGGGACATGGAGTAGGGCTTTTTATAGGGCACATATGGTTCGTTTGATTGAAAAGTCTCATCGTTGCATTCATCTGCCCCAAGGAGTACATTATCGGCTTGCGCTTTGCTGATTGCATTGAAAACAGCATTGCTGCCAGATACTACCGCAATAGTATCTGCAGCCATGCTGATGGTAGATAGGACAAGGAGTATAACGAATCCTATTCGCTTCATTTGTATAGTAGTTGTTTATTTCACTATGCGACCTAATAGATCGTATGCTATACCATCACGCACAAGAACGATTTGTCCTTTGTATAGAATTTTGGAAACGCCATTCTCTTGTGGAATTTCATCTATGCGAACATCTTCGAGACCCGTGAGTGGTGTGTGCTCTTTGGTGCGAATAACCTCAAAAGTATTGAAGAGTGTAGAATTACCTTCTTTATCAGCGGTATAAGAATTGACGGTGAGCGTTGATCCTTTGACTGTGAATGTGGTATAGGAAGGAGCTTCTGGCTGCGTAAACATACCCGTAAAGAGGTCGAAATAGTTTTCTACTTGGTGGTCTGCATAATACGCTTCCATTTGTGCTTGGGTATAAGGGTAGTAGCGTTTGCGACCACATGTAGCACCAATGAAGTACATGGTACCATCATCTACAATGAATTTTCCTCCTTTGTAGCCAGACATACTCTCGCTGGTGGAAACCGCTTCACGGTCGCTGATAGCATCCATAATAGGAGTTTTAGTGTCGGGATTAACAGGACCAATCACTTCGTAGCAGTGGTCGTGCCCTTGCATAACAAGGTCGATTTCGCACTCTTTCATGATAGGGAGCATGGTAGCTCGGAAGAGTGGAGTTTCCTCATCTTCTTGGTGACCTGAACCTGAGAAAATATTCTTATGCACTAATGCCACCCGCAATTTTGCTTCTGGGTGTCTTGCTACTTGATTGCGGAACCAATTACCCACATCATTTGTCAGATATGGGCAAGTGAGATCAGACATGTTTGGACTTCCTTTCCAATAGTCTTGCATAGAGAAGACAAGGAAGAGCACGTCGCCATACATAAATGAATAGGTGATACCATCGAACTGGGGTTTTACTTGTGCATTTTCCTTAAAATGATTATTGGTGTTGAAATGGTAGGAATAATTTAAGTTGTTTGAATCGTCATGGTTGCCATCAGTAGGCACAATAGGCATTTGTTTGATTACTGGACGCAATGCTTCTTCGAACCAACGTTCCCACTCCCATTCTGGATTACCATTGCCTCCTGTTTCTACAAAGTCGCCAGGGAATACGCAGAATTTAGCTTCGGGCGTATTAAGGACAGCAGCAGTGGCTGCCATGCGCGCATTATCTATGTACTCTTGATTTTGAATATGGGAGTCGGTCATATAGATAAAGGTGAATTCCTCGCTAGCATCTGGTTCGTTAACTGGTGCCGTCATGAAATATGCCACTTCGCTCCAATAATCTTCTACGCCCACGCGGTATGCGTACATCGTATTAGGAGTTAAATCCTTAGCAATGGCTTTGTGGCTAGTATATTTATATTTCGTACTCATAGGCACTCCTGTTGCTTCAGGGATACCTGATAGGCCAATTGCATAACGTGATTTTTTGGTGGCTGTAGGAGTAGCATCTACTATGATGATATGGCTAGCGGTATCAAAGACCGTATTGAGTGCGGATAGGTCGGATAGAGGAGTTAGTTGAACTTTTCCTTCCGTCATACGGTCGTTGGTGTACCATGCAAATGCCATTTGAACACTGGGATCGCCATTGATATTTACTACCACATCGTATGGATATTGGTAGGACTTTAATGCTGCTATCGCTTCATTCATCACGGCAACGGTTTCCTCGGTAGGATTTTTACGTGCTGCCTCTTTGGTTACTAGGAATTGGGTAAATGAAGGGATTGTATAATCTTCGATCTTGTACTTTTCGTCTGCAGCATTCACATCATCTATGGGTGCAGCATATAGATGTTGTCCATAGAACACACTCAAAAGGAGAACTGATAATATTACTTTCTTCATACGATTGAATTTATTCGGTTAAACCATTATGAATACATTCTTTCATCTGCTCCTCTACAACCTCCTGCTCTTGGAAAAGACGAATTTGCGCTTTAGTGCGTGCAAGATTATGGTCTGGATATGCAATCTTGTAGTATGTATCACCATTCAGGTAGTCGATATAGAAACGCACTGCTTGCATAAAACTCATGCGCTTGCAACCGTATGGAAGCAAACTGATTTCTAGAGGAGTGAGGAAGGTAGCTGTGGATAAGTAACCCTTGGTATATGCTTGGAATATATCCATATTCACATGGATATTATCCAAGTTGCGGTCGTCTTCTGCTCCCGTATTGGCAGCAGTACGGATGAAGTCGCCAAAATCGCTAAGTACGAAGCCTGGCATGACGGTATCCAAATCCACAATACACATAGGGTTGCCTTCTGCATCAAAAAGCATATTATTGATTTTGGTATCGCAGTGATTGATGCGTTTTGGAAGTTTACCTTCGCGATAGAGTGTTTCAGCGATACACATAGTTTCTGCACGTTGAAGCAGATAATCTGCTATATCCTTGGTCTCGGCTTTACGACCTGCAGCATCTTTCTCTAAGGCTTCGTGCAATTGCTGGATGCGGAATTCCAAGTTGTGGAAATTAGGAATTGACTCTACCAATGTATCGGCATCCAGCGATGCTAATTGGCATTGGAACTCTCCATAGGCTTTACCCGCGAGGTAGGCACCCTCAGGAGTGATTTGTTCGTAGGAGAGGGCATTCTCAATCAGCACATATACGCGCCAGTAGTCGCCTGCAGGTGTTTGGTAGTAGAGCTTGCCATCATGGGTAGGCACTACGCGCAATACTTTGCGCTCTACATCCGTCTCGCCCGCTTCAATCAATAGTTGGCGGATATGGGAAGTCACACGCTCGATATTGCGTTGCAAACCCTCTACATCTTGGAAGATGTTGTGGTTGATGCGTTGGAGGAAGTAGGACTTGCCACCCTCAACTGCCGCCTTCAGGCAAAAGGACTGATTGATAATGCCGACTTTGATTGCCTCGGGCAGGAGAACGGGATTCTCTAATTGGAATTGATCTATAATGTGTTGCATATTCGGGTTATATTTATCAACAACATAAACAACTTAAACCAACAACGTTGCGCGCGAATCGTACGCGAAGCGATCGTTCGAACGAAGTGAGATAAGAACTCCCTCGCGCGCCTGGAGGTTTTACTTCATTCTTTCTTTAAAGAAGGTCATGATTTTTTTGTTCCAGTCGCTGGGGATCTCGTGACCCATCTCTGGGTAGTAGTAGATGACCTTATCCTCGGTGAGGAGGTTGTTGAATGGCGCGAGGTTGGTATGAGGTGGGCAAGTGCCATCTTGCAAACCACTGCACGCGATTACCGCAGCAGAGATACGAGTAGCCAAGTTCTTGGTGTCGAAATAGGAGAGGAACGCATACATCTCCTCATCGGTCATATCGCCTTTGTTGGCTTTGGCTGTCTCTGCAGGCCATGATACGATATTGAAGTAATCAGGGAAGTCGCCGAGAAAGGCTACGCAAGGAGCAATAGCCGTAAATGGATAATCGCTGAGTGCAGCTACTGCATATGAGAGTGCGCCACCTTGGCTTGAGCCTTCTGCAAAGAGTTGGGTCATATCGCTACTCTCGCGGGTAGCCATAAAGCGAACGGCTTGTACGCAGTCCATGAAAGCACCACGATAGTAGTATCCATCCTTCACGCCAAAGTTGTAGGCGAACCAATCGCCATAGATATTCACGAAGTCGCCCTTACCATCTGGATAACGATGACTTGCGCCACGGTTGTTGAGCATCTGACCACGGATAGAGAAGAAGAACTCTGCGTATTCGCTGTCATTGCCACCTGGGCATGGAGGCCAAGAGGTAGCATTCTGCGAGTCATAGCCATAGAAGTGCATGATGACAGGGTGCTTCTGACCGTCTTGTGGCTCTGCATAGTAGCCACGCACAATGACAGGGTCGCCGTCTGGCGAGTCGGGTACGGATTGCAGTTCTACGAGGTAAATTTTGCGCTTGTCGGTGCTCTTCTTCTCCAACAAGGTGAGTTGGGCATTCATGTCGATAGAATCCAATTGCTCTTTGGCAGCAGCCCAATACTCATCGAAGTCAGGTTGCTTGTCTGGTGCAGAAACGATGGCAGTAGGATTAATACCAAAGTAGAAAGAGCGCGCAATGCGTTGATTAACAAAGCAGTTTGCTTTGTAGAAGCCAGGGGCAAGTGCTTCGTCAGTTGTAACCACAACATCTTCAGAACTATTAGCAGCCACACTAACGGTCTTCTCAATCGTAGCTGCGGCTCTACGCTGGTCAGTAGTAATACTAACCTTGATAGCGGCATCTACTGACACTACATTAGGATTCTCAATGCGAATAGTGATAGATGGCTTGCTATCGAATACCCAGTTGTCAGTAACAACAACGGACTGTTTGAGAGCTTGCAACTCAGCAGGAATAGAATCTTGTGGTTGTGGTTCTGGTTCTGGTGTAACAGGTGATTCACAGCTTGCGATCATAGTAGCTGTGAACAAAAGAGCTGTAAAGAGAAAGAATATCTTTTTCATGTTTTCTTGAGGTTATAGGCTAAAGGTTAAAGGTTAAAGGCGAGAGATACAGCATATCTGAACTACCTGACATTAACCTATAATCTCTAACCTTTAATCTTTACTTAGACAATGCGTACATTGCGAAGGCAGCGCAAACGAGGCCTGCGATTTGCAATGGGTTTGGAATAACGTGCAAGATAACAAGCGAGAGCAATACAGTCACCATAGGAGCAAGACCCTCCATTGGAGAAACCACTACAGCTTTACCATAGCGGTAAGCATATACGAGGGTCAATGCACCAATCGAGTTGAGGATTTGGATGCCGAAAGAAGACCAGAATGGAGTCATAGCACCTTCTTGCGCAAAGAATGTAGCTGCATCAGGGGTCATGAAATAGGCTACTGGTGCCAATACCACAGCAAAGAGAGCCATATACACGAAGAGTGACTCTGCGTCCATAGACTCGTTAGCAAACTTCATGAAGAAACCTTGGATACCCCAAGCGAGGAGTACGAGCACTGCCAATACGATCCACAACCAACCAGTAACAGGGCTACCTTCGTTGCCTGTCTCGAGTGAGAGAAGAAGGATAGCTGCAAGCGCTACAACGATACCTGCCATTTGCCACTTGTTAGCACGCTCCTTGAGAAAGATAGATGCCAAGGTGATTACCACCACTGGTGACATGGAGATGAATGGATAGATGATGTAGCTTGGGCCAAGGGTGAGGGCTTTGAAAAGCACCAATTGACCGCCTGCGCCGAGCAAGCCAACGATAGCACCTAAGCCAATGCCACGCCAGCTGAAGGTGAGTTTGCCTTTGTTGATGATGAGTGCCACCAATGCGCAAGGCAACATAGAGATTGCCCATGCGATGTAAACGACTGTGTCAGGAATACCATGACTGATTTGATAACCTGAGAATGCTCCCCAAATACCCCATGTAACCACGGTAATGAGGATGAAAAGTAACCAAAGTTTGTTCTTCATTGTTTTGTATAATTAATAGTTAATATTTTTTTAAGACAATTATTGTTCGTCAATTTAAGCGTCAATTATCGTCAATCCATGGATACATAAATTTCATTTTTTAACAAAAATACGCTTCGTTACACTCGCTATAAAAATATACGCAAATCTAGTATCTCTATTTTGTTTTTGCATATAAGAAACAGTACACTGCTTAAGTATGCAAAACAAAATGGTATCTTTTTTATTTCACTAGTTCGAAGTAAGGCAGGCGGGCGAGGGGGACGGAGATGGTGTAGGTCTTGCCTCCGCGGTAGCGTTTGCCTTGTTCGTCGCGCCAAGTGCCTTTCGGCAAAGTGACGGTGCGCTCGGTGCCTGGAGTAGTCATAGGCGCTACGAGGTACTTGTCGCCCAACATGAATTGGTCCTTGATCATCTCCATACCTTGGTGTGGGTATTGATACTCCATGCAGCGCACGATAGGTTCGCCCGTCTTAGCTGCATGGTGCGCATATTGCATGATATATGGTGCGAACTTGGCATGCAAGATAGCCATCTCCTTGACAATCTCCAGATTCTCAGCAGAGAGCACACGACAAGGCGCTACAGAGAACTGCATCATAGGCATGAGGGCATGCACTTGTGCAGAACGCACGATGAGCGTTTGGTCGAACTCATCGGAGTTGATACCGAGGAAGGATGTCCATTGTCCACCACCAATCATATCAGGGCATACGTATGCATAGCCCAGCAAGCCCGCTGCGGTCATACATGGGATGAGGGATTGCACTGCTTCCCAGCTATAGTCCTTATCACCAAGGCGTTGTACGAGAGGCTGACCGCCCATCTTCCAACAAGCACGGTACTCGTTGAAGGGGAACTCCAAGCCAATCTTTGCCCATGAGGTGGTATGATCGACTGTGGTAGCCGTCTTATCGTATGCAAGAATAGAGGTAGAGGCATAGCAGTTGTTGTCGCCTGCATCGAACTTATAGCCATCAATACCATAGTCGGCTTGCACCTTCTTGAGAACAGAAATGAAATGCGCTGCGGCGGCAGGGTTGGTGAGGTCGTAGCAAGCAGAGTAACCATTCCACCAGTTGAGAATAGCGGTGCCGCCATGAGGATTCTTCAGCAGATAGCCCTTGGCAGAAAGGTCGCGGTACTCAGGAGAGTCTGGCGATACGAAAGGGCAAATCCACAACATGACCTTGAAGCCCAAAGCGTGGAGTTCGTCCACCATGGCTTTAGGGTCAGGGAAACGCTCTGCTTTGAAGTCGAAGTTGCCGTAGTAGCGTTGCCAGTTGTCGTCAATCATCAGCACACCAGGAGGAAAGCCGTTATCAATGATAGCATGTGCATAGCGAAGGATATCGGCTTGGTTTTGGTTGTACATGAGTTCGATCCATGTGTTGTACTGTGGCATGGTGAAGAAGAGAGTGTCAGGCAGGGTGCCTGTAGCAGGGAAATACTTGGCTTGCGCTGCCATATAGGCATCGCGAAGGGTGGTACCTGCTTGCACCTCCGTCATAGGGATAGAGGTGGTGAGCTCACCATTCTCGACAGAGAAAATGAAGGCGGAGTCTGACCAACGGTAGCGTCCGTCGCTATTGAGGAACAGTGGAACCAATTGGTTGTTCTCGTCTTGCACGTGGAGGTTGAACTCCGATTGATTAACGTAAGGCTGATTATGTCCTAATCCAACCGAAGCTCCCCACCAATGGCCTTGCGCCATTGATAGGGAGGATACGGTGATGAGCAGACAAAATATGCTTTGCGCTTTTTTCATATAGAATGCTATGAGGGGTATTTATTAAAGACAATATCGACAATATTTCGCGGCAATCAATATCCCTGCCGCGACGTAGATATTAAGGTAAAACTAAGTCTGTGAGGTAGTTATATCCAGTCTTCTCGTCCCAGATGTCTTCGTTAGCAAAGCGTACAGAGAACATTGGGTTGTCGTGGAGTGTTGGATATGGGTCAGGAAGATTGAGATATACCTTGTATTCACCCGTCATATCTGCCTCCAATTTAGCATGGAGCGTAGTAACGATAGTGTCGCCACCCATCCAGAAGCGTGGGTCAACCTGTTGCTTGTGAACGAACTTCATGGTAGCATCGTCTTTGTCCACAAAGATGAGTTCTACATCGCGAGCATTCGCTGGAGCAGCAAAACCTACGTTGCGGAGTGTGAGGATGATTTGGTATAATTCTCCCGCTTTAGGTTGTTGGGTTGGATATGCTTTGTCGAGCACGAAGCGGTAGCCAAGTCGACGTTTGATTTCTTTCATACTGCCGTCAGTTTCCCATGATTTGATAACTCCTTGGTGATAACCGCTATTGATGTAGGTCCAGTGGTATTTTGCCATTTGATTAATAGCATTTTCTCCTGTAGAATAGGAACATTCGCCACAAGTTTCGCCACCCATAAAGGTATATTTAGTATCCTCTGCCCAAAACTCACGTTGCGCATCAGAACTATAGGTGCCTACGTCGTTAGATGAAGCGAGGAAACAATCATTGAAAGCAGCAAGGCGTGCTTTGGCAGTAGGTTGGTATGCTTCCGTTTCAGTAAGCGGGCTGACATCACCACCATTCATTTGGAGATAGCGCATCTTAAAGCCAGGTGTGCGAAGTGAAACTTGACGATCTTCAGGTACAGCGTCAAGGAGGTAGTTAAGAAGCTCCCAACGAGGTGCATAATCCGCATCGGTAGAAGGGTTCATCTTGAAGTTGGACGTGTAATACCACTCTCCCCAAACACCAATAAAGCCAGCTTGTACGCAAAGGATAACATCGGCATTTTTCTCCCAATAGGGTTTGAGTTGGTCAATATGACGCTTCATCCAATCCAATGTAGCGTCCCAAGGTTTAGCAGAGTTGGACTCGCTACTCTTGTAGGAATAACGAATAACGGCTTTGGAGCCACCTGCACGCAAAGCATCGAAGTTGTTTTGCATGCGGTCAAGGAACTCTTGCGAGATGTCACTCGCTATATAGTCAGTAAGATAATATGAATGCAAATATAGGGTAATCTGTGCAGACTTACGATTGAGTTGCACAACATTTGGCGTTAAGGATTTGCTTAAATCGCCAGATTCATAGTAGGTTTGAATAAGGAATCCACGTTCTGGATTCGCTATAATTTCGTCTGATTCGGTATAATAGATTGTACCTTCTGGGTCAGGTTCAGGGCATGTGCAAGGATCTCCTCCACACACAGGGCATGGGTTGGTACAAGCAACAAACAATAAAGTAATGAGGGTTGCAAAAAGCAGATTTCGTTTCATAAACATTGTAATGTATAAGGACAGTCAGCCAAATAGTAGGGTTATTGTGCGGTTATTGTCCGATTATAGTGCGTGAATAGTGCGTGTATTGTGCGTGAATAGTGCGATACAAACAGCTATTTCAGCAAGCGAACTAATTGCAGAATTTGGCATTAGTTCTGTTTTTTGTAAAAAATGTATCGGTGCAGAGGTGCACCTCCGCACCGATACGTCAATCAACAATTGTTAATAGTTTTTGTAAAATGAGTGATTACTCCTCTGGGATGTAGAATTGAACGCGCATTTTCTCAGCTTTAACCTTGTTGCCGAGTTCGTCGTCAGTTGCGTTAGGAAGAACACCTACAGAGTTCCAACCTTGTTGGATATCGAAACCAACTGTGAACTCTTCGCCCCAAGAAGCTGGGATCAACTCGCGAAGGAATTGGATCTCCATCTTGTTGTTACCAAGGTGTTGGCTGAAGCAGAATGTACCAGCAGCTGTAAGCTCAGACCAGTTCCACTCGTTGGTATTATATGCAGCGCCGTAAGCGAACATACCTGGCTCGTAAGCAACAGGCACACCTACGCCAGAACCTTCTGTCTCCTCTGCGAAGAAGAAGCCCTCCATAAGTACGTCGATATTGTATGGCTCCAACCATTGGTCACCATAGCCACCTGTTTCTGCATCACCGTCAACGTTCCAATAAACGTGGAAAGGAACAGAAGTAAGGTCGGTAACGAGTTCTGGATCCCACTCAACGAGGAGGTTTACATAGATGTCGTCAGCGAAAACTTTAACGCTCTTGAGAGCATCCCAAGAAGCGCCCTCAGCGCATTTTGTCTCATAGAGATAACCTTCTGGAACATTAGCCCAGTCGTCAGCGGTAGCGTCCTCTACAGAGATAGGGCAAACATAACCTGTAGGGCATTCACATGGGTTCTTACCACAAACTTCGCAAGTTTCATCTTCTGTTTGGCAGACACATGGGTTCTCACCACAAACATCACATTTACATGCTACGAGAGCCATAGCAGCAGCGCAAATAAGCGCAAATTGAAATTTCTTCATAATAATCGATTATTAAAAATGTTTATAAAATTGTTGTTGATTGATTTCTATTAATATCCAGGGTTTTGTGGGATATGACTAACCGTCCACTCGTTGTTAGGGATAGGATATTGGAAGCGGTTGTCGGTATGCTTAACAACTTCCCAAGGTTGTGCGCCAGGGAACTTGCGGTCCACATCCTTTTTATTACGAATGAGGTCGAAGAGGCGGTGAGCCTCGAAAGCGAGTTCGAGACGACGCTCGTCGAGCACTACATCGAGTGCAGAAGCGTAGCCGTGCTTGTCAGATGTAGAGAACATACCGTCAGCAGGAATACCTGCACGTTTACGGATAACATTGACATCCTCATATGCCTTAGCATCTTGTCCGAGTTGTGCATATGCCTCAGCACGGTTGAGGATTACCTCACCCCAACGGCAGATAACAGGAGAAGAAAGCATAGGGTCGCCATCTTGGTAAGAGAACTTAGAGATATAATAAATAGGGTTGGTATTACGATTCTTCATAGTCTCGTGAACGCGAGCAAGACAATCCTCACCCTTGTAGTTTACGTGATACTCGAAGTATCCACCATTCACCGTCTTTTTCTCTACGATATAGGTCTTACCACCATCAGTAAACTTGTAGTTCTCACCATCAGGAGTAACGACAAAAGAGAGATTCAAGCGACCAGAAGCATCGTCCGCAGTCTCAGGGTCAGGGAAGTACACTGTGGTAGAGTTAAGCAATGGATCTGGATACTGAGGATGGATGAAACTGGTGTAGCGAAGGTCCATAGGATAGCGCTCATAGAGGTAGAGGAGAGGAGAAGTAGGATAAATCTCGCCCCAACCCATACCATCGTTGATATACATAGAACCTATACCAGATTGACCAGGGGTCTCAGTAGGTTCGTGCGCGATGCAGAAGAGCGTTTCAGAAGATGTCTTAGCATTGATGAAGTAGTTAGCTAAATCAGCATCTAACTTAGAAGCAGGATTAGCACCACCGAGCATAGTATTAACGGTATTAATAACTTCATCGTAGCTTCCCATATAAAGGTGAACACGTGAAAGGAGACCAAGCGCAGCATCCTTGCTTGGGTAACCCGCATTACCACGAGAAGCACCCATGAGCTGAGAAGCCTTAGTAAGGTCTTTTACGATTTGGTCGTAAACAGGTCCCACTTTCTCGCGGAAAGGCTCTGGGTTGTTGGTAGAGATATGCAAAGGTACACCGATGTTATCACGTCCGTGCGAATAAGGTTTCGCATAGAGGTTTACGAGGTTGAAGTGCATCCACGCACGCACAAAATATGCCTCACCAAGAAGGTGGTCGCTGGTAGCAGAAGCACCTTCTTCAGTAGATTCAATAACGGTATTGGTCATATAAATAACTTTATATGCAACCATCCAAAGTGTACCAACGTTTTTAAGATTGTCAGTCATCTTGAGCGCCGTAGCCTCGTAGAGAGGATCGGTGGTATGTGAAGATAGACAAGTGTTATCGGCAGGGAACTCTGACATTTGGAAATAGTGACGAACGAAACTATTACCAGAAGAATAGCCGAGGAACTCTACCTCATCTTTCAAGAGCGAATAGCAACCATCCATAATGTACTCTGCACCACCTTCATCTTGGAGCAATACATCGGAGTTGAGCTCATCTGATGGGAAATAGTCGAGGTTGCAAGACGTAAGCACCACGCCAACCATCAAAGCTACGAATAAAACTATTTTTTTCATATTCTTATCGTTTTAAAAGTTTAAAAAGTTTTAAAAGTTCTAAAGGTAATTTAGAGACTTTAGAAGCTAATTTCTACACCCGCTTGGTAGGTGCGACCTACAGGATAGTTGGTAGAATACATACCTGCCAATTCATAAGCAGATGTGGTGAGCGTAATCTCAGGGTCCATACCAGAGAACTTAGTAGCCGTCCAGAGGTTGTCAGCAGAGAGATATAAACGGCAGCGAGTTATGTGTGCCTTTTGGATCAACTTTTTAGGGAAGTCATAACCAACAGTCAAGTTCTTGATACGGAAATAAGAGCCATCCTCCAAGTAACGAGAGCTGATAGAGTTAGACGCTTTGTTACCGTTGAGCATTGGTTTTGGGTGAGTAGCTTTGTCACCTTTCTTCTCCCAACGACTCCAACCTTGGCGAGAGTTCTCAATAGAAAGTTGGTTGTAACCTACGTATGCACCATCCGCATCAGAAGACTGACGAGTGTAGTTGTAGATTTGGTTGCCATACATGAAGTTGGTGTTGATGTGAAGGTAGATACCGTTCCAAGAAACTTGTGTATTCAAACCGCCCGAGAAGAGAGGAGTAGCCTTGCCGACAACTTTCTCTTTGGTAGCATTGTAGTCATTGGTTGTGGTCTTTTGACCATTCTCATCCAATACATACTCACCCTTATCATCCACAACATACCACAATGGGTCACCATTATCAGGATCAACACCAGCCCACTCCTTCATATACCAAGAGTAGATGTCTTGACCTTCTTTCACCTGTTGGCTCACAGAACTTGCCGTTTGCAAGAATGGAGTACCGTCAGGCAATGAAGTTACACGGTTCTTGTTGAAACCAATGTTGAAACCAAGATCCCAAGACCATTTGCCCTTGTTGATAATGTTAGCATCAATACGATACTCAATACCTTGGTTACGAACCGAACCCACGTTCTTAGTTACCTCATAGAAACCAGTAGAAGGAGCTACAGGTACGTTGAGGAGCAGACCCGTATTGTCGGTATTATATACATCGAGAGACATGTCGATACGATCGATGAGTGTGAGGTCGATACCTACCGCAGCCATGTTGGCAGTCTCCCAGTGGAGGAGAGGGTTAGCAAGACGGCTTGGAGTAGCAGCCACTTGGTTTTGATACAATGCGTTGAGCGCGTATGTAGAGAGGTATTTGTAAGCAGGGATATTGTTGTTACCTGTGATACCATAACTTGCGCGGAGTTTCAAGAATGAAACCACGTCTTGGTCCTTCATAAAGTCCTCGTTGGAGATGAGCCAAGAAGCAGCTACCGATGGGAAGTAACCTACGCGGTTTTCAGGAGCGAAGATAGAACTTGCCTCTGCACGGAAAGTAGCAGTAATGAAGTAACGTTTCGCATAATCGTATTGTGCTTGCACAAATGCAGCCCAACTTGCACCAGGAACCTCGTAACCGCTGATTGCGTTAGGAGAAGTAGCGTTGAGTGCGTCCACACCAGCAGGCATACCTGTACCCGAAGCTGTGGTATATTCAGACTTCCATGTACCCCACTCCCAACCGAGCATACCATTTACGCTGTGGTCGTTCCATTGGTAAGAAGCTTTGAGGATATTGGTAGTACCAAAGCTCTTGCTAAGTCCGATTGATTCCTCAAGGTAGCCATTAGCATAGCTGGAATCGTAAGCTTTTGGATCTACATAGTATTTCGATTTATAGTAGCCTGTACTAAATGTGTTGGTGGTAGAGAAACTCAACCAATCGGTGAAATGCACATTGAGTTGTAGATTACCATTGAAATCGAAGTTGTTAGCGCGAGAGTAATTGTAGTAAGTAGAGTTGAGTGCGTTCCATTTATTTTGTGACCACCATTTTTCGCCATTATCGGAACGTGTGTCGCCCGCAACATAAACATACTGGTCTGTTTGCTTACCTTCCGCATCGTATGCGTATGGGTTATCCCAAGGCATTTTGTTGAACGCATCATCCATCATAGTCCAAGAAGAAGCGTAATCCACAGTAGATTTAGAGAAATTAACGCGAGCCTTCATATCTAACCACTTGGTGATTTGCGCATTCATGTTGAAGTTACCACTGAACTTCTTCATGCCAGTGGTGATGAGCGTACCTTGTTCATCGTAGTAGTTCAAACTTGCAAAGTATCCCACTTTGTCAGAGCCACCCTTTGCAGAGATGTAGTAGTCTTGGATAACACCCGTGCGGAAGAACTCATCGCGCCAGTTGTAGTCGCGTTTCAAGAGATCCTCAGAGTACATTGCTTTGAATACACCCTTAGAATAAAGTTGTTGGTGGAAACCGTACAGTTCTTTAGAATCCATCATACGATAGTTCTTGTAGAGGGCTTGCTTAGCACCAGCAGTAGCTTTCACGTCCACCGTCACTTTCTCGTTCTTCTTACCAGACTTGGTAGTAACAACGATAACACCCCCCGCAGCGGCAGCACCATAGATACCAGTAGCACCCGCATCCTTGAGGACAGAGATAGACTCAACGTCTTGTGGGCTGAACGAACCACCCATCACACCGTCCACCACGTAAACAGGGTCGCTGGCAGCAGTGATAGATCCCGTACCACGGATACGAATCTGAGCCGCATCACCTGGTTGACCACCTGCATTGGTAACCTGTACACCTGCTACTTTACCTTGAAGCATATTACCTACGTCAGAAGTAGTGACGTCAGTCAACGCTTCGCTGGAAACGGTAACGACAGCAGAAGACAACTCTGCTTTCTTAAGAGAAGAGTAACCCAAAGAAACCACCTCTTCCATCATAATGGCATCAGATTCCATGATGATGTTGAGCGTTGCAGCAGCCTTAGCAGTTTGGGTCTTGAAGCCAATGTACGAGAATTGAATCGTCGCATTCTTAGCTGTTTCGAGTTCGTAGTTACCGTCGAAATCAGTAACCGTACCATTTGTAGTACCTTGCTCTACAACGCTCACACCAATCAAAGGCATGCCGTCATCCGCAGAGGTAACCGTTCCTTTCACAACAGTCTGAGCAAAAGCTGGAGCAATTGCTAAAAGGAGACTCATGCAAATTACAGAAATAGTTCTCATGTTTTTAATTGTTTATAAATTAATTGTTTGCTTTTACTTCAAGTAAGTAGTTTCCTACAAAATCAGCCTCAATCACAGGGTTGTTGCCATCCACCTGGAAAGAAACAGGCTCGAGTGCTGCATAGGTAGTAGCAGTATAAGTCTTGCCCTTCTCCAATCCGCGGAGTTCGATTTGACCTTTGAACGCATCAGCATCGGTGTAGAACGCATAGTAGAGCGCATCGTTTTGGCGGATGACGTGTGCCTCTGGGTAGTCGAAGCCCCAAGAATAGAGATTGAGGTACTCGCCACGCGCGAGGTTCTTCTCTTTGAAGATGCGCATCCAATGACGGATAAGTGCCTCTTTCTCAGGAGTTAGTAAGAAACTGGTTTTTACGTTAGGATTATCTTTTGGATAGGTGAATTTAGTACCAATCACAGAGCCTGTACCAATTTGTGAAGCGAAGTCAGTGCCACCATCGGTAAGCTCAACGTGATCGCCATAGTATGCCAATTGTGGAGCCATAGCAGCGTATGCCTTACGCTTCATACGCACTTGTTTGGACGATGTAGGGTCGGAAGCAACCGCTTGGTTGAAATATGGCAAGAGGTAGTAGTTCATTGCGCAACCGCAAGGGCAGATTTGTACCACTGCATGGGGGTGAATAGCGCGTGCCTTCTCAAATACGTTTTGGAAATAAGAAGGCAACAACTCAACTGATTGTGCTGCATACTCGAGGCAAGAATGCTCGTTGTAGTCAGGTTCGCAGCAATTGAGGTGCTGACCATCAATCTTGAGTCCATCGAAATTCCACTTATTAAGGAAGCGGTCGAGGAGCATATTGGTATGCTCGGTAGTATGAGGGTTGACTGGAGAGAGATAGTAGCTATCCCACCAAGATATATACTCAGGTGTCCACTCATCGGTGAGCAACATCATTTCAGGGTGCTTCTTCAGCAGGTTAGTGCCAGGGTCAGCAGCGAGAGGAGCCCACCAGAGCTTAGCCAACATACCACGGCGGTGAATCTCATCGGTCATACGGCGCATATCGCGGTCGCCACCAGGGAAACGGTCGTTGGTTTCCCAATCGCCTTCAGCGATTTGGAAGCCATCATCCACATCCACCCACTTGAAGCCAAGTTCTGCTACCTTATCAAGTGTACCAATCACCTCATCAATGGTGAACGTGCGCTCATAGCCCCATGCACACCATACAGGCTCAAAAGCCTCTGGCTCGGATGCAGGCAACTCGATACCTGCCTCGGATTGCATCACCTCAGAGAAAGTGCGGAGTGCATTGAAGTAATCACCTTTGTGCTCATAGCGGAAAGCGGTGAAGGTATGGAGCGTATCACCCGTATTGAGTTCTACAGGCCATTCAAACTCATAACGCAAAGACATGCTGACTTTATTCTCGTAGCGTTTCCACTCTACTGGCATAGAGATCATACGCAATACTGGTTCGATGAGACCGATGGCTACACCGCCATCGCGTTGCCACAAGTCAAGCATAGGAATACCGCCTCCGTAGTCGGAGTTGTTCATGCCCAAGTAGTTCTCCTTCTTGAAGCCCTCAGTGACTGGCAATACCCAATCAAGACGACCATTAGTGGAAGAAGGTTGCAACGACCATACGACAGAATCAGTAGCCTCTATCTCGGTGCGGCACATCTCATATGCGCGAACGGTGATAGGTTTGCCCTTGTTAACATAATACGTCTCAATGCGAGTCAATCCTGGGAACTCTGCCACAGGGATGCGTTTTTGATGCTTAACTACAATGACACCATTTTCCGCATATGGAAAATGAGTCATTGTAGCAGCATCGCACTCCAACAGGTCTGTCTCTGTGTTTAACGAAGAACAGCCTGCCAAGAGCATCACAACACAAATTATAATGAACAACCAATTAATGGAGTTTTTCTGGAACATAATATCTTCAGTTTTAATTATTTATACTCGCTTAACAAACGCTTAGCGTTCTTATTATAGATTTTCTCGAGCACTGTATCTGGCAGATAGAAGCCTGACAAATACCAGTGATAGTTGTAGTCGTGGATATAGAAGTGCTCATCTTTGGTTTCCAATACTCGGAATACGTTGCGATACATATCAGCCGCCATGCCATTGTCGGTACCGAAAAGTACGCGATCTTGGTACTTGATAAGAAACTCGCGGGTAGCACGTGGTGTTTGTGCTGATTCTGCTACGCGTGCAGAGATGTCGATGTACATGTTTGGATACCTATCCAACATCGCACCCAAGCGAGGCAGATCTTGGTTCATATTGAGGTAGTGGCAAGCGATGAAAATGGTTTGAGGATTCTCGCGAAGTGCATTCTCGAAAGAGGTCATCAAGCCATTGTAGCCAAGGCAACCTGCTACAGTAGTATCTACAGCCCATACAGCGCCATTGAGCATACCATCGTTGGTATTATCTTGTGGAAGATACATCCAATATGGTTCTGCGATATGAATAGAGATAGGCATTTTAAGTTCAGCGCACTTTGCCAATACAGGTTTGAGGCGTGGGTCATCGATGTGAAGGCCCTTACCTTCGGTAGGACGTGCATAGAGTTCTCCAAGACCTTTATCACCCATCTCACCTACGCCTATAGCACCCATCGCGTGGCATTTTTCAAGATAAGCAATAGCTTGGTCAGGCGTACCATCTTGAAGCAGTTGGGTATAGTCAAGTGAGCACCAGAAGCGGAAACGATCTGGGTGCTTGCTATACAACGCCACCACTTCTTCGAAAGGACGACCAATCCATGAACAGTGCATCACGTGTGTTTCTTGTACACCTACTAAATCCATTGTTTTTACCCACTCATCAATCTCCTCAGCAGAAGCTACGTAGTCGTGAGAGTGCATGTCAATAATAGGGAATTTTGCTTTCTCTACAAACGTTTGCGGGATATTATTTACGTTAACGGGGCGGAATTCGCTTAATAGCAAAGTATCAGCGATTCCTTTAGGTTGCTCTTTTGAACAGCAACCTACTAGGGCTAATGCTGCAGCGCAATATATGAAAAGTTTTTTCATTTGTTTAGTAGTTTATGAGTTTAGTAATTTATTTTACGAAACCGAATCGCTCTTTAGCGACGCGTTCTACGTCCTCAAGGCATGTGAAAGCGGTGGTACCACCTGCGGCTGTGGTATTGACAGCGCCTGTCATATTACCATAGCGTTGGCAATCTTCGAGAGAAGCACCTTGCACCAACTGAGCAATAAATCCTGAGTTGAATGAGTCGCCTGCACCAATGCAGTCCACTACGTTCTCGTTGAGCATAGCAGCCATTTGGTGGCGTGTACCATCTTTCTTGATGAGCAATGAGCCACGACTACCTTGCTTGATAATAGCATTATTGATATAAGGTGCAATGCATGCGATAGCATCATCGATATTGTCCTTATGAGTTAATGCTTTGAGTTCTGTCTCATTAGGCATGAAGACGGTGATGAGTGGCAATACATTCGCATAATCCAAATCCCACTCCTCTACTGGATCCCACTGGGTATCCAACGAAGTAGTTACACCATTCTCCTTAGCAAGTTGCAGAATCTTGATTAAGTCACGCTTCAAACCACTCTGCATAAAGATAGATGAGATGTGGATGTGCTTGGTTGATTGGAAGATAGCAGGGTTAATATCTTCAAGAGACATTACGTCCATTGCACCTTGGTAGGTGAGGTTAGCACGGTCTTCATCATAGCTCATGCAGATAGTAGCACCAGTGGCATGCTCGTTGGTACGGATGAGATAGGTGGTATCCACCTTTTTAGCTTGGAGGCTTGTCTCTACCAAATCACCAAACTGGTCGTTTCCTACCATTCCGCAGAAGGCCACCTTCACGCCCAATGCTGCTGCATTGGCCGCGAAGATTGCTGTGGAGCTACCTAATGTTAGTGTCATTTGCTTGGCAAACTTCTCTTTTCCCATCTCTGGGAAGCCATCGATTTGATTGAGAATCAAATCCACATTTAATTCGCCCAAAGCAACGATATCAAAAGGTTTCATATCTTAGATGTTCTTTTAAAAGGCCATTCTATAAATTCAACATTTTAGAAAAAGACCATTGTAAAGTTAATAATTACATTTTTATATGCTTTTGTTTTTTGCTGTAATCTTGCTTGTTGTCAGTCAATTGCATAGCTCGCTATGCGCTTTCCTTCCGCCAAGCAATCTCCTCACCAAAAACTCAAAATCATTATAAATCAATTTATAGAATGTCCTTTAAGTGATCGTTGAGATTTACAATGTTGAACGCATAATAGTATTTATCCATATTATGCTCGATGCGCATGAGTACAACGTCCTCAGCATCGATACCCACGTAAGCGAGGTTATCGTAGAGTTTTTGACGTGCAACGAGTACCTCTGGTGCTTGCCAGATATAACGGCAACCCGTCTTAACAAGCCATTGTTGGCGTTCCTCAGATACCTCAGCGAGGTCCTTGCCTTGCTCATCTGGTTGCAACCACTTTTTCCAACGACCAGACTCATATACCTTTTGCCAAAGCACTTTACCCATATTACTGAGTTGTGGGATACGACCCGCTTCGAATTGCTTTTTCTCCTCAGCCTCAAGTTCCGCAAGAGCATCAAACTCATTCATCGTGAACTCTGGACCTACGTTAGCAGCACCCATACCCGATGTTGGATAGTCTTGTGGGTTGTCCACATCGTCGCTATAGTGACCTTTGATGTAACTACCATAAGGACGAACCTTAGCAGTGAGGTCGCGTGCTACTTCAGGATCGAAGAGGGTGGTATGGAGGTCAGTACCTACTTTACCGACGATAAAGCATGGCCATACATCCTCGAGACCTACGTTCTTCAAGCCCTCTTTGAGGTCAGAAAGGAAAGTATCGAAAGTAGTAGGGTCAGCCAAACCACCATGCACTTCCTCGGTACCTACCTCATAAGAGATAGGAGCGATACCATTCGCCTTGCGGAAGTTCTCAGCGTGAAGAATGAGTTCTACGGTGCGTTGTGCTACTACGTGAATATCAATAATCTCGCCCTTTGGCAAGAAGATATCGACAGTTGGGTCTACGTGAATCAAGTCGTAGCCGGCCAAAATAGCAGCCTCGTAACTCTCTTTGACGCCTTGCATAGCGCGTTCAGTATCCCAACGTTGTTGAGTTTGAATATCCTTCAACCATGGGCCTCCGTGATCAATAGCCACTACATATGGACCAGTATAGTGCACAGCAGCAGCCTCACGAGCGAGTACCTTGGTAAACTCTGCAGGCGTCATACCTGTGTAGCCACCATCGGTATCCACTTGATTGAGTGTGGTAGCAAAATAGATTGGCGCATTATTACGCTTAGCTGCGCGGAAAGATGCCTTGATTACTGACAATGAGTTAGGGCATGCAGCAAAAAGAGTGCGTGGCACGCCAGTGGTTTGTTTGAGTTCCTCCATCACGCGGAGGATATTTTCGGTTTTAGCCATATCTTTAGTGTTTAGTGTTTAGTGTTTAGCGTTTAGTGAATTATTCGTAGATGATCACGCCTTCTACTACGCGGTGGATATTACCGGATACAGATGGAGTGTCTGGGCAAAGTCCGTGAGCAACAGATGTGTAGAAGCCCAACAACTGACCTACTAATACGTATGGTAATACACTGTAGATACCCGTTTTTTCCAATCCATTAGGCATTACCACTTGCAAATCCTCTTCTACACCTTCTATACTTACGCGCGCGCCTGCGGACACGATGATTTGTGCTACCAACTTGTTGTTGCCACTCACTTGTTTAACCAAGTCGCGCTCATAACGCTGAATAGCCTCATCATCTTGCATGAGATATACCATAATAGATTGCTCATTTACCACTGCTTTTGGTCCGTGACGGAATCCGAGGAAACTATCAAATTTGCATACCACACCACCATCGGTAAGTTCTTGTAATTTCAGGTGGCACTCTTCTGCAATACCTTTCATAGGGCCAGAACCCAAAAATACGCCACGCTCAAATGGACGAGCAGCAATTGCCTCAATAGCACCTGCATAATCCGACAAGATTGCTTGTGCGTTGGCAGCTACTGCCTCAATGCGCTCACGTTCTGCTTCGATATGATCGATTTGGCTAATCATTAAGCAAGTCAGTAGCATTGTAGAGAAACTGCTAGTCATTGCCAAACTCTTATCGTCGGTCTCTTCAGGAAGAAGAAGAGAAAGAATATTTTCAGCATTAGCTGATTTAGCCAAGTGACCATTCTTATTGCATGTGATGTAAATATGGGCTACGTTTTTGCAAATAGCATTTGCCAAGTTTACAGCAGCTACACTTTCTGGACTATTGCCAGAACGAGCAAAGCTAATCAATAGTAATGGTTTGTCTGCAGCCAAATAATCTGCTGCATTGGTAACAATGTCTGTAGTGGCCACAGCGCGAACATTTTTCCATACACCACGAAGCAATGGAGCAATAGCATCTCCAATAAATGCAGAAGTACCAGCACCGGTCAATACAATGTCTGTTTCATTGGTCAAATACTTCTCCAAGAAAGCTTGGATTCTTGCTTTCTCCTCAAGCAGCACCTCATACTCTTTTACCCAGCATGATGGTTGTTGCAAAATCTCTTTATACGTAAAAGTCTCCATAAATGATTAATACGTTATATGTTTTTGATTACTAATATGCATCTTTCAACTTACAAAAGTACTACTTTTTTTTGTGACTATTATCCGCAAAAATATGTTATATAACATAAAATCGTACATAATCACATAAGTTGCTTATTGTCAGTGATATATTTAGATTTTGGGGTGTTTTTTTGTCTTTCGAAACATTTCGAAAGTTTTGGTATGTTTTCGACTATTCTATTGCAATTGTGTGATGTGGTGTGGTTCGTTGGATGGTGAAAGAGTTGAAAAGTGTGGAGTTTCCATGTTGGTCAGTGGTGTATGAATTGACTTTGATTGTATGTTCGTTTACGGTGAATGCTGTGTATGATGGTGCTCCAGGTTGTCCGAGCATACCTGTGAATAAATCGAAATAATTCCTGACTTGATGTTTGTGGAAATTGGCTTCCATGATTTGTTTTGAATAGGGATTATATTGTTTTTTTCCGCATGTGGCGCCTACAAAGTACATGGTGCCATTATCCACCGTATAGATACCACCTTTTTTGCCAGTTATGTTCATAATTGAGTCAATGGGTACATCTTCCACGTCTGTGATGTCTGTCAGGATAGGAGTTTGGGTGTCGGGATTGACGGGGCCTATGACCTCGTAGCAATGGTCGTGTCCTTGTAGTACCAAATCAATTTCACATTCTTTGAAGATAGGTAGCATGGTTGCGCGGAATAGGGGTGTTTCTTCATCCTGTTGGTGTCCAGATCCTGAGAAAACATTTTTGTGTACTAAGGCAATTCTCCATTTGGCTTCGGGATGAGCTGCAACTTGGGTGCGGAACCAATTACCTAAATCATCGGTTAGATAGGTGGATGTAAGATTGGTATGGCTGTATGTTCCTGTCCAATAATCTTGCTTAGAATACACGAGGAAGAGCACGTCGCCATACATAAAAGAGTATGTTGTACCGTCGAACTGTGGTTTGATTTGTGCTTGCTCTTTGAACTGGTTGTCCGTATTGAAATGATATGAATAGTTGAGATTGTTGGAATCGTCGTGATTGCCATCTGTGGGAACAATAGGCATTTGATATATGATAGGGCGCATGCTTTCTTCAAACCAACGTTCCCATTCCCATTCGGAATTTTGTGAAGTTCCTGTTTCTACGAAGTCGCCTGGGAAAACACAAAACTGAGCATCGGGTGAATTTAGGACAGCAGCAGTGGCGCACCATCTTGTGTGATTTACATATTCTGGGTCTTGGATATGCGAGTCTGTCATATAGATGAAGGTGAATTCATCAGATCTTGCAGGTGCTGTTTTGAATGTTCCCATTTGGCTCCAATGGCCTTCGGTACCAACTCGGTATGTGTAGGTTGTATTGGGTTTGAGTCCTTCTGCAATGGCTTTATGACTGACATATCTGAATTTTTGTTTAGCGGGAATCTTGGCTTTCTTGATGATGCCAGACAAAGATGTGGCATAATGCAGGGGTTTGGTAAGGGTGGGGGTAGCGGTAATCGTGATACCTTTGGCAAAATCCTTTTCTGTGACTTTGGTTCTATCTTTAGCGATTAATTGTACCATGCCATTTGTCATTCGTTCGTTGGTAAACCAACTGAATGCCATGCGCGTGCTAGGATCGCCATTGATGTTAACGACTACATTATATGGTTCTTTATAGGATTGCAGTTCGGCGATTCTTGTACGCATGGCAATTAGATTAGCATCTGTAGAATCGGCTCTGGCGCTTTCTTTGGCTATTAAGAACGGAATGAATGATGGGATGGTATAGTTCTCAATATGATATAGGCTATCAGCAGTTAGCACTTCTTGGTGCGTGATAACGACAGGTTTGGCGGTGACATTGACGACAGCTTCTGCACTATGGTTGCCCTCTTGTGTGATGGCTCGCACTATGGTTTGTCCTACTTTTTGTCCGCGTATCAGTCCGTTGGTGGCAATGGCGATTGTGGTGTCTGATGTAGTCCAGCGAGTGGTTCGGTTGGTGGCTTTGGATGGAAAAAGAATGGCTGTTACCAATACAGTGTCGTCGGTATAAACATAAATGGTATCCATATTTAGCTTAATTCCGGCAACAGGTGTGATAGGTGTGTTGGGGTTGAATTCATAGCAGCCTATATCTATGCCATTGCCAATGGGGCGTTGGGTATGTTCGATGTCGTATGTTAGTTGTTCAATCATTCGTCCTTTATCAATTAGGGGTGATTGCGCTGTTAATGAAAAGTCGGCGGCACGCATTGCTGCTATTTCTGCGGCATTTTTAGGAGCACCGACAAAGGTGGAGGGCGCTAAGAAGTGAGGACCATTGGGAGCGCAGTTATCTGGGCTTAGAGTGACGGTAAAATTAATTGTTTCGAAATAATCATCTCCCGCATTATCTCCAGAACCAAACTTGTGGCTGTCTCCCGCAATATAATTGGCTGGGTCAACAAATCCTTCTTCGGACAAATTATTCCAGCACACATTATTGTATGCAATATTATCGCTATGTATGCCCGCGTATTGGCTGCCATAGTTGCAAGCCATGGTGCAGTTATGTACCACACCACTCACGTTGTAAATTCCGCCCGAGTTAGGCCATGCGGTAGTAAGTGGTTCGTTGTTATGTAATAAACAATTGCGAACTATTGCATTTTCTTCGTTTCGAATGCTGGCATACTTGCCCTTGCAACCGCGGATAATGCAATTCTCTGTTATTCCTCCTCTATTGTGTACAGCTCCGCCCGCGTTAATGGCTTCGCATAATTCAATGAGGCAGTTGGAGACAAGGCCTCCGTTATTATATACGCCACCTCCGTTACTTGTAGTGGAACAATAGCGTATTGTACAATTCTGAAGTACGCAGTTAGTGTGTAAATGCGCACCTCCGCCGTTGCGTGTGTGATTGGCGTTTTCGATAGTTAAGCCATCTACGATGGTTGTTTGGGTGTATCCAGAGTGGCTGCTAATGATGGTGTTGGAGAGTCCTTTCCCATCTATTATGCTGGGGTGGAGGTTGTTGTCACGTATTCCTGTTTGGATGTCGTATCCTCCAAAAACGTGTATGCCGTTTGCGAGGGTAAATGACTGGTTGTATTTACCACCCGCAAGGAATACGGTATCTCCTGCGGTTGAGGTATTTATGGCATGTTGGATAGTAGCTTGGGCGGTAGTCCATGAAAGACCATCATTCGAATCATTCCCCCATGGGCTTACGTAATGACTGCTAATCATTAGATGAGGAATGGTACAAAGAAATAGAGTAATTAAATTTATTTTTTTCATGAAATTTTAATATGCTTTAATAAATGATTCTAAAAGAGACAAAATGTAATGCAAAATTACAATAGATATATCAAAAAAAAATGTTGCGAAATATGTTAAAAAACACATTTAGCTTTGCTATTTGTAAAGTGTTTAATAATCAATGTGTTATAATTTGGTTTTGCGTGATTTTTACTTTCGAAATATTTCGAAAATATTGCGCATTATCTTGTGTTTCGAAATGTTTCGAAAGTAAAAATATAATGGTATAGTGTTGTATTTCGAAAAAAAAATGTAACTTTGCAGCGAAATATTTCAAATGTTTTCTTATATGAAACCCATCACCCATGCATCTGCCAAGGAGCGCCGTGCGCAAATCTTGCAACTTTTGGAGAAGTCCAATGAGGTTTTAGTGACTGAGTTGAGCGAGTTGTTGGCCACTTCTGAGGTAACTATTCGTAAGGATTTGACATTGTTGCAAAGCCGTAATTTGCTTGTTCGAACACGCGGAGGTGCCATTAGGCGTCCTGCACAAAACACGAATGAGGATGTGGCTATTGGACAAAAACGTATGTTTAATTTTAGAGAAAAGGAACGTATTGGCAGGTTGGCAGCTTCGTTAATAAAGGAGGGGGATTGCATTATGATTGATTCTGGTACCACCACTTTGGAGATTGCCAAAAACTTAGGACGTTTTGAGAACTTAAGCATTGTGACTAATGCCATGAACATTGCTATGGAATTGATGAAATACAAGCGTTTTAATGTAGTCATATTGGGAGGGCATTTGCGTATTAATAGTCATTCAACCATTGGTCCTATTGCGATGCATACATTGAGTAATTTTTCGAATTACAAATTGTTTGTGGGAGTAGATTCATTTTCTATTGAGTCGGGTATTTCAACGCCCAATTTGGAGGAGGCTATGCTTAATCAAGCAA
Source organism: Paludibacteraceae bacterium (assembly GCA_045578255.1). Lineage (GTDB taxonomy): Bacteria > Bacteroidota > Bacteroidia > Bacteroidales > Paludibacteraceae > Colicola. The sequence continues at coordinate 124,482 of JAZNJW010000022.1, forward strand.
TGATTGCGCAAGCCAAGACAACGATTGCCGTTTTTGATTCATCTAAATTCAACAAAAGAAGTTTTTGTCACATTGCTAGTGCTGAACAAATAGACACAATTGTTACGGATGATAATTTGCCCAGTGGTTTAGCGACACAGATAAAGAATAAGGGTATTGAGCTCCTGTTGGCTTAGCATTTGTTGAGAGATTATTGCTTTTTTTACGCAGATGAATTGTTTGTGATTTTTTGTGTGTAGTTATGGCATGATTTTTGTTGTAAGTGTTAAAAAAGAATAAACCCTTATTAATAACTACTAAATGATTACGAATATGAAAAAATATGTATGCGATGTATGCGGTTGGGAATATGATCCTACCGTAGGTGTAGAAGAATCGGGTATTGCCCCTGGTACAGCATGGGAGGATGTTCCTGCTGATTTCGTATGCCCTCTTTGTGGCGTAGGAAAAGATGAGTTTTCTGCGAACTGAAAAGTGAAAACTGAAAAGTGAAAATTCGCTTTGTTACATTAGGTTGTAAGCTAAACTTTGCTGAGAGTAGTGCTCTCGGCAAAGTGCTTTTATCGCGTGGTCATCAGCGTGCATTAATCAACGAGGTGCCTGATGTTTGTGTGGTGAATACCTGTAGTGTAACAGATGCTGCGGATCACAAAGACCGTCAGGCAATCAATCAGTTGCACCGAAAATACCCTAATGCTATTATTATAGTGACGGGTTGCTATGCACAGTTGCAGCCAGAACAAATAAGTAGGATTGATGGAGTAGATTATGTATTGGGTCAGGATGAGAAATACGATATTCCGCAGTTAGTCGATGAAATCGAACAATTGCATAATCGTTTAGAGGATGGTGCTTTGCCTATAGGATGCTCACAGAGCGAACTACAGTTTAACGATGAGAGGGTGCGCGTAGGAGCTATTCGCGATGTGAATGAGTTTCATGGTGTCCGTTCGGGCGATGACCGTACTCGGTGTTTTATTAAGGTGCAAGATGGATGCAATTATTTTTGTACGTATTGCACGATCCCATATGCCCGTGGCAAGTCGCGTAATCCGAAGATAGAGGAAATAGTGGTGAGTGCGCAAGAGGCTCTAAATCAAGGGGCAAAGGAATTGATACTCACGGGTGTAAATATTGGCGATTTTGGTAGAAGTACGGGGGAGCGATTTATTGATTTACTGCGTTCGTTAGATGGACTAGAAGAAGTAGGTGGTGAAAAGTATCGTGTGCGTATTTCTTCGTGCGAGCCTAACTTGCTGACAGATGAGATTATAGATTTTGTGGCGCAGTCGCGGCACTTTGCCCCGCATTTTCATATCCCATTGCAATCGGGTAGTAATGAGGTACTTAAGATTATGAATCGCCGTTATACACGCGAATTATTTGCCGATCGTGTGCAGCATATTAAGGCGGTGATGCCTCATGCTTTTATAGGTGTGGATTGCATGGTGGGTGTGCGTGGCGAGACACAAGAGTACTGGGAAGATTATCTGGAGTTTGTCAAGGGGCTGGATGTGAGTCAGTTGCATGTATTTACGTATTCGGAACGGGCTAATACGCGTATGTTGGATATGGATTTGTATGTGGTGCCGAAGTTGGAACGCCAACGACGGAGTAGGATATTGCACGCGGTTTCGGCGGATAAAACACACGCTTTTTATCAGCAGTATGCGGGTAGGAAGGCGGTAGTGCTGTGGGAGTCCAAACGTGAGGGTGATCGGATGGCAGGCTTTACTGATAATTATATCAAGGTATATGCACCATACCGAAAGGAGATGATCAATACTTTTGAAGAGATAGTGATATGATATCGATGTGATACGGATGTGATATAGTGGTCGCGAAATTATCCTCATAATTTCGCGACGTTAGTTAATGTGCGTAGTATTATTTTTGCCGTCAGCCCATCTATTTGCCCTAATTTATTTATTTTTTTTCAAAAAAATGCTCGCTTTACTTGCATATTTGCATTTTTTGTAGTACCTTTGCGGCGTCAATGCTATAATACGTTGATTCAATGCAAATTGTTGTATTGATTTTTCCTATAATATATTTCCAAAGAAGAAATTTTACATATATTTTTTATGCAATACGATATGCGAAAACTCGGGCGAATGACGCTCGAACAGTTGACGGAGATTGCGCAAACTTTCGACATTAAAGTCGGAAAAGGTTCTGATATGCAATCGGTTATTTATCAAATCTTAGATGCTCAAGCAGATAAACATGGTGCAGAAGTACAAGCTCGTGCTGATGCACGCGAGGAAAAACGAAAAGGTAAACGTGCACGTATCCAAAATGCTCCGCAGAAAGTGAATACAGATAACCTTAAAGGTAATCGTGTACTTGCAACCGTAGGAAGCAAAGAAGAGACACTGGGGCAAATCAAGGAGGAACAAGCTAAACAACCTGTTCCCAAGCCTGTGATTTCTGCAGTACAACCATCGTTGTTTGGAGGTACAGAGGTCCAGGAGGTGAAGGAAGTTCAGATGTTTATGGGGGATGAAGGTTCGGAAGGTGCAGAAGTGATAGAGGTAAAAGCTATGGAACAACCTGTTAAGAAAAAACGTGGCCGCAAACCAAAGAATTCAGAAACAGTTTCAGAAACAGTCAATGCAGGTGAAATCGCTGAAAAAAGCGAAGAAACTGTAGTGGCAGAGGAAACCAATAAGGCAGAAGTGATGGCTGAGACAGAAATAGCGAAAAATAAGAAGCGTGGTCGACCTAAAAAGAATGTTCAGAGGGAAACTGATAGTGGAAAGGTGAAAACTGAAAACGAAGAGGTGGAAGCGGAAAACGGAAAGGTGAAAACTGAAAGCGGAGAGGTGGAAATGGAAAGCGGAAAGGTTGAAGCGGAAAATGTAAATCCGCATACTCCTAGTCGCAAAAGTGAAACCAAAGAAGAACGCATGGCGCGCGTGAATGCACGTATCGCACAAATTACGCAACAAATAGCTAAACGTGAAGAACAAATAGCTAATGGTGAGGAGATTACGCCTATTAATGAAAAACCTCAACCTAAGCCACAATTGTCACCAGAAGAGGAAATGCTCAATAAAGGTGCTGAATCTTTTGGCGATACGATTACGGCTATAGGCACGTTGGAGTGCGCTCCTGATGGATACGGATTCCTGCGCAGTGCTGATTACAACTATATTTCTTCGCCCGATGATATTTACGTTTCGCAACAACAGATACGCCAGTACAGTTTGAAAACAGGTGATACTGTGGAATGTACTATTCGTCCACCTAAAGAGACCGACAAATATTTCCCTATGAAGGAAGTGATTCGTATTAATGGTATTTCACCTGCACAGGCGAAAGAACGTATCGCATTTGAGAACCTAACTCCTCTATTCCCAGATGAGAAATTCAAATTATGCAAAGGGGATAAGAGTGATCCACTATCCGTACGTATTATCGATTTTTTTGCACCGATAGGAAAAGGACAGCGTGGCTTGATTGTTGCACAACCAAAAACTGGTAAGACGGTGCTTCTCAAACAGATAGCTAATGCTATTGCTTCGAATCATCCTGAAGTTTATATGATCGTATTGCTGATTGATGAGCGCCCAGAAGAGGTAACGGATATGGCGCGCTCAGTGAATGCAGAAGTGATTGCTTCTACATTTGATGAACCTGCAGAGAATCATGTGAAGGTGGCAAATATTGTTCACGAAAAAGCGAAACGATTGGTGGAATGTGGACATGATGTGGTGATATTATTGGACAGTATCACACGCCTAGCGCGCGCATACAATACGGTGGCACCAGCTAGTGGTAAAGTGCTATCGGGTGGTGTGGAAGCACAAGCTTTACACAAACCGAAACGTTTCTTTGGAGCAGCACGAAATATTGAAAATGGTGGTAGTTTGACTATTATCGCTACAGCATTGACAGAGACTGGTAGCAAGATGGATGATGTAATCTTTGAGGAATTCAAGGGTACGGGTAATATGGAGTTGCAATTGGATCGCAAACTAAGCAACAAACGTATCTTCCCTGCTGTGGATATACCAGCTTCCTCTACTCGTCGTGATGATTTGCTTGTGCCTGCGGATGTGCTGAGTCGAATGTGGATGATTCGTAAAGAACTTACTGACATGAATAGCGTAGAGGCTATGGAGAAACTGAAATCCTATATGGAACGCACGAATGATAATGATGAGTTCTTGCTGGCTGTTACGGGAGCAAGATAATCTATAAAGTGGAGCGGTATGCGAATAGTGATAATCAATGGACCGAACTTAAATCTATTGGGCAGACGTGAGCCAAATATATATGGTGTGCGCCCAATGGAGCAGGTGCTGTTGGATATTCAGTATGCCTATCCTGAACTCTATTTGGAATATTATCAATCGAATCATGAAGGTGATTTGATAGATTGGATACAGGAACACGGCATAGGTGCTAGTGGGTTAGATGTAAAAGGTGAAGAACTTTGGGGAATAGTGCTCAATGCTGGTGGGTATACCCATACGAGTGTGGCACTCCGTGATGCGGTGGCATGTAGCAGTGTTCCTGTGGTGGAAGTGCATGTGTCGGATATTACTCAGCGTGAGGCATTTAGGCGCATAAGCCTCTTGACAGATGTCTGTGCGCATACTATAATGGGGAAAGGTGCAGATGGTTATCGGCAGGCTGTGGAATGGATAATTAGCAAAAATGTAACGAGTGAATAAAGCACATTTGAATATAGTGATCATTGCTATTTGCGCACTAATGGGTGTGTGCGGTCCATTACATGCCAAGATGAATAATCCATTTGTGGATGAAAGGACTTGGCACTATGGTTATTTTTTGAGTATTGATTTTCCTGCATATGGTATAGCACCTCATTATGCTTTTTCCGATAGTATATCGCCAAGTACAGGGTGGGGGATATCTGTAGGATGGATGGCAGATTATCGTATAAATAATTATTTAAGTGTTCGTTTCTCGCCGTCTTTGTCGTTTGAACAGCGCAATTTAGTGGGAAGAACAATTGATGAAGATGGTAATATTTATGGGGCAGGAATCAAGTTTAAAGATAAGGATGGCAATGTAATCGAACGAGAAAATAAGATGATTACAGTGGGAACAGTTCCTATTTCGCTACCTATTCATTTAAAATGGTCTGCTTTTCGCGAGAAAAATTTCCGTCCATATGTAATGATTGGTGCAGGTGTGAGTTTTGATTTTTGGGTAAAAAAACATATACCTTTTATGCCATTTCATCCTAATTGTTTTGATGTGTTTGCGGATGTAGGATTGGGGTGTGATTTTTATTTGCCCTGGTTTAAACTTTGTCCAGAGATTCGATATCGCATAGGCTTTATAAATATGAACACCTCTGACAAATATAGAAAAGGTTTGGATTGGGAACCTGAATATGGAACTGCAACAGTGGGGGTAAGTAAGGAAGATCCTTATTATCATGAGGGTTTTTTGGATATGGGAGATTATAAGCGGTTGTTTAATCAAAAGATATCGTTGATATTTTATTTTGAATAATACGTGTAAGGCTATCTATAAATATGAATGATAAGGCTGGAAATAAGCTTTCTCGAAAACTATTATTGTGTGGGTTTGTTATAGGGTGGTTGATATCGCTAACGGCATGTCAATCAGACGTTTTATCGGATGATCCGAATTTGCGTATCTCTTTTTCTCACGATTCGTTGTTGTTTGATACGGTGTTTACGAACATGGGTTCGTCTACCAAGCGAATAATGGTGTACAATCCGAATAAAAATGCCGTACAAATCAAGCAAGTTAGCATGTATGATGGTAGGTATTTTCATATTAATTTGGATGGCGAAAGCCAATTGGATAATTTACGAGATATTACGTTGCGTGGAGGCGATAGTTTGTTTTTGTTTGTGCGTGTGCATATTAATCCCCAACAGCAAAATTCGCCTGTGCTGATTGAAGATTCGATTGCGTTTTTGGTTAATGACCATTTGCAATACGTTTATTTACAAGCATATGGTCAGGACGTGAAAGTTTTGCAGAGTGCGAATAAATTACTTATCTTTGATCAATTGGTCTTGACCAACGAAAAACCCTATGTGATTTATGATACCCTTGTGGTGCAAGGTTTGTTGTCGTTGCAAAAAGGTACAACTATATACATGCATACTGGTGCGTGTATTTACGCCTATGGTTCGGTAAACGCTACTGCAACTTTAGAGGAGCCAATTTTGATTTGCGGTGATCGTACGGATCGATTGTTTGATTCGGTGCCCTATCGTGTGGTATCAGGACAATGGAGTGGATTGTATTTGATTCATCAAGAAGGTTGGGAAAAACCAACCTATCAGTTTGATTATGTGGATATTATTTCTGGCACAATAGGTTTGTATGCTGTATCTGAATCCAAGGACGTGCGTCCTACGTTATCGCTACGGAACTCGCGCATTCATAATCACTCTACATATGGATTAGTGTTGCAGAATGTGGACGCCGTAGTAGCAAATACGGAGATTAGTAATTGTGCTTCATATTGTGTGTATTTGTCAGGAGGAAAGCACTGTTTTGTACATAACACTATTGCTTCGTATTTTGGTTATCCATATACAACAATTAATATTCATAATAATATTCTTCGAGATGATGTCGCTGCTGTGTATATCAATAATTTAAGAAAAAACATGGCACTTACGGAATCATCATTTTATAATTGCATAATTACAGGAGCTCGCCAAAATAATATTGTGGTAGCAACACCATTGCCAGATTATTATTCGGGTTCGTTTGTGGGGAATTTTATGCGCACGGATTCCTTGCCAGAAGTTTTTGCTCACAATAATGTATATGCTACGGACTCGGATTCAGTAGTATTTCGCAATATATACTATAAATTAAACGAATATCGCTATTACGATTATCGCTTAGATTCGCTTTCCGCTGCTCGCGGAGTAGGGGATTCTGTTGTAGCTATATCGTATCCCTATGATCGTCTTGGACAACGTCGTAAATCCCGACCAGATGCAGGATGTTATGAGTATATTCAATGAGAATAATGGGTGATTGGGCATTTTTTTTGAAAAATATTTATATTTCTATAAATAAATTTGCAAGGTTCGAAAAAAAGTTGTAACTTTGCAGCGAAAACTTGCGTTTTGTTACCATCAATGGTGATTTATGTATGTTTTTAATTGTACTGCAATATCTTCAGTCGTATGATCGTTGATGTTGTTTGTTTGCGTTAATATAGTTAAAATATAAGGAATAATTAAATAATTTTGATAATGGCACAAAAATTACTTTTTTCTCGTTTGTCTCAATGTATGCTATGCGTATGTATGTTAATGTTTTCGTTGACCACTTTTGCAGCTCCCCCCCGCTGGATAAAGCACTTGCCAAAAGCTGATAATGATACTTATCGTTATGTGGTAGAGTCTGCGACGGCAGCATCCGAAGATGCTGCGCATAACAAAGCAATGGGATTAGTCATCCAACATTCAATCATGTCGATAGGTTTGCCTTTTAATTCAAGAGATGTGGAAACGGCAATTAATACTGGTAAACTACAAAGTATGGTGTCAGAATTCAAAATTCCAATCAATGAAGTGTGTAGATATCGTCAGCCATTGGAAGGTGGTGGTGTACGTGTGTATGTGCTTTTCCAAGTGGCAGTAGCTGGTAATATCGAAGTGGTGTTTACCGAATTCAATAATTGTGGTAGTGTGGGTGATGATGTGGCAGGTTCTATCAGTATGCGTCCAGACAATTGGGCACTGTATGAGATGGATACCTATTTTTCGGCTTTTGAAGAGATGGAAATGGAAACTGATTCGGATGCAAATTCCTTTAAGACTCATATGGAAGCCACTGCAAGACAAGCTTTGGTGAATGATTTGGCATTGACAGATAGCTCTTTGATACAATTGATAAAAACGAAATATCATTCTCATAAGCAAGAAGGTTATGCTGTGGCGTATATTGAGCGTAAATGGGTGACGGATAGGTATAGTGATGTGATAGAAGAGGAATTGGATATTTGCTATTCTTTGTTGGATAATGCGGATGCATATATAGCAGAAGGAAATACGGGTGAGGCGAAGTCCTTGTTGATGCGCACAAAAGATCAGGTGGCAGCTTTGGAGCCTAAAATTAGTTTTATGAATGCGTATGCTGCTTCAAGAACTGTGGAACGTTATGTGGAGGATTCTAAAGATTTGAAGAAGCAGATTAATGATAAAATGATACTTACAGCTGGGACTTCTCAGAAAGCCAAGGAAGATAAAGTGTTTGAATATATTAAAACAGGACAAGATGTACTGAGCAAGCAAATGGTGGGAGATGCTCTGCGCTATTTCTATGCCGCACAATTGTTGTTGGCAGATATTCCTAATAATAATCATATTAGTGTGCAAGAAGAGGGTATGGCAGAGAAGCAAAATGCGAATCTCTATCTACAAAATAAAATCACACAAATTTTGAAAAATGTGCAAGTGACTTGTGATGGTTACTTCCCCGGAAGCGGAACAGAAATCAAATTAAGTTTCCGTTATGATGGAACTCCAATCACGAATTTGAACTTTGCTTATAATGCTAATACAGGATGGAGCGATGTGTACTCTGTTCAGAATGGCTGGTCAGCTATCTTTTTGCCTGAAGCGAATAAGCCAAGTACAATACACATTCGTTTAGAATATCGATATGCAGATGAGGCTAACTTTGATGCGGAATTACCATTGTTGATGGAAAAATATCAGAGCCGTTTCGATTATGATATGTCGGCCAAGAGCATTGTGCCAGTGGTAAATACAACGATTGAGATTGCCAAATCGGTTACTATTGCAGAGTCGAAGAACTCTACCGATATAACCCAGAACTATGTGGCTAATAAGGTAGAAGAATTGGAACACAAAGTTTCTACAATTGATTCCACAGCATATCAGGCAAAAATTGTAAAGGTGTGCGAGGCGATCAGAACTCAGACATATGATAGTGTTTTCTCGCTCTTTACCATGGATGGATATGATCAGTTTGAGCGTTTGATTCGTTATGGAAAAGCGCGAGTATTGACTTTAGAAGGATGTCGTTATGTACGCTTGGGAGAAGATATTCAATGTCGTAGTATTCCGATGAGTTTCTCGTTTTCAAAAGGGAAACAACAACTTGAGAATGTGGTATTTACATTTAATAATACAGGACGTATTGATGGCGTACAATTTGCATTGGAAGAGCGTTCCGCGCGTAATATTATGGGCAATACCGATATTGACGAAGTATCCAGATTAACATTGATTAACTTTATGGAGAACTACAAGACTGCATTTGCATTGAAGCGTTTGGATTACATAGAATCAATTTTCTCGGATAATGCCGTGATTATTACAGGTCGTGTGTTGAAACCTTCTGAACAAAATCTTGAAATGAAGAATGCTCAGTTCGCCATGAAAGATCAAGTGGTATTTAACAATGTAGTGCTTACTCGTATGTCGAAGGAGCAATATATGAAACGTTTGAAGAATTCATTTGCATCAAAGGAATGGATCAATATAAAGTTCGGTAGTACGACGGTGGATCAAAGTAAACAACAGGATACATATGGAATTCGTTTGGTTCAAGATTATTCGTCAAATAACTATGGCGATCATGGGTATCTTTTCTTGTTAATAGATGCGACGGAAAAGGATGCTCCTACTATTCGCGTTCGTACATGGCAACCTGAAACGGCTGGAGGTCAACCATTTACGATGGATGATTATGACTTGCTGACAGGTGGTTCAATGTAACTAAAGAAATAGAATTTAAATCAATAAGGAGTCGACCGAAAAGCCTAAGAAGTGAGTAGGTAGAACGAATGTAATATTATTAAATCGTTACACAATGAAAAAAATTATCCTTTCAATGCTTATCGTAGCATTGTGCGCATCTTGCGCAAGTAGTAAGAAATCTATGGTTTCTGGCAAAAAGAATCCTGGTTACAGACGTGTTCAAATTGAAGTACCATGTGCGGAATATGGCTTCGATAATGCCAAGTATTTCCGTGGAGCAGGTACTGCAACTGCGGTAAACCAACAAGCCGCTCGTCGTGCTGCATTGCAGAATGCAAAGGCCATGGTTACAGAGAAGTTGGGTGGATTTGTTCAAGGCTTGTCGACGGATTATACACGTACAGTGCAAGGCGATGCAAAAGCTTCTAATGTACAAGGTATTATTGAAAGCGAATTCGCTACATTGGTAGAACGCAAAATGAATGATGTGGTTCAAACATGTGAGAAGGGATTCGTATTACAAGATGGATTGTTTGAATATTGGATTGCAGTAGAAGTATCCAAACAAGAGATTGTAGATGAGTTAACAAGTCGTTTGGAATCTAACAAAGAGTTGGAGATTGAATTCAATCGCGATGAGTTCCGTAAATATGCGGAAGACAAAATGGCTCGTATGCAGGACGCTGAATAATTAACTCCTCAATAGACACAGTGGTCAGATTGAATGTGACTACTGTGTCTTATATATTTTTAATGGCATAAATAAGAAGGTATATATCGTGTATTCATAAATTTTGACAACAATGAAAAAGATATTTGTATTAATCATACTTTGTAGCATGGCAATTGGTGGATATACTCAAACGGATGCAAAAAAACGATTTGAGGAATTACGTGCTCGTCAAAAACAATCATTTGTCAAAAAACGTTCGCAACAACAACAGCGTTTTGATCAAATCCGTCGTGAACAAAATAAGCGATATATTGAATTTATGCGAAAAAACTGGGAGAAAATGGGTATCTCTCCTGCACTTGAGCAAAAACAGGAAGAAAAGTTTGTGCCAATGACATACGAATTAGATACTGTGGAAACGGTCAATGAAACATCCATCGTGGCAATACTTGATACAATACCCATTGTTCCAAATGATACATTGAAGGAGGAAACGATAGTATCGGTTCCAGATGTTCAAGTAGATGTAGATAATGAACCCGCAACTACACTAGAGCAATATGTTGACGCAACAATAGAGCTGGATATGGCATTGGCTCTTTTAGAAGCTGCCAGAAATACGAATGTTTCGTTGGTTGATACAATTGTAGAGGAAGACGAGCAAGTAGACTCTCCAGAAAAAGAATCTATTGCAAATCCTGATGTTGAAACTATTGTAGAGACTAAAATAGAATCAATAGAAGTTGATACGGTGTTGCTAGTGAGTGATGATACGATTCCCACGATTTCAACAAATGATTCCATGCCTTTGTTGTCATCGACTGATACGATGCCAATATCCAATATGGATACTATTTCTGTAGATACATTATCGCAAGTGGCTTCAGTTACTCCTGTGTTAGTGGAAGATGAAGTGTTGTTTATGCCAGAGCCTGAACCTCAACCGCAACCTATGGTGCCAATTATGCCCATAGAACAACCTACTAAAAAAATGGAATTTACCCTATACGGAACTCACCTTTCGGTGAATGTGCCTATAGATTATGATATACAACTACGCGCTATTAATGAAGCAGATATCGCCAATGTTTGGGAACAATTGACAGATAGTGCATTCGATATAGCTATCACTTCTTGTATAGAAAAACGTGAAAAACTAAAATTATGTGATTGGGCTTATCTAAGAATGGTGCAAACTATAGGAAAAAGTTTGTATGGAGAGAGTAACGAAGCAATTGTATTTGCTGCATATATCATGTCTCAAACAGGTTACAAAGTACGTATGGCGCGTTCAGAAAAAGCTGTGTATATGCTGTTAGCAAGTCACTACGAAATTTATGGTCTGCCTTTCTTTATGATAGATGGTGAAAGATTTTATTTAGTAGATGGAGCAGGAGAAACGAGTTTGTATATATGTGAAGCGATGTATGATAAGGAACAAAAATTGTCGTTGCGCATTAGCGATGAACAATATTTGGCTTTTAATCCTTCAAGCGAGCGCACATTAGTATCTAAAAAAGGAATAAGTACTACGGTTAGAGTAAATCGTAACTCGATTGAATTCTATGATGATTATCCTACGGGCTACATGATAGATGATATTGGTACCAAATGGTCCACACATGTGACAACACCTTTGGAGCAAAGTGTAAAGCATGAGTTGTATCCACAATTATCTCCTCTTTTGAAAGAGCAGACTTCATGGCAAGCTGTGAATACATTGCTGAATTGGGTGCAGACGGCTTTCGAATATAAATTTGACAATGAGGTATGGGGTGAGGATCGTGTGTTCTTTGCGTCAGAAACATTACATTATCCTTATTCCGATTGCGAAGATCGAAGTATTTTGTTTTCCACATTAGTACGCGATTTGTTGGGTTTGGATGTTGTGCTGTTGTATTTCCCTAACCATTTGGCGACAGCCGTACATATTCCTAATGATACGCATGATTGTGACTATGTGGAGTATAATAATAAACGTTTTGTTGTTTGCGATCCTACCTTTATGAATGCACCAGCAGGTAAACAAATGCCATGTTTTAATGGTGTTAAAGCACAGGTAATTGTAATTAACTAATTGGCGCTATCTCTCTTTGGGGTGAGATGAAAAAGTATATATTAACTTACATATTTCTATTCACTGTTCATTGCGCTAATGCTCAATCACTGACTATTGTAGATGCCTTTCAATTGGTCCCAAATAGTTCGGTATTAGCTTCATATAAAAATCAGTTTGGAGCATGGGAGCGTCATGGTGCAGATGACTCTTTCCCCTATACATTGATTCGCGTTCGACTAAGAGGTAATGCGCGCGAAGTTATTTCAGCGAAGCAGACACTTTATTTGAATTTGTATCCACAAGGCGTTGTTGAATCGGTGTATAAGGATATGGAAAATGAATTGCTATTTTTAGTTCCATCTAGTGTACAACGTATAGAAATGTCATGTGGGGCAGATTGTCTAACGCAAGTGATTATGGATTTACCCGCAAAATTACAATCCAATAGTGTGTACATAGGCACAGTACATTTTGCTCCAGCATTAGAGAAAAAAGAAACTACACCAGAAAAACAATCTACCCCTCGTCAATTCTTTCATTTTCTTCTTACACCAGAGCATGCGGTGGTCAAAGTAGAAGTGAATGGTCAGGAACAAATGTGGCAAACAAAAAATGGTGATGCGTACAAGGTACTGAACTATGGTACTTATGCTTATACGGTATCTGCTGCGGGCTATCAGACTAAAAAAGGTACCATAGTGGTATCAGAAACGTCTCGAGAACTAGCAGTGGTATTGGAACCATCAACGAATACTACATCAAATGTCATAGGTTTAGAAAATTCGACTATATCATCAACCGTAAGTGAGCTTGTTCCCATTCAGGAATCCCCATTATTATCTACTTTTACGGATGAGTTAGAGGTAATTGAAGAGAAAAAGATAGATGAACAAAATGTGACAACAATAGTACTTGAAACAGAAGAATCTAATAGCAATGTGGAGATTATCCCATTGCCAACAGAAACTACGCAACAAATTTCTAAGATAGATTCGAGGAGTCTGGTTGGTGCCATAAATACAGAATCTAAAAAACAGATTATGGAAATGGCAGTAAATCCAGTTGACGATACAGCTGCAGTTATGATTTCGCAGACAATAAAAAATGGTTTAGAGGTGGAAGTTTTTCGAATCAAGGGAGTGGAATTTGAGATGATAAAAGTAGAGGGGGGGACATTTTTGATGGGTGCTACGGATGAACAAATAGGTGAAGCAGGCATAGATGAGGGTAAGCATCAAGTAACCTTATCTGATTTTTACATGAGTAGCACAGAGGTTACTCAATATTTGTGGCAAGTGGTTATGGGAAGCAACCCAAGTATGTTCAATACAGATTTATCTCATCCAGTAGAATCGGTGAATTGGATTGTTTGTCAAGAGTTTTTGAAAAAGTTGAATGATATAACTGGAAAAGAATTCCGTCTACCAACTGAAGCTGAATGGGAATATGCTGCGCGTGGAGGAAAATACTCTAAAAGGTATAAATATTCTGGAGGTAATACACTCAGTGATGTCGCTTGGTATGATGAAAATAGTGATTCCAGAACGATGCCTGTAGCGGGTAAACTGCCGAACGAATTAGGGATTTATGATATGAGTGGAAATGTATATGAGTGGTGTTCGGATTGGTATGGAGGATATATACTTAATCCTCAAATTAATCCGACAGGTTCATCTACAGGATTATATCGTGTTTATCGAGGGGGAGGATGTTATTCGAGAGCAAATTCATGTAGAGTATCTTATCGACATAACGGATCTGCAGACCATCAAGACGGCGGTTTAGGTTTGCGTATTGTATATAGTTTAGAAAATAATGATACGGCATCTGTATCGGAAGAAAAATCAGATTCAGGTGATGCGCAAATTGAACCATCTAGTGACTTGGTTGTTCAGTTACAGCAAGTATTGGATTTACAACCTCTACAAGAGCCATTGCAAGATGTGCAGAAGCAATTATCGAATGAAGAAAAAATAATTAAACGTGGACCGCAAGAATTTACAGTCAACGGTATAACATTCAAAATGATACAAGTACAGGGCGGAGAATTTACGATTGGTGCTACAAAAGAGCAAATTGATGAGGCCGAGGATGATGAAAAACCTGCTCATTTAGTTTCATTGTCAACATATTACATTGGTCAAACTGAGGTGACACAAGCGCTATGGCAAGCAGTGATGGGAACTAATCCAAGTGAATTTACAACAAATGCAAATTGTCCAGTTGAAAATGTTAGTTGGGATGATTGCCAGTTGTTTATCACTAGATTAAATGCTATAACAGGTGAACAATTCCGTCTACCTACAGAAGCCGAATGGGAATATGCCGCCCGTGGAGGCGAAAAATCTATGGGAAATAAATATGCTGGAAATAACAATTTGGAACTTGTAGCATGGTATGATGAGAATAGCGAAAGTACAACACACCCAGTGGCAAAGAAAAAAGCAAATGAACTAGGGGTATATGATATGAGTGGAAATGTGGGAGAATGGTGTCACGATGGATATGAAAAATATACAAGTGCTTATCAATCAAATCCTAATGGGTCTGAAACTATTTCTAATCGAATATATCGTGGTGGTAGTTGGGATGATTTTGCAGGATTCTGTCGCGTATCTTATCGTAATTACGATGCATCTACAGCGAGTTTCAATTATGTTGGACTTCGTTTAGCATTATAAAAATTTATTTCCACTATTAATTAGAAGATTTTTTATAAGTATGAGAATAAGATATATATTTAGTTTGTTATGTTTAATTGCTATTGCTATGGGTAGCAAAGCTCAAACATTGACGGTAACTCAACCATTTCAACCTATGTCTGATAGTAGTACCGTCTTAAGTGTTTATAAAGAACAATTTGGTAAATGGGAAAAACCAGATTTGGATGATACGTTTCCTTATGTTGTGATTCGAATAGGACTTGATGGTGATATTCGTACCACAACTATAGCCAAGCAAATGTTAGGTCTATATCTTGGTACGCAAACTGCAGTTGAGGCTATATACAAAGATGTTGAGAATGAATTAATCTTCTTAATCCCTGCTCGTGCACGACATATAGAAGTTACATGTGGTGAAGGATGCGCTCGACAGATAATTATGGACATGGCACAACTAAAATCAAATACCATTTATTATGGTAGATTGCATTATGTACCTGACATGGGAAGTATTAATACTATGATGCAAGCTCCTAAGCGTCAAACATTCACATTCAAGTTATTTCCACATGATGCTGGTCTTCGTGTGATGGTTGATGGCAGTTGGCAACGTTGGCCTGTTGCTGATGGTAATGCAACGCGATCATTGGATCATGGAACATATCAGTATGAAGTAACTGCTGAAAGATACAATAAACATACAGGCACTATTGTGGTTTCGGACGAATCAGTTAGTTGTGAGGTAAAATTACAGCCTCAATTTGGTTGGTTGTATATTGAAGAAAGTGATGAGTTGAAAAATGCTTATGTGTATGTTACCAATACGGTGACATCAGTGTTTAAACAATTAGGTCAACTACCAATGGAACCTAAAGAATTGGATGAAGGGACGTACCTTATAGAAATCATTCAAGAAAAATACAAAGACTATTCGAAGCAATTGACTATTGTAAATGGTGATACAGCTAAGTTGAAACCACGACTCGTTGCTAACTATTCACCCGCAACTTTGGTTATTGATGACGGAATAGATATTTATATTGATAATCGTTATATAGGGACAGGAACATGGACTGGAACGTTATCCAATGGTGAGTTTAGTGTAGAAACACGCAAAGATGGTCACCGTTCTGCATATACATTGGTGCGTATAACACCAGAGGATTTGACAAATATGTATATATTAAATACTCCAGTTCCAGCTTTTGGAACAATGGTAGTAGAAGGTGAGCCTAATGGTGCCGTGGTATATGTGGATAATGAACGTGTTGGAGAAACGCCACTCGTAGTTAATCAAGTGAAGATAGGTAATAGAAAATTGCGAGTAGAAAGTGATGGATTTGCTGCTGAAATAAGGGATGTCTTGATTGAGGAGAATCAGGAACAATGGGTGAATTATACTTTATCAGTTGCTACGAAAGAAACTATAGTAGAAGAAGTATCTGTTGCTCCTGAGAAAGAACAACCTGTCATTGTTGCCGAAGAATTACCAGAAAATAATAGTCCATCTATGGATGTGTATTCTGTAGAGAATGCCACACTCCCAGACATTGCAACAATCCCTAATGCAAATGTTTTGGGAACTACTATAATAGTAGGTGCAAATATTTCACATGATGGAGGAGCTACCATTACCGAAAGAGGTTTTTGCTATAGTTTCGCAGATCCATTACCTACGATTGAGCATAACAAGTTGAAACTTGTGGGAGGAAAGGGATGGTTCACTGGTAATATAACAAAATTGGAGCCTGCAACTGATTATTACATCCGATCATATGCTATTAATGCAAAAGGTATAGCTTATGGCAATGTGATAAAGGTGATGACAACACATAATGTTCCTACATGTCGTACTTTTGTTACGAATGATATGGATGTCTTTTTAGCAACTATAGGAGGAATTATTGATTTGAATGGAGTGGATATTAATACTATAGGTTCATATGGAATCTGTTATAAAACTTCGTCAGAACCCACTACGTCTGATCAAGTAATTGAAGGCGTGATTGAGAATGACACTATCATGTGTAATCTAACAGGTTTGTCGGCTAATACAATGTATTATGCTCGTACCTTTGTTACGTATAATGATCAGATCATTTATGGTAATGAAGTGTCATTCAAAACACTTAATAATGTGGAAACGTTTAACATAAATGGTGTTTCATTTAATATGGTACGTGTGCAAGGAGGGATGACTAAGGTTGTAGCTTCTCCAAGACCACAAGGTGGACAGCTGTTAGGCGCACAAGGAAACAGTATCATTAGGTTACCTGATTTTTATATTGGCGAAACAGAAGTTACCCAACGCCTGTGGGAAGCTGTGATGGGGTATAATCCGAGTGCATCAAAAGGTGGCAATGCGCCAGTTGAAAATGTCTCATGGCATGATTGTCAAAAATTTATCACTAAGCTCAATGAATTGTCGGGTATGAAATTCAAGTTGCCGACAGAAACCGAATGGGAATATGCAGCACGAGGAGGAATATATAGCAAAGGTTATAAATTTTCGGGTAGTAATATTGCTCGTGAAGTGGCATGGCTATATGATAATCATGTATCTGCTCCTCAGACTACAAAGAGGTTATCTCCTAATGAGTTGGGTATATATGATATGTCGGGAAATGTACGTGAATGGTGTGAAGAAGTGTTCGATCATTCGGGTAATCCGATTGATTATGTAAATAATTTAGATACCAATCAATTAGTGTCAATTTGTAGAAGTAGTAGTTTCAAATTAAAAGAGGAATATGGTAATATCCCATCGTATATGATTCGTCCAACAACGTTCTCTTCTAATGATTTAGGTTTGCGTTTGATGCTAGTCGCGGGTAATACAGAACTGATAGTAGTCAGTGCACCCGCAGTAAAGAACATTTCTCAAACATCTGCTGATGTTGATATCACAGTCAAATTTAATGGAGGAGCGCCAATTAGTGAATCTGGTGTGTGCTATTCTACGAAAGAGAATCCAACAACATCTGATAAGAGAATAGAGAATTCATTACAAGGCGAAAATACTACAATTACAATTAGTGATTTACAGCCAGGTCAAACTTATTATGTTAGAGGATATGCATTGAATAGTATTGGTGTCACATATGGAAAACAAATTTCGTTTACGACTGCAGATAAAAAAACTATAACTGTTAATGGCATCTCGTTTGATATGATGCAAGTAAAAGGAGGAACATTTATGATGGGATCTGGGGATAATGATGCTGAAGCTCAGGCCTTTGAATTCCCCCAGCATCAAGTATCTTTGTCTGATTATTATATCTGCAAAACGGAGGTTACTCAAGAATTGTGGCAAGCTGTTATGGGAGAAAACCCAAGTGCTGATAAAAGAAGCTTGCAAAATCCTGTAGAGATGGTATCATGGGAAGATTGTCAACTCTTTATTACGAAATTGAATGAACTTACGGGTGAGAAATTCCGTCTGCCTACAGAGGCTGAATGGGAATTTGCAGCACGAGGAGGTCTTTGTTCTTTGCATTACAAATATGCAGGAAATAAGATGATTGACTTAGTGGGATGGGGTAGTGTGAACAGCGGAAATATGTCACATCCTGTGGCTCAAAAATCACCTAATGAGTTAGGATTGTATGATATGAGTGGCAACGTATGGGAATGGTGTTCCGATTGGTATGGGGGATATGCAGAATTGGCTCAAACAAATCCTCAAGGTCCTAATATTGGTTCGATGCATGTGGTTCGCGGTGGAAGTTTTACTTTGGATACACGATACTTACGCGTGTCTTCTCGTTATTACCATCTTCCTACATATAAATCTAAGGATTTTGGCTTCCGTTTGGCAATGTAGGTGATATTATTGAGTATGAATAAGTAAATGGATTGAAAAAAATCACAAGGTAGATTATGAATATGAAAAGGTTGATTTATGTGATTCTATTTTTATTCTTGACTATTCAAGCGTATACACAGTCTTTACAAGTTATACAAGGTTTTGATTCTCAACCTAATACTATGGCATTGGATACGTATCGAGAACAATTCGGTAAATGGGAAAAGCCAGATTTAGATGATACGTTTCCATATGTAGTCATTCGTGTAGGATTAGAAGGTAACGCTCAAGAAATTACTGCTGCGAAACGAATTTTAACATTGTATTTAGGTACGCAGACAATGATAGAAGCGATTTATCGTGATCTCCCCAATGAATTAGTGTTTTTGGTACCTTCACGTGTCCGTCATGTAGAAATCACCTGTGGAGAGGGATGCACTCGACAGACAATAATGGATATGGCTCAATTAAAGTCAAATACGATCTATTATGGTCGTGTTCACTATATCCCGATGGAGGGCTTTTCACAAGATGCACCTATTACAAAACGTCAGCATTTTTCTTTTCACGTAATGCCCAAGGAGGCTAGTGTGCGTGTCCTTGTTGATGGTAATTGGCAACATTTGCCTGTCCAAAATGGTGTGGCTAGTAAAACATTGGATTATGGAACGTATAGATATGAGATTTCTGCTGAGGATTATCAACAACAAGTAGGTAATATTACTGTATCTAATGAAGCAAAATCCATAGAAATTGCATTGAAACCCAATTTTGGATGGCTGACATTAAATGCATTAGAAAACTCAAACGATGCATTTGTGTATGTTACAAATAAGGAAACTTCTGCGACAAAGCAGTTAGGTCAATTGCCTTTAGAGAATGCTAAATTGGCATGTGGCACCTATCAAGTAGAAGTACAAAAAGTAAAATATAAGGGGTACAAAACTACCATTACCATCAGAGAGGGAGGCACTATCACCTTGACTCCTAAGTTGCAGCCCAATTATGCGTACGTAACACTTACAGTGGCAGATAGTGTAGATATTTACTTAGACAATCAATGGCTCCACAGAGGTTCTTGGAAAGGAACTTTGGAATACGGAGATTATACATTTGAGACCAGACAGGAGCATTTTCGTTCAATGTACACACCTATTACAATTAGTGAATTAGATGTAACCCATTCGTTCATATTAACCAATCCAGTACCAGCATTTGGTTCATTGGTCGTAGATGGTTCGCCCAGTGATTGTGCGATATATATTGATGAACAACTAGAAGGGGAAACGCCATTAATTATCAATCATATATCTATAGGGAAACATAATATCCGTGTGATGAAGGATGGTTATAAGTCAAGTATTGCTGAAGTGTTCATTAAGGAAAATAATGAAGAGACATTGATGTACAATTTGGAAGTGGGTTCTGATATTATTGAGATAGATACAATATCAAAAGTAGATATTGTACAAGCTTCTATAGAGCATGAGACTATACTAGCGGAAATAGATAGCAGTGTCTTGATAAATGAGGAATCAGGTGATACATTGCAGATGCTTGTAAATAAATACGATGCCTTAGATTTGAATTCATTAGAGTGGATTGAGAATGATTTGATGCCTGAGACCTCGAAATCATTAGTCACTAACACGATGATTTTAGGTGAAATGGGATATTCAATTGCACCACAAGTGGCATATGGTATTATGATAGGTCAGATATATAATGGTATGGGCTGGTATATAAAGGGACGTTCAAACTTTAATTTCCTGAAGGCAACAAATGGAAGAAGCTGCGATGAAAAGGGTAGGCTAAATGATAGTAATGTTATACCATTTTATTCTGGAAGGAAATTTTCTACGGAATGGTTGTTTGATTTAGGTATGGCAGTTGATCTTATGCAAATCATTAAAAACAAGAAACGATTTAAAAATAATAGTTTTGGTATATATTTAGGATGTGGATATGGTGAGCGTGAAGTGTTTTGGGAAACTAAAGCGGGGAATCTAGTTACATATACACCTAATTCACACTCAGGTTTGAGCATGGACGGAGGCTTGTTTGGAAGTGTATATAGTGTTACCATTAGTGCGGGTGTGAATACGATAGGATTTAAGTATCTAGAATTTGAAGCTGGTATTGGTGTAACATTTTAATGATATAGTAGATTATGAAGAATTATACATATATATATTGGGTATTATGTTTATGCTTTGCAATTGTTTCTTGCGAACTAGATGATCCAGTGCAAGGATATGCATTTGTTGTTTCTGGTATTTATGCAGAACCTTCGTATAAAACGGCACAGATAGAATGTACGATAGAAAGCAAAAATGTTACTATTAAGCATGTCGATGTACAATACTCCATATATTCGGATTTTTCTAAGTACACAACAAAAAGAATGATAAATATTTCTGATAAGAAGTATAGTATTCAGCTCAAAAATCTCGAAAGTGATGAGTTATACTACATTCGATTTAGTGCAACTGATTCATATACGGATGTATTGGCAAATAAAATTGGTTCCTTTCAAACACTGAAGATAGGTGTCCCTACTGTTTCAACATCTTCGGCCATTGGTATAACAAATACAACGGCTAATGTAGCAGGAAAAGTAGTACAAGATGGGGGAGCAGAAGTCACTTCACGTGGCATATGCTATAGCACAATACCGTATCCTACTATCTCGGATGTCAAAGTCACTGCTGGTAAAGGAACCGGTAGCTTCTCTTGTACTTTGTCGCAATTGGAAGGCGGTACTGTATATTACGCTCGTGCATATGCTATCAATGCAAAAGGAACTTCTTATGGCAATCAAATCTCTTTTGAAACGGAAGCACCTGGACCTGTGCTTTTAAGCATATCTTCAGCAAAAGATATCACTATTTCATCTGCTGCTGTTGAAGGAACACTTCATGATAATGGTGGTGCTTCAATCATAGAGAAAGGCGTTTGTTATAGCACATCACAACATCCTACTATTAATAATGATTATGTGTATGGTGGAGAAGGTATGGGAGGATATACATGTATATTAAAAAACTTACAGATTAATACGGTGTATTATGTACGTGCTTATGCAAAAAATAGTAAACAAGATATATATTACAGTGATAATGAAATAAAGTTTATTACCCAAAATGGTGTAATTGATTTGGGAACATTATCAGCGGAAAATGTTACATCAAATTCTGCTGTTGTAGGGGGGAATATTTACGATATTGGTGGAACTCCAGTTACAGGACGTGGTATTTGTTATAGCACATCACAATATCCTACCATTGACAATGATTATGTGTATGGAGGAGAAGGAGCGGGAAAGTATCAATGTACGTTAAGTGGTTTGAAAAAAGGTACGGTATATTATGCTCGTGCTTATGCTATCAATTGTACTGGTATATATTATTCTGGAAACGAGGTTGTTTTTACAACCAAATAAAATAAAGCCTCCTATGGTTGTTTTTAACAATAAATTATATCCAATTGTTTCTATCTAGATTTCGGTAAGAAATTGCTTCCATAAGGTGTGATGCCCCGATATTATTTACATCTGCTAAGTCGGCGATGGTGCGAGCAACCTTTAATATGCGATCATATGCGCGAGCAGATAAACCCAACTTATCCATAGAATATGCTAAAAGCTTATCACTTTGTGCATCTAAAATACAATATTTTCGTACTAATTTAGGTGGCATTTGTGCATTACAATGAATCGGCGACTTAGCCGTTAGATTGTATTCTGCAAATCGTAGTTGTTGTGTTGCTCGAGCTTTTATGACGCGCTCTCTTATTGTGGCACTGCTTTCACTCGGATTAGTATTTTTTAGCATCGCATAAGGAACTGGCTGTATGTCGCATTGTATATCTATTCTATCTAGTAGCGGGCCGGAAATACGACTCATATAGCGATGAATCTGTGCAGGGGTACATGTGCATGAATGAGCAGGGTTATTTTCTCCGTAATGCCCACAAGGGCATGGATTCATAGCTGCTATTAACATAAATCCTGCTGGATAATCTACCTGCATCTTTGCTCTTGTGATGCAGATGTGTCTGTCTTCCAATGGCTGACGCATTACTTCCAATGCGCTTCGCTTGTATTCAGGCAACTCATCTAGAAATAGCACGCCATTGTGTGCTAAACTAATTTCTCCAGGGCGAGGATTAGTTCCTCCACCGACTAATGCAACATCTGTTATTGTATGATGTGGACTGCGAAATGGCCGTTGAACAATTAATGCACTTGCCATTCCATTTTCTTCTTTCCGATGGGCCATCATTCCTGCAACGGAGTATATTTTTGTTGTTTCTAATGCTTCCTCCATTGTGAGTGGAGGCAGAATAGTGGGTAAACGTTTGGCCATCATACTCTTACCTGCACCTGGAGGACCAATCATTAGCATGTTATGTCCTCCTGCAGCTGCAACTTCCATAGCACGACGTACGTTTTCCTGTCCACGAACATCAGCAAAGTCTAAATCAGTAGCAAATGCGTGCATATGGAATTCAGCAGTAGTATCAACTTTGATAGGTTCTATATTTTGCGTTCCATTTAAAAAGCGAACCACTTCCTGCAGACTAGACAAACCATAGATATCTAATTCCTCAACAACTGCAGCTTCACGTGCATTTTGTTTCGGTACAATCACTCCTTTATAACCAGCTTTTCGTGCTGCTAAAGCAATAGGAAGAACTCCTTGTATCGGTTGCAAAGAGCCATCTAGAGATAGTTCTCCCATAATAAGGTAACTATCTAACAATGTAGTTTGTACCTCTTCTTCTGCAGCTAGAATTCCAATGGCAAGGGGCAAATCATACGATGCGCCTTCTTTTTTGATGTCCGCCGGAGCCATGTTAATTGTCAGTGTATGGCGAGGTTTATTGTATCCATTTACTGTTAATGCAGCAATAATACGTTCGTGGCTTTCTTTGACTGCATTGTCGGGTAATCCCACTAGTGTAAATTCAAAACCAGGTACTGCATGTACCTCAATCGTAACAATCACGGCCTCTATGCCTTGTGGAGCTGCACCATAACATTTAATTAACATAGAAAAAATATTTTATGTAGGTCAACCTATTTATTTCTTATTTTTCGTTTTGATTGTGTGTATTTGTCTTTTTTTCGAGTTTGCCAATTAAAATCATGCTTGAATACTAAACCAATGCCCTGTACTGTGTTAGCTTGTTTGAGAGAGTATTTATCAACTGTATGAGTGTAAGCTTTCGCACGCAATTTGCCATTTGGGGTAAGTAAGTATTCGATATCTAAATCACCAAAAAATGGTCTGTTGCTTAAATCATTATATCTATAACCGAAATTTCCGTTGATAATCAACTGATTAATGGGTCGTAATTGGAAGTTCGCTTCATATTCTTGACTAGCAGTTTCCCCCTCTCCATCGGTGCGGAAATTAAATCCCATTGTAAATATGTCCGTTAATTTGCTGAGCCATGCATTAATCTGCCCTGTAACAGTAGAAGATAATAACGAATATGTTTCATTAAGTCCCACAGCGTGACTGCCCTGTAAATAATCGGGAGTATAGAAGCGATTGAAAACAAGCAGGTATATGATTTGTCGCATTTTCATTTCCTCTGTATTGATGACTGAATGTACTTGGCTTTGTACAGACTCATCTGATAATGGAAGTTCTACATCAAAATTCAGGATAGGATTAAACAGTAGATCTTTCATGTAAAGTACACAATTGACAGGAACGGAACTACGATTGGTAGCTACTTGTGAAAATTCGTTGCCAAATAAATCGCGTAAAGAAGCAGTAGTTCGATACTTACCCACAATATCTACAGTCGGTGATAAGGGGTCACCGCTCCATATGACACGACTTCCTTCTGCAATCTCAAAATTACGGTGAACTATATTGCCTAGTGTAAATGCAAAAAGTCCAGATTGTAAGGTATATGATCCTAACATTTGTATTTCCTCGGAAGAATCATCATAACTAATTTGTATATTGCCTTCTCCTCTACCGCGTATGCCATCATCACCTCCCATATTAATTTGGATTTCTGTTGTAGGCGTTACCTCTATTTGCAAAGATAATAATAAGCGAGCTGATGGAGTAATAGTTGATGCCTCTCTCATGGTCGGCGAATTTAGCAAACGCAGCAACTGGTTTGTTGTATCAGGTGCTGTAAAATGAATGAATGAGGATGTATTTGCTGTACTAGCTGTATTTACACTCAAATAAAACTTTGAATAATTTTCTGTTCGTGCGTCAACAGCTATCTTACAATTATATTCATCGCCTGTTATAGAAAGATTACCTGTTCCATATACTTTACCGTAAAATAATGATTGTGGGTCTTCTGGCAAATTCAATACAAGCATATTATTTACGTTAGCAGATAAATTATATTGGAAATCTTGAAAATTAGAATGAGAAATAATTCCCTCAAAAGTACCTTTATTTCCTTCTGTATCAAAAATGTCTAATCTTGGAATCCGTATAGATGTTGAATCCATAAATATTGAGTCACTAAATTGAAATGTGGCTCCAATTTGTGGAACCATAAGCTGTACGTTTTTTCCATATAATTTAGTTGTAACCCAAGTCAAATGATCTTGACCAAAGATCTGTAAATCTCCATAAGCACGTCCCTGAGGATTGGCGAAGAAATCATGCGTCCAAAAATCAATCAATCCAATATCAATACTATCGCATTTGATATCTAATCCCCACCATTTTTTATCTGGAATTACTTTGCCGTTGACATCTGCTACAAGATGATCCGTAGAATCTATAGCTTGACCTTCAATAATTATTGAGTTGGTAGGATGATCCCAATATGCACTAGCATTCAAATCTCCCAAGTATGTATTATTCAGACCTGCATTAGGAATATAAGCTTGAGCTTCCACAATAGGCATTGAAAATAGGCTATATAAGGTCGCTCTACCAGTCAGAGGTCCTTGTACAGATAATGCTTCTGAAGCCAATGTATAACTTAATAAATATTGTACGTCAATATTGCGTAATTCTACATTTATTGAATCAGTAGCATATTTTGATGCGGAACCATTAGCAGCAATCATTTGATAATTAGTATTGAGAGATAAATCGTGGATATCCAATCGTTGCTCTGAAGCATTATATACGATATTTGCTTCATCAATAGTCCATGTGGAGTCATTTAAAATAATCGTAGTGGGCTGTATGTGGGTGGATATTAGAGGCTTGTTTGCATATTGCATAATGTGTGATGACAAGCGAATCGTTCCCTCATTTTGAACACTATCTGTATTTTCTAATTGTATGGTTGCATTAATTTTATCATGTGCTGCCAACAATTGTATGTCAGCTTTGACATCTCCAATTTTGGCTGCTGTAGGATTTTCTTTAGGCAAACGATTAAATACATGTGCAGATATAGATAATTGGTCGTTCATATTATCTATTGCTAGTGTGAGATTTTCCATTTGTGCCCCACTGGTATTGATATTTGGAATATATGCTTGAAGGTTCAATTGATTATTCTTTTCATGCATATATCCCTTGAATGTGGGAACTGATGGTAAATCCATTCCTATATCAAATACTTCACAAAGCGGTTGTAAATTGCGAAAATATGCATAAAATGATAATTCATTTGAAGATTTATGTCGTTTTCTTGTTTGTGGGATTAATGATGGTAAATACTGATGTAGCATTTGTTGAATGCTTTGTGTTAAAGATGAATATGAATAAGCACCTGATAGACTTGCCGTTAGGAAATCAGATTGTATATTTATTTGATGGTAATACTGCTTGTTGTTCTCTTCAGTATCTATACGCATCTCCATTTTTTTAATAGATGCATATTTGTCTGCGTTGCGTAATTCTAATGTGTCAACAATTACATACCCCGTAAGATTGTCTAACATTTGTCTTGTAGAACCAGACGTGAATAATGAAACATATGTAGTAGCATTAATACTCAAGTCTGGATACTGATAGGTAAGATGTGTAGCTGCTGGTGAAAAATCATCTATACGTGCTACAATATTTAAACGTGTATCTTCCTGAGACCAATCTACTAAACCATTGAGTGTAAGATTAATATTTTCATCATTGATGCGTAATAATCCACTCACCTCTTCGGTTTGCATTTCCCCATCAAAATAGATACTATCATATGTATATCCTTTGTATTGAAGTTTTTGAATATTAGCGGTGCCAATACATTTGGTTAGTTGAAATGAATCAAGTTCACCATCCATATTAGCATGAAAACTTAGTTCTCCAAAATCACTATCATTAATTAATTTTCCTAATTGGAAGTCATTGCCTGCGATATAGCCGTGGAAGTTAATGTCTTGAAAAGTAGTGTCTATTTGGACACCTCCATTAACATTTATAATTCCTAATTGAGAGGAAAAAGAGCCAATGAGATTCATGTTTTCAAGACGTCCTTTGATATTTCCACGATAATGAATGTGTCCGAGATTGGCAACTATTTTAGGAAATTTAACAGGCTGATGTGTCAGTTGTGCAATTATATCTTGTAATAAAGCATAATTGCAATATAGGTCTTGACAATTAACTTGAGTATACAATTGCTCGATTTGTGTAGGGTGATATACTGTAATATCTCCATTAAAGAGTTGAATATTGTTGTAAGAAAGTAGTATCTTGTCAACGAAAATAGAATCTAATCCCCCATGAATATTTGCTTCTAAGCATGCACCTAATTGACCTAATTGTGCTCGCAATGACATCTGATGAATTTGTAAATCCATAGAATCTGCACTGAATATAGGCAATGCTAAATCTATATTGACATTATCTACTAACAATTCATTGTAGCGAAAACGTAAGTCAGATAATTGCAATTTATCTATGTTTACGCGCAACGGAAATAACGTTGTATCTGGACGTTGTAACATGTCTTGCAAGAATTGATAATTCAATACGGAATCATTTATTGAGTATATATTTACATAAGGCTTTTGTAATTGCAATTGCATAAAATCTAAACGTTTATATGGCAACTGCAAAAAATTAAACTGAATATTTGCTTGTTCCACAAACGCCAATGTATCGTGCTGTTGGTCGCTAATGAATAGACTGTCAACCGTCAATTGATTAAGAGGACGATAATGGATACGTTGAATAGTAACATCAGCATTTAATGTGTTTGACAATTTTTTAGTTACGTACCCTACAAGATAAGTTTGAATCTTGCTATGCTGTAATAGCAACATACTACTACATACAACGAGTAGCAGTGAACCAATCACAATACCTATTACAATTAGTACCCTCTTCATCTTTTAATTAAAAAACGCGCAAAGTTACTAATTTTCTTGCATAAATGCAAGAGTCTATTATTTTTTCTTGGAAAAATACCTACAAAATTCGTGCAAACTGCATTTCTCGCACTTCGGTTTGCGAGCTTGACAGGTATAACGTCCATGCAATAGCAACCAATGATGGGCTTTAGGAATGATGTTTTCAGGTATATGCTTGATTAACTGTTTCTCGCTATCCAATGGATTTTTGGCATTGGTAGTCAGTCCGATACGTTCTGCTACACGGAAAATAT
This sequence comes from Paludibacteraceae bacterium, assembly GCA_045578255.1. Taxonomy (GTDB): domain Bacteria; phylum Bacteroidota; class Bacteroidia; order Bacteroidales; family Paludibacteraceae; genus Colicola. The sequence continues at coordinate 152,944 of JAZNJW010000022.1, forward strand.
GTGTGTCAACTGCCATAGTGGGCTGGTTCCACCACACTGCACACACCACATTCGCTGTTTTCCTTCCCACACCAGCCAATGTTTGTAATTCTTCTCGTGTATCGGGTATCCGACCTTTATATACTTCCACAACTCGCTTGGCCATTTCTACTAAATGAGTAGCTTTGCTGTTCGGATAACTCACAGATTTAATATGCTGTACCACATCCTCTGTTGTGGCTAATGCTAATTGTTGGATTGTGGGGTAAGCTGCGAACAGGGCTGGGGTAACCATATTAACGCGTTTATCCGTACATTGTGCAGAAAGCATCACTGCGACTAACAACTGGTAAGCATTCTCAAAATTCAGTTCACTATCAGCTGCTGGCCATTCTTTCGCCAAATGGTCTAATACCCCCTCGTATCGTTCTTTAATGGTCATTCTTGTTCGCGATAAGTCTTGCTTAAATATTGTAGTATTTGGGTCGCTTGTTTTTGTGTTTCTCCCGTTTCCGAACTAATCTCTCGCTGTTGCAAGCGAAGTAGCATGATTTGATAGAGCAAAGTCAAGCACGCCTCAATATCGCTCATCGTTGGTGTGTCGGTTTTTGCCTTAAAAATGTTGAGTGATGGGGTCATTCGTATCATGGCAGCACGATAAGTGGCTTCTTGCTGCAAAATGTCAGCGTGCAGTTCTTCTAATTCTGATAGGGCGTTCTTTGCCAATTGTAAGTGACCTCTTTCCATGATATTTTCTTGATGCATCATATCATAGAAGTCATGCAATTCTTGATTGGCTTCTGCTTGCTGCGGGAAGGCACGTAGATAATCCTCTATCTGCCAGATATGTAGAATGTACTCTGCAATATTATTCTTCTTCAAAATCATAGTCGTCATCTAATAAATAATCGTAGTCATCCGAAATGAATTGCTCTATTTCTCGTCTGTCTTTCTTGGTGGGTCGTCCTGTACCTCTATCACGTCCACTTTGGGCGGCATAACGGGCTAATTCTAAGATTTCTTTTTGCTCAGGGGGGGTGATGTCTTCTATATATGAGGGTACCAATTTGGCACTCAAGCGGTTGGCGCTCAGTTGTAGTACACGATAGGTATATGTCACAGGACCTTTGCGTACAGTAAATACGTCACCAATCTTAAAGCCGCGACTGGGCTTCACTTCTATTCCATTCATTTTTATACGTCCACATTTGCATGCATCTGCAGCGATAGAACGTGTTTTATATATGCGCATAGCAAATAAATATTTATCTACTCGTACTTCCATTTACTGCCTTGATTGTCAATTGATTATTTACCATACGGGTAATATATTGTTGTATGTAAGCTTTCAAGTAATTTTCCATTGGTTTTGCTGCTTCTGAGTATTTTGCAAGACAATTCATTTGCAGCATTGGATCATTTTTGTGATGATAAATAGCCGTAGTATTCTTACCATCAAACTGCAAGAGCAGACTATCCGAAAATATTTGATACAATGGATGATGGTAGCAAATTGCATATGGATGCTTTTTACTTTGTATAAGCGCATCTTCACCAAAAGCGAAGAAATCTTCATTATATCCTAAATATTGCAATACCGATGGCATTATATCAGTTTGGCTTACTGCTCCTTCTGTATGTATTTTCCCTTGTGTCCATTGCGGGTGATAAAAGGCTATTGGAACTTCAAATAATCCTTTTGCATTCGTATATTCAGGATATGTGAGTTGATTGGTATGGTCTGCTGTAATCACGAAGAGTGTGTTATCATACCACGCCTGCTGCTGTACATATGTAAAAAACATCCGAAGCGAATGATCAGTGTAGCCTATACACTGATGAATGGGTTGTGTTCCTTGTGGGAAACTATCTTTATATTGCGATGGTATTTTGAATGGATGGTGACTTGATGCGGTGAATATTGCTGTCATAAAAGGTTCTTGCATGGTATTCATAGTGTGAGCATAGAATTGCAAGAAATCTTCATCCCATATCGCCCATGTTCCATCGAAATCTTGCGAATTATTATATTCATTCATACCATAATATGATTGAAAACCTGCTGATCGAGCAAAAGCCTGAAAACCCATGCTCCCATTAGGTGCACCATGAAAAAATGCGGTCGTATATCCTTGTTTGTTTAAGCAATCAGCCAATGATGAAACTGCATTAGTGGAATAGGGAGTCACAATATAGGGTTCAATCAACATCGGAATAGATGACAATACCGATGGCATAGCATCAATGGATTTTCTACCTGATGCGAATGAGTATTTATACGTTATAGAATGTTGTAATAGCGAATCTAAAAATGGTGTATATCCATGATAATTACCATCATCTAAATCCGAATTGTAATATCCAATGTATTCTTTTGAGAATGATTCCAATAACAATATTACTACATTCGTTTTTGTTATACCAGTGCTATCTTTAGATACGTGATGAATGGGTGACATCACTTGTTCTAATTGCTCAGGAGTATAGTACTGAGGAATGCTATAAGTCGTATTCTCAAGTGATTTCATCAATGAAAACGGGGTGTTCAGCAGAATGGCAGTCTCTTGAGGTTCATTAGTGTATTGCAAGGCATTGGAGATGGTTAACGGACGAGTATATTTGCCAAAACCGCCACGGATACCAATCACAACGAAATACACTGATAGTAGCAATATTATGGTCTCTCGTATATAATAAAATACCGATGAATTGGGATATTTTAGCTTAGGCATGCGCCGATACAATAAAACAAGAACAAGCAACATTGTTATGCCAAATAGTGTGACATACCAATATTGTATTATGGACTGTCCTATGATATTCATAAGGTTGCTATCATTCTCAAATTCTGAGAATATGGTACATGTTGTACGTCGGTCTGTGAATCGCACATACACCATGTCCATGCAATTTACCACGATTCCAACGGCATTTGGAATCCAATAGAACCATTTAATGACTGCTTGGAAAATATGATTGTTACGTATATGAATGGGTAGGGGAAGCAACACCAATAATATATATGCTGAATTTAGATAAAGCAATGCTGTTAAATCAAATCGTATGCCCCCTAATAGCATCTCTCCTAGATGTGATAAATTTACGTTAGGGTATAGGTCGTTGTTGATCCAGTAGAAGAAAATACGTGACAACGTATATATAGTTATCACGAGAAGCATATTTATAGCTCCAACAACCCAAGGATGTCGCCATATTTGTTTCATATCTCTAAACAATAAACCTACTTCCCATTAAATAGATTCATAGTTCTATCCATACCTTGTAAACAGAATGATGGAATAATATCGCAAACGACTTTTAGCCTTTCTGGAAGAATTTTCTCTTCTTCCTCACTCCATTGCCCAAGTACGAAGTTCACCTGTCGCCCTTTAGTAAACTCGTTGCCTATGCCAAAACGTAATCGTGCATAATTCTGTGTGCCGAGCACTTGTTGAATGTGCCCTAAACCATTGTGCCCACCATTGCTGCCTTGTTTGCGCATACGGATAGTGCCAAATGGTAGGTTCAAATCATCTACTAGCACAAGCATGTTTTCTACGGGAATCTTTTCTTGTTGCAGCCAATATCGCACGGCATTACCACTAAGATTCATATATGTAGATGGCTTTAGCAACACAATTTCAGCATTTTTTACTCGATAATGTGCCACGAAGCCGTAGCGCTTATCAGCAAAAGCAATGTTGGACGCTTCAGCAAAAGCGTCCAACATTTTAAATCCTATGTTATGGCGGGTGTCGCGGTATTCATCACCGATGTTACCCAGTCCAACGATTAAGTATTTCATTATTTACCAGCTGCAGCTTGTTGACTTGCGCGAGTCGCTTTCACTTGTGCTACGCAAGCATCTGCTGGATTCATAAGTTTTAGTCCTTCAAGTTGAACATCTGCCACAGCAATTTTCTTACCTAAACCAAGGTTGGTAACGTCAATCTCAACGCGGTTAGGAATTTGGGTATAAATGCCGTTAACTTTCAGTTTCTTCATTTCCAAGGACAATTTACCACCGGCTTTCACACCTTCTGCGTGACCTACTAATTGTACAGGGATAGCTACTGTTACTGGCTTTTGCTCTGTTACCTCTAAGAAGTCAATATGGAACAACTCCTCACTTACTGGGTGGAATTGCAATTCTTTTACTACTGCCATTTTCTTTGCGTCACCAATGGTCAACTCTACAACCATAGTGTCTGGAGTGTAAATCAATTTGCGAACATCATCAACGCTTACTACGAATGTTACGTTTTCGCCGTTACCATACAGGTTGCATGGAACAAGATTCTCTTTGCGGAAAGCCTTTGCGGCTTTTTTTCCATACTCGCTACGTGGAGTACCTGTCAATTCAAATGTTTTCATTTTTTTATTTGGTGTTACTCAATATAGGGCAGAATATCCAGCCTTTAATTCTAGATTAGCACTAAACACTAAACTCTAAACACTAAACCACTGTTGGTGTGGCTGCCCGTATCCCATCACACATTGAGAGTTTTCTCTCAAAAAAAGCCCGACATGCGGGCTTCTTTGTTGACCAACCTGGAATCGAACCAAGATTTTCAGAACCAAAATCTGACGTAATAGCCTTTATACCATTGGTCACCATTACACTTCCTTTCGAAAGCGGGTGCAAAGGTACTGCTTTTTTTTGATATGACCAAATTTTTCTGCAAAAAAGTGCAATTTTTCTGCATTTTTCTGCTTTTTGCCCTCAAAATCCAGCTTTCTCGCCCAATCGCCCAATCGCCTCTAACCTCTCACCTCCACAATATAATAATTCTTTTTACCTTTTTGGCAGAGGAGATATTTACCATTTAGCAGCATATCAACAGTGATTGCCTTTTGTGGGTCAATGAATTTCTCTTTGTTGATGGAAAAGCCGTTAGCTATAATCATCTTGCGTGCTTCGCCTTTGGAAGAGAAAATCTTGGTTTTCTCTGCCAATAAGTCGAGTGGTGGAATACCTGCCTCTATGTCCTCGTAGCTGATTTCGTATTTCTCTACTCCATCAAATACTTGCAAGAACATCTCCTCGTCCAACTTGCTCAATGCCTCGTGGGTAGAATTGCCAAAAAGAATGTTACTAGCTTCTACTGCTGACTCATAATCCTCGCGGCTATGTACCATCACGGTCACTTCTTCTGCCAAACGTTTTTGCAAACTGCGCACATGTGGTGCTTCTTCGTGCGCTGTAATGAGTGCGTCGATGGTCTCTTTGTCAAGGCAAGTGAAGATACGGATATAACGTTTTGCGTCATCATCACTTACATTCAACCAGAATTGGTAGAAACGATATGGACTGGTGTATTTGCGGTCAAGCCATACGTTGCCGCTCTCTGTCTTACCGAATTTTCCGCCATCAGCTTTGGTAATCAGTGGGCAAGTCAGTGCAAATGCTTCGCCACCACCCATCTTCTTGATGAGCTCGGTACCTGTGGTGATGTTACCCCATTGATCGCTACCACCCATTTGGAGTTTGCAGTTCTTGTGCTTGTTGAGATATACGTAGTCGTATCCTTGGAGCAACTGATACGTGAACTCTGTGAACGACATGCCTTGGCTATACTCGCCGTTGAAACGTTTTTTTACCGAGTCTTTCGCCATCATATAGTTGACGGTAATAAGTTTGCCTACTTCACGTGCGAAATCGAGGAAGGTGTAGTCTTTCATCCAGTCGTAGTTGTTTACCAATTCGGCTGCATTCTCACCTTCGCCAAAGTTGAGGAAACGCTCCAATTGTTTCTTAATGCATTCTTGGTTGTGGCGTAGGGTGGGCTCGTCTAGCAAGTTGCGTTCAGCCGACTTGCCGCTTGGGTCGCCAATCATACCTGTTGCACCGCCAATTAATGCGATTGGCTTGTGACCTGCGTTTTGCAGGTGTTTGAGCATCATGATACCGCAAAGGTGACCAATATGCAAACTATCTGCTGTAGGGTCGATGCCCAAATATGCAGCAGTAGGTTCTTTCATCAATTGTTCTTCTGTGCCTGGCATCATATCTTGCAGCATGCCACGCCAACGCAATTCTTCTACAAAATTTTTCATTGCTTATATATAATAAGGTGTATAGTTTTTGAAATAAATGTTTGCCTCTATGCACAAATTGGCTGCAAAGGTACAATAAATTTCTCACATATGCAAATTTTTTCGCATAATGATTTGGTCAATTCAAAAAAAAGTAGTACCTTTGCAGTCGATTTTCGACTATAGTCTCTGGCGATCAGCATAGAGCACGCTTTTTTGCGGCTTGAACAGTAGCGTATACTATAGTTATTTAACCCATTAAAACAACAATAGAAATGGATTTAATGAAAATTGCCGAAGAGGCATTCGCTGGCGAGAAGAAAGAGTTCCCAGCATTCGCTGCAGGTGATCAAGTGACTGTAGCTTATCGTATTAAAGAGGGTAACAAGGAGCGTATCCAAGAGTTCCGCGGTGATGTGATTTGCATCCATGGTAGCGGTGACAAGAAGCGTTTCACTGTTCGCAAAATGTCTGGTAACGTAGGTGTAGAGCGTATCTTCCCTATGGATAGCCCATTCATTGAGAACATCACCGTTAACAAATACGGTAAAGTTCGTCGCTCGAAATTGTATTACTTGCGTGCTCTTACAGGTAAAAAAGCTCGTATTCCAGAGCGCCGCGTGAAGTAAAACTTCCCTTAACGGCAATTGACAGTTATGAATTGGCAATTGCCCTTAGGTACTGCCAAATGGTGTAATGGTAGCACTACAGATTCTGGTTCTGTCTGTCTGGGTTCGAGTCCTAGTTTGGCAACAAAAAAGAGGAATCCCAATAGGATTTCTCTTTTTTATATTGAACTTATGTGGATGTTATTCTTTTTTAGCAATCAATGTGATATTGTTACCTTTGATTGTGCTATTAGAATCCAATGCTTTGCCTGAGTATTGCAGATTGAAAATAATGGTTTGATCATAAATCGTAGCATCACCATACACTTCTACTTGGAAATCTTTATATATGGTACGATTAGACGTGCCCCCTAACAAACTACTTTCTGTAACAATATAAGAAATGGTCAACAAACGATGACAGGGGGTAAGTATAAGTTGATTATTTTCTACTATTGCTTGAGTGGTGAATACACCTCCTTCTTCTGCATTGAAGGCGAGAAGCAGTGTATCACTATTGAGATTAATAATCTCTAACGAACCTATTTCGTCAGAAATCATCTCACGAGAGCCATCAATGGCGAGTTTTCCACTTACTTTGTAGCTATAACTACCAAAAAGCGACTGCGTGGTATTTTCACACGCAGTTATGCAAATGAGAGTACATGCAATCAATGCATAACGAAAATGTTGGAAGAGTTTCATGTTGTTAGATATAATTAATGTTCATATTTTCTGTAAACCAACGATCCACTGGCTTGGTGGGTGGCTAGTACGAGTACTTCGGCTATTTGTACATGTTCTGGTGCGCTAGCTGCGTAATATACCACATCGGCTATGTCTTCGCCTGTCAGCGGTTTAATACCTTGATATACCTTGTCCGCACGCTCTTTATCTCCTGCAAAACGAGTCACGCTGAAGTTCGTTTCCACCAATCCTGGCTTCACATTTGTCACACGCAACGGTGTATCTACCAAGTCCATACGCAATCCATCACTCAGCACTTTCACGGCGGCTTTCGTAGCGCAATACACGCTTCCTCCTGGGTACGCAGCATCGCCTGCCACCGAACCGATATTGATGATATGACCTCTGCCGCGAGCAATCATACCAGGTACTACCAATCGAGTAATCATCAGCAGGGCGGTGATATTGGTATCAATCATAGTGTCGTAGTTTTCCTCCGTGCCTTCATATTCTTTGTCCATACCGAGTGCCAAGCCAGCATTATTCACCAGAATATCAATTGATTGATATTGTTCGGGCAGGGTAGTCAATGCTTTCGCGGCTGCCTCACGGTCACGCACATCGAATGGCAATAGCAAAATATCTGTGTTATAGGCATTTTCTAACTCCGTTTTGAGCGTTTGTAGTTTGTCTGCGCTGCGCGCGTTCAATAATAAGGTGTATCCTTCCTTGGCAAATTTGCGTGCACATGCTGCGCCAATGCCAGATGATGCTCCTGTGATAAATACGATGTTAGACATGATTTTGTTATTTGTTTGTATAATCGTTACTCAGGTTGGTATTTACATAGTATCATTACTCTATCCAACCGCCGCCGAGAGATTTGTAGAGCGTAATCATGGCAATGTACTCATCGCGGATGGCATTGGAGAGGTCAATCTCTGCATTTAAATAGCTACGTTGGGCGTCTAGAACATCCATATAACTGATATGGCCATTGATGTGCTGGAAGTTAGCTAATTCTACATACTTCAGTGCTGCATCGTGCAAGTTCTGCATGAGCACTACTTTCTCACTAGCAGATGAATACCCCACCACAGCATTATTCACTTCTTGGAAACACTGTAGTACTTTTTTCTCATACTGATAGCGTTGAGCATCGTATGCCTTAACGGCTGCGTTGTAGCGAGCTTTGCGTTTGCCAAAAGAGAAGATAGGCGAGGTTAGTTCACCAATCATATATGTCCATGGAGCAGCTAAGAACCCTCTAAAAGCATCGTTCTCCAAACCACCTTGTAGGCTTATCGTAAAGCGTGGAAATCTATCTGCCCACGCTATTCCCGCACGAGCCATTGCTGCTTTGAGATTTTGTTCTTCAGCACGCATGTCGGGTCGACGTTTGAGCAGATCGGATGGGAAACCGACAGCCAATTCTACTTGATTCTTTTGATAGGTACGTATATCAGATCGTTCAATTGCCATAGGCATTTGTCCTGTAAGCAAAGCAATATGGTTCTCTTTACTCTCTATTTTGCGTTGTAGGTCAGGGATAAGCGCAGCGGTACTGGCATACTCCACCTCTGCCTGTTGGTAAGGTATTTCGGAGGTGAGTCCTCCTTCAAAACGCAGTTTGGCCTTGTCGCGGTCTTCCTTACGTGTTTCTACTGTGCGCGTGATGATGCGTAGCTCATTGTCGAGTGCCATCAGTTCCACATATGCAGTTACTACTTCTGCCACTAATGTCATCTGCAAAGCGCGTTGCCCTTCTACACTTGCCAAGTATTTGGCCAGGGCTTCGCGATTGGCCCAACGTACTCTACCGAAGAAATCTACCTCCCAAGAGAGCGTTCCTACTGCAGCTACCTCAAGGTCGTTGGCAGGGGTAGAATTGGTATGACGGGTGGTTTCGTAGTCTATATGCGCTTCCGCGTTCAGCGATGGGAAGAAATCAGCTTTGGCCACGCGATGAAGTTTCTCTAACTCCTGCATGCGTGCTGCTGCAGCAAGCAGGTCTTTGTTGTAAGTCAGTGTTTGTTGTACCAATGACTGCAAGAGCGTGTCAGCAAATATTTCTGACCAATGCAAGTCTGCCAGCGACATCGAGTCTGATGCGATAGTATCAATAATCTGCTCTGGTAAGGTGACTTGAGGATCTACGCAATGCTTACGCAAGGAGCAACTTGCCATACTGAATACTACAAGAATAGATAGAATGACATAGCGGTTTGCTGTGTGATATAGTGTGGTAGGTCTCATTTTTTCTTTCTCCTATTTTTGAGGTACTCTTTCAACTTGTGAATACAAACGAAGAAGAAAGGCACTAATACTATTCCAACTGTGATAGCCACCAACATGCCGAAGAATACACCGATACCGATACTCTGACGGCTGGCAGAGCCAGGACCAGTAGCCCATACTAGCGGTAACATGCCCAATATAAAGGTCAGCGAGGTCATCACGATAGGGCGGAATCGTAGGGTAGCAGCGTGTATGGCTGCTTGTACTACCTCCACGCCATTCTGCACTTGCTCCTGTGCAAATTCTACGATAAGAATAGCATTTTTAGCCGCCAAACCAATGAGCATCACTAATCCGATTTGGAAATAAATATTATTCTCTATTCCGCAAATGGCTATACCAACGAAAGCACCCAAACAAGCAATAGGCAATGATAGCAGTACAGCCAATGGCACAGACCAACTCTCGTATTGAGCTGCTAAGAAAAGGAAGACAAAGAGAAATGCTAACAGGATGACTATACCTGTTTGTCCGCTCTGTTGCTTCTCTTGGAATGAGAATCCACTCCATTCCACACCTGCCTCTTGTGGTAATCGTTCGCGTACAATCTCCTCCAGCACATCCATCGCCTGTCCCGAACTATAGCCATTGGCGGCTTCGCCAGTGATTGAAGCGGCATAGTACATATTGAAGCGTTTGATAGTACCAGGACCTGTAGTATAGGTGGTCGTGCCGAGCGAAGTAATAGGTATCATTTGTCCACCATTGCCCTTCACGAAGTAGAGGTTCATATTATTGCGGTGTGCACGATAGCGCTCATCGGCTTGCAGATAGACGCGATAGACACGATTGAAAAGGTTGAAATCATTGACATATACAGAGCCCGTGTAGGTCTTCATCGTGGTGAAGATATCTGCTACAGATACACCCATGAGTTTCGCCATATCACGATCCACATTGATATAGAGTTGAGGTATCTCATCCTGCATTGAGGAAGATACACGCGCCAACTCTTTGCGTTGCGAAGCATAGTGTAGTAGAGTATCGGTGGCTGCTTGTAAGTCACCATAAGTCATATTTCCTTTGGCCTCAATAGCCATCTCAAAGCCGCCCGATGAGCCTAGTCCAGGGATTACAGGTGGAGAGTTGAGATAAACTTTTGCCTCTGGATATTGGCTTAAGTGCTCGCGTACAATCTCCATCGTCTGACTTAGGTCTTTCTCCTTGCGCTCGTCCCATGGGTGCATAATGACAGTGAGTTGGCTATGCGACTGGCTGGTACCTAATCTAGGACTGCTACCCGTCACATTTAGCACATGCTCCACATCGGGTAGAGTCATTAGGTACTCCATCGCGCGATTAGTCACTTCACGAGTACGCTCCAGCGATGCGCCTTCTGGTAACTCCAACTCTACTGTGAAATAGCCCTGATCTTCGCTCGGAATGAAACTCTGTGGAATAAACCGCATCATCACAAAGATGAGCACTATGCTGACAATATAGCCGCTGAAGATACGTTTGGGGTGTGCTACGGCACGGCGTATCATATTACCATACACCACATTACCTTTGTCCAACCAACGGTTGATAGCACGGAAGAGTGCATTCTTTGGGGTTTCTAAATGTGCAGGGCGCAAGAATTTGGAGCACATAACAGGGCTTAATGTTAGCGCCACCACTGTGGAGATAATCACAGATACTGCAATGGTAATGGTAAACTGACGATAGAGCATGCCTGATATGCCCGATAAGAAACTCACAGGCACAAAGACGGCGCAGAGCACTAGCGAAGTGGCTATCAGTGCCCCACCGATATTACGCATCGCTTTTTTGGTGGCTTCATAAGGGGTGAGATGCTCGGTTCGCATCAACATATCCACACTCTCCACCACTACGATAGCGTCATCCACCACTGTGCCGATAGCCAGTACTAATCCTAAGAGTGTCAGCGTGTTGAGCGTGAACCCGAAAGCCAACATTACGCCGAAAGTACCTATCAGCGAGATAGGCACGGCGATAGCAGGAATTAGCGTAGCACGCCAACTTTGTAGTGAGAGGAATACCACCAAAATGACTAACAATAATGCTTCGAAAAGCGTCTTATATACCTCGTTGATGGACTGCGAGATATAATCGGTCATGTCAAATGGAATGTCGTATGTGATACCTTGAGGAAAACGTTTGCTGATTTCCTTCATGGTTTTCTTAACTTGTTTGGATACCTGCATGGCATTCATGCCTGGCAACATCTTGATTTCAAGCACAGCAGCGTTCTCACCATTGATACCACTCTCTGTGGTGTACGATTGTGCCTCTAATGCTACATCTGCCACATCGCGCAGACGCAGGATTGAACCATCGCTATTGGCTTTGATAACAATGTCCTCAAACTCGTTAATGTTCGATAATCGTCCGCGGGCTACAATAGGGATAGTGATATCGATGCCCTCCATCGGTTGCTGTCCCATTACACCAGCTGCCGACTCGCGGTTCTGCTCCTTGATGGCATTGGTCACATCCTGCACTGTCAATCCCATAGCCGCCAAACTCTCAGGGCGCACCTTGATTTGCATGGCGTAGTAGCGACTACCGATATTAGACACTTGACCCACACCGTTCACACGACGCAAAGCATCCAGCACATTCAGGGTGGCATAGTTACTCAAGTATATCTCATCAAACTTGGGGTCATTGGATTTGAGCGTGATAGTCATCAGTTTGCTGGACGCTTGCTTGTCGATGGAGATACCATTCTGCACCACCTCTTGTGGTAGTCGGGCTTCGGCATCCTTCACCCGATTTTGCACCTCCACTGCTGCTAAGTCAGCATCGGTGTCAATGTCAAAAGTCAACGTGGCGGAGAATGTTCCATTGTTCGAACTGCGAGATTCCATATACAACATACCTGGTGTACCATTCAGCACCTGTTCAATAGGTGTAGCTACAGCTTGCGATACTGTTTCTGCACCTGCGCCAGGGTATGATGCCGACACTTTCACCACAGGAGGGACTATATTAGGGTATTGGTCAATAGGCAATAATGCCAAACCAATACATCCCACCAGCACGATGATGATGGAGATGACAGTAGAGAATATCGGTCTATCTATAAAAAAGTCACTCTTCATCTGTAGTCTTATTTACGACATTTACTTGCATACCATGCGAGAGTTTGTGGAAACCCTCTACAATGATCATCTCATCTCTACCCAAACCGCGCTCTACCACCACTTTGTTTGGAATCTCTGGTCCGAGTTCAATGAAACGCTTCTCCACGATATTATCTTGGCGCACCACAAAGACAAATGCACCACCTTTCTCAATCACCAAGGCTTTTGTAGGAACAACGATAGCATCTTCACGCACATCCAAGAGCAGCCTTACGCGGGTCAACTGACCTGGTAATAGAATATGGTCGGGGTTAGGCATTTGTGCACGCACAGAGAAGGTGCCCGTGTTGGGATCTACTTGTGGGTCAGCAAAATCCACAATACCTATAAAAGGATATTCTGTGTTGTCTGCTAGCGTGATAGTGATGTATGGGTTCCAATTGCGCTCTTCTATTTTCTGTCCGAGATTTACATTACGCTCCTTGCTGCGCAAATAGTCCAGACCTGTCATACTGAAATTTACTTGCACGGTATCGCTATTCACGATAGTTGCCAAAAGCGATTTACCGCCAGGACCAACCAGCGTACCAATGTCGGCACTACTCTCGCTGATAAAACCCGAGATAGGCGAACGCACAGTGGTATAACTAAGTGCAATCTCAGCTTGTACTAAGTCGGCTTCGCTCATGATTACTTCGGCTTTTGCGCTCTCATATGCAGCAATAGCATTATCAAGATCGAGTTTACTAGCTGCATTTTGTTCATACAGAGGTTGGATACGAGCTAAGTTACGCTCAGTCTTTTGTGCATTAGCTTGATCCTTATTGAGTTGCGCTTTTGCTTTCTCAACACGAGCACGGTAGAGTTTAGGGTCAATAGTGAAGAGAATATCATTCTTCTTCACATATCCACCTTCTGCAAAGTGCATACGCTCGAGGTATCCCTCCACGCGCGCGCGTACCTCTACATATTGCTTCGCGCGAATCTTACCCGTATATTCGCCATACACTTCCACATTCTGTAGTATGACTGGTTCTGCTTCCACAGTCGGATACACAGGTGCTTCGGGCTTGGGCCAACAGAGGAAGACAATGAGCCCAATCAGTAGAACAACGATGCCAATCAGTAAGTATATACTCCACTTAGGAAGTCCCTTAAATTGCTGTACTCCAGTAGTTATTTTATTTTTTACTTGCGAACCCGCATTCGCTAGGCGTTCGGTAGGAATATTAATTTGCATATTAGTAATCTTAATAAAATTCTCAATGATGTTATTTTGACTTGCAAAATTACTACATTTTTTTTGTATATACAAGTTTGATACTATATTTTATACTATTTTTATATTACTCCTTGTATTATTCCTTCATCGCATTAAAAAGTCGCTCGCAAATTCCTCTCATGTGTTCTTTATCGTTTATGATGCTTCTGAGTGCAGTCAGCCCCTCTACATTGCGCTTCGAGTGGAGCCAAAGGCGCATATATCCGCCATCGGCGTATTTCTCTAGCATATGTTCGTATGCTCGCTCAAAGTGCCATTCGAAGTCAGCATAGGGATTTTGCTTCATACCAAACTGCAATGCGCGTCTGAGTATCGTCTCAGGGTCGATATGCCTGTCGGCTTCGGCTACGATGGCTCCATAGATAGTTCGTGGTGCATGTTTGCTGCTCGCACGATGGTCTTCCACTGCATCGCGCATGATCTCTCGTTGCTCGTTGGTAAAGAACTCTAGCAATACGGGGTCTGCCATCAATATCTCACCTGAATGGATATGATGTAGTTCCCGATCTACTTCTAGTCCTAAATCATGGAAGGCGGCAATCGTGTATGCCATATCTAGGTCAGCTCCATGTTCTTCGGCGAGTACCAAACTCTCATTGATCACGCTCTGGGCATGATCTCGTTGGTGCCCTTTGTCAAACGCCGCATAGCGAGGCAGAATCTGTTGCTCTATATATTCGTGCAGTGTCATACGATTAGAAAACTATTGAGGTTGCAAAGGTACAAAAAAATATCAATATAGGCAAGTGAATACTTACAATCAATTATATTTTTTGCAATAATTCGATTGTGGGCATCTCCATGCGGTTGAAGGCGAACCACTTTTTGCCGAGGTCTTTGATGCTGGCACCAAGGTGATAGACAGTATCGTCGATGCAGAGGAAGCGGTCGTGAGAGCGGTCGAACTCTATGACACTTATTGGAGGATATTGCGCATTGTGTTTTTGGATATCCAGTTGCAGTTGTGCGGTTGTTTTTTTGGTATAGATGGTAGCCGCCACCTTGTCTGCTCGTTTGGATAGTATGGTTAGCACGCTATCGTCAATGTAGTTGTCAATGATGATGATGCGTGTGGTAGCTTCGCGTATGCGGTCGTTGATGAAAGTATAGGCATCGAAGATTTGACCATCGTAGAAGATACCTTGGTGGGGTTGCACATTACCGCTATCCAAACGACGGAATATCTCTTCAAGTTTGTGGTCTGTTTCTGTTTGGTGCGCCACGATTGCTAATTGATTTTGTTCCATTACATCCAAGCGTTGGAATATTTGTGAATTGGAAGCTATGAACTGGCGCATGGCGGTAAAGGCACGCATGATACGGATGTTGACTTGAATAGCTATTGGCGAACGCAGAACACTACTGAGCATAGCAATTCCATTTTCGGTGAAGGCATAAGGAAGATAGCGCACGCCTCCATGACTTGATGTCACAATTTGTGATTTCAAACTTACTTCTTGACTTGAGGTTGCAATTTGTGACCTCAAGTTTGTACCCTTGTTCAAGGTTGCAATTTGTGACCTTGGTGAATTCTCTATTGCACTTGAGGTCGCAATTTGCGACTTCAAGTTAATGAGTTCCACTTTAGTTAGTTGAAACATAAAGTCATCTGGGAAACGCTCAATATTGCGTTTAACTTGCTCGTTCAAACGCTTAGTTTCAACACCATATAGGATAGCAAGGTCGCTATCTAATAGTACTTGTTGCCCACGAATAGTGCGAATAAGAGGTTCGATTTGCAGTAATTGATTGTCGGTACTTTGCTCTTTGGTTGTAATCAATTCATTAGGTACTTGCTTTGCCATAATCGCTAGTCTTTATTAGTTAAACATTTACTTGTTTTTTGAAATCTGCTGCAAAGGTACTACATCAAACTGCTAAAACTTGTCAGTATGTAAAGAAAAAATGCAGAAAATGTGATTTTTTCTGCATTTTTATATGTTTTTCTGAAGATGGATAATATATCACTTGATTTCAATCACTCGCCAAGGGCCATCGTAGCCCATTTGTGCTTCGAAGAGATAATCTTCTAATTGGTTGACCTCATTGTATATGGCAGGGATAACAATTTTGCCATAGCTATCAATAACACCTTTTCGACCATATACATAGTACTTGAAATAACCTGTTGGATACTCTTGATCATAGTCATTAGGTAGGTACATTGGCTGAAAATCGTATTCGCTACAGAAAGCGGTGAGTACATTGCCGTATTTATCGATTCGCTTCATCACACCGTTGTCCACTGCAAACAAGTGCTCGCCATAGCTATAGATGAACTCATGATGTAGGGGGAGAGTGATGGTGCCGTCAATATCCATGATACCATATTTACCTTCATCTTGGAAGATGCGCACCCCACAAGTAGATGGTCCCCAAATGCAGTCATAGATGGTATCTACCACCAGTTCGCCCGTTTGATTGATCAAGCCACACTCGTTCTTGGAGTTGGTAACAACGCAGTATCCGTCATGAAAAGCATAACCAAGGCGTGTAATGGCATGTTGCGTGGTAGGAAATTGGCAAGGGATAACCTCTTCGCCAGCGGTGTTGATAAAGCCAATTCGATTATCGCGGTACACGGCTGCCAGTCCTTCGGAGAAGTTCCATGCATGATTATAACGTCCTTCTATGACAATGTTACCTGTGTTGAGATTGATAAATCCACGCTTGCCGTTCATATCGCAAAAGACAGTCAGAGAGTCGCCTTCGCTAACACCTAATGATACCCAACGCATCTTGGGTGAGACAACATTTTGGGTATTCTGGTTGTAGATAAGCACATAGTCCTGTTTGTGTCGATAATACTTTCGCAATTGCAACGAATCATTGATTGTAGTTCCAGAGAAATAGTTGTTGCTACGTACTTTCCGTTCTACAAGGTTCCCTACGAGGCACAAACTAAAAATTAGTACACCTAATCCAAATAGTGCAAAAGCAGAGATTAGGATTTTCTTCCAGAGTTTGGGTTGATTTGTTTTCATACGTTTATTTGATTTAAAATTTGTTTTATTTGTATAGAGTACGCAGATTTAAATTTCTATCATTCTGCTCCATCTTTTTTGCATTTTATTACAGATAAAAATACCGATCTGTAGAAAAATAGGTCGGTGTAGTGTTATATTTTGTCAAATTGTACTTGATACGCTGGTAATGGAGAAGCAATGAATTAGTAATTTTCCCATGCTAATAATTTTTCACGTGATTTATCATCATGTACTCCTGCTCTTACGCCAATCTTTTTTTCTGGTGATACTGCATGCAGTTTTTCGACGAAACGACAGTGTGTATCTATGACACCCAGAAGAGCAATATATTTCTCATCTGTTTGTTTTCCACAGTAGTACTTATCTAAATAATGATAGCTTCCGTCGGGACTAATTTGCCATAATATCTTGGCTAATCCATTTTCAAAACATTGAACTCCAAAATCATATCTTCTTTCTCGTATGGCAACTCTATTTTTCACTTCTTTGGGCAAGTCAGTGATGCTGTCCCATGCTATATCTTCATCTTTGATAAAGCATAGATGGTAGTGATTATCTATGAGCATATAGGCAGTTTTATCAACATGATTGACTATATACGTCGCCGCTTTGGTAATCTTTCCATCAAAAAAGCGAATCCATTCCATATTTTCACCCAGGGCAACTCTCTCGCATTGGCGTTTTGCGATTTGACGGGCTATGAGGTTCTTATATCTACTTTTTGATGATATTATCTTCATGTACCACAAATGTAGTTTACCAACTCCTTTATATAGTTTCTTAATATAAAATTCGAATTGCGTAATCATATTACGCTTTAGTTCTACTATCTTGCCCTTATCTAACTCGTCCCAAAATTCTTGTGGTAGGCTGACATTTGGTAGTTTGGAAGCAGCGCGGAACATTGGAGCAACGGTACTAACAGGCCATAGTCCTCCTCCGCAGCCGACTGGGGTGACTAAGAAATGTAGATCAGGGTGAGTCTTTGCATATTGAGTGAAAGCCACGATTGAAGTTCTCAGTTCTGATCTTCCTATATGTCCACCAATAGTAGGGATGGCATAGGATTGTCCTTGTCGTCCTTCTCGTTGTCCCATGATTGCACCAAAATGATTGAGTGCAAAATTAGATGCTCCATCAAAATGTCGTCCTGAATTGCGACAACCGAAAACAAATATCTCGTTTTCTTGAAGTGTTTCAATCCATCGTGGTGTGATGTGTCGTTCGTTGGGCATATCGTTATTGTTGCTTTATAAAAGCTAAAGTTCTATTGATTCAATACTCAAATAGATTCGTAAAGCAAAGAATAAATATCAGTGTTTATCAAAGCCAATGCTTCAATACGGCCAAGCATGCTTTCATTGTCGTTGTCATGGTCGGTACGTTTCTCTTTCATCAGATACAACAATTTGCGCATTACATCGCGTTGCTCATCATTTCCGCAGTTGTATGCGGTTTGTATCAGTTTACCAAAAGGCGTTTGTTGTTCCAGTAATAGGGAAGCATATCTTTTCCCATTATGTTCTTCTATAATATGAGTAGCAAACATCAATATGCGTCCACCTAATCGTGGAGAAGATAAAGAGCATTGAGCACA
Organism: Paludibacteraceae bacterium; assembly: GCA_045578255.1. Lineage (GTDB taxonomy): Bacteria > Bacteroidota > Bacteroidia > Bacteroidales > Paludibacteraceae > Colicola. The sequence continues at coordinate 171,468 of JAZNJW010000022.1, forward strand.
TAAAGGAGTATAGCCATCGGTCATGGATATGCTGAGATGTTCGCCATCGGCTTTTGCGTTGTTTTTTATTGCATTTTCTAACTCTTCATACGTAACATATCCCATGATAGCACAAGCCAAGGAGCGAAATTTATCGTTATCCATCGCATCAATGGTGTGAATCATGTTTTTTTGGATTTCTGCTGTAGTGGGTTCTTGTTGGAAGATACATTCAGTGCATGCAAACAATGAATATCCCTGTCCATCTTCTCGCAGAGATAGGGTTGCTTCCGTATTTTTTGTATTGAGTCGTTCTACTTCAAGTTTGACCGGGTTGGCAACATGTGCAGGTACAGGCAATATGAATGGCGCATAAATAAAGAGACGGTTTCTCTTTTTCTCATCGCAACGTAGGATAACTTGGAAAGTACAATTTGTACCGTCTACCTCGGTCATAAAAATATTGCCCTCTCTGTGCGGAGTAATACCTGACTCATCAAACATTTGTTGTACGATACTTGCAAGGTCATATCCCTTGCTTGATTTTGAACGGAAAAAATTAAATAGTCCCATAATGATTAGCTTGTATTTGTTTGGTTAACGTATCCTTATTAGTAACATCGTTTATTTACAGCAGAATTCTCTGTCGTATAAATGGATTAATGTACCATGTGTTGTACCACCATAGATTTCAAGATGTTGTTCTCCTGATACAGGAAAAGCAGCAGATAGAATGTCAGAAGCAGTAGGACTGCACCAGCCTTGAAATATAATTGGCGCATTATTTGTAAACATATTATCAATATTTATTTACCATTTTTTTGTAGCTAGGACCATATATGGGCCGTCACCTACATAATACAAGATAGGTAGGTGTTCGATAGGAATGTTCTCGTGTACCATACAATAATTGCTTTCCTGTTTAATGCTTGCATATTGTTGCATTTGTTCCTTTGTTATTGGCTGAGTAGCGAAAATATAATTCTCGTAGCAGCGTGTGTCGCTATAGTCATAAGAGTCAAATTTTGGATAACTTTTGTCTATCATTCCAACATGTATATTCTCCAAAGGGATATGCTCTTTTGTTGGGAAACAAAGTAGATGTGAGCCCTGACTAGCTAGCATCTCACAGTGTTGGCGAACGCCATTTAATCCGTGAAAGGTATGCCCTAAAATAGTAATATCATCATCGATATGATACATTTGTATGTCGTAATCAGCAATTGGATTTTCTGTCCAATATTTGGTGATATATCGAATGGTTAATGGGCTGATACTGTCTTTAGGTACAATAGTGAAGATATCATCTAATAACCCCTCTATTCCCTTTTGACGAAGTATATCGCGCATAACGATGTTGTATTGAATAAAACGATCCAATTCTGCGCCTATTCTATCGGATTGATATAGGGCTTTTAAGGCCTCTTGCCATGTGGAGAAATAACTTGTTTCAAAATAATTAGAGATGCAGACTAGTGATGGCATCGAGTTGAGTTGAGGTTTCATAAGCGATTTGGTTTTTAGAAATGTTATACTCTATTGGTTGTTTATTACTATAGAGTATGGGAGAGGGGGAAATCTATCAATTAAGTATAAAAAAGATTGCATAATTTGCGGTTATGCAATCTTTGAGAGTGATGGTTTTATATATACTGATGCGTAGATTGAATGTGGTCAATAATTTCTATAGGTATAGGGTATTGCATAGCCAATTGTTGCCATTGACTAGCGGCATCTACCACTTGGTCTATCAGCTCGTTAGGATGTTTGATATTCATTTGGTGTGCCACCTCCAATAAATCTTCACGGGTAATATCTTTCTGTTTACCGCGAATTGACATTTGGTGCGTTTGTGTCCATAGCCCATTTGAATTATATGCCCATGACATATCATACGCAGGACTCAATGACCATTTGCCTGTTTTGTCCATCAAGAATGAGATGTTTTTGGTATGGTCATCTTGATTGCATGCCACCACATTAAACACCATTCTGCGGAAGAACTCTTCGGCTTGTGGATACGGCAGATATAATTGACGCATATAAGCAAAGGCTTGTTCGTAGGAACAACTATTTCGTACATTGTAATCGCTATGCGTTAGGCCACATAATGTCTGCATGTGTACTTTCTCTCCATCAACACGATCAAATCTTCGTGTCATAAAGTGTGCACGGTTGTTCTCGTGCAGCAAACGGCATTCGGTCATATTGATACCAGCCAACTTTGCCATGAGATAATACACATATTCTATTTCGCCATAATGCTGTGGATCGCCTAATTGTGAGTTGGTCACACCATCTAGTTTTAATAGCCAATAGTCAAATCCCTTTGGTGCGTCCAGTTGCCCCGAGCGCACTTCTTGTGTTTTATCGTTGTATGCAATTACCGCTTTTGCCCGTTGTCCACCAGCTGATGTACCTACGCGGAGAATATCCATTAATGCTTCGGTTGGCTGTCCCATATTCGTTTGCAGTATCGCTCTATCGTGTAACACATCCGAAGCTACTTTGACCAGTGAAGCCACTTCAATAACGGATGTTTCATCAAAACCTCGATTTTGAGCGGGGGCAAACTCCAATGCTCCCATGCAGCGTTTTCCTTGATAGCATAATCGTTCTACAGGATTAGCGTGGGTTCGATTGTTCATGGCTAACCATTGGTCTAATAATGCGCGGCCAAAGCGGTCTGGCAATGCATCAGCCAATAGCCCTGGCATTCCTAAGAATGTTTGAGATGATAATTCTGGGAAAGAGTATATGCGATTGGACAGCGGCATGAGGATTGGAGACACCTCTATGCCTTTGTTGATAAATTCGGGGGTGTATTGGAACGAAGCATATCCGCTCTGTTCGTTCCATAAGGCAATACCTATGAGTTCGCCCCACAAATGTACTTCTGCTGTTGTTACCATTCTGACTGTAAGTTATTGGTTGGAGTAATTTTTGACTTTCGCACGCGCTGAATGGGCTTGGTCTCTTTCTGCATCTGCGCATATGCAAGGGGACTAATTTCTTCCTCCTTTACAAAGTTATCCAATAAATCTAAATTACGCAATGCGCGCAGTATGGCAACAAGCGTGAGGAGAGAGGTGTTTTTTCCTGCTTCTAAACTGCATAGCGCCGAATGCGATACCCCTGCATTAGTTGCTAGTTGTTTTTGAGTGATGCGAGCAGCTATCCTTCGTGCCTTCACTTTTGCTCCGATATGCTCAATAATAGCGATATCTGTTAATAAATAAACATTCATAATTATTTCTATTTCACTAATTACGCCGCAAAATTACAAATAATTATTGATATAGCAAAATTTATTTGAAAGAAAGTGCAATTTTTTATTGTTCTAATAAAATCGTTGTAAGTTTCGGGACCACCATAGGAGATCTGTGGGAGATCTATGGGATTTCTGTGGACTAAAGTTCTATAATGATTAGTTTGTTTTTGTTTATATTTTTCGTAACGCATCGGCCGCCCAACGGAGATATTGAGTGGCTTTGTCGTCAGCTTGGGAGGCATAGCGGAGGTAGGTTTTGTATTTGTCTAATTCGTTTTCAGTATAGCGTGTGTAGGTTTGTGCTCGATCAAGGTCTCCGCGTTGGGTGTAATAAGCTGCTTCACGCTGGTAGCTTTCTGCTTTTTTGAGATAGTAGGCAGCTTCGCGACGATAGTTCTCCGCTTGGCGTTGGTAGTACTCTGCTTCGCGCTGATAGCGCTCTGCTTGCTGTTGGTAGTAGTTGTCTAGGGCAAATGTTGGGTTTATGCCAAAGAGCAAGATAAGTGATAAAAAGATAAATTGTTTCATACTCTATTGGTGTTTTTAATATAGAGTATAAGAAATGAGATTTCTATCAATCTTGTTCGATTTTTTCTACTAAAATCTCGTATTCGCTATTTTTAAAATGGAAAGTATAGTCCAGCTCTATATGATAAGAGCTATTTTCATGTGTATCAAATTCGAAAGGTTTCATCGTTATACCTATCGGAGCATATACTGATAGTGTATGTTTTCCTGGTGCTATATGACGTTTGATGGTATAACCCTTAATAAAATTCCCCATTCCCACTTTCTGTCCATCCAATAATACATTGTATTTTCCCTCTGCATATGGTAACTTGTGTCGTTTAGGGGCTAAATGAATGTTTACTACGACGGATTTAGACAATCGCTGTTGTTCTTGATATATGGCGACTCCTTCACGCAACCATTCTGCAAATTGTACGGCAGAACAGGTGGATTCCTCAACGTTGGTTCTTTGAATGTGTTTCCTAGTTGTATCTCGGACAGTTGATGTGCAAGAAGGATGAATATTAGACAACGCACCTACTCGCTCTATACGGCAAATAATTTCTGCTGGTAATAAATCTTTTGTAGGATGATTATACTGACCTATAAAATACAATGCAGCATACGGATTATCCACTTGCATTGATTGTTCTGCTAAAATTTGCGTCCCCCATTGTAGCATAGTGTAATTATATTGAATACATGCGGCATGTAGTAATGTTCGTTGCAGGTTTGCAACCCCCATATATTGTATTGCCACATCATCGGCATCATATTCCATCTGCTTGGCAAGTTGTTTGTAATCTTGGTTGATACGATTACAGACCCACATCACAAAATAAGTAAAAAGCAGCACTTGGCTCTTAATCTGTACTTTAAACGCTCCTTGTTTAATAGGTTCTTTGATTGCTAAAAATGAACGAGAGTATTGTACAATCGTATAGACGGACAATGTGTTTTTCATTGCCTCTTGTGCATAATGTCCAAATTCATGATAGAGCATTGTGCGTAACTCATCATCATCCATTTGTGTTAAAAATCCCAATCCAATTACCAAATTACGTTGAGGTTTGTCACCTAACTTGCGCGAAGGTTGGATGAATACCGCAGCGGTAGCATCAGGCGCGATATAGACCTCGTGAATAGGTGCGAGGTTTAAGTTATTCGTGATTTCATGGATGATTTGGAATAGAGCAGGATATTCAGCTTCATTCGCTATTCGTAGGTTTGCAGGTATTGTTGTCTTGATTCGAAAGGCCTTTATCATTTCCCATAACAGTATTACTCCTGCGATAGAGAACAGAAGCCAAGATAGAGGTAATTCGTGTTCGGGATAATAGCGAATCAAATAATAACCAAACGCGATGGAAGCTATTGCACATGCAAAGAAAAAAGAACAGCCGATTATGTATATTATAACCGACTGACGAATCTGTTTAATGTATTTGCAAGTATCAGCAGACATTACTCTACATCATTATTGTCCTCCTCATCTTCAGCACACAAATCTCCCAGGAACCCTGCTTGTGCCAAAGGGGTAGTATTACTTACCAAATCTCGTAGGGCGGTCTTCGGTACTTCTGTCCATGAAGGCAATGATGTTATCTTCTGTTGAGTAGTGTGCTTAGATGCTTCACGTGCAACAGACAACACCTCTAACGTGTCGATATCACACATGGAATACATTGGCATATTTTGACTTGATAGTATCTGATCTAAATATGCTGCTAATTCCTCATCGGATATATGTTTAGATGGTTTCATATGTTGAATTAAAATTAATTGTCAAAAACTTGGCATGTAGGGCAATGGTTATACATTCCTTCATTTTAGGATTGTGTAGTATATTTCGCAACACCTGATTACATTCGCGAGGTGTGGCGCAACTATCCATTACACGCCCAAGCAACTCATATGATATATTGTCCGTTAGATTATCTGCCATATCCCATAGAAGTTAGTTGGTTTTGTAATGATTTGCGTGCACGGTTGTAGCGCGTATAGATGTAGCCGGCAAAAGCCTCTTTGTCTTTTGCTGCAGTTTTAAGAGAAGGTTCATGTAAAACATATTCTCGTGCTTCATCTAATATATCTCGCGGTTTGGTTCCATCTATAAGAATGCGCTGAAGCAGGAATCTATCAAATGGAGGCATTTTTTCTAATATCTGTTGGATATCTTCCATGAGAAATGTTTCATCGGTAGAGTTATCTGGAATATCCTCAACAAAAGGTAGCACATCGTCAAGAGGTATTGTCTCTTGGTCGCGTTTATGCTGAAAATAGCGCGCTGCGATGATAGAGATGTAGGAGTTGAGAGAGCAAGAATATAGGAATATCCGCAACTTATGCCAATCATCCGCAGAAAGGAACTCATAGAACTCACCAATTAGTTCTTCCGGTGACTGCGTTGTTTGGCAGAAGTACTGACCTATGTAAGTCAGCATCGCCCGACAACGCACGAAGAAGAAGTCCTCTATTGCACGAGGATTACCTGCGATGAGTTGTGATATGAGTTGTTGGTCGGACACGGAGACAGTATCTATTATTGTGCTCTTTTCTTAACTAATCCATCTGTGTTACTTTTATATATTCCACAACTTCAGACATCTTTTAGTCATTTTGAGTTCGTGTTAATAAAGCGTTACCTATGAGTTTTATAATTCTTCGTCTTTTAATTAAAGAAACCAAAAAAAATGGAAAAATTATTGGGAATAGTGGATACCCTGGAATAGAAATTATAGCAAATACATATAGAATGATAGCAAGTGGAGAACGATTAACATGTATCTCATTATTTTCAATAGATATTTTCATAAATGGTAGTGTTAATAAATCTTCTTTCTGCATATAAATCTTTTTATAACCGCCATCCAATAATACACTTATTATGAAATCTATATCAACACTCGTCGGTGTATGTATTTCGCCTTTTTTATATAGAAAAGGCAATAGTTCCTCCCCCTTTTTTTGGGCAGTAGAGTTTAATAAAGGAGTATTAATGGCAATTAAACACAACATGAATGCCTCTATATATCGTTTAGAAAAGAATAGTCTATTATATTGCTTTATAAAATCTTCTTGTGAGATAGTATCAGAAACTTGCAGTTTAGATTTAGGGACACAGTCTATACAATCTGAGTCTTCTTTTGTATGTTTCTCATTAAGGATTGTGGCCATTGTTTTATGTTCTTTCAATATCAAATGTTCTTCTGGTGTTATATTCATATTCTTTTTTTTAACATCGGTTATGTAATTTTTGACTTTTTTCGAATCTAGCAAATATTAGCTGATACTGCCAACGAGATTAGATTAGAAGAACTTACCCTTAGCTCAAATGCAAGGATAAGTTCTTAAGAAGGAAAGATGCTATTATACTGCTCCTACTAATCCGCCTATGAAACCAATTGCAAATGAGATCCCGAAACCAATCCAGGCGGCTTTTGCACAATCACTAGCTTTGACTGGATTATCATCTTTAAACACAAAGTAGAGAACCCAACCGATAACTGGAAACAAAAAGCACAATAATTTGAGCAAAAATGGTGCTCCATTAGAATTTGACATAATGTTTTGATTTTTAAAAGTTAATAATAAGTTGTTTTTACAAGACTCCAACAAAGTCTATTCTGAAATTCTTACAAGCTACATAATAACCAAATTCCTATTCCTACTGCAATAACAATAACCCATCCCCAAAATCCATCCGTCCAATCGTCATTAGAAGATGGTGTTGGTGGTGTTGGTTGTGGTTTGGGAGGCGTAGGGTGAGGCACTGGAGTAGGTTGTGGTTGGGGGGTAGGCACAGGATTTGGTCTTGGACTGGGCTGAGGCCTAGGTTGGGGCTTTGGTGCGGGTTTTGGATTAGGGTCTGGCTTAGCTGTCGCCAAAATAGCATGAATAGTCTTTCCCCATTCTTCAGCTGAAGGGCGAGAATTTGGGACACTATCAAAAGCACGTTTGAATAAAGACTGAACATTAGCAGGAATAATTTTGAATCTATTATGCGGATCTGGATACCCCCTTATTTTATGTGCCATAGCACCGAAAGGAAACAATTCCTGCGCTATATTTTGTGAAATTTCATTGCTGCTATCATCTTTAAGAACCCATGGTGTGACAATAAACGGATGCAATCCAAACATAAGTTGATAAAATACCACTCCCAAAGCAAATAAATCCCACGATTTATACAGTATATCCGTCTCAGTTTTTCCTACATTATTTGTGTAGTACTCCATCGGGACATATTCTGGGGTTGCTGCAGTACCTGGAAATAACAATTTAGAGTTATTTGTTATTTGTACAGAATCCATATCAACGATTGTAACACTCCCGGTAGGTGTTACTAATACATTTTGAGGCTTAAAATCCTTCAAAACATACTTACCTGTACTGTGCAGTAAATGTATAGGAATGGAAATATTATTGATAAGCTTAAAGCGTGCAATCATGGCGTTTTTCCCAATTGCACGGTCATACTTATCAAACCAAACCTGATTTAATTTCTTATTTAATTTTAATGCTGTTAAGTTAACCAATTGCTTACTACCTTTAGGCGCAAGAGGCATCACAAATCCCAAGAATTTAGATGTCTTATCATATATAGTAGCAATAGGCCAACCTATCATATATCCTCTACCTTCAACCTTTGCGGGGGGATTTGCCACCATAAAGTCAATTTTATTTTCTTGTTGTTTAGTTCGCTTCTTTTGGTAATAAATCTTTACGCACACATTTTTAAATCGTGCGGGCCCTACTTTAACACTTCTAACCTCTCCTTCACCACCAGATGAAAAAGCGCTATCATCAATAGTAATCGATTCTCTTTCTTTTGTGTAAACTACCATACAGATATAAAAATTAGTTTGTTTTACAACGCATGACCTTTGCTATATGTTCGTATAAATTGTATTAATATCCAAGGTAATATTACTATTGGCCATATAAGGTTTGCTGTTATAATATGTAAAAATCCTTTTGCTAATATATGTTTACGCATACATTCTGGACAACATGTGTATTCAACATTTTGCCACTGTATGTAACAAACTAAAAATAACCAAAAATGTGGTAATACAAACCGCTTTAATGAATCTGTTGATTTTCCACATTCAGGACAGATATATTCACCTGGTCGTGGATTAAGAGTGGGCTCTGGAGTTGGTTGCGGCTTGGGACGTGGTTGTGGTTTTGGTACTGGTTTTGGGTTGGGATCTGGTTTTGCTGTTGCTAATATAGCATGAATAGTCTTACCCCATTCTTCGGCTGAAGGGCGAGAATTTGGGGTAGTGTCAAAGGCGCGTTTAAATAAAGACTGAAGATTAGCAGGAATAATATTAAATTTATTATGTATATCAGGATAGCTCTTAACCTTATGCGCCATAGAACCGAAGGGAAATAATCCTTGCGCTATATTTTGTGAAATTTCATTGCAACTATCATCTTTTAGAGCCCACGGTGTAACTACAAAAGGGTGTAAACCAAACATTAATTGATAGAATACAACTCCAAGTGCAAATAAATCCCATGACTGATTGAGAGGTTCGTTAGCATGATGCCCCACATTATCAGTATAGAATTCCATCGGCATGTATGACTCTGTTGCCGCCGTACCAGGGAAGAGTAATCTATAATTGTTGGTAATCTGTACAGAATCCATATCAACAATGGTAACACGCCCATTATGCGTTACAAGTATGTTTTGAGGTTTAAAATCTTTCATAACATATTTTCCAGTACTATGTAGAAGATGTATTGGAATTGCAATGTTGTTGATGAGTTTCAACCGAGCAATCATAGAATTTTTGCCGATAGATCGATCATATTTGTCAAACCACACTTGGTCTAATTTATTATTCAACTTAAGAGCTGTTAAATTAACTAATTGTTTGCTCCCTTCGGGTGCTAAAGGCATCATAAAACCAAGGAACTCGGATGCGTTATCATAAATGGTAGCGATAGGCCAACCTATTATAAAACCCGCCCCCTCTACTGTAGCAGGAGGATTAGCAACCATAAAAGTGATTTTATCTTCTTGTTGCTTGGTTTTCTTGGCTTGGTAGTATAATTTGACACAAACATTCTTAAAACGCTCTGGCGCCTTCTTGACATATCTTACTTCACCTTCTCCTCCCGATGAAAAAGCACTGTCCTCTAGAGTGATTGCTTCTTTTTCTTTTGTATAAACTAACATGATTGTTCTCTATTATTTGATTCGCACAAAACTCCTAATATCATTGTTTTATCATCGGATTCTTTTTGGAAAGATTTATTCCCATCTACTAAGAACTGTTGCCATTGCTCCTTACGTCTATTTATATCTACTCCTTCCGCATGATATTTAACGAGTGTTTTAGATAAACTTTCGTACAATTTATCATGTGGTCTATTAGGATCATAGTATTTGTTTTTCTCTGCATCAAAATAATTACATTGCCAAGCGGTATGCTCACATCCGTCACTCATTAAAGTAAATGCTGTTATTTCTTCTCGAATCACAATACTTTCTGGCACGAATACATCAGACATAGTATAGTTAGGAATAGACCAAAAATCAGATGTAATGAAAATCGTTTGATTCGCTTCTTCCCCTTTGTGTGGAGTGATGATGGCTTTCCATTCTCCAGATTCATCGCGATATCCTGCTCTACCATCTCCTATATGCGTACAAAGAACACCTTTAGGTGTGTGTATAAGAATTATTGCCGTAGCACTTAAGTCTTTATAGTCAAGTTCTTTAGTTTTTGCAAATGCCACTATCTCTTGATAGATTTTATTAAGTTTAGTATAGGCATGTTTACTCCATACGGCATCAGTAGGCAATTCGTTGTTTTGCATCCAACCAAGTTCTTCGATCAGCTGTTTAAAATGTACGATAGCTCTTTCAGCAACAATCTTTGATCCAATTTCTGAGCGTTTTGCAGAACCAGCACCGTCCGATGTGACTGCAATTCCCCAACCTTCACCTATGTATTCATATTTACAATTATCTTGACATGGTAAATTCATAGATATATGACTATTTCCAATAACCGAACTACCTATTACAGACCATTGATCTCCATCAATGGCAAAAGTTGTTGGATTAATTGTGATAGAAATTGGCTCAGGCATAGGATTGGGTGGTATTGGTAGAGGTTTTGGAATTTGTGTGGGAGCCACATTTGTTGATGATTCCTCTGTTGTAGTCTCTACTTGATATATAGTCTCTGCAATAGTGTTTCCGGCAGATTCTTTATTTTTATGATGCTCTATAAACTTTGATAACATGGAGATGATTTTGCGTAATATATATTTATCTGGTCTAAAATAAATACAAAGAATTGTACCAACAATGCCAAATAATATTCCGTAGCCAAAGGGTTTGGCAGAAGATTTTAAGGTCGACCATTCGATAGCTTTTTCGCATGTTATTTTATTTTTTTTTGTTATGCGATTATCTTTATCTTCTGAAGTGGAATTTATATCATCCTTTAACTGAGCAGTAGACTCTTTTTGCTCACTATTCGACTCATTGGCAGGCGTAGTGCTTGCCAATGAGTTCATAGATAAAAATAGTGAAAGATATAGAAAAAACAATATTTTTTTCATGTCTTCATGTGTTTTATATAGAAAATGCTTCCATCCAATCTGCACCATTATGCAAATCTACCGTTTGGCCTTCTTCGGCTGTAACAACAGTACCCATACTTGCACTTAACCATTTAAAGAATGAACTAAATTTAGTCCCTTTAAGTTTCATTGCGGGGATATTACCTTGCAATTGTTGCAGTATAGCCATGTTAGCATTATCCACTCCAATAGGTAAGAATGCATAACGTTTGTCATTGCAATCCTTTTTAATACGTGCGGCAAGTGTAGATACATCTTGACCTTGATTCGGTTCTCCGTCTGTCATCAGGATAATCCATGGACGATAATATGTTTGATTAGTCGATTTGTACCAGCTCTTGCGGTCGGCAACCAAATCGATTGCCTCATTCATTGCGTCAACTAACGCAGTATCACCATCTGCAAGTAATGTAGGCATGTCCATATTTGTAATGAGTGATGGGCTTTGGATACATTGCACTTGGTCATTGAAAGTTACGATTGCTATTTCCAAACGCTGACTTGTAGTTTCATCATTGTATATCTCATCATAAAAGCTTTTCAAACCTTCATTAAGATTATCCAATTTTGAGATACCACCTTGCACCACATTATACATTTTACCATCAACAAAAACCTGACGACCTGTATCAACAACATTGCTATCATCGATAATTTCATTCATGGAACCTGAAATGTCAAGTACCAATACGCATAAACATTTTTGTTCGTAATTCTCGGCGCTCTCACCGAAAAAATCATTCTTTGCCATAACTATATATATTGTAGGTTTATTAAATCTCGAAAGCACTCATCCAACCACTTGCGCCTTCTGTTATATCCACTTTTTGTCCTTCTTCGGCTGTAACGACAGTTCCCATACTTGCACTCAACCATTTAAAAAATGCACTAAACTTCGTTCCTTGAAGTTTCATTGGAGGAATATTACCTTTTATTTGATCTAGAATTTTCATATTTGCCCCCTCTACACCAATAGGCATAAAGGCATAGCGTTTTTGTGCGGTATCGTTTTGAATGCGTTGTGCCAAGGTATTGATATCTTGATCTGTATCTGGCTCGCCGTCGGTCATAAGAATAATCCATGGACGGTAGTAGTTTTGGTTTGTATCCTTATACCATGCCTTTCTATCTGCAACCAAATCAATAGCTGCGTTAACAGCATCTACCATAGCAGTAGAGCCATTAGCTTCTAACTCGGGCATAGTAAAGTTATCCACCAATGCAGGGGAAAGTGTATTCTTTACTGTACTGTTAAACTCTATCAAAGCTATTTCTAATCGCTGTTTAGTAGTTTCGTCAGCAGAAATCTCTTGATAGAAGTCTTTTAATCCTTGATTCAGTTCTGCGATAGGTTTACCTCGCATTGAACCAGAAACATCTAAGACCAATACGCACAAACATTTTTGTTCGTAATTCTCGGCACTCTCGCCAGTAAAATCATTTTTTGCCATAATTGTATTGTTATTTATTATTGTATCCACTTATGTTTATTACCAATGTTTTAACAAGACTTCCTTTCCTTCTCCAGAATTGATCCATTGAAGAAGTTGTGCCCCGCGCATCACAGTCCACGGATGGGATTGATCCGCTATGGTTATGAATTTGATTATCTTATTCATGTTTTCATAATCAAGCATCTCAAAATCTTGAGCTTGCTCTATAAATGCCCGTTCATTGATATTTTCATATTGATTTATAGGCAAACCAGCTATTTTGATAAAAGCGCGCACAACAGCTTTTAAGTTCTGACAACAGAGCCAACCAGCTCTATCGGCAGTAAACTCCGACATCCTACTCCAATAATATAAAGCGTATTGTATTGGTACTGCTGCAAACTTACCTACAGGGATTTGTTCTATCACGAGATTTATAACCTGTGCCATCATATGATATAACATGTGATTACTCTTGATATGTCCTAATTCGTGACCAATAATAAAGAGCATTTCATCATCATCGCAGAGATCAATTAGTCCTGAATTAATAACAACGATAGGATTTTCCACTCCCACTGTATATGCATTTATACCGTATCCCCATTGCACATACATATCAGGTATGGTAGGCATGTCTAAGATATTGCACGCATATTGGAGATATTCGTGAATCTTAGGATAGTTGTCTTTTGTAACTTTTAAGTTGCTACCTGTACATTGAACCGTGTAGAATTTTTCAATGGTATGCTTCGTAAAAAATGTTCCAACAGCCCCCAAACCTGGAGTATTCTCTAGTGCGTGCAATGCCTTGCGATCAAATGGATGTTCATAATCACAATGGTTGAGATTGTGTAGAATTTTTTTGTTGCGTAACATAGTTCTTAAAAATTGAAGTATATGTCACGATGACCTGCTGAAATACGACCAGTAAATGTTTTTCCTACTTTCCTAAAATTACCTTTTGTTACAGAATATCTAGTTGCTTTATAATTATTAGTTATAGAATGTGCATACCATCTATCTAGAGCGATATAATGCTGTCCTTTAGTATAAATAATATATAGCGTGCTATTTTCTTTTAAAAAATATTCATCATCCACAGTTACATCGACTTCATACCCTTGGACTTCGCATAATTCACTCCATCCTTCGTTAAGCAATTGGGCGTGCTCTGATTTTTTCTCGTTTTTGACTGGAGTTTCTTGTTTGCTTTGTTGACCACAAGATGCAAATAGTGCAGTTAGAATTGCACAAAAAAATAAGATACGTTTCATAATAATAGTATTTTTTAGAAATTTAACAAAAAATTATTGAATGTGAATATTGGGGTTGGCTGTCTTTAGTGCATTGATGATTTTATCTTTATTGAAGGTGTTTAAGCGTATGCTATAATTCTTGGTTCTGATCTCTAGATAACCAAGTGCTGCTTTCTGGACACTATACACATTATGAATTTCCTCCACAATATCGGGCCAATTTGACCAAAATAAAAGCGTCTTCATGAATTTTGACGGATAAAAAGCTAGTTTATCCGTTGTAACTACAAGTTTACCACTTGCTCCGTTAGAGCCGTAATTCATGCACGTGCATGCAATAGTTAAAATTTCCATACTGAGTAATATTTATGTGAGGTTAAATACGATTATATGTTAATACTATCATTTTTTTCTCCATGATTGTATCAATGTTAATGCAAATCCTATTGACAAAAGTATATAAACAATGGACATGTAATATATGTTTGTATTTGCATATGAACTCCCAACTATGCGGATTGTTGTTAATCGTTAAGGCATATAAAAAAAGCGTGGAGTCCGACTGTTGTCGTTCCACCCTTAGAGGCTGTCGCATTGCCCACCATGTTAGACCGACAACGCGAAGCCCACGCCGAATATAAATATTCTCTGTGCCACATAGTTAAGGTACGCGTGTGCGCATACGTATATACGCAAAAGATATACCAACACCAATAGGCACAAGAAGGATAATCTATATCCCGTAGGACATCTACCGTTGCTAAGTCCTGAACATGATTGAAACTGCGACATTTCTAAGGGTCAGAACAGAGCGTCAATAAACGCCTTTTAAATATGTCTGCTACCCCAGCCGATGACGCGCAGACATCCCCGGCGTGGAATTGCGGGTGCAAAGATACAATAATTTTTGCATAAATGCAAATAAAAATCGCTTTTAAGGCGATTTTTTGTTAAGGAGAGCGGATTTCTCGCGGGCGGAAGCGCAAAGTGCACCCCAAAACGCCACAAGCGTTATCGGGGACCCCGCAGAGGTTAGAGGCGATATAGAAAATCGCCATTTATGTCCGATGGAAACATAAATGGCGAAGATTTGATTTTTACAGAACTCTATATACAATTAATCATGCGTATAAATCTTATTCGCCCACAAGTCATGGAGGAACTCTGTGGCAGGGATGATTTCTACATCTCCTAACAAACGGCGTTTCTCATCTAATGATACAACGATCAAACGTGCATCTACGTGTTCTTCTTTGAACGCTTTCAAACCAGAAAGATGGCGTTTCTGCACTTCAGTGGTGGACTTAAACTCAATCGCCACTTTTGCATCTCCCAGTACTGCGTCCACTTCTTGATCTTGATATGTATGCCAATAACTCAGTTGGTTCTCATGTTGATGATAGCCCATATATGCAATCAATTCCTGCATGAGAAGGTGCTCAAAGGCGTGCCCAAAGTCAGTTGATCCTTGTTGCAGATTATGACGTGAGAGAAGGTAGTTAGGAATAGCTACATCAAAATAATAGAATCGAGGCGACTGACGTAATTTGCGTTTGACTACCTTTTGGTAAGCAGGAATCATATAGCCAATATGCGTTTCCTCTAATATCGCAAAATACTCCTTTACAGTCTTACTATCAATACCACAGTCGCTGGCAATATTCGAGTAATTAACCATTTCGCCGTTAGTCAAAGCTGCCACCTCCAAGAAGCGGTTGAATGTTTGCAGATTACGCACCAAAGATTCTGCCTTGATTTCTTCTTTGAGATAAACGGATATATAAGCTTTTAAGCGTTCACGCGCAACAGCAGGTTTTGCCATATAATGACGTGGTAGGAGCCCTTGATTGATAGCCCTATTCAATTCAAAATCAGGAATCTCTGCACTCACCAAAGGATATAATGTCCGCACCATAGCACGCCCACCAAGTGTGTTTATACCCTGGCGTTTGAGTTTGCGTGCACTACTACCCGTAAGGATAAAGCGCATATTCTTGCGAACAATCAACCGATGTATTTGATCCAACAATATCGGCATCAATGGTAATTCATCAATAATAACCAATGTGTCATTGGGTAATACCAATAACTCTTGCTCCAACAAAGCAGGATTGCGTTGCAGGCGTTCAAATGTACTGCGTTCTAACAAATCATAGTAAATAGCATCTGGATAACGCATTTGCAGCAGCGTGGATTTACCTGTTTGACGCGCTCCGAATAGAAAAATACTATCCTCTTCTAAATTTTCAAACGAAATAAGGCGATTATACATGATTATCAATTGATTAAAAATTTTGTTTGTATTGAATTGATTCCTGAAAAACGTGTAATTTACGGAGTCGTACTCCGAATATTACTGTGTTTTTTTGGAATTGCGGTGCAAAGATAGTGCATTTTTTTTATATGAGCAAATAAAATAGCAGATTTTGTTAAAATGGTGCGATTTTTATATGTAATGTAGGGCGTAAGGTATAGAGGCGGGGAGAATCTCGCGGACGGAACCGCGAAATGCACCCGATGACGCTAGCGTCATCGGGGACCCCGCACACTAAACTAGTGGCGGGAGATTGGGAAGAATATTGAAAGGGAGATACTCGACTACAAGTCGGGACAATAGAAGAATCTTCTGCGAGGGGAAGAAGAAAATCATCTTAACAAAAAGCACTTTTTGGGGGCAGGGAGTTGAGTCGGAGTTCGCTCGGTCTTCTCCCGCTCTTCTCTCGGCGGAAAAGGGGAAGGTAAAGAGAAAATAAAGAGAAGAGAAATCTTAAGAAACAGCATATATAGCCGACCCCAAGCCCCTTCCTAAAAGAAGGGGTGTTTTTCACAAGAATACCCGAATATCATTCGGGGCAATAAACAAAGAAAAGCATCTGCAAGGCAGATGTTGCGACCAATGGGCGCAGAAATGTTTGGGTAGTCGATTCGCGTTCAGCAAGCAGGTCGCAATGAATGACGCTTACGTCATTAGGCGACTGCTGCTTCCGCTCTCCCCAAAAATTGAAAATTTGTGGGGACCCCATATACAGAATAACGCGAAGCGAACGCAGGAATTTCTCCCCCACGCGAACGGAGTGAGCGGACATTGAAGAGTCGGTAATCTAGATAAAAAGAAGCACAAATGACCATATAAAATAACACGCGCATGCGTGTGCGCGTGTTATCTAATATATCCGAGTTGTCAAGCAATCCAATAGCGTTAGCCTTGAAACCCCAACAACTGAAGGCGGTTTATCTTTGGCGGATTTATCCGCCAAAATTCGGACGCCGCCTTGATTAGAAAATGCGATGCTTTTTCTAATCAATTCCCCCGAAATTCGATCTTCTCACTTTTGCGCATACAGCGTTTGCTCATTTCACCACCTACCTATCGGTAGGGCATTATAATAAACCACTCGATCTTTTTATGTGCAAGCACCTATCAGACCGAGTGGTTTATTTATAATGGGCTAAAGCCCGTTGTGAAATTTCGCATTAACGCTGTATGCGTCCTTATCCTCCGAAATTATCAAACATGATCATATCGTCCTCAACGCCCAGCGAGTGCAAGAGGTCAAGCACAGTCTTTGCTATCATAGGAGGGCCTCGTCGGAAGTGGCTTGCAAGAAGAAACTCGCATGCGAGTTTGGCTTGCCGCACTTCCTCCTCTTCCCACAAATTAGAAATTTGCGGGAGCCCTGTTTGATTGGGTACCTCTGCGGCTCATCTCCCATGAAAAAGACAATACTTGACCTGCTCCACTCGAATGAAAGCAAAAGAAATACAATATATTCAATAACTCAGAGATACATAAGACTAAATAAAAACAAGGGACTCATTGAGCCCCTTGTTTTTATTTAAATCCTTCGGATTAACCACCAAAGTTATCGAACATGATCATATCATCTTCTACACCCAGCGAGTGGAGCAGGTCAAGCACTGTCTTAGCCATCATAGGAGGGCCGCAGAGGTAGTACTCGATGTCCTCTGGAGCGTCGTGTTGCTTGAGGTAGGTGTCGCCCAAGACTGGAGCAATGAAGCCAGCGGTATATTTAACACCCAAAGCGTCTGCCTTAGGATCTGGACGGTCCAACGCCAAGTGGAAATGGAAGTTAGGATACTCCTTCTCCAATGCCAAGAAGTCCTCCATGAAGAATACCTCATCAATAGCACGAGCACCATAGAAATAGTGCATCTCGCGGTATTGGGTCGTATAGGTCTGAAGCATGTACATAATAAGAGCACATGTGAGCTCTTATATGCGATTGCTGAAGGCCTAACGACCCTATTTCTATGTGCCGTGTTATGTATGAAACTTTGATTAGATAAACAATTCAAAGAGCCTCTATTTTTCGTGTAATTGAATGTCCTGAATGGACATTCAATGGAGCGTAGTTGTTTATTAGAGGCTCTGCGGCATAAAGATGACTAATCAAAGTTTCGTGATTATTGAACGAATTTAATAAAGTCGTTCAATAGGTTCTTGTTGGTTCTCCTATGTATCCTAACTTCCATTATACCTAGTAAGGACCGTCCAGATTCAAAGGCGGATGCACTCTTGTGTAAATGTACACTCCTAGCTTCATTGCTCCAGTCTTGGGCGACACCTACCTCAAGCAACACGACGCTCCAGAAGACATCGAGTACTACCTCTGCGGTCCTCCAATGATGTCGAAGACAGTGCTTGACTTGCTCCACTCATTGGGTGTTGAGGACGACATGATTATGTTTGATGATATTGGAGGATAAACCGCCAAGATTCCTTCGGTTGTTGGATTTATGGCATGCCGAAAGACCATAGACAATAAAATTAAACGTGCGCATGCACGCGGATATGCAAAAAAGAGAGAAGTTACCTAACAGGTAGCTTCTCTAAGTGTATACTTGCTATCCGATGAAAGAAAGAGTTGGTTTCCCGATTTGCCGAATACGAGGAGATTTCGCCCATAATCCTAGGAAAAAGGAGAGAGAATGAAAGATACTTGTATCTTCCTGCTTAGAACTTTATGGCATACGGAATCTCACAGAAGCCAAGTATCCATCTTACATTGAAAATCAGTAAGTTTATATTTAAGACAACAAATTTCCGCTTTAACTGATTTATCTCCAACAACAATGACATTACTAGAATTTATTCTATCTTTGTAGGATTGCAGCACATCATCATTGGGAATATTATTCGACCTGTTGAGTGTAGATACCGCTCGCTCTTCTCCTGTTTCTAAAAATGATAAGTAATTTATTAAATTATTCGATGATTTTGAGCCATGATGCGGAATTTTTACATATAGTATGTTTTTTAAATGACTTTCACATCTATGATTGCCTTGAATAATACTTATTCCACGATTAGAAATATCTCCCGTATAAAGGAATGTGCACGAATTCCAAGACATGGATAATACTAAAGAGAAATCGTTAAATGAAGGACTATCTGTAAACTCCAATCGCTGAATCAAACTTGAATGTGGAGCCAAAATAGTAAATCTACATGGCAACTCGAATTCAGAGCATTGCTCTTTAAAGTTGATGCTCCATGTTGGCAATGCACATAAATCATCAACTCCCAATAATGATACACTATGATATTTTTGCCCTGAGTTATAATGCTTATTAATATATTCAATAGAAGAACGCGCTGATTGCGCAAGGGGGAGATCTTTGTTCATCCCCTCTGGGAGAATAATCCGTGTTCGGTACTCTTTATCTAATTCCATTAAGACTTCATCTATACCTAAAGAATGATCATGGTCAGGATGTGTCCAAAAAAAATAATCTAATTGCTCCAAATGAATATTCTTTGCAATTTCTAATGCAGGAATCACATCTCCACTTTTATAAGAATCTATTAGAAAAGAAAAAAGAATTTTATCATTATCTCGCAACACCGTCAAAATGGACTCTCCCTCAATAGGAAATCCCATTGTGTATATTTCAATATAGACATTATCAAATGAGGAAACCTCGAAACATTTAGGCATAGGACATTACTTAACAGAGTATGCTTTTATTCCTGT
The DNA here is from genome assembly GCA_045578255.1 of Paludibacteraceae bacterium. Taxonomy (GTDB): domain Bacteria; phylum Bacteroidota; class Bacteroidia; order Bacteroidales; family Paludibacteraceae; genus Colicola. The sequence continues at coordinate 191,527 of JAZNJW010000022.1, forward strand.
AGCAGATTTAGAAGTAGAGGGAATTACTCTTGTTGTACGTGTTATTCCACTTGCAGTTGGCCCCAAAGGACGTGCAAAATTATACGATTGATTACTACAATTTGTATTACGTTCTATTTTCATAGTATAAAGAGTTATTTAGCAAAGCATCTCGTTGATTCTTGTTTCAATAAATTCCAAATAGATTCTTGGGCATCTAGATGCCACTCAGTCAGACCTGTTTTTACTTGAATGGTTGCAAGATACCCTTCATCCTCTTTTAATTGCCGTAAGTGTCTTCGAGTTTCAATAAAGTTACCTTCAACATCGTATTCATCGAAGTATGTACCATTCGCAGAAATCTTGTCATCAATACTTTTGAATGCCAGCGGATCTAATATAGTCCACAAATCATCTTTACCAGCACAAACCTTATGCCATAATCCTAACTTAATAGCTTGCAGTGATACAACATCTTTTAAATCGCCAAGCGTAAGTAAGTCATAGATTTTCGGAAATATTGATTCTTCAAGATTTTTTCCATTAAGTTGAATCTTCAAAAAAATGAAGTATCTAGATAGAAAGATGTCAACATTGTAATCATCCAACAGAGCATTTGAGAAAAAATACACCTTTTGAGAAAGTATTTCCTCTAGAGTTATGTCTAAAGAATAAGCTATCTCATCTACGTTTACCAATTGTGCCTCCAATGTAGTCAACGGCTTTTCTACAAATCTCAACTCACGCATCATCTCAGTCCACACACTCATTTTTCTATCCCAAAAGACTTCAAGAAATTTAGGGTTTGAAAAAAAAGACACACATACACAGGCATAATCAGCAAAGCGATAATGCTCCTGACTATATTCTACTTTTTTACACATAACTTAACAAAATATTATTGCAATACAAATACGCACTTTATCCAAAAATACATTAATCGTGCAAAGGTACATTTTTTTTTTAATACAACCAAATAAATTACAAAAAAAATACAATTTTGTGGTTGATTTGCTAAAAATTGTTCACTTTTTGTATAAAATGGGCAAAAATTGTGCCAAATATGTTTAGGTATAAATAAAAACGGCACTTTAATCGGATTTGTTTGCACATGTCGGAAAAATGTAGTACCTTTGTCGGCGGAATGAGAATTTCGATAGCACATATATTCAGCCAGGCATGCAGAATGGTATGCGTGCTAGGATTGGTGTGTGGTTTGTCTTCTTGTCATTGGCGTGAGGCAAAAGAGGTTATTATCACAGCAGATAGTTTGTATCAGGCGGAGCATGTGATATATGATGATACGGCTGCATTAGGCAAGGCGATACGCTGCTTAGATAATCCATTTGGTAGAGTGTTGATGAGCAATACACTCGGCAAAGCGTATTACTATATGGGACGAAACTTAGAAGATTATCATCAACAAGTAGCAAGAGCAGCAAGATGTTATATCGAAGTAGACCGTTTGCAAATTGATGACCCGATATACCGAGGGCGCGTAAATTCGTGCATGGGTTATATCTGCGCACAGAATAACAACGATAGTTTGGCATTAATTTTCTATGAGCGTGCGAGTGAAGATTTTAAGGAGAGTGGAAACGAATGGTATTATGCACATCACCTATTAAATGTTATTCCATGCTGTATTAATCTACATTTATTCACAAAAACAGATAGTCTTTTACAAATAGCCCAAACTTATTCGTTGGATAGTACTTACCGAGCTCGTTATTATGAAACACAAGGGCTATATTTCTACGAACAGCAACAATACGATTCTGCATTGGTGTATTTCAATCTAGGATTAAATTATTGGCAAAGTGAGGAAGATAAGTGCTTTAGTTATTTGAAAATCATGCAACTACATCTTGAAATCGGAGATTTAACGCAAGCCTTACCTTATTCTCAACTGATTATTAAAAATTCCAACAATCCAAATTACATTTCTAACGCCTATTATTGTTTGATGCAGAGTGCAGAACAAGAAGGAAATATTACTTTAGTATCAAATTATGCTTCTTCCCGCGAGGACATGAATCGTATGCTTGAAGAACATAAAGAGTCTTATACACAAGCAGTTACAACGATTGAAAATTACAAGTTAAATCCTCACCCATGGTTACGGAGTTGGATAATAGTAGCATGCTGTATAATCCTATGTATTATACTTATAATAGGTATTGTCGTTTATCGTAGATTTGCTATAGCTCAATTAAAAGTTTCTAGTGAACAAATCATTAGTTTGTCTGCGCAAATAAAAAAGCAAACAGACGAACTTCACAACCATAATGCACAACATTATTACGACAAACGTATATACAAGATCCGCCGAAAATACCCAAAGCCACGTCATCAATGGAATAACTATGATCAACTTAAAAAAGATGTTAATCCTTATTTGCAAAGCTGGCTCATTGCTTTGGAGAAACTAAATTTAACCCAAAGGGAGAATGTCTTTTGCGTATTGAGTTTTATTTATCCGCAGATGTCTATAGAAGATCTTGCAAATAGTATGTGTATTTCCAAAGATGCACTTATGGTTCGCAAAACTCGTATGACAAAAAAGATAGGCATAACTTCTGCCCAATTAAATAATTTCTTGCAAAATTTGTCTATTACCGAATAATTATATCTTTTTGCGCAACTTATCAATTTGACATCGTATCACATTGATAATCAATCAAATACCCCCTAAGAACTTATCAATTTTATCTTTCTCTTGCACATTTCATAGTATTGTTGTAATTTTGCAAAAAAATTTTTAATTACAATACTATGAGAAAGATTTTTATTTTCGCATTGTTTATACTAGGTATATGCAATGCATCTGCATTCGCAATGGCTCAAGAAGTTGTTTTAACAGAACTTTATTCTATTGTTCCATTAGATGATGCAAACCGTGAAACATTAGGAGAACGACCTAATCCAACTCGTTTTCATGCTTCAATCGATGGTAACCATTTATCCGTAGGAGCGGATACAGATGCGCCTGCGTATGTAGAAGTCATTAATCAAGAAACAGGTGAGGTGGTAGTAGAAGAGGAGTTCTTGAATGAAACAGAAGCTACCATTAATCAAACAGGTTCGTATGTCGTACAAATCTACTCTGCTAACACCGTCGTAACTGGTGAGTTTGAAGTAGAATAAATAAACCCTAATATTAATTTTTAAAATTAACACCATCATGAAAAAGTTATTTAGTTTTCTAACAATTTGGCTTTCTGCCATTATGTGCTTTGCACAAATTCAAGTTTCATCTACTGGAAATGTGGGTATTGGTGATACCATAACCACAGACAAGAAACTTTATGTTCACACAACTGGAGGATACGATGCAGGTATTTATTCCTACATTAAATCTACCAATGCATGGGGTCCTGCAGTAGCCGCCTATGCTGAGTTTGCAACAGATCGCCAAATCGCAATTCGCGGATACGCTAGCAACGTTTCCCCTGCTGCATCTGGACGCTCGTATGGTGTAATGGGAGTAGCAGGAAACCGTAGTTCTGGATATAACTATGGTATATACGGAGAGTTACAGGGTACAAATAATGGCACCGCAGTATTTGGAACAGTATCAACATATCAAGTTCCACAAATTAATGGTCGTTATGCTGGTTATTTTGATGGAGATACTTATGTGACAGGCGTATTGACAGCAGGTGAAGTAACTACATTGTCAGATGCTCGTTATAAGTCAAATATTCAACAGATTAATTCTACCGCTTTAACAAAAATCGCAGCACTTAATCCTGTGCAATATACTATGGCTACAGGTAGTGCTATCGCTCTCGCAAACACAGCGCAAAGCGATACTGCCTCCACCATGACAATGACTACATCAAATGAAGATTTAGCTCGAGCAAATAAAGTTCATTATGGCCTTTTGGCACAAGAAGTAAAAGAGCTGTATCCAGAATTGGTGCATGAAGATGCTGCTGGTGTAATGAGTATCAATTACACAGAACTAATTCCACTATTGATTCAAGCGGTACAAGACTTGTCCGAGCAAGTAAGTACGCTATCTAATTCCTCAAGTGCTTCTGCACGCAAGCAGGCGCCAAAACTACAGGATAGCACTACTGAAACCATTACAGCAACGCTGTATCAAAATAATCCAAATCCTTTCACAGAAGTAACTACTATTTCGTATATTGTACCAACTGAAGCAAAACAAGCATCCATATACATTTATAATATGTTGGGAGAGCAACTGAGCCAATACGATGTTAGCACATTTGGAGAGGGAAATATTACTATTAGTGCAAATGAACTCTATGCAGGCACTTTCCTCTACTCATTGGTTGTAGATGGTAAACTGATTGACACAAAACAAATGATTATAACTCAATAAGGTATGAAACGGACATTTCTATTTATATTGATATGTCTGTTGGTTAATATATCTTATTCGCAGACATATAGTTTTACATTTTCTACTGCTGACTTCTCAATTGTAGAAAATAATGGTAAACACATGATTGATCACCCCACAGGTTTTGATGCGATATGCAATACTTGTGATCCTATACTTCCTTCATGTGTAAAAAACATTTTGTTACCTCCTAACAAAAAAGTAAGTAACTATACCGTCACATATACCACGACAAGTTGGCAGAACAATATAAATTTAGAGGCAATGCCTATAGGACAGCCAACAGATAGTAACTACTCCGATGCGCCATGTACTTACGAATTGAGGGTTTACCCTGATTCTATTGTTCGATATGGCGGATTGAGTTGGATAGACAATTATCAATATGTTAGTTTTCGTATTACGCCTTTTGTATATGATGCCATCAATAAATCTCTATCCTTTGTATCCCAAATTAATATCACTATTGAGTTAACTAATGATAATATGGGAAATGTGACTACCCCAATACAAAATCGTATAATTAAACGGATTGTTCATAATCCAAATGATGTTGATTTATTCTATCCCCAGAGGTTACAAAAGTCTTACACACAAAATATTGATTACTTAATCATTACTACTGATAGTTTAAAAAATAGTTTTGAACCATTGCGTGTTTGGAAAACCCAAAAAGGCGTGTATACAGAAATTATCACCCTTGAAGATATCAACTCTAACTATGCTAGTCAATGGGACACAGAACAATTACGTATTAAAGCGTGCATCCAACATTACCGCCAAACCTTCAGAACAAAGTGGGTACTCCTTGGGGGTGACGATAGGATTATCCCTATTCTTAAAGTTCCAATGAGTATTGGTTCTGAGTATGCAGAAATACCATCTGATATCTTTTACGGAAGTTTTGATAATGCATTTGATTGGGATGCTAATGGGAATGGTGTTATAGGAGAATGGACAGATAATATCGGTCTTAATCAAGAGGTTGGAATATCTCGATTACCAGTAAACACAAAGCAACAAATCCAAGCATATATCAATAAACTGTTACACTATGAGCAAAATCCGTCAACAACCAACCCATCTATGCTACTCTGCGCACAAAAATTATGGAGTTATGAAAAAGGTACGAACTATAGCGATGCACATCTTAAAACTGACAAATTTATTAGTGATTATATTGCACCCTATTGGAATGGCAATCGAATGAAATTTTATGATACACATACAGATTTTATGGGAGATGCTGATTATCAATTAAATGTGACAAATATAACAACTCAGTTTAACAATAACTACCATTTCCTGCACTTTGCGACCCATGGTAATACAGCTTGTTGGGGGATTGAAAATGATGATGATTATTGTGCAACTAATGTAACAACATTAACAAATACCAATCCAATGGTTATTATCACGATGGCCTGTTCAACAAATTCATTCGATGGTAACGAGCCTTGTTTGAGTGAAGCATTTATTCGTAAACCAACAGGAGGAGCCATCGCTTATTTAGGAAGTTCACGTGCTGGCTGGGGAGTAAAGAATTTAACCGAATTAGGTTGGTCTTTTAATCTAGATGGTAAATTCTTCGAATATCTATTTACTGGTTGTTCACAGAACTTTTCTACAATTGTACAATTAGCAAAACTATACTACAAACCAGACGCAAGTAGTGACGCTTACTATCGTTGGATATTGTTAGCAAACAATGCTATTGGAGATGCGGAATTACCTATATATACTACTATCCCTAACAAATTTGAGCATGTAACTTTTGAACGAAATGGTAGTAATCTTGTGGTCAATACAGGTGATGTAGAAGGATGTACAATAACTATTAGTGATATTGCAAATGGAGGTAGTTACTATGTGACAGATACAAATACCGTTTCTGCTACATTTACAGATGTACCAGGTGGTTGCACTATCGTTATTACAAAAGAGAATTACATTCCATACATTATAGAACCAAGTTGCGTAATTACAACCGAAATTATTGATAGTCCAAAAATTGTTACAGGTTGTGAAGAAACGCGCATAGGTGGAATAGAACTAATTGACACAGAGATTGAAGCACGTACATTAGGTAATGGAATACAAATTCCTATAGATAGTTCGCTTATACAACCTATTCGAATAGGAGAAGTAAAAATAACTGATACAGGTTCTTTGGAAGTTATCAATGGTGGTACAGTAACCATTGAGCAACTATCTATGGAAGACGGTTCTGAATTAATAATACATTAAAAAAACATTATATGAAACAACTTCTAATATTATTATGCTTACTAATAAGTATGCATGGATTTTCGCAAACAGAAATATCAAGCGAATTATTTCCTACTTTGGCAGGATTGCAGCGAACAAGTTTCCACGATTGGTATGAAGACTGTGAGGATAGCTATTCCATACTCAATGCTCCGACTGAAACTATCACAATCAATGACAAACTTTATGTAAAGTTTGGTGGTGCCTACCTACGAGAAGAGAATAATCAAGTGTTAATTTATAGTTCCGCATATAAGAAAGATTTAGTTTTATATGACTGGACATTAGAGGTTGGTGATTCACTACAACATCTTGCAATAGATTCGTATTCATACGAAACCCCTTCTGTGGTTGATTATCGTGCGAGTTTAGATTTAGATGCAAATGGAGATTTGGTTATAAACAAACTACCTTTGGAAAAAATCGCTGTAGCAGAAGTATCCACTATAACGCTATTAGATGGTAAGGAATATAAGAAATGGGTATTTAATACAGGATATGTATATGTTGAAGGAATAGGTACTTATTCTAACGGGGACTATTTTCATCTGATTATCCCAGAGGCAGTTCCAACTTGCTATCTTGGCGAATATTTAGTCTGTGTCAGTAAATATGACCAATTGCTATACACCATAGAGAAAGATGTACAAAAGCGATTAGGTGCAGCTTGCCAATGCCTCAATGAAGGTATAGAAACCAATGTAGAAACTATCGATTCTCCTGTGGTTTCTTTCTATAAAACTCTTCAAGACGGACATTTACTAATTCAAAGTGGAGATAAAACTTATAATGTTATGGGAATGGAAGTGAAATAAATTCTAAACTTTCTCATTCGTTTTGGTAAAAGTATTTTTACTCGCCCAGTTCTTTGTGGACTGGGCGAGTTTTTTATGCCTTTCGGCAAATAAAGTATGCAGAATTGGACAAATCGTCCAATTCTGCTGTTTTTTCTGGACAAATTGTCCAAGTCTATGTCACATAAAAGCACTACCTTTGCAGCATGAAAAATCACATCAAATCCGAATCGATTAAGGAGCGAATAAACCATTTGCTCAGTACACAAGCAACCACCAAAACAGCGTTGGCACATGCCATCGGAATGGATGTGTCGCAACTGAGCAAACTGCTCAATAAGCAAGGTACAATACCTGTGGATTATATCGAGCCGTGGGCTGAATGTCTGGGGATTGATGTCAATGAGCTAATCAACTCTCGGCAGACAATAAGCAAAAAGTGGGTGCGACCACATGCACACATACATCTGGATATAGATGTGGATATCGAATATGTAGAATCAATATTAAATATAGTGAAGAACTTATGACTAAACAAGAAGCTGCGATCAAGTACATAACGGAGAATTACTTGGATTATAGGCGATTGAGACATGACATTGTGAGCGACAAACTCCAAATTCGCATGGATTTGGATGAGGTTAAAGGCGAGGAGTACTGGCGGGAGATGACGAAGCATGACATTAACTCTATCGTGTGTCACTGTGCGCAGGAGTACGATGCGAATATAACGAGTAGAGAGGTGATGACTGCACTCCAATCGGATCTGATACCCGATGTTCACCCACTACGCGAGTATGTGCTGTCGTGCCGCGAGTGGACAGAGGAACAGCCGGATTGGATTGATTGGGTTGCGCAGCAAGTGACGGTAAAACCGTTAGGCGATGAGGCTAAAGGCGATAAGGCGAGAGGCGAGGGATTATGGCGGGCGTGCTTCAAGAAGTGGTTTGTGGCGATGGTGGCGAGTTGGATGAAGGATGAGGTGGTCAATCATCAGGTGCTGGTGCTAATCGGTAAACAAGGTATCTTCAAGACGACTTGGTTGGAACACCTTATACCGCCACATCTGCGTGCGTATGCGTGTAAGTTGGCGAATAGCAACGATCTGAACAAAGATGAACGGCTGCGTATTGCGGAGTTTGGACTTATCTCGCTAGATGAGATTGATTCCATGAACAACCGCGAGCTCAACCAGTTGAAGTCAGTGATAACTGCCACGGATGTGAATGAGCGCGCTGCGTATGCGTACACGAAGGAACGTAGAGTGCGTTTGGCGAGTTTCTGCGCGAGTGGTAATAGGCGAGATTTCCTCACAGATATTACGGGCAATAGGCGTTGGTTGCCGTTTGAGGTGGAGAGTATTCAAAATCCGTTTTACACCCTCCTGCCTTACGAGCGGATGTATGCGCAAGCATGGGCATTGGCACAAGATCCGTTGTTTAGTTACTGGTTCGACTTGGACGAGATAGAGGTGCTGGAGGAGCATAATCAGCATTTTAGGGATGAGAGTAATGAGGAGCAGTTGCTGCCGATACTCTTTGATGTGCCTGCCGAGGGCAGAGGAGAGTTTTTGACGACGGCACAGATAAGTGAGCGATTGGTGACATACGGCAACATCAAGAAGCCAATGGCGTTGAGTAGGTTGGGGATGGTGTTAGGGACAGCAGGATTCAAAGCGACAAAAAGGAAAATAGGGAACATCCAAACACGTGGATGGATTGTATATCAAAGAGATACGGACGAGATTTCTGCTTTGAGACGAATATTGAAAGACTGATGAGGGACAGCAGGTACAGCAGATTGTATAAACTCGTCCGCGCGTGTACGGGGACGAGAAAGAGAAAAGTGCTGTCCCTGCCGTCCCTGCTGTCCCTCGTGGGGAATAAAATATACAACAAAAATTATAAACAATTGAACCAAAAATTATCGAAAATTAATTAACCCTAAAACTTATTGAATCATGGCAAGAGTAACATTTATGGACGGAATTGCATCCGTCAGTGGGAAAATCGGTGATGTAGTTTTTCGTAAGTCACCATCGGGGAAAACATACGCGTATCAAATGCGCAAAATACCGAAACGGATACCCAGCGAAAAAGAAAAGAAACAAAGGCAACGATTCTCAATCATTACTAAAATGGTGTCAGCCATCATGGCAGACCCTACACAACGCGCTGCATACGAGCAACTACAGAAAGATACATACGGGGCACGGAAAATGACATTGCGAAAATTTGTGTTTCAAAAAGTGGCTGCCACATTGATTCCAGTTAAAGACACAGAAAGCCCACAGATGTCCTAGAGATGTCCTATGGTGGTCGCGAAACGCGCAGGGGGCGCGTTGAAGAAGAAAATAACCAAAATTATCAAAAATTTATTTTATTTAACGACAACTCAAACAACTTGCGCGGCAATCAACTCCCTGCCGCGCTCAAAGGTAGAAAATATGATAGTGACATTTAGGAAACCAGTGGAAGGAATACGCGGGAAGATACGGTTGGTGGATGGGTTCTACATCCGAAGACTGCATGGGAAATATGTGGTGCAACGCTGTCCAAATAGGACAGGACATGTGGCAACAACTAAAGAAAAAGAAAATAGAGAAAAATTTATACGACAATGGAAGAAAAACAAATCAGAGCAAGTACAAAACGAAGATACGCCTTAGTAGCGAAAGCAGTACGCGAACGTTTGGGTAAAATGCCCGTGATGATGGTATATTTGGAAGTTGCTCAAGAAATGGGATTGGCAGAAGAAACCGTTAGAAGAATCATGTGGAAAAAGAAAAAACAACACAAGTGTGAAATTTGAACAACAAAAAAGGGGTTTTATGTGTATCTTTGCAGCGGATTTCGGAATGAACGGCTTGCTTGTGAATTCCGGAAGACGCGGGATCCCAGAAGAAAACAACTAAACCTCGCGTTCGGTAAGCAGATCGCAATGACCGATGCCTTGCATCGTTAGGCGACTGCTACCTCCGCTCTATCCTCGAACCCACGAGGTTCTCGGATGGATACAAGGAACACGCTACGCGATAAAAAAACGAGAAAATAGATGTCCTAGACATTCTAGATACTCTAGAGACATTGAAAATCCTAATTATTAAACCTAAATTTTAACTATGGCAATTATCAAAAATTCCACTCCTTTTGATTCGATTCAGAAGAAGTTCTCGGGTTCGGATGAGATTCATTTCCGTAACCGTAAGAAAGACAATGCGACCATTGGTGTGCGTGTGAAGAACCCTTATGACGGTGGCAACAGTGAAGCGCAGCAGGCAGTGCGCAATGCTTTCAAAGCAGCACAAACTCAAGCAACAACCATTCTCGCCGACCCAGAGCAACGAGCTACCTACGAAGCAAAATTCAAAGCACAAAAGAAGTACATCACACTGCGTGGGTATGTGGTGGCGCAAGTGTTCAAGCAAATCGGCGAATAAGCCGATTTGCAGACCGCTACAGTGTAGTTGTTGGAGGTTAGACCGTGCTGCGCACTGTTAGACCGCCTACGGCTGAGAGAAACATGAATTAACAACCTATTAAAACTAAACAAAACTATGGCTGGAAGTGTATTTTATTTAGCGCCCGTGGATAATGCATCGGGCAAGATTTTCGGAAAGAAACAAAAGTTTGTGGCAGTGCGCCGTAAGCGCGGTAAACGACAACGCGGATGCGCCGTGATAGGCGAGCGAACGACTCCATATGGAGCAAACGAAATCGCTTGGCAAGAGAAATTTGCACAGATCTGTGCGGCTACTCGCGACCGCATGATGGATCCAAATTATATCGCTCAAGACCAGGTGGGCTTTATTAAGCAAACGAAGTACAAGACATTCTATCAGTATGTTTGGAACTTGATGCGCGATCAGATTGAAAGTGGTAATTGACCATGAAACGCTTACAATTGACAACTGCTATTGTAATGTGCGCCTTTGTCCTCGCGTTCGGCAATTGAGGCGCACAGAACTCGCTTGGCGAGTTGAAAGCGCCCAATGCCTCCGCTCTCCCCACGAAGTCACGCACTTCGTGGGGACCCCGTGAGGAAATAAATGTGAATGATATGAAAAAAGTTCAATTGATTTTATCAATAAGTCTGTGCGGGTTTGGAGTCTTGCTATTAGTGGCAGGGTTTGTGACACCGCCTGTGGGCGAGATCCACCACTCGCTGTTGATAGCGTTTGGAGAGATACTGACGTTCAGCGGGAGTTTGATAGGGATAGACTACAAATATCGATATAAGGAATAAGACAACAAATATTCTTTTTATTTTAGAAAACAACATAAACAACTTGCGCGCCAATCAACTTCCTGGCGCGCTCAAAGAGAAAGAATATGTATATACGATTGATACGAAATGAGGCAAAAGGGAATGCGATTACTGGGCGGCTGGTGATTGATGGCAGGTGGTTCTGCAACACGCTGGAGCGGAAAGGCGTGGAGATTCCTGCACTATGTTATCATGTCTGCGTGACACAATCGCCACGATTCAAACGATTACTTCCTATTGTGCAAAATGTACCACAACGCTCAGGCATACGCATACACAGAGGTAGTAAGCCAGAACATTCAAGCGGGTGCGTGCTGGTAGTGGCGGACAACACATTGCGCGGCAAGGGGATTGGACGAAGTGCGGCGGATGTGGAGAGAGAACTAACAAGTTTAATTCTAAAAGCACAAAATGAACATGAAGAGATTATTTTGGAAGTCACGGATTTTCGTGCGGGTACTGAGTATGGGTATAATCATCCTTGCGAGCGCGAGTTGCAGCAGTACGAAATTGATGCCCGTCGTGCAGAGCAACGATACTACAAGCTTCATCCAGAGGAGTGTGAGGGTTGATACTATCTATCTGAGGGATAGCGTGTTTGTGAGTGAGAAACAGCGAGGTGATACGGTGTATCTGACGCGCGTGGAATGGCGGGACAGATGGCGGACACGGGTGGAACGCGACACGGTGATGGATGTGCGGGTAGAGAAAGAGGTGGTGCAACTACCGCCAGAGCGGTATGTGCCACCTTTTTATAAGCGATGTACCATCGCATTTTTGGCTATTGTCGCGGTTGCGACAATAGTGGTTATTGGACGCCGCAAGCTGCTATAGGAAATAGGCGGAAATACTCGGCGATCTACCGCCGAGCACAGGACAGACTATGGGAATGCATCTGTTATCAGATGTTGCGACCAGAGGGCGCAGATAGTTTTGGCAGACGAAACATGCTATAACACGCGAACGAAGTGAGCGGACATTAAAAAATGGGCGAAATCACGCGTTCGGCAATTGAAGCGCACAGAACTCGCTTGGCGAGTTAAAAGCGCTCAATGCCTCCGCTCTCCCAAAAAAGTCTGTAACTTTTTTGGGGACCCTATATAAATTGCAATCGGGAAACCAACTCTTTCTTTCATCGGATAGCAAGTATACACGAAGAGAGCCGCTGACAGAGCGGCTCTCTTTGCATATCCGCGCGTGTGCGCGTGTATTATATTATTGTCTTTCGGCATGCCAGAAATCCAACAGCCGAAGGAATCTTGGCGGTTTATCCGCCAAAGTTATCGAACATGATCATATCGTCCTCAACGCCCAATGAGTGGAGCAAGTCAAGCACAGTCTTAGCCATCATAGGAGGACCTCGTCGGAAGTGGCTTGCAAGAAGAAACTCGCACACGAGTTTGGCTTGCCGCACTTCCTCCTCTTCCCACAAATTAGAAATTTGCGGGAGCCCTGTTTGATTGGGTACCTCTGCGGCTCATCTCCCATGAAAAAGACAATACTTGACCTGCTGCACTCGAATGAAAGTAAAAGAAATACAATATATTCAATAACTCAGAGATACATAAGACTAAATAAAAACAAGGGACTCATTGAGCCCCTTGTTTTTATTTAAATCCTTCGGATTAACCACCGAAGTTATCAAACATAATCATGTCGTCTTCTACACCCAGCGAGTGCAAGAGGTCAAGCACAGTCTTTGCCATCATAGGAGGGCCGCAGAGGTAGTACTCGATGTCTTCTGGAGCGTCGTGTTGCTTCAGATAGGTGTCGCCCAAGACTGGAGCAATGAAGCCAGCGGTATATTTAACACCCAAAGCGTCTGCCTTAGGATCTGGACGGTCCAATGCCAAGTGGAAATGGAAGTTAGGATACTCCTTCTCCAATGCCAAGAAGTCCTCCATGAAGAATACCTCATCAATAGCACGAGCACCATAGAAATAGTGCATCTCACGGTCGCGAGTGTGCAAGGTCTTCAACATGTGCATGATCTGTGCACGCAATGGAGCCATACCAGCACCACCACCGACCCAAATCATCTCGCGCTTGCTGTCGAAGATAGGGTGGAAGTCACCATAAGGACCTGACATAGTCACCTTATCACCTGGTTTGAGGTTGAAGATATAAGTAGATGCGATACCACATGGTACATCCATGAAGCCAGGACCTTGCTCTTTTGGTTTGAATGGTGGGGTAGCAATACGCACTGTCAAAGTGATGATATCACCCTCGTCTGGGTAGTTAGCCATAGAGTATGCACGCACAGTAGCCTCAGTATTCTTTTGCTTCAAGCCAAAGAGTCCGAACTTCTCCCATGCTGGTACATACAAGTCACCAATCAACTCGCGATCGAAATTGTTGTAATCGATATCGTACTCAGGGATGAGGATTTGTGCATACGAACCAGGCACGAAGTCCATGTGCTCGCCTGGAGGCAATTGCACCTTGAACTCCTTGATAAAGGTAGCCACGTTGCGGTTGCTGATAACGGTGCACTCCCATTCCTTAACGCCGAGAACAGACTCGTCCATCTTGAGTTGCATGTCACCTTTTACCTTCACTTGGCAACCAAGACGCCAATGCTCTTTTTGTTGTTTGCGGGTGAAGTGTACAGTCTCAGTAGGGAGGATCTCGCCACCACCTTCGAGCACTTGGCACTTACATTGACCGCAAGAACCCTTACCACCACAAGCAGATGGCAAGTGTACACCTGCCTCGCCCATAGCGCCGAGCAATGTGCCACCAGCAGGGATATGATATTCCTTATCACCGTTGATAACCACTTTCACATCGCCCGAAGGAACGAGGTATTTCTTAGCTACCAAAAGAATCACTACTAACAGGAGAATCACAGCAAGGAAAACTCCTACAGAATATAAAATTGCTAACATATTCATAATTTTACAGATGTTAGATGTTAGACCACTTCGTTGTTAGAACGCTCACTTAGTTCGCTGTTAGATTTTTTCTGGCGTATCCAATTTCTTCTTGAAACTGATAGCCATTCGTTGAAGATTATCTAATCTGTCCTGTATTTGGACAGAAGCAATGTGGTCAATGTATCCTATACGCTCACAAAGAATGATTTGCGTATGTAATTCGTACATAGAGCCCATTGCGATACTGATAAAATGAGAAAACTCTTTATCTGTATTTCTTCCTGCGCCTTCTGCGATGTTAGAAGGGATAGATACTGCGGCACGATTCATCTGCGAACATAATCCATATTTTTCCTCTGCAGGAAAATGATTAGTAGTTCGATAGATGATCTCCACGATGTCCATCGCCTCTTGCCATATTTGAAGATTATTGTAATTGTGCATAATCCTTTGAATCTAACTTCTAACAGCGCGTAAGCGCGTTCTAACTTCTAACAGTGAAACGGTCTATTTTCCTATTAAATGTTCAAACCACTAAAACACATAAATGCCATAGCCATCAGACCTACTACGATGAAGGTGATACCCAATCCTTGCAATGGACGTGGCACGTCGTTGTACTCCATTTTCTCGCGGATACCTGCGAGGCAGACGATAGCGAGCAACCATCCGATACCCGAACCCAATGCGTAAGCAAAAGCATCACCAAGGTTAGCAATTGCTTTCACGTTCTCTGGCTCAAGCAAGATACGTTGTTGCATAAAGAGCGAACCACCCATGATGGCGCAGTTTACTGCAATCAGAGGCAAGAAAATACCCAACGAAGCATAGAGCGAAGGAGAGAACTTCTCAACAATCATCTCTACGAGTTGTACGATAGCTGCAATCACCGCAATAAAGAGGATGAAGGACAAGTAACCCAAACCAAGTGGATTGAGCACATGCACTTGCAACAAGTAGTTTACAGGCAAGGTGATAGCCAACACGAAGATGACTGCTACACCCAAGCCAGCACTTGTTTTTACATTCTTGGACACAGCCAAGTACGAACACATACCCAAGAAGTATGCGAAAATCATGTTGTCAGCAAAAATGCTGCGAACAAATAAACTAATAGCGTGTTCCATATTACTTCAACTCCTTATTATAGCCACGATGAGCCCAGATTATACATGCTACGAGAATCAGTGCCATAGCTGGCATCATCATCATACCGCAGTTTTCATAGAATCCTCCATTAGCCACATACCAACTTTCTGGTATGATACGGAAACCAAGCAAAGTGCCAGCTCCCAGCAACTCACGGAAGAATGCTACAATCACAAGGATGATAGCATAACCGAAACCGTTGCCCAGACCATCGAGGAAAGAATCCCACACTTTGTTGGTCATAGCAAACGCCTCAAGACGTCCCATGAGAATACAGTTTGTAATAATCAAACCAATATATACACTCAGCTGCATCGCTACATCATAAGCAAAGGCCTTCAGCACCTCACTTACGAGAGTTACCAACGCTGCTACTACCACCAATTGGATGATAATACGGATTCGCATTGGGATAGTGTTGCGAATGAGTGATACAATTACGTTCGCCATAGCCACGATGATAGTAACGGCAATACCCATTACCAACGCTGGCTTCAGTTGCACGGTCACAGCCAATGCAGAACAGATACCCAACACTTGAACAACCACTGGGTTGTTAATGTTCAGAGGGCCAAACAACACCTCTTTTGTTTTTTGAGATAATGCCATAACTTATTCCGACTTTTTAGTTGTTATTACAATTGCTCCTTCTTTAGCAGCCTCACCATAGGTCGCAATAGCAGCGGAGTCCTTCAATACGGTGATATGCTCGATGGTATTAGGATCAATAGCATCAAGGTCACCTTCGTAAACAACTCCGTCCAAAAGAACAAAAGCAGTTTTTACATATACGTTAGAATCTTCATTCAAGAATTCTGCATACTCAGCGAGGTTGGTAGCAATCATGGTGCTAACGCCGTCGCAAGTGATAGTTGCACCAGAAAGGGCATCTACTTGCTCTTGACCATCAGCCACTTTGCCTGCTTTCAACACAGCCACTGAAACGACTTCGCCAGCAGCATTGCGGATATGCTTGCCAGGGAACTGACTGCGGAACTTCTCTGTTACGATCTCAGCACCCAAACCTGGAGTCTCAGACTCATGGTTGAAGTTGATACCGTAGATAGTGTTCTTATCAGCATCCAAAGCCAAATAGCCACCGATACCGCCCCAAAGACCAGCACCGTGGAGCTTGAGTACATACTTGGTATTACCCTCAATGTTAGCCACGAATACAGGAGCACCGTTCACGTCAATGGTATCGTTTACCAATGAGAGATACAATGCAGCAGGGTCGGTGTTGTCGTAGTTTTGGTTGAGGGCTACGAGGATTTGTTTTTGTTGGTCGAGCAAGCGGTTAGCCTCTTGGCGAGGGCTGAGCACTTGGCTTACCAAAGCGAGCATCACAGCCACAATAACTACAATAATAGTAGCATAGATAATGGTGTATGCGTTGCTATTGGTATCCAGACCTTTTTTCTTCTCTTCTACAAAGACGCCAGATTGTTTGCATTGTGGGCAAACCTCAGGTGCCTTATCGCCGTTGTGAACATAGCCACAAACGGAACATACAAATTTCTTCTGTGCCATATTCATTAAATTTTAGCGCGTTTCATACGTTTCTTAATATTCACTTGCACTACGCACCAGTCGATGAGTGGAGCAAAAGCGTTCATGAGGAGGATAGCGAGCATCATACCCTCTGGATAACCAGGGTTGAGTACGCGAATCACTACAGCCATGAAACCGATCAATGCACCATAAATCCACTTACCGCACTCAGTACGAGCAGAGGTAACAGGGTCAGTTGCCATAAACACAGCACCAAACATGAAACCACCTGTAACGAGGTGCATGTACCATGGGTAGTTAGCCGCAGCAGTCTCTGCACCAAATTGGTTGAAGAGCCAAGCGGTAAGTGCACCACCAGCGAAGATGCTGAGCATGGTCTTCCAGCTGGCTACGCCAGTCACGATGAGCAATGCAGCACCGAGCAAGATAGCCCAGCAGCAAGTCTCACCAATAGAACCTGGGATCAAACCGTTGAAGGCAGTCCAGAAGTCCACTGGCATGAGGTTAGCTTCGGTAGAGGTCGCGAGTTGGGTGAGTGGGGTAGCACCAGAGAAACCGTCCACGAGGGTTTGTCCGTTGTCCCAACCCCAAGTACCTTCGGTACGAACGAAGCACTTGTCACCAGTCATGTGGGTAGGATAAGCAAAGAAGAGGAACGCGCGCGCGATGAGAGCGACGTTGAAGATGTTGTAACCTGTACCACCGAATACCTCTTTTGCAAAGATGACCGCAAAAGCAGTAGCCACAGCCACCATCCAGAGAGGAGTGTTGATTGGCACGATAAGTGGAATAATCATACCTGATACAAGGAATCCTTCTTGGATTTCTTCTTTCTTCCATTGTGCTACGGTGAACTCGATACCGAGACCTACACCATAGCTAACGATGATATATGGCAACACAGCCAACGCACCAAAGCCAAAGCTCTTCCAGAACAATGCCCAAGTCATAGCACCACGCACGAGTTCGCCAGTAGCGAGGAAGTGTTGGTAACCTACGTTGAACATACCGAAGAGCAGTGCTGGAACGAGTGCCATTACCACAAGAATCATTGTTCGCTTGCTATCCGAACCGTCGTGGATCTGCGAACCTACGCGCTTAGCGGTGGTGTTTGGGGTGAAGAGGAAAGTCTCGAAACCGTCAAACAACGAGTGCAGCGCGGACAACTTGCCACCCTCTGAGAAGGTAGGGCGAAGTTTCTCTACTATGTTATGTAATTTCTTTAGCATCACTCAATCTCCTTTTTTAAGTTATCCAATGCGGCACGAACGATAGCTTGCAATGGCATCTTACTTGTACATACGTACTCGCAGAGCGCAAAGTCCTCTGGTGCTACTTCGTATGCACCAAGTTGCTCCATGCTGTCGAGGTTGCCAGCGATCATTGCCTTGATCAAATACTCAGGATAGATATCCATTGGGAATACTTTGTCATACTCACCGCTAACGATGATCGCACGGCGACCACCTTTGAGGCGAGCGTCCCAGTTGTATTTCTTCTTACCGAAGAGCCACTCGGTCACGCAGTTGTTCACCATCTTAGCAGGGTCGGTCTTGCCTGCATTGAAGTTATTGAAACGAGGCATGATCCATCCCATGAACTCGTGGGTCTCGTCACCCTCAGCGAGTACGGTGTATTGGTTGTCATAGATGCTAACCATCTCATCAGCGCATACTTGGTGGCCAGAGAGGACGTTACCTGCTACGAGGCGAGCGTTGCAGCCCTTGTAGATGTTGCTGGTGAAGATAGCGCTGAGTGGCATACCTGGCAATACGTTGTAGTATTGTGCACCGCTGGCGAGAGGGCCTGTGAGCGCCACTTTCTTTTGCATGTCCACGATACCTTTGGTAAAGAGGCGACCGATGAGCGCGAGGTCTTGGATGTTGATAGTCCAAACGGTCTCGCCCTTAGCGATAGGAGCCACGTGGTTGATTTGTACACCTACGTTGCCTGCTGGGTGAGGACCTTTAACCTCGTATTTCTCGCAGTTGGTCAAGCCACGGAAAACAGGTGCGCTTGCGCAACATTTGATACCTACGTACACAGGTGCGATAGTAGCCAGTGCATTTACCGCAGCTTGCAGCACTGCACCTTGTCCATTGAGCACCCACTCGTAGTTTGGTGCTACGGGAGCGGTGTCGAAGGTAGAGACGAAGATGGCCTTAGGTTGCTTGCTTGGGAGAGCGATGCAATCGTAAGGACGTTGCTTAATGAGTGCCCAAAGACCCGATTGGAGCAGGAGCGCCTTAGCGTCTTGCTTGAGGTCGAAGGACTCATACTCAATCGTAGCATCGGCTTCGATGTCAATAGACATCACCTTGCGGCGCTCGCCACGTACAATGGCTACCACCTTACCGCTTACAGGCGATGTAAAGAGCATCTCAGCAAATGCCTTGTCGTGGAAGAGGGGAGAACCTGCTTTCACGCTGTCGCCTTCGCGGACCAAGAGTTTTGGGGTCACGCCAGCGAAATGGTCTGGGACGATGTGGAAGATAGCAGGACGGTTCACACTACCGAGTGTGAGGGCTGCTGCTCCATCAAATGGGATGTCCAAACCACGTTTCAGTTGGATTTTTTGCATGATGTTACTAGTTTTTATTGTTTTGTTTTATGTCTTTTTTTAAGATTTTTGTCGCTTGGGGGCTTTTTATTTTCCGCCTATCTTCGGCTTATCTTCGGCTCATCCTCCGCTAAAAAGGTATATGAAGAAAAAGTGTCAATTCTTAAGAATCCATAAAAAGCGCGCAAAATTACAATTTTTTTTTGAGATATACAAATTTATTTGTACCTTTGCGGAAAATTTGTTAAAAATGATAATTGGATTTCTCATTTCGGTGCTTAGTTTGACTTTTTCGGTGACTTCTTCCAGCAGTGTAGAGGTAAGTGGATTAGTGCCAGAGGGGGTGGAGGTAACTTACCAACGTTCTGGCACCACGGGACAAAAAGGGCAGATGACTGCGGGCAACAGTACACTGTTGTGCGTATCTGGTATGGATGGCTGTGTGATTGACTCGGTAGCATTGCAGATGCGTTCGAATAAATCCGCAGGTGCAGGCAGTTTGCAGATGTTGATAGGGGAAAAAGAGGTATGGTCGATAGAAGATACAGATTTTGCCAATGTGGCATGGAATGGTAGTTTTACCAATGCATGGGTGAAGATTTCCCGATGGATTGGGGAAAAAGTGGGAGTAGGGGAGCAAATAGATGTATTGATAGAGGCTAGCAAAAATAGTCTGTATATTGATTCATATACTTTTTATTACACGGTTCCTCCTCCACAAGCTTATGAAGTGCAATTTATTTCTGGTATAGGCGTAGATCCCCCGATTTTATCGGAAGAATCACCATGTATGGGAGTCGTTTTGCCGCAGGGAATAGATACGTTGGATTGGCGCTTTTTGGGTTGGAGTGAACATGAAGTGATGGATACCGATACGTGCCCTAGACTATATATGTCGGGGGAGTGCTATTACCCCAAGACCAATTGTAGATTGTGGGCGGTGTATTCTGATACGGAACAATCCATGCAAATGAAGGAAATGGTGTCAGGTGAATATGTAATGGCGCACAAGGAATTGAAAGTCGCTATGCATGGTGCAATAGAGGGAGTGCACGTACACACTGCTGCGGTTGGTTTGCAGCAGGAGGATGGTTGGTATGAATTGGTATCAAGTGTGTCGGATGATATGGTGTATGCGGTTGAATTTTTGACAGATAGTACGTTGACTATTCAGCATGTTCGTTCAGGCGATTTTATCGGTTACCGCGATGATAAATTGAGGGCTCAGCAGAGCATATGGTATTATCGTATATTGGCAGATTATTCGTTGTGTATTTACCATCCACGGAGCAAGAATGTGGGTATGTTGTTCTTTGGCTTGGGCGCTGATGGAATGGCGAGTGATATAGTGGTGTATTCAGCGCATGTGAAATTGGAGTCAGTGAAAGAAAATGGTACATGTCTTTTCCCTGTGAAAAAGCAATTTTTTACCACTTGGCCTTTTGGTAAGTATGATGCCATAGAAGATGTGATTTTACCCGATTTCATCGATGAAAATTACCATTATATCTGGCATATGGGAACTTACAATCTTCATATTCAGAATGGTAAGAAGTATCTACTTTTGAGGTAATTTTTTATGTGTGTGTTTCGCCAGAAAATAATTTTTCGCTCAATTACTTGCGTATTTGCATTTTTTGTTGTACCTTTGCACAATTTTTAGTACAATGCAATGAAGTATCGTTTTTTATCTTTAGTAGTTTTGCTGTCGGTGAGTGTTTTTTCGCACGCTGACCGCATGATGGATATTATTCAGGGATATAATGCTAAAACTATGTCTGTGGCTGACATGGATAGTGTGTTGTTAAGTGAAAGTGGAAAAGGGAAAACTGAAAACGGAGATGTTAAAAGTGAAAGGTATCGTCTGGAATACGTCAATGAGCAGAAACTCTTCCGTCATTCGTTTTTTGCTGATTACTACCTCTATGATACCCAAAAACGTGATACGATTTGGCTGACAGATGTCCCAGTACGTGATGCGGTAATGTCGCCTAATGGTAAATATATTGTGTATGCCAAACCCGATAACAACCTATATATCTACAAAGTAGATTTTAAAACTGAGGTGGCTATCACCACAGATTCGAATACCGAAATCTTTAATGGTATATCCGATTGGCTATACGAAGAAGAGTTTGGTACGACTTGTTTGTTTGCTTTCTCGCCAGACAACAAACAATTGGCATTTGTTCGGCTCAACGAAACCGATGTGCCCACTTTTCAATGGCAGACATTTTTGGGAGGTGAAAGTGGAAATATGAAAAGTGAAAATGGTTTGTATCCTACTTTGCATAGTTTGCGTTATCCCAAAGCGGGTGAGCAAAATGCGAGTGCTAGCGTGTGTGTCTATGATATCCACTACAAGACCATCCGTACCATGGAACTTCCTGAGGATATGAATGGTTACGTGCCTCGTATACGCTGGACACAGCTGTCTCAACCGACAAAAAAAGATGAACAACCCACCAGCGATTTGGTGATTTTGCATCTCAATCGCGACCAGAATAGGATGGATGTGCTCAAAGGTAATCCAAAATCTACTGTATGTCATCCTTTTTATACGGAGCAAAGCAAAAAATACTTTGTCAACTACGATCTCTTTGACCAATGGCAATGGCTCAGCGATAACCGCGTGGTGGTAGTCAGCGAAAAAGGTGGATATACGCAAGCTTATCTGTATTCTTCGCAAGGTATCGAACAGCGTTTGCTGACTTCTGAAGAACGCGATATTACGCAAGTATATGGATGGGATGAGAAAACTAATACTTTCTACTATCAGGCAGCGCCTACGCCTATGACACGCCATGCGTATGCTCTGCATGTCAAGAAGAACCAAACAACACAACTTACACAAGGTGAAGGTACGCATGAACTCCGTTTCTCTGGAGATATGAGTAGATATATTGATTGCTATCATAGTACGACTGTGCCACATACTTATACTTTATATAAGGTAATGAGCAATGGGCAATGGGCAAAAGACAATGTATTATTGAACAATGATTCTATCTTGCGTGCATGGCAGGCTTTGGGTGTGAACGAGAAAGAGTTTTTTACTATTACCACCGAGCGTGGCGATGTGCTGAATGCATGGCGTATCTTGCCAAAGAACTTCGATGCAACCAAGAAATATCCAGTGGTAATGCTGCAATATAGTGGTCCTACCAGTCAACGGGTGCTGAATAACTGGCGCAAGCGTTTTGGTTATGCCTTGGCAGATGCGGGTTATCTGGTGGTGAATGTGGATGGTCGTGGCACAGGGGCTCGTGGCAGAGAGTGGCGCAATGCTACTTATATGCAGTTGGGTGTGAAAGAGGCTGAAGATCAGATTAGTGCTGCGAAATACCTTAGGACATTGCCATATGTGGATGGCGAACGTATAGCTATATGTGGATGGAGTTATGGTGGGTATCAGGCGTTGATGTGCCTGAGTAAGCAAGGCGATGAGGCGATAAGGCGAGAGGCTAAAGGTGGGAATGTGTTCAAATGTGGCATAGCCATTGCACCTGTGACGAGTTGGCGACTATATGATTCGGCTTATACTGAACGATTTATGCGTCGTCCACAAGTGAATGAATTTGGCTACGAAGGTACAGACCTGATGCAGATGGCTGGTGACTTGATGGGCGAATTGCTGATTGTACACGGATTGGCAGATGATAATGTGCACGCGCAGAATACATTGCTATACATAGACGCATTGGTGCAAGCAGAAAAACAATTTGAGATGCAATTGTATGTGGATGACAACCATTCTATTCGAAAACCTGCAAATTACAAACATTTGCACAAACGTATCATGCTGTTCTTAGAGAAAAACTTGTAATAAATAAAATACAAACGAAATAATATTAACAATCAAAATTTACTTACTATGACAAACAACAAATCCAACATCCTCCCTATTGTGGTGATGTATCTATTATTCTTTATGATTGCTTTTGTAACTAACTTATGTAATCCAATGGCGGTAATTGTGAAGAATAACTTTGCCATGTCCAACTTTGCAGCGCAATTAGGAAATGCCGCCAACTTCATCGCATATGCAGTGATGGGCATTCCTGCAGGTATGCTCCTGAAGAAAATTGGTTATCGCAAGACCGCTTTGGTAGCCATTTTGGTTGGTTTTGTGGGTGTATTTCTCCAATACATGTCGGGTTGGACTGCCATCCAAAGTTTTTGGGTATATCTCATCGGTGCATTCACCGCTGGTTTTTGCATGTGTATGCTGAATACTGTGGTTAATCCGATGCTTAATACGCTTGGCGGCGGTGGCAATAAAGGTAATCAACTAGTACAATTCGGTGGTGTGTGCAATTCTTTGGCAGCAGTGTTGGTAACGATTATCATGGGTAGCCTTATTGCAGATGCAACGAAAGCACAAATTTCAGATGCAACTCCTGCCCTTATGATTGCTCTTGGCGTATTCGCATTTGCATTTATCGTATTGTTGCTTGTGAAGATTCCTGAGCCAGCATTAGAAAGTGAAAACGAAAATGTAAAAATCGAAAATGGGAAAAAGTATAGTGCCTTCTCTTTTCGCCACTTTAATTTAGGTATATTAGCGATATTCTTATACATGGGTGTTGAAGTCGGTGTACCTACTTATGTAATGCAATACCTCACTACATCGCCAAATGCTGCTACCCCTGGTTTAGGCATCAATGCAGGTATTGTAGGTATGATTGTGGCAGTATATTGGCTACTAATGTTGGTTGGCCGTCTATTAGGAGGAATGATTGGCGGTAAAGTAAGTAGTCGAGCACAAATAACCAGCGTATCCATATTGTGTTTGGTATTGGTACTATTAGGTATGTTCTTACCCTCTGACGTAATGGTCAATATGCCAGGCATTGACTGGGCTACATTGACAGTAATGACCGCACAAGTGCCTGTTGGTGTATTTGCTTTAATTCTTGTAGGTCTTTGCACATCCGTTATGTGGGGTGGTATTTTCAATATGGCAGTAGAGGGATTGGGTAAATATACATCAATCGCTTCTGGCGCCTTTATGACCATGGTTTGTGGTGGTGGTATACTGATTCCATTACAAGGAAAATTGGCTGACGTGTTTGGTAATTTCCAAATGAGCTATATCGTAGTACTTGCTTGTGCTGCATACATCTTGTTCTATGCCCTCGTTGGTAGTAAGAATGTAAATAAGGATATTCCTACAGAATAGTTTAATGTTTAGAAAACGGCGCATTGCGCCTATAGTTTAAAGTTTAAAGAATAAAGAATTATATTATGCAAAAGAAACCTTATGTACTCGGCCTTGATATGGGTGGTACAAACTCCGTATTGGGCGTTGTAGATGCACGTGGTCATGTGTTGGCACGTACTTCTATTAAAACACAAGCATTCCCTGACATCAACGACTATGTGAATGCATTGTATGATGAAGCAATTAAAATTGTAGATTCAGTAGGCGGTATGGACTTAATCCGCGGTATCGGTGCGGGTGTACCAAATGGCAACTACTATACTGGTATGATTGAAGGCGCTATGAACTTGCCTTGGCAATCCATTCCATTCGCACAACTCATGACCGATCGCTTCGGTATTCCATGTAAGATTACCAACGACGCTAATGCAGCAGCTATGGGCGAGATGACTTATGGCGCGGCTAAGGGTATGAAAAACTTCATCATGATTACCTTGGGTACAGGTGTAGGTTCGGGTATTGTAGTAGATGGCAAAGTGGTGTATGGCCATGATGGCTTTGCTGGTGAGTTGGGTCACACATGCGCCGTACGTGGTGAAGCTGGTCGCCCATGTAATTGTGGCAAGAAAGGTTGCCTCGAGGCATATGCTTCAGCTACTGGCGTAGCGCGTACTGCTAAAGAGATTATATCTTCCACAACAAAGGAGACATTGCTTCGCAAATTGGATATTGATGCAATCACTTCAAAAGATGTGTTTGATGCAGCAGAACAAGGTGATGAGGTAGCAAAAGAAATCTTTGACTACACAGGCACTATCCTTGGTCAGCAATTAGCTGATTTCGTTGCTTTTAGCGCGCCAGAAGCTATTGTCCTCTTTGGTGGTTTGACCAAGTCTGGTCATTGGATTAAAGATCCAGTGGAGAAAGCCATGAACGAGAACGTGCTTCCTTTATGGCGCAACAAGGTGCAAGTGCTCTTCTCAGATTTGAAGGAAGCTGATGCAGCGGTGTTAGGAGCTTCTGCATTAGCATGGGGTGATTGATTGGTTGATGTTTCCACCGCTATTATATCAATTTCCAACATGGATACAACGTTTGTATAGGGACGTTGTATGGCGAATGAATCCATCATCGAAGGTTGTTTATCTGACCTTCGATGATGGACCTATTCCTGAATGTACGCCGCAAGTGTTGGATATACTTTCGCACTATGGTGTCAAGGCTACGTTTTTTATGGTAGGTGAGAATGCGGACCGCCATCCTCAGTTGGTCGCACGAGTGCGAGCAGAAGGGCATGCTCTTGGCAATCACACCTATCATCATCTCAAAGGTTTTAAGACTAGCACACCAGATTATGTGAAAGATGCTCAAAAAGCGCAATCTCTTTTGCAGACGACGTTGTTTCGTCCACCGCATGGTAGGATGACCTACTCACAAAAGAAAGTACTTCGAGAGATGGGTTATACGATATTTTTGTGGGATGTGCTGACCCACGACTATAATCCAAAGTATGATGCAGCACATATATTATCAGTCGTGCAACGGTATGCACGTAATGGTAGTATCATTACGTTTCACGACTCGATCAAATCCAAAGATCGTATGCTTGAGGCATTGCCATCAGTTATTCAATGGCTTCAATCTCAAGGCTATACTTTCCAGTCATTGAACACTGAATACTAAACACCCTACAATGTCAATTCGTTTACACACCATATATATAATAGCAATAGCTTTGTTGGCATGTTCGGCATGTGCTAATCGTGGCGCAGGACCGCAAGGTGGTCCACGCGATACTATTCCACCTGTAGTGGTGAAAGAGTTGCCTACCAATGGTAGTTTACATTTTAATGCAAAGCGCATTGAAGTACAGTTTGATGAATATATCCAACTGCAGGATGTGCAGAAAAATGTGATGATTTCTCCGCCACAACAGACACCGCCAGAAGTAAAATCCATAGGTAAAGCGCTATCAATCACATTTATGGAGCCACTTATTGATTCTACTACCTATACGATTGACTGTGGTTCTGCAATCTGCGATTATAATGAGAAAACCCCATTGCATGGTTATGTGTATGCTTTTTCTACGGGCGATGTTATCGACTCGTTGGCCATATCGGGTAGGGTTTATGATGCTAAAAATCTTGATCCTATACCAGAAATGCTGGTGGGAATACATGGTAATCTTGCCGATTCGGCCCTTAATACACTGCCATTTACCCGTGTTACTCGCTCGGACAAAGAGGGCTATTTCACTATTCGAAATATGCGTGGAGGCACATATCGACTCTATGCACTCAATGATATTAGTCGTGACTATCTTTATCAACCAGGCGAGGCAATAGCTTTTGCCGACTCACCCGTGGTTCCTTATTGCGAGCGACGTGAAGTGCAAGACACGCTTTGGCGCGATACGTTGGGTATTGACCCACAAACCAAAGACACGCTATTTACCCGACAGATTGATTCGATTTCAACGATAGAAAAGACTTTTTTTCTACCTGATACGCTAGTGCTATGGTATTTTGAGGAGGATAAACAACGCCATTATTTCAAAGGTGTTTATCGCGAGGAACAACATAGTTTTACACTCCTCTTTGCTACCCCGCAGGATACTATGCCTCTTATCCGTCCGCTTTCGCCTATGCAATGTGATACGATAGTCGATGACTCGCTGGATATTGACTCTACTTGGATCAATTGGATGGACTATTCTCTCTTGCAATGCAATCCTACGTATGATACCATCACGTATTGGTTGACCGATTCATTAGCTATTGCACAGGATAGTATCTATCTTGAGATGCAGTATCTTGTGTCCGATTCGGTATATAATCTCGTGCCGCAAACTGATACGGTACTGGCAGTCTATCGCCGTCCTCGTATGTCGGAGAAGGCATGGGAAGCGCAGCAACGGCAGAAACGTGAACGTAAGTTGGAACTGAAGACGAATACATCTTCTAAGTTTGAGATATACGACACGATTCGTATCTATTCTCCTGTTCCTGTAGATTCGGTTCGTATGGAGAAAATTCGCTTGGAGCACAAGCAAGATACCATGTTTGTGCCAATGACTATTCAACTATTACCACATGATTCGTTGCACCAAACCATGTTGCTATTGGCGACTTTAGAACCCTCTGAGTCCTATCGACTTACGTTAGATTCGGCGGCTATGGTAGATATTTATGGCAAGTGCAATGATTCTACTAACTTTTCGCTCAAGCTCAAATCGTTGGATGAGTACTCATCTTTGTTGGTCAAAATGACGCATTTCGACGCACGTGCACGCCTGCAGGTACTTAATGATAAGGATGAGGTGTTGCGGGAATTGCCTGCTTTGGCAGAGGGGGCGAAGTTTGAATACCTAGAGCCAACGACCTATTATTTACGTTTGTATATTGACTACAATGGTGATGGTAAATGGACAACAGGAGACTGGCTCGCCAAACGTCAACCCGAACCTGTGTATTATTTTCCATCGAAGTTGAAGCTACGTGCAAATTGGGATTTTGAGGAGAGTTTTGACCATTTGGCTATTCCTCAGGTGGAATCCAAACCCGAAGCTCTTGTCGGTAAGGCGAAAAAGTGATGCGTATATTCTTCTAAGATGTCTATTAGTCGAACGACATGGTTTTTCTTGATAGTTGGTCTGCTGGTTCAGGTCATCACGTTTTGGGTCATGCCCGATAATCCATGGTCATTGGTGAGTGGTATGTTGGGGATTTGTTCGGTGGTGCTGGGTGCGCAGGGTAATATTTTGACATTTGTTTTTGGTTTCGCGCAGGTGGGAACGTACACGTATTTGTGTTGTATGGAGCGTTTCTATGCGGAGATAGCTATGAATGTATATTATTTCTTCACGATGATGTATGGGGTGTATGTATGGCGTAAGCGGCTGACAACTAAAGACTCTATGCAAATCCAAACACGTGTACTATCAAAGCAATTTATAGCAGCTATTTCTATTATTGTGTTATTGGCTTCTTTACTTACGGGCTGGTTGCTTGGTCGGTTTACCGATGATACGCAACCTTATCTTGATGCTTTTACTACTATTCCAGCTCTTGTGGCACAGGTGTTGATGGTGTTGGCATATCGTGAGCAATGGTATTTGTGGATTTTTGTGGATGTCTTGGCGACGGTGATGTGGCTCAGAGCTGGCAATTATTGTATGGCAGCGCAGTATGCGTTTTGGTGCATAAATTGCGTGTATGGCTACGTACAATGGACACGTCTGAAATCTTAATTTTTCATAAAAATGCGTGTCTATTTGCGTATATGCAAATTTTTTACTACTTTTGCGGAGAATTATAAAACCTGTAAATCATGAAACGAATCACTCTTTTTTTGTTCGCTATTGTGCTGACATGCGGTGCATGGGCATGTACATCCTTTATCATAAGTGGAAAAGCCACACCATCGGGTAAACCTGCCATGTTCAAACACCGCGATACGGGCGAATTAAATAATCGTATTGCTTATTTTCAAGGCAAGAAATATGCGTTTATCGGTCTGATGAACGCGCCTATGCTTGACGGCGAGGTGTGGTCGGGCATGAACGAGGCAGGGTTCTGCATTATGAATACCGCTTCATACAACCTGCGCGAAGATACATTAGATTGCCAAATGGACCGCGAAGGTGAACTGATGTACCATGCACTGTCGAACTGCGCAACAATCGCTGATTTTGAGGCATGGCTGACTACTTATCCTCAGCCATGGGGCGTAGAAGCCAATTTTGGTATTATAGATGCGCAGGGTGGGGCCGCCTATTATGAGATGAATAACTCTCGCTATATCAAGTATGATGTAAACACAATGCCTGAAGGTTATCGTGTGGTGACAAACTTTAGCCAAGCGGGCAGATACGAGGATTATGAGGGGTGGGAGCGCTATCAAACAGCTACTGCCATCATGAAAGAGGCTTTCTCAAGAGAGAAAGAGATGACTGCTATAGATGCGATGAACCTCTTTTCTCGTCAGTATCGCCACGAAGTACTAGGTATAGATTTTGATGCGGAGAATGCACCAGAATATACTGTAGATCAGGATTTTATTCCTCGTAGAATTACTTCGGCTGTAGTGTATTTTGCGGGCGTGAGAGCAGGTGATAATCCGTTGCATAGTGTGATGTGGACAGCATTGGGTTATCCAGCATGCGCGGTGGCTATTCCATTGCTTGTGGATAAGAAACACTTGCCTGCATACATGCTACTACGTGATGCGAAAGCTAAAGAGGGAGAAGGGCTGCATTGCGAGATGTGTGATGCATCGTTAAGGATTAAAAATGAATGGGCTTTCCCATTGAAGATTAGTAATGGCAACCGCTATGTGAATACACAGAATATATTGCGTGGTGCTGAAAGCAGACCATCAATACTCTCGTGTACGGAAATGGTGGAGCAGACTATTGTGGAAGAGTTTGCGCCACTATATGAACAATGGACGCAAGGCGAACTGAGCAACAAGGATTTTTGGCAAGCCTATGATCAAGTGGCAAGCGGATGGATGAAAAAATATTACGAGATTTTTCAACCCTATTGGACAAATGAAAAATAATTTCTGAAAAAATGGCTGAAAGATTTGCGTATTTCAGAAAAATGTAGTACCTTTGCACGCCAATTGTGGAAAATTGTGGATTAATGAGCGAAAAACCGCTGCATATTGTAGAGTTGGATAAGCTGGAGTTGGGTGAACATCTATTTGATTTTCAATTAGATAATTCTTATGTGAATAGCCTTGAGAGCTCCGAGTTGTTGGGTGGTGATGTGGATGTGAACGTTCGCTTGATTGTGCGTGAGGATGATTTTTCGGTGGATGTGGATGCGTATGGTACTGTTCAGGTAACCTGCGACCGTTGCTTGGATGCGATGGATGTGGAAGTGGATATTTATGAGGAGGACATTGATTTTGAGGAGGAACCGAAGACATTGGACTTGGCATGGTTGGCATATGAATTGATCATAGTGAATCTCCCGCTGGTGCATAGTCACCAAGATGGTGGTTGCAACCCTGAAATGGCTGCGCTTCTCCAAGACCACCTCTGCACCGCGTTGGATGATGAAGAATGATATAGGGGATGGAAAGGATGGAGGTCGGTCGTTCTGCGTGGCTGTACCAAAAAAATGGAAGTCCTAGATAAATTAAAAAAAAACTACTAAAATAATAAAAGAATTATGGCACATCCAAAAAGAAGACAATCGCACACCAGACAAGCGAAACGTCGTACCCACGACAAAGCAAAAATGCCAGCATTGGCACTTTGCCCAAACTGTGGCGCTCACTACATCTACCACACTATCTGCCCAACTTGCGGATACTATCGTGGTAAATTGGCTGTAGAGCAAGCTGCAGAAGCCTAAGTGTGGCGATTCGGCGTAGTACGTCGAGAGATGCACACGTCAATGAACCAAAACAACATGGGCTCTGAGCAATACTCGGAGCCTATGTTTTCGAATCAACCAAGACCTTTTCGTGAAAAAAAATAATTAACCAAAAACCATTAATCTATTAAGACAATGTTTGATCCAAACAATCGTCCCCCACGTCAGGGGAGCTACTCGCAAGATGCGAATCCGCGTGAGCGTAATGGCGTATTCGATGCGGATGGTGCTTCTATCCGTCCTCGTTTTAATGCACAAGAACGTCCAGTACGCGAAGGTGGTCGTCAACGTCAGCGTTTTACCCGTACTGCAGGTGCTGTGCGTGCAGAGAAAGTAGAACCACGTCGCTCTTCTTTCCGTCCAGAAGGCGGAGAACAAAATGTCGAGCGCAGATTCCGACCAAGACCAAAGCATAATTCTGCTGTATATTCACAACGGAAGCAACAGGAATATGTGAAGAACTATGAAGATCCTACTAAGCCCATTCGTTTGAACAAGTATTTGGCTAATGCAGGTATCTGCTCTCGTCGCGAAGCTGATGATTTTATTTTGGCAGGTGTGATTACGGTGAATGGTGAAGTGGTGGACAACTTGGGCACCAAAGTGTTGCCAACCGATAAGGTTATGTTCCACAACCAACCTGTGCGTCGTGAGCGTAAAGTGTATATTTTGCTCAATAAGCCAAAGAATACGGTAACTACTACCGATGATCCACAAGAGCGTCACACCGTATTGGATATTGTGCGTAACGCATGCGCGGAGCGTATTTATCCAGTAGGTCGTTTAGACCGTAATACCACAGGTGTGCTATTGCTGACCAACGATGGTGACCTTGCATCGAAACTCACACACCCCAAATTCAATAAGAAGAAGATTTATGCTGTCACATTGGACCGTGATTTGGAAGAGGCAGATGAGGCAGTATTGCGCGAAGGTGTGATGATTGATACAGAGAAAGTGGCGCCAGATGCTTTGGAATTTCCAAAAGAGGATCGCAAGCATATTGGTATAGAGATTCACTCGGGACAAAATCGCGTGGTACGCCGAATGTTTGAGAAGGTAGGCTATCGTGTGACCAAGCTGGACCGTGTATCCTTTGCTGGACTGACAAAGAAGAATGTGGCACGTGGCAAGTATCGCTTCTTAACTCCAAAAGAGGTGGCGATGTTGCAAATGGGTGCATTCGAGTAATAGCGTAGAGGCGTGAAGGCACAGAGCCTTGCGCCTCTTGCTTTTTTCAGACCGATATAACAATAATAAAAGAATAGTATCATGAAAAAATTCCTTTTTTTTGCAGCTGCTATGCTGCTGACAATGAGTGTTTATGCAGAGGTGATTCCTGCAAATGATTCTCGTGTGACGTATGTGGGTCGTACTTGGGTAGAAGGCAATGATGTGTCATTCGACTGGACTGCCACGTATTTCCGTATTGCTTTTTCTGGCAAATCGCTGACTATGAAGGCATCGGATACCAAATGGGATGCTGATGCAGAGAAAGCAGCCACCCGCCATAACTATTACAACGTATGGATTGATTCGCCTACGAGTGCAGAACCTCATCGTATTATTGAAGTTACAGGCAAGGATACTGTCATTGAATTGGTTGACCCTAATTATCTGAAGAAATCGCGTCGCGCAGTACACGAAGTGATTGTACAGAAGCGCACCGAGGGTGAGCAAGGTAAAACCACTATCCATGAGTTTGCTACCGATGCGAAGGGGCATTTTATGCCAGCAGAGCCATTGAAAACACGTCAGTTGGAGTTTATTGGTGATAGTTATACCTGTGGTTATGGTATTGATGCAAAGAGCCGTAAGGAGCGTTTCTCTCCTGAGACGGAAAATGCTTCGCGCAGCTATGCTGGTATCGTATCGCGCTATTTTGGTGCGGACTATGTGGCTATTGCACACTCTGGTATGGGTATTGCACGCAACTATAATTCGAAGTTCAAAGGTTGGTGGATGCCTGACCGCTATCTTCAAACCTTTGATGAAGACTCTACACAATTGACTCGTTGGGATGCTACCAAATCGGATTTTCATCCAGCTATGACTATTGTGTATTTGGGTGCAAATGACTTCTCTACAGCGTTGGCACCTAAGTATGAAGATTTTCGTAAGCACTATTATCGTTTGATTAAATACATTAAAGCTAATTATGGTGAGGATCATCCTGTGTTGTGCGTAGCTACTAAAACCCATGAATACCTCTTCAACTATGTTCGTGACTTGGTGAACAACTGCGGTATGACCAATGTGCATTATTTGGGTTATTGCCCTGCACAACACTTGCATACCGATGAGGACTTGGGCGCAGATGTGCATCCAAACTACAATGGACAACAAAAGAAAGCATACTCCATCATTCCGTATATAGCTACTATCACGGGCTGGGGATTGCAGGATATGCCGGTGAAGTAATGTTGAAGGTTGAAGGTTTAATGTTGAAGGTTTAATGTTGAAGGTTGAAGGTTGAATGTTTAGAGATTAGAGATTGAAGATGAGAAAGATATTATTTATGGCAGCGATGGTGTTGCTGGCGAGCAATATGATGGCAGAGGAGATATCGGCTACCGATTCGCGTGTGACCTTTGTTGGTCGTGCGTTGGTGGAAGATGGTTCGCTCCGATTCGACTGGCCTGCTACGTATTTCCGCGTAGCCTTTACGGGCAAGACGTTATCGATGCGTGTATCGGATAATAAGCGCAATTTCTATGCCGTATGGGTAGATATACCCACCAGTGCCGAGCCTACACGTATCGTAGAGGTAAAAGGCAACGATACTATTGTGGATTTGATTGTGCCAGCTGATGTGAAGCAATCCAAAGTGAGAGAGCATCAGGTGGTTATCCAAAAACGCACGGAGGCAGGTTGTGGAACCACTACAGTGCATGCATTTATCACCGATGGAAAGTTTGTACAAGCTGCACCTCTGAAAGAGCGTCAGATAGAGTTTATAGGTGATAGTTATACGTGTGGTTATGGAGTAGATGCACCTAGTCGTCGTGACCCATTCACGGATGAAACGGAGAATGCATCGCGCACCTACGCAAGCATCGTATCGCGCTATTTTGATGCTGATTTTATGGCGATTGCCCATTCAGGACGCGGAATATGCCGCAATGCGGGGTCGAATATCCCATGGGAAGTGATGCCAGACTTGTATCAATATACCATTGATCGCGATTCTACCACCCGTTGGAGTGTAGAGCAGTCGGATTTTCGTCCAGATATAACAGTGATTTATTTGGGAACCAATGACTTTTCATCTTATATGATGCCAGACTTCAATAAGTTCCGCAAAGGCTATATGCGTATGTTATCGGAGGTAAAAGCCAATTATGGCGAAGACCATCCTATATTGTGTGTGGCATCCAGAACGTCTGACTATCAATTTGTATATGTACGCAATGTGGTGAATAACTGTGGCATGAAGAATGTGCATTATTTGGGATATTTCCCCTCGCAACATTTAGATACAGATGAAGATTTGGGAGCTGGATGGCATCCTAACTACAATGGACAACAGAAGTTGGCATATTCCATCATTCCGTATATTGCTACTATCACGGGCTGGGGATTGCAGGATATGCCGGTGAAGTAAGGTTGAATGTTTAAGGTTTAATGTTTAATGTTGAAGGTTGAATGTTTAATGTTTAGAGATTGGAGATTGGATATGAGAAAGATATTATTTATGGCAGCGATGGTGCTGCTGGCGAGCAATATGATAGCAGAGGAGATTCCTGCAAATGATTCTCGTGTGACGTATGTGGGTCGTACTTGGGTAGAGGATGGTAATGTATCGTTCGACTGGACGGGTGTGTATTTCCGCATTGCCTTTACGGGCAAATCGTTGTCGATGCGTGCTTCTGATATGAAGTGGGATGAAACGCCAGAGATGGCGGCTACACGCCACAACTACTACAATGTATGGATTGATGCACCCATGAGTGCGGAACCTCATCGTATTATAGAAATAGCAAGCACGGATACGGTTATCGAATTAGTTGACCCAAATTATCTGAAGAAATCGAAGCAAAAAGTACATCAAGTGATTGTGCAGAAACGCACCGAGGGTGAGCAGGGTAAAATGACCATCCATGCGTTTATGACCGACGCTAAAGGACAGTTTTTGCAAGCGGAACCTATCCGCAAACGTCAATTGGAGTTTATTGGTGCAAGTTACGACTGTGGTTATGGTGTGGATGATAGTAGTCGTTTGGCTAAGTTTACTCCAGAGACGGAGAATGCTTCTCGTTCGTTCTGTGCGATTATCTCTCGTTATTTCGATGCGGATTATGTGGTAGTAGCCCATTCTGGTATGGGTGCAGCGCGCAACTATAATTCTAAGTTCGCTGGTTATCACATGCCAGATCGTTATTTGCAGACGTTTGATATGGATTCGGCTCAGGCTACACGTTGGAATGCGGCGGAGTCGGATATCCGTCCAGCACTGACGTGTATCTATTTGGGTGGTAATGATTTCTCGGTATCGCTTCAGCCTTCGTATGAGAAGTTTCGTGATGGATATTATCGTTTGATTCGTTATATCAAAGACAATTATGGAGAAGATCATCCCGTGTTGTGTGTGTCGTCGAAGGCACATAGTACGTTGCTAGACTACATGCGGGATATGGTGAAGTTCTGCCCAATGCCCAATGTGCATTTCATGGCTTGCTGTCCTACGTTGCATCTCTCGACGGACGAGGATTTGGGCGCCAGTATGCACCCAAACTATATAGGTCATCAGAAGTTCTCTTATGCATATATCCCCTATGTAGCCACTCTGACAGGCTGGGGATTGCAGGATAAGCCGGTGGAGTAAGGTTGAAGGTTTAATGTTGAATGTTGAATGTTGAAGGTTTAAGGTTTAATGTTTAATGTTGAATGATTAGGGTTTAGATATTACAAATAGGGTGCGTCCGAATGGGCGCACCCTATTTTTGTGATGCTGTGTATGCGTTTTTTACATGGTCACTTGGATAATTTCTCCGTATCCTATGCCTTCTGAACTGATGGCGTAGGCGCGAATATAATAGATGATACCAGCTTGCAAACCACTGATGGTACTTGAGAATGAACCAATACCCACTTCATTAGTGACTTTGTCATTCGCTATGGTAGGTGTAGGGATAGTGCCATAGCAGAAACCACGCTCAACGACGGTATATCCACCGTCAGATATTACCATTGCTTTTGCTACGATACTGGTTGTGGAATTAGGTATTGCAGATAGTGTTTCTACTACAGGAATATTGGTAGTAGTGGCGAAAGTAATCTCATTGCCGTATGCAGTACCATACATGTTGGTCACATATGCTCGTGCGTAATAGGTGGTATTTGGGCGCAAGTCCGAGAGTGTACAATCGAAAGATGGGGCGACCGCATGGGGTACTACCATATCTGCGGTAGTAGGATTATGTGAGAAACTATAGCATATGCCACATTCCGTGATTGCTTCACTATCATCGGTAGTGTATCTACCACTTACGATAGCCGAGTAAGAAGTGATGCTAATAGCATCTTCTGTATGTACCTCAGGTGCAGACTTGGTGGTAAAGGTAACTTGTTCACCATAAGATGTACCATTGGCGTTGGTAGCAAAGGCTCGTGCGTAATATGCGGTACCCGATCGCAATCCTATCAGTTCGCAAGTAAACGAACCTAATCCTTTGCCTCGTTCTACTTTGGCGTCATTGATGGTAGGATTCTCGTTGGTACTATAGCATATACCGCGTGAGGTGACGGCATAACCATTATCTTTCGACACATTACCGCCTACCATAGCAGAATACATACTTACTTTACTAGGCTCGGTAGTAGTGATTTCAGGTTTGGAAGTGATGAAGACAGTGCTCATGTTGCTAACGATAGTAGCCGTATATCGATTGCCCACCTCGTATCGCACATAATATACGACGTCTTCGGTTAGATGGGATAGCTGCGCAATATAGTTGCCATTCGTCTGCAAGGTCATGGATTGGGAAATATACTCTGCAAATTCTGTGGTTGTGGACAACTGCACTTCTACATCTTCGATGGTGGCAGAAGTTTGTATTTGGCATGTGACTTCAAGGATAGGATATTGGGCAACGAATTGCTCGTTCTCAATAGTAACTGTATGCGCTACCACTTCCTCGTTGCGCTCGCATGCTACGAAGCAGAGGCAGAACGCGATTAACAAAATGTGTATATTTGAAATGCTCTTTTTCATACTTTTTCCTCCTTAAAACATCCAGCCTATACCAGCTTCTATTTCCATATATTTGAAATCAATGGTGCTGACACCCGCTTTGATGGTGAATCCGTGTACACTGCCCATGACACCTGCAGTGGCGCTGACGCCGCTGGCAGAAGTAGGACCATATTCCACCCAATT
This sequence comes from Paludibacteraceae bacterium, assembly GCA_045578255.1. Classification (GTDB taxonomy): domain Bacteria; phylum Bacteroidota; class Bacteroidia; order Bacteroidales; family Paludibacteraceae; genus Colicola. The sequence goes on from JAZNJW010000022.1 coordinate 229,241, forward strand.
GCCATTATTGAGCATCCATGCATGTTGATATACACCATATCCAGCACCCAGATACAAGCCAAATGTATCAAAATAGTGATCGGGTTTGACAGCCAACTCTAAAATATCAATCACCAATCCTGCATGTGCATGCCATGTAGCAGAAGAGGTTTTGCGTGATGGGTCGTAGAACGGCATAATGCCATCGATTACACCGCCTTTGTCGCAGATTAGTCCGTTGGTAGGTACGGTAGTGTGGAAATCGGAGCGCCCACTGATAAACCATCCTAATCCATTGTATGTTTGCCCGAACATAAGACCATAGCTAAACTGTGGAACCATAGAGTAGCCTACTTCGCCGATGATAAAGGTTTTCAATATCAATCGGTCGTCCACTAGCAGGTTAGGTTGTATGGATATATGTTCGCCATCGAGGATGGTAATGGTGTCGATATAATCATAGTAGCGTGGTTTTTTGAGGGAAAGCTGATAGGTTCCACTTTCTATGATTTGTTGCTTGGATGGGATATGCCATAGCGTTTCTCGTTGATTGGCGGTGTTGGTGAGAAGAATAGAATCGCCATTGGCAGCAGCTATGCTATCAATAGTGAGCCAACCATATTTAGGCAGTAGCGTGATTGTTTTGCTTTTTTCCTCTTCAGATACATTGATAGTACCTTCTTCGGTGTGGTAGTTTTCGGCAGTGACGGTGTAGAAGTATGCTCCTTCGTTGAGTTCGATATCTACTTTCCCATCCTTGAGTATCCAAGGTTGTTTTTCGCCATCCATTACAATCTCCAGATGTGCATCGGCAGGTGTGATGTTAAAGGAGTAGATCTGTTTTTTTACAGTTTCTAATGCTACGATTGTTTCTTCTTCGGGCACATAGTGAACAGTACCAACGAAGATTGAATTAGGTCGAATCTTAGGTACTTCGATAATCAGTTTTCTTTCGCAGCCATCGCCGCAAATCATATAGATGGTGCGCACGCGCGATGGGATTAGAAAGAGCAACTCATTCTCAATATCCGTGTAAATGGATTCGACTCCAGACATGCGTCCGAGGTCGAGTCGAACCAATTTTTTCGCTGCTTTTACTTCACGTGCGTTACCTTCTAACTTCACTCGTACCACTGCATATGGAAAAGGCTCATCCAGATCGGGCTTTTCCCATTTACCGAATTGGTTTTTGTATAGCGACAACACCGAGGCAATTGGTACCTCTCGAAATTCTTCGGTAACGGTGAGTGATTGCGCCCACACAGGCATGCCTAATAGAAGGAGCAAACAGCAGATTGATAATCGATTAAAATATTTCATTATTGTATTGTTGAATGTTTAATGTTTAATGTTGAATGTTTAATGAATTAATGTTTAATGTTTATAGTTGAATGTTTAATGTATTTTTTATAGGGTTGGGATTACTCGATATAGGTTGTTTGTACTTGTTGTCCCATGATAGAGTATATCTTGCCATTGCGGAGGATGTAGATACGGTCATTGCGAAGTACCTTATTGACCAGTGCAGGCGCATTATCGGTAGTCTGCTCAATAAAGAATTCCTGCCAATAAGGTGCTTGACGATATGCATCTTCACTGCCAGCAGGTACAATCACTGAGATAGAGCGATCAATGTCCTTGAATGTTTCAGGATATATTGTTGGTGGTAGCACGGCTTCCGATGTGATTTGCCATACATTTGTGCAACCTGCGAAAGCGTGATTGCCAATCTCTGTCGCAGAGGCAGGGATAATGATTTCGGAGAGGTTATGACAACCTTCAGCAAGCATCTCAGGGATAGTGTGTATTGTCTGAGGCAGATACAAAGTGGATAGACTAGTTGCATTCATCAGTGCTCCTAACGGTAGAGTGGTGTTGGTTACCGCTGTGAGATCAAGCACCTCCAATGAGCCCCTATTATTGGCGATATATTCCATTGCTTTGTCTGTAAGTTCGCCATCGGTTACTTCGATATAACGTACTTTGTGTGGTACGCCGTAGCGTGCCTCCAAAGCGGGATCTGCTGAAGTGCAATGCCATAGTGCAGCAGGAGCAATTACGGTATCAAGGTGTACGCAACCAATGAATGGATGGATGGTTTGGTTGTTGATGCTACTTGGTGTGCCCTCGTAGAGTAGTGTGCTGAGAGCGGAGCATGACTCAAAAATCTGCTCGCCCAAATCGGTCACATTGGCAGGTATGGTGATAGACTGCAATCCTGTCCAAGAGAACACCCCATCGCCAATACTGGTGACAGAACTTGGGATAGCGATATTGGTTAGGTTAGCGCAGTCGGCAAATGCTACATTGCCTAAGTGGGTAATACCATCAGGAAGTGCTACTTGACGAATACGATATGGATACCATGATTCGTTGCGATAGGAGAGCAGATTAGGGCTGTCGTACATTGCGCCAGAGCCTGTGATAGTTAATAGACCATTATCATACTCCCAAGATAGATCAGTTCCGCATTTATTGGTGGCTTCCACAACTAGGTTAAGTACGAAGATTACGCTATCACATGCAGAGTTAGCAGCAAAAGGAATTGCATCGGTATATTCACCTGATACATGGCAATCCTGTCCTCTCCATTGATATGGCAAGTCTGCATGGGCAATCATGGTATCGGTAGAGATGGTAATAGCTTGAGGTAATACTGCTAAATGCAGTGTAATAATACTATCGCAACCGTTTGTTGCTTCTGTAGTATATGTATAATCACCTGTTTGATTGAACGTACTGCCATTCCAATCGAATGTTTCTCCGTAACAAATAGTGGCAGATTGTTGTGTACGAATGGTAGGAGTGATAGTTAGATATAATACAGTTAGGACATCAATATCTGTGTCTTCGTATTTTTCTGTATGTTCATATCGACCTCCAGTGGTAATATTTAGCCCGTTCCATTCATAGGGTAATGCGCTTTCGCAGATGGTATCATATTCAGACTTCACATCCTCAATATCTACTACTGTAAGATCCAATATATAAATGATACTATCACAATTATGGTGTGTATATTGTACAAAAACTGAATCTGTAATTGTTTCGAAGTACTTTTTACCATTCCTATCCCAAACAAATGGAGTTTCCTTTTTATTGATGGTTTTATATTGTACATCTTCTTTGGCTTTAGGCATTATGCTCAAATGCAATGTTGCAATACTATCGCAGCCATTGATGTTAGATAGGGTTACACTATACTCACCTTCAGTTGAGTAGGTTTGACCGTTCCAGGTGTAGGTCTCACCGTGGCAGATGGTCGCAGATTCTTCAGTGATAGATACCTCAGGTAATACGGTCAAATTGAGAATTACAACACTGTCGCAGCCATTGATATCTTGAAGAGTAATACTATATTCGCCTTCAGCTGAATAAGTTTGACTATTCCAAGTGTAGGTCTCACCGTGGCAGATAGTGGCATAATCATTTATAGTTGGAGCTTCGGGTAGAATAGTTAAATTGAGTATATAGGTAATAGAATCTGTATAATGTTTGTATTTTCCTGTTGCTGTATATGTTTTCCCATCTTTATCCCAAGTATAAGATTCACCGTAACATATAGTGACATATTTTTCTATGATTTCTGTTTCTGTACCTATTGCGAATGAAAATTTAGAGGCGGCAGGTGTCTCAACTTTGCCGCTGTAAGGCATAGCCCAAGCTGCCAATTTCTCGTTAGAATTACTACAAGAGTAGAGGTTACCTGCGTAGTCGAATGCAAAGTCGTTGATGTTGTGACCAAGAATAGTCATATCAATTACCAACTCCTCTGTTAGTACAGGAGCACCAGAGGTAGATTTAGAAATTGCATATAGAGTGGCTTTCTTGGTAGTGCCATTATTGCCAGCAACGATTAACTTGGTAAAGTCGTGGTTGAAGCGAATACCAGCATAGCGCACATTGTTCCAAACGAGCTTAGCATCCTCTACTCCATTAGCATTGATGTGTACAAGACCAGGATTGGCATCATTAGCTGTACCACGATAAGACGCAATCCAGATACCACCCTCGTTATCGTAAACAACTTGAGTACCAGTATAGTTGATAGCATATTTACCAAGCACCCAGTTCTTAGAAGGAGCAGTGGCCCATGAAGTTGCAGTACCGAGGTTGTACTCATCGCAACGGAAGCCACTCATTGCAGCACCTGTGATACCTAGCAAGTTAACAGAATACATCATCAATTGCAAGTTGCTGCCACTACCCTTGACGTCGAAACCAGTATTAGGTGCAGCCACGAAGTTACCACTAGCATCCACCAACTCTTTATTTTCATTCAAAGTACCTTGGAATATTGGTGTCCAAACATTCATATTTTGGGGGTTAATCTCCCATAGATAATTGCCATCGGTATTGAGTGAGGTGGCGAAGATACGACCATCTTCAGAGATACGGATACGACGTGGAGCATATGCAGTACCTGTACCGTCTGCACGAGTTTTGGTGAATTCGATACCGCCATTATATCCAGGATTAGTACCATTGGGAATAGGGTCGAATGAAGGAGCGAACGCATAAATACCCGCACCGTAACCCGAACTAACGTAATCCGTTAGGTCCTTTACTGAATGCATAGACTCATTAGCAAGGATCAGACCAAAGGTTTCATTCTCTGGATTATTATCAATGGCTATAGCAGATGGGTGATAGAAGTTGTAGAGTTTTGCCTCTTGCGTAGGAGTAGCGACAGAAGTACCATTAACGACTACAGCCCATGTCAATTGCACACCAGCAGGAAGGCCAGCGGTAGCTACCTCTACGGTGTTCTTACCGATAGTAGTAGTACCCGGAACGGTAGTAACCACCTCTGTGCCGTTGTAAACCACTACATTAACAGAAGTAGCTCTGCTATTATTCAACGAATAGTTCACCGTGAGGGTAGCGGTATCATTAGAAAGAGCAGAAGAGAGGTCAAATGCGAATGGGTTGAGTGTATTCTCCTCATAAACTGGCTCCGTTGATTCTGAGATAACAGGATAAGTTACAACTAGCGTCTTGGAGGCATATGTCCAAGTGAACGTATATTCACCCGCTATGTCGGCAGAGAAAGTAGAGTTCTCGATACTATTATCGCCTGAGAAGACTACAGAATTATTCTCACGAGTAATAGTAGCACCATCACTAAACCAAGTCTCTCCAATAATCATCTTAAAATCATAATTCTTAGCTTCAAGGTTGAGAGTGAGTGAAGCGGTCAATCCATCAGCAGCCATTGTAAACACATCTTTCGTCATACTCCAATCATTCATATCACCAGCGATAACAATAGTAGGGATTATCACTTCACCACCTGTTCTAGTGGCAGTGGCATCTATAGTTTTGGTGGTTGGATCAAACGTAATAGTAATGGTATAAATACCGCTTTCAGGAATAGCCAACTCGTAGGTTGTTGTTGGATAAGACACATCCCAAGTATGGTCCTCGCAAATTTTGAACTCAACAGTAGTAGCAGTTAGTTCCAATTCTGTTTTTTCCCATTTGTAGGTGCTATCCGCTTGCTTTACCATGTCGTTATCGGTATTAGTAGGATCCCAATCTGTACCGAAAACTATCTCAGGTGCACCTGCAACTGTATATGATGTTTGAGTAAGACTCGTTAATTTCATCTCAGCTTCTTCCTTGGTATACCAATCGTCGATTACATAATATTTCCCAGACGTCCAATTGAGGTCCTTAGTTTGAGCGGAACCATTGGTTTGGTTGGTGAAAATCACATAAGCATAAGCACCTGCCTCCGCGGAGAAAGAGTAAACGTCTTTGCCACCAATTTGTTCCGTTTCTTTCACTGTAGGAAGACCAGGCCATGTAGTACCAGCAGCAGTGCCACCCCATGCGTGAGCAGTGATAGTACCCGTCCAATCATTCACATTCACAAAGTAAATAGTATCTTGGACTAGTGTCTCTGAGGGGGTGATAGTTACTGTGCCAGCCTCGGAATAAGTGATTTTTACGTATATAGAAACATTATATGCAATGCCGTTTTCTTTCAATAAATCTCGATAATGTTCTATGATGGAGAGATTCCATATATTTTTACCATTTCGGATTACTCTATCACACATAAATTCAATAGGGAAATTCATTCCTTTATTGCTAAGCGTTTTTATTGCATCATCTAATTGTGGGTCGTCATATATTCCTGGATTACAAGTAAAATTCAATTGTATCTCAGGTCCCCAGTCACTATTATCTGCATCAGGAACGAAAGTAATTTCTAATGGCAAATCATATGTGTACAATTGATACCACACTTCGCCTGAACTTTCTATCCTACTCGTATAGTTAGTTCCCACTGGTATTGGATCTTCGCAAAAGGAGCCGCTTTGTGCACGCATGTTGAGTGTAAAACAGAGCAAAAAAGCTATGAACGATACGATTTTCGTTGTTTTCATATTGTGGTAATTGTGCATGTTTTTTTTATGATTATTTGCTATATTTAGCATCCAATCGCATAATGCGATTGGACAATATTGGATACAATTTCTTCAGTTCTTTTGTTTTTCATAACAAATCTATTTAGGCTACAAAGGTACAACAAATTTGTGATATATGCAAGCGGGGAGAGGGGAAAATAAAAAATAATTAATATAGCCCCCTCCTAACTTCCCTTGAAAGGGAGAGCTATTTTGTTATTTGTACTATTTCGCACGAAAAAGTACAGCAAATTTGTGATATAGCAAATAAGTCACAAAGACAGCTGTCTATCCGTCTATTTTTCTATAAACAATATTACTCTGCTAAAGATTAATTTTGGCCATAGATAGGATTTCTGAGGTACGATGAGAGTACGATGAGAGTACGATCCCTCTGGTTGTCGTTCGCTGCGCTGTAGATGCAAACAACCCTAAACAATCATACTAGAATATATTTTTTAAACAAAAATACGCTTCGCTACAAAAATAATTAAAAATCATGTTGATATTTTGTTTTTGCCCAAAAGAATGCAGTATACTGCATTGGTGGGCAAAACAAAAAGAAATGAGGAGAATATTTAACGACAATTTTGGTTGTCAACAGGTATATAAATCCCTAAAAAAAAAGAGCGCGTCAATGTGAAGACACACTCTTTTTTAGGTTGTTGGATGGATGGCTGTAGATTACATCATGCCGCCCATGCCGCCTGCTGGCATAGCAGGGGCAGGATGCTCTTCCTTGATGTCAGTGATGACGCACTCGGTAGTGAGGAACATACCTGCGATGCTGGCAGCATTCTCCAGTGCTACACGGGTGACCTTAGCTGGATCAACGACGCCTGCCGCCTTGAGGTTCTCATATACATCCTTACGTGCATTATAGCCGAAGTCGCCCTCGCCTTGGCGCACCTTATCTACCACCACAGCACCCTCTTTGCCTGCATTGGCTACGATTTGGCGCAATGGCTCCTCAATAGCACGACGGATAATCTCAATACCCGTTTGTTCGTCCTCGTTCTCGCCTTTGAGCCCCTCCAGCGCTGCCTGCGCACGGATATATGCCACGCCACCGCCTGCAACGATACCTTCTTCGATAGCTGCGCGGGTGGCACTGAGTGCATCGTCCACACGGTCTTTCTTCTCCTTCATCTCCACCTCGGAAGCTGCGCCCACATTGAGTTGGGCTACACCGCCAGCGAGTTTGGCAAGACGCTCTTGGAGTTTCTCCTTGTCATAAGTGGATTTGGTGGCAGCGATCTGCGCTTTGATTTGTCCCACGCGAGCAGCAATAGCCTCTTTGTCGCCTGCGCCATTGACGATGGTGGTGTTATCCTTGTTGACCGTAACGCTCTCAGCCGTACCAAGCATATCGATAGTGGCGCTTTCGAGTTTGATACCTTTCTCCTCGCTGATGACAGTGCCGCCCGTGAGGATAGCAATATCTTCGAGCATCTCCTTGCGGCGGTCGCCGAAGCCCGGTGCCTTCACAGCGCAGATTTTCAATTGTGCGCGTAGGCGGTTGACCACCAATGTGGTCAATGCTTCGCTATCAACGTCCTCGGCAATAATGAGCAATGGACGACCCGTCTGCACCGCTGGCTCCAATACAGGCAGGAGCTCCTTGAGGTTGCTGATTTTCTTGTCGTGGATGAGGATATATGGTCGGTCCATCTCGACCTCCATCGTCTCGGTGTTGGTGACGAAATATGGGCTGATATATCCGCGGTCGAATTGCATACCTTGTACGACTTCGATGGTGGTATCCATACCTTTGGCTTCGCCGATAGTGATGACACCATCCTTGCTGACCATACGCATGGCGTCGGCGATGAGTTTGCCAATCTCGGCATCGTTGTTGGCAGAAACGGTGGCTACTTGTTCGATCTTATCGAAATCATTGCCCACCACTTCGCTTTGCTCTTTGATATTCGCTACGACAGCGCTGACCGCCTTGTCCATACCGCGTTTGAGGTCCATAGGATTGGCACCAGCGGTGACGTTCTTGAGTCCGACACTGACGATGGCCTGTGCGAGCACAGTAGCGGTGGTGGTACCATCGCCCGCTTGGTCGCCCGTCTTGCTGGCTACCTCCTTGACGAGTTGTGCGCCGAGGTTCTCCGCTGCGTCTTGGAGTTCGATCTCCTTGGCTACACTGACACCATCTTTGGTGATGTGTGGCGCACCAAACTTCTTGTCGATGATTACATTACGTCCCTTAGGACCGAGGGTTACTTTTACTGCGTTGGCCAATTGGTCAACGCCACGCTTGAGGGCATCACGCGCCTCAGTGTTATAGGAAATGTTTTTTGCCATAGTTTTTTGTTCGTTTTACTCACGTTATTGGTTTCACTTTGTTTCACGTTGATGGTTCGCTTCGCTCACGAAAGTGGCTCGCTGCGCTCACGAAAGTGGCTCGCGTAGCCATTGTTCGTGCCCTTGGGCACCATTATTCGTCGCTTACGACCACCTTTCGTGCTTTTAGCACCATTTTTCGCGGCTCTGCCGCCATCTACGCAATTTTGCTTATTTCAAAATTGCCAACACGTCGCTCTGGCGCATGATGAGGTATTTCTCGCCCTCATGCTCCAGTTCGGTGCCAGCATACTTGCCGTATAGTACGGTATCGCCCTCCTGAAGGAGCATCTTCTCATCTTTGGTTCCTTCGCCTACAGCGATTACTTCGCCACGCAATGGCTTCTCTTTCGCGCTATCAGGAATGATGATTCCACCGATAGTCTTCTCTTCTGCAGCCATAGGCTTGATAAGCACACGGTCTGCTAATGGTTGGATTTTAGTCATAGTATGTTTTTTTTTGTTCGTTTTACTCACGAAGGTGGTTCGCTGCGCTCACGAAAAGTGGTTCGCTGCGCTCACGAAAAGTGGCTCGCTTCGCTCACGAAAGTGGTTCGCTTCGCTCACGAAGGTGGCTCGCGTAGCCATTGTTCGTGCCCTTGGGCACCATTATTCGTCGCTTGCGCCATCTTTCGTGCTTTTAGCACCATTTTTCGCGGCTCTGCCGCATTAATTACAAACTTTGTGCCAAAAGTGAGGACGGCAGCGTTTTCTGCCAAAATGTCAGTTAATACTCCACTTTGAAGAATGCAGCTCCCGTGGCACGTGCCATGTCCCCATCGGTGTCCTCACGGTCGCCAATCACCATACACTCTTGTGGCGTGACATGCATATGATTCGCCACCTTGTACATGAGTTGTGGAGCGGGTTTGAGTCCTCCCAGTTCAGGTGCAGAGACTACCCAATCGAAGATATTGGGTGAGAGACCGATGGCTTCCAGTTTTTGGTTGGAGCCCTGGTAATCGGTAAGGAGGACCAGTTGTAGTCCTCGGTGGCGGCAATCGTTGATGAAAGGTATCACCCAAGGTTGGACCGGATAGTGCTTCTTGAGCAGCCGGATGATGAGCGGGACATACTTCTCATTGAACCACCGCTGCGCATATGCCGCCGAATAGCAGTGGCCTTTCGCCAAATGGGTGAAGAAGGCATGATAGAGCGCCTCTTCGCTCCCTTTCCATAGTCCTTTGAGTGCCTTGCGTGTGCGGCGCTCAGCCAACATCATAAACGCCTCGTGTGGGCGATGAAAAGGCATACGGGTAATCAATAAGTGTTTGTTGTACAATGTGCCATCAAGGTCAAAAACGATAACCTTGGTATTGGCAGGAATGTCGTGGATGGTTGGAGTCATTTTTTATTGGATATTGGATGCCCTGCGGGCTATTGGGTATTGGTTATTGGAGGATGGGTTGTATATCTTCGGGGAGAGATTTGGTGGTGGTAACACCATATTGCAAAAGCGATTCTAAACGGCTGGATAAATTACCCCGTCCCTCGCGCAATTGTCCAACTCCCTTGTCATAGGTAGTGCGAATGGTGTCGATCTGACGACCTAACGTGAGATAATTCTCGGCAAAAACAGCGTATTTCTCGTAGATGCCTGCTGCCGCTTTGCGTATGGCTTCGTAGTTTTTCTCTTGGCGAGTGTTCTGCCACGTGAGAAGAATCAGACGAAGTACCACCATGAGGTTGGTAGGATTGATGATGAGTACCCCCTTCTGGTAAGCCTTTGAACCAAGACTTGGGTCGTGGTTCATAGCTAAGATATAGCTGCCTTCGTTGGGCACGAACATCAGTACGATAGGTACCGCATTGTCAACAAGGCGATTGTAGTTCTTTTTGGATAGTTCATCTACATGTTTCCAAATGGATTCGTAGTTGGCTTTGATAGCCGTTTTTCGTAGTTCGTCATCTTCTGCTCCTACGTAATCGGAATAAGCAGTGAGCGACACTTTGCTATCAATGATAATGCGTGATCCGTCGGCAGCGTGTACCACCACGTCGGGGCGCAGGTTCTTACCTTCTTCATCCTTCACATTGTCTTGCACGAAGAATTCTTGTCCTTCGCGTAGTCCGCTATCGCGTAGGATATTGGTCAGTACCTGTTCTCCCCAATCGCCTTGCACTTTGCCCCGATTCTTGAGCGCATTGGCGAGCGTTTGGGTGGTTTTGTCGCGTTGTTGGTCGTGTTCGATAATATTTTTGATGCTTTGTGCGAGCGAGGCAGTGTTCTTGTCGCTGCTTTCTTTGCTTTGAGCGGTGAGTTCGCGTAGCAAATCCAGTTCGCGTTTGAGCGGTGCTACGATCTGCATCATATGTTCGGTATTAGTTTGCTTGAATTGTTCGGTACGGGTGTTCATCTCCTGTTGGAAATGCGTGCGCATGCTTTCTCGTGCGAGTTCGAGTTCGGTTTGGAACATGCTTTTTTGTTTTTCCAATTCTTTTTGTGCTTGCTCTTTCGCATCGTTGAGAGCTTTCTCTGCATGTAGTAGTTGCGCTGCAGTGGTAGCCTCCTGCCGCATGAGCAGTTCTTTTTGTTGTTGTAGTTTATGTAGGTCGGCTTGCAGCTGTTGGTTATGTTGTTTCTCTTGTCGAATAACAGCGTATGCCGCTATGGCTGTGATGCCCGCGCCAAGAAGTAGTGCGATGAGGCTATAGATGATGATAGGCATATGTTTGTAGGAGGTTTACTTATTGTGTAGTGCATTGACGAGCATGCCGCATGCAGCGAGTATATCTTCTCCTCTGCTACGGCGTATTGTGGTGGTTATTCCATGTTCGGTGAGGAAGTCGCGTAGCCAAAGCATGGATGCTTCGGAGGATGGGTTATTGGCGATGGGAGATGGGTTATTGGGGTCTGCATGGAAGCGAATGAGGTTGATACGGCAGTCCAATCCCCCAAGCAAGCGAAGTAGTTCGTTGGCATGCTTGGGTGTGTCATTGACCCCGCCCCAACAAATGTATTCGAAACTCACACGGCGTTGGTGCGACCAATCGTATTGCTTAATCAGCGCGATAACATCACTGAGATGATTGGCTTTCTCAATGGGCATGATCTCTTGACGTTCGGTGGCAAAAGGATTATGCAGTGATATAGCCAGATGGCATTCGCTCTCTTCGATGAAACGTTTTAGCCCTTTGGTAATTCCTACCGATGATACTGTGATGCGTTTGGGTGACCAAGCGCATCCCCACGCACTGGTCATCACTTCTAATGAACGGAGCACGTTATCGAGGTTGTCCATTGGTTCGCCTTCCCCCATATACACGATGTTTGTGAGTTTATCGGCATCGGGAATGGAGAAAATTTGGTTAAGTATGTCAGCCGCAGTGAGATGACCATGAAAACCAAGTGTGCCAGTCATGCAGAATTTACATCCCATTTTGCAGCCAGCTTGTGTGCTGACACAAATCGTAGCACGGTCATTGTCGGGGATATATACGGATTCGATATAGACCGCTTCGCTGTTAGACCGCTCGCGTTGCTTGCTGTTAGACCGCTCGCGTTGCTTGCTGTTAGATGTTAGATCGCTGTCGCTGTTAGATATGCGGAAGAGGTATTTTTTGGTTCCGTCAGTGGAGATGGCTTCTGCTACGGGAGCATGGCGACCGATGGTGTAGCGTGCTTTGAGCGCTTCGCGCCCTTTGAGCGAGATGTTGGTCATTTCATCGAAGGAAGTAGCACGACGTACATAGAGCCACTCCGCCAATTGTTTGCCCGCAAAACGCGGCAGCCCAATCTCTTGGGCTACCGCTTGTAGTTCGGGTAATGTTTTGCCGAGTAGGTTCACTTTGTTCACGTTGTTTGCTCGCTATGCGAGCGTTTTATGCGGCTATGCCGCGTTGTTTGTCGCTTTGCGACGTTACATGCTTCGCGTTATCTTCGTTGTTAACGTTTACATATAACGTCCGTAGGACATGTAACGTCGAAGACATATAACGCCTTGGCATGTAACGTGCTGTAGGCACTGAAAGGATTTACCATGCGAAGAGAGGGTATTTCACCATCTCGGCATTCACTTCTGCGCGAACGGCTGCGATGTTCTCTTCGGATTCTGGATTGCTGAGCACGCGGTCGATGAGTTCGACTATCCATGCCATCTTATCCTCTTTCAGTCCGCGGGTGGTGATAGCAGGCGTACCAAATCGCAAACCGCTGGTTTGGAAAGCAGAGCGCGAGTCGAAAGGTACCATATTTTTATTGGTAGTGATGTCGGCTGCCACGAGGGCTTTCTCTGCCACTTTACCGGTCAACTCTGGGTATTTGGTGCGCAAGTCCACAAGCATGGAGTGGTTGTCCGTACCGTTGGAGATGATCTTATATCCCTTGTCCATCAAAGCCTGCGCCATAGCAGCAGCGTTCTTCTTGACTTGTAATTGGTAGTCGCGGAACTCGGGTTGCAAAGCTTCGCCAAAAGCCACAGCTTTGGCAGCAATCACGTGCTCAAGTGGTCCACCTTGTGTGCCTGGGAACACAGCAGAGTCGAGCAAAGCGGACATCATTTTCACTTCGCCTTTTGGTGTGGTCTTTCCCCATGGGTTAGGGAAGTCTTTGCCCATGAGTATCACGCCACCTCGAGGACCGCGCAGGGTCTTGTGGGTGGTGGATGTGACGATATGTGCGTGCTTCACAGGGTTCTCGAGGAGTCCTGCTGCAATCAGTCCTGCGGGGTGTGCCATGTCCACCATGAAGATGGCACCAATCTCATCTGCTACGCGACGGATACGCGCATAATCCCAATCACGGCTATAGGCACTTGCACCTGCGATGATGAGTTTGGGTTTGTTAGCGCGTGCCACTTGCTCCAGTTGGTCATAGTCCACAGTGCCTGTATCTTCTTTGACATTGTATTCGAGTGCGTTGAACATAAGACCAGAGAAATTGACAGGCGAACCATGGCTGAGGTGGCCTCCGTGGCTGAGGTTGAGTCCGAGGAAAGTGTCGCCAGCCTTGAGGCAAGCCATGAATACCGCCATATTGGCTTGTGCGCCCGAGTGGGGTTGTACGTTGGCATATTCCGCTCCGAAGAGTTGGCAGAGGCGTTGGCGTGCGATATTCTCGCTTTCATCCACCACTTCGCACCCGCCGTAGTAGCGTTTGCCAGGGTAGCCCTCGGCGTACTTGTTGGTCAAGACGCTGCCCATGGCTTCCATGACTTGGTCGCTGACAAAATTCTCACTGGCAATCAATTCGATGCCTTTGGTTTGACGTTCGCGCTCCCGGCGGATGATGTCAAAAATTTCTAAATCTCGAGTCATAATTGTATTGTGTAGTGTTGTTTAGCGGTTGTTTAGTGTTGTTTAGCGGTTGTGGGTGCAAAGGTAGTATTTTTTTTTGAAATATGCAAGACTATTATGATTTTAGGATTTGAAATATCACGAATAGCACCTATATCATCGTATTTTTTAACTGTTGTGCCGTGAAATTTGCATGATTGCAAAAATTATAGTACCTTTGTTGCCAAATTGGAGTATTTTCACAGAAAGAAATCAATGAAACGAATTATACCGTATATAGCGATAGTGACAGCTATGCTGATTTGGGCTGGTGCGGGAATAGCAGTGAAGGAGGCATTGGTGGTCTTTAGTCCGTTGACACTCATCGTGATACGCTTTACCTTGGCTGTGTTGCTCATGTTTTGCATAGGAATGATATTCCGCAAAAACGAAGTGGTAGGTTTGCAACGCATGGACAAAAAAGACTTGCCCCTATTCATGTTAGGCGGACTATTCCAACCTTTTCTCTATTTTATTTTTGAGACGTATACTTATCAGACTTTTGCATCTCCAACGATAGCAGAAGCCCTATTGAGTACGCAGCCGGTGATGGCTCCGTTGTTTGCTTGGATACTGTTGCGAGAAAAAGTGACAAGAAATAACGTAATAGGTATTGCTGTGTCCACAACTGGCGTTGTGATGTTGCTGCTTGTTGGCGAGGGACAGTTGGCGATGGGTGATGGGCCATCGTCAGTTGGTTTGGGATTGCTTTTGGCAGTGCTCACGGTAAGTATGTCAGTGAGTTATTCGGTTATTCTTCGTAAGATACCTACTCACTATTCGCCATTAAGCATTGTATTTTATGTGCAGTCGTTTTCGCTATTGCTATTCTATCCACTGTGGGGTGGGATGGCTCTATGGAGTGATGAGGCGATGTGGTTATTAGGCGATGAGGCGATGGGGCAGTGGGTGAAATCATTGTTGTCGGTTGGCTATTTGGCAGTGCTGGCATCGGTGGCAGCGTTTGTGCTATTCTGCTATACAGTTAGGCAGATTGGGGTAACAAGAGCTAATGTATTTAACAATGTAAGACCTGTATTTACTGCCATATTGATGTGGATAATTTTTGACGAGATATTGCCATTATGGAAATGGATTGGAATTTTTATTATCATTTTAGGCTTATTTATTAGTCAAAAACACGAAAAATTATAACATTCTTTGATATATATTTGGTAAAGTCAAAATTTATTAGTAATTTTGCCGATTGAAATTTACCCTGTAGTAAAAATACTAAACAATATTTGCGTATGGACATATCTACAACTTTAGAATTAGAAGGTTTCTATAATTTTCTGTTTATCCTTGCATTAATAGGCTTGGTGGTATTTGTTGCGTTGTATTTTGTGGATGCAGGATATGGCAAAATGCGTACAGAAAAATGGGGCCCCGCAATCAATAATAAAGTGGGCTGGTGCTTGATGGAAATGCCCGTGTTTGTGGTGATGCTGTATTTATGGGGATTGTCGGAAGTGAAATTTGAATTGCCTTATTTGATATTTTTCCTCATATTCCAGTTTCACTATTTTCAGCGTTCGTTTATCTTCCCGTTCTTGCTGAAAGGTAATAGTCGTATGCCATTGGCAATCATGGGCTTGTCGGTGATATGGAACTTGCTGAATGGATATATACAAGGCTATTGGCTATTCCATTTAGCACCTACGTATGCACCTTATGCTACCGAGTGGTTATGCGATCCTCGTTTTATCATTGGTATAGCAATCTTTGCGATAGGTTGGATAATCAACATGCATTCAGACAATGTAATCCGTCATTTGCGCAAGCCAGGTGATACCAATCACTATTTGCCAAAGAAAGGATTATATAAATATGTAACAAGTGCTAACTATTTAGGTGAGATTACCGAGTGGTTTGGTTTTGCGATATTGACATGGTCTTGGGCAGGATTGAGCTTCTTCTGGTTCTCTTGCTGCAACCTTATACCACGTGCGAATTCTATCTATCATAGATATAAACATGAATTTGCAGATGAGTTTGATGAGAAGAAACTGAAGCGTATTATACCGTTTATATATTAGATCGCTACGCTGTCAGAAGTCGGACCGCCTTCGGCTGTTAGACTGCTGATGCTGTTAGATAGCATTGAATAATTTTTGAACAATGAAAAATAATCTCCTTTTTACTGAGCATAAGCTCGGTCCTATTACGTTGCGCAATCGCGCTATCCGTAGTGCTGCTTTTGAGAATATGGCATACGGCAACAAACCCAGTGAAGATTTATACAATTATCATACAGCGGTGGCACGTGGTGGCGCAGCTATGACCACAGTAGCATACTGCTCTGTTACCCGTTCGGGTGTGTCATTTGATGGACAACTATATATCCACGATGAGATAAAAGACGACTTGAAACGCTTGACAGATGGCATTCATGCAGAAGGAGCGAAAGCTAGCATTCAATTGGGTCACTGCGGAAACATGACGCACTTTTACACATGCGATTGTATGCCTGTAGGTGCTAGTAGCGGTTTCAACCTCTATTCCCCAACTTTGCATCGTGGACTGAAGAAGCATGAGATTCAGGAGATTGTGAAAGCTTTTGGTCATGCAGTGGATTTCTGTCGCGAGTGTGGTTTTGACTGCGTTGAGATTCATGCAGGTCATGGTTATTTGATTTCACAATTCCTTTCGCCCTATACCAATCATCGCAAAGATGAGTATGGTGGCAGTTTGGAGAACCGTATGCGTTTTATGAAGGAGGTATTGGATGAGGTGATGGCACATGCAGGCGATGATATGGCAGTAGTAGTGAAAACGAATATGTACGATGGATTCAAATCGGGTTTGCAAGTAGAAGAATGTATCAAGGTGGCACAAGAAATAGAAAAACATGGGGTGCATGCGTTGGTACTGACGGCAGGATTTGTGAGTAAGGCACCCTTCACGGTGATGGGTGGTGCGATGCCTATCAAAACTTTGGCACACTATATGAATCCATGGACTTTCTGGTGGTTGCGTTTAGCTCTGCGTTTTGTGGGACATCTGATGATTCCAACAGTACCTTTTAAAGAATTGTTCTTCTTGGATACAGCCAAGCAATTCCGTAAGGCATTGAAGATGCCACTGATTTATGTAGGTGGTATAATGGGACGTGAAAATGCAGAAACCGCTTTGGCAGAAGGTTTTGATTTTGTGCAGATCGGTCATGCTCTGGTACGTGATACTGATTTCGTTAACAAGATGAAAGAAGAACAGTATCATTCAGAGTGCAAACGCTCGAATTATTGTGTGGCACGTATGTACACGCTGGATATGAAGTGTCATGACTGCGATAAGGATATTCCTCCTTATCTGAAGAAAGAAGCACTGAAATATGAGCAGATGTGGTATCCGGAGAAATAGGTTATAGGACGCCCTTCTGGCTATAGGTTATAGGCGATCGGCGATGGATATGCAGCATGTCGCCTTGCCTTGAAACGTTCAACTATAAACTTTCAACATAAAGAATAAATGTTAGCACTCGTTACAGGCGCATCATCGGGTATAGGTTTGCAGTACGCAACCCAGTTAGCACGTGATTATCATACAGACTTGCTATTGGTCAGCAATCAAGAGGAAGAACAAAAACAAGTGGCAGCTGACTTGGCAGCGCAATATGGCGTGAAAACTATTCCGCTTTATGCCGATTTAAGCCAACAGAATGCGGCTGAGCAATTGTTTGGCTATTGCCAAGAAAATGGTTTGCAGGTAGATATACTGATTAATAATGCAGGTGTATTCTTCTTTAATCCTTATTGTGAGACTTCGATGAAGCGTATCGAACTTATTCTCAACTTGCATATGATAACTGTGGCGAAGTTGTGTCGTTTGTTTGGTGAGGCTATGATTCACCGTGAATTGACAGCGGAGGAGAAATTGCAAACGATTTGTGGAAAGGCGCGCAAGAAGGGATACATATTGAATATGTCATCAATGTCAGCATGGATGGCCATGCCAGGTATTCAATCCTACAATGCTACAAAAGCGTTTATCTATAATTTCTCGAAATCACTTTGGTACGAACTGAAGCCTAAGGGTGTGCATATCACTGTGATGACCCCCGGAGCAGTGGATACAGCTTTGTTTGGCTTGGCTCCGAATCTCCGTCGATTGGCGGTAAGATTGACCGTATCTATTCCACCAGAGAAATTGGTGAAACGTGCTCTGAAAAAGATGTTCCGCGGCAAAAAAGCAGATATGCCAGGAGTAATCAACTATTTAGCCACACCATTGCTGAAGCATACACCTGATTGGTTAGTGTTTGCAGTCATGAAATGGATAGGCAAATATCAGAAGTGATTTTTTCGCAATATTTTATAGGTGCATAGCGTCGCTCAGTTCATCCAAACTGGCGTAGGTATGCCATCCCATGGATTGTCCCATTTGTCGATTGGCCTCAAGGTCATCTACAAAATGGAAAGGTTGTTCGTATTGATTGTCAATGAGATATTTTTGTACGACGTCGTATATAGGTTTGTTGGGTTTGTGGCTATGTACTAAGTGGGAAGCAAAACAATAGTCGAATACGGACATATCGTAGTGGGTATAGAGGTCCTCCCAATGTAGCGCATTGTTGTTGCTAAGTAATACGAGGCGATGTCCCATGTTTTTCCAGTGCTTGATGAGTTCAATCCGTTGTTGTGGAATACCTGCGTGCATGGTATTCCATGCGTCGATGATTTGTTGCTCGGTAGTACCTTCTTTTGCGTTAGTAAGAATGGTATGAACAAATTCTTCCGCAGTGACTAACCCACATTCAAACTTTTCCATCAAACTATCAGGTAATCCTTCGGCATTGATTTTCATGCCTAAGACTTCTTCCATGCCTTTTTCTCCTAGCATGTTGTAGAACAGACGGATACATTCGGGCATATTGTGCTGCATAAGCACGCCGCCCATATCAAGAATTATAGTCATTGTGTAGAGTTGTTTGGAATTGTGTAGAGTAGTATAGAGTGGTGTAGAATTGTATAGAGTGGTGTAGAGTTGTTTATAGTTGTGAAGAATTAGTATTGTCTTTCGCCGAATATAGATGAGCCAATGCGTATCATATTACTGCCTTCTTGGATAGCAATGAGATAGTCGTCGGACATGCCCATGCTGATTATAGGTTCAGTATGGTTTAGAAGTTCAGAGTTGTTGAGCAGTTGTTTGCCCAATGCACCAATCTCGCGGAAGCAACGGCGCCACTCCGTCTGGTTGCTGGTGTTGGTAGCCATACCCATGATGCCGCAAATTTCTACCCATGGATAGATGCTATTGGGCGATGAGGCGGTGAGGCTATTGGCGATAGACAATATTTCCTCTGGCGCGAAACCTGACTTAGTGTTTTCTTTCGCGACATGCACTTCTAGCAAAACTTTGACCCTGCGCCCAATCTTCTGAGCCTCTCGGTTGATTATTTCCAGCAGTCTGACACTATCCACCGAATGGATTAGGTGCACAAAAGGAACAATCATTCGCACCTTGTTGGTTTGTAAATGTCCAATAAAATGCCAGCGAATATCCTTGGGCAATACGTTGTATTTGAGTAGCAGTTCTTGTACGCGGCTCTCACCGAAATCGCGTTCGCCACAATCGTATGCCGCCTGTATTAATTCGTGATGGTGGAATTTACTCACGCATACCAAAGTGACACCCTGAGGAATGGTGGCGCGGATAGAGGCGATATGTTGTTTAATGTCGTTCAAAGTTGTTTAGAATTGTTTAGAGTGGTTCAATGTGGTTTAAAGTTGTTCAACATTGAACGCGCAGCGCTGAACTATCTAGAACTGTCCAACGCGCTATTATTATACTGCGCGAAAGACCTCCATGATTGGTGAGCGTGTGATACTAACTACTTCGCAATCGAGGTTGGATAATGCTTGTGTGAGTGTCTTGTTCGCTTCGGTGATATTGCCCGCTTGTACGAAGATGCTAACTGCTTTTCGTGTTTCTTTGCCGTTGTCTTCGACTGTAATCATTTCTACTCGGGCTTTATACCAACGATCGCCTTCTGGATTGTTGATAAGGTCATAGAACTGTACTTGTTTGCAGCTCTTTACTTCCCACTCTCCAGAGATGAATGGTTTGATTTCATCTATGAGACGATTTTCTACATCAGCGCAAGTGAGTCCTTCTACTAAATATGTTTCCTTCACAGCTGCAGGATTATCTTCGCCTGTTTGGCGTGTGTAACTAATTTTAATTTCGTAAAAGATCATAGTTTTGAATATTAAAAGTGATTAAGTAATAGCGATTTAACATCGGTAGCATCAATCTCCTCCGTAGGGAATGTGCGCATAGTACCTGACCAGAGCATTAATGGTGCCTGAGGTGAAGATTGTATGACGTAGTCGTATGTTAGTCGTTCGTTGGTATCAAGAAGCCAATTTTCTTGCAATTGGAAATATACATCTCCAGCATTTTTGCGATGGATAGATGTGTGGCTATCTGAAATGATGGCTTCGTGAATAGGATATGCTACCTGTACTCCCTCAAAATCCATTAAGAAATTGGCTACCTGTCGTTGGATAGTTTCTAACGGAAGGCGTTTTTGCTCAATAAGTGTGCGATTGAGATAAATAAATGGTCCGTATCCTCCATCAATCCAGCGCTCGTGTCCGTAAATAGCCATCAGATAGGTGCTGATAAGTGCAGCGGATCGATCTACATTGAAATGCTGTACTGGAATACCAATCTGCTCAATGACGGATGTGGCATATCCCAATCGTGGGCGACCTACCAGCAGTATTTGGTAGTTGCTTTTTCCAATACGTTGGTTGAGTTGGCTCATTAGATATCCTAAATCTTGATTGAGTCCCAAATACATATCTTCGTGTTCTGCTGAAGTAATAGCATCAGATGTGGCTTTTGGAGAGAGGGTTGTTAATTGCAATAGTAGCATGTCTGGAGTAAGATCAATACCTAATTGTTTGGCTTTTTGCAATTCGAGTGCTAATTCGATAACTAAGGTATTGGTTGCAGGTGTGTTGTGAATATGTTCCTTTGGCAGGTAATTGAAAAGTTTTCTACGTTCTTGTTTGGTAGGCGAAGTGTACATTGATATTTCCATTCGTGGCGTCCAAACGCGCTCAAGAAGTTGTTTGACTCTTCCATGTGTATTCATATTATCAGCAGGTGTAGGTAAACCTTCGGCATAAAAAGAGGTAGTACTCCACTTTTTGTAAGTGGCATCTAACCAACAACATGCATTGGCGGCATGTCCTGCCATAATAATTGTAGTTTGTGGTTGAATACCAATGGCATAAATCATTGATTTCTCACCATATCTCAGTCGCCATTCATCTGTGAGTGTAGTCGTAAGTATAGAGCGTGGAGATAATTTGAGTTCGGAATTTATGCCAGATACTTCGTGATCATATAGCGTTTCTTGAATTCTTCGGTCATTGCGTGAGAAATAGCGATCAGCCATCACACCGTGGTGGAATGGGGTAGTACCTGTCATGAGTGTGGCAGTGGTTTCTGCACCACCATTGACTGTATGTGGAAAGTGGATAGTTGTTTGAAACGCTTCTTCGCTCATGGTTCTTAGTCCTCCGGCAGACCAATAAGATCGCAAACTAGCCAAATTATCTTGCGTAAGTCCATCCACCACAACTACTACCGTCAAACGGGGATTGGCTATTGCGGAAGTTGTGCATACGAAGAATGCAAAGAAAATTAACGAGAAAAATAGATGATTCGAGCGCATAAATGAATAAGGGGCAAAAGTATTAATCGCCAGTTGAATCCAACCAACGGATGTGATGAGAAAAATGTTAAGAATATAACTATGGTGAGTAGAATAATGTATATGATTCCCATAAGAATATCTATCCACCATGATAATTTGTGTCGTTTGCTATCCCAAATGCTGATGACCACCATAAAGATTGCAAAGAGTATGATACCTGTCCAACAATTGGTATACCAAGGTACTGCTTCAATAGTGAAAGGCTCAATATGCTCTTGCTTGACAAGTGGGGTACCATCTGATAGTTTGGCATTGGACATGAAGAACATCAACTCTTCAGGCAGAAAAAGTCGTTGTTCGTTATTCATTGGTTGGTCTGCCTTGGCTCCAAAAATAAGATTGATTCCGAAATCTACCCAAGAATTGGGTCGAGTGTAATGTGCTATGGCCAATCGATAAGGTTGATGCAGATAACCTTGGTAGGAAGATATAATCGTATCTTGTAGGGCATTCTTGATAAGATAATATGGTCGAGTAGCACAATTGTCAAATACAAAATTATAGAGATAGTGTCGATTTTCTGGGCGATAATTAATCATCAATGCATCGAATATCTGTTGTTTTTGTGCAGATGTAAGGTTTAGTTCTTGCAGATATGTTTTTCGTCCAATTTTACCATAGTATCGAATAAAATGCGAGTAAGATTCGATACCTAATTGGTAGTAGGTTTCGCCCTGAATAAACTTTACATAGAAACCTTTTTCCATCAAAGAGAAAATACCATAATTAAATACGATATCCAATTTGTGGGGTATATCTCGTACTCTAATACCTGTGTGCCCGTATTTAGACCACACTTCTTCGCCTGGAGTGCACGTGAGCAGAAATATCCGCGCACTATCACTGAGCATGATATGTTGGGGCTTCTGAGCAGACATATTGCTCAGTACTATCAAGGATAATACTATAGAGAATAGAACTTTACGCATAATATATAATCAGGTTGGGGATAAAAGTACAGAGTATTCCTAATAAATATCCACTGACTACCTGCATAGGGGTATGTGCGTTCGTATATAAACGTGCATACATGAGCAGTAAGGATATGATAAGAACGGAAATAATCAGTGCAGAAGGCAGCATGGTATAAAATAATGCCATGCTACATATTCCGCCCAATAGTCCACCCATTCCTGTGAGGTGAGCTGAGATTTTCCACCAATGATTGATGAGCATTACTATGGCTAATGCGATGGTGGCTCCGATGGCGATAAATAACCAAATATGTGGTAAGTGCATAGTTACGCGCAGAAAATAGCACCAAAAGCCAAAACAAATCAAGGTATATATATAAGGGGTTGTTCGTTGTTTGCTATTCTCGATGTGTAACGAATCTATTTGCCCTTTTTTCAATAGAATGAAGATGAGGCTAATAGGAATGATAACAGTGAGTATTGATGTACCTATAATACTCAGCCATATGTAGAGGAATGGTAAGTTGAACAATCGATTCTGTATGACCATCATGTATAAAATCATGCCGTATGTGGGCATGAATAGTGGATGAAGAATAATGCTTAATGTTTGAGATAGTATGTAAAGTACTTTCTGCATAAACTATTGGATTCTTTGACGTAGTCTGGCAACGGGAATACCTAATTGCTCACGGTATTTAGCCACTGTTCGTCGTGCAATGGCATAGCCGTTTTGGTGCAATAATTCCACTAACTCATCATCATTGATAGGACGCGTCTTGTCCTCATTATCCACAATCTCTTTGACTTTTTGTTTAATCTCGCGTGTAGATATTTCTTCTCCATCTTTTTTGGCGATGGCTTCTGAGAATAGATGTTTGAGTGGGTAGATACCAAATTGCGTTTGCACATATTTGTTGCTGCATACGCGAGAAATGGTAGAAACGTCGTGGTTCACCATGGATGCAATGTCTTTCAATACCATTGGTTTGAGATAGGCAATATCTCCCTGTAAAAAGAATTCGCGTTGATAGGTGACAATAGCTTTCATGGTTTGCATGAGTGTCTCATTGCGTTGGCGTATGGCATCAATAAACCAATTGGCTGCATCAATTTTGTTCTTTACAAAGCGAGCAGCTTCTTTGTCTGCAGCAGATTGCTTTTCTGTATTGGAATATGTTTCCAACATCTGGTTGTAATCTTGTGATACATGCAGGGGAGGTATATCACCTTGGTTGAGTGAGATGATGAGTTCATCATTTTCTTGTTCAACGATAAAATCAGGAATTACAATGGATTGATTGCGATCATAGACAGTTCCTACCCAAGTATTTCCAGGACGAGGATTCAACCGTGTGATCTCGGCTGTAGCAGATTTAAGTTGCTCTTCAGTGATGTTTAGACGTTGCGTTATTTTGTTGTATTGTAATCGAGAGAAGGCGTCAAAAGTGCGTTGAATGATTTGAATAGCCAGTTCGACACTTGGTGAAGGCTCTTTTTGTTGGAGTTGTATAAGCAAACATTCTTGTAAATCATATGCACCTACTCCTGCTGGATCGAACTGCTTAATTTGAGCAATGATTTCATTCATTTTCTCATCGGATACCGTAATCCCTTCGCGAAAACTGAGATCATCGACCAACTCTTCGGTAGTACGACGCAAATAGCCATCGCTATCAATATTACCAACGACAAATTTAGCAATATGACGGTCGGGCTTATCCATTTTGGTCAGATAGATTTGTGATTTTAGATATTCTCCAAAACTAATACCTACTGAAAACGGAATATCTTCTTTGAAATTTTCTGCAAATTGATGGTTGGCATTACTTCTTTCACTGGTATCATCATCTTGTACATAATCGTCGTAATTAAAATCATCGTTTTGAAGAGGATTTTGAAACTCATCATCCAGTGTATCTGTCTCTTGCACTTCGCTGTCTGCAGACAACTCACGTCCTTCTTCTAATGCTGGATTTTCTTGCAACTCTTCATTGATACGAGTTTGCAATTCGCATGCAGGCAACTCCAACATGCGCATTACCTGAATTTGTGCAGGGGAGAGCTTGGTCTGGAGTTTCTGTTGTTGCGTTAAGGATAGTGATGTTGACATAATAACAAACTATTTGTTGATAAAATCTAATACAGTTTCTGTGATAAATGTTAGTTGTTCTTTATCCAACTCCGTGTGCATTGGTAGTGACAATACACATGATGCCAATTGTTCAGCGACAGGGAAATCACCTATTTTGTAGCGTGAATCTTGGTAGGCTTTTTGCATGTGTAGTGGAATAGGATAGTATATCATACTTGGAATACCCTTCTGTGCTAAAGCCTCTCGTAGAGCCTCGCGATCCACGTCAATCAGGCGCAAAGTGTATTGATGAAAGACGTGGGTGGATTGTTGATCACGATGGGGAATTAGAATGTGTGGGTTATTTGCGAACGCATTGTCATAAAATGCGGCAGCTTGTTGGCGGGCAAGAATATATTCATTCAAATGCGGTAACTTTACATCTAAGATAGCAGCTTGAATACTATCCAGACGAGAATTGACTCCCACTTGATCGTGGTGGTAGCGGACTACCATGCCATGATTAGCAATGGCTCGCATTTTTGTGGCTAACTCATCGTTATTGGTGAATATAGCTCCTCCATCACCGTAACAACCCAAGTTCTTTGAAGGAAAGAAACTGGTGCATCCAATATGTCCGATAGTGGCAGCCTGCTTTGTGTCTCCGTTGCAGGATGTGTATGTTGCGCCAATGGCTTGACAAGCATCTTCCACTACATATAAATGGTGTTCTTGGGCAATGGACATTATTGCATCCATATTGGCACATTGACCAAAGAGGTGAACCGGTACGATAACTTTTGTTTTCGGTGTTATTGCTGCTTTGATGGCATCAACGGATATGTTCATTGTATCCCAATCCACATCTACCACCACTGGTTTAAGTCCGAGCAATGCTACCACTTCAGCGGTAGCAATAAATGTGAAGGTAGGAGTAATTACTTCATCACCAGGTTTTAGTCCCAAAGCCATCAATGCTATTTGTAACGCATCCGTACCATTGCCTACAGGAATGACATGCTTGGCTCCAGTATAACTTTGAAGATGCTCTTGGAAGCTCTGAACCGCTGGACCTTTGATGAATGTAGCTGCATCTATGACTGCTTGTATGCTACGATCTATTTCGTTTTTAATGTTTTGATACTGCGTTTGCAGATCAACCATTTGGATTTTTTTCATATCAACGTTCTATAATATATTCTACTTCGCGAATATTGGTTCGCATGAGTGTTACATATGGGTTTTGATGAATAATTTGAATAGGTAAGGTGTTTTGGTTGGTTGTTGGATATGTGCAAATTGCTTGAAAATCAGATGATTTTACGCTATTAAAGTGAGAAATGCCCACGCGAACGATTACACTAACTTCTTGAGGAAATACATGAAGTGTTTCGTTTTGAGGAACGTTTTGAACCTGAATGGGTAGAACAAACGTTTTATCTGTAAACTGTTCGCCAAACAGGGTTACAGAAACTTTTGGGGTATTGGTTCGAATACCTTGTGGAAGAACAAGAGATAATTCTTCTTGATATTCTCCATTGATATCTTCGATATATATGCTATCTGTATATAAGGAATCAATAGTGTTTAGTAGTTCCTTATCACCAAATATGCAGATTTGTTTAGGTTCGATGATGGGACTAGAGGCCAATTGATATTGCTTTGCCAAAGACCATGTGGCACGCAAAGCTATTGGTACATATTTGCTGGATTGAATATGGTAGTGTGTTTCGATTACTTCGGGATAAATGCGTTGGATTTTTGTGGAACCAGGGAATATATCTTGTATTTTTGGTCGCAAGATATCTGCAGAAAGATGAATAGAACCATCTATTTCATCAAACTGGTTACCGAGATCAATAGTCAAGTTTGGAATTTCTTGTTTGAGTTTGCGCAGAATACGCCCATTGTCGCGTATTGTAACGCTAATTTGCTTTTTTAAAGGAGTGTCTAATATGGCTTCGTAGGGTATGTTCGTATAGGTGATAGGCACAGTGAGATGAATCTCTCGTTGCGTAGTCATTGAACGTCCCCACCAAAATAGTGTAACCAAACCCACAAACAAGAGGAATATGTATGCATCTTTGCGAAGCAACCATATACCTGCTTGTTTGATATTGCGTTTCAGCAATTCTAGGTTTAGTTTCATACAATCAAAAAGTTGAAATTATTTCTTATCTTCTTGTTTCGCATCTTCTGCAGATACGTAAACGCTACCTTTATCTACTTTGATAGTAACGTCTTTTGCGACTTCAATGAGGAAAGTAGTTTCTTGCACTTCTTTGATATTACCATAAATACCGCCAGCTGTGATTACTTTGTCGCCTTTTTTGAGTGCATCGCGTTGTTGTTGTAATTCTTTTTGTTTCTTTTGTTGTGGACGAATCATAAAGAAATAGAATACCACAAAAATGAGAATCATCATAACCCAAAATAACCATCCACTTCCTTGTTGAGCAGTGCCTGCTGCAGCGGTAGCAGCTTGCATAAGAATGAAATTAAGCATAGTAAATAAGATTTTATAAAATTATTAAATAGTTTTTTATCGAATAGCTTTGAATAGTTTGTTTTCTTGGCGTAGGGTTTGAATGACTTTGTTGAGTACGCCATTAATAAACGTATAACTTTTCTCTCCTGAATATTCTTTTGCCAATTCAATATATTCGTTCATCGATATTTCGAGTGCGATATCATTGAACTGTGTTATTTCTGTAAGTGCAGCGATAAGGATGATATAGTCCATATATGCTATACGTTCAGCCTCCCAATTTTGCGCTGCATTTGCAATCATGGTGCGGAATTCATCAGCATGTTCAATGGATAAACGCAGTAGATCTTTAGCAAAATTCAATTCTTGTTCCGAATCAAACATTTCCAGAAGTGGTTGTTGGTCTTCATTTTTCAAGCTAAATCGCTTGATTGTCTTGGCTACATAGGTCAAAACTAAATCGGCATCGGTAGTCCAACCTTGATGATCTAACACCACTTCCAACTCTTCTAGTGCCGTCTGGAGATGTTCATTATCAAGTAGCAATGTGGTGTAAATTTTTTTCCACAGCGCCTTGTCATCCTCATATGTTGGCTCCTCTAAAGTCATGTATTCGGTATAGAATGGTGATTCAATGAGTTGCTTGTAAATCGCGGTTACAGAAGCGTGTGCTGCATCCCAAGATAACTTTTGGTCTTCTAAGTATGTGCGCAAACGTCGATTGTTGAATAATTGTTGTGCAATGCGATTGTTTACAAAACGTCGGTTAGGCGTGTAGGTCTGGTGCATGATGGAAGCGCGCGTCTTATTGGCTACGATTTGCTCCTCTGCGTATGTGGTCAACTCATCGGTAAATGCCAGCAAGAGCATATACAGACTATACGTGTCAGAAAAACTATTTAGCAGCTCCTTGCGAGCACTCAATGGGGTTTTCTCCCCATCCTTAAAATACGCAAAAAGCGTTTGAATGACTTTGGTTCTTACCAGCGTTCTGTTGATCATTGATGTATAATTTCTAACAAATGTTACACAATATATATAAATTACCGTGCAAAGGTACAAAAAAAACTGCAATTGAGCAAGAAAAATAAAATTTATTTTTCATTACTTGTGTATTTGAAAAAAAACTATTAACTTTGCAGCCTAATTGTTTAACAAAAATTATATAAGAATGGAAAATCGTAGACACGAAATGAGGAATGAACCCGAAATTGTATATTCGCGTTCAGTAAAAGCGGGCAAGCGTATCTATTATTTAGATGTGAAGAAAGCGCGCAATGAGGATTTGTATTTATGCATTACTGAGAGTAAGCGTAAACAAGGTGGAGAAGATGAAGCGCCGCAATTTGAGAAGCATAAAGTATTCCTGTATAAGGAAGACTTTGCACATTTCACAGAGGGGCTGAATGATGTCATATCTTTTGTGCAAAACCAACTAGGAGAAATTGAATCTCGCAAGGAATGGGTGCCTGAAACAGAGGCGAATGCCGATGTAGAAACGATAGATGAGCAAAACCCTTCTGGAGAGAAGAAATGGGGATTGCCTTTTAATTTGTTTAAGAAGGATTAATAGCCTCAATGATAGCATCTGCAACCTCCTCCTTAGAAATAAGGGGGAGTTTTTTTTGCGAACCATCGGGGTAGAGCAGTGTTACTTTGTTGGTATCTACACCAAATCCAGCGCCAGGATCTTGCAGTGAGTTAAGCACAATCATATCTAGGTTTTTGCTTTGCATTTTGCGTTGTGCATTGGTCAATTCGTTGTGTGTTTCTAAAGCAAATCCTACTAGTGTTTGGTCTGCTCGTTTTTGCTTGCCCAACGTGGCTGCAATATCGGTGGTGGTTTGGAGTTCGAGAGTCATGGAAGTTTGTCCTGGCTCTTTTTTGATTTTTTGTTTGGCTGCAGTGGTAGGTGTGAAATCGGCGACAGCCGCACATAAAATACTGATATCTGCATGTTGGAATGCGGATATGGTTTGTTCGCACATCTCACTGCTTGATACCACAGGAATAATTGTAAGTGGAGCAATTGCTTGCCATGATTGCGTAGACAAGTGTGTGGGACCTAATACTAATGTAACATTGGCTCCTCGTTTGAGGCATGATTTAGTAAGAGCTAATCCCATCTTTCCTGTAGATGCATTGCTAATATAGCGCACAGGATCTATTGCCTCGTGTGTAGGACCTGCAGTGATAAGTATGTTTTTGCCTTGCAGAGTCTTAGGAGTTAATGCATATTCGATAGCATTCTTGATGACATCCACTTCTTGCATTCTGCCTTTGCCACTGGTTCCGCATGCTAATGCGCCATCAGCACAGTCCAGCATGGTGATATTTTCCCACGTAGATAATATACCTATTGCTTGTTGGGTGGCAGGCGATTCATACATTTTGTCATTCATCGCTGGTGCTATCACTACAGGTTTGCGCATAGCAGCAAAAGTAGTGGTCAATGCATCATCGGCTATCCCGTGTGCCATTTTACCCAAAACATTGGCTGTGGCGGGGGCTATTACCATCAAATCTGCCCAATCGGGTAGGGATATGTGCTCGGTACTATGGTCATTGATTGCTGCAAATACATCTGAATATACTTTATGACCACTGACGGTTTGCAAAGTAAGAGAAGTGACAAACTCCAAGGCATTTTTGGTGGTTGTCACTTGCACCTCTGCACCTTCTTTTTTCAAAAGGCGAATCAGTTCAGGAATTTTGTAAGCGGCGATGCCACCACTTATTCCTACTAAGATGTGTTTGCCTGCTAAGCGCATAGCAGTGTGATAATCAATAGTAATTATTTCAAGACTTCGTCTTTGTTACCGCTACGATAAATCAACTCGTCATCAATAAACTCCTGAGTTGCAATCAAAGTTGGCTTAGGCAACATTTCATAAGTGCGAGAAATCTCAATTTGTTCTTTATTCTCAAAAGTCTCTTCAATTGAGTCTTGTGGAATAGAGAAATCTTGCAATTTTGCATCCAATTCTTTCTTCAATGCAGAACTGATTTGGTTGCTGCGTTTACCGATGATGGCTACAGTCTCATATACATTGCCGACTTTCTCTGTCAACTCATTGATGTCCCTTGTAATGGTATTTTTAGGGGCTTTGGTTTGTTTGTAATCAATCATATTTATTTGGTGTTAATAATTTACTCTTTACTTAGTATCTTTTTCATTTCTTTTCCTATACGTTCTGCTGCGGATCGATGTTTTGAATCAGGAAATTCTGCAATAAAACTATAGTATTCATCTTCAGTCTCTCGAGCTCGTTCGTTCTTTTTTTCTTCGATCGAATTCAATGTCTGCTGGTATTTAGCCTGAAGAATAATCCAGTTGAGTTCTTCTTGATATTTATTGGTAGGATAATTTTTTAGCGCATTTTTTGCTACCACTTCCGCGCTTAAATAATTGTTTCCTAAATAAGTACCTAAATCGTAATATAATTTTGCGCTAAGGTATTCTTTTTGAGCCAGTTTGTCATACAATTCTCCCATTTCTTTGTAGGCTTGTTCAGCATATGGGCTTTCTGGGTATAATTCTACGAATTGTGTGAAAAATTCAATACCTTTTTTGGTGGTAGCTTGGTCCAATCGAGCATCCGGCGCGTCTAAGTAGTAGCAATGTCCCACTTGAAACCGCGCTTCAATAATGTATTTACCTTTTGGGTAGTTGCGGATATATGCTTGGTAATATTCAGACGCAGAAACATAATCTTGTTGCCCCATATAGCAACGGGCTAAATATGCCAACACATCTTGCGAACGCTCTGTGCCGCGGTAGTAGGCAGTTATATCGTCCAAAAGCGATTGTGCTTTTACGTATTGCTCATCGTTGAAATACACCAGAGCCTTTTGATACTTTTCTTCTGGGTCGGTGGATTTCAATAATTTTTGGTACTCACTGCAAGCAGTCAGTCCAATAACCATACATACTATAAAAAATCCCTTTTTCGTCATAATACAAAAATCAACTTGCAAAGTTACAGCTTTTTTTTTATATACGCAAATAAATGTGCGTTTTTAGTTGTTTTTTGTTCAAAAAGCCCACCTTTGTGAGGTTTCTATCCGCAATGTATCGCTATCAGCTACGATTAAATAGCATGCTGCATCTTTGGTCTTTTCGATCATTTCCATAGCTTCTTTTTCGCCTAATACCATACATGCAGTGGCCAAAGCGTCTGCACGCATGCAACTGCTGGCAACTACTGTGGCACTTAGTAGTGAATGTTCCACAGGATAGCCTGAGCGTGGGTCTATCGTATGGCTGCGGCGTTGTCCATCTACAAAATAGTATTGCAGATAGTTGCCTGATGTAGCCATGCACAAATTATTGCTTGCAATCACCTCTTGCAGTTCTTTTTCTGCTCCTGTGGCATCTATCGTTGGGCGAGTAATACCCACGCGCCATGCATTGCCTTTGTCGTTCACGCCTTGCAGCACCACTTCGCCACCTATATCTACTAACAAATTTTGGCAGCCACTCTCGCGTAGCAAATTGGCCAGTACGTCACAGGCAAACCCTTTGGCTATCGCGCTGGCATCTAACGTGACACGTTGGTCATCTTTCTCTAAGCAATGCTCAAATAGACGGATATGCTGGTATCCGACAAACTGCTTGATACTATCTATTTGTTCCTTCTCATCCAATTGTCCATCGCTCATATTCTGTCGTCCATTCGTTCCAAATCCCCATGCATTCACTAGTGGTGCTACTGTAATGTCGAACGCGCCATTGGATAGTCGACTGATGGTGTATGCCTCGTTATACATGGCTTCAAATAGGGAGTCGGTTGCTACACTATCGTTGCGATTTACTTTGCTGATTACCGATTGTGGATTAAACATACTGAGCGAGTGGTCAAACTCTTGCAGTCGTTGCTTGATGGCATTGTGCAAATCTTCAGTACCCTCATAACGAATATTATAATAGGTGCCAAAGACATTGCCTTGATTGTGAAAATATTGTTTCTTGGGTTCATTAGGCAATAATAGCAGCAAAAATGCTGCTATTATTGCCAATCCCAATGCAATCCATTTTTTCATTTCTTACATAAATTGTAAATGGTACATTGTCAAATAGTAAATATTTTTACCACTCTCCACCGAAATACAAACTACCTCCAATGCGCCAATTGAGGCGTTGGTCAAATTTGTTTTCAAGTGTGGTAGTCAGGTTTGTTTTGTCTAATCCATAGCAATTGAGCATCATTTCGCCCCATACACCAAAATAGAGATGTTTGAGTTCAAAGTCACGTTCCAAACGCAAGTTAATATTATTGATAGCAATTGTCTTGGCATTTTTCCAAACTTCTTCATAATTAGAATACATTCCTCTCCAAGGTGTGACACCTACTCGTGCATCAAGTGTCATTCCTAATGCCAAATCAAAAACATATCCCACTTCGATATATGTGGACCATGCACGTTGCCATTCGCCATTTTCATCTTGGTAGCAGTCGTTGCCGTAGATTGTTGTGTACCAATCCACAGATAGCGGCACCAAGTCAATTAGGTCGCCCAGATGCAAGCCTGCATGCACTTCCATGGTGCTAGTAGATATTGTATCGTCGGGAATGACTTTGAATCCACCTTTTGGGAAATATGCCTCACCATTAAAATAATGTAAGTGAGTCAAATCTAATTGTAAACCGAAGTTGTCGTAACCGATAGTAATGTCCAACTCAGGATTCAACTCGTTGAAAGTCCAGTTGTCTGCACCGAGATTGGCCCATCCGCATACGTACAACCCCTTCCAACCTACTGTTACTGAAGGCTGAAGGGACATGCCGCCTAAGTTTTGTCCACGCCATAGGTAGGAGCTTACCAAGTCTGCTCCTATATCCACTGTCAGTCCAATACTCTCTTTAGTGTCCTCATCGGCATATGCAAGATAAGGACAAGCACTAACGCCTATCAGCGTTAGTGCTAAAACCATACATATTCTTTTCATTTCTTAAATACGTTCATTATAATGCGTTCTTGCTCGCCCAAGCGATGCGCAACGCTACCTCGAGAACTTTGGTATCATCGAGAACCACGATGCCACCGTCAGGACCTGGCTCAATGTGATAACCTACAGTAGCAGTACCATTGAAGAAACTTCTTACATCATCAGCTGTAATTCCTAACTCTTCAGCAATCACAGCTGAACTACCTTTTGGAAGGCTATCCTTCACTTCTCTCAGTTTGTTGAATGTTGTGCGAATCATAGTAACTAATTAATTAATAGTTAGTAATTATTATTTATTGATTTATTTTGCGTAATGTATTAGCAAGTAATCTTGCAATTCGACCGCAAAGGTACAAAATATTTTTTATTTATGCAAATTTTTTCGTATTTCTGTTGAAGAAATATCAAAATATGGTGCTCCTGTTAGAAAAATTGTGCCAGCGGCAGGTTGTGTTGCTCTTTGTGTACCCGCTTTATCTCGCCTCGGATACACAAACACGCGATAATTATTCAGAATGTATTGGTATTCTCGCCATTGGTCGAAGATGTGTAGATTATCTTCTCCGATGATGAGTGTGAATTCGTGTTCGGGATACTCTTTTGCGAGCGCACGCAACGTATTAGCGGTATAAGTGGGGCGAGGCAAATGAAATTCAAAGTCTGATACTACAATCCTCTTGCCAATAGCCAATAGCCCATCGCCAATAGCCCTTTTCGCAGCAGCCAATCGCTCTTGCTCATCGGCTAATATGCTTTTGTCTTTCAGCGGGTTATTTGGCGATACCATAAGCCATACCTCATCCACATCGGTGTTTTCTACCACCCATTTGGCAAGTCCGATATGTCCAAAATGAATCGGATTGAATGACCCCCCGTATATACCAATCTTCATATTTACAAGTTGACTAATTTGTCCAATTCTTGTTTGGCTTTGGTGAGGTCATCGTTCACTATGATTTTGTCGAAGTATGGCGCATCTGCCATTTCTATTTCTGCTTTGGCGAGGCGTTTTTGTATCATCTCTTCGCTGGTATCGCCACGTCCATACAAACGGCGAGAAAGTTCTTCTACGGATGGTGGTGCAATGAAGATAGCCAATGCCTCATCGCCGAAGATGCGTTTAAGGTTGATTCCGCCTTTCACGTCAATGTCGAAGACGATAGTGCGTCCTGCATTTTGAATGCGCTCAATCTCAGATTTGAGTGTGCCGTAGTACAAACCTTCATACACCTGCTCGTATTCGATGAAATCTTGGTTTGCAATATGTTGCTCAAACTCCTCGCGGCTGATGAAGTAGTATTCTTTGCCATGTTGTTCTTGCCCACGCGGAGCGCGAGTGGTGGCAGAGATCGAGAGTTCGTATTGCCCTGGATAGGTTTCGAGTAGGTGTTTCACCATTGTCGATTTGCCCGAACCGCTGGGCGCACAGAGAATAATAATCATAGGGATTTACTATTTGAGTATTTACGATTTACAATTTGCGCTGCAAAATTACAAAAAATATTGCATATCTGCAAATCTTTTGTGTAAATTCCTCACACGCATGCGAGCAATTACGGGTTCATGACGGGTTCATGACGGGTTGATAGTGGCACATCGTTTGCCTATCGGTGGCATATTGATTATAGCAAGTGCGGACATTTTTGCCCGCACTTGAATAATATTAGAAGAACATTCACCAAACAGTAGCGAAATATCCTCTAAAGACTAAACACAGATTATATCTCCTGTCCCATGATGGTGTAGGTCTTGCCGTCGCGGAGGATGTAGATATGGTCTTCGTAGAGAATCTTTTGGCAATCAATTGTTGGCGATTGGCTATTGGTGTTCTCTACTGATGTGGCATGATGAGTGGTAAACTCGCCTGAATAAGAACTGATTGTATTATCTGAATCGTCCGTAGCGGTAACCGTATAGGTATAGTCGGTGGAAGGAGTCAATCCTGTAATGGTGTATTGGAAACTATCGCTTGTCAATCCTGCGTGTTGTATTCCGTGCTTATTCGATTCGCGACCAGGGAGATAGTTTACAGAAACTAAATTGCCCTCTGCATCAAAAATCAGTGTGCAAACTACTTTTTCACCCTGTTTGATGACAATAATGTAGGTGTCGGCGTCGTCCTCTTTTTGCCATGTGATAGTGACACTGTTGGTGGATGGTTCAACAACAACTTCACCCTGATTGTCTTGCGAAGGGATAATGGTCAATTCGAGTATTTCTTGATAGCACCATTCTTCATATTTATAAACGCCACTTTCGGTGTAAACCATACCATGCCACTCGTATGAATCATATGCTTCTTCAGACAATACAACTATCTCTGGAGGTATAACCGTCAATTCTAAGGTGTAGATAATGTGGTAGATATAGTTCTCATCTTCTACTATTTCTTCACGTCTATAAGTACCCGCTTCTGTATATGTCTTTCCCATCCATATGTATGTTTCACCTTCGCAGATAGTGACCATTTCAGCAGTGTGAGTGATATAGATAGTAGTGTCTTGTGGCTCGGAATCTTTCTTGCTTACAGGGAAGGTAAATTTCATAGATCTTGTATTATAACATTCATCCCAAACCTCTAATACCATAGTATGGGTAGTTTGCTCAGTATTCAAAACAACATCGTGACCAGCCACCCATTCAACGCCTATTACATCGGCGATATCATCTTTGTCATTCATTTGGTAGTACCACATAATAGGTTCTGTAGTACCCATAGTATTTACCATTTCTCCTGCCACAAGTTCTGGCACTGCTCCAATAGCATATAGTATATCCTCTGTTAATGGTTCAGGAGCAACGATTGGAGTGATATTAAATGTGTGAATAGTATCAATGTTGGTGCCTATTATAGTATCAGACCATGTTAGCGAAAATGGAATAAGTGAACTAATTACATGTGTTGAACCAGTAATAGGATCTACAAAAATATCTGCATCGCAGACAAGATAATTGTGGTGTTCATACACATATTCTTTGTCTTCCGAAGGAATAATGGTCAGGTAGAGTACTTCTGTTGTGCATTCATCAGACTGATATGTATGTGTGCCACTTTCGGTGTAAACTATGCCATGCCATTCGAAGGAATCGTATGCTTCCACCTCATATTCAATTGTTTCGTAAGGCAGAACTGTTAAGTACAAGATGTGTAGATGGCGATAAATATAAGTATAGTCCTCATCTTCTACTATTTCTTCATAAATACAAGTATAAGTGCCTGTTTCTGTAAACTCCATTCCCCACCATATGTATGTTTCACCTTCGCAGATAGCGTCTGCATAATAAATAGTGTCTTGTAGTTCGGAAGGAGGAGTTGGAGTATCAATAATAGTCAATTCGAGTATTTCTTGGTAGCAATATTCTTCGTATAAATAAACGCCACTTTCGGTATAAACCCTGCCATGCCATACATATGAATCGTATGCTTCCACCACTATTGTATCGGACGAAAATGGTATAACTGTCAATTCTAATGTGTAGATATGATGATAAGTGTAGTTCTCATCTTCTACTATTTCAAGATCTGTATAAGTGCCTGCTTCTGTAATCTGCCATCCCCTCCAATTAAACACATCTCCTTCGCAGATAGCTACATATTCAGTTGGGTGGTAGATAGTAGTGTCTTGTGGCTGAGTAGGAGGTTCGGGAGTGGTATTGCTAATATCCTTGACAAGACGCACGGATCGACCGTAGAGGTGATTGAGGTAGCCCATGCTCGCTTCGTCCGAGCGGAAACCGAGGCTGTACACGTAGTTGATACCTTTCTCACGGGCAGACCAATAGTAGCCGCAGTTCTGCACGCCTGCCACAACCGAGCCACTGCGGTGGCCCGCAGCAGGCAGGAAGACTGCACCAGCAGATTCGAGTTTGGACCATTGGTCGGCTGTAAAGGTTTGGTATTGACCGT
Source organism: Paludibacteraceae bacterium (assembly GCA_045578255.1). Classification (GTDB taxonomy): domain Bacteria; phylum Bacteroidota; class Bacteroidia; order Bacteroidales; family Paludibacteraceae; genus Colicola. The sequence continues at coordinate 266,330 of JAZNJW010000022.1, forward strand.
ATGCCTCTTTACTATCATCACTATGGAAACCTGACTTGAAGGTAACACCATCTGGACATGCCCAATTATCAGGTAAGAACACCAAACCACTAACACCATTGACTTGAGCAACGCCACACAACGCGTCTGCATTGACACGGGTATTACGGAGATAAGACCACTCATTATAACTCAAGGTACGCCATGTATTAGGAGTATCATTGCCAATCGTATTCGTACCCCAATCTACGAAAGAATCCGAGTAATCATAGTCTTCTAGAATTTCGACACCAAAATTCGCAGCACTCGTACTCCAACCGAACAAGTCGATTTTGTCTGCCAATGCATCACCATATTTATAATATCCACCATACTGATTAGATTCCACACTACCACCTATTACATTATCTGTACCAATCATGTCCCACTGATTCTCGGCAAAAGACCATGTGTCGGTGGATTGGGTGTATTGCAAGTTACCTCGGGAGAAGGTGACTGTTTTTCCTTCACCTATAGAGAATACGCCAATGCCTTCAGTTGGTATCTCGGGTTCTGGAGGAGTGGTGTCTTCAGAGCATTGTATATTTTTAAACCTAATTGTGTATTCCTCCTGTGATTTGTATTTCTCTAATGCTTGGCAAGGTACACATAATGTTATATTATCGTAAATGTAAGGTGCATAATACATATATTCATAGCGGCTGCTTGCCCCATGTTCGCCAACATCGAATAGCAATGTTAAATAACTATCATGTATAACAGGTGGTGTCAGAGAGTAGCAATAAATTGTGTCAAGGGAACTACATTCGGCAAATGAACGTTCTCCTATGCTTGATACACTTTCAGGAATAGTAATAGATGTAATACCGTCTAAACCATAGCAAATTCCATCTGGAATAACTTCTACATTTTCTCCAAAACTAAATGATTTAATACCATCACAACCGTTAAAAGGACTATCATTGCACATTTCTTCCTCGTTGAAAGGCATATTCTCCTCAACAAATCTACCAATATCAAATATGCCCAATTCTGGATCTATCATATAAACAGAATCAATTGAATCCCAATAATACGCTAAACACCAGTATGTATAATTATTATCATACAAATTAGCATTCCAAAATACGGTGGAAAGCGAAGAGCAATCAGCGAAAGCCCACTCTCCAATGCTTGTGACGCTATTAGGGATAGTCACAGAGGTCAAAGAAGAGCAATCAGCGAAAGCCCACTCTCCAATGCTTGTGACGCTATTAGGGATAGTCACAGAGGTCAAAGAAGAGCAATCTCGGAAAGCCTCATATCCAATGCTTGTCACGCTATTAGGGATAGTCACAGAGGTCAAAGATAAGCATCCATAGAAAGCATAATTTCCAATGCTTGTCACGCTGTTAGGGATGAATGTGTTTTGACAACCAGCAATAAGTTTATTGGTGGCAGTATTGATAATGGCATTGCAGTTATCGCGGCTATCGTATATCGTATTGCCACTTTCTACTGTAATAGCAATGACTCTATAGCAACCAGAGAAAGCATAACTTCCAATGCTCGTTACGCTATTTGGGATGGTGATAGAGGTAAGGGAAGAGCAACCAGAGAAAGTCCGATTTCCAATGCTCGTTACGCTGTTAGGGATGGTTACAGATGTCAAGGAAGAGTGACCAGAGAAAGCATAATCTCCAATACTTGTTACATTATCGGGAATAGTGGCCGAGATTACATATGGTCGGCAACGGATGATAGTATTATCGCGAATAAGTAGCCCATCTATTTCAGTGTCCACAAATGTTGCATCCCAATAATTATTTGCTTCTGCATCTAATGAGCTATTATTGATAAAATTCTCTTTAAGAAAATAACAACCAATAAATGTACTACTACCAATGCTCGTTACACTTTCTGGAATAGTAATGGAGGTGAGGGAGGAGCAACTACGGAAAGCCTCATCTCCGATACTCGTTACGCTGTTTGGGATAGTGATAGAGGTAAGCGAAGAGCAATAAGAAAAAGTATAATCGCGAATACTATTTACAGTATTAGGAATAACCAAGTCTTTAACTTCTTGTTTGTCGATATAGAGATTTTTAGAATAGTATATAGGATTGGCAAATTCATTACCAAAACTAATGTCACACCAGCTTGCAATGTTACCAGTATAATTGGTTTTAGTAATAGAAGTGCAACCAACGAAAGCGCCTGGTCCAATACTTGTTACACTATTGGGAATAGTGACAGAGGTAAGTGAAGAGCAATCAAAGAAAGCGACCCTTCCAATGCTTGTTACGCTGTTTGGGATTGTGATGGAGGTGAGAGAGGAGCAACCATAGAAAGCCTCCTCTCCAATGCTTGTCACGCTTTCACCGATTGTCACAGATGTCAAAGAAGAGCATCCATAGAAAGCATAATTTCCAATGCTTGTGACGCTGTAGGTAGTACCATCATAGGTAATAGTTTCGGGGACTGTGACAGTATAAATACTTGCATAAGATGAATTATATTTTTGATATGTTACCGCTACTGTCGAATCGCTGGTGATGTTGTAGTATAAGTCGCCCGATTGGAAATCATACGCCCAGAGGCTTGTGGTGGTGAGGAGTGCCAAGAAAAAAAGCCCCCCTCTAACTCCCCCTTGAAGGGTGGAGGATAAAACAGATAAAAGTTTTTTCATAACTGTTTGATTTTAATTGTTAGTATTGTTGTTTGTTTATTCACAAAGGGTACATAAACAGAAAAAGCGTGCGCTTTCGTTCGCTTCAATTTGATTTTCTGAGGTTCTGGACTACCTAAACAACTCAAATCTACGCACGGAAAACTCACGCTGATAACGTGAGCGTGCATAAACCGTACTTGAGTTGTTTTGATTTCTTGAAAGTGTCCAGTTTTCAGAAAATCAAGTCTGGGCTTATAACGCTATATTAAATATGTAATGATAGGTAACACTTTACCAAATCTGTTGCAAAGGTAGTGAATTATTTTGGATTGAGCAAGAAAAATCGCTTTTTGGGCGATTTTTTTGTTTTGGAAACGGCACTTTGCGCCTACTGTTTATAGCTTAGAAAAATGGGCAATCTTAATAAAACGCACTTTTTGGTGGTTGGGTGTTCTTAGGTCGTTCCTTGGTTCTTCTTTGGTTTCTCCTTGGTCTTTTATAAGAGGGGAATAAGGAAGGTACAAAGAGATGGAAATCTTAAGAAAAAGCACTTTTTGATAAGTGGTGTACAAAAATCGCCATCTATGCATGGGGCATAAATGGCGATAATAAAACTTATGTTGATTTTTGTATCCCTTATCTTATAACACATTCAGCACCTGCTCCTTGATTTGCTCAAGGATATCCTTCATCTTCACCACGATAATCTGCATCTCGCTTTGGTTACTCTTGCTGCCGAGTGTATTGATCTCACGTCCCATCTCTTGAGCAATAAAACCGAGTTTTTTGCCAACGCCCTCTTGCCTTATCGCCTCATCGCCTTTTCGCCCTATAGCCTCACTCCCCATTGTCTCACGGAAGTAGCGGAGGTGGTTGGTCAGGCGCACTTTCTCCTCGTTGATGTCCAATTTCTCAATATAATAGATCATCTCTTGCTCGAGGCGGTTGCGGTCAATGGCTTGCCCTGTAGTGGAAGATAGTTGCTCTAAGTTTGCCTCAATACGTGCTTTGATTTTCTCTACGCGACTTTGCTCGTATGGTTCCACTTCTGCCAGTAGCTCTGCAATAGCATCCAGTTTCTTGCTGAACATCTGGTAGAGCGATGCTCCCTCTTGTTCGCGGAAAGCATTAAACTGCACGATAGCTGCCTCTATGGTTTGCAGAACTACAGTCCATTCCTCATCGCTCACCTCACCGCAGTCTTGCACTTTGGTGACATCGGGCATGCGCAAGATAGCCGAGACAACATCTTGGTTGTTATTCCAGCCCAATTCGCTTTGCAGAGCAGTGAGTTCCTTATAATAATAGGCAAATGCTTCGCGGTTGATCGGCGCAAACATGGCAGTATTCTCGCCTTGCGCTGCGTCTTGGTAATAAACGCTCAAATCAATTTTGCCGCGCTCAAGGCGTTGTGCAATCAGCGTGCGGATATCCAACTCTTTGCTGCGCAGTTGTGGGGCAATGCGCACACTGAGGTCCATTGATTTGGAATTTAAACTGCGTATTTCTACTACTATCTTTTTGTTATTGGCTATTTGGTTCTCGGCTTTGCCGTAGCCGGTCATGGAATATATCATGCTATTTCTTCTTTACTTGAAACATTGTTTTGGTTTTATATTCTCCACAATAAAAACCAGTGTATTTTTTCTTTTTCTTGAGCGTTACCACATGTTGGGTAGAATCAGCAGCATACGTTTCCGTTGGGTCGGAAACAACCACATTAATCGTGTCCACAGGAAAATCGGATTGCACAATTCGAAACACCCCTTTGGCGTCTGTCTGCGTAGGTTCGTTGATAGGCATATTGTCGTATCCTTTGATTTGCACTTGCAGGTTCGATACAGGTTTGCCCTGTTCGTCAATGACTTTTCCGCTCACATGATATGTTGCATAAGGCACACCATATAAAGCTACAATCTCCTGTTGTTGCATTGCCTTTTGTGGGGTTTTACATCCACTGAGTATAGCAATCAAGCCTCCTAATATTAGATTAATTTTTTGTCTCATACCCATATGTAATTTATGGTATTATTATTTTCCGATACAGAATTTACTGAATATGTTGTTCAATACTTCCTGCGAAGTTATTTGTCCGGTTATCTCACCTAATGCCGTGAGGCAGTCTTGTAAATCCATACTAAGGAATTCACCGCTTATTTGCATCTGCAATCCCTCTTTCACCCGTTGAATGGCACTTTGTGCACGCACTAATGCTTCGTAGTGGCGGGTGTTGCTGATAGTTATCGCATTACGCATGTTGCATTGCTGCTCCGCATATTCCAACAACTGTTGTCTGAGTGCACTGATGTTGCCATTTTTTGCAGAGATGGCGATGTGTGATGGGTGATTGGTGATGGGCGATTGGCTATGGGCGATTGGCGATGAGGGTAATAAGTCGGCCTTGTTGTATACTTGTATGAGCGTCTTCTCGCTAATATCATCCAATTCAGACAATATATCCACGGGATTGGTAGCATCTTGCATGTGGATGATAATGGCTGCTTTTTGTGCTGCTTGTCGGCTGCGCTCAATCCCCAAACTCTCTATAGTATCATCGGTTTTGCGCATGCCTGCGGTGTCAATAAATCGGAACAATATTCCGCCCAACACCATTGTATCTTCCACTGTGTCACGGGTAGTGCCTTGAATATCACTTACGATGGCTCGCTCTTCGCCGAGTAGTGCATTGAGTAGGGTGGATTTTCCTACATTGGGGGCACCAATAATCGCAACTGGAATACCTTGTTTGATAGCGTTTCCCGTCTTGAAAGAAGCGACTAACGCATCAATCGTGCAATCAATCTCGTTGGCAAGTTCGTTGAGTTGTGTGCGGTCGGCAAATTCCAATTCCTCGTGATCTGCAAAATCCAATTCGAGCTCAATGAGCGAGGTGAAGGTCAATAGTCGCTGGCGTAAGGTTGCCAACTCGTTGGATATACCACCGCGCAACTGGCTTAGTGCCAAATCTTTTTCGGCTTTCGTTTGTGCAGCAATCAGGTCGGCTACGGCTTCGGCTTCCGTGAGATCCATTTTGCCATTGAGGAAAGCGCGCTGCGTGAACTCGCCAGCTTTAGCTAATTGACAACCTGCATCGACGAGCCATTGCAGTATCGTTTGTTGGATATACCTGCTACCATGGCATGCAATCTCCACCACATCTTCTCCTGTAAACGAATGAGGTGCACGAAAGACACTGACTAGTACTTGGTCTAGTACTTCATCATCCTTACGAATCTCTCCATAATGAACTGTATATGCAGCGGCTTCCGTAAGTGGTTTGCGAGCGTGGAACAAACTATCTACCAAAGAAATAGCTTGTTTTCCACTGACACGCACAACGGCTATTCCTCCGCTTCCGTATGGGGTTGATATGGCACAAATAGTAATCATTTTTTCAATCTAATCCATTGCCATTCGTTACAGTTACGCGTTTCGATATGTTGTAATCCTACAGTTTGAGCCTTTTCCAATAAATGGTGTATATCCTCCTTGTAGAATCCGCTCAGCCACACTTCGCCATCTGCTTTCAATATCTTGGCATACGCAGGCATCTGTTCGATGAGGATATTGCGATGGATATTTGCCAAAATAAGGTCGAAACAGCCATCGGGTGGGGTACTACCCAATTGTACGTTTATCTCCACTTCGTTGGCTTGGGCATTCTCCAATGTGTTGGTTACACTCTTATCATCAATATCCACAGCCACTACGTGCGTTGCACCGCATTTTTTTGCCATGATACCTAACACTCCTGTTCCACAACCCATATCCAATACATGGCGTTCTTGGCCAAAATACCTCTGCTCTTGCACTTCTATCAGTGCCTCAATCATCATGCTGGTGGTCTCATGATGACCCGCCCCAAAAGCACAATGGGGAATGATACGCACACCTAACGGCAAGTCCTCAATTTCATGTTCCGATTCCCATTGTTCATTCCAATTGGTGTCGGGACATGACTCTACACTGGCTATTGCAGCACCCTCGGTAGCAGTAATCAACTGCTCTATAGCATTACGGTTGCTTTCCCACACACTAGATTGAATGTAAGCAGAAGTACCATCAAATACCTCAAAACCTAAATCGCATAAGTCTTGTTCAAATAGTTCTTGCTGCCAATCTTCAGCAAAATCATATATTAGATGTACTACGGAATATTGCATTGTTCCGAATAAATTTCCTGCAAAGTTACAAAAATATTTACAATTTACAAAATTTAATATGTACAATTTCGTTTTTTTTTGTGTATATAAGAAAAAAGTTGTACTTTTGCGTAAATTTTTACATAAAAAGCTATGAATTACGAACAAACATTAGCATATCTGTATGCTTCTCAACCTGCTTTTCATTTGGTGGGGGCTTCTGCATACAAACCAGGATTAGATAACACCTATCGTCTCATGTCGCATTTGGGCAATCCGCATGAGCAGTTGCGTGCGGTGCATGTGGCGGGTACGAATGGCAAGGGGTCCACTTCGCATCTCATAGCAGCGACATTGCAAGCGCAGGGATATAAGGTAGGGTTGTTTACTTCGCCGCATCTGGTGGATTTCCGTGAGCGTATTCGTATTTCTGGTGAGATGATTCCTCGGGAGACGGTTGTGCAGTTTGTGGCAGATAATCGTGCTTTTTTGGAGGAAGTGCGCCCTTCGTTTTTCGAAACGACTATGGCTATGGCTTTTTGGTATTTTTCTCAGCAACAGGTGGATATAGCGGTTGTAGAAGTGGGATTAGGTGGCAGACTGGATAGCACGAATATCTTAACTCCACTCTTGTCTGTGATTACAAATATCGGTATTGACCATACCGATTTTTTGGGCGATACGCTTTCGCAGATTGCCGAAGAGAAAGCGGGTATTATCAAACCGTCTGTACCTTGTGTGATTGGCGAAACGCATTCTGAAACGCAAGAGGTTTTTCTCACACGTGCGCGTGAATGCGAGATATTAGGTGATGGGTTGGAAACAACAGACTGCCGTATTTGGTTTGCAGATCAATGTGGTTATATGCGCAAACGCCGATTGAAAGAAGTGCCCACGTGTCAGTTGAAGGGTGGTTATCAAGATAAAAACCAGCAGACTGCATTTGTAGCATTGCAGGTGCTACGGAATTTCTGTGGCGTTGAACTTTCTAACGATGCAATAGCCCATGGTTTTGCTGAGGTGTGTACGCTGACGGGCTTGCGTGGTCGATGGGAAGAACTTTCTTGTTTTCCCTTAACTATTTGTGATACAGGGCATAATGGTCATGGTATTCGCTACGTGGCAGAGCAGTTGTCTAACCTCCTTGCCAACCATTCTACACCGTCCGATACCACTCTAAACCATTCTACACCATCCTTACACATCGTTTTCGGTATGGTCAACGACAAGGATATTGACACCGTTTTGGGGTTGTTGCCTGATAATGCGATATATTATTTCACGCAACCTGCCACTTCTCGTGCGTTGCCTGCAGAAGAGCTGCTTCGCGGTTGGCAAATCATCCATGGCTCTCACCTTTCGCCTCATAGCCGCTCCTTCTCCACAGTGCGGGAGGCGCTTGCTGCGGCACAAAAGTCAGCTACCGTGGATGACATCATCTTTATTGGCGGCAGCAATTATGTAGTCGGCGAAGTGTTACGGCTATATACTTGACTTTTTATAACTCTTATGTTTTCAGTTTTTTACGCCAATATGTTACGTGTTGGTTATATGTATATTTCTTACAGAAGTGCATAATCACTAACGAATATCTAACGATAGATTGCTGAAAAGATGAAAACTAAAAACGGAAAGTGAAAGGTGAAAAGGGCAGAGTGAACTTCCGCCTAATAACCATCCAGGAACATCGTAGTGTTAATGAAGTGGTTTCGATAGATCCTCGGTAACTAGAGGAGAATCCGCGATGCGCTTAACAGATAGGCTATTTGACCCTGATTATCGTAAGTCCATCGCGGAGAGGGAGAATTACTTTTTCCAATCGAGGGTCTTGTGCCACCTTGTTGTTGAAAGCACGCAGAGCGACGGTTTGTTTGTCTTTGTCGTAGGCGGGGTCAATGATATGTCCATCCCACAAGGTGTTGTCGGCTAATATCCATCCGCCTTGGCGCATGAGGGGAAGTACTAAATCCAAGTAATCGCAGTACTCTTTCTTATCCGCATCAATAAAGACAAGGTCAAATCCTCTTGCCTCAGCGGGGGCTCCGATGACGCTCGCATCATGGGGTGCTCTTTCGCCTAGTTGCCTCAATTCCTCTTTCGCATCACCAATGACCAACTCCACTTTCTCCCCCAAAGGTGAAAGGGATAGGTTGCGGCGAATCATATCTTCCAGTTCGTCATTGTGCTCGATGGTGAGGAGTTTGCCATCGCTTGAAAGACCCTCTGCTAAACAGAGCGCGGAGTAGCCCGTGAAGGTGCCTAATTCCAATATACGCTTAGGTTGAATCATCTGGCTGAGCATGCTGAGTACACGTCCTTGCACGTGCCCAGATAGCATGCGTGGGTTGATGAGTTCGAGGTGAGTGCTACGGGTAATCTTTTTTAGTGTATCGCTTTCTGGCGACGAATGTTGTTCAATATATTCTGCAAGTGTCATAGTGATTTTTGCTATTTGACTGCAAAAGTACAAAAAAACTTGCATATCTCAAAAAAAAGTTGTACTTTTGTCGCCAAAATAATTTAGAATACCTAATAGATATGGAAAAAGTTATCAGTGGCATACGCCCAACAGGCAATTTGCACCTTGGAAATTACTTTGGTGCAGTGAAGAGTTTTGTAAAGATGCAAGAGGAGTATAATTGTATGTTCTTCATTGCCGATTGGCATTCGCTTACTACGCATCCTACGCCTGAAAACCTACGCACCTCCGTTCGCACTATTCTTGCTGAATATCTCGCATGTGGTATTGATCCTCAAAAAGCGCCTATCTATGTTCAGAGCGATGTGAAGCAAGTATTGGAGCTATATCTCTATCTCAATATGAATGCGTATCTCGGTGAATTGGAGCGCGTTACTTCGTTCAAAGAGAAAGCACGTAAACAACCCGATAATGTGAACGCTGGTTTGCTGACTTATCCATCGCTGATGGCTGCGGATATCCTTGTGCACAAGGCAGATAAAGTGCCTGTGGGTAAAGATCAGGAGCAAAATATGGAGATGGCTCGATTGTTTGCACGCCGCTTCAATCGTATTTATAATGTGGAGTATTTTAAGGAGCCAGAGTCGTTCCATTTCAATGCCAAAGCAGTAAAAGTGCCAGGTTTGGACGGCAGTGGCAAAATGGGTAAGAGCGAAGGCAATGCTATCTATCTCTGCGATGATGAAGCAACTATCAAGAAAAAAGTGATGCGTGCAGTGACCGATGCTGGACCTACGATGCTCAATCAAGTGAAGCCAGAGCCCATAGAGAACCTTTTCACACTGATGCAACTTGTTTCTACGCCAGATACGTATGATTATTTCAACGACCAATACAATAATATGGCTATTCGCTATGGCGATATGAAGAAACAACTGGCTGCGGATATCAATGCTTTCTGTGCGCCGATTCGTGAGCGTATTATTGATTTTCAGAGCAACGAAGAATACTTGGCTAAGGTGGCCCGCGAAGGTGCTGAAGCGGCATCTGCCAGCGCAGAGAAAACTATTCGCGAGGTGCGCGAGATTATTGGCTTCCGCAATTAATCGCAAGTTTGGCACGACTTTTGCAAAGATGTTATTGACAACCTAAAAATGTCATTAACGTCCTTAACTATAAATGAAACGTAGCATTATCATATTACTCATAGGGTTAATGGTTCCAAGCCTTATCGCCTTATCGCCTCTCGCCTCATCGCCTGCTGGTGGTACACCTTCGGCATATATAGATGATTCCTACTATTGGCACACCACAGACACGATTGTGCCCACTGAGCCAGTGTATGACCGTAATGCGCGTGAGTTTATTTTCTTGGAGGATACTGCTCAATATCCAGATACAGTGCGTATGCGTATAATAGAAAAATGAAAAAGTGCTTGCTCATATTATTCCTCGCCTATAGCCTATCGCCTATAGCCAATAGCCAAGATGTACAACGCTTGTTTGAACGGCAAATAATCGGTACGGCTCGCTATGTGGGCATGGGTGGCGCAATGACCGCTATTGGAGGTGACCCCTCGGCTGTAATAGATAACCCTGCAGGATTAGGACTATATCGCCGTGATGAGATTATGTTGACGCTGGATGAAACAATAGATAATACTACACAACCTTCCACGACACCACATAATTCTCCACAACGCAACACACGTACTCGTTTTTCAGCACCGAATGTTTCCGCCGTATGGGCACGGGGGAATTCGCAAAAGCAACGCGGAATGATTTTTAACAATTTTATGTTATCGGTTAATCGCCTTGCCAATTTCAACCGCAATGTCAAGGTTAAAGGACAACATATGGGGATGATACCTACTATCTGTATGAAGACCGATGGTTTGGCTGAGCAATACCTGCAAAATAAGCCATGGAATGATAATGAAATTGGTTGGTTGAGTATCTTGGGCTATGAAACCTACCTCATCAATCCGATAGAAGAAAATATGTGGGAGCCTGCAGTAGATCTTACGGATGGTACTTTATCTATTTCAGAAACAGGTAGTCTGGACCAATATACCTTCTCATGGGGTGGAAATATCAGCAACCAGTGGTATGTGGGTATGAGTTTGAATATTCCTACTGTCAGCTATACCAAACGTGTCTCTTTGTATGAAACCAATCGAATTAATTCGGCGGAACTCAAGTCGCTATACTATGCTACGGGTGTAGGTGTAAGTGGTACGTTTGGTCTTATTTATCGTCCTGCTCAATGGATGCGTGTTGGCGCTTCTATTCAGACGCCAGTATCAATGGCAATGTCGGTGCAGACGGAAGGTGATATGTACACTACTGTGGCAACGCAATCGTACGAGTTGTTGACGCCTGAGAGTGGAGTAATGAGTGTGGATATGGTGGCTCCATTACGTTCAAGTGTGAGTGTAGCGGCTCAGTTGGGTAGTGCGGGATTTGTGGCATTACAATACGATTATGCACATGCAAAGGTCATGGATGATGTTCATACTTTACGTGTGGGAGCAGAAACACAAGTATATCGTGGTGTGTTTTTGAATATGGGTTATGTGTATGAATCTTCGTTCCTGAGTGAGGAGCCAGTGGTGGGCTTAGATTATAATTCGATCCGTACGGATATGGATTATCGTTATACCCCACAATCGCAGTATGCAAGTGTAGGTTTTGGTTATCGTAGTGATATGGTGGTAGCACAGTTGGCATACCAATATCGTTGGCAAACGCTACACCAATATGCCTCTGAAAATCAGTTGTCTCCAATCGATGTGAATACACAGACCCATCGTATCGTGGCTACACTAGCTTGGAGGTTTAATGGTCGTGCTGAGATGGCATACGATAATGGGGTAGAACAATATACATATGTAGAGCCACGGAAAACTGATCTTACTCAAGTAAGAAAATATTGATTGAATAGTTATTATAGATTCTGTATGACTTTTGGCACAGAATTTGTAAAGAAGTATAACGTGATCTTAAAAATATTTGTTGCATTGCTCAGAGACCGGAAAACTCAACACATATTTTTTTCCGAGTCAGGTATATTGTTCAATGGCGTGCTAATACTCTCCGCCGAGATCGACCATAGGTTCGTAGCGATGAGGTAGTTAGATTACAAAGGATGTTGTACCCCTCAAATCCTGTTTTTTGGAGTTTTCTCGAGTTAAGTAGCAATGCAGCAATTTTTTTTGTGAGAAAATTTGTATATCTCATAATTTTTCTGTACTTTTGTACGCTTGAATATTTTTCATGTCGGGATGGCGAGATTCGAACTCACGACCTCCTGCTATCCGTTGTTGGATATAGATGAGAAATAATGGAGTGGTATAATCAAAGAATTAATACAATAAAGCCATGGATATTCGTTCATACATTGTAGAAAACCGTGCCCGATTCATGGAGGAATGGGCTAGTTTGATTCGTATTCCTAGTATCAGTTGTCAACCCTCACACAAAGAAGATATGCTTCGTTGTGCAGAACGCTGGCGTGAATTGCTACTTGAAGCAGGTGCACAACATGCAGAGGTGATGCCCTCGGCGGGTAATCCTTTTGTGTACGCCGAGTACTCGCCAATGGAGGTTAGAGGTGAGAGGTTAGAGGTTAAAGGCGAGAACATACCTACGGTGCTTGTGTATTCGCATTACGATGTGATGCCAGTGGAGCCATTGGATTTGTGGCACTCCAATCCATGGGAACCCTCCATCCGTGATGGACGACTCTATGCCCGTGGTGCCGATGACGACAAGGGACAAGCCATGATTCAGGTGAAAGCTTTTGAATACTTGGTTAAGAATGGACTGATGAACTGCCACGTGAAGTTTATTTTCGAAGGCGAGGAAGAGATTGGTAGCCCTAGTCTGGAAACTTTTCTGGAGGAGCATCGCGAACTGCTGGCATGTGATATCATTCTGGTGAGCGATACATCTATGATTGGCAAAGACACGCCATCCATCACAACGGGTTTGCGCGGATTGGCGTATTGGGAAATGGAAGTGACGGGTCCCAATCGTGATTTGCATAGCGGACACTTTGGTGGTGCGGTGAAGAACCCCATCAATGCGCTCACTGAGATGTTGGCTAAGGTGGTGGATGAGAATGGACGCATCACTATTCCACATTTCTATGACGATGTACTGCCTATTCCTCAAGCTGAGCGTGAAATGATAGCACAGATTCCTTTCTCTGAAGATGCTTATTGCCAGGCTATAGATGTGGATACCACTTTTGGTGAGGAGGGCTATTCTACATTGGAGCGCAACTCATGTCGTCCATCCTTTGATATCTGTGGTATATGGGGAGGTTATACGGGCGAGGGCAGCAAAACCGTACTGCCAAGCAAGGCGTATGCTAAGGTGAGTTGCCGTTTGGTGGCCAATCAAGATCATGCTAAGGTGAGCCAAGCATTTATCGACTATATTGAAAGTATCGCGCCTGCGGGTGTGCGTGTGAAGGTGACGCCTATGCATGGCGGACAGGGTTATGTGTGCCCAATAGATATCCCTGCGTACAAGGCTGCGGAACATGGATTTGAAGTGGCTTTTGGTAAACGACCATTGGCCGCACGTCGTGGAGGTAGTATTCCAATTATCAGCAGTTTTGAACAGATACTGGGCGTGAAAACCATCTTGATGGGCTTTGGCTTGGAAAAGAATGCTATTCACTCTCCTAACGAATCGATGGATCTTGAAGTCTGGGAGAATGGTATCGTAGCCGTAACTGAATTCTATAAGGCATTGTGTAAATAACAACAACTTAAACAACAATTTCGATTCGCTAACATTGCTCAGCGGCAGGATTTTACTTAGATATTATGAATATTGTTATTATTGGGAAGGGCAATGTAGCCACGAATTTAGATTATGCATTTCGCATAAAAGGCATTGCGTGTCAGATGGTTAGCAGTCGTGAAGGATTAGATCAACTGCCAGTTGCCAATGTATATATTTATGCTGTCCGTGATGAAGCATTGCCAAGTGTAGTGGCGCAAGTAGTAGGCGTGGGTAAGTCTTTGCATCTCCACACTTCGGGTACAATGCCCATCACGGTTTTTGGTGCAGATAAACCACATGCAGGTGTTTTTTATCCATTTCAGACGTTTAGCAAAGCGCGTGTAATAGAGGATTTTTCTACTGTACCCGTATTCTTTGAGGCGCGTGGGATAGATGACATTAGTGCGGTGTATTCGTTGGCACTAAGTATTACCAATCATGTGTATGAAACGACGCAACATGACCGCGAGCGATTGCATGTGGCGGGGGTATATGCGTGTAATTTTACGAATCTAATGTACACGATGGCAGCGGAACTGTTGCGGGATACGCACATTCCTTTCAAATCGTTGTTGCCATTGATTGATGAGACAGCAGCCAAGATTCATAAGCTTGCCCCACAGGATGCGCAGACAGGTCCCGCTCGTCGGGGGGATGAGAATGTGATGAACCATCATATGGAACTGCTCGATGAAGAGCAAAAGAAAATATACCAACTGTTATCAGAGGCAATAAAAAAACGATAGATGTCTATCGTTTTTTTTATTCAAACTCGGAGTTAATTGAAGAACAAGGATAAGCCCACGGACACGGTAATCGGACCTGATGGGTGAGTAATAGCGCCTTTGTTGATTGCCGCTTGTTCGATAATCGTTGGCATCAAGTGTTGCGTATATGCCGCCTCGGCAAAGACACCAAAATTAGGGAAGATAAACCATTCTACACCAGCAGAAAAGCGTAGGGTAGGGACTGTATGGTCAAAATTAGACATGGTATAGTATAGTTCAGCATCGTTCAGCGGTTGTTCTGCATTGTTCATCGGCTCAACATTCTTGACCGTAGCAATAGATACGCCAGGTTGGATACTTACAAAGAAATCCCATGGATGAAAATAGGGCTGCGCATAAAAAGCTTTGATGTCCTTCACCAAAGGGAAACGATAGCCCACACTCATTCCAATCTCATTGTACCAAACCTCGCCACTTCGGAAATTGGTACCTTCAATTTGCAAATTTTGGTAGGTGTTGCTATGTGTATCGTAGGTGATATACACAAAGGTACCATAGTTCTTATGGTGGCGCCAACCCAGACGCATAGCCGAATTGAAGGTTGCATCCTCAATACCATTGGGAGTAAAGCCTGCGCCTAACACCGTAGGCAAGTCCAATGCATCAAAGAAATCACCGAAGGTGTATTTCTGTTTCGCTTCGCTCACGTTGTTGTCTTGAGCAAATAACCCCATACTCAAAACTGAGCATAGGGTTATAATGATTGATTTGTTCATATTTAATAGTGTTTTTTTAAAGAGTTTATCTCATTTTCTTTTGTTGCGCTTTGGCTTGTTCGCGTGCAAGACGTTGTTGCTCTAGTTGCATCTGCTCAAGGCGTTCTTGCCAATTGGATTTTTTCTGTGTGCCTTTTTTCTTGGCATTGGCTTCCATTTGTGCTAATACTTTTTTGTCATCAATAGCCAAACGGAAGATTGCTGTTTGAATGATAGTCATGAGAAGGCTAACGAGGTAGTAGTAGCTGAGTCCCGCAGCATAATCGTTGAATATGAAAAGGAACATCAGTGGCATGAGATACATCATCCATTTCATCATCTTCATTTCTTGTCCACCCGACTGCGATTGCATCGTGATATGTGTGTAAACGATATTTACAATAGTCATGAGCAAGCAGAAGAGACTGAGGTGGGTGCCAAATATTGGGATAGAACGATTCCATGTGATGATAGCATCGTAGGTAGATAAATCGTCAGCCCAGAAGAGTGATTGACCACGGAGTTCAATAGCTGTAGGTAAGAACCAGAACATAGCCATCAGTACTGGGAACTGGAGCAACATAGGCAAACAACCTGACATTGGACTAACGCCAGCTTTTTGATACAAAGCCATAGTGGCTTGTTGGCGCTCTTGCATTTTCTCAGGTGGGTATTTCTCGTTTATGGCATCAAGTTGCGGCTTGAGTACGCGCATCTTAGCACTTGACTTGTTCGATGCGAATACGAAAGGCAATAGTATCAACTTTATTACCAGAGTCATCAACAAAATAACGATACCGATGTGCAATCCCCATGATGTGAAGAGGTCAAACATAGGAATAACTAAGATTTTGTTAATCCATGATACGATTTTCCAACCTAGAGGTACTAACTCGTTAAGATGCAGTTTATCATCCTTATCTAAATCCTTGTCGTATGCTTTGAGTGTATTATAGTGATTAGGACCCAAATAATAGTGCAAATTAGTGGACTTTTTGCCTGTAATATCTAATGGCAGGCTAGTAGTGGTTTTATACTCTTTGATATATCGGCTTTTTGGGTTGAACGGGGTAGAAGCCATGGAAGTAGATTCAAAAGCATCCTCTGCGATTATCACAGTGGAGAAGAATTGATCCTTGTATGCAATCCATTTTAAGCGAGCAGATTCGTTGGTTTGGTCGGCTTTTTGTTCAGATAGTTTGTCAATATCTCCACCGATGAACATATATTGCAGTTGTGCGTATCGTTCTTCAAAGGTACGGCCTTTCTCTTGTTGTGGAATGGACTGATTCCATTGCATTTCCATGGATGACATGTTTTGTGCGAGTGCCAACTGCATATTGTGCGGTTGTATGCTCATGCCCACCATGTAGTCGTCAGTAGGTAAGGTGTATACGAAATCAAGATAGCAATCAGCGATGTTGGTGTTGAGACGCATTACCAATGTTGTGTTGCCTTGATTATCAGTCGTCTGACTAGCTTCGGTGAAATATAGGTTTTGTGTGGCTAATATGCGATTGCTATTTGTGACGAGGGTAAAGTTAAGACTACTTTCGTCGCCTTGGAAGAGACAAAGATCGTTTATGCTGTCGCCATAGGCTTTGTATTCCTTGAGTTCGGCTTTAGCAATACGACCGCCCCGACGATTAATGGCGATGCGAATTTTGTTATTTTCTAATACAATTACACCTTCTTCCCCTTGTGCTGCAGGAGCAAAAGGACCATACACAGCAGCCACTTGCAGAGCTAATTCTTCTGCATTTTGCAAGGTAGTTTCGGCAACTTGCTCAGTTTGCAATTGTTGGGTTATTTGCTTAGATAATTGCTGTGCTTCCAATTCCATTGCCTGTACGTATGCAATAGAATCTTGCACGCGCTGGCGTTCTGCCAATTCCTCCTCAGAAGGACGATTTAAAAATGAAAATCCTACAATGATTGCGGCTATAAGTAAAAAGCCAATCCATGTGTTTTTATCCATTATTCTATACCTTATATATTAGTTATAAATATTAATTCGTTATTAAGCATTCGTTCCAAAATGCACCGAAAAACGTGCAAAATTACAAAAAAAAACTGGAATATGAAAGAAAAATGCGAAAAAATGCATTTTTTTTAAAAAATATTTGGTCATATCAAAAAAAAGCAGTACCTTTGCACCCGCTTTCGAGAGAGAAAGCATGCGGGATGTAGTTCAGCCCGGTTAGAATGCCTGCTTTGGGAGCAGGAGGTCGTGAGTTCGAATCTCGCCATCCCGACTAACCATCGCGCGAAAGCGCAGAAAATCAGCCATAACCGCAAGTATTGACTGGAAAATGTGAGTGAAAATGTGAGTGCAAATACTCACATTTTCGTTTTAAGTAACTTGCAGAACCCGAAATATAAGGGTCTGGAAGATACTTAAAACCTAAAACTATCAAAACTATGCGGACAAAACAATTAATCAGCTACCCCACGCTGAATGACAAAAATGGGGACGCTTCCAAAGATTGGTATGTAGAGTACTCGTTTCGCTTGCCAGGCGACGACCAGTTGCATCGCTATCGCATTTGCGGTGGTCTTCGGCGTACCGTGCCGACAGACCAGCGCTACAAGATAGCTGCCGAAATTATCCGAGACAGAACCGAGTACCTAAAGGCGGGTGTGTATCTTGATCACCCCGACGACACCAGCCCACTACGCAAGGACGATACCCATCGCCTAGAACATCAGCGATACACCGAGCGAAGCGAGCGGTACCAACTCAAGCTTGTAATCGAAAGCTACATGCAAGATATGAGTGGTACCATACGCAAGACCAGCCAGCAGAAATACCAAGGCGAGATGAATGTGTTTATGGATTGGGTACTAGCGGAAAAAGCGCCGCTCTATATCGGCATGTACACACAGGAGATGATGCAATCATTCTTCGACTACCTCGCTCGAGAAAGGGCTGAAGGTGGCCGCGGACTTTGCCACGAGAGTATTAAGCAATATCGCCAACGGCTCTACGGTCTATTCGAACACGCACGGAAGAATGGAGTCTTCGAGGATAAAAATCCCGCAGACGACATTCGCAATCGGGGCAAGTATGTGGACTGTGCCCCTTCTCCGTTTACCAAGGATGAGCGCACGATGCTCAAGGAGGCTATCTTGCCTCGCCAACCGTACCTATGGTTGGCGATTGAGCTGATGTACTACAGCGCCATCCGCCCAGGAGAAGCACGATTGCTCCGTGTGGGCGACATAGACCGCGAGCGGCGATTAGTGAACATACGCAACTCAGTAGCAAAGAACAAGCGCACCCAGCAGGTAGGGATAAACAAAGACACCCTGTCGCTGATGGAGCGGCTGGGTGTGTTTGCATACCATCCCGACCTGTACCTCTTTGGGCAAGGTGGCGTGCCTGGTGTGAAGCCGATAGGTAAGAGCACTATGCGCACTCGTTTCCGCCAGTACCGCAAGCAGCTGCACATTCCTGAAGATAGAACCCTATATGCTTGGAAACATACAGGGGCTATCAACGCCCTGGAGAAAGGGATGGACTTGGTGAAGCTGAAGGACCACATGCGGCATGCCAACATCGATACGACCATGCAATATGCTAAGAAGCGTGGTCGTGATGTGCACGCCGCCGATGGGTATATAGACCAACTCTAATCGATGATCTCGTAGAACTCTCCCTCGACCAACTCAGACATGCCCTTGACAGTGATTTGGGCAGTCAGTTTGAGGCAGGCGTATCTCTTACCCTTGATAAGAAAGACGCTTGTAGGCGATGGGAGAGTTTTTGCGAGGAACTTGTATCGATAGAGCTTGGTCTCGTCGACTTTGGGGAGAGAGCCTGAGACGAATGGTACTCCAGGATTGAAGAAATAAGTACTCTCGGTTATATAATAGGTGTAGAACTTGTAATCGTCACCATCCTTTATAGATATAGGTCTTGATTCAAATCTTTTTGTGTTAATCCTTTCTCCATCATAATAACACAACCACAAATTATCAAACCACATACTCTTGTCGTCGGTATCCTCTGCAAGAAGATCCATGATTTCTGGCAGCTCCGACTGGTCATCATACCAAACAAGCAATCCATCAGGATCTCGTTTGGGGATTTTAATCGAAGGTATCAATCCTTCAAATCCCGTTCTGTCAATCGATACATACCCAGTCGTTGGGCATGGAGATACCTTTGATTCGATACTACCAGCTTTATCAAAATTAAATTGGTTTATAACCTTAGCAGTATATAAGGTGTGGTCTCCAACCTCAGTACTAATTGTATCTTCTTTCGTGATAATTGCGTATTGCCCTAAATCAGTAAGATAATACAAAGTACGCTTATCGAATGGATACCAATTGGTTCTGTCAGTAGCAGATTGAATAATGGTAGCTAATAAATAGTCAGATGTCAAATTCTCCTTAATAACTACGCGAGTATCGTTCAACAACCAAGGGCAATTATCTATCTTCTCAGGGTCGCAATCGTCTGGATAGGTAAGAGATTTGGATGGCTTGAATTGTATTTCGTCATTCTCTACAACTTCAATACCAAAATTATCGGTTACATTGAGAGGTTGTATGTTTGTCATCATATCTGAGAATGACGAGAATTTTATAACCTTAGCGTTGGCATCCACTTCACAGCAACAACCAAAGAACAGAGCCAACTTATCAAAGAAATCTCTTACCTTCCATTTTGGCAGAGAGTAAGCCAGTGGGCGAACATTCTTGGTTCTGTCGTAATAGTTATTATGGCGAGCATTTACCACAACAATATTCCTGAAGCCAGGGTTCTTGTCTAATAAACTATAATCGACAGACCATCCGATTACTCGACCCACCAAATCGAGGAGGTAGTATAGATAAATACGAAGGTTTATCCATGCTACATCATACTCACCATATTCAGTAGTGATAGATTCGATAATTACATCATCCTCGCTGTCATGAATAGGAATGAAAGCCCATCCCTCGCCAGGATGAGATATCCATCGGTCAGCAATAATATCATATCTCCACAATGAACCATTGGAACCATCCCACTGCGAGAAGTCAAGGTCGGTGAGATACACATCGGGCAAGGATGAGGCAAAGTTCTGTTGGCTCATGCCCTCCAAGAACTGACCCTTCACCTCCGTATCGCTTACAGAGGTGATGGTCAGGATACCCGACTTGACAAAAGCATCCGTTTGGATCTCGCACGGAAACGACACTTTCGAGATATCCACGCCCTTCACATGGAGCGGACCAAAGATGGAGATATTCTGCGGGCAGTCCTTCATGGGGAACGGAATCTCCATGGTGTAATCTTCCGCTTCGGTGAAGAGCGGGTTCTCACTCACATACTCAAACGAGGCGTTGGCTTTCAGTACCGCCTCTCTGCCATTGACTAAGATTTTCATTTGCCTTTGTTTTTCATTAGTTGATCATATTTCTTCTGTGCACGCAAGATGCCACGGTCGCCGGTCACGGTGTTGACCGTCACGAATGGCTCCTCAAGGCGCTTGTTGAGCTTCTCAAGAACGGTACTCTCGCTGGAGGACGATTGAGAGATTGTTGCTGAACGATTGGCAGATTGTTGCTGAACAATTGGAGAATTGTTGCTGAACGATGGTTTTTGCAGGCTGCCGATGGTGTTGGTGCGCTGCGCCTCATCGAGGGCTGCAATGGTGGCAGCCGCCGTAGGGTTGGCAAGGAGTTCTTGACTTGCCACCCACTCGCCAGCATGGACGATACCTGCAGGTTCGTACTTGCCGCCAGGGCGAGTGTAACCACCGGTGGCGTAACCTTGTGCGAGGGCTGCGTCTCGTTGCTTCTTGAGGGCGGCTAACTGAAGCGCACCAGCCGCTACAGCCATACCTGCAGCAATAGGAGCCATCACCCAACCCACGATAGGAATAGCAGCTGCTGAAGAATACGCATTGATGGCAGCCATAGCGGTCTGAGCGATAGTGGACATCACCTGCATCTCATACTTCTTGGCTTCAGCTTGGTTCTTAACTTCAGCAATCTCCTTCTCTTTCTGCGCCTCGATAGCAGCTACTTGTTGCTCATTGCCTTCAGCGGCTTTCAGTTCGCGTTCGTACTTGCGTTCGATGGCGGCCGTTTGGATGTCCGTCTCGGCATCAATCAAATCAGTCAAGCCAGAGAAGATTTGCTCCATGCCGCTGACGATGGTGCTGAAAGAGTTATAGAACGCCTTGTAGCCGTCCGTTTCCATGTACTCAAGGATTTGATCCATGGTGGCTTGATGACTGTCGATAGCCATCATCTCGGCTTCGTCGTTGTATTTCTTGGCTATCTCATAACGAGCTTTCCAGTAGGCTTCGTCAATCTGCAATTTCTGCTGTGCTGTAGTTGCAGCATTGGTCAACTCAAGACGGATGGCATCCAACTGCAGCATTTCCTCTTTCATTCCTTCAGGGTCGGAGTTCCCTGCGAATGACTTGAAATACTGCTTTTTGATTTGCTCAAACTCTTTGGCGTGTTGCTTTTGGTACTTGAGAGAAGCTTTTTGGAATCTCTCTTGAGCAGCAATACGCTCGTTGCTACCTTCCTCATACAGCTCAACCATATTCTTCAGATGGACAAGCTCGGCTTTCTCCATGGCAAGAGAGTAAGCACGATGGCTTAACTCTCCGTCTGCGTACCTCTGCTGAAGGATACGCTGCTCTTCCTGATATCGCTCTTGCTCGGCTTGAATAGAAGCATTGCCTGTGTCAACCACAAGCTTTTTCTCCAACTCAGCTTTCTTGGCGAGTGCTTCATAGTACTCGGTAGAACCAAACTCTGCCAACTCTACACGATCTTCCCAATAACCCAATTCGGCTTGGATATTGCGGTCGGTGTAGGTTTGGAAATCAATCTCTCCTTGCATATAAGCCAGCTTATTAACGGCAAGGAGTTTGTTTTTCCAATCCTCAATGGCTTTAAGCTCTGCGTTCTCGGCAGGCGTATCACTACCACCACCGCCACCAGTAGGGGTTGGGGTAATCACCTCTTCCAACTCCTCTGTCTCGGTAGTAGCCGTCTTGACAACACCAGCAAATTGTTCCATGCCAGTATTGATAGCTTCAATCGCCTTATTGACCTCTAACAATGCTTCCTCTGTATCTTTCACATCATTGCTTGCAGAAAGATACGCATTCCAGGCAGCATCTGCCTTAAATGTGTTAAAAGTGATTTGCTTCTGACCAGCAGCGTTTATCTTATTATCATTCCTACTTGCAGCGGTAAGGGCAGCGTCCTTTTGTGATTTAATCTTTTGTTGCTCTGCCAACTTCAACTCCAACTCGGCTTTCTTACGATATTGCTCAGCAAGCTTCTCTTCATAGGCTTGCATGGCAATCTTCTTATTAAGAGCCGTAAGATAGTCGTCGATAGCCTTTTTATTATTGCGAATAAGCTTACCCTCGTTGGTCAGTTCTGCATGATAACCAGGCACAATCTTACGCAATTCCTCAAGAGCAGCCTTGCGTTTCTTAAGGGAATTGCGCTCGTTCTCAAGGGTAGAGAGCAGCATTTCAATTTTGCCTTTTTGCTCTGCATATTGCGAAGTGATAGAGTCTTGAATCTCTTTCATCGCTTTATCGGTAGCATTAATCTCCTTCTGTTTGTTGTGGTACGCAATCAAACCAGCAACGGCGGCAGTAATACCAGCAGCCAACAATCCCCAAGGGTTGGTCTTCATGGTAGAATTTAATAACTTTTGAGCAGCTGCAGCACGAGTGGTATGACCAGCCAACTTGTTATAAGCGAGCGAGGAGGCTAATACAGCAACCCTTTGAGCATGCTTCAAGCCGTTGCCAATCAACACAAGACCATTGTACAACTTTTCTATTGCTACAGTTGTCTTGACTGCTACCGTGTAACCTGCTATGGCTGCCGCTAATGTAATCAATGCACCCTTATACTCAATGACATAATCAATGATAATGGACAATGCCTTCATTGCCATGGATGTGGACGAATGGAAGTGGCCCATGACTGGGAGCAGCTTCTCGCCAAGTTCGACGGCATGCTCACGGAAGAGCTTCTTGTTCTTCTCAAGGTCGGCTTGGACAGTGGTGTTCTGCACCGTGAACTCCTTGTCAATGGATATCGCCTCTTGGAAAGCCACATTGGCCGCCTCTTGTTGTTGGCGCACCATATCCACATTACCCGCCAAAGCCGCCAACACCGCCGAAGCGCGAGCACCGTTCTCTCCCATATCGGCGAAGACCGGAGCGAGCGTGTCAATGCCGCCTAACTCATGCAAGCGATTCAATAACATGAGCAATCCTTCGTTGGTGCTGCGCTTGCAAGTCTCTGCGAACTCCGTGACTGCCATGCCTGTCGCCTTGGCAATCTTCTCCGGCGACTTAAACAGATTCATAATCACTTTGCTCACGGCGGTGGAGGACATCTCCAGCTTCTGACCTTGGCTATCCAGCACAGCCGCAAAGCCCATGATCTCGGGGATAGTCATGTGGGCCTGTGCACCGACACCTGCCAAGCGTTGAGCAAACTCCGCCAGATACGGAGCAGAAGCCGTACTGTTCTGCGACAACTCGTTGATGACTGAACCTACAGCCAGCAATGAGCGCTCTGTACCGAGGCGTTCCTCGTCGCCGAAGATATTGGTGAGCTTGGAGAGGGTTAGCGTTGCACCCTCGCCAAGGTCATCGAGCGCGACATTAATCTTATCAGCAGCACGCACGAAGCCGAGCACATCCTCCTCGGACTGCTTACCGAGGCGGCCCGCCTCTTGTGCGAGTTGGTTGAGGGCTTCACGGCTGGTGCGGGTATCCATCTTCTTGAACTCCTCGTTGAGATGGTTGACCTGTTCGCTGGTCATACCTGTGTACTTGCGAACATTGGCCATCTCCTGGTCCATCTCGGCGTAGGCTTCAACGGCTGCTTTACCAGCCGCTACCAAGCCCGCCATGGCAGCACCAGCAGCGGCTATGCTGGCACCCCAGTCGTTGACCGTGTTCTTCATGCGAGCAAACATACCCTCCGACTGACGAAGCTCGGCATTGACTTTGTCGAGTTCGGCTTTGACACGGCGGATCTTCTCGGTTTGTGCCGTCCATGCGGCTGAACCGCGCTCTATGTTCTTGAGCTCGCTATTGAGGAACTTGAGGGCACGCTGCAAGTCAGCAGGCGAGGCTTTGTCCAACTGGGCAAAGACACGCTGACATGCTTTGGTACCGCTTTCCATCTTGCGGATCTCGGCTTCGGTCTTCTTAATCTCCTTGCGGAACTTCTCCGCCATTGCTCGGTCGCCAGCCTCACCTGCTTTGATAAAGGCGGTGCGTAGCGACTCTACTTCTTGCTTTAAGCGAGACAATTCATTTTCAGCATCTTTTCCATTGATGCGAAGACTAACACTAACTGAATTATTATCTGCCATAACTCTTAAAATTTAATTAACGCCATAAGTATTAATGGATGCTACTTTGACTGGTTTGTTATTCATTCCTATATAGAGGGTATCGAATGCATCGGTACCATCAGTGCGGTGCTCGAGGAGGTTTTCCTCGTTTTCCGCTAATTTCTCGCCTGCTTTGTATTTATGGAAACCATTACGACCACGCATTACGCCTGCAGACTCAATAGCGACCAATAGATCTTCGTTATTGTCTATATTGAAGTATGGCGTAAGGCGCTTCTTTCCTGCAAATCCCTGGTTAATGAGGAGGTATTTCTCGTTGTGTCGCATAGGATGACCAAGATATACCGATTTGATTTTCCAACCGTGTTTTTTAAACTCTCTTTCAATAACAAACTTAAAATCTTCCTTATTCACAGCATAGTTAGAACCAAGGGCGGTACTATCGTAGTAGAATATTACCTGCTTTTTGCTATGATTACGATAGTAGTCGCAAAAATCTTCAATGAGTGCAGGTATCTTGCGCTCGAATTTGACATAGAATGATTTTAAGACATTGAGACGGCCATCTCTTTCTTGACCAGCGACAATCCAGTTAATGTTTGCATTATAGTCCATGCCTATGCAGATAGGCAAATTAGGATTGATATCGCGGTCGGCTTGAGAATTGAGAAGGCGCTTATATTCTGCCTCTGATTTGCCATAGCCCAAGGTAGCGAGATATTCATTATTGGCCGCATGGTATTTGTGGCTCTCTTTCATGGAAGAATAGAAGCCATCTCGAGAGATACCTATGCGTTTGCAGAGAATGGATGTTTGGAATACTAATGGTGGCAAATCACGCTTCATATCCCTAATATAATTCTCACCAACGACCTCGAGATTTTCGATAGTGGAAACTTCCACATATAATACAGCAGCTGCCCTAAGCTGATTGAGAAGGCGATTGTTGGACCGCAAATGAAATTTCAAGTAACTTGGAACTGGCTTGCGTTTCGCGCGAAGATCACGAACGCGCTGTTTCATTTTCCATTCCTCAATTACCAGAGATTCTATGGTTTGAATTACTTCCACATCCATTTTCTCTCTGTAATTCAAGAACCAACTACCTTTGCTGCCGACAGGCATATCAGACATGATCATGATAGAGTGATGGCATGAGTGGTGGCCGAAGTGTGCACGGATACCACCATTAGCTGGCAAAGTTTCATCTTTCAATTTATTAAAATTGATGAACTTTGCTTCATCAATCAATAGCCAGTCAAGGGTGAGGGAGTTGGATGAACCTGTTATGTCTTGCGAGATGAGTACCGCACGGCTACCGTTGTAAAAGGAAATGACATGCTCATATTCTCTCGGCTCTATCTTTGCCTCTTTGAATGTCTTAGGTGGGCGTTTGCCCACAACATAATGTACATTCTCAATAATACCGATACTTTTCCAAAAAGAAAATAGACCAGGCAGCGTGTTGGTAAGACCATGGCGAAATGTTGGTACCACAATACCGCCTGTAGAACCAGGCATGCGCTGCATGTTGCGCAGCGCAAATGGAGCACCAATGCCGAATGTCTTACCAGTACGACGACCAGCAACTACAACAGTAGTTTTGGCCGCAATGTACATAACACGCTGCTGTATCTTATTCAGATATACTTGTTTCATCTTCAGTATCAGGGAATAGTGATTCTTCCTCAAGGTCAGCAAGCTCGTAATCAATATCTTCAATATCGGGATTATCGGCTGCTAATTGCTTGCGTAAGCGAGCTTTGACCTCTTCCAAATTATCAATGCGCTTCAATCCGATGAGAGTAGGATCGAGCGATGGAGAGAATGGCTGTACCACGATTAATTCGTATGGCAACTCTTTCTCATCATCAAGATCCACACGATTGACCTTGCCGAGTTCCTTAGCGGCAAGCGCCATTGCTTTGACATCCTTGCGTGCTTTCGCCATGTTGTAGGTTTCCAATAGCATCTCGCTGACCTGCTTGCGATGGAACTCACGACTGGCAGGTGCAAGGGCTGGCAATAGCTGCTTGACCAAAGCAAGATCTGCATACGCCATGGATTGGGATATGTTGTACTTTGCACGGAACTTATCCACGAAATTACGATCACGCCCAGCAGGGTCGTTGAGGAAAAAATTATACATATCGCGCAAGCGTATGAGATGCTCCACACGCTCGGGGCTGAAACGCTTTTCCAGTTCCTCCCTTGGCGTAAACATCTCTTGTCTCGCTAAATCTATGGTTTTAATCTGTGCCATTACTCATCATCCTCCATATCAAGAAGGTTTTTATTCGCATTTTCCAAGGCAAGTGGACTACCTACTTTGGCAAGCGCCATCTCTTGAGAGCGAATTTGCACTTTAGACAGAGCTTTACCCCTTCGGTACCGAAGTGATACATCAGTGATTTGCGCAGCAATATCACTACGCAAATCATCCTCGTTGACCTCAATAATGAGGGCAATGTCAGATATTTTCATGTAGATAGAAGCGAGCTTCTCTACTTGTTCCAATTGTTCTTCGGTGTATTCCATTATTCCCACTCGTCAGGATTATACGATAGATCTATATAGGTATCCACGGCAATCTCAAACATACAGATTGCTGTGCCAGGTACAAGATAGCGACTGACCTCTTGCAGATTGATTCGACTATTAAGGTACTGCATATTTTCCTGCAATCGTGTTCGCTCCATAAGTAAACGAGAGCAGAACTGACGATGCAGATCATTGATAACTGCCAAGCAGTTTTGGCGAGCCTTCATATCGCCCTGTTTGTGGCGCATGGCAAAGAACACGGTACGCACTCGTCGAGTGTGTGGCGAGTTCTCAAGTTCGGTATAACCAGCAGCATTGTCTTGTACGAAGACAAAGTTTGGGGTTGATTGTAGGCGACCAAGTGCTTCCTCCAGCCCTTCCAATCCGCTAACTTCGACATAGACAAAGCCTTTCTCCTTGGCGAGTTTATTTTGCTCGGTGAGTGAACGAAAGAATGCTTTGGCGTTCCACTCTGTGGTTCTATTTAACATTTGGGTACTGTTTTTTGAGTTGTTCGTATTCTTCAGCTTGCGCATTTAACTCTACCAAAGCGCGGTGAGTGTCCATGGCAAGAATTTCTTTCTCCTTGGTGATGTCGCCTTTGGTAAGCGCTCGAATTTGCATGTTCATTGCATTGTATAACTTCTCGAAAGTGGCACCGTCCACTTCGTCGCTGGAGACGGGCGATGATACAAAGAAATGCGAAAAGCGTACTGCAAACATTCGCTTGACACTGGCAAACCATAAGAACACACCATAAGCTTCAGAGGCAGATAGGTGCAACTTCTTGCCGTAGAGCATAGGGGTCATCTCGTCCAGCAAGAGGAAATTCTTGGTGTGTATATATCCCTGGTAGAGATTCTCTAGCGTGAGGTATTGCTCGAAAGGCAATCCCTGCAGGTCGGCACGAAATGCCTCGCAACCCTGAACTTTCTCCAGACGGATAGGACGCTCAGGCACTTGCATGAGCCAATCCATCAGCGGCAGGAAGCAAGCTATTTGTTCGGGGCGAATAATCACTTGCTTGCCCTCTGACTCGACTTGCAGACCGTCTGGCGTGTATGCCTTAGGCTGTAACTTGCTCCAGCGGATGATAGCAAGGGCTTTCACTTGGTCGGCTTCATAATGACCCGATGAGAGCAGAAAACACGCATAGTGTAATTGCTCTTGGGTCAATTCTGACCATGATTGAGGAACCTGCAGATTGAGTATCATAGCCAAAATCCTCCTTTAGATTTGTCATTCTTATAAGTGTAATCTTGCCAGCGAACAGCTGCTTGGCTCTCTGCCCAATTGGGATAGTCTTCAGGATGCTTGCGGATGAAATCTACCATGTCTTGCATGTATCGGCGACAGTCTTCGCCTTGGATGTAAGACACTACAGCATGCTGCAGCTTGGTCATCAGGATATAGTGAGGAGCGGGGCAACGGTCGTAAACCATGCTATGCAACTTCTCCAGTACCTCATGAGAGATAGCACGAGTGGCGAAATAGTCTTCTACTTCGGCAATCTGCGTCTCATGGGCAAATAATTCCTGCAAGAGGTGCTTGGTCTTGCCCAATAGGCGAACTCCCTCAAAGCCACGGAACAGCGTAGGACGCAACTGTCCACCCTTGGAGTGAAGGAGTACCAATTCAATGGCTGCATCACGAAAGCCTTCCAGCGATTCGAGCAGCGCATTGATACGGTCACGGCTGGCAGGAGCAATGGTCTGATTGCTCACAATGCCAAAGCCGTTGTCGGTGAGTACCACATCCAATGACGGAATAGCACGGCGATAGGCATCGTTGGCGATAGCTGTGCGAGCAAAATTCAACACATCCTCGCTTTTCTCAAGGGCAGCGAGTTGGTCGTGGGTGGCAATTTGCTTCTCAAACCATGCTTCAGCAATAGCGATGAAGCTGTGGATCTTGGTGTAGAGGTCTTGCTCTCCCTCTACTGGAGAGATGACATTGGGAGTAAATTGCACCAGTGTCGTGTTGTCTGTTAGGAATTTCATGGGTTATTCCTCCTTGATTTGTTTACCATTATCTTGAGTAGGCTTTACATCTTTGTGTTCGTCCAGCGTGGTGAGTTGCATTATCTGGCATTTAGGCTCAACGCTATCCCATTTGTTGATGGCACAAATGATGCGATGTGGACGAAGCAATAGGTCGTGCGTTGGCTTATTAAGCAACTGCGCAATAGTATATAACTCACGCTTGTCACTTCCTGAATTGTTGCTTTGAGATTTTCCTGGTACCGATCCTACGAGGTTCGAGTGAACACCCATAGTAAAGCACACCATGTTGATAGCCTCTTGAATATCTGTTTCCCAATCGCCACCCTCTTTGCTTTGCTCAAGGTTGGTGATTTGGATGTGCGGAATAGCTTTGCCCGTGCCTGGATCTATATACGAACCGCTGAATACTGCTCGACCAGCATTCTCTGCGCCAGTAAGGAAATCAATGATATTATCTTTGGTCTTCCTTACAAATTCTGCTTGTTCTTTTTCATCGGTGATACCAGCTAACTCAAATTGTTCATCCCAAAAATGCGACGAGATGGTTATGATATATTTGAGAGGGGCAGAGTTCTTGAGTTTGCTATATTTCGCAAGCGCAATCAGCTGCTTGATATCATACCATTTTCCTTTGAATAGTGAAGCGTAATACGGAATAGGATAGTAGGTACTATCGGGAGTAGGAATACGCGTAACCATAGCAAACTGATTTATGCCTTTTTTATTTTTCGCATTCATATACTCTTCCAACTCACCAAGAGGGTCATCCTGATCAAGAAGTATATATTTGTGTATCTTTTCAGGCTCCGGAGTATCACGCCAATTCGCGTAGAATACATATCTACGGGATTCTCCTTGAGGAGAGAATCGGCAATACATCGCTTCCTTTCGACTGATAGAAGCGATTTTATTCCCACCACGACTGAGCGTGAACACAGTGACAGCAAACTGCCAAAACTTCATATCGGTACATACACCAAGATAATAGCTAGAGAGGTCGTTGCGATTACAGAATTTGCGAACTTCATTTGCAATATCAGGAGAAGTACCTTCAGGAATGAGGTATTCTAAGCCTGCAGCATAGCAGTTCTTGATATTGTGCTGCTGGCAGGTGTTGATTGTTTCATCCGATTCGATTTTATCTAAAATCTCATACGGCATGTTGTTATCTGCACCCCATGGCATATATTTCAGTCCGTTTTTAAGCTTATTCGGATTAATTCGCTGGGATGCACTCTCTTCTTTCCAAATTTGCCCAGAAGCGGGAACAAACGCGGCAAGAATTTTGTCTTGCTCGGTGATGATGGAGTCTACGGAAAAAATTTCTGTTTTCATACTATCAATGGTTGTAACTAATTACTCTGCAAAGGTACACATACACGCGCGAGATAAAAAAGGACATACTAAAAGCGGGGGCTTATCGCCACCCGCTTGCCAGTACTCGGCTCTCCTCAAGGCGCTGCGCCTCTTGCCGATTGATTTCTCTCTCAAGCTGCTTGTATAGCCACGCTGCACGACCACAGAACAAATCTTGCTCTATCTCTTGGCTCGCTCTGAACTCTCGCATACTGCAAGCATACACCTTGCGCTCTACTGGCTGCGCTACAGGCTGAGCCGCTGGGCGGCTCTCTGCCTCTGCGAACATTGCAAACAAATCTAATTGCATAACCTTATTTATTCCATTCAAAAGTGACACCATCATATCTTTGTATATCATTCCATAAATCGTAAAGATGTTTTTGTGTCATTATACTACAGAAGATACCATTTTGCTCTATCTCATCGATTGCTTTGCCTATTGTATTGAGCAACTCATAGAGATATTTTTCGCTTGCAATCTGCTTTTCTTTATCTGTTATCATTGTGCGCCTCCTTTCTTTGTAAAATGTACTTGATTAGCGGAGAACAGAAAAACAACAGGATAGAACGGACTGCCCTCACGCTCTACAGGCTTACCCCAAAACGGGAGCGCATGCTCACCACGCTTGACCGCTGCGCCTCGCTTTTTCCACCCCTCGAATGTATGCAACTCTGCGCCACTCTTCAAACCATAGGCTTCACGGAGTAATTGATTGATTGTGTAATCTTCGCGACAATTCATAGAAGCACTGACATCTAACTTTACGGATAAATCTCTTAACCATTTTCTAATTGCTACCATCTTTTCGGCTGACTTCATTTGTTGTAACTCTTTCATAACTGTAGGATTTTAATTGTTTAACTTGTGAATAATTATTTTTTAATTTTATGATGCTATACCAAGGTAGCGACTGCCGCTTGCAAGATTTTTACAAAAAATACTACCTGAAGGGCTGGAGATTTTTCTATGTAAAACACCGCTTGACCTTGCAAGGCGAAAGCAGCCGTGAATTACCTTTGCAGAATAAAAGGAAAAAATAATCACAAGTGAACGAAATCCGCAGAGAAAGAGACAAAATGAAGCGAGCGAAAGAGAGAAAGCAGAAAAAAAGATGTAGCCCCCACATGCCCCGCATGTATCGAGCAGACTGGAGCAGACGGATCCGCCTACGGTTCCGCTCTGGGAAGGACAGCAGACACCTGCCTGCGAGACAAAGAAAATAGCATTTTGTTGGAGTCAACAAAATGATTGGGGAGGTGATAGGGAAGTTGATTTCCTAATCAAAAACACCCCGTTTTGCAAAGTCCACTTTACAAAATTAAATGTTTAACAAAAAAAAAGCATTTTTTTACAAAAATATTTTGCTATACAAAAAAAAAGCATTACCTTTGCAGTGTCAAATAAAAACAAGGACAATATGAAGTATAAAGAATTAGAAAAACTACTTAAAAAGAATGGTTGCTACTACACAGGAGAGCAACTTAATGGACACCCAAAGTGGTACAGCCCAATTACAAAAAGAGCTTTCAAAATGAGCCATCATGGCAGTGAGGAAGTTGTAAAAGGAACTTTAAATGCAATCTTAAAAGAAGCGGGGTTGAAATAGACCCCCGCTTCAAAAAAACAAAATAATTAACAACTAAATAAAAAAATCATGGCAACAAAAAAAGCAACTGCACACATTGAGTGCAATAAAAACGGATACTTTACTGTTTATACAAATGACGAATTTCCTTTTGGATTCTTTGGAGAAGGTAAGACAAAAGAGAAAGCAATGGAGGATTTCGTAGAGACATTCAAAGCTTTTCGTGATGATCATCAAAAACAAACGGGTGAATATGTTGAAGCTGAGTTTGAATTTGTCATGGATATATCAGCTTTACTCCAAGAATTTAAGGATATTATCAATCTAAGAGCCTTAGCAGATATAACAGGTATCAGCAAAGTTATGTTGTCGCAATATGCTTGTGGTACACGCCATCCCAAACCAGCACAACGCGAGCGCATCGTGAATGGCATTCATAAAATTGGAAATGCTTGTTTACAAATAATGTAATAAGGCTCAAAGATTGTACTTCAAATCTTTTATTTGACACCGAGCCGCAGGTTGAGCCGCCTGCGGCTTTTTTTATGCACATATACAAACAAGGCACGCCGATGGAGCGAGCCTTGTTGAATAGAATATGCGCTATTATTGAACTGGTGAGAGGTCTATCGTAACATGCCATTTTCCATTATCTTCAGTATCAAATGTACAATCAATTTTCGAATCTCCCAGAGGAGTAGAAACTACAGTACATGGCAGTTTATTATCATTAGAAGCGATATGCTTGAGTAATTCTGATATATAATCTCTCAACCCGTTATTCGTCATGGGCGATGGTACCATAGGTGGAAATAATGGAGCTTTCATGCTTGACCTCCTTTCTGTACTGAATAGGTGATGAGATTACTGCCAATACGGAAGGAATAGGTAATTCCTAACTCTGTAGTCTGAAGGAAAAAATCTTTGCCACTGGTACGGAGCGCGTTGGCGATGGAGAAGAACATCTTCACGATGTCTGTGCGACGACAAGCGTGTCGCTGACTTTGATTTGTTGTCATACGATAATTATTTAGACATTAAACACAAAAACCGAATACTACCCGTTGTCTAAAACCTTATCGTATGGTTTGCTAAGCCATTACAGCCGTCGCACGGGGTATTCGGTATATACCTATTATTACTCACCAGCCAACAAAAAAGCCGCCGATTTAGGCAGCAAATCATCGACTGCCATACGATATTTAGTTTTAGACGATGCAAAGGTAGTGCTTTTTTTTGGATTGACCAAACTTTTGCAGAAAAAAAGTTCGTTTTTTATTTCAAAAGTGCAACTTTTACCATAGTGAAGTGCAACCTTACTATAGTGAAGTACAACTTTACTATGGTAATAATAGAGCAACTTTCTGTGTTGCTAACTGATTGATACTACCGACTTTTAGGGCATAAAAATCGGCAAAAAAAGTAGCAAAATACAGAAATTTCCATAGATTGAAATTTATTTTGCCTGAAAATAAGAGGGTTACAGGGAGAAAAAACGAATTTTTCTCCTTGTTTCACGAAGTTGCCCCCCCGCCCTGCCTGCAATTGAGCGCGAACTTCGCCCTATATTTTGTGCGGAATATGCAGCGAATACACGGAGCGAAAGCAAGAGTCTCCTTTGGCATAGAGGGCAGACAAATGAGGCAAGGGTCTCCTATGAATTAGGCAACCATTAGACACCCCATTAGACCACCCGCAGGGCGGGCGGTAGTGAGCATAGATGGACTAAGGCAGGGAGTAAGCCTGCAAACAAACGCAAACAAATTGCAAACAACTCTGCAAACAAAAAGCGAGGGCGTCATCACGACGACCTCGCTCGGTACACAATGAAACTAAAGTAAGAAATGAAAGACAACAAGCACGGTAGTAAGCCACCGCAGGCTATGAGTGAGGCTCAGGCGGAGTGTCATTCTCTGTCTCGACAGTGAATTTGCCAATGCTGGTCTTCATGTGTTGGAGATTGCGGGCTTCTCTGAGGGTAGGAGGGATTTGTGACAATACCAAAGGGCAGCATAGTAGGCAACCATATTGGAACACCGACTGGTGGATTTCTCCCACAGGCGGAACACAGAAGCCAGCCACGCCTAAGCCAATCATAGCCAGCGTGCTGATGACGAAGACAAGCAGGTGAACAGGGAAATTCTTCCAGCTGATGTGTTTGAGGCGTTGTAACATATTACTTAGTGTTTGAGGGGGTGGATAATCCAGTTACTATAGCAATGAACTCATCACCGATAGCGCGTGCCATGAACTCTTTGAGGTTCATGCACGATGCATACCATTTGATGGAGAACCATTGGCGAGGCTTGCGTATTTTGCGGGTACGACCGCTCTGGGTGAACTCGCCAATATCTCCAGAGTTGCCGATGGCTTTCTCACGACCAACACCGAGATCCTGATAGATACCATACTCTGGGAAGGTGTAGTGCACAGTGAGCTCCATATACTTGTCATCGTGCTGAACAGGGAACAGGCGCAAGCTATCGAGCAAGTGCGGTGCACTGGCTCGAGACTTACGGCGCGGGGTCTCGAATACACCAAGATTGATAATGCGCTCACGCCAAATCTTGACCATGGTATCATTCCATGCTTCGGTGTATTGCTTGCGGCTATCTATGTCGATGAGCTTTTGTTCCATTATCAATATATCTCAGCTACATTCGGTAGCGTGGAATCAGCATACTCAAATGTCATTTCACATACGATAGGGGTATTAGGGTTGGTGGATTGATCCAACTTATAATCGGTGATGATGATTTCATGCGATTTCTCCTTGATAGGCTTACCATAAAACTCTATCATAGCCACCAGGCGAGAGCGACATACCCAATAGATTTGGTCAGCCAAAGCCTGAAGGATTGGTGCTGTCTTGAGCGAAAACTCCAACTTATGTTCGACATCGTAACGGATAGTCTTGTTATCCTGAACAGCTTTATCAAAGTCAGTAGATGGAGAGCGAGTTATGGAGGATGGCACGAACGCATAGCAAAGATTATTGAAGAAATCATAATACCTCATCACCACACCTTCCGTCTGGTCAATGCAATAGATGTCGAACGAGCGACTGCCTAAGGTAACATTTATCTTATAGCAATCAGGACGATATGCCCAGCCTTGATAAGCCAAGCGGTTAGCTGAGAAGCTATTGGAAGATGTGCTGGTGCTGCCGTCCTTCAGATAGTAGGTAACTACCAAATTCTCAGCTTCGGTGGTGTAGAAGTACAGAAAGAAGAACGGCATGTCGGGAGTGACAACGCCATGCTTGAGCGGAGTAAGGAAATTCTTTTTGATGAAAGTGTCGCAAGTGGTGGACGATGATGCCAGGCGCATTGGCCCAGCATGATAGAGGACTTGTTGCTCTTGCGAAGCGATTACTTTTTCACTTGAGCAAAATTCTGCACGAACGGTAGCAACTGACAATCGGTTGGATTCCATGAACGAACGAACCATTTGCTCAATACCAAAGCAAGTGTGATAGCCGTCTATCACACGAGTAGTGAACTCATGCACCAACTCCTTATCAATATACAATTTAAGGGTAGATATGTCACTATCTGGTAGAGGTAATGAAGGAGCTGATTCCACATTAACATATCCATCAGTCAGTATAATCTCTGCATCACTACCAAGATTATAATCATAAGCATATACATTGAGAATATGGTTTACAGTGTAGAGATTGCCATCGGTACCAATAAACCAACCATAAAAGCGATAATCATTGGACGATATTTTACTTACCAACAATTTGCCTTCCGTTGACCTAATGCCATCGTGCACTGTTGGTCCTGATGAAGAGTAGATCGCAAATTCAAGATTATCATATAGACCATTGATTGTGGTTCGACTTTTAGCATTGACTACAAATAAAAAAGTAGGGAAAATGTATGTCTCTTTGTCTAAATCCCAATCGTACATCTCAAAGTAAAATATATTACGACCATGATCCCAACCTGCATCACAATACTTAAGTGATGGGTTAGTAATACCAGATGAGAGGTCGATGACCTTCTTTCTGAACTTGCTTTCGATGTCTCGTAAAAAAATCATAATGCATTAAATTTGGTACAAAATTAGTGTAGGAACTTCGGGAGGAAAAAGGACATACTTACAAAAAATGTCAGCATGCTATATCATCACCTCGCAGCCATTGATGGACATGACGAGGATATCGCGGATAGTGCGACATTCGCCTGAAGATAGCATTTTGATTCGACGAGTACCTTTGTACTTATCGAATTTAAGTCCTATACAATTGTTCATTTCCATAATGCGGCCATGTTTGGTAAGGACGACCAAATCCACAGGGTCGGGCTTACCAAACATGTCGCACATTGTGCTTATGTGTATTCGCTTGGACATAACTTAGATTGGAATAATTCTTTGAGTGGAACGGAATGGCTACTCATCAAATCACGAAACTGTACCAGGAGTGAATGGTACACTTCGTTGTCAGTGGTAATGATAGCCGACTCATATCGATTGCCACGAGTAAGATTCTGCGATGTGATGATAGCGACACGCATGGGGTCGGTGTCGCTTTCTATAAGGATGAGCTTGGAATGATTATCGACAAGAAAGACTTGGTCAATTGTCTGAACGATAAACGGCCACAAGCGCAGCGTCTTGTTAGTAGCTTTATAGTCAAGCAGTAACTGAATGTCCTTAACCTTACCAGAACGACGAATATGGTAGAGGCGACGGATAAACTCCTCACTAATAGAGAAGGATGTCTGTCGAATGGTGAAAGAGCCAGTCATTTGCTCCATACACCACTCTACCACATCTGCCACCTGCAGCGTATTGGTTAGATACGCCTGCAGGGGCTTGTCGGATAATGGGTAGAGAACGCGGTCAACTGCTCTGTTTGTCATTATTCGACAGGTGGATATTCGTCGTACTTCTGCCAATTGGCGTGGTAGCGAGCATCAAGTTCAATGATTTCCTTGACGAAAGGATAGCGGTCGCCATCAGGGCAGGAACTATGCTTTTCATTTAGCGTGAGAAGAATGAGCTGTGCATGGCACGCTCGCATATTCTGCATAATGGAAAGATTCTCTTTGTAGAGAGACTGGATTTCTTCAGGAAGGCTATCGTGGTCAGGACGCTTGCCGACTTGAAAGGCTTCTGTTTTCTCAATGCGCTTTTTTTCCGATGTGGCTTTTGCACCAGGCAATGGCTTGTCTAATTGGTGCTCTGCATTGATGGATGCTACTTTCTTTGTCATGCGCTGCACATCCTCATGGGTAATCTGAGCAAGGCGCATGGGTAGGAACTTGCTGAGTTGGTATTCAGCCATCTTCATATATTTGTTTGGCATGCGCTCGAAATTGTCAGCGAAGATGGGGTTACGAACTAATTGGCGGATAAGCTTTGCACCAATCTTTCTATCGCGCTCAGCAGCTGGAGTGTTCAACCATTGCTGTAGCTGCTCTGTTAGTTTACGGTCAATCATAATTTTACTGGTTATTAACGCCTACAAAGTAAATACAATTTTTTCCCATAGGCGCGAGTAGGCGATTCATCGCACCAAGAGTGGATCCTGTAGTAACAAAATCATCGAAAACAATGAGATTGTATTCCGGAGGGATATTGCCAGGAGCAAAGTCAACGCCGATGCGTTGCTTTGTTTTGGCAATGGCCACATCTTCATGGTAGGGGATATTCAATCGGCGAGCGATATCTTGAGCAACCAGGCATGCAAAATTGCGCTGCTTGTGTCTTCGGCGAGGCGTAGTGACTATGGCAAATCCTCCAGCATGGAGGTTTTGACCAAGCACGGAGCTGATAAGATGCGCAACGCGCGATGCAAACAAAGGAATTTTCTCATCGTCCTCTTTGATTTCTGCCAAGGTAGGACCTTTCACCGATCTACGCCATACTGCCATGACCCGCAAGCCGACCTTGGGAAACATGTGGCAATGTTCTTCAGATAGATCACATCGAGCCAATTCTGCACTATTAGCATGCCATGCTTTTCGTGGACCTGCGTCCGCTAGTAGATCCTTACGCAAAATTGGCTGATCGATTGAATGCAAAATGTCGGAGAGCGGAGATGTGTTTATATTCTCCAAACTCTCCGACATTGTTGATACATCCTGTATGGATGGGTCAAACAACATTACTCTCCTTCACTTACAGGTTCGTTGATGTTACCATCTTCAGTTGAGATAATACCCTCATAGAATGGGGCAGCGATAAGATCTGTGTGCTCCACATTGATAGTGGTATTTGCATTGCCGGTGGATCCTTGACCAAGGTCTTGATTCACGGTGGCTTTACCTTGCCATTTCTCATTACCAAGCATGCGGTATTTACCGTTCATGTCTTGAATAAGAACAACGATATCACTGTTGTTGAAGTATGCAGAAGCCATGGTAGCTTGCTCATCAACACCAGGGTGAACTGCAACCAACTTGTTGAGTTGGGTTTGGCTTGGTGCTTCTCCTTGAGGCTCAGAAGTAATGCCTGACTTTTCAGCCAGCACATCAATATAATGGAATACTTTGTCAGCAGCCATCTCAAATGAGCCTTGCAAAACAGAACTGGTAGGACGACCAAATTCATCTACAGGCAAAGTAGGCCATTTGGTAATGTTTGACTTTGCCGTATAGTACAAACGGCGGCGAATACCAGGATACACAGGTTTTCCCTCGCACCAAATAAGGCTACCCATAAGGGGTGAACATGATACTTTTGACATATTCAGTTTAATTTAATAGGTTACTTAATAGCACCTCGCCACCGCTATTGACAGCGAGGTGCGTTAATTTTACTCTTCGCCCTCTGCGGTTGCATCTGTGACTTTCAACTCTACCACGAGCAAGCGGCGAGGATCGATTGACTCGAAATCAACACCAAAGAACATGGTAGCCACATAGTCCAAAACGAATGGGGAGTGTTTCTCAATGGTAACATCCTCGTTGTCGCCCAATTGGTCGCAACCAATGAGCATATTCTCCTTGGTAGAGATATGGATGTACTTGGATTCAGCTTTGCTGGTCAGAGGAACGATTTGACATTTCTTGTTGGATCCTTCCAAGTAGATTTGTTCAAATCCTTGCACATAAGGAGTAGCACTATGCAATACAGCATACGCATCATTGTATGCATCAAGAACATCTTGAGAAACATACATGAAAGTTTTTACACCACGCAACTCAGGACGAGCATTGCGGTATGCCTTTTTCAAGACATCCACTGCGTTCTCAGCGGTGATAGCCTCGGTGAGCTTCACATAGTTCTTCTTCTCAGCAGAGATGTTGCCTGCAGTCACCTCTTTAGTGGTGATGGTGTCCCAGCCGTTGAACAATTCAGCAGATGTGGTACCATTGTCCACTCGAACAGCAGACCAAAGAACACGGTTGAGGTTCTCGCTCAAGGATTTTGAAATAGAAGCAAGAACTTTCTTAGCGATGTCAGCATTCTTCATGCTCTCGCCTTTGGTCATAGCGTTTTGACCAATGATGAGAGTAGCTGCTGAGTTAGGCTCGAATGGCTGAACGACAGCACCGAAGAAAGTTTCCAATGTGCGGAAGTCAAGAACAGCATTCTTTTCGTGCTTCATGTCTGCCCTGTAAGGCGCGAATTGAGCATTGACAGACAATTGCCCAACAGCCTCTTTGTAGCGAATACCAAAGCGAAGGGTTACAAAAGGAAGGATCTCTTCCAAGCCAATAATAGGCATCGCAAGAAACTCTTTGCGATATTTAACAGCAGCTGCTTGATAGTCAGCCAACTGTGGAGAAGTTAATTTTCCCATTTTTAGTAATGATTAGATAGTTAATGAATAGTGTTGATTACTTCATCATTTCGCGAGCATTAGCGAAAGCCTCGCAGAGAGCTTCTGCAGGAG
This sequence comes from Paludibacteraceae bacterium, assembly GCA_045578255.1. Lineage (GTDB taxonomy): Bacteria > Bacteroidota > Bacteroidia > Bacteroidales > Paludibacteraceae > Colicola. The sequence continues at coordinate 306,499 of JAZNJW010000022.1, forward strand.
ATTTCTCTTCATTGCCAGGAGCGTGATGATTGTCATCTACAACATGATCTTGCGTAGCAGCTGGCTTCTCCTTGAGATCTTTAATCTCTTGTTGAGCAGTAGCAAGCTGCGCTTTAATGGTGGCAATCTCTTGGTCTTTCGCCTCTTGTGCTGTTTGAGCGCTCTTGAGAGCATCTTCGATAGCGCCAAGTTGTGCGTCGTCCAATGGATACTTGCCGTCCTCACTAGCCTCTGGCATAGCGGACTGGATAGCAGTCAGAATAGCTGCTACCATAAGGTAAGTTTTTTTCATAAGATTAGTTGGATTTTGATTATTGTCGGGTTGTTCCGATTCTTTTTGTGTTACAGGTTCTGCTTGGGCGGTAAGAGACTCAATACCCTTGGCATTGAACCTCTTTTGGAACATAGCTGCTAACTTCTCAAAGAAGCCATCTGCCTCAATGTTCATATCTGGTACTGGCATGCCTTCGCTTGCCATAGCAGTAGCTACAGAGGCGGTAAGGCGTACGGGTTCGCCGCCTTCTACGATCTCATCTACAAAGCCCCACTCAAGAGCCTCTTGAGCGGTGAGCCATTTGTTCTCTGCCATCAAGGCTTGCAAGTCCTTGATGTCCTTTTTGCAACGCTTGGCGTACATAGCTGCTACGGTGATGTCAAATTTCTCGGCATCAGAAGCGAGTTTTTTGTACTCTTCAGCTTTAGCGATGAGTTGCTCTGCATTGAGGTTATCCCACTCGAAGACAGTGAACGAGCAGTTGTGAACGAGATACATAGCAGTAGATTCAATGCTGATATGCTTTGCGCCCATGGATGAGATGGTAGCAGCGCTAGCATTGATACCGCGGTAATGAACATGCACATTGCCGTGAGCGGCAAAGGCGGAAGAGATAGAGAGTGCGTCGCCTACGAGGCCACCGAGACTATCGATGAGCACATACACTTCTTGATCTTGCTTGCGTTCAAGAAGATTATCTACTAGGTCCTTGTTGAAATTCCAATAGCCAACTGTGCCTTTGAGTTTTAGATCGTATTTCTTTGCCATAGTCGTATGAGTTAAAAATTCCGACTGCAAAGGTACAGAGAAGTACAGGAGGCTAACAAAGAGAAATAATGTATAGAGAGGATTGCGCTCGCGCGCGCGTAAGAGGATTGCTCGTGAAGAACTAGAACATGCTATACATTTTCATGACATCACGAAAATGGTAGTGACAAAAAAAGAGAAATGCTATTTTGGGCATTTCTCTAAGTTGAAAAAAAGGACAACCTATGGGTTGAACTTGATGTGAATTACAAAAAAAATACCGACCATCTTGCAGAAAGTAGCAAAATGGTCGGATATTCTATGATTGTATAAAACTAAGCAACTCTTGAACATCAAAGCATGGACATGCTTTAGATGCGAACTCATTGTGTCCATGAACGGTAGCATTGGGGAATTTCTCTTTCAATTGTTGCAACAAATGCACCAGGGCATCATGTTGCGCAAGAGTGAGCGTGTCCTTGGGCAAAAGCACAGTCTTGCCGTCTTTGCCTTTGATAGGCTTTCCTTTGGAATCAACGCCATCACGCCAGTAGGCACCCCCAATGTAGCAAATACCAATGCTATTGCGATTGTGTCCTTGGCAATGTGCGCCTGCCTTGGAAAGAGGGCGCCCCTCTTCAATGGTACCGTCCAAGTCAATCACATAATGATAGCCTATGTCATTGAACCCCCGTTCTATGTGCCACCTACGAATATCTTCAGCGGTGTCGTTTCTGCCTTCAGGACTAGAAGAACAATGAATAATGATTTTGGATATTGTGCGCATAGTATTATGATTTAAGGAATTTAATTCCCTTGATTACTGCTTTGATTTGCTTGAGCACAGGGATGTAGTCGGCGAGCCACCAGAGCAATAGCACCAGCAGCACCAGGGCTGAACCGATGAACCACTTGGTACAGAACTTATCCCAGCCAGTTCGGTCGGCTGGTACTTCCACTGGCACCTCTACAGGATATGGTACGCTGTCCGTCACCGTTACCGTCACCTCTCGGTCACGCCAACGAGGCACATAGATGTAGATACTGTCGTGGATGATCACCGTGTCGCCATTGCGGTACTCGGTGTGCCAGCGGTCTCTCCAGAAGGTATCAGCACGCTGCTCGATGTCCTTCTTGTCGGAAGTATGCACACTCTCCGCTACGACAGGTGGCAAGGTTTTGCAACCTTGGAAGATTGTCACGAACAGAGCGACGAGCAAGGCAGCGATAATAACTAAAATGATGTTCTGTTTCATAATATTATTTTTTACGATTATTCTCTATTTCTCTAGCCTCCTGATATAATTTGAAGGCAGCATCGCGTTGCTCATCAGTTAAATTAAAAGCATTGTTTGATATATATGCATTGAAGATAACTTTATAATAAGCATGTTTGTCATCTAGCAATAGCACTAATTTTTCAAGTTGGCGAATATCATCAATAGTAGCACCAATCGCATTAGCAAACTCAGGTACTAAAAATTTACCAACTAGCAAAGGATCTCCGTTTGAGATTGTGCGCCTTATCATATCTATTGCTGGCTCTAACTTATAGAAGAAAGTACAAATACCGCGCAATGATTGTTCACGGCGCCATTTGTAACCGATTGGATTACTTTCCAATATTATAAAATCTTTATCTTTGGAGCGAAATCCCTCCATACCGCTAAAAAATGCGCGACTTCCAACGACTATAGGTTTCATATTTTTATTTTTTTGTAAGTTTCTTCAAATCATTTGTTATTGCTCGACGGTCTACTTCACTATATATTTGCGTAGTGGTAACTTTTTGATGTCCAAGCAACTTTTGAATAGTGGTAATTGGCACATGCTGTTGAACTAACAATGTGCCAAAGGTATGGCGGCTACTATGAAAGGTGATTTTATTATCAACGCCTATCCTATCAAGAATAGAGCGTAGAGTGCGATTTACAGCACAATTACTGCCGAGTGATTTGGTTAGAGATGAAATAGTACCATACTTGTTAATAATTTGTAGCAACTTTCCTCCAAATAATTCATTTATCGGAATATCTACCATATAGCCAGTCTTGCCCATATTTCTTGTTAGCCAACCATTAACTAAATGCTCATCACGCAAGGTAGTAATGTCAGAAAATCGTAAACCAGTATAACAACCTATAAGAAAAGCATCTCGCACTTTATCTTCATTACCATAGAGAGTAAGGCGCTCCAGCTTGTGCAATTGTTCAAAAGTCAAATATCCTTTTTTTGATATCATTTGCTGAATTCGAAATCTGTCAAATGGATTTGTACTTATAATATCTCTCTTCTTTGCTTCATTGAGAAGAGCACGCAGTAAACGAAGGCGGCTTATCCTCGTATTATGGGCGATTCCACTATCGCGGAGCCATTTATCATAAGATACGATATATTGGTAATCAATATCGGTAATTAGACTACCTTTTCGAAACTTCTCCATATTATTAAGAAGAGTTTGGTAGTTTTGTTTAGTAAGGTGCTTCCTATCAGATTGCTCAACAACTTGTACACCAAACTCTGACATTTTGGCTGCTGGAGAGATGTGTGCACGCACAGCTTCTTTAAGCATCGGAAGATTTACTTCTACACCACGCTTAATGTATTCAAGTTCAACTTGTTCAATATCTTGAATCATTTTGTATAGGGCGTAGTTTAACCCTTTTGCATTAGGCGTGTTAATAACAGAACCACGATAGAACTGCCCTGGAAGAAGATAGGTGTGCGTGGTAAAATAAATACGACGCCCAAGTTGTGAGCATTCGATTTCTACTAGTCCCTCTCCTAATCGATTGAGACGGTGGCTTCGGTTGTAAACCAATTTGTAGCGTACTTTTGTTAGCATAGCATAAAATGTTTTTAAGTTGTTTTTATATGAGAAATAATTCTCACAAAATTAACACAAAAAACACACAAATGCAATGTTAACCACCTATAAATTACAAAATTAGTCCATCAGTATGTCAAGGATCAAGAAATATTGTTTGCCTATTGTTGCCATATATGTGCAATAATATGAAAATTATGCAACATCAGCAGGGTTGTAAATTCGTATATTGCCATCTGATTGCATTGCAACAAATTGCGTATAATCAGCACCTGTTGCAACTCCAAGTGGTTGATACCTATCACCATGAACACCTGCAAAAATATGAATATTAGAAGCATTTTCAGGCAAGCATATATCATGTACACCAGCATCTACATTGATTCTACTACAACCTTGTGAGAATGACATATAATGGCAATTTTGTGAGAATGACATATCGTAACAACCTTGTGAGAATGACATATCGTAACAACCTTGTGAGAATGACATATTATTGCAGTATTGTGAGAATGACATACGACGACAATCTTGTGAGAATGACATACTATTGCAGTATTGTGAGAATGTAAGTGCATCACATCCTTGGTCTATAGAAATATTATAACAACGGTCTGCCATAATGATATTTCTATTATCAGAACCTATTGAAGAGTGAATGCATGAAAGAGTCATATTTATGCATTCTCCATCAATATGTGTAGAACCTAAAGCACGATATCTTGCATTATTAACAAATAACACTATATTGTTAAGACAAAAACAAGAATTGATATCATTGTCAATGGTTTGTATGCAGGTAGCTGGCTTTAAAGACATATTGCCGAAATATCCTTTTTCACCATATCCTTCTCCAATGTTTGAACTATTAAAACCAATTAGTGATGCATCAGTAGGAGATGTAGTTCTATCACCCAATGATATGGTGTAACAAAAAATACTATCAGATTCGTCAATAGATAAATTCATCATAGGAGCATTTATTCCTGCATATGTTCCTTCTATATCATCGTGCAACCCACATTCATCATAAGTATAATACCTCTTAAATTGTATATTCTTGAAGTCATATGGGAAATCATTCCCCCATTCGTCAATAAGGCGATAAATAACGCCAGTACCAGTTGAACTAGCCCACATAAAGCGTGTACTATCATTATTAAGACAGTACCATACTCGCCAGGCACTAAGATTACTATTTTTGAAATAACTACCTGAATTGCGCGATGTTTTAATAGCTCGAGCTTCTTCAGAAATGGAATTAATAGAAGTAGCCATAACCAATAAATCAAATGGATGACCTGCGCTTTGAGCTTCAGGATCATTGGCTACTTTAGTTATATAATCAATAATTCTATACCACGCGCCAGGCACAAGTTTAGAATTATTGCGTAATTGGACTAGTTGAGAGTATGTTACAGAATGATATAATTGGATATTCGGTATTTCAGAACGAAGATTATCAATATCATTCTGAACTTTCTCTAAATTCGCTTTAGCTTGCTTTGCCATTTTATAAGCAACCACTTCCATCCACTCGGATATCTTCTTGGACAGATATGTTTTTGTAACAAGAAATATCATTTTAATAAAAAATTTGGTAATTTCAAAAAAAAGCAGTACCTTTGCACCGTTTCCTGATGCTATCGGAAGTATCCAATTCGATGCTATCGGAATTGCGCCATTACGATGCTATCGTAGTGGCATTTTTTTATTTACCCATATTCCAAACATTATTTGTATCGTCATACTGAGCTCGGAACATGGCGAAGTTGGATATCTGCTTACCGTCTTTGATAAGACAGACACCACCATTTTTTCGTAGAATAGCGGAGATAGGAACAGGTGAACCTTCTTGATCACAATAACCAGTACCGAAAGAATCGTCTGTTACGAAGTCAATAAATTGTTCGTAGCCATCTACGGTGATTTCATAGTACGCATTTCCGCCTAAAATAAAATTAGGAGTTGTAGACTTCAATATAGGGCGGATAAGAGGTTCGCGATTGCTGATTGGCAAACGCAACACTTCATGCCAACCAGTGGTATGTGCTCGATGATTCTCATCGTTATCATAGTATGGACTATTATTGTTTCTGCGTACTTTTACGCGCTTTTTGCGTTGATATTGTAAGGATACATTAGACAAATCAAAATCCTTGTCAATAACCAGATAAACATGAGAAATATCGTCATTGGTAGTTACATTCTTGGAAATGTAGCTATCAATGAAAACTAAATTGCTGTTTCCACCTGAAGCGTATTGTGCAAGACGCTCACCAAGCTCTTTAGCAAATTTATTCAGATTGTCGGGGGTTGCTACTGTTTCTGCCATAAGGTTAATATTTTTTTGGTTAGTTATTCAAATTGATTGCTTGTCGATATGTTTCTATCGTTAGATCTACGAGACGAGTAACCTCCTCATCAGAAAGAGGAGAGTACTCAGAGTGCCCAGAGAACATAGCTGTGTCTTCAGGAGAGTATGTTTGATTAACAATGCTCGTAAGGATATCATCATCAATAGGTATGATAATCTGAGCATCGTTATCAGGGAGAATACTCACATCTGTGATATCAGCGAAGACATGGGTATGTTGTGCCTGGGCATAGTCGCCAAGAGGCTGCTTGGAGTTAATAGCCGATTGCAATTCTTTAATATCTCCGATTGCATGCTCAATATCTTGACTTGCATTACCTTTCCAATAATTAATTTCAGCAATTGCACCTTTAACAGATTGAGCGTGTTCTGCTGACATGTCCTCATTACCTATGGTTTGCTCAATATTATTGGCTTTGGTATTGACTTCATTAATAGCTTCAACCACAGCTTTTGCTGTAGTCTGTAGTGAAGAATCTGACTTATCTTGCTTAGAGGTGAGATTTTCTGGATATACATAGCAATGTTCCTCCCACTCACTCCAACTACCATCTCCTACCTTAGTCCGTCGTTTCCAACCATCGTTATTGATAAGCGTTTGAATATATGTGTTTGTGGATGGTCTTCCTACTATATGACGACCACGATTGAAAGATACAGTAAAGGTATACCACTCAGTATTTCTTAATGGAATACTTAAACATACACTATACATTCCTTTATCTGTATAACTCTCGAGGTCGGTAGTGGTATTAGTAATATAGAGGGTATTATCTACAGGCTGTCCAGTAACATCTTCCCATAATGGAGCATTATATATGTATATGCGGGATTTGTCGGGACTATTAACAATATAGATGATACCTTTTTCAGGAGTAACTTCATCAAATACTCCATTTTGATAGAGGAACAGGACACCATCTACTCCATCTGATGAAGTTGGTTCTATCATATAAAGTGCTCCCTCTTGTGGTGCTTCTACATTATCAATAGAAGCGATGGAGATAGCATTTACTATTTCCTTTTCGCTTGGATGCACAATCTCTTGAACGCCTAAAATAGCATCTTTGACATTCTTCCATAGCTGCTGTAGAGCTCTATCGAGGCGTCGCATTGTAACAATAACTAACATAAACTAAGACGGTAAATTGTTAATGATATCATCTATTTCCTCTTCGGTGATTTCACGGAAGATGTCCCAACCTACAGGTGGGTATTCTTCTCCTAATGCTATTACTCCAGAAACTTCAATCCAAGCCATAGGAGAAGATAACTCAACAGTTACTTCTACATGGTTGGTAGTAGATGGCCCTGCAGTAATGTCTTTGGTCGAAATAGCAGGAACATTGTCGGCAGAGCCTATCAAATATATTGCACCAGATGAAGCTCTGACTATAAAGGCGCATTTGCGCTCGCGAAATGAGAACGGAACAATGAAGGATAGCAAAGCCTTACGGTTGCTACCATTGTTTTCGTTGCTGTCACTAAGCTCCAGCTTTGGATCACCGACAAATGAAAATGGGGTGAACTGCAGGTGAGTAATGTCCGGTGATATACCAGACATCGCCTGTAGTTCAATACTTGAGTCGATATCCAAAGCAGATATAAAGGCTATTGATTTTACTCCTGGTACTCTCATTCGGTTTTATTTTTAGATTTGGATTTATAGCAGAGGTCATACAAGCGGCTCCAGATCTTCTTAATGGTCTCGATATTAGTTTCTGTACATTCGATGCCATTGTTCTCCATGAAAGCTTGAACGGTCAGTTCTCGCGACGGCTTGTAAGATCCTTTTTGTTCAGAAGCAAAGAAAATCTTATTGATGTATTTCGTGAGCTCCATCTTAAAATGATTGCGAGCAGTTTGCTCCAATAAGGATTTACTCTTTGGAGAAAGGTAGTTATATGTAGCTGCAGGCTTATGAACAAAATTGGGGATAACCAGGCAGATAGTCGCTTCCTTGCTTGGAAGGACGCGTATATTATCTGGCTGCTTGGATAGGCACATCTCCAATATATTACGCTCTGCAGACCCTCGACGCGTATCCACAGGATTCAGTTCGGTGACAGGAGCGCTGCAGTCGTATATGTATGGAGAAATATGCTCATCTTCTGAGTGTTTAAGGCGGTACATTTCGTGAGCATACCACTGTGCCAAATACACAGGCCAGTTCAGATATAAGTAATATGAATTGCGACGATTTTTCACGGTGCAAAGGTACGGTTTTTTTTAGGAATAGCCAAATAATTACAGGCACAAGATAAACCCATCTTTTTCATTCCAATTAAAAGCTATCTCTAATTGTTTTCCTTCTTGCACAGGAGCGGTAGCACGCTGCATTACGCCCTCAATTAAGATGCGTTCGATTGGCGAAAGATTTGGACATTGCAATTTACGATAGACCGAAGTTTTGGTCCATCCACCCCAATACTTCAGGGTACTCATAATGCGTTTCCTCGTTTTAGAAGGAAGGGCATTGTATTCATTTAAGTAATCTTTGGAAATGCCACTCATAGCTGCCTCTCCTAAAATGTGCAATTATTAAGATAGGGCAGCGGTCATGGTTGCGACTGCAAAGGTACGATTTTTTTGCCACATGACCAAACTTAGCTCACAAATTGCCGAAAATTATATGCAAATTCTAAGAATTAGAAAAACATATTGTTTTTGTTTCGTTTCGCTTAAGTATTTGATTTATATTTATTTATATAGAAACAATAACGGCAACACTTTGAAACACTTTGAAACAAAAAGAAACAAAAAGAAACAAAAAGAAACAAGATTTTGTATTTTTTGTTTCGCGATAACTTGCTGAATAGTAGCAAAATAACCCCATTCGCACCAAAAAGAAACAAAATTTTTGCATCGCGACAATTTTGTGCCTCTACTCCTCCTCCCACACATTAACACGCGGACACAAAAAAAACGGCAAAAAATGCCGTTTCTTAAGAATTGTGTTTCAAGCAACCGTTTCCATGAAGGTAACGGGCCCGTGGGATCAATATGGAGGAGATTAGAATATATCCTCTGTAGTATCATCTTCAACGGAGGAGGAGTCAAAGTTGATAACTTGAGAGGTATTCGTATGTTGTTGTGAATTTTCAGCGGCGACAGATGGATTCCTCTTCTCCTGCAGATTATCATAGTCCGACGGAGAAAGGAAATACTTGGCATCAAACTCATAAGCACGGCACTGCTTTTTCTTTGACCATACAATCTCACCCTCGTCTTGCTTGAGAGTAGGATCCTGGCGAAGCATATCTCTTGTGATACGGATAGGCATGCTCTGCTTGGCACTATCCAATTGCCTAACACCGTGCATCTCTTTAAGCACATTATGAATATAGTTGTGGTCTTTCTTCCTTGCGTCTGGTACATTCTCATATATATACGCCACATCGAAACAAAGCTTGAGCTTGCCAGTATCCTTGAACATCTCTTCCATATAAGTGAATAGCGAGCCCTCAAAGTTAGAACCAGTACCAGCCATCATAGTCTTCAGATCTTCGTTCTCAAGGCGAGATGGAGCGAACCACATACGGTGTTCTTTTTCCTTAACGAACATCTCATTGCGCTCCCAGCGTTGCTTGAGAGAGAAAAGGAAGCCTTGGATCTCTTCCTCAATCTTATCATCAAAATCGCGATCGTATTCGCTTTCGTCCCATGGCGAAAGGCGCATTACCCAGAAACGAATCTCATCCTTGGCAATGAACACACCTTTCTTGACCTCGTTTGAGCAAAGCACGAACTTACAGAACGCGGGCACCTCCTTCTTATCCTTACCTTTCTTCTCGATGTGCATGGTCTTAGAGGTGGACATATACTTGAGCGACTCGCCCACATCTTTGTTGTCACCCAAGCAAGACTCATCCACACCGACAATGAGCTTGCCAGCAAGCAAGGAGTTGAACTTGGACATAATAAGATCATTGCCGCCAATCACAGCGTTATTGCCATAGATATACTTCAGAAGATTGAGGAAGGATGTCTTACCAGTACCACGCTCCTTGCTGACGAGCATGATGATAGGCAGGAACTGCATAGGCTTGAAATAAGTGAGGGTAATCCAATCAAGAAGCATCTGATAGTACTCTTCGCCATAGTTCTTGGTGATTTGGCGAAGCAACTTCTCAATGGTTGGCCACTTGCTCTCGATGGGCTGATAGCAGAGAGGGCTATAGAGATTAAAGAACTTATATCCGCTGGAGTTAAAAACCTCCTGCGAGTAGTCTTCGTGTTGTGGGCGGATGGTGTAATCCACATAATGGCGATACTGGTAGATGCGTTTGCTGGTACCTTCGCCATGACGAGCATTGATCACCTTATCGCTGATAGGATAGAACTCAATGCTTTGTCCTTGGGCATTGGGGATTGGTTCTTGTGTCACAAGCACAATCTCGCTACCAATGGCCACATAATCCTTGAGCGTGCTATCGAGGGCTTGAATGAGTTTCTTTTCGGAGGCATTATAGAACCATACACCCGAATTGAACTTGAAGCGCTTGTTGCCAATGACATGTGCCCACGCCTCATAGAACTTCTCCGGCGATTGGCAATTGAACACGCCACGGATCTTGGTATCGTTGCAAGTGCGAAGGTTGGTCTTGGTGAAGTACATACCAGGGCGACCGGGATGGTTCAGATCATCAGCGATGGTAGCTATCTGTAGGATGAAGCGCTCATCGCACAAGAGGTCGTCGAGCCCCTTAGGGCTATCATTCACGGTACGAACCTCGCCAGTGCTCTCATCCTTGATCTCTTTCTCGTCGCCCATCTTATTGACATAGGCAAAGAACAACTCACAAGGCTCGCCTTTCTGATTGCGGAACTCGAGAAGCATATCCTTGAGCTTCAGCAGCGAGTTCATAAACGAATATGGCCGCTTGCTGAGATTCGGAGTGCGGTCATCCTTTAACTCCTCCATGGCCGACTTGCCGATGTCGGTACAGTCGCCATCGTAGAGGATGACGATGTTGTTAGGCTTGACGGTATTGAGAAAGCGCACGATATCCGGATAGAGCTGCTTGCTCTTGCTGTCAGCAAAGAGCGTGATCGAGCCAAGACCAATCACATCCATACCATGAACAGATGCCTTCATCGCCTTCATGTAACCCTCGGTGAGGATAACCGTATCGATATGTTCCCCCTTGCGGAACTTGTCGTACAGGATAGGAGGGAAGAATGGGTATGTACCTTTCTTGGTCTCGCCACCAGGGTATTTGTATTTGGGTTGTGATGGGTTGGCAGCAAGATACTCAGGGTGCATGCGAGTGATGAAGTAGGTATCCTCCACATCATCACCTTCACCGTACTTAGGCTGCTTGTCGCGGCTGTAAGTGATGAGCTGCCCATCGAGGGTGTAAGGATACATGCGGATATTGTCCTTGTCATCCGACTGGAACAACGGGAAAGGCTCGGCGATGAAGTTGCCGTCTTTGTCTTGTTCCCATTGTTCGCGCTTCTTGCCCTGCTCATCCTCCCATCTTGTCTTCTTGATGATGGCAGGCCGCTTGCCGTAGTAAAGCGGTACGCTGCATTGTTCTTCAGTTAGTCCCAGCAGGTCATACACGCGCTGCTGTAGATACGATATTTTCTTCTCCTCCATAGTATTATGATTAAGTGATTATCTGTAAGAAATAGCAAGCGATACTTGTCATATCCATATCTGCAGGCACCTCAACCTTAATAATGACTACAGGCGTAATGACAAAATCGCGTGAGGCATCTTTATCGGGACGGTGGAGTAGGATATTATGCTTACTCCATGCACGGAACTGGACCAGAGAAGTCTTCTCCTGGTCTTCAATTTGTGCTACAATCGATCTTCGGTCGCGCTCATCAGGACAGCGTAAAGTAACATCGTATCTTTTCTGCCCGTGTTCAGAGCACGAACGAATATCTATCAAATCTACATTAGAAACCATAATTTTCAATATTTTACAAAAAAAAACGGGGGAGGAGGGCACTCCCCCTGCAACCATAACCGCTCCCAGTCTTATTGATTCGACTGACCCTCAGGTTGTTTTTCTAATAGTTCAATCAGGCTCGCGATGTGTTTGGGGTGATGGGAGCCTGCGATGTACCAATAAAAGGCAATCTGACGAATGTTCTCGCGAATGTTCTCATAGGATTGCACTTGTGCCTGGTAGTCCTCATTATTCATATCCCCACGCGATGGCGCTGGCAGGTATTGCGCAAAGTACTCATCAAACAACATCGTGCAGCATGCGTGCGCTGCAACTACGCTGTCAGGCGACTCTTTGATTTGTTGCAATAGCTCTTCAGGCGTAACCTGCGATACTTTGAGCAATAGTTCTTTTAGTTGTTGCTCATCAGTTTTTTTCTTTTTCATATATATTCAAATTTAATAATTGTCAAACTTACCATCGGGCGTGTGCGAAATTCCCTAAAGCGACAAGGCGGCTTCCACTGTTATAGGGCATCTTAATAGCCCACTACCTTGCAAAGTGCGGATCAGCAGCCACATTCACTGTCTTATCCGATGGTGTAAGTATAGCAGGCGGTTGCTAGTTTTCGTCGATGACGGAGTGACATGGCTAAGGGAATGGAACTAAAACCCTCTTTACACTCCGCAGGGTGGTTATTAGCCCGTCTTAATAGGGCACTACCTGCTATATATATCAATGATCAATTACTTTTTCTTCACAACTCTCTTTTGCCCATGTTTGCGATATAAGGCATTGAGGTGTGCAGAACAAAGAATGGTATCATATATTTGCTCGTAGGTATATGAGTTTAGTTTTTCATGTATCTCAGGGATTGTCATATCCTGCTCGATTAAAGGAATAATATCCTTGTCATCGATAGATACACAGCAGAACTTACCATCCTTGTATCTCAGAGACTCGCGCCTGCTATCGTTATGTTGTTTGCACTTCCTCTTGTACTGCTCAAGGTCTCGATTGATTTTCGAGCATCCCCATATCTTAAGCACCCGAGCTATAGTATCCTTATTCAAATGGTATTTAGACGCCAACATACGGAGATTTGTCAACCCATTCTCCATAGCCCAAAGAATCTGCTCTTTGTCACCCTCTAATTCCTTATGCTGGAGAGGTTCGTATGTCAGATCGTTGCGCGGACAGCGACCAAGCAGAACTCCCATCTTCACCTTCAGTTTCAAACCCTCTCGTGTCCGCTGCTGTATCATCTGACGCTCAATCTCAGCCGACAGACCAAAAGCGAAAGCAAGCACTTTGCTCTGGATATCCGTCCCCAAGGTGAACTTATCTTTAACCGTATGGATAACGCACTCCCGATCCATGCAGAAATGAAGGATATCCATTACCATATATAAGTCGCGACCAAGACGAGAAATCTCCGAGGCTATAATCACATCGCCTTTATTGATTTTCTTGAGCAAAGGACCGAGGTTGCGCTTATCGGGTTTTTTTCCTCCGGATACTCCCTCATCGGTGATATATTCGTCGATAGTCATCCCCTCCTTCTTAGCAAAAGCATCCACGCCCTGTTTTTGTGAGTTGACATCCTGCTCATCAGATGAAACTCGCAGATAACCGTATATCATATCTCTATAAACATTTTAATAAACCATTGCGCTGCATCCTTACCATATGTCAGCTCAATATACTCAATATCGGAAACCCCGTCTGGAGCATCCAACCAAGCACTAAACTTCGGAAGGTCAATCATTACTCGACCAAATACGACAGACAAGATACCATCATAAAACTCAGCGAACCCATGATCAAAGTACCGAGGAAAGCACTCCTTTATTTCTTGCAGATTTTTAAGCATCTAATAAATCATATGCGTTTACTTAGATTGTTCTAGTTCATCGCGAAGCGAATAGAATGTCTTTCTTAGCGCTTCCACCTCTTCTTTCTCTTGGTAGAAACGGACTGCATCATTTATGCCTTTGAAGTATGCGTGAATGAGATGTGATTGTATAGCTTCCTCACATATCTTTTTAATAGCATTAATGATATCATTTACACACTCTCTCTTGACAGCCTCGTTGGCTATCTTCCATTCCAGGACATTAGCAAGGTTCTTTGCGTCTTGTATAAGTTTCTCTCTTGTGTACATAATCAAGATATGATTTTACCTAATGTAATGATGAATACTTTTTCCTTTGGCGCACCCCATTCCTCTTTTCCGTAGCCGATATGAATGCCCAGGCATTCAACCAGCATGGTGGTTCGGCTACCTTGCCCACGATGAAAGCGCACAGCGTCGTAGTGCTTGAATCTACCATCAAAGAGATCAAGAACACCTTGCGTGGTCAGTCGCTTGTAGTAATAGCCGCTGCGCTTGCGGTACTCCTCTTTCTTGCGCCCTGCAGCAATCTCATCGTACCAGTGATAGGTTAGCGATAGGTCAAGGATCTTCAAGTCGGATTGTTCTGAACATCCATGTTGTATATCCTGAATAAACATATTTACCCTAATCATCATATGCTGTACCTTTTTGGCAGAAACAAACTCATAATATCCGTAGTACTCATAAGCGTCTTCTGTCAATTCCATCCGTATGAAATCAAACGATTTCATTCTCTCGATTCTGCATCGCAGTATTACTTCCTCTGCCTTGGTAATGCGCCATGTAGGAATGCTAATGCACCATACACCTTGAGTTGATGTGCGCCCAAATCTTATTTGACTCTTACCCATAATTACTCCTCCTCAACTTTTGGCAGTACTGGACATGCATCCAATAGTCGGGTTTGTTGGTACTATAACTATTAAACACGCCGTTCTCAAATGTAGCTACATTAACACCAAAGCCAGTCTTATCACGGAATGCGATATATACGACTTCACCTTCTTTAGGAAGATCTTTGTCCACACTTATCCATGGGAGTAGCCTAGAGTTAAATTCAAGAGTATTATAGGTCATTATCGCCTCTTTACTGAGTCTTTCAAACTCTTTTGTTTGCTTCTTGCCTATTATATAGAATAATATTACAAATAATAATAGAGCTATAATGTGCAATAAATCCATATAAAACCAATAGTATTCATCTATCCATATTGGAGCAAGAATACTACCTATCATTATGGCATTAGTCATTTGTAAAAATATATACCATTTTTTCATAATTAGACCTCCTATTAAATTTTAAGTGATTTACCTTTTCCTGCTACCAATGATAACCTACAGCGATTGTCTCGAGTAATTTCAACGATAGCCTTTTTTGCACCACAGTTTATTGCAACTTCACCCAATAACCAAGTGGCAACAAGTACTTTGTCTGCCTCAATCAATACTTTAGTCAGAAGATCATACTTTTCGTCTGCAGCCATTCCTTCCAATGCCTCTTGCAGTTTCTGCTTTGCTAATTCTCTTTCCATACTCACTCCTCATAAATGTAATTCATATCAGCTTCGTCTTCTTCGATCTCTTGAGCGGAGATATCTACGCATTCAGTAAGTTGATCTATTAATTCAGAATCTGACATCATTATAGCACTGGAGATCTTAGCCTCTGCAGCTGACTTATCATCTGCCTCAACGGAAATGGTAGCCGTTGCTGTTATTTCTACTTCAAACCACATACTTACTCCTCCTTACTTGGTTCTTTAGAATATTTCTTTACGAAATCCATTACATCGGATGCTAAGCGCTCTTTAATATATCTTTTCACTACAAGAATCATGATATCTCTAAAATCAGGATAATCTTTCAATACATGTTTCATCATTGACGCCGTTCTAGCACCATTACCCACAATACACCCATTGAGACAATTCTTATCTTCGTCTACGGGTTCACTAACAAACAAAACGGCTACACGACCCTCTTTCTCTTCTTGCCATTGAATAGGATCAAGACCATTAACGGTGATAATTGCTTTTGGGTTTTCTTTGTCTTTCATTTTTTTGCCCTCCTTAATTTTGTGATTAAACTTTGTATGGTTTTTCATAACCAAACTTTTCTGCGATGTGATTCAGCTCTCCCCAGAACTGTGCTGCTGGTTCGAATGTACCACGGCGCCAGTTCAAGAAAGTGACCTGAGAAACCAACTTCTCAACCTCGGTGCGGATTGGTTGCGCATCGCCAACTCGCACATTCTCGTAAAATTTTTGAAATGTTGTCATTTTAATTTGTTGTTTTGTGTATTTATAACTACCTTTGCGCCTGCAAAGTTTATTTTGCGCTGCAAAAGTACAACAAATATTTGATACTACCAAATTTTTTACACAAAAAAGTTAAATAAACTGCATTTTATTTCACAAATCCGTGAAAATAAAGTGTGATTTGCTAAAATTTATCTAATCTAAATAAACATAATATTAACAAAAAAACAACTAACTTTGCACTATGATTGACTTACAAGCAAATCTTAAGGCAATCCTCAAAGAAAGAGGGATTTTGCAGAAAAATGTCGCACTGGCGATGGGAGTTACTGACTCGGCAGTCAGCAATTGGTTCAAGCGTAATGACGAAATGAAGTTTAGTACAATTACACAGATTTGTGAAAAACTAAACATTTCTATCGTGGATGTAGTAACTTACCCGAAAAAGTACATTCCTGAAGAAGAAATCAACCCTACTTGTGAAGAGTGTAAACACAAGGATGAGATGATAGAGAACCTCACCGAACTCCTACGAGTATATAAAACAGAAGCCAAAAAGAAAAGGTAACATGAAGAAAATCTTATTTGCAATCATGCTCCTCGTGGGAGCAGTTGGCGCTAGTGCGCAGATCAATCCGGTAAGCCAAGGAACTTACAAGGTGGAGCACATTGGCGGCTTGTCTGACATCTATGTCAAACTCAGCTACGCCACGGACGGCTCATACTATGCTTTTATTCTCAAGTGCGCGGACATGTATAACCCTGCTACTTTCACAGTAGTCTTGGGTCACTCGCCACAGGAAGCTATGCAATCGGTCGATGCTTTGCTTAATGTCTTGAACAATGGTAATAAAGGAGAGATTTATACCATTGACAGCGAGACTTCCATGAAGCGCCAGAACAAAAGCACAGTATATATCCACCGTTCGGGATATGCCGATCCGGGATATGTGCAGCGCCGTCACTTGGAGGCAACCAAGAAGTTCCTTGCTCCGTTGCTATAGTTCGCATGCGCACGCGCATTAGTCCCCTGCGCATTATGCGCGCGGGACGGTGCGAGTACAATATATAATATAAGACATATTTGGGACATATTTGGGACATATCCGCCCTTTTATAAGACATAACTTTATTTTTTTTTTGAGTGGTCGAAAAAAGAAAGGATTTATTTTGCAAAAGAAAAAGAATGTTGTAATCAACAGAAAATCAACAGTTTTTATTTTGCAATAAATAAACAAAGCACAAAGAAATAAAATAAAAAAAAACAGTAAATGCGCCTAATAAAAGTACTTTATAAGCCCTTTTATTCGCCCTTTAGACAGATGAATCAATTAAAAATGTGAGCGCAGCACTCACCGCTCACATACTCACAGGATACAGAGAAATATCTTGCTGGTAACTTGCCGAGTAGTCTTTCCACCAAGACTCTCGCCATCCCGACTAACCGAAAACAAAAAGACTTACGAATGTGTAAGTCTTTTTTTGTTGTGTCGATTACGGGGAGGAAACCTTGATAGCCCTATTGGTAATCGAGTGGTATGCGAAGATCTGGCTGGGGAAAATGGTGCGTTTTGTAAAATACTATTTAGCAAAATACTATTTTTTCTAAAAAAAATACACCTGACTCTTTGGTAATTCAAAAAAATATACTATCTTTGCAGCGTAATTTGCGGGAATGTTTCCAATATGCAACTTTCGGACGCAAGCGAATTAGTTATAACTAACTAAAAACTAATACATTAAATTAAAAACAATCTAAAAAAACAAACGATGAAAAAGAGTTTCTCTATTGTCTGTACATTGACAATTTTGTTATTTGCCAGTGCATCATGCGACAACGGTAAAAACCCTGCTGTATTGACCACCGAAAATGTAACAATTATCGATGATCCCTCACAATTATCATCGCGATTAGTTTTTGGCAGCAGTCACAAACTACTACCAGCACGCAAACGCGTGGCAACTACACCCGCACCCGCTATTCCTGCGGATGCACTCCCACTCAAAGATGCACCTACCAACTGGAACAATGGTGTGACCCTTACTAAAGGTAAGGCCTACTACATTACCGAGCCATGGACTGGTACCGTCAGCCAAGATTGGTCAGGCGAAGGCAGCATTGACATTTACATCGCAGCTAACGCTATTTTCTCTGGCGCATGGTGGAATGACGACACTCCTGTAAACATCTACATCCTTGAGGGTGCAGTACTCACCTACTGCGAAGCAGGTTGGGATGACAAAGTGAAAATCAAAAAAGCTACTAAAGTATATTGCTGGGGTAACATCACCACACCAGACAATATGGGATTGCGCTTGTACGAAGCTGGTTTGCTGCATATCTACGACGCTGAAGGCGAGCCATTCTATGTGAAAGCCAACAACAATACCGTTAATAACAACAATGCCTACTCTTCCTTCCAAGTAGATCCTGCCTCAGACTTCTATTGCGAGCGCGAGATGTATGTGGAAGGTACAGCTTTGCTCAATGGCGGTAAGACACATACCACTAACAAGGTGACCATCGGCAAGGATCTCTATGTAGAGGGCGCGGCAGATGTGACCTTTGACGATTGCGTATATGTACTACGCGAGTTGGACTTCAAGTCCAGTCGTTCGGCGGTTGTAAATATAAATAAGTACCTTCAAACCAATACCCTGCTTACCAACCAAGGCGTAGGTACTATGAACCTCAAGGACGCGTTGTTTGAAATCATGAGCGACGGTATGTTCGTGGACAAAGGCAGCCAACGCATTGTGGTGAATGGCGTAGAAGCTACCTACAAATCCGTAGTAAAGGTAGGCGGTAAACTCTATTTCGATCGCGGTAACGAATACACCAATGTACCTGGCGATGTGGCAGCGGCTGCGTTCCCATGTGGCAACTTGACGGGCAACTTGGATGTTCAAGGTAACTTGCGCATCAAGTTCTACTACGATGTGGCAGACGAGAAAGCAGTGCTCAATGAAGAGAACATGGTAGTTCCTTCAACGGTCACAATCGGAACCAACTCATGGCTTCCAGCGTCAGAAGATGGTTGTCGTCCAGAGGTGGGCAACGTGCCTGTCATTGAGGTGCTGCCTCCAGAGAGTAGTTCTCCTACACACAAGTACTCGGCTACCAGCATTGCCTTTAATGGCGATGTAATATATTTGAGTTGGCACGCTAACCCAGAGACCAATCTCAAATACGCTGAGCATAACTACAGTCCATCCGTGGATAGCGCAGATGACTTTGGTGGCATCATTGATGTGATTCATATTGATAGTTATGACATTACCAATAGTCTTTTTGAGCAATCCATGGAGAATAGTGAGTTCAAATACAATCATATTTTCTTCTCTGACAATGTGGTTTACACCGCTGCTACGAGCAATAAGGTAGGCGCTGCAATGACAAAAGTAGCGCTCAGTAGCAATGGCCGCTTCCCCGCTATTGAGAACTACAAAGAAGAACGCGTTAATTTGACTGGCTATTCAGCTAACTGCGTGGATCGTATTGGAGATGAGTTGGTGACTATCTCTGGCTATTCCAATGGAGGAATCAATAAGTTTGGCTTGAACGACAATACCAACCAAGAGAAAAAGAGCATCAACGAAAATACCGATAACTTCCAAGGTAAATATATTTATTATAATAAGGAGAATGGCAAGGTGGTGACACTGAATAATACCGATCGTGGTATCGTGACTATCTATAACGAGCAAATGGTGGAAGAAGCATCATTTGAGGTCGGCTCTATTTATCCTATTGACGGCAAGAATGTATGTATCTGCGATAATGAGCATATTTATGTCTGCAAAGGTCAAAACGGCTTTGGCGTTTACGACTACGCAGGCAATCGCGTAGGTGGTAGTAATCGCAGTGCCAACGGTGTAGATGTGGATGAGCATCATATCTATCTCGCAGCGGGCGATGGATTGGTGATATTGGATAAGAATAGCACATACACAGCAGCGAATGGCAATATCTGCAACCGCTTGATTAAGCGCCTCTGCTACACGGGTTGTGCCGCTACCAAGGTAACCAACGATACCGACATCAAGCAATCTGCTAACTTTGTGAAGAAAGGTCCTGACGGTCGTATCTATGTGGCGTACGGCATGTACGGACTCCAAATCTACGAATTGGGCATGGCCGAATAATATCTCCAAACATATTTCATCCTATGGAAAAAGCGGAATTTCTCCGCTTTTTCTGTTTGTAAGGCTATAAAAATGTCAGTTTTGCTTAAATTTTGGAGAATTGCTAAGTAATATTTGGAAAAATCAAAAATAAAGTGTAATTTTGCAGATTGATTTGTGATAAAGTGAATTTATGAAAAAACTATTGGTAATATGGACCGTATTTTGTGCCACGATTATGGCTTATGCCCAGCAGGACGGAAGCCAACGGTTGTTTGATACGTTTGAGCAGCGCTTTGTGGCATTGGATTCGCTGATTTTTGCTCAGAAGGGGGCTGATAGTCTTGATGTAGATGTAGATAATCAGCCCATTTATTTTCAACATTGGTTGATAGCGAAGGATAGTGCAGAGATTGGAGATTCGTTGATTGCTAATCAAGTGGATGCAGAAGTACGCGCTATGAAACATGAAACAGGACTTGGATTGACAGGACAAACATACTATCGTCTGGATGAAGGATTTGCTATTGATGAAGATGATGCTGTGTCACGATACAAAGCCAAGATTCAGGTGGAATTGCGGTGGAACTTCTTAAATAGTTCGTTGATTCATCGCAAAGGACGTGTGCAAGAGATAGAATTGCAAGGTGATATAGAGCGCGTGCAGATGGATAAAACCAGTCTTGCTCGGTTGTTGGCAGAGAACCAAGAGGTGTATCAACAACAATACGATAGTCTATTATCAGGCGTCTTGCAACATCGTTTGGTGAATCTTAACTTGATGAATGATGCACAGATGTATTTGTTGGAGCATGGTAATATATCCAGTGATGAGATGCTGGATATTATCAACGATAAGGCTGAAGCTGAGCGTGCCCTGATGGCTATGTCTAAAACTTATCCGTTTGCCGATGACCTGTCCCGCCCTTCGGGGTTGGTGGTAGAGATAGATTCAGCAGGACTGATGGATTATATTCGCGAACACCATGCAGACCTACATCTGTTGCAGTTACAATCCGACCTATTGACACTACAAATGGAAAATCATTCCTACTGGACCAAACTAAATATCTCACCATTTATCCGTTATTCCTATTATTTCCGTACCGAGTTGGCCAACTCTACCAACGTGGACTTTGGTGTAAATTTCAATATTCCACTCACAGGCGAAGCGGGCAAGAAACGCGCCGCCATGGATGCCAAACGCATGATTATCGACAAGGAGAAAGAAGAAGCCACCAAGAAGATAGAGGAGAACATCCGCGCCATACTACTGGATATAGAGCGTCTGAATCGTGTCTCGACAGCCGAACTCCATCGCATGCAAGACCTCAAACGCTACTTGCAGATACGCAGCCATGCCTATCTCAACCGCAAGGGCGGATACAATATCATCTTGCGCACCAAGGAGTATAACACCTATCTGGTATGCTGGGAGAAATTTCTATCCTATCAGTACCAACGTGACTGTCTGCTAATGACCTTGCAGACCTATCTGACCGATACATCTATATTTGATTTTTGTGTAGGAACCATCATATAAGCATATAAACACTATAGTTATGAGAGAATTTTCATTTTCTTCCGAAGAAAGACAAAACGACATAGAGAGCATTCTCAAAGAACGAAAACAGAAGATTGCCACGCAGCAGATTGTGTTTACAGTCATATTGATAGCCATTCTGATTATCATTGGCTTGTGGATAGGTAAGAACATCCTATACACGGAGTTTGATGGATACATCAATGCCGATCTGAACACCCTTCGCCATGCGGACGACATCTATGTGCTGGAGGTGCACAAGAACGTAGGCGACTTCATCGTTCCTGGTGACACCTTGCTCTCCTACGTATATAGCAATATCTTCTACAGCCACGAGTCCACCGATAGCGAACCTACCGTAGTGGTACAAAACCGTAACATGCGCGTGGACTATGGTCTGGCACGCCAAGACTTAGAGGTGCTGAAAGTGCGTATCAAGGAGCTCAAGAAGCAATTGGAGACCGAAGACCACAATATCCGTTTCGGACTGAGCGACAACCTCAAGAAGATGAAGATAGAGCAAGAACTGGCGGAGGCGGAGGAGCAATACAATGCCCAGCGCCGCAAGTTGGGTGTGCTGTGGAACGCCCTCGACCAGACCAAGAAGGCCGTTCAGAAAACATATAACAACAATTCAGGTTTCCTCCGCGTACAAGACATGCGTAATGTGGAACTGATGAAGGAACTGGGACTGGTGCGCTACTCCATAGCCGTGGACTCGAGTATCGTGACCAAAGTGTATGTACCCGAACTGACACTGGTCTTGCGTGGCGAACCCATCATCTCACTGCAGAGTTTTGACCTCCACCGCAACAACCTCTCTGTGGTCACCTACGTGATGCCTCGCGAGATGAAACATATCAACCGTAATACCCAAGCCGAGGTGATAGTCAATGACGATGTATCATTTACCGCCAGCGTACTGATGCTGGGTACACGTACCGAGGAGATTCCTGGCGAACTGCGTAGCACCCTCTCGCGCGACCATACTGCCGTCATTGTAGTCATGGGTGTGGACACAGGACAAGTCATACCGTTCTGGACATTGGTCAAGAACATACCCGTGCGCATACGTATCAATAATATAGAGTCGAAGATGCAAGAGGACGATGTCACCGACTATATGATGTTCCACACCACCTACGGACTCATACGCCCTGGCGATAAATACTACGAAACCTTGCAAGAGGAGCAACCAGATACCACCCACAAAGATACACTACTGATACTCAACGAATAAAGATATGGAACACGCAATATACAAAATAGTTAGCAATATAGAAGGCAGAAATATACTGGTCATCAACCAATATTTTGATGTCGAAAATAACCCCGAAATACAAGAAGACAAATTTGACATTGTCTATCTCAATATCGGCAATATGTCCCCAAACGAGGTAGGACTCCTGCTGGAGAAGACCTCCCCTATCTTCTCCACCAAGTGCTGGATGAAGCCCCGCTTTGTGCAAGCCAATAGCCTTTCCCAAATGGGCAAGATGGCTGTGCTCATCGACGGCGTAGCCAATAGTCCCTTTGATCCATCCGTCACACAACGAGCAGAAAGCATCTTCCAGCAGATGGAGCGACTACAGATAAAACAGATAGCCAATGTCTCCACCTACGTGGCATTCTTCGTTCGTCTGTGCAAATACGCTATCAGTCGCGGACAATACACCTATACCTCCACCGTCATCCCTGGTCTGACCGAAGGTCACTCTGCTTTCTTCGCCGCCTTACTCTCCAACAATGAGGTGGCTACGCGCAAGGAGTTCCTTGAGTTCAACCAGAAACTGCTGGACTTAGGTTACGCTGAGCCACAGGAGTTTGTAGAGCGCGCCCATATCTGCCCGCACTGCAAGAGCAGTCACCTCATTTATGCCGAGTGCTGCCCCAAGTGCGAGAGTTCGAATATCAAGGAAGAGCCTATGTTGCACCACTTCCGCTGCGCGAATATCTCGCCAGAGAGCACCTACGTGTATGACGAGAAACTGCGCTGCCCCAAGTGTCGCCAGTACCTGCGCCATATAGGCGTGGACTACGACCGCCCTACCGACATACACACCTGCGCCGAATGTGGACATACCTTCCTGCACACCAAGATGAAGGTACGCTGCGCCAGCTGTGGCACCATGCACCGACCTGCTAACTTGCAGTCGATAGACGTCATACGATACAGATACACACCCGAAGGCATACGGTCCATCATCAGCAACGAGGCACTCATCAAGATCGGCAAGGACCTGTGGTTCGGCTACTCGAACTTTGACTCCTACCTACAACAGTTGCGCCTCTTCTCTCACACCAGCGCACTCAACGAGACACTCTACACCATCCGAATGCATATACTCCTACCCGACTCACTGAACGACACAGACAGGGTATACCTTATGCGCCGCATGCACGAAGTGTTCTATGACTACAACTTCTCCTTCAAAGGCGACTACTACTTCCTCTCCTCCAAGAACATCACCGATGAGTTCAAGGAGACACAGCAGTCCATCGAGTGGAGCATTGAGAACAAACTGTCGAGCGTGAGAGCCGAATGTCCATTCATACAAGTCAAGGAGCAGACCTTGCTCGTTAGAGAGTCCAACGAAAATATCGAAAAGTATATTCGCCGCCTGTGTGAACCGCTATATAAGAACAATTAACATAACCCATGCTGGACTTTTTCTTCCACATAATAGACAATATTGTAGGTGGCTTCACGCGCAATATATCGTGGCACGTACTGCTCAACACCTACTGGTTTCTATTCTTTGTGGAGTTCCCGCGCTACTATCTACTGGAGATTATCGTCACATGCTGGCACAAACTGCATTACCGCAAGCGCCAAGAGCAGCGCACCATCGCTCGCATGAAGCTCTACATAGAGAATCCCTTAGTCACCATCTTAGCACCGGGCAAAAACGAAGGCAAGAACATCTACAAACTCGTACAATCCTTGCGTGAGCAGACCTATAAGAACTACGAGATTATTATCGTTGATGACGGTTCGGATGACGCCACACCACTCATCTGCAAAGACCTGGAGAGTGCTGGATACATAGACCTCTTTATCCGTGCACACTCGCGTGGAGGCAAAGCCAGCGCCGCCAACCTCGGTTCTTTCTATGCCAAAGGCAAGTATATCGTCCACCTCGACGCGGACTCTTCCTTGGACAGGGATGCATTGGAGAACATCCTTATCCCCTTCTATATGGATAGCCAAATCAAAGCCGTGGGTGGCGTGGTCAAAGTGCGCAACTCGCACGACTCCATCTGTACCGCCATGCAGGCACTGGAGTACCTCAAGACGATCCAAGTCGGTCGTATGGTGACCAGCGAGTTGGGTATTTATCATATCATCTCAGGCGCCTTCGGTGCCTTCGACACCAAGGTACTCAAACAAGTGGGCTATTGGGATATCGGTCCCGGACTCGACGGCGATATTACGCAGAAGATACGCAAAGCCGGCTACAAAGTCTATTTCTCGGAAGAAGCCATCTGTATGACCAATGTACCTGTGAAGTGGAATGTGCTCTTCAAACAACGCCGGAGATGGAGCAAGTCGCTCGTGCGATTCCGCCTACGCAAACACCGAGACATCTTCTTGCCCAACAAGAACTTCTCCTTCTCCAACATGATCTCCAACTTGGAGAACATCGTCTATGATTTCGGCTTCAACTATGTGTGGTTCGCCTATATCCTTTCGCTCATCTTCATGCACCCCGACCGACTGATAGAAATCTTCGCCGTGGGATATATTATCCGTATGGTGTTTGGATACATCGGTTTTGGTATCATCCAATGGGTGAGCGAACGCCCCAAAGAGGAACGCTGGCTGGCAGGATACGTGCCGCTATCGACTTTCTATACGGGCTATTTCCTGCGCTTTGCGCGATTGGTGGCACACACGCAAGAGTTGTTCAATTTCTCCTCCTACAAAGACCCTTGGAACCCACGCAAGACCTCCGAGGTAGCACAGTCGGAAGGTCTCTAATCCATCTATAGCATGAGAAAGTGGATACTGCTACATATTATCATGCTCATACTGGCTCCTACAATGCGAGCAGAAGCGCGATTGCATAACTTGGTCATAAAGTTTTGCAACGAACAAACCCTTGTCTTTGCCCTCAAGGACAAACCCGTAGCGACACAGCACGCAGACATCCTGCGCATCCAAACGGCACAGTTTGAGGCCTCCTACCTACGCGATGAGATATGCGACATGTATTTCTTGCAAGCCCCACAGGACACCACCACCCTACCCGAAGGGACTATTTACATCTCCTATATCAACGATCGTACCATACGCATCCATGGCGTACAAGCAGGCGACCAAGTGAGCGTGTACCACGTGGATGGACAACTCCTACACACACGCACCATACGGGCGAGCGAGTATATCCTGGACCTTAGCTCCTATACCCGAGGAATATACCTCATTCAGGTACTATACCACCCCACCGACACACAAACCCAAAAGACTCATAAACAACAACGCATAACATTCAAGATCATTCGATGAGAAGAACAGTCATAGCCATATTCATTGGTCTGATAGTCAGCACGCAAGGGCTGCTGGCTCAGCAGTGGACAGAGATCATGCGCATTGAGACCATGGACTCGACTATCGTCCTTCCCGTAGCGGACATTAAACGTTTTGCCTTTGACTATATCAACGAAGCCGCGCAAGACACCACCTATATCTCCATGAACGATGTGGTGGCGCACAAACGCTGCGTCTTATTAGACCTATCGCAACATAACGCCCATAACGAGGCGTCAGGAGAACACAGCCGCAATGTCTATTCGGCGCAATACCTCATTGACCTGGCGGGCATGCCCTATACTATTGCGACCAACCTCACCGAGGCCCTTGCCCAAGCGAATATGATCGTCTGCGCCTCGCCCCTGAAGCAAAGCACCTTGACCAGCGCCGAGATACAAGCCCTCAAGAAGTGGGTGGAGCAAGGCGGCGTCTTCGTAGCACCCGCTATCACCAACATCAATAGCCACTTGTGCGATTTGTTCGGTCTGGAATCAGTCAGTTATTCCAAAGAGCGACGCAATTTTACCTGGCGCGAGGAATACCTCCAAGAACAGGAACTATCCTATTTCAATGAACCAGAAGAACGTACCGTATCGCTCGGCAGAGCACGCAACATGACCGTTGAATCCATCAAGACCTACGGCTACCAGCCCACGATTGCCGAGGCCATGGCGTACTTCGACTCCACGAATGTGGCTGCTGTGCTACGCCATCGCATAGGAGCAGGTACGATATATACCTTCGGTATCCTCTGGCGCGACGTCGTACAGCGCTCCCAGCTGGGCAAGAACACCGCAGCAACACGTATCACCAGCAATGGATTCGAACCTTCCGCCGACATTTATGCCTTCTTCCTTCGCTCGCTACATGCCAAAACCAATCCTGTATCCGTATGGAAATACACCATACCGCAGGGCTACGAGTCTGTCCTCATCCCCACGCATGACTGCGACTCGCGCACCGCGTATGACGAGATGTACTGGGTGTCCGAATACGAGAAGAGTTTAGGACTCAGCGCACACTACTTCCTCACCGTCCATTACTTCCGCGATCAAGGCTATCTGTCTGATTTCTACAACGCAGAGACCAAGCCCAAAGCGCAGCGCCTACTGGTGGACGGCCATACCGTGGGCAGCCACTCCGTGTGTCACTTCCCCGATTTTAGTAATACCGATCTCTTCCCCGCCACCGTCATCACCAAAGAGGCGTATGCGGCTTCTGCGCACCACGATAAAAAAACAGGGATTACACAAGGCGGATCTACATGGGCAGAGTTGGGACTCTCAAAGCGCATTATCGAAGAGGATTTGGGCAATCGAGTCCGCTCGTTCCGTAGTGGACATTTGTGCATGAACAAACTCATGCCAATGGTACAGCAAGCGGTAGGATATACTTTCTCCTCCTGCTATGCTTCGTGTAATGTGTTGAGCCAATTCCCCTTCCACGAGCGCATGGAAAACGACTGGACAGGCGCGCAAGGCGTGTTACAGATTCCGCTGCATATATCGGATGTGATTAATGCTCACCCGATGACAGACACTGCATGGAATCATGCACCCGATATATGGCTGAAGGTGTTGGAAAAATTGCAGCGTAACTATGCTCCAACCGTATTGTTGATTCACCCAAACCTAGATTGGAAAATGTTTGCCTTGCGACAATTGGTGGAAACCATTGATAGAGAGAAGGTGGGGCTATACAATTTTGAAGCATACGGCGATTTCTGGTTGGCACGCGAAAAGATGGTCTTTGACTATACCTATCTCCCAGATAGTAAGTCAATCGTTGTATGGGTAAATGAGCCGGTAGAGGAAGAAAGCGCGTGTGTGTTTGCTGTGGATGTGCAGTCGGGCGTAGCGATAGAAAATGCTATTTTCGTTGATGAAAGTGGGCTGCAAACGAAGTTGCAAATCAAGGAAATGCAAGAGGGGCGGTATTTGCTATCTAAATAAAAAAAACGAGGTTACCCGTTTTTTTATTGAAGAATCCCACCACCCACTACGAGATTGTCTTTGTACATCACCAATGACTGACCTGGTGTTACACCCCAAACGGGAGTGGAGAAGATAATGTTGAATGTTGAATGTTGAATGTTGAGTTCGGTGTTTAATTCATCATTCTTAATTCCTAATTCATGATTCAGCATTGCTTCTACGGCTGGGGATTTGTAGCGAATACGGGCTTGCACATGGGGCGACTCCTTGAGCCAATCCCAATCGCGGATACGCACATCAGCAATAGTGGCTTGGGTAGTAAGCAAGTCATCGCGGTCGCCCAACGTAACACGGTTATTCTCAGCGTCAATCTTGGTCACAAACTTAGGTGCTCCTAATGCAATACCCAATCCCTTGCGCTGACCAATCGTATAATGGCAATAACCTTGGTGCATACCCAATATGTTTCCCTGATTATCAAGATATTCGCCTTTTGGAACGGATACTCCTTGCTGGGCGAGGAAAGTGCGATAATCGTTGTTCGGCACAAAGCAAATCTCTTGGCTCTCAGCTTTCTTGCTCAGTGCCTCAAAACCGTGTTCAAGAGCAATCTGCCGAACCTGCGTTTTGGTCAGTCCGCCCAATGGAAAAAGCGTTTGGCGCAGGTTCTCCTCTGTGAGCATCCATAGGAAATAGGTCTGGTCCTTGTGGGTATCTACTGCGTTCTTGAGATAGGTATGTCCTCGGTGTTCGGCAATCTGTGCATAATGTCCGGTGGCAATATAATCGCAGCGATATTCTTCAGCAGCCTGCATGAGTTTGCCCCACTTGATATGTGAATTGCATAATACACAAGGATTGGGTGTACGCCCATGTGCATATTCATCAACAAAATTAGCTATCACATGCTCACGAAAAGTGTCGCGGAAGTCTAATATATGGTGCTCAAATCCTAGTGTCTTAGCCATCCGTTGCGCATCGAAGATGCTTTCCACTGAACAACACCCTTTTTCTTTAGCAAGGCAATCGTCTTTTATTGAGTCGAATGTGCGGAAGGTTGCCCCTACCAATTCGTAGCCCTGTTCGAGCAACAAGATGGCAGCCACTGTGGAATCTATACCACCAGACATTCCTATGAGTACACGCTTAGACATGCTATATGAATATAAAAATCAAGCGCAAAGGTAGTGATTTTTTGTGAATTGAACAAATTTTTTTTAGAAGATTTGTATATATATAATTTTTTTTGTAACTTTGCAGGTCTAAAATGGATGAATATTAAAAAATATATGATTATGAGAAAAATTACTTTATTTCTTTTTGCAACTTGCGCATCAATGGTCTTTGCGCAAGTAACGACCATCCCAAGTATTATACAAAAGGGTTATAAGGGAGAGGTAACCATCGTATTTAATCCAAATGAAGGCAACAAAGGTATGGTCAATGCGACCAAGTGCTATGCACACACAGGTATCACATATAATGGTACATCGTGGCAGAACACCAGTGGATGGCGCGACGGCAAGGATAAATACAAAATGACGAAGAATGCTGAGGGCAATTGGGAATTGAAAATAACTCCTAATATATATAGTTATTATGGTGTAGCGGAATCTACAGATGTTACTCAACTTTGTTTTGTTTTCAATGATGGACCTGGTGGTAACTTAGAAGGAAAAGCGGATGGTAATGCTGATATCTTTGTTGATTTGGCAGAAGCAGGTTTGGCTGCTGTGATTACTAACACATTACCAGATATTGCATCACAAGGTGATATATTAAATCTAGAATGTGTGTCAACTGAATCAGCAACGCTAACATTGTTGCTTAATGATGAGATTATAGCAACAGCAGAAGGCACTACTTTAACACATACTATCACATTAGATAAGACAGGAAATTATCATTTGGTATTTATTGCTAAGACAACTAACGAAGAGGCTAAAGCCGAAGCCTTTACTTGTGTGGCGAGTACACCAGAACAAGCAAAACGTCCTGAAGGTGTAGATATGGGTATCTATTACGATGAAGTAGATCCTACCAAAGTAACATTGTGTACTTATGCTGCCAATAAACTGGAGCAAGCTGCAAAACACGTGTTTGTGGTAGGTGATTTTAATGATTGGATTATCTCTGATGCGTATCAAATGAAGCAGGATGGTAACTATTTCTGGTTGGAAGTAAAAGGTTTGACCCCACAAAAAGAATATGCTTTCCAATATGTAGTTGTTCGTTCGGATGGTGTCGTGAAACGCATCTCTGACCTTTTCTCGGAAAAAGTATTGCACCCATATGATCAATATGAGCCCAAAACAATTGACCCAACACTGATGGATTATCCAGAGGAGGGTAGTGACTATGTAACCGTTATTCAAACCGATAAACCAGAATATGAATGGTCGGAGGCTACACTGAACTTCAAACGTCCGGATAAAAACAATCTGGTAATCTACGAACTATGGGTATATGACCATACTCAACATCGTTCTATAGCTGGTTTGCTTGAGCGTATGGACTATTTCGAGGATATGGGTGTGAATGCAATCGAATTGATGCCTATAACAGAATTCGATGGTAATGAGAACTGGGGGTATTCACCGAATCACTATTTTGCGCTTGATAAGGCATATGGTACACCCGAGCAAATGAAGACTTTTGTGGATGAGTGTCATAAGAGAGGAATTGCGGTGATTTTGGATATGGTATTTAACCACTCTACTGGACTTAACCCAATGAACAAACTTTATCCATATGGAGATGATTTAAAGTATAATCCATGGTTTAACGTGAATGCTCCTCACTCAGATAATGTTTATGAAGATTGGAACCATGATTTTGCACCTGCAAAAAAAATGATGATTCGTGCACTTAACTATTGGTTGACAGAGTATAAAGTGGATGGTTTTCGTATGGACCTGAGTCATGGCCTTTGTGGTACAACATATGATGCTATGGATCATATCACGGACTACTATGAAAAAGGAGTGAAAGCTGTGGCAGAAGATGCCTATTTTATTCTTGAACATTGGGGTAACCAAATGGGTAGTGAGCGTCCGAAATTAGTGAATAAAGGTATGCTTTGTTGGGATAATACAACGAATGCATACTATCAAACGGCTATGGGATGGCTAAAAGATGGTGATAGTTTTACTAATGCAAGCCGAGATGGATATGTAAGTTATTGTGAGAGTCATGATGAGGAACGTGCATTCTTCAAGGCTAAGCATTTTGGTGCAGGTGATTTGCAAACCAACGATAAAGAGCGTATCGCACGTGTTCCATTGAATATGGCATTTTTGACTATGCTCAATGGTCCGAAGATGTTCTATCACTTTGCTGAGTTTGGATTTGATTATTCGAAATATCAAAACCAATATGGACAATGGGGAACGAATCCTTATGGCGAAAAAGATGTATTGGGTTACGAGGCTAAAATGCAGGCAAAGGCACGTATTGAGACATGGTTGGGTGAAGGCTCATGGCGTTTAGCTGCTTTCCACAAAGTAGCTCAAACGATACAACTGCGTACACGTATCATGCCTGAAGTATTTGAAGGCAATCCTACGGCATTGAATGTATCGGGCGGTAAAAAAATCCGTACAATCCAGTGGGGTAGTGATGTGTTTGTTGTGGGTAACTTTGCGGTAGAAGGTAACGAAACAGCTACGTTGCCAGATGGTACATGGTATAACTATTTCCAACAAAAAATGCAGACAGAGGCCACAC
The DNA here is from genome assembly GCA_045578255.1 of Paludibacteraceae bacterium. Classification (GTDB taxonomy): domain Bacteria; phylum Bacteroidota; class Bacteroidia; order Bacteroidales; family Paludibacteraceae; genus Colicola. The sequence goes on from JAZNJW010000022.1 coordinate 338,646, forward strand.
TTACATTGGCTCCTGGTGAACTGATGATTTTTACGGGTAAAGAGGTGGAATTGCCAAAACTACAACCATTTTATTGTTTCTTGACTAATATAGAGCATGTAGTTTCTCCTCAACCCGATGAAATTCTTCCTCCATACAATGTGTCGGTTTACAATATGAATGGTCAATTGATTAATTCGCAAGTGGATGTAATGAATGCTGATCTCAGTGGACTGAATGCGGGATTGTATATCGTGCAATACGAGAAGAACGGACAATGTGCAACGAAGAAAGTGATTCGTTAATGATTTACTGCTTTAACGCGGTAACCCGCGGCTTTGAGTTGGGCAAGTAGCCCATCCTCTCCGCCTAGATATATGGCATTTAATGTGATAAACGCCTTACCTTCTTGGAGGTAGGGCGTTAATCTTTTTACCCATACATGGTTGCGTTTAGCATAAATCTGATAATCTGAAAATGAGAGCGAGGTAAGATTATCTGGAGATTTTACCATATATGCCATGTCAGATAATCTACCATATAGATACATGTCACGTAAATTACGCTCTAAACGTACTTCTTTTTCGGGGGATTCTATAACCTTGTATAATTCCTTGCATTGCCATTGGAAGGGCTCGCGGTCAAAAAGCATATACATAGTTTCACCCACGTCATCAAGGCCATATACTGGTATGTTAGATTGTGCTGCTACTTTTTCAAAAAAAGTTTCCATTGATCGGTCTTCATCATAGTTGAGCCATTTTTTCATCAGTTCATTGCGGTACATCTCAGCGAGATATGATGGTTTCATTCTGCCCAATTTGTCTAGTCCCATACCGAGATTTATGCGCAGCGCCTCATCAATTTCCTGGTATTGCTCTTTACTATAAAAATTACTCAATTGCACCGAATCGGGTAGGAGAGCAGCTTGACGCAACGCAGCAATAGCTTCGTAGTCTTGTATAGCAAACTCAGTGATTACTTTGTCGCAATTGCTGAAGCATTTAAAAGCGTTGGGAATAGAATCAGTGAAAGTCATATCTATCACACGATTCGTAGCCAAAATATAGGATGGTGCGACTACTGAGTTTCCCGAAATACGATATAGCACTTGGGCGGATGAAGATAAGACATAGAAAAATAATATACAACTAAGAATAAACCGTTTCATAATCATTGGAATCTTGAAATCAAATTATATGCTTGGTAGATACCCAATTCTCCAGCTTTGCTTAAGTCGGTAATACCCTTATCTATTTCGTTTATGTATATATAGGTAAGTCCACGATTAAAATAAGCTTCAGCAAAATCATTATCATTTTGAATAGCCTGGGTATAGTAGGATATAGCGGCTTTGAAATCTTGTTGAATGCACAACATGTTGGCTTTGTTGTAGTAAGCAAAAGAAAAATCAGGCAGTTTATGAATTACGTAATCATAATCGCGCAACATAATCTCAAAGTCTGCACTCTCCATTTTTTCTCCCATGGCACGTTTGTATTCCAGTAGTTTATATCGCCAATTTGCACGGCAAAAATATGCAAAATATAATTGGTCATTCATTAGTATCGCGCGCGTGATATCATCAATAGCAGAGGAATAGTCTTGAACCAATGCAAATTCAAAAGCGCGAGCGATATATGCAGCGCATAATTGCGGGTTATTAGCAGATTGAGGCATTGCCATCTGATTTAACAGATCAATCTGGTGTGATAAATGATTGATTTGTGCAAAATGTTGATTCACCATATCTGCAGTAAGTGCCATCTCGTGTGTGGTGAAACGGAGAGGAGCTGGCAAACGCATACTATGGTTGTAGGCATCCACAGTAGCATGCGAATAATTGGTTTGACGTAATGATGTGGCATTGGTATTGGTTGCATAATATGAGAGGGAAATATTAGGTTCGTTTACTACGTCGGCATAGCGTTTCTGCACCGAACCGCGCGTATCACTTTCATATTTATTTTCCTCATCACTAGCTTCTTGATTTTGCGCTGCAAGAGCAGAAAACTCTTTGCGTCGATCACGTTTTTGTGGTTGTGATTCAGCTATTTGCATATTTGTTGCCAATGACTGTGCTTGTATGCTATCTTTCTTTTGCTCTAGCTCATATGCTTTTTTTCGAAGTAGAAAAGCAGCTTGCCCGTTGCCAAGAGACGTGTGGGCTTGTGCCGCAAGGTAATAAGCTGGCAAGAAATAAGGATAACGTTGAATAATAGTTTGGAAGTCGTTAAGTGCATCTTCCCACTGCCTCAATTGCAACTGCACCATTCCGCGTTGGTAGTATATTTCAATTTGTTCAGGTGATAAGTTTATGGCTTGTGTGAGATCATCTAATGCACGGTTGTAGTCGCCTAACTCTTGTCGGAGGACTCCACGGTTGTAGTAGCATTGTGCATCGCGTGGTGCCAGAGTTACAGCCTTGTCATAATCTGCAAGTGCGCTACGATAGTTGTGACGCCGATAATAGATAATACCTCGATTGATATAATCACCAGCCCATTTGCTACCATGCTCTATTGATTGGCTCAGTGAAAATAGAGCATCATCTTGGCGATCCAACATGAGTTGTACTAATCCCAATGCCGACCAATTTGCTGGGTTTTGTGTATCATGTTCACTAGCTATTTGAAATGCATTTAGCGCACATATGGTATCACCGCTACGCAGACAAATACTTCCTTTCTCAAAATGCAGTGCTGCTGATTGTGGTTCTCGATTCAGTAGATGCTGAATGTCATTCAATGCTAAATCGTATTGTTTCAGTTCGGCACGTACATCTGCTCGCATGGCGATGTAAGTTTTGTTTTCTGGTGCGAAAATCAGTGCTTCACTGAAGTCTTTCTCGGCTTTCTCTAATTGGTTTGTTCGTCGATAAATAAATCCTCGGGTGTAATAGGCTCCGGGCTGAAAAGGATTGCGTTTGATAGAGGCATTACAATCCATTTCAGCGCCAGTATAGTCTCCTAGTTGAATTTTTGCTATCGCACGCAGCAGATAGGGTTCACTCAGGTATGGTTTGAGTTTGATAACTTGATTGAAGTATTGGATGCTAAGTACATAATCATCGAAGTACAAGGCATTGCGTCCAATTGTTGTGATGCGATCGGTATTTAGTTGTGCCATGCTGATGATGCTTATGCAGCATCCTAATACTATGTATAGTATTCTTTTTTTCATTATTTACATCCTGCCTCTGGGTCAAACCATTCAGGTATATCGAATTGTTCGTGAGGATCGTATCCAAGTTCCTCATCCGCTAGGACTTTCTGCATATATATGGCCCATATAGGCAGTGCCATGTTTGCACCTTGTCCAGCGGACATATTGTCGAAGTGGATGCTGCGGTCTTCTCCACCTACCCATACTCCACTGACCAATGTAGGTGTAAAACCTACAAACCATCCGTCAGAGTGATTTTGAGATGTACCTGTTTTACCACCCATAGGGCCTTTCAGCCCGTAGCGGAAACGGGCACGAACACCTGTGCCGTGATCCATGACGTTACGTAGCATGTAAATCATCTTATAGGAAGTAGTTTCGCTGATAATCTCGTATGTTTTTGGAGTGAAGGTCGCTAGTATATTACCATTATTATCTTCGATACGTGTCACGTATAATGGTTCGATACGGATACCTTTGTTAGGGAAGGTAGTATAGGCATCCACCATTTCTTTTACACTCACTTCACATGGTCCTAAACACAAACTCACTACTGGGTCTAATTGACCTTCAATTCCAAATGAACGCATTATACGTACTAATTGTTCTGGCGTATAAAGAGACATAAGATAGGCGGTAATCCAGTTACTTGATTTTTCTAATCCCCAGTTGAGTGTTACCATCTCACCTTGATTTTTTACATGTTCGTCTCGTGGTGTCCAGCTTACACCATTGCCATCAATAAGCGTTATAGAATCGTTTACAGTGCTATCGCATGGCCACATACCCTCATCCATTGCCAGAGTGAAAAGATATGGTTTGATAGTTGAACCTACTTGTCGGCGTCCCGTTGTGACCATATCATATTGGAAATTGGCAAAGTTTGTACCACCCACGTATGCTTTTACAGCACCTGTATGTGCCTCCATTGACATAAAACCGCAGCGCAAGAAATGTTTGTTCCAGCGTATAGAATCCATTGGGGTCATGGTTGTGTCAATCATACCATCATAGGAGAAAACGCGCATAGTTACAGGTGTGTTAAATATCGTGCGAATATCAGTCTCGCTCATCCCTTGTTTTTTTAGCGTACGATAGCGGTCGGTCTGACGCATTGAACGGTTCATGATACCATCAATTTCCTCTTTTGATAAGTCGGAAGAGAATGGAGCGTAACTTTTTCTACGTTTCTCACGGAAAAAACTTTTCTGCAAGTCTTGCATGTGTTCGTTTACAGCCTCTTCGGCATAATGTTGCATGCGCGAGTCAATAGTAGTGTAGATGCGTAATCCGTCGTGATAGAGATCATAGGGTGTACCATCGGGTTTGTGGTTTTTGTTGCAGAATCCATACAAAGGGTTTTCTTCCCATTGACGTCTGTCTATCTCGTATTGTAATTGGTTCCACTCAGAATAATGGCTTGGTTTAGGTTCTTTAGCAGTTAGCACTTGACGCAAGTATTCGCGGAAATATGGTGCCAACCCCTGTTTATGATCTACGGATTGGTATTTTAATTCTATAGGTAAAGCTTTGAGTGAATCGCACACTTCTTCTGTAATGAAGTTGTATTTTTCCATCTGGTTCAGCACAGTATTACGGCGATTGAGCGCATTCTCTGGACGACGACGTGGATTGTACAATGAGGGGTTTTTGCACATACCTACTAGCATTGCTGCCTCTTCTATTTTTAATGTATCTGGAGTAGTGCTGAAATATACTTGTGCAGCAGACTTTATACCTACAGCATTGTAGAGAAAATCGAACTGATTAAGATACATTGTCAAAATCTCCTCTTTGGAGTAGAGCTGTTCTAATTTAGTGGCTATCACCCATTCAATAGGTTTTTGTAGTGCGCGTTCGAAAATATTGTTAGCGCGTGGTGACCATAACTGCTTAGCCAATTGTTGTGTAATAGTACTACCTCCACCAGCTTTGCCGAGCATTACTATCGCACGGAAGAGCGATTTTACGTCAACGCCAGTATGGTTGTAGAATCGTACATCTTCGGTAGCGATGAGGGCATTGATCATGTTGGGCGAAATGTCGGTATAATTTACGCCTACACGATTCTCGTTACGATAGTAGCGTCCGAGCAATTGCATGTCGGAAGATATTATTTCAGTAGCGAATTTATTTTTGGGGTTTTGCAGTTCATCTAGCGGGGGCAAATAACCCAGCCAACCTTTTGTAATCATCCAAAACACGAGCACAATCATCAGCATACTTGCACTGAATATTCCCCAAAACCATGCTAAAAATTTCTTTCTGAACGTTGATTTGTCTGTTTTTTTTGATGTCTTATTGTCCATAGTGTTATGTTAGTTTTCTAAATTAGTTTGCAAAGGTACAACAAAATTTGCATAAATACAAAAATAAATTATTTTTTTGCTCAAAGCAATTCCTCAATAATTCGATTCAGTATATGATAACCTTTGGTGGTGGCTATCAATTGTTCGTTTTGTTGAACAAGTAGTCCTTGTTGAATAAATTTTTCTGCTACTTGGTTGTTTACCATTGAGAGACTGATTCCTTGGTTGGTTCTTAGCCCTAACATCACTTTTTCTGTGCGATGTTGTTCTTCCGTAAGCGTCTCTATCTCCGGTTGCAAATTGTGTGCCAATGCTTGTTCTATGTACGAATCCAAATTACTTACGTTCCATTGGCGTTGATGTCCGTTATAACTATGGGCCCCAGCCCCCATACCCAAGTATGGTATGTCGTTCCAATAACTGGAATTATGTTTGGACTCGCGCCCCTCTTGCGCAAAGTTACTCACTTCGTAGTGAATAAAACCATTCGCGGTAAGTTGGTCTACAAGATAGTCATACATTTCAAGTTCTAAATCTTCGTCTATGGCATCTATTACTCCATGTTCGAGTAAGGTGGTAAGCACGGTCCCATCTTCGTAGATCAATCCGTATGAAGAAATATGTTGTACACCTAATTGTATGGCCTGTGCCACATCATATTGCCATTGCTGCATAGTTTGACAGGGTAGAGCATACATCAAATCAATGGAAATATTTTTGAATCCTGCTGCTTGTGCAATAGCAACAGCGTTACGAGCTTGTTCGGCATTGTGTCGCCTGCCAATGATTGTGAGCAACTGATCATCGAAACTCTGAATACCTATACTCAGGCGATTAATACCCAAGTCACTCCATGCTTTTGCTTTATCCAAAGTGATATCCCCAGGATTTGCTTCTAATGTAATTTCAATATTCATGCCTCTTAATTGTAGGCGCGAAAGATCATTGTCTATCGTTGCTACGATATTTTGCAAGTGTTCAACGGGCAGGGTACTAGGTGTTCCGCCTCCGATATAGATGGTTTGAATTGGGGCCTTGATTTCATGTTGTCTATCTTTCCATTCTGTGAGCAATGCATCAACGTATGAGTGTTGTTTTTCTAAATGGGTAGTAGAAAAGAAGTCGCAGTATTTGCAGCGACTTTTGCAAAATGGTATATGAATATATATTCCTGCCATATTCTTGCTTTATTGGTATTCTTCTTTTCTTCCTCCCCACAAGATATTCTATTTTCTCATTCGTTTATAGAATTCCTTGAATGGTTCAATAGCTTGGAGTGGTGTATAACCATATTGCTGGCAATAGCGTTGTAGAATAAGTGCTTTAAGCGTGATAGGAGTAGTATCTTCTATCTCGAAGATACCTAGTCCTGCTTGTATGTAGTTTTGCAAATAGTCTTTCAGTAGCTCTACATTGTTGGTTTCTCCTGCATGTGCCCAAAAATGTTCACACTCCCACAACATAGATTCGTCTTTTTGCTTCCAATGAAATGGATTCTGACTTTCGCCTTTGTAGTATTGACAGTACTGTAATAATTCGTTAGTCATATGTGCGTTCTACCTTATTGCTTCATCGCCTCGTAAATCGCATTTGCCAGCGTTTTGAGGATGTCTTTGTCTGGGTCGTAGATATATCCGTTGGTCATAGCCACGATGCCCCATTGGTCTTCTGGACTCCAAATCATGATGCTACGCAGTCCGTATGCGTCGCCCGTGTGTCCTATAGGGTAATGTCCTGGGGTATTGTACTTCTCGTCGTTCAGAAAGTCCACAAACTCCCAGAGGCACAGTCCGTATTGATCTTCCCATTCATGGATGTTTTGAATATGCCATACGGGTGTCTGCATCGTTTTAGCACTCTCTTCGGAGATAATGCGTACACCATCCAATTCGCCATAGTTCATGTGCATCATCATGTATTTTGCCAAGTCGTGCGCCGATATTTTTACACCACCAGTAGGCGAGAACATAGGTGCTGAATAGCCCATGATATAGTTATCCAAGCGATGAGCTACGCTACTATATGCAGGGGACTTGACATATTTGCCATTGCGATAGTTGTATATACTAGCGAACTTGGTGGTGTCTAGCATATCAACATTATGTCCGCCGCATAGTCCAAGTTTATTGATAATGCTATCTTTTACATAGCAGTCAAATCGTACACCAGATACTTTCTCAAGGATTGTGCCCGCGAGGTTGAGACCCAAGTTGGAGTAGTTGTATCCTTCTCCAGGTTTGTATTCGTAGTATGTTTCAATGCAATCTCCATTCACGGCAGGGTTGAGATGGTCGAGGGTGGAGTAGTTCTCCGGATCACGGAAACTGGCGGTGTGTGAGAGTACCATACGCAGTGTAATAGGCACATTGGGATGATGGGGGTTGCGGATGGTGAAGCCGATGAGGTCGCTAATATCGTCATCCAGCGAGATGATACCCTTTTCCACATGTTGCATTAGTCCAGTTGCGGTGAAAGATTTGGAGATGGATGCAATACGCATCATATGATCATTGGCAAGAGGTGTTTTGGTCTCAAGGTCTTTGTAACCAAATGATTGGTTGTAGACGATCTCTCCGTCTTGTACTACGGCAGCGGAGATACCGACACATTGATACTGATCCATGACTTGCTCTATGGCTTGGTTGATACGCTCTTCTTGCGTAGTTGCGCAACTTGTCAGCAACATACATGCTGACAAAACCCACATAAAATGATTGATTCGCATACAAATTTGCATTAAATGGTTATTATTTTAAAGTTTTTATTGTCTTAGATTTTATCATTTTTCTCGTTTCCCCAAAGATGTTTCATCCAATCCGCCATTTTTTGCTCTTGGGGACTACCTTGTGCGTGCCAGAACTGCGTACCCTGTAAGGCATCAGGCAGGAACTGCTGCACTACAAAATGATTTGGGAAGTCGTGTGCATATTTATATCCATCACCATATCCTAGCTCATCCATGAGTTTGGTGGGTGCATTACGCAGATGTAGTGGTACAGGCAAGCTGCCTGTTTTCTCCACTGTTTCTAGTGCTTGATTGATAGCTAGATATGCTGAATTGGACTTTTGGGATGTGGCGAGATACACAGTTGCCATGGCCAAAGGGATACGTCCTTCTGGCCAGCCAATTTTCTGAAGAGTATCAAAACAAGCATTTGCCACTAACATAGCATTTGGATTTGCCAATCCAATATCTTCGCTCGCTGAAATAACTAATCGTCGAGCAATAAACTTAGGATCTTCTCCCGCAGCTACCATGCGCGCTAACCAATACAATGCCGCATCGGGATCGCTACCGCGGATAGACTTGATGAAGGCGGAGATAATATCGTAATGCAATTCGCCATCTTTATCGTATGCTACAGGATTCTGCTGGAGTTGTTTTGTAACAGTTTCGTTGTCAATTACTTTGACCCCTGAGTTGGTAACTAACTCGATAATATTAAGTAGTTTTCGCGCATCACCACCCGAATAACGGAGAATGCTTTCTGTTTCGTGCAGTTCTATGCCAAGATTGCGAATATATTCATCTTCGATGAGTGCACGATTCAAGAGCTCCAATAAATCTTCTTTTTCAAGCGATTTTAGTACATACACTTGACAGCGACTAAGCAATGGAGTGATTACCTCGAATGATGGGTTTTCTGTGGTAGCACCAATGAGTGTGATTGTACCATCTTCTACAGCTCCTAATAGGCTGTCTTGCTGCGACTTGGAGAAACGATGTATCTCGTCGATGAAGAGTATAGCTCTATTACCCCCTGTCACTGATTGCTTGTCGCCAAACAGTCCAGTGTTCATCGTTGCAAAGCGTTTTGCTTTGTCAATAACTTCGCGTACCTCTTTGACACCACTTGTGACGGCGGATAAAGTATAGAATGGGCGCTCTAGTTGGTGAGCGATGATACGTGCAAGCGTAGTTTTGCCCACGCCAGGAGGTCCCCAAAGGATAAATGATGACAAGTTGCCGTTTTCTATCATTTGGCGAAGGATAGCACCTTCTCCTACGAGGTGCTTCTGACCTATGTATTCGTTGAGCGTCTTTGGACGCAATCGTTCTGCTAATGGTAGCATTTGTTTTTAGTTTACAATTAACATTTTACAATTATAGTGTAAATTCTCGCCTCCTCGCCTCATCGCCCCATCGCCTCATCGCCTCACACACTCCTCATCGCCTCACACACTCCTCATCTTCTCAATCTCCGCCTCATGTTCTTGCGTAGTGAGTTCGCGGATATGTGTTTCGGTGCGGGTATCTGTATCTTCCTTATATACTAAGTAGTGGTGTTCACCTTTTGTTGCCACTTGTGGCAAGTGTGTGATACTAATCACCTGACGCGAAGCGGCAACCTGCCGCATAATCTCTCCCATTTGACTGGCGATAGCACCGCTGACACCTGTGTCTATCTCATCAAAGATGATAGTCGGCAGTCCGTTGGTGGAGGCAATCAATGCCTTGATACATAGCATCAGTCTGCTGATCTCACCGCCCGAAGCCACCTCTGCTACGCGGCGAAGCGACTGATTCAAGTTGGCTGCAAACATAAACTGCACATCATCTTTGCCAGTAGGCGTAAAATCCTCTGTAGGTGTGATTTGCACTGCCACGTTCGCATGTTTTACACCAAGGCGTTGCATGTCTTCTATGAGGCGAGATGCAATATGGCTACAAGGCGCAAGGCGCGATTGGGTTAGCATTTCCGCTGCCTTGTTGAGGGCACTATGGGCAGTATCTACTTCGCTTTGCAAGCGGGCTATATCTTCATCAAAATTTGCCAACTGCTGCATTTGCCATCCCAACTCTTCGTGTAGAGCTATCAGCTCGGCAATAGTCTGCACACGATGTTTCTTCATCAGCGTTTGCAGCATGCTCTGTCGCTCTTGCACTTGCTCCAGACGCATTGGGTCGCGCTCGGTGTGGTCATAGAGGCGTTGGATGTCGGAAATAATATCTTTGAGGTCAATCTCTATGCTATCGAGTCGGTCTGCGATGGGCAATTGGCAATTGGCAATTGCCGAAAGACTGGCATGTATGAGTGATAGGGCACCATTGTCGCTGTCCAGTTGTTGTAGGGCAGTGGCGAGTGCGGTTTGTATCTCTTCGGCATGTGCAAGGCGATATTCTTCTGCTTCCAGTTCTTCCATTTCATCGGCTTGCAGGTGGGCGTCTTCCAATTGTTGCCATTGGAATGCTATATAGTCGGCATCGGCTTGTGCTTTGGCTGCGCGTTGTTGATATTGGTGTAGTTCGTGTAGGGCTTGAGTGTAGCGTTCGTAGGCAGCAGAGTAGGTGTCTTGCTGAGCTTGGTTGTTGGCAATACTATCCACTATTTGCAATTGGAAGAGGTCATCGCCGAGCATCAGACTCTCGTGTTGCGAGTGAATATCTATGAGTTGGCGCGCCAGGGCTTTCAGTTCGGCTTGTGTCACTACTTCATCGTTCACAAAAGACCGCGAACGCCCATTTTGGTTGAGTTCACGACGAATAATTACTTCCTTGCCTATCTCCAATAGCCCGTCAGGGCGTCCCATAGGAAGAATGCCGTCCAATATCCTACCTTTAGGAGCGAACGTCGCCTCTATCACGCATCGTTCTTCGCCTTCGGTAATGGTTTTTGTGTCGGCGCGTGCCCCCATTACGAGGTTGAGTGCGCCGAGAATAATACTCTTACCAGCACCAGTCTCACCAGTCATGACGGAGAATCCTTCATGGAAATCAATATCCAGTTGTGAGATAAGTGCGTAGTTACGTATGTGGAGATGAGTGAGCATAATTATCCAAATTGAAATCACCTGCAAAGGTACAACAAAAAATGCACATTTGCAAGAGATACGCGTGAAAATTTATTTTCAAGTACGATTTTATTGCAAATAGGTTACAAAGTATTTCGTATCGCGCCGCTGTCGCACAGCGGTATGGCTATAGGGTAGTGCCGTATAGGGTAGGCACTACCGCCTAATTTATGAGAAGTTGGAAAAATGCGTTTTATTAAGATTGCCATCTCTTGTACCTTCCTTATCAATCTCGTGTCAAAGACCAAGGATGAACCAAAGAAGAACCAAGGAAGAACCAAGGAACGCCGAAACTGCAAAAAGGCTTTTTATTAAGATTTGACTAAAAAAGTTGACTCGATTCCTAAAAAGGTTGACTCTTTTCCTGAAATAGTTTACTTATCTGTTTTAAGCAAAAAAATCGCCCAAAAAACAAATTTTCTTGCTCAATCCAAAATAATTCACTACCTTTGCGGTCGAAATGATTCACGCTGGGGAATGTGGGCGGGTATGTCTGCCTTTCACCCTAACAAGAATCTTTTAAAGACATAAATAAAAGGCGTTTATTGGCGCTTGTTTTGGTAGTTTGGAATCCTGCAAAATTTCGTAACCCAAATCAAGAAAGCGGTAAATGCCCCTTGGTGTGTTTAATCCGTTGTGTGCTCACGACGATTAACATATCGGCGTGGGCATTCATTGTTTATTCTTGTTACAGGGTCTTGCAGGAACCTCAAACTAGAGAATAAGCAAAAAGAGGTTCCACGCTTTTTCTATAATTATACCAACGGGGCGTTTGGAGCCGACTTCCCACAAAACATTCAATTACAATGAAGAAAATTCATTTGCTCCTTTTGGGCTTGACAATCTGCCTATTCTCGGCTTGTCACGATGAACTATGGGATGCCATTGATGGACTTGACTCCCGCGTCACCAAACTCGAAGAACTCTGCAAAGAGATGAACACCAACATTACATCGCTCCAAACGATTGTAGATGTACTGCAATCCAACGACTTCATCACAGGTATCGTTGAAATCAAAAAGAATGGCGAAGTGATTGGCTATACCATTACTTTCGGCAAGCATGACCCAATTACCATTTATCATGGCAAAGATGGTCAAAACGGAGTAGATGGAAAAGATGGCATAACTCCTGTGATTGGTATAGCACAAGACA
>JAZNJW010000023.1:0-49303 GCA_045578255.1 Paludibacteraceae bacterium
CAATGGTACAATTACCGATTTGGATGGTGCATTCGTGCTGACCGTTGAAAAGAACGTAACCCTTCACGTATCCTATGTAGGTTACAAGGATCAAGAAGTTCGCGCTCAAAAGGACATGGTTGTTATGCTTCGCGAGGACACACAAATCCTTGACGAGGTAGTAGCCATCGGTTATGGTACGCAAAAGAAAGCAAACCTGACAGGTGCTGTGACAACCGTAGATGTTTCTAAAACTTTGGAATCAAAAACCGAGTCTGATGTGGCTAAAGCACTGCAAGGTGCTGTGCCAGGTTTGACAATCACCAACGCAACGGGTGATATTGATGCTGATCCTACTGTAGTTATCCGTGGTATCGGTACTTTGTCAAACAGCGGTACATCTTCTCCTCTCTACATCGTTGATGGTGTACCTATGGAGAACTTAGGCTACTTGAACTCAAATGACATCGAGTCTATCAGCGTATTGAAGGATGCTTCTTCTACCGCTATCTATGGTACTCGCGCTGCATTCGGTGTTGTATTGGTTACTACCAAAACTGCTAAAACCGCAGAGAAAGTAACTGTTACCTACAACAATAACTTTGCATGGAGCCGTGCTACTGCTACTCCAGACTACCCAACTGTATATGAGCAAGCAATTGCTATGACAGAGGCTAAGGGTTATCTTGGTGAGCGTGCAGAGCTCTTTGGTAGCTACGTAGATACCGAAGCTTATCAAAACAAAGCACAAGAGTGGCTTGCATGGGCAAAAACTCAAGATTGGGGCAAGAAGACTGGTAAGTCACCTTATCGTGAGATGGTTTATGGTATTGACTACGATGAGAATGGTTACTATGCAGACTGGGATGTAGCAGGTATCTTCTTTAATGATGCTACTCCTTCTCAGAACCACAACTTGAGTGTGTCTGGTAACTCTGGTAAGACCAATTATTACATGTCTCTTGGTTACAATAGCCAACAAGGTATTTTGAACTTCAATCCTGATAAGATGCAAAAGTTCAATGCAACCATCAACCTTTCTACTAAGATCAACAACTGGTTGGAGATAGGTGCTCGTTTCAACATGCAACACCGTAATTATACTTATCCAGAAAACCGCGTAGGTGGTTACTCTAACCTTTGGCGTTGGGGTTCATTCTTCGGCCCTTGGGGTTACTGGGAGGATGAAGAAGGTCAAGTGTATGATGCATATACCTTCCTCGGCGGTTTGAAAGAAGCTGGTGATGCATACAAGAAACGTATGAACCTTCGTGCCGGTGGTTTCATCAAGTTGAACCTTGCTAAAGGTTTGACCTTCAATGGCGACTACACCTTTACTTATCGCGCAGGTAACGAGAAAGCGATTGGTATGCCTGCAAAATACCAAATTGATACTTGGACACCTGGTATTGGTGAAGATTGGTCAGGATGGATTGCTCCTTATCCAACAAGCAGCTACCTCAGCCAAACTAATTCTCACTACTATAACCACGTAGCTAACTTCTATTTCAACTACAACGGTTCTTGGAACAACAACAACCTCAATGTAATGGTTGGTGCTAACATTGATAAGGATGAGTATGAATATCTGACTCTTCGTCGCAAAGACTTGCAAGACCTCAACTTGCCAGAGATGATTCTTACCTCTAACTGGGATAGTTATAAACACGCTCATAGCCATAATGGTTCAGCAGGTATCTTCGCTCGTATCAACTATGACTACAAGGGCATCTATCTGATTGAGTTGAGCGGTCGTTACGACGGTTCTAGCAAGTTCCCATCACACACACAATGGGCATTCTTCCCATCTGGTTCTCTCGGCTATCGTATCAGCGAGGAAGCTTACTTTGCAGAAGCTAAGAAATACGTTAGCAACTTGAAACTCCGCGCATCATATGGTGTAATTGGTAACCAAGAGATTGGTGCAAATATGTTCCTTGAGACCATGTCTAAATACACCAATGGTGTTAACTGGCTCGGTTCGGGTGATGTTAAGTATGACTACTTCGGTCAACCAAAGATGGTGGATCCATCTCTTACATGGGAGAATATCGCAACTACTAACATCGGTATTGACCTCGGCTTCATGAACAACGACTTGAACGTGAACTTCGACTGGTATCAACGTACAACAAATGGTATGTTGGCTCCAGGTAAAGAGTTGCCTTCAGTACTTGGTGCAAGTGCAGCTTATGAGAACGCAGGTCAACTTCGTACCCGTGGTTGGGAGTTGAACGTAGATTGGCGTCACATATTCCATGATGCTGGTGATTTGGCTGTTCACGCTAACTTCAACTTGGCTGACTACAAAGCTGTTATCACTCAATGGGATTCTGATAACTTAATTAACACCAATTATTCCGGCAAAGAGTATGGTGAGATCTGGGGCTTCGAGTACGATCGTTACTTCACTGCTAATGACTTCAACGCTGATGGTTCTTACAATGGTGTTGCAGACCAAACTCTCCTCGCTAAAGATCCTAAGTTTAGCTTCGGCCCTGGTGATATCAAATTCGTTGACCAAGATGGTGACGGCGAGATTAATTGGGGTGAGGGTACAGTAGAAGATCATGGTGACCTCGTTAAGATTGGTAACACTACTCCACGCTGGCAATACTCATTCCGTCTCGGTGCTGATTGGAAGGGCTTTGACATTGACTTATTCTTCCAAGGTGTGGGCAAACGCGACATGTGGAGCACTTCAGCATTCGTTATGCCTATGATGCGTGCAGCCGATGTTACTATTTATGCTAATCAAACTGATTATATTACCAAAGCTGAGATTGAAGCTGGCAACATCCGTCAAGATGCTGACTACCCACGTATCTTCCCAGGAAATGAGGGTTATGTAACATCTTCTTCTATTATGGATGCAGGTCGCAACAACTACGTGCCACAAGATAAGTATCTCATCAACATGGCTTACCTCCGTCTCAAGAACTTGACAGTTGGCTACACCTTGCCACAACACTTGACCCGCAAGGCAACTATTGAGAAAGTTCGTATCTACGCATCCTTCAACAACCTCGCTGACCTCGTAAATCACACCGCTCAATACGGTTTCGACCCTGAGGTATCAAGAGGTAAAGAGGGTGCTAACTATGGCAATGGAGCATACGCTCGTACAGCGCCTCTCATGCGTTCGTATTCATTCGGTTTGCAAGTAACACTATAATTAATGTTTGAGAAACAGATTGAATATTAATTATTAATTATTAACAAATTAACTAAATTGAATACAATTATGAAAAAGATAATTTTAAGTTTGATGGCTGGTATGGTGCTCTTCACAAGTTGCGACTTGTTGAACAACGATCCTTACGATAACTTTACCAAGGATAACTTCTTTACCAGTGAGACCAACGTAGAAATGTACACCAACTATTTCTACGCAGAGTGGTCTGGTTATGGAAACAATGGTACTTATGGAACCTTCTACTTCCCTACATTAAATGATAACCAAGCTGTTACAGGTATTACCACATGGGATTTCACTACTATCTCTGCATCCGATGCTACTTGGGATGCAAGTTATGCTGAAGTTCGTCGTGCGAATATCCTCCTTGAGAATATTGATGGTGTGGAGATGGATAATGCGACTAAAGAGTACTATAAATCTCTCGGTCGTCTTTACCGTGCATGGCAACATTTCTGCGTAGTACGTAAGTTTGGCGACTGCTATTGGGTAGATCATTCTCTTACAACGGAGGATACTGATATTCTCTATGGTCCACGCCAAGATCGCAACTTCGTAATGGATAAGATGCTTGAAGACCTCAACTATGCCGTTGAGAATATGGGTACTAAGAATGCTGATTCTCGCACCGCTTACAACGTGTATGTAGCACAAGCAATTAAAGCTCAAATCTGTCTCTTCGAAGGTACATTCGCTAAATATCACAAGAACGATAAAGCTCGTTCTGACAAATATTTGGCAGAAGCTAGAACTGCTGCTGAAGCTATCATCAACTCTGGCGAATTCGCTTTAACACCAGGTGCTGAAGGTTATCGTGCTAACTACAACTCACTGGAGTTGGCAGGTAATACTGAGATGATTATGTACAAGAACTACGTACAAGACGTTCTCCGTCACGCAACCCAAGACTACTGCTGTGGTTCTACTCCAACCAACGGTATGAGCAAATCTGCTTTCAACGCATACTTGAAGAAAGATGGTACTCTTGCTGATCCTAATGATGACCACGGTGTACTTGGTACTGACGGATACGATGCTGATAAACCAGTTATCTATCACCTTTTGGAGGCACGTGACCCACGTTTGGCTCAACAAATTGATGGTTATCTCTGCTACGTAGGTAACAACCGCGCTCGTTATGAGGGCGTTCCAGGTCAAGAGACTGCAGCACAAAACACAGTTACTACAGGTTATGGTATTTTGAAGTTTGACGAACCTGAGACTCCAGCTTCACTCCGTCAATCTACTACAGGTAACGTAACCGACTGCCCACTCTTCTGGTTGGCTGAGATTCTTCTTACCCACGCAGAGGCATGTGCAGAATTAGGTGATGAGGCAGCTGCTAAAACATCTCTTAACAAACTTCGCACTCGCGTTGGTATGCCAGAGTATGCTCCAGTTAATGACCCAGCAAATAAGATTGGCGTAAGCGATCTTATTTGGGAGATTCGTCGTGAACGTCGCGTAGAGTTGATGTTCGACAACAATGACCGCTATTGGTCACTCATCCGTTGGCATCAATTGGAACTTCTTGATACAGAGAAGTATCCAGATCAAACATTAGGTGCTTGGATTGAGAAGGGATGGCCTGTAGGTGATGGTTTGAAACTTACAAATGGTGATCACGGCTATATTGACCTCCGCGACACTTATGTTCGTAAGTTCGAAGAGAAGCACTACTTTGCTCCTATCCCATCAAGCCAAAGCGTTTTGAACCCAGAGATTGGTCAAAACCCAGGTTGGTAATAATCCTATTGGATAACATAAAGAAAGGACTGCTTCGGCAGTCCTTTTTAATTATAAGCGAACGACCATATCACTTATACAGAGTTATCAAATTGTTTTCTACTTGCCCTTCATTATATCTTCATCCTCAGAGGAAATATTAGGAATAGTGCGTTTATTGTACGTCTATTGTACGTGAATAGTGCGTGTATTGTGCGTGTATTGTGCGGTGCGTGCAGGGAATCTAAAGACAAATAGGAATATAATTGTAGTCCTTATGACATTCTCTGCAGCTTGATTTGAACCTTAATCTAAACCTTAATATGATTCTGATTGGTTAGGAAAAGTGAATTGTTTGACCGCATTGATGTATTCACCCACAGCCCCTTTCACAGCTTCTCCTAGCTCCGCAAAATGACGAAGGAACTTTGGCTTGAATCCTTGGTTCAGCCCCAACATATCATGCAGAACAAGTACTTGTCCGTCCGTTACGCTGCCAGCGCCAATACCAATGGTAGGACATGACACAACTTGAGTTACTTTTTCTGCCAAAGAAGCAGGAATCTTCTCCAACACAATAGCAAAACATCCAGCTTCATCCAACAATTGTGCGTCACGAAGCAGTTTTTCTGCCTCTGCGTCTTCTTTAGCACGTAATCCGTAGCCACCTAACTGATTGACACTCTGTGGTGTAAGACCAAGATGACCCATCACGGGGATACCCGCTTGCACCATGTGGCGAATAGCAGGCAGAATCTCTTCGCCTCCCTCTAATTTGAGAGCATCTGCACCAGACTCTTTCATCATGCGGAGGGCATTGCGAACAGCATCCTCTTCGCTCACTTGATAACTACCGAAAGGCATATCCAATACTACTAAACAATGTTTGGCAGCACGTACTACTCCACGCGCTAAGAAAATCATCTCATCAATGGTAATAGGCAAGGTGTAGGCATTACCACACACCACATTGGATGCACTATCACCCACCAAAATCATATCAATTCCAGCCTCATCAAGTAAGTTTGTCAATGTGAAATCATAACTAGTAAGCATGGCTATCTTTTCGCCATTTTGCTTCATTTGGCGCAGACGAGTGGTCGTCATACGGGTATTTTGAACGTGTACAGACATAATATTATTTACAATTAGACTATTTACGATTTACAAATGAAGTGCAAAGTTAGTATTTTTTGTGGAGATATGCAAAAAAAACTGTTTTTTTTACCATTAAAAGTCACAAAAATGACCATAAAAAACAAAAAAATCATATAAAATCATATTTTTTTTGAAAAAAATTTTGTCATATCAAAAAAAAGCAGTACCTTTGCACTCGCTTTCGAAAAGGAAGTATGACATAACAATTGGTGCGGTAGTTCAGTTGGTTAGAATACATGCCTGTCACGCATGGGGTCGC
Organism: Paludibacteraceae bacterium; assembly: GCA_045578255.1. GTDB lineage: Bacteria > Bacteroidota > Bacteroidia > Bacteroidales > Paludibacteraceae > Colicola. The sequence goes on from JAZNJW010000023.1 coordinate 6,318, forward strand.
GAGTTCGAGTCTCGTCCGCACCGCAGAAGAAGATGCAAGAGCATCTTCTTTTTTTTAGGTTCACTCTCACTCGTGTGCGAGTTCTTATTTTCTTTTACGCGCGCTCGCGCGCAATTTATTATATGGTGCGCAAAGAAGTATAGAAAAATTATACCTTTCGAAATTATTAAATTTTGGCTAAAAATAAAAGTTGCAACTTGGAAACTACAAAAGTGTTAAAGTTTCCTAAAATCCTTGCTCATATGCCATAAAATTAGTACCTTTGCACAGATTTTGTATATTGGGAACTATGGCCAATCTAAAAAATGAAATATTACAATATGCTACCGATCACATGCAGGAAGTGGGAATTCGTTCGCTTAGTGTAGATGATATTTGCGCTGCTATCGGTTGTAGCAAAAAGACTTTCTATGTTTATTTTCCCTCAAAAGATGACCTCATAGAAGCAATACTTATCACGGGCGAGCAACAAATAGAGGAAAAAGTGCAAGATTTGGTAAACAACAGGTCTGTCACACAATGCATTGTAGATTGGAACAATATCGCCCGCGCATCGCATGACACCAAACAAACACCACCATTCCTATATGATTTACAAAAATATTATCCAAACATACACAAGAATCATCAGAAACGCTTACAATCTATCATGCAAGCACTCATGGCACAGTTTTTGGATAAGGGAAAGAGCGAAGGGATTTTCCGTATGGAGATTGACACTGCTATCACAGCAATGCTTTTTGTAAACGTTCATATGGGCATCATGGCATATACACAACTTGGTGAACTACGCATGTCCGAAGCACATGCATATAGCCGCCAATCCATGGATATTCTCCTTAGAGGTATCTTTACCCCCGAAGGATTCAACATCCTGGAAAAAGAAGTAAACAATAAAAAGGTTCAATAAAAGATGAAAAAAATTGTATTAAGTCTATTTCTGTTCGCCACTTGCGCGAACATTATGGCAACCGACCATGTGATGGCTGCCACAAAACGCGCACCAGAAAAAGAGGTGCCCAACACCCTAAACCTCAGTCTTCAAGAGGCACAAGACTATGCAGTGGCAGAAAATCGTTCATTGCGCAATGCTGACCTTGCAGTACAAAAAGCTTATGCTACCCGCTGGCAAACCATCGCATCCATGCTACCATCGGTGGATATGTCTTGGGCATACCAATCCATGATGGGCTACAAAATGAACTTCGGTGGAATGGATATTGAAATGCCAGACAATGGTACATTTGGTATCACAGCATCCGTAGGTATCAATGGACAGGCGATTGTGGGAGCATTGCTCAACAATACTGCGATTGAGATGCAAAAACTGAATCTCGAGATCAGCGAGGACAACCTGCGTGCGAGTGTGAAATCGAGTTACGCTTCGGTATTAGTGCTGGAAGATGTGGTGAAGTTGCTGGATAGTTCGCTGAAGAACATTGAGAACTTGGCAGCAATGACCCAACGCAGCGTGGAAGTGGGTGCAGCAGAGCAAACAACGGCTGACCAAATCCTAGTGCGTGTGAACACATTGAAGAATAATATCAATGCTAACAAGCGCTCAACACAGTTGGCAATCAATGCGCTGAAAGTGCTGCTGAATGTTCCAGCAGAAACCGAACTGACCCTCACCACCCAACTCAGCGATATGCTGAGTGCGGAAGCAATAGTTGCATTGCTGGGTAAAGACTTTGTATTGGAAAATAACCTCAGCTATCAAACACTAGCCAAAAATGTAGAATTAGCGAAGAAGAATGTACACATGGCTGGTTGGGCATATGGTCCAACCATAGGTGTGGGCTATCAATATAGCGAAAAAGACTATTTTGGTAAGAAAGAGGGCTTTAACATGACTCCTCCTAATGCCTTAAGCGTACAAGTGAGCATGCCACTCTGGTCTTCTGGTAAGCGTGCGGCGGGTGTGGTAGAGAAAAAAATTGCCTTGGAAGAGGCACGTAACACGTTTGAGGAGACAGCCGATAACCTCAGTATCCAAAATGAACAATTGCGCTATAACCTGCAAAATGCGTATGAGACCTACACCAATGAGCAAGAGAACATGGGCGTGACACAACGCGTGTTTGACAACACTTCGCGGAAATTTCAACAAGGTGTGGCAAGTAACCTAGACCTCGTGAACGCAAGCAACGACCTGATTACAGCACAATCAACGTATGTGCAAGCGGTGCTGACACTGGTGAATGCAGAAGTGGAATTGGAGAAATTTTTGAATTTGTAATCCCGGAAGTTCCGGATATTCCGGACAGTCCGGTTAACAGAGATAACTAATTAACAAAACGATAAATGAAAAAGATTGTATTAATGATGGCAGCCGCAGTTTTTTTGATTGGTTGCGGCAAGAAAGATGCTCAGATAACTCAACAAGAAGCTGAGCGCGTGGAGGTGGTTAGCACAATGTTCCTCCAAGAAAAAGAGATTGAACGTGTATTTACTGTATCTACTAACCTACAGGGCTATGTGACACAAAATGTAGCACCATCACTGACAGGTAAAATTGAAAAGATTTTCGTAGAAGTTGGTGATGAAGTAAAAGAAGGCGATATGTTGGTTCGTATGGATCAAACACAGTATCTCACACAAAAAATCCAATTAGCCAACTTAGAGATAGAATTGGGACGTTTGGAGGCATTGCTCGAAACTGGAAGCGTGAGTCAACAGACATACGACCAAACCAAAGTGGGCTACGACCAACTCAAGCAAAACCTCGCTTTCCTGGAGCAAAACACTTACGTGAAAGCTCCATTTGACGGTGTTATTTCTGCTAAGACATACGAAGACGGCGAACTCTATGGCGGTCAGCCAATCGTGGTACTCACACAAGTGAAGAAACTGAAAGCATTGATTGCAGTGCCAGAGACTTATTACCCTATGATTAAAGAGGGAATGAAACTGACTGTGAAGAGTGAAGTGTATCCTAATGAGACTTTCCCTGCAATGATTGAGGTGGTTTATCCTACCATCGATGCTGCGAGCCACACCTTCCAATGCAAGGTGGTTATCCCCAATGCGAGCGAGAAGTTGCGTGGCGGTATGTACGTGACTACTACCCTCGGTCTGGGCAAAGATAACACCATTGTAGTGCCTTATCAATCGGTAGAGAAACTGATTGGTTCGAACGAGCGCTATGTGTTCATCAACGACAACGGCTACGCTAAGCGCGTGAGCGTGAAACTCGGACAACGCTTTGACGAGAACATTGAAATCATCGCACCCGAAATAAAAGCAGGTGTAGAATACATCAGCGTGGGTCAACACAAACTGGTTGACGGTGTGAAAATTGAAGTGAAATAAGACCGTGCTGAAGCGCTGAAAGAAGTCAGACCGTCTTCCAGACTGTTAGACCGCCACTTCGTGGCTGAGAGATTTCCAGGAATCTAACAGCGAAGCGATCTAACAACGCAGAGGTCTAATATCTAACAGCGCAGCGATCTAAAAACTAAAAAGCTATGGCAATTTATAAAACCGCGATTAAGAATCCCGTAACGACTATGCTGGTGTTCGTTGCGGTGATGATCATAGGTCTGTTCTGCTTCGTGCAACTGCCTGTGGATCAATTCCCTGAGATGGACCCACCATATGTGATGGTGATGACCACCTATCCAGGTGCGTCGGCGTCCGAGATAGAGACCAACGTCTCGAAAATCATGGAGAATAGTTTGACTTCGGTGGATAACCTGAAGTATATCAACTCTACCAGTAAAGATAACGTCAGTCTTGTAGTACTCGAATTGGAATGGGGGTCCGACATTACGGAAGCCGTCAACGACATACGATCGTTCTGCGACATGGCTAAGAACCAGTTGCCTGACGGTTGTTCGTCGCCAATGGTGTTCAAGTTCTCATCGAGCACCATGCCAATCTGCCAATATGCTATCACGGCAGACGAGTCGTATCCTGCACTCGACAAAATCCTCAACGATGAGGTGATTCCACAATTGAACCAAATCAATGGTATCGGTAACTTGTCTGTGGCAGGTGCACCAGACCGCTATGTGTATGTGGATATCGACCAACAAAAACTAGATGCTTTTGGCATCTCGCTGGAGCAAGTGGGACAAGTCATTTCTGCCAACAACCTCAACCTCTCATCGGGTACGGTGAAGATGGAGAAGGAGCAGTACCAAATGCAAGTGCGCTCTGAGTTCATCGAGAGTCGCGAGATTGAGGACCTGATGGTGACCATGACTCCACAAGGGCAACAAGTATTCGTGCGCGACATCGCCACAGTGCGCGATACCATCAAAGACCTCTCATTGGATGAAAAGACCAATGGTCGCGAAGCTGTGCGTCTGATCGTGGCTAAGCAATCGGGCTCCAACACCGTGCAAGTCTGCGAAGATGTGGATAAAGCATTGAAGAAGATTCAAAAGCAATTGCCTACCGACGTGAAGATTCAAGAGATCTACAACTCGGCAGACAATATCCGCAACTCCATCAACTCCCTTGAGGAGTCTGTGCTCTACGCATTGCTATTCGTGGTGCTCGTGGTGCTCTTCTTCCTCGGCAAATGGCGTGCGACACTCATCATCTCGCTCACCATTCCTATCTCACTGATTGTGGCGTTTATCTACCTGAAGATGGCTGACTCCAGCATCAACATCATCTCGCTCTGTTCGCTGACTATCGCTATCGGTATGGTGGTGGACGACGCGATTGTGGTGCTCGAGAATATCACGCGCCATATCGAACGTGGTGAGAGTCCACGCGAGGCATCTATCTACGCCACCAACGAGGTATGGGTCAGCGTTATTGCTACCACACTCGTACTCTGCGCCGTATTTGTACCACTGACAATGATGGAAGGTATGGCAGGTATTATGTTCGAATCATTGGGTTGGATTGTAACAGTTGTATGTTGTACCTCTACCGTGATTGCTATTTCTCTCACACCAATGCTCTGCTCTAAACTGCTGAAATCTAAGAACTTCAAAGTAATCAATGGTAAGTTGGTAGATAATAGCGAAAAGAAGTCTTGGTACGACCGCACTATCGTAGCTTTCCTTGACAAGGTAGATAAAGCATACGGAAAATCGTTGGCATGGTGCTTGCGCCACAAGGCATTGACTATTGTTATTCTATTTGCGTTCTTCGGGGCTTCACTCTTGCCATTTATTTTTGGCAAAGTAGGTACCGACTTTATGCAACAACAGGACAATGCTCGCTTGAGCGTAACCGTTGAGTTACAACGCGGTACACGCATTGAGGAAACCCTCAAAACCGCACGCAAATTGGAAGAGCGTTTTATGGTGCTTGTGCCTGAGATAGAGATGATTGCTACCTCCGCAGGTTCAAACGACGACGATGGTACAGGTGCTATCTTCTCTACCACAATGAATAACACCATCTCTATGACCGTGCGTTTGAACAAGAAATGGGAACGCGAGCGCACTATCTGGCAGATTGCCGAAGTGCTTCGTCAAGAGATGGCACAATATCCTGAAATCATTGAGTATCAAGCATCTACTAGTGGTGGAGGCCCTGGTGGCGGCAATACTGTAGATATCGAAATCTATGGCTATGACTTCGATATTACCAACCAAATGGCGCAACAAGTAATGACACTCACCAAAGAACTGCCTGGTGCACGTGATGTCTATGCCGACCGCGATGATGACCGCCCTGAAATCAAAATTGTAGTGGACAAAGAGAAAGCAAGTCGTCTTGGATTGACTTCTGCCACCATATCTTCCTACCTGCGTAACCGCGTGAATGGTATGGCTGTGGGCTTCCTCAAAGAGGACGGTTCGGAGTATGATATCCTCGTTCGCCTCAAGGAGGAAAACCGCAACTCTATCAGCGATGTGCTCGACTTCTCTATCCCAACCCCAACAGGCAAGACTATCAAACTGTCAGAGGTCTGCTCGGTGGACGAGTATTGGGCTCCACCTACTATCGCACGTAAGAGTCGTCAGCGTATTGTGACCGTCAAGGTTACACCGTTCGAAACTACATTGGGCGAATTGGCAAAAGCCATTGAGACACAAGTACTTCCTCAAGTAGATGCCCCTGCTGGATACACTATGCGTATCGCGGGTGACTACGAAGACCAACAAGAGACATTCGGCAAGATGGGTATGCTGGGTATGCTGATTATCCTGCTCGTGTATATCGTGATGGCATCGCAGTTCGAGTCATTCAGCAAACCTGCTATCATCATGTTCTCCGTACCATTTGCGCTCTCGGGTGTGATTATAGCCCTATGGCTCACTAACACTTCTCTGGATATGATTGGCGCACTGGGTCTGGTACTCCTTGTGGGTATTGTGGTGAAGAACGGTATCGTGCTTGTGGACTATATCAACCTCATGCGCGAGCGTGGACACGACCTTAACGAGGCCATCCAGATGTCAGGCGAGAGCCGTCTGCGCCCTGTATTGATGACTGCGTTCACCACTATCCTCGGTATGGTGCCAATGGCAGTGAGTCAAGGTGAAGGTGCCGAGATGTGGCAACCATTAGGTATCGTCGTTATCGGTGGTTTGACTGTTAGTACTTTCCTCACCCTCTATATCGTGCCTGTCATCTACGGCGCGATGTCGAAGAAGGGCGAACGCGATAAACTCAAGAAAGTACGCGAGAACTTCATCTTCATGGACATCAAAGTGGAGGACTGCGAAGAACAAGAAAAATAACTATGACCGCGCTACGCGCTGAGAGAAGTTAGATCACTGCGTTGTTAGACCGCCCTTTGGGCTGAGAGATTCTAGAGTCTAACATCTAACAGCGAAGCGCTCTAACATCTAACAGCGAAGCGCTCTAAAACATAAAATATATGAAATCTGTAATGATAGTATTCAATCAAGCTAACACCGAACGTGTGGAGTATATGCTTGATATGTTAGAAATACGCGGTTTTACTTTCTTCGAGGAGGTACAGGGTCGTGGTAGTAAGAATGGTGAGCCACGCCGTGGTACCCACGCATGGCCAGAGATGAACTCATGTGTGATCACTATTGTACCTGATGAAAAAGTACCTGTACTACTCGAAGCGGTCAAGAAACTTGACAAACGCAACGAAGAAGTCGGTGTCCGCGCTTTTATGTGGAATATAGAAGCAACAGTATAAGATAAATCTTCGTAAAGAAAAAAGAATGGAACACTTTTTTGATAAAAAAATAGGTAGTTCCATTTTTTTTTTGTAACTTTGCAGCGATTTTGGGATAGTTTGTTCAACACATTAGATAATCTAATCTATTCAACATATATGAAAAAATTATTAACACCAAAATATAATAGCGTATGACAATGACAAAATCGCCACTACAAGTGGCACGCGCAGCGTATCAACCTAAGATGCCTGCTGCATTGCAAGGCAATGTAAGCCTAAAAGAAGGCGCTAAGACTCAGTCTGTAGCGGATCAAGCAGAGATCGAAAAACTTTTCCCTAACACTTACGGAATGCCTGTTATTGAACTTGTACCACAAGAAGGTGAGTCCAAAGTAGCAGGACCATTCAACGTAGGCGTAATTCTATCTGGTGGACAAGCACCTGGCGGACACAATGTAATTTGTGGTATTTTTGATGCCCTCAAACGCATTAACTCAGAAAACAAACTTTATGGTTTCCTCGGTGGACCTAGCGGTTTAGTAGATGGCAAATATGCAGAACTTACAGCCCCTATCATTGATGAATATCGTAATACCGGAGGCTTTGATATCATCGGCTCTGGTCGCACAAAACTCGAAGAGACTTGGCAATTTGACAATGGAATCAAGGTGTGCAACGAATTAGGCATTAAGGCCATTGTTATCATCGGTGGTGATGATAGCAACACCAATGCTTGTGTACTTGCCGAATACTACATACAAAAGCAATGTGGTATCCAAGTAATCGGTTGTCCAAAAACCATTGATGGAGACTTGAAGAACGACATGATTGAAACATCATTTGGTTTCGACACCGCTTGCAAGACTTTTGCCGAATTGATCGGTAATATCCAACGCGATGCCAACTCGGCAAAGAAATATTGGCACTTTATACGTCTTATGGGTCGCAGTGCAAGCCATATTGCACTGGAATGTGCATTACAAGCACAACCTAATGTGTGCCTCATTTCAGAAGAAGTAGAAGCAAAAGAGATGACTCTTAACGACGTAGTAGAGCATATTGTAGATGTAATCGTAGAGCGTGCCAACGCAGGACTCAACTTCGGTACTATTCTTATCCCAGAGGGCCTCATAGAGTTTATCCCAGCCATGCGTGTACTCATCCAAGAACTCAACGACATGCTCGCTGAGAACGAGGAGTTTGCTGCACTCGAAGGCGATGATGCGAAACGCGAATATGTGAAGTCAATGCTCAGTCCTGCAAGTTGCGAACTCTATCGCAGTTTGCCAAAGGGCATTGCTAAGCAATTAACTCTCGATCGTGACCCTCACGGCAACGTGATGGTAAGCCAAATTGAAACCGAGAAACTGCTCATTGAGATGGTACAAAAACGTCTTGCTCAACTTAAGGCTGCAGGCACTTACAAAGGTAAATTCTCTGCGCTCAACCATTTCTTTGGTTACGAAGGTCGTTGTGCAATGCCAAGTAATTTTGATGCAGACTACTGCTATAGCCTTGGTAACACAGCAGCTCACCTCATCGCTGCTGGCAAAACAGGATATATGGCCCTTGTAAAGAATCTCACCAAACCTGCTACAGAATGGGTAGCTGGTGGTGTACCTGTGACCATGATGATGAATATGGAACGCCGTCACGGAAAAATGAAACCAGTAATCCAAAAAGCTCTGGTTGATCTCAATGGCGCACCATTCAAGTACCTTGCTGCACATCGTGCTGATTGGGCAGATCCTAATTTGAGTTATATATACCCTGGACCTATTCAATATTATGGTCCAAGTGAAGTGTGCGACCAACCTACACGCACATTGATGTTGGAACAAAACGGTAAATGAGAAAACTCATTTTGACACTCACTCTGATGGTTTCGAGTATATGCCAAGCACAATACTCGAACCATCAGTTGTATCAAGCCTATCTCAAGCGAGATATGGATATTTGGCAGCAATATATTACTTCTGCACGTTGGGAGGAACTAAGCAACGCTGAACAGAAGCAATTGCTGAACTACGAATATGGGTTCGCTGCATATTGCATATCACACGAGGGATGCAATACCCAAAACACATTACTTAGATACGAACAGCATTTACAAGCAAGCAAGGGAAAGATACCCGATGCAGAATATTATGCATATTTATCAGGATTGTATAGTTACAAGTTATCATTGGACAAGTCACACCTTCTTAAATATAGCAATGGTATTTTTGACAATATAAAACGCGCTGCACGTTTGCAACCGCAAAATCCGTTTGTGTTGTCCATGCAAGGAAATGTGGAGTTTTATAGTCCGTTCGGGAGCAAAAAGAAAGCATTAGAATACTACATTCTTGCGGAAAAGATTTACAAGCAACAAGACACAACAGAGTTATGGAATCTACGTGCAGTGCAAATGACAATTGTACAATGCTTGTCAAAAATGGATAGAGCGGAAGAGGCTAAGAAACAATGCAAGCAGTATCTAAAAGAAGAACCTAATTGTGTTATTTTTCAGATGTTATGGGCGGAACTAACATCTGAACAAAAATAAAACAGTGGTATGAGATTGATTAAAAACCCTTGGTTAGAAGCTGAAGGCTATCAATGTTTCGGTTGTTGTCCTACTAATCCTGTAGGACTGAAGATGCGCTTCTACGAAGAAGGAGAAGATGTAGTGTGTATATGGCATCCTTCAGCACGTTACCAATCATGGGAAAATACGTTACATGGCGGTGTCCAATCTGTATTATTGGATGAGGTATGTGGATGGGTTGTCTTCCACAAACTACAAGCATCTGGAGTCACCGCTAAGATGGAAACCCGTTTCCGCAAACCAGTGGCTATACGCCAAAAGTATATTGAAATGCGTGCGCGCCTACGTGAAATGCGACGTAATATAGCAATTGTGGATGGAGAAATCCGAAGTGCAGAGGGAGAGATTTTGGTAGAATGTACATGCACCTACTTCACATATGATGCACAACATGCTCCCGACCAAGTACCTTTTTGTCCTACTGAACTTGTGGGCGAAGATATTAGCAAAGAGCAAATCATTAATTCTTAATTCAACATCATTAATCTGGAATCAATATGAAACATCATTTTTTGCACTATATGGATCAGGTGATCCACAATCGCTGGCGAGATGTAGCCTTTGTGGATTACGGCGAAAAGCAACAATACACTCACGGCGAGGTGGCCCAACAAATCCAACGCATGCACAAACTCTTTCGTCACATGGGTATCAAAGAAGGCGACAAAATTGCTATTGCCAGCCGAAACTGCTCAAATTGGGTCGTTACATATATGGCTATTCTCTCTTATAAGGCCGTGGCAGTCACCCTCTTGCAAGATTTCAAAGCAGAAGATTTGGCACGACTATTGAAGCATTCTGACTCAAAAATGTTATTCGTAGGTCCTTATGTATGGCGTGAACTACAACACCAACAACTACCTGATATGGAGGCCATTATATCTATGGATGATTTCTCATTTATCTATTTGAACAATCCTTACAAGGGAAATGTAGAGCATATACTATCCGAACCATCCACACTTACCGAAACAACATTCTTCTCTGTAGTAAAAGATGGTACAATTGACCTCGACTCATTGGCACTAATCAATTATACTTCAGGATCAACGGGATCACCCAAAGGCGTAATGATTAGTCATCGTTCTCTAAGCAATAACGTAGAAAACGGATTATACATATTACCTGTGGAACCTGGTCAACGAGTAGTTTCTATGTTACCTCTGGCGCACATGTTTGGTCAACTAGCAGATTTCCTCTATCCATTTAGCGCAGGTGCAACGATATATTATCTCACCAAAGCTCCCACTCCAAGTATCCTACTCAAGGCTATGGCTGATGTAAAACCATACTTAGTTGCTACAGTGCCCTTAGTAATTGAGAAAATACACAAGAAAAAACTGGATCCACTATTGAGCAAAACGGTCCTAAAGATTTGTTGGTACACCCCATTGATAATGAATTTCATACGCAATCATGTACGCAAATCTTTGGTCAAAGCATTCGGTGGACAAGTGCGTTATTTTCTGTGCGGTGGGGCAGCCATGAATCCAGTAGTAGAGAAATGCTTATTAGACGTCAATTTCCCATTAACTATCGGTTTTGGTATGACCGAATGTGGACCACTTGTAAGTGGTCTGCCTCCTAAATATTTCAAGCGCCGTTCTTGCGGTGCCCCAGTACCAAATATGGAAGCTAAGATTGATAATCCTAACGAGAGGGGTGAAGGCGAAATTCTTGTTCGTGGTGAAAATGTTATGATGGGCTACTACAAAAATGATGAAGCTACCCAACTAGCATTCACCGAAGATGGTTGGCTACGAACAGGCGACCTTGGTTACATGGATAAAAAGCAAAATATTTTTATCCGTGGTCGTATCAAGAGTATGTTCCTCGGTGCATCTGGACAAAACATCTACCCCGAAGAGATCGAGGACAAACTCAATAATCAAATGGGAGTGGCTGAATCCATCGTAGTAGAACGTGAAGGTAAACTCATTGGGTTGGTCTTCCCCGATGAGGAGACCACTAAAGGCTTCTCACTTGCAGAAGTAGAACGTATGATGAAAGATAATCTAAAAAAAATCAACGACTTGCTTCCGTCCTACTCGCGTATACATGACATTGAGGTCAAGCAAGAACCATTTGAAAAAACACCTAAAAAAAGCATCAAACGTTTCTTGTATAAGTAAGCATACTTGCGTACATCAATAAAAGATTACAAAGAAAATGAGATTGTCCTTACTGACAATCTCATTTTTTATTCCATCGCTTGCAATTTATCTTCCATCAACAATAGTTCATCACGCAAATGCGCAGCCACGTCAAAATTAAGTTCTTTAGCAGCTGCTAACATAGCCTTACGTTGTTTATCGATAGCCTTACGCAAATCTTTAGCATTATATTGTTGCCATGCTGCGGTCTTCCACCCCTCTTGTATTTTCTTTTCTAAAACTAGTTGTTCCTCTTGTTCTTTTCGCATCAATGCAATCAGCGGACTACCTTCTATCTTCTTATTAAGAGCGGTAGGTATAATATTATTAGCTTCATTGTATGCAACCTGTTTGGCTCGACGACGATTAGTTTCATCTATTGTTCGTTGCATAGAAACGGTAATACGATCTGCATACATAATCACATGACCATTCACATGACGAGCTGCACGACCCGCCGTCTGCGTAAGCGACCGATGATCACGCAGGAAGCCTTCTTTATCTGCGTCCAATATAGCCACCAAACTTACCTCGGGTAAGTCTAATCCCTCGCGTAAAAGGTTCACTCCTACCAATACATCATATAGCCCACGACGTAAATCTTCCATGATTTGTACACGCTCCAGTGTATCAATATCCGAGTGAATATATGCCGAACGTACCCCATAGCGGCGCAGGTATTCATCCATCTCTTCTGCCATACGTTTGGTGAGAGTGGTTACCAGCACACGTTCTTCGCGCTCAACACGCATACGAATCTCCTCCATAAGATCATCCACCTGATGATCAAGTGGACGGACCTCAATCTCTGGGTCAAGCAAACCTGTTGGGCGAATAAGTTGATCTATACACACACCCTCCGAACGCTTGAGTTCATAATCAGCAGGTGTAGCTGACACATATATAGTCTGCCCTGTTTTACCTTCAAACTCATTGAACGTTAATGGGCGATTGTCACGCGCTGCTGGCAAACGGAAACCATACTGAACCAAGTTGTCTTTTCGTGCCTTGTCGCCACCAAACATAGCATGAATCTGCGGTACTGTAACGTGACTCTCATCAATAACCAAAAGCATATCTTTTGGAAAATAATCTAGCAAACAATAAGGCGGTGTTCCTGCCTCACGACCATCGAAATAACGACTATAGTTCTCAATACCAGAGCAATAGCCCAATTCCTGGATCATCTCCAGATCGTATTTCACACGTTCCTCAATGCGCTTGGCATAAAGTGGTTCACCAATTTCCTGAAAATGTAGCACTTGCGTTGCTAAATCCAACTTGATTTGTGCTATAGCTGCAGCCATCTTATCAGCATTTGTGCAAAATATGGTAGCTGGATAAATATTGTACGTATCAAATTCATCAATTACCTCATGTTTTACAAAATCAAGTGTGGATATGGCATCTATCTCGTTGCCAAAGAATTCTATTCGCAAAATATAATCTGCATAAGCCAATGCTATATCCACCGTATCTCCTTTTACTCGGAAGCGCCCACGCGACAATTCTGCATCATTACGAATATATTGCGCATCCACAAGATCTTTTAGTAATTGATTCATTACCAAAGTAATATCTTTCGACACCGTGATACATGATTGACTAAAATCTTGCGGATTACCTATACCATACAAGCAACTTACTGATGACACCACGATCACATCCTTTCGTCCACTAAGCAATGCAGCAATGGCACTCAGTCTCAAGCGATCAATCTCTTCGTTGATAGACAGATCTTTCTCTATATATGTGTCAGTAGAAGGAATATATGCTTCTGGTTGATAATAGTCATAGTATGATACGAAATACTCTACTGCATTATGTGGAAAAAATTGCCGCATTTCGCTATACAATTGCGCTGCAAGTGTCTTGTTGTGGCTAAGAATCAACGTAGGTCTATTCGCTTGAGCTATTACATTCGCTACAGTGAAAGTTTTTCCCGATCCCGTCACACCCAATAACGTCTGCGCCTCAACTCCCATGTGTAAGCCGTCCAGCAGTTGGCGGATAGCTTCGGGTTGATCACCCATCGGTTGATATGGAGAAGTAAGGTGGTACATCGTTCAAATTTTAGAATAAATTATTTTACACGCCGTTTATTAAGTTCCCGTTGGTATTGTCGCGCCACTGCACTATGTTTAGCATAATTTGACGAAAATACATGCGTACCCGAAAAATCTGGATTAGCACACATATATAAGTAATCCGTTGAGGGTGCATTCAGCACTGCATCTATCACATCGGGACGTACCAAACGAATAGGACCAGGAGGTAAACCTCGATGCGTATACGTATTGTATGGCGATTCAGTACGCAAATGACGTTTTAGCACGCGACGTAATGAAAAATCACCCACCGCAAAAATCACCGTAGGACAAGCCTGTAAAGCGATTCCTCTGCGCAAGCGATTGAGATACAACGATGCAATGATTGGGTGTTCTTCCTTCTTATTAGTTTCGGACGCTACAATGGATGCCAAGGTAGCCACTTCTACAGGCGTCAAGCCTAGTTTTTTAGCCTTAGCCTGACGTTCCTCGTTCCAAAATCGCTTATATTCCTTGTACATACGCGCAAATAATTGGTCTGCAGTCATGGTCCAATATACCTCATATGTATTGGGGATAAACAAACACACAGCCGTTTCTGGTGTCAAATCAAAATGTGCCATATACTCTTTATCATTCAAACGCTGTATCACCTCTATAGAATCTAGCAATAGTTTTTTTCCCATCACCCCTGCTAATTGAGCGGGTGTACGCACTGCCTGCGTAAACGATAATCGAATAGGAGTCTCTTCACCTAATTGCAAACGGCGAATTAGTTCGTGGTTACCCACTTCCGCGGCAAAACGATAATATCCAGGCTTAGGTTGTTCAAAATGAAGGTATTGGCAATGTAAACACCATGACAAATTAGAAGTGATTGCATAATCACCCAACATTTCTGCCATCAACGAATCGGTAGTCATATCAGGATAGACATGATAACTATGCGCTTCGCCATCACAACTCACAAAGTTGGATACAGAATAATGATAATATAGTTTTAAGAAAAATCCACCAATAACCAACAACACAATCGCAAGGGTGGCAATAATAATGATATTTTTTCTTTTCATAATCAAGTCTTTATAGTTTTTCGATAAAAAAAGGATGCCTCACTCATCATTTGTGGCATCCATCTTTTTTTTTGCGGAAGGAGGGGGATTCGAACCCCCGGTACAGTTACCCGTACGACAGTTTAGCAAACTGTTGGTTTCAGCCACTCACCCATCCTTCCCCACGCCGCAGCGCGATAAGACATGTATTGTCTGAAATATGCTTTTTATCGAAAGCGACTGCAAAGGTACTGCTTTTTTTTCACATGACCAAATATTTTACAAAAAAAAAGTAAATATTTGAATTTTACACGTCAAATCTCTTGCATACCATACCACATAAAGTACGATTAAACTTGTTTTTTTACATAGTTATTGTGTAATTCAAAAAAAATATGTAACTTTGCAGCGTATTTTGAATAATTGTGCATTAATACCATAAATATCATATGAAACGCATTTTATCTATTATCGTAGCTATGCTACTGCTCCTCACAGCAAATGTGAGTGGAGCCAATGTTAAAACAGGTATCGAAGTTCTTCGTGAACAAGGTTTCAAAGTATTAGAAGGCAAACGTGTTGGTTTGACCACGAACCCTACTGGTGTAGATAGTCAGTTGCAATCTACTATTGACATTCTTTGGCAAGCTCCTAACGTAAATCTTGTGGCACTCTATGGTCCAGAACACGGCGTACGCGGTGATGTACACGCTGGCGACCATGTGGATAATGACATAGATAAACGCACTGGGTTAAAAATGTACTCCCTTTATGGGAAAACAAGCAAACCAACCAAAGAGATGATGGATGAGATTGATGTAATGGTGTATGACATTCAGGATAATGGTTGTCGTAGTTACACATATATCTCCACTCTCGGCAAACTAATGGAAGCTTGCATTGAGTTTGATAAAGAATTAGTCGTACTAGATCGTCCTAACCCTCTCGGTGGCAATAAGATAGAAGGTAACTTAGTAGAAGATGGCTACAAATCATTCGTAAGTCAATTCAAGATACCATATTTATACGGACAAACGCCTGGTGAGTTAGCACTATACCTCAACGCGACTGATTATGAGAACAAATGCAGACTACACGTAGTAGCTATGAAAGGTTGGAAACGCGATATGACTTGGGAAGATACAGGTTTAGAATGGATTGTTGCTTCACCACATGTGCCACAAGGCAAATCGGCAGTATTCTATCCTGTGACTGGCATTTTCGGCGAATTCGGTTATGTGAACATAGGTGTAGGCTATACCCTACCATTCGAATTGATGGGTGCACCTTGGATTAATGCCGACTCTTTGGCAGAAGCACTCAACGCGCTTGAGTTACCTGGTGTAAAATTCCGTCCTATCTACTACAAACCATATTACAGCACGTTCAAAGGTGAACTTTGCCAAGGTGTACAAATCCATATTCTTGACTATGAAAAAGCTGCATTAAGCGAGATTCAGTTCCTCGTAGTACAAGAAATGATGCGCCTGTGGCCAGAACGTAATTGGTTTGAATTATGCAATCAAAAGCGTTTCAATATGTTTGACAAAGTGTGCGGAACAGGCTATATCCACGAAGAATTTGGGAAGCGCTATCGTTGGGAAGACATACGCGAATATTGGTACAAAGATGTAGAAGCATATCGCAAAGCATCAAGCAAGTACTACTTGTACAAGTAAGGGATTCAATACCCAAGGACTTTAACAATCACACACAATGAATAAATACATCGAACGATTGGCGTGGGGAACGGATGCAGGTTTCTATCGTCTTATCCCACAAGAGGTGCTACACCCTGCCACCGAAGCAGACGTACAAGCCATTATCAAACGTGCCCATAAAGAAGGAAAACATATTACTTTCCGAGCAGCTGGTACAAGTTTGAGCGGACAAGCCATCAGTGATAGTCTGTTGGTCGTTTGCGGTAAAAAATGGGAACAATACACTATTGGCAAAGATGCCAAAACCATCACCTTACAACCAGGTATTATTGGTCAACGAGTTAATGATATTCTTCGCCCTTATGGTAAGTACTTTACCCCCGACCCTGCCAGCATCAAATCAGCTATGGTGGGTGGTATTGTCATGAATAATGCCTCGGGTATGTGCTGTGGTACACATGCCAATAGTTATCGTGTCCTGAAATCCGTACGTATCATTCTTCCTGATGGAACATTGTTGGATACTGGCGACGAGAAAAGCCGTGCAGCGTTTGCAATGAGCCATCCGCAATTTCTACGTAAGATAGAAGAATTACGCGATAAAACATGCAAGAATGCAGTACTCACAGAGCGAATAAAACGCAAATATAGCATCAAGAATGTAACGGGTCTAACCATTCTCCCTTTTGTAGAATATTCAGATCCTTTTGATATCATTGCACACTTGATGGTAGGTAGCGAAGGTACATTGGCCTTCCTATCGTCCGTCACAATGACTACCGCCGATATTTGTCCGTTCTCGGCATCAGCGTTGTTGCTCTTTCCCACTACCAAAACTGCCTGCGAAGCCATTATTGAAATGAAAGCAACCAACATGCTATCTGCAGCAGAATTCTTCGATCGCAAAGCTATGCAAACAGAAGAAAAAGCCTTCCCCGAATTGCAGGGACTGCCCGCTGATGCAGGAGCTGTGCTTATTCGCACGGATGCAACCACGCAAGAGGAGTTAAATAGGAAAAATGCGGTACTGCAACAAGTATTGCAAACTTATACCCTCTGCCAGGAAGCACGTTTCACCTCCGACCCTACTCTTACAGGAAAGTATTGGGCAATGCGTTCAGGCATTTTCCCTGCAGTAGGTGGCACACGCGAAGTAGGCACTACATGCCTTATCGAAGATATTGCCTTCCCTATTGAGCATCTTGCAGAAGCAACACTTGACTTGCAACAACTCTTCCGCGAACACAACTATCCAGATGCCGTCATTTATGGTCATGCTTTGGAAGGAAACTATCACTTTATCCTTAATCAACATTTTGATACACCCGCTGCCATAGATCAATATGATCATATGATGCGTGCTGTAGTAGATTTAGTGGTAGATCACTATCAAGGTAGCCTCAAAGCGGAGCATGGTACAGGACGGAATATGGCACCATTCGTACGCCGCGAGTGGGGAGATGATGCATATGAACTTATGTGCGAAGTGAAAAAACTTTTCGACCCTGACAATATCATGAACCCAGGCGTTATCTTCAATGAAGATCCAAAATCATATCTGCAACACATCAAACCACTGCCTGAGGTACATGAGATGATTGATCGTTGTATCGAATGTGGATTTTGCGAAGTCAATTGCGTGAGTTGTGGTTTTGCCCTATCTAGCCGTCAGCGTATTGTGGTGCAACGCGAAATTAAACGCCTATCACAATCTGCTGCAGGTAATAAAGCAGATGCTGCACTGGCCAAACAACTCAAGAAAGAGTTTGCCTATATCGGTCGCGATCTATGCGCAGGTGATGGATTATGCTCTACTTCCTGCCCTATCAAAATCAATGTGGGAGAATATATTCACCTCGTTCGCGAACAAGATATGAGCCAGGCAGGCAAAACCATTGGATATTGGGCGGGTAAGAATCTTGCAGGCATAGGCAACGCGCTCACAGGCATATTGAGTGTAGCACATATTGCTAAAACAGTTTTAGGCGACAAATTGACAACCATAACAGGACAAACCATGCATAAACTTTCTGCAGGATTGATTCCACTATGGACTCCATCATTGCCAGCCCCAGTACGTTCAAAAGATATTAAGACGGCCAAAGAATATGGAGCTGTTAATGGATTAAACGGACTGCAAGACAAACGCGTAGTATATTTCCCCTCATGCCTTAATCAGCGATTAAGCACACCTGGCAAACCACTCATCAATGAGATGACCGAACTGCTCAATAAAGCTGGATTTGAGGTTATTTTTCCAGCCAATATGGAAAATTTATGTTGTGGAACCATTTGGGAAAGCAAAGGTATGCCCGATGAAGCACAACGTAAAGCTGCCGAACTAGAATTAGCACTGCTAAAAGCCAGTGATAATGGTCGTTGGCCTGTTCTCTGCGACCAAAGCCCATGTCTGCATCGCATGCGCCATACCATGCAACACCTTCACTTATACGAACCTGCCGAATTTATTGACAAGTACATACTTAGTGAATTGGAAATCACACCATTAGACGCATGTGTAGCTGTGCACGTAACATGTTCTACCAAACAGATGGGGCTAGCTGATACGATTATTCGCGTAGCAAAAACTTGCGCTACCAATGTATTGGTACCCGAAGAGATTGGTTGTTGTGCTTTCGCGGGCGATAAAGGATTTACCAATCCCGAACTCAACGAATGGGCATTACGTAAACTCAAACCACAAATTGAGAAATCAGGTGCCACAATGGGTGTCAGCAACTCACGAACATGCGAGATTGGACTCTCTACCCACTCTGGCATCGAATACCATAGCATCGTTCACCTAGTAAATATAACAAGCAAGAGAGCTAATAAATAATCGGTTATAGACTGTCCTCGCGCCTCACCCATACACTATACACCATACACCGCACATGACACCCAACATGGAAATAGAACGAAAGTTCTTAGTCCTGAATGATTCGTACAAACAACTAGCTATCAGTAGCTATACGATTCAGCAAGGTTATATTTGCAAAGAGCCCAATCGCACTGTACGAGTACGTATCACAACTCAAGCTGATGGTTCTGGCAAAGCATTTCTTACCATCAAATCCAAACCTAACAATTTGGGATTTTCACGATTTGAATGGGAAAAAGAAATCGACCTATCCGATGCCAAGCAGCTAATTGATATGTGTTTGCCAGGTGTAATAGAAAAGACTCGCTGGCTCGTTCCCGCCACCTCACCTCACCACCTTACATGGGAAATAGATGAGTTTCATGGGCGATTAGACGGATTGGTGATGGCTGAATTGGAATTAGAAAGCGAACAACAATCATTCACCAAACCTGATTTCGTAGGCGAAGAGGTGACAGGCGACCCACGCTACTACAATGCCAATATGTAATATCGGCACACAATACAATTCAAAGACTACCCCAAACTGGTAGTCTTTGTTTTTATGCCACCTAATTGCTTATTTTTTACTATAATAGTTGAATTTTTAGGAAAATAGTATCATACCTTAATAAAACATACACGCGCGCGCGATAAAATTTGCATATTCCAATTACAAATATTAATTTTGCGGCGTAAATTGGATTTTGTGCGCTAATTTTTATCGCATTTATCTTAAAAAACAAACGAATAATAATTTTAAATAAACTACATAATTATGACAAAATCTAACTTCGTACTGCGTGTTATAGCTACATTGTTTATTCTTTGTGGTACGACAGCCTATGCTCAACAAGTCCCTAATGCTGGTTTTGAAGACTGGAGTGGTGAAAAGTTTGATGGTCAGATCCAGCCTAAAGACTGGTATGGCAGCAACATTAGCCAAATGGGTATTAATTTCAACCTTACCAACCAAGAGGCAGGTCACACTGGCAAATATTCCTTGATGGTCAAAGACACCGAAGTTGGAGCCTTGGGCATCACAGAGTTGTCCCCGGGCTATTTCTCTTTGGGTCGTCCATGGAGCTACATCAAGGATCTTAACACCAACACCGCCACCGCAGGTACTTCGGGCGGTATTAAGTTCACCCATCGTCCTGATACTATGTCAGTTTGGATTAAGCGTACTGGTCCTAACGTAACAGCAGAGGACTTCTACCTTCTCTACTATGCATGGTCTGGTACTGCAAAAGCAGATAGTTACAAAAACAAATCTAATGGTTGTTCTTCCGCCCCACAAACCAACGAAGAGAGCGACATTCGCCAGGCATTGGATGCCAATGAGTGTGGTACTACTCAGTTGGCTAACCAAATAGCCGAAGGTATGTGGCGAGAGAAGAAAGAGTATGGCGAGTGGACGAATATCCGCGTGCCTATTTACTATTTCAACGATGATGTGCCAGAAATGATGAACATGATTTTCTCGGCATCTAACTACCCTAACTTCCGTGCGAAGGACGGATTGTACAAGGATAATGCACTTTATGTGGATGATATAGAGCTTATCTATTCATCTAAGGTTGATAAACTCTATATCCGTGAAAGAGAGTGGAAGGCTTTCGACCCTAATAGTACGGAGGAGCAAATATATTCGGTAGGTAAGACCACTGAGATTCCTGATGTGTTTGGTGTACGTGGTGTCGGGTCGCTTACCAATGCACGCGGTACAACCGTAAAATTCCCAGGACGTAAACTCACTGACAGCGAGTTTCAGATAGTGCAACAAGGCACTATTGATGGCGAACCTATGATTATTCAAGTGAACTCCACCGATGGTGGCAGTTCCACCACTTACAAGATTAAGTTCGTTTCCGCAGCGTCAAACAATGCTCGCCTTGCGGATATTCAAGTGAATGGTACCACCATCGCAGGCTTCAATGCCTACCTCAATACCTACAACGTACAGTTGCCTTACGGAACCACCGAAATACCTGTTGTCTCAGCTACTGCGCAAGACGGTGGTGCTACGGTGACTATCACGCAGCCTACCAGCACTACAGGAACAGCCACTATCCATGTGGCAGCTGCTGATGGTACTACCACCAACACCTACACGTTGAATTTCTCTGTAGCACAACTATCTGATAACACATTGCAAGCAATTTATATGGATGGAGAGCTTGTGCCTGGCTTCACGCCTACCAAGAACAACTACACCATCTCCTTGCCTTTGGGAACAACCGAAGCCCCTATAATCACCTGGCAATCAGCTTATGAAGAGGGAGCACAAACTATCGCATTGGTTGAGAATAGCCTGGCCAACGGCGCACAAATCACGGTGTCGGCTCCTGCTGCCACTGCCACTCGTACCTACAAACTGACCTACAAGATCGAGGCATCATCCTACGCTTATCTGGCAGGTATCAGTCTGGATGGTCAACCTATCGAAGGCTTCTCACCCGAGCAAACCAGTTATTCATTCACATTGCCTATTGGTACCACTACCCTGCCCGCTATCACATGGACACAGGGCGATCCTTACCAACAGGTCACAATCACCGAAGGCGGAGTGGACGGCATTACACGTATCGTAGTTACTGCAGCAGCGGGCAATACCGTCACCTATCGCCTAGTTTTCTCTACGGAGAAATCCTCCAACAATACATTGCAAAGTATCGCACTAGACGGGACACCGCTCGAAGGTTTCCATCCTGATTCGCTCAACTATACCATCACCTTACCTGCTGGCACTACCACTTTGCCAGCCGTAACCTATACACAAGGCGATGAGTATCAGACTATAACGCTCAGCACCAGTACTGCCACACGCACCGTACGCATCATCGTAAAGGCTGGCGACGGTTCGTCACGTGTTTACACCCTGACCTTCGAGGTGGAGAAATCGGCGAATGCACTGCTGAAGATGATTTACCTCAATGGTGATAGTCTAGAGAACTTCACCCCTGACCAATTGACCTATACTGTGGCTCTGGAGCAAGAGAACATTCCTGACATCACGGTAGATCAGAACCCTAATCAAAAGGTAAACATCACACAACCAGCTAGTTTCGGTATAGCGCACATCACGGTTCAACCTGAGGTAGGTACGCCTGTTGAGTATGCTATTACCTTTGTATCTGCTGCTGAGCCTACTATCCCTGAGTTCGCTGCAGACTCTTTCCCATTATCATCGGATGTATCGTTGGCTGCTATCTATGTCAACGGAGCATTGTATTTGGAGAACCCAACCGCTCAGACCTATACCTACGACCTCCCATGGCGTACTGCACAAGTGCCATCGGTGGTACCTGTAGCAGGTGCATTGGGACAGACTATCACTATGACTAGCGTGAGTCTCAACCAAACCACTACTATCCACGTAGTGGCGGCAGACGGTACGACCGCTGCGGACTATACTATCGCTTTCCCAGTGGCTAAGAGCAGCAACACACAACTAGAGTCTATTGAGGTGGATGGAATTACATTCGATTACGACCCTGCGAAGCGCAAGTATCTAATCTCGTTACCTTACCAGACTACCACACTTCCTGCTATTACCTTTACCAAGGCAGAGGCGGAGCAAACAGTAGAGCTCTGCACAAACGGGCTAACTGCTCCTACAACGATTAAGGTAACTGCTGAAGATGGCACAGAGGGCACCTATACCCTTAATTCCCAAGTGCAATATGCAGACAAGGAGAACATCCTACAATCTATCATTGTGGATAATGTCGGTCCATTGGATTTAACTGAGGGTACAGACCTCGCTGTCACATTGCCATATGGAACAACGGACATCCAAATCACGACTGTTAAGCAGTACCCTGAGCAGACGGTGACTATCATCAATGGAGGAGCGACAGCACCTTCTACCATTACGGTGAAAGCGGACGACCCTGCTAAAGCAGCGACTGTTTATACGATTACTCCTAGCGTAGCACCATACGACCCTGCTATGTTGTTGGATCTGCAAGTGAATGGAGAAACATTGCCACAATTCCAACCTAACGTATATAACTATGTGGTATCTGTGGCTGACCAACCTGCCATTACGTGGACGGCAGCAGCCAACGCAGAGGTGCTCGATGAGGGCAACACTAAAGAGATGGTATTGACCGTTGAGAACGATGGCTACACGCACACATATACGGTTACTTATTATTACCCAGGCGACTTGACTTTTGACCTTGGTTTTGAAGAGTGGGTAAGCCATAAGAATGAGAATACGGGCGAGACAGGTGCATATCCTAAAGGTTGGTACGCTCCTATCAATGCTATTACTTCTAACGATAAAGGTACATATTACCCAAATGAGAATACGAAAGAATCTACCGACAAGACGCAAGGCGAGAAGGGTGCACAATTAAATACTACTTATTTGTTAACCTCAGCAGATGCTATGCCTGGCTTTATCTCGCTATCTCAACCAACGGTAGTGGTTGGATATTGGGCCTTAGGAGCTCATACTCCATCTACTCTGTCTTTTGGTTCTCCACGTGCGTTCCGCAACACACCTGACCAAGTGCAATTGGATTATAAATACCAAGAGCACAATAACAAAGCCAACGGTTGGCGCTTTATCTATAATGCCAACGGGAAAAAGCAAGTGGAGTACGCACAGGCATTTGCTGGTATGGATAAAAACTGGCACACACTTACGCAGGACATTAGTTATGCAGCAGATCATGAGCCAATGACGTTGGATATCTTGATTAGTGCAGCTCCATCGGATGTTCTAAATGATTATTATACCAATTTTGGTACGAATCGTTCTACTTCCACCATGTACTTCGACAACCTCCGTTTGAACTATAGTTCCGCACTCAATGGATTGAATGTGAATGGTGTGAATGCTACTATCACGGGTACGGACATCACGGTTACTATTGCTGCAGATGACTGCGGAGAACCTACTTTAGTATTTTCACATGCGGTGAAAGATCAGATGCCAGTGGTTACTTGGTCTGAAGAGAACAACGGTGTGCGCACAGCTACCATTGTTAACTATGCAGAGGACCTATCTTCTACTACTTACACGCTCACTGTTACTCGTCCTAAGTCAAGCAACACCACCTGCACATACGCTGTAGAAGGCGACAACTTGTCTGTAGTTAAAGGCTCTCCATACCAAACCATCGCTGTACAACGCGAGGCAACCCGCTACGCCATCACAGTCACTGCTGAAGATGGCACCACGGCTACATACTATGCTGATATTCAAGGTACCACCACGCCTACGGAGCCTGTTTGCCAGACCACAGCGGCTGAACCATTCCAGTATGCACCTTCTTCGGCAACATTGAATGGAGTAATGCTCGAGAATGGCATATTGGTATATGAGACCACTTCTCCGCTAGACACTGTGACTGTGGAGGTTACCGATACAGCATACCACCTTGATGTCTTTGGTACAGCGGGCAAAAATCACTATCGTGTTCCTCGTCAAACTTCTGACAATGCTTTGTTGGCTGCTATTCAGTTGGATGGAGAACCACTCGCTGATTTCTTCGAATCCACATTCACCTATCAGCTAACTGTACCTGCCCTACCTACTGTCACTGCCACAGCAGCCGACCCTAATGCGCAGGTTCAAACCGCATTGCTTCGTCAAGATGACACCCATTATGTGGTCTTCATTCAGGTTACTGCTCCCGATGGCTATACCAAACAGGGATATATAGTGGCCATCAATATTCGCACGCTTCGCTCTACAGCTTATCTGAGCGACATACGTGCTAACGACGTAAGCATCAATGGATTTGAATCCACCATATTCGACTATCACATCGACCTGCCTACAGATGCTAGCATGCCTACTTTCAAGGCTATCACAGCAGATGGGGCCACAGCTGTAGCTAGTACTACAGAGAAAGGTCGTATCACCACTATCACCTATAAGGTTACATCTGAGGACGGCACCAAAGATAATACATATCGCGTAGAAGTAGAGAAACTGCAATCCTCTATCTGTTCGCTCGAAGCAATCTATTTGGATGGCACGCCACTCGAAGGCTTCCGATCCGACACCTATGCATACGATGTAGAGTTGCCATATGGCACCGCCCAACTGCCCGAGATCACGGCTACCACAACTGACCCTACCGCTACATATCAGGTCGCTATGGACACCGTTCGCATGCAAGCTACTATCACAGTGACGGCAGAGAACAAAGACCAAAAGACCTACATCATCTATTTCACAATCGCCAAGAACACCGATGCCACCCTATCGGGTATCTTCTCTGATGGTGTACTCATTGCCAATTTTGATGCGATGACGCTCGACTATACTATTGACGTGCCTTTTGGTGCCTCACTACCTACCCTCACCGCTACAGCCACCGACCCAAATGCCACCGTGGCTATTGAGGCGGTAGATGCGTTGCACCTTACTATCTTGGTAACCGCCGAAGATGGCATCACAGCGCTCACATATACAATCACTTTCGCACAGTTGCCTTCCACCAACAGCAACCTGCTCAACATCTTCCTCAACGAACAACCGCTTGAGGGATTTGCTCCTACCGAATACGAGTATGCTGTCACATTGTCGTATGGCACACTACTCCCAGAGGTGACATGGCAAGTAGCTGATACACAACAGGTAGTAGTGGCTGAATGGGAGGCACAAACCATCCGTCTTACCGTTACTGCAGGCGATGAGGCTACAGTCAGCGAATATACGATTACGTTCACCAACGAACTATCCTTCAACAACTACCTACAGTCTATCACGCTCAACGGCGAACCGTTGGCCACCTTCCACCGCGACAGTTTGGCATATACCATCACCTACCCTGTTGGCACCGACTCTACGGAGCTCATCACGGCGGACGAGGTGGTGGCAGTTCCAGAAGACCCTACTGCCGTAGTGGCTGTACAAGAGCAAGGTACTACCATCGTGATTATTGTCACCGCTGCCAATGGTGACATCCGCGCGTATAGTATCGAACAGTTCATCGAACTCTCCAACGAGGCACGCCTATCTATGATTTATATCGACTCGGTAGCTATCGAAGGCTTCGATCCAGATACCTACGAATACACCTTCAAGCTCTCGCAAGGTGCCGTTGTGCCTGTTGTCACAGCTACGCCTATTGATACCTTGCATGCTCAAGTAGAGTTAGGTATGGAGAAGACGCTCGAAGATGGTAGCAAACTGATTGAGGTAGATGGTATAGCTCAGGATGGTTCCATCCTAACATATTCGGTATATTTCACTTTTGCCGATTGGTCGCCTACGGCGGAAACGGCTGTGGGTGATTGCATGTTCTTCCCTGTGAAGGGTACAACGAACACATTCCGTGCGGTCACTATCTCTGTTGGTGTCAAGTGTGCTATCTATAGTTTGAGTGGTTCATTACTCACCATTATGGATGTTCCTGTATTGGATGTCAACGATGTAGAGGTAGAGACAAACGAGAACGGCGAGCAAGTTATTAAGGAGGGTTCTGTACCTGATGATGCGATTGGTGCGGAGTATGTATCTCCTTCGAGCGAACCGTTTGTATATATCTTCTACAACACCGACACCAAACGCATTGGCAGAGGCGGTAAGTTCCTTGCCCATTAATGCGTAATCAATCATAGTGATTAACAACAACAGCAGCCACCCTGAGGTGGCTGCTGTTGTTAATAAAACAATCGCCTGTTGTGGTAATGTATTGGGCAAAACAAAAGAGGAACATGATTTTTAACTATTTTTGTAGGCACGCAGTGCCGTATTTTTGTTCCAAAATAATCTCAACAGCACTATCTTTCAACCTAATTGACAAAGGACTCTGTATTTCAGCAGGAAATCTTTGGTTATTCTTTGGTGATTCTTAGGTGATTTATAGGTTATTCTTTGGTGATTCAGCAACTTTCAGTATAAGAACAGCATATGATAAAGGGAACCGGAGTCTATTTTTCATCATGCACTCATTGCCCCAAAAAAGGTATCAAATCTTTGGATTTTTACATCACACCTTATTAATCGCGCACGCGCGAGGGCATAGGATTTGCAAATTCCATTACTTTTAATTAATTTTGTGCGATTTTTTGGTGTATTGCAACCGCAATTCATTCGAACAATCTTAAAAAATAGTACTTTTTATTAACAAACAGAAAAAAAAGATATTAACTATTAACTCGATGAAACACGTTTACAAATACATTCTCACCCTCGTTGCCATTTTGATGGTAACCGCCAACGCATGGGCTGCTACAGCCACCTTAGGAGCTAAGAAACAAAGCGTCACATCGGACGGCATAACATTCTCGTTGGGAGGATCATACACAATCAACAACATCATTGTCGATTATTCATATACTGGAAGCGGAAAAGAAGCCACTTTGTCGTGGACAGTTCCTACTGGCTATACTATCAGCGTTTCACAAATCACGATAAATGCTAAAAATGATAAAGCCTTGTTTGGCAGTACAGGAAAAGGTCAATATAAGACTTCAAAAAATGGTACATATACCCAATTTTGTAACTCTAATTCATGGAATACCTATACTCTAAATAGTTCTTCCTATTTTCCGCTGGGTAATGGAGGTTCAATAACCTTGAAAGCCGTTGATAGAGAGTTGCAATGGAAAGATATTGTTTTTACTTACACCAAGACTGCCCACAAATATAACATTGCATTCAATGCCAATGGCGGAACGGGTACAACATCAGGTATTAGTAATGTTTCTTACGACACCAATGTTGACCTAACGCCCAATGGCTTTACTTACAACAAATTTATTGTAACCTACGATGCAAATGGTGGTTCTTGTTCCACTACAGAAGAAATCGGAAATTATAAATTCGCAGGATGGGCGGAAACGTCCAATGGTGCTGTAAAGTATACCGATGGGCAATCTGTAACAAATCTAACATCAACTGATGGAGCCACAGTGACACTATATGCAAAATGGAATGAACCTGATAATGCCACTATTACTCTCCCCACAGCTACTAAAACAGGTGCCGTATTAGAAGGTTGGTATTTGGGCGATACAAAGATTGGTGAAGCAGGAGATACATACACTCCTACGTCAAGTGTGACATTGACTGCAAAATGGATTGAAAAATATACACCCGAGATCAAGGGCTCTGACGCAACCATTTTAGTAGGCGAAGAAATACCAAATGCCTTTACTTTCAAAAACACATCGAATCCAACTGCCATTATCACTAAAAAATCCATCAGCGACATTCGTAATGGCGAAGATGTAATCACCTATGACGCTACAGAGAACAAGATTATAGCTCATAACGCAGGTGTTGCAGAAATCTATTTTGTTCAAGAGCCAACAACTACTATTGAAGGAGGTACTTCTGCCACATACACCATCACCGTCAACAAAAACACCTCCTACTTCACGCTAAACTTTGCAGATGAATACTTTGTGGATGACCAAATCGCACAAAGTACTTTCTTTATCTCGCCAACAAATACAGAGGTGGCTATCTCCGTGACAGACAACAAAGGATACTTCAGTTATACAAACGATAATCTCATAGCCAATTGCCCTACCCAATTACCCGCTGACAATGATCAAACTACCATCACTGTCACCCAACCTGAAAACTACAAGTGGACAAGTTATTCCCTCAACAAAACCGTTACTGTCAAGAAATACGATTCTCAGTTTGCTTTCACGAACGGAGGTGCAGATTATATCTGCAAGATTGGTGATGCAATTACGAAAGAACAATTCTATACACTAGGCAATACCGAAATTCCTGCCACTACACAGGTAGAAATCATCAGTTATACAGATGCTGATCATCCCGAAGTACTTATCTTTAATTCCGATAAAAATCAGTGGGAAGCAAAGAGCGCTGGTAAAGCCAAAGTAACTATTTCACAACAAGAACACCGCAAATGGACCGCATACTCTGGTACACGAATTGTTGAAATCCAAAAGCACACCCCTACTTTCAAGTGGCATAATCAACCTGTAGCCACTTCAACTGATGAGTATTTCAACGAAACATATACTGATTTCTTCACCACGGACAACACCGACACAGAGATCGAGATCAAATCACAGTCCGATACGGATGTGGCTAATCTATACTTTGTAGATGGCGATACACATACACTAGACATAACTATTTATTACAAAGAAACAACCCCTGCATCCTCAACACAAGTCACTGTATATCAAGCAGAGAACTGGTTCTGGTACGCCCACGAGGAAACCAAAACCATCACGCCAAAAAACGAAGACAACCATGTGGAGTTCTTGATGAATACCAAATCACTCCGTGACGCATTATTTTACGCAAAAGAAAATAATCATGGAGAAATTACTTGTAGTGAAGGTGGTGAAATATCATTAAACCAAAATAGTGCAATTGTATGGACTGCTAATCCATTATACTATACCATTAGATTTGAAGGTATCCCAGATGAACTGAGTTTTGAGTACAAGATGACTAGAACTGCTACTGCTATAGGTGATACTAAAAAAGCATTTATTGTATATCAAAGCGAAGATGGTAATAGTTGGGAAGAAATCTGGACAACTAATGGAATGCCCAGCAATACGAGTTATGAAAAGGTCGAAAATGAACAATTACACAAGCCTCTTTCTAAGAAAACTCGTTTCCTGAAGTTCTTCTACGATGGAACATATACTGGTTATTATCGTAATATCCACGTCTCCGAACTCAACCAGTTCGATGCCGTTTCTAATTCATTGGATTTCGGAACTATTTTTGTAACAGATAATAATACCAACAAGTCATTAACCTTCAATATCGCATATGCGAATGCGGGCTATAAGGTCAATATCGAATTAGACCGAGAAGCAGGTCGCACTTGGGCAGATGAAGAGGCATATAATCTTGCTAAGCAATACATCGAAATCACACCAGAGTTTATTGGTACTATAGGCGGTGAGAAATCAGGCACTTCCGAAGCCATCACTGTTCGCCTGCACTCCGATGACCAGAGTGGTTACACCATCCCAGATGATGCACGCATCAAAATTTACGATGAAGTGGGACACACCACTTATGTATCGCTCAAAGGTCTTATCGAAAAATCAACACAATCCATCACATGGAATGCATACTTCAGTCTCACTGAGCCAATTCAAATTCCTCTGAGCACAGATTGGGTCTCCAAAGCTGCTGAAGCCTCCAGTAATCTCCCCGTTAAATACAAATCATCGGACACCGAAGTGATTGAAGTGAGCGACGATGGTTCAAAGTTCAAACCGAAAAACGAAGGTAATGCTACTATCACTGCTTACCAAGAAGGTAATAGCCAATATGGATATGTGGAAAGCACTAAAAATGTGCAAGTAACCAAGAAGAATATCCAACTCATCGGCTGGACCGATGACCTCTCCGATATTATCTTTGAGGAGAACACACCCGACATCACTTTGAATGCTGGCGTCTATATCATTGACGTGGTTAATAATACCTTCGAATATAGTGCAGACCAGACTGCCAAATTAGTATATATCGTTGGCGAAGGAGGAAGTTCTGTGGTTAGTGTAGAAGGTAACACAATCCATATCATCGGCTTAGGCGAAACCACACTCACCGCCACCATCGAAGCCGACGAGTTCCACGAAGGTACTACCATGACAATCCCTGTGGTTGTCCGCGAACCCGCTATTGGTTGCGAGGATATCCTACTCCTTGACCATACAGCGCAAATCGAGTTCTTCCAAATGAACACCAACCAAATCACAAAAGATGCCATCGCTCTTGATAGAACAAAAGGTATTCCGGGATACCTCCTTTTCCAACACAAAGGAGAGAGATGGGCATCCATTTTCTATACGGGTCATATCAAAGCACAACAATCCACCGACGGTGGAAGCAACTGGACTGACGTACCTGGTAGCACTATTACCCCTACCATAGGTAGTTTCATTACAACGGATAGTTTGCCTCTTAATCAGAATGCCACACACATACGCTTTGTACGTCCATCAGGCGGACAAGGACACCACTTTGTAAAAGACATCAAAGTGGCACCTGCCCAATACCTCAAAGTAAACACCACTTCCATAGACTTTGAATCTATCAATATGGGTGGTACCTATACCAAGACATTCACCCTCTCCTACTCCAACATCAAGAGCCCACTCATCGCCACCACTTCATCCAAAGACGTGACTGTCACTCCAAATCGTTTGGGCGAATGTGGTCAGTTCGGAGAACAAGAAATCACAGTTACTTGGAAACCTAACAACAATCAAAATCAGTCAATAACTATCCAAGACACATTAGCTGACTTGTCGGTTACTATCGATCTGCAGGCAAACATTCAACTGCGCAAGCAGAAGATTGTTTGGGAAAACCGTCCTACAGTTATTTGGGATTACACCGACATCGACAACCGCCCTACCCATACACGCGATGTGAATAACAACGAACTTATCGACCTGCCTATCACATACGAAGTTACCGAAGGTACCGATTGCGCATACTTCGAGGATAATATGTTCTTCATCATCAACGAAGGTAGCATCACGATCAAAGCATCAAATCCTGGTAACGAAGAATATTTAGCAGTTGATTCAACCTACCAAATTACAATCCAAGGTATTCCGCCTACCTTCATCGGTGGAGCCGAAAACGACTTGTGGAGTACTGAGGCGAACTGGGTAAATGGAGCCAAACCTAATGAAACACAAACAGCCAGCATCACAGCCCATGTTACCATTAATGATGAAGAAATCAACGTCAATAAAGTACGTGTCGCATCTGCTGGCTCCATCCATATCACTCCTACTGGCGGACTTACCGTTGGTGAAGGAGGTGTGCAATGTGTCACTACCGACGGCTCTGCTATCATCATCGACAACCTACACAGCGGAGCGGGATTCTTCCGTATCCATCCTGCCTACGCAGGCGAATTGCCTCGCATCACCATGCGCTACCAAACACGCTCCACTCTTGATAACGGAGCCAACAAAGATGCCGAATGGCAATACATAGGCGCACCTGGCAATAACGCCACCGTGTATGTGGACTACAATACTTGGTTGTACAAGCACGATGAAGCTTCTGCCGATTGGGTAGTAGAAAAACGCATGGATTCAGTGGCACTCGTGCCATTCCATGGCTACTCCATCACCCAATACGGACAACCTATCTACGAATGGACGGCCGATTTCACCAACCAAAACTGCACTATCCCACTTACCTACTCTAAGAATGGACGTAGTGGACGACATATCATTGCCAATAGCTATACCGCACCTATCAACGTAGCAGCATTCACTGGCGATGAGTTCACATATTTAGAGGGTATGAGCGACAAATACCGCATCGAAAAGACACTCTATCTCTACAACTCAGGTTCGTGGAACCAATGGCACGAACAAGATTCTCTGGGCACTCGCACCAACAACGACGGCACCAACACCCCAGGTCAATACTACGCAATACCCGTATTAGCCGCTGGCGAAAACTACCTTGATGGGTTGCAAACCACCATCACCTCTATGCAGGGTATCTATCTGCGTGTACGCTCCAAGACGCCGTTGGACCAATTACCCGAAGCAGGCGAACAAGTGGGTAACCTCATACTCAATTACGAGCAACTGGTAATGGGCTCCGACCACGAAATGCACCGACCAATGCGCGCACCACAACGCACCACCTCATCGGCTATGCAAGACCCTAACTTCCGACGCGTACGCATTGTTGCTACCAGCGAAAATAGCGGTGCAGACCGAGTGTATATCATCCAAGATAATATCAACACCCGCAAATACAACAATGGTTACGATGCACCAAACCAAGAAACCAAAGGACTGGTCAACATCTATACTAACGAGTCTGGAGGTAAGATGGAGGTGTCATGCTCCAATAATATTGATAGCATGTATATCGGATTTATGGCTGGCGAAGACCAAACATATACCCTCCACTTCGGTTCTATCATAGGCAATATCTTCTACCTTGATGACCTCACCACAGGTGAAACAATCAATATCGTAGAAGGAGGCACCTATACTTTCAATGCAGAACCTCAGTCCACCAATGACAAGCGTTTCCTACTACGCATGCCACGCGTGTCTTCCAATGCCGATGCGCTCAACAACGCCAAGATTTGGTCAGTGGACAAAATACTCTATGTGGACAATGCAATCTTGCCAAGCCCATTAACCATCTATGACGTCAGTGGACACCACATCTTATCTGATATAGTAGATAGCCCACAATATAGTATCGACCTATCACACCTACTCGAAGGGGTATATCTCGTACGCGTCAATAATCAAGTATATAAATTTATTTCTAAATAATCCTAAAGCCTTATTCATATGAAAATCAATACATTAAAACGTCTTTAC
The DNA here is from genome assembly GCA_045578255.1 of Paludibacteraceae bacterium. Taxonomy (GTDB): domain Bacteria; phylum Bacteroidota; class Bacteroidia; order Bacteroidales; family Paludibacteraceae; genus Colicola. The sequence continues at coordinate 40,058 of JAZNJW010000023.1, forward strand.
ATTCTCCTGCTCTGGCTTTGTCCAATGGTGGTTGCTACCACCAGTCATGCGCAAGTATATAGCACCACCAACTATCGAACTATCTCCAACACTTCCGCTGGTTCCAGTTTCACATCCACTCCATTCAGCACAAGCCGAATGAATCAGTCGTCTTCATCCTATATCCGACGTACATCATCGCAGTCATACCAATCCTATGTAGGCGGTACAACCATGACTTCTACCACCAGCTCCTACCAAGGCCGCATCCGTAGCGTGGCATCATCCTTAGGCGGAGGCGTATTGGTGGATAACGTCGGATATATTCCTGTTACACCTAAGAAACTCCACAACTCACTCAACACCTCCACTATCGGCACTACCGACATAGTGGATGGCACATCCGAGGAAGATGATGATGTAATCTACGATGAAGATCAAACCGAAAAGCCACCTCAATTTGCCCCACTATCCTGTGGTTGGGATGTGATACTTTTCATGCTCCTCCTCGCATGTGCGTACGCGGTATATATTAAGGTGAGAAGCGAAAGGCGAGAGGCTATAGACTATAAACAATCTCCCACACACCTATCCTCCATACACCAACAAATTAAAAAACTACTAAAATATGAAACAATTTACCACATCCCTAATGCTCCTCGTAGCATTTCTTTTCACCAGTACCCACCTCTCGGCACAAACTTACCACGAAGGCAACTGGTATTCACTCTACCAAGGCGAATTCGAACTCGCTACTACTTTGACTTCGATTAGTGGCGAGCAACAAGACTTCACCGTTTTTGCACCTACCAACGGCAACCTCCAATTCGACTACATCTACGTCTTGTGGGCCTATGGGATAGGCGGCGTGAGCAAAGTACAAAAAACGCATATCTACGAGATAACCAATTTTGGAAAAGATACAATAGAGATGGCTATCGTAGAAGGTACTGACACAAAAAACACCATGTCAGCCAATGTTGCACTCTCATCAAATATCAATTACATTCGATTCGATCGCCCTGTAGGTAATACCAACACGGTCAAATATACCAATGTGCGTCTGCCATTGGCATATCATATCTTGCTGGCAGACAACGCATACGGCAAATCCACCGATAACCTCACATTCGAAGAGAAACCACTCTTCCAAGTATCTGAGCCACAAACCATCCAACTACGTTCCTTCTATGCAGCAGGCGATATCACTATCACTTGCCAGCACCCAGATGTATTCCGTATTGGCTCGCCTGACAACACTTCTGCAGTCACATGGGCGGTCGGACCGAACGCATGCGCATCGCAAAACGGACAAGATGGCGCCATGGCAGCGGGCGAAGTGTTAGGCGACATCGATATGTATAGTCTCACCATCTACTTCTGCCCACAACACGCTATCGACTATACCGACACCATTGTCATCTCCGATGGCGTATCTTCTGCTACGATTGCCGTTGCTGGTAAAGGACTCCCTATCGGACAATCTATCGATTGGCAATTCACCGATACACAAATGACCGTAGATGAGACTATCGCTCTCACAGCTACCGCTACCAGCAGACTCGAAGTGGCTTTCACTATCGTAGGTGACCAAACAATTGCTTCTATCAATAACAACCAGCTCACGGCACACAAAGCAGGTACTATCACCGTGCAAGCCTCACAAGCAGGCAACACCGATTACTTCGCTGCCGAAACAATCTCACATACCATCAATATCAGCAAAGCTACACCACAAATCACAGAGCTACCTACTATTGCACCTGTCACCTATGGCACCACCCTCGCCGAGGCACTCGTTCTGAATGGAGGTAAAGCATCTGTTGAAGGTACATTCAACATCACAAAGCCTACAGCAGAAGAGTTGACACAAGTGTGGGATGCTGGTGAACATACCATCCACATCACATTTGTTCCTACGATGGCTGATGCATACAATTCCGTAGAAGCTACCACCACACTCACTATTACACCAGCTACACAAACCATCGATTGGACACTCGATGCTACCACCCTACTCGTCAATGCTACCCTCCCACTCAATGCCACTGCATCCAGCGGATTAGAGGTAACATACACTATCACAGACGGACAAGACATCGTAGTCATCGAGGGCAATAATATCGTGGCAAAGAAAGCAGGTACTGCTACAATCACTGCTTCACAAGCGGGTAACAACAACTACCTCGCAGCTGCATCTGTTGCACAAACCATCACAGTAGAGAAAGCTACACCACAAATCACAGAACTACCTACCATTGCACCTGTCACCTATGGCACCACCCTCGCCGAGGCACTCGTTCTCAATGGTGGTAAAGCATCTGTAGAAGGTACATTCAACATCACAAAGCCTACGGCAGAAGAGTTGACACAAGTGTGGGATGCTGGTGAACATACCATCCACATCACATTTGTTCCTACGATGGCTGATGCCTACAATTCCGTAGAAGCTACCACCACACTTACTATCACACCAGCTACACAAACCATCGATTGGACAATCGATGCTACCACCCTACTCGTCAATGCTACCCTCCCACTCAATGCCACTGCATCCAGCGGATTAGAGGTAACATACACTATCACAGACGGACAAGACATCGTAGCCATCGAGGGCAATAATATCGTGGCAAAGAAAGCAGGTACAGCTACTATCACCGCGTCACAAGCGGGCAACAACAACTACCTCGCAGCTGCATCTGTTGCACAAACCATCATAGTAGAGAAAGCTACACCACAAATCACAGAGCTACCTACCATTGCACCTGTCACCTATGGCACCACCCTCGCCGAGGCACTCGTTCTGAACGGAGGAAAAGCATCTGTAGAAGGTACATTCACATTTATTCTACCTACCCACGAAGACTACCTACAACAGGTATGGGATGCTGGAGAATACGCTATAAGCATTGCCTTCTACCCTACACAAGAAGAAGCTTACTATTCTATTGACACCACCGTTGTACTACTTATTGAGAAAGCTGCACAGACTATTGCTTGGACACTCGACTCAACCAATCTATTTGTCAACGACACAATAATCCTTGCAGCTACTGCATCCAGCGAGCTACCTGTCACTTACGAGGTAACCGGTGATGAAGGTGTTGTGACTATCCAAGACAATGTGCTCGTCGCAATCCAAGCAGGTGCAATTACCATCACAGCTTCACAAGAAGGCAATAATAATTATCACGCAGCGGAACCTGTAGTATATACCCTTACCGTTGAAGATATTCCATCTGCTATCATAGATGTGCCCACCAACGATCACACCAAGAAATTTATGCGTGATGGAAAAATATATATCCTACACAATGGAGTATATTACGATACATTAGGAAATACGATAAAATAAACGATATTACCTATAAAAACAAAGAAAATGCACCGAAAAGTGCATTTTCTTTGTAAAATATTTGGTCAATTCAAAAAAAAGCAGTACCTTTGCAGCCGATTTCGGAATTAACTCTCCAGAAATCAATCCTCGATGGTTGCAAGACCATTTACATAAATCAAACTTCGTGAGTTCGATTTAAGAGGAGAAAGTGCGGCGAGCCTAATTCGCATTGCGAATTTCATCTCGCAAGCCACTTTCGACGAAGCCCAGATGGCGGAATCGGTAGACGCGCTGGTCTCAAACACCAGTAGGTTCACCCCTGTGCCGGTTCGACCCCGGCTCTGGGTACAAAATCCCGCCTAACAGACGTTAGGTGGGATTTTTGATAAGGAATAAGTAGAATCCATATAAAGGTCAGGTGACAGACTTAAACAGTCACTATCACTCGGAACGGGCTAACTGCCTGGAGAGAACAAGAGAAGGAGGTGTATGCAATGATCATTGTACCAGTAAAAGAAGGTGAGAACATCGAGCGCGCGATTAAGAAATTCAAACGCAAATTCGACAAGACAGGTGTAGTGAAAGAGCTTCGTCGTCGTCAACAATTCTCAAAACCATCAGAGATCAAGCGTGAGAAAATGATGCACGCAATCTATGTGCAATCTTTGCATGCGCATGATGGCGAATAATTAAAATAAAAAGAACCGCAAAATTGCGGTTCTTTTTGTTTTGGACGGCTAGCGCCTAATGGATAAGGGACGCCCTGCGGGCTATTGGACGGCGTTCCGCCTATTGGGTATTGGACACCCTCTGGGATATTGGGTATAGGCTATTGGGCTAGTAATTGGCGCACTACCATGTTGATGGTCTTGCCTTCGGCTTTACCTGCGAGTTGCTTGGTGGCCACACCCATCACTTTACCCATGTCTTGTGGACCAGTAGCACCTACCTGAGCGATAATGCCTTTCAGTACTTCGCGCAACTCATCCTCGCTCATCATCTCGGGCAAATAACGCTCAATTACTGCACATTGAGCCATCTCATCATCTGCCAACTCAGGACGGTTAGCTTGGCGGAACATCTCTGCTGCTTCTTTGCGTTGCTTTACCATTTTCTGCAAAATCTGCAAAGCACGGTCATCGTGCAACTCACCATCACCTCCTTTGGCAGTTTTTGCCTCTAAGAACTCTTTCTTAATACCACGCAGCGCATCCAACGCCACTTTATCCTTTGCGAGCATCGCTTTCTTAATGTCCTCGCTAATCTGTTCAAAAAGATTCATTGTTGTATAGTTCAAAATTGTTCAATATAGTTCAAAATTGTTCAATATTGTTCAGAATTGTTTAGAATTGTTCAGAGTTGTTCAGAGTTGCTTACAAGAATATCAATTGTACTAGGATATATACTGGCAAAAGCACACACAACGAGAATTGCCACATATATCTGAAGAACGATGGCATCTTTATCCCTCTGCGCTCTGCAATTGCTTTAACCATAAAGTTTGGTCCATTACCAATATATGTCATTGATCCAAACATCACCGAACCCATTGATATAGCTTTCAGCAAGATCTCTGGTACTCCAGCCACCATATTTCCTCCAAAAACTGCTAACTGCTCTGCTGATAAGCCCATGGCTACACTATGGAAAGCCACCGCTGTGGGCGTGTTATCTAAGAAACTAGACAAAGCACCTGTTGCATAATAGAAATGCCATACCTCGCTCAAGCCCAAAGCAGCTGCATGCTCACGTAAATAGGTCAGAACAGGTGTCATAGTCACAAAGATACCCAAGAACAAGATGGCCACCTCTGTGATAGGCATCCATGAGAACTTATTCTTCTTGAAACGAACCTCACGTGTGGTTGTCAGCAAACTCAATCCTGTCAATAGCAACAATACTATTTCTCGCAAATGAACCAACCAGATAGGTGCATCCGTAGCTTCCATTGCAGGAATATAACTACCATTAATGAATGCAACCGATAATACTACACCTATCAAATAGATGAAATTCACACTACCATATAGGCGGAGGGGACTAAACTCACGTGCATCTGCCGACAAAGCAGTCCAATGCTCTTTTTTATAGAAATAAGTATCCGTTACAAAATATAGTAGTAGCAAAATAGCACCCGTGGTCAGCCACTCTGGTATCAGATTCAAGAACCATACGAATGGTGCTCCACGCAAATACAACATAAATAATGGAGGATCACCCAGCGGCGTCAACAATCCACCGCAGTTAGCCACCAATGCAATAAAGAATAATATCGTATGCACCTTATGTTCGCGTTGCTGGTTCGTGGCAATCAAAGGACGTATAAGCAACATCGCTGCACCCGTAGTTCCCATGATGCTTGCCAATAGCCAACCTATACCCAAAAACAACGTATTCACCCATGGCTTGGCCTTAATATCGCCCTCCAGATGGATGCCACCTGTAATGATAAACAACGCACCTAGCAATACAATGAAGGGCACATAATCATTAATCATCTGGTGATATAGTTCATGTCCTAATCCTCCGACAATCAAGCAAATAGCCGTAGGAACTGATAGCAATAAAACAACTATCAACTTATTGAGATTACTTTCCCAATACTTTTCTGCTTTTATAGGTCCTATGGCAATCGCCAACAGCATCAGCCCAAAAGGAATCATGCTCCATATGCTATGAACAAAATTTTCCATAATTAATTCTGTTTAAACTACTCATTGCAAAAACCATGCAAAGGTAGTGGTTTAACAAAGATTTAACAAGAGCAATTGGTAGGAAAGATTGAGCATTTTGTACGCTCTCTTACGCTAATCCAATTTCAGCACTGCCAAGAATGCCTTTTGCGGCACTTCCACATTGCCAATTTGCTTCATGCGCTTCTTACCCTTCTTCTGCTTCTCCAGCAGTTTGCGCTTACGGCTCACATCACCGCCGTAGCACTTTGCCAACACGTCTTTACGCACTTGCTTCACCGTCTCACGGGCGATGATCTTCGCTCCGATAGCCGCTTGAATGGCAATATCAAACTGCTGGCGAGGCAATAGCTCTTTGAGTTTCTCGCACATACGCCGACCAAAACTCTCTGCATTATCGCGGTGCGTCAGTGTGGACAACGCATCCACCTGCTCGCCATTGAGCAATATATCCAATTTCACAAGGTTCGATGGACGGAAACCATTGTGGTGCCAGTCGAACGAAGCATAGCCCTTGGAGATAGACTTCAGTTTGTCGTAGAAGTCAATCACTATCTCGCCCAATGGCATGTCGTAGAGGATCTCCATACGGTCGCCCGAGATATATTCTTGCTTCACCAATTCACCGCGCTTACCGAGGCACAAGGTCATGATTGGACCAATAAAATTGCTGGTTGTAATCACACTGGCACGAATATATGGTTCCTCAATACGGTCAATGGCAGTAATATCGGGCATACCCGCAGGGTTGTGCACCTCTACTTTCTCGCCGTCTTTGGTATAGACATTATAGCTTACGTTCGGCACGGTGGTAATGACATCCATATCAAACTCACGGTCCAGACGCTCTTGCACAATCTCCATGTGCAGCAATCCCAAGAATCCGCAGCGGAAACCGAATCCCAACGCCACCGATGACTCAGGTGTAAATGTCAAGGCAGCATCATTGAGTTGCAGTTTCTCCAGCGAAGCACGCAAGTCTTCATAGTCCTCTGCCTCAATAGGATACACACCCGCGAAGACCATCGGCTTGGCTTCTTCGAAGCCCTCAATAGCTTCTGCACAAGGGCGAGCCACGTGGGTAATGGTATCACCCACTTTCACTTCGGTAGAGGTCTTGATACCCGAAATGATGTATCCCACATTGCCTGCCGAGATCGTTTTCGCAGGTTGCATCTCCAACTTCAGCACACCTATCTCATCGGCATCATACTCCTTGCCTGTATTGAAAAAACGTACTCGGTCATTGGTATGCATAGTACCATTTACCACCTTGAAGTAAGCAATGATTCCTCGGAAAGGATTGAACACCGAGTCAAACACCAAGCATTGCAATGGTGCTTCGGGGTCGCCTTCGGGTGGAGCAATGCGCTCGATAATAGCATCTAAAATCTCAGGCACGCCATCGCCCGTCTTAGCGGAGCAGCGCAAAATCTCCTCGCGCTTGCAACCGAGCAGGTCGATGATTTCGTCTTCCACTTTCTCGGGCATAGCAGAATCCATATCGCACTTGTTCATCACGGGTATAATCTCCAAGTCATGTTCCAATGCCATATATAGGTTGGAGATTGTCTGTGCTTGTACACCTTGTGAGGCATCTACAATCAAGAGAGCACCTTCGCATGCAGCGATGGAGCGGCTCACCTCGTAGGAGAAGTCCACGTGACCCGGAGTGTCAATCAAGTTGAGCGTATAGCCCTTATATTGCATTTGGATGGCGTGCGACTTAATAGTGATACCACGCTCTTTCTCCAAGTCCATATCATCCAGCACTTGATTCTCCATCAAGCGTTTGTCCACCGTAGCAGTGTATTCAATCAATCGGTCCGCCAATGTGGACTTGCCATGATCAATGTGTGCAATAATACAAAAATTTCGTATATTCTTCATTTACAATTTTGAATTATGAATTTTGAATTATGAATTACGAGTTCAAATCTTACCGACATAAGTCCCTTCTACTCCTAGTTTATAATCGGCTGCAAAATTAGTAAAAAAATTGCATATATGCAAACAAAAATCGCCGCGAGGGCGATTTTTGTGTAAAGTGTACGATGTAATATATAAAGACAGGGATTACATCTCATGTCCCATGATAGAATATATCTTACCATCTCGGAGGATATAGATATGGTCTTCGTAGAGGATTTTTTGGTAATCGGATATTGGCGATTGGCTATTGGTGTTATCCACGCTCGTTGGAATAACATCTATAACCATATCGTCTGACTCCACATTGCCGCAATCCGTTGCCACGGCATATTTCAATGTAACTTGCGATATACCTGCTTTCACTGGCTCTGTGGTCAAAGCAGCCCAGTCGCTGTTGTTCATGATATACCATGCTACTTCTGCGTTTGGTGCATACCATGTCTCGGCAGCGATGTGCGCTTGAATCTCGGCAGTAGGTACGCTCACATCGATGGCTTCGCCTTCACGAACAATTGGCAAAGTAACTGATGCTGGCAATGTCTGTACATAGACATTCAGTGTCAGTTCGTGAATGATGCTATCGCACTCCATACCTGCATATTGTTCGGTGGCGGTATAAGAGCCAGCCTCTGTGAGCATTTGTCCGTACCACTCGTATGGCAGTTCCGATGAACAGAGTGCAAGTTCCTCGCTTTCTGTGGTTGCCTCTGGTAGGATAGTCAAGTGCAATACCTCTACACGTTCGCAACCTTGATCGGTAGTGGTGGTGTAGGTGTAGTCGCCGCTCTCGGTATATACAACGCCATGCCACTCGTAGGAGTCGCATGCGGTAACGGATTCCTCTACGTACTCAGAGTTGTTGATAGTCAAGTGGAGGGTAACGATACTATCGCAGCCGTTGGTAGCGGTGGTATTGTAAACGTACTCGCCACTCTCTGTGTAGGTTTGACCGTTCCATACGTAACTATCGCAAGCGACTGCTGTTGCTTCTGCATATTGCGTTTGGTTGATAGTTAAGTGGAGGGTAACGATACTATCGCAGCCATTGGAAGCAGTGGTATTGTAAACGTACTCACCACTCTCTGTGTAGGTTTGATCGTTCCATGTATAACTATCACAAGCGGTAACAGATTCTTCTGCATATTGCGTTTGGTTGATAGTCAAGTGGAGGGTAACAATGCTATCGCATCCGTTGGCAGCAACGGTGGTGTAGGTGTAATCGCCACTTTGGGTATAGGTTTCACCATTCCAAGTGTAACTATCACAAGCGGTAACAGATTCTTCTGCATACTGTGTTTGATTGAT
>JAZNJW010000024.1:0-31001 GCA_045578255.1 Paludibacteraceae bacterium
GCACAATTGTTGGAGGTTGTTTCCACAGAGCTCGTGGCAAGTAAAGCCGACGCGAAAGTGGCAGCATTCAGCCCTAATGGCGATTACCTCTTGTTAACAAACACCAGCCATCAAGGTTTGCAACGCTTTGACTTGGCAAGTAAAACAATCACCCCTATCACAAGCGCAGACGGTGCAGGCTACAATGTGCAAATCGCACAAAATGGTCAAGAAGTGGTTTACCGCGAAGTAGTGACCGACGCTAATCAAGTTCGCCGCAGCAACGTGGTACGTCACAACTTTGAGAGTGAGAACAAACAAACAGTAGCTAAAAACCAACGCACCATGGTAGCGATGGTGGCTGACGCTGATCGTCCTTCTTTCTCTGTAAAGGATCGCCAATTGATGATTACCGAGAATGGTCAAACACGCGTATTCTCTCCTAACGGTGAGCAATATAGTTACCACTGGGCATCGCTTTCTCCTAATGGTCAAAAGGTATCTTACTACATTAGTGCAGTAGGTTGCTTCGTATGCGACATCGATGGTAGTAATATCCAATTTATTGGTCACAACTGCCTCGCTCCAGTATGGTACAACGACAATATCATCATCGGTTGCCATACCAAGGACAACGGTGAAGTAGTGCTTGAGTCTGTAATCGAGGCTTATAGCTTGGATGGCAAGATGCAAGTATTGACCAACGGTGAGCAAATCGCTGTGTTCCCACAAGCAGCTGATGGTAAGATTGCTTACTCTACCTCTGAAGGTGAAATTTATGTAATAAACGTTAAATGATGCATACGACTATGAAAAAGACATTACTTATTATGGCTGCATGCGTAGTTAGCATCGCCATGTTTGCAACAGATTTGACAGGCAAACGTATTTATATCAACCCAGGTCACGGTAGTTGGGGTCCAAATGACCGTCCAAATGCTACTATTCCTTATCCAAACTTGGCATCTACTGGTATGCCTGATACGTGCGGTTTCTATGAGAGCAATACCAACCTCTGGAAGTGTCTTGAGCTCCGCGACCGCCTTGAGGCAGCAGGTGCATTCGTGATGATGTCACACACACAAGCAGGTCCTTGGCCATACGAGAAAGTAGATGGCGAGTATCCAGATTACACCTATGAGCACTATAAGAGTTTGCCAGATTATGAGAAATACAACCGTCCATTGCTTGACATTGCTGATGAGGCAGAGGCAAACAACATGGACTACTTTATTTCTGTTCACTCTAACGCTGCTACCGATGGTAACACCGTCAACTATTTGGCATATTTCTATCGTGGCAATAACGCTGGTGAGCACGTTGTACCAGGTGCTATTGATCGTTGCAAACGCAGTTGGTATCACGCATTCGAGTGCCGCTCAATGGACGGCTTAGAGCCAAACAACTACGACACCCGTGACCCAGAGACATCTAAGCATATCTTGGCAGATATTGATTTCTACGGAAGCAGCTATGATGCTACCTTACCTTCATCAGGCAAGACCTATACAGGTTACCTCGGCGTATTGCACCATGGTGTTCCTGGCTTCTTGGTAGAGGGCTACTTCCACACCTATCAACCAGCACGCCACCGTGCGCTCAACCCTGACTACTGCAAGCAAGAGGGTATCCGCTACTATCGCGGTATCGTGGACTTCTACGGCGCAGAGCCAGACACCAAGGGTTATATCTTGGGTACCGTGAAAGACGAGCACAATGCTTTCGTTCACGAGCTCTACAAATATGCTCCTAACACCAATGACCAATATGCTCCATTGAATGGTGCTGTGGTTACATTGAGCAAGGAGAATGGCGAAGTGGTTGGTACCTATACAGTAGATAACAACTACAACGGTTTGTTCTATTTCCCTGACCTTGAGCCAGGTACTTACAAGTTGGACGCTGTAGCTGATGGTTACAAACCATTGCACCGCAAATACCAAACTGTAGTCGTTGAGGCGAATGCTACCAGCTACCCATTCCTCTTCTTGGAGGATACAGCTTATGTGGATCTTTCTGGTCTCTATGTAGATTACCCAGATCCAGAGCAACCTGCATACGCATCTGTTCCAGAGCAATTTAACCTCAAAGAGGTTAGCATGACAGATAACCAAGCTAAGATTAAAGGTACTATCAAACGTACTATCCAACATGCAGACTCTGTATTCATGCTCACACACGAGGAGGATGGTACAGCGCACATCTATGTGCTCAACAACACTACTGGTGCACTCGATACTATCTCTACCGTAGGTATCGTGCCAGTTGACACAGAGAACCCAGGTGACTTCCTTGCACTCTCTGATATTGCTATCACTTGCGATAATAAACTCGTAGGAGTCAACTATACTCGTTGCAACTATAGCGACGATGTAGTGGAAGAGGGCTACAAGCGTGGTACTACTCGCTTCTACATCTGGGATGACTTCTTTGCTGATCCAGTAGAATGGTTCACATCTCAATTCTCCAGCAACTCCAACAAGTCTGACCAAGGCTACACTATGGCACTCCGTGGTATGTCTAACAACTGCAACATCATTGTCACTGGTGTTCACCGCTACGGTAATGGTGCTCGCTTCAGCCTCTACAACGTAGTCAACGATATGTTAGCAAGCGAATCCTTCTTCGGCTACCAACTCGGTTCTGGTTTGGGCGCAGAAGAACTGGCAGAGTTCGAGGAGGCAGAAGATGGTGTTGATTTCCAACTCACCCTCTCTCCACGCGGCGATAAAATCGACTATATTATGGATGCTGAGAAGATGGCTCCAGTAGAGTTCAAAGTTCCTGAATCAGCCAACCAAGATCCTATCGTACAAGGCGGTATCAATCCTGAACTCATCGGTCTCAAGTTCCAAGGCGCTTCTTACTTCATGTACGCAGGTCGCAGCATGATGGTTACTCCATTCCAAAACGAAGAAGGCTTCGTAGCTGGTCTCAAATTGTTTGACATCACCGATGGTATGGACAAAGCAGTTGAGGTGAAATTGGATTATGGTTTCTTTGAGCCTTATGGTGCTCCTACCGCTCACGCAAGTGCTGGTGCATACGTAGATGGCGCAGTACTCAACCTCTATCTCTATATTGATGGTCTCGTATGGGCATATTCTACTGAAGGCGTACAACAACCTATCGTTGAGCGCATGAACGCACTCGACCTCCAAGTAGGTAAGACTGAGTACGACTATGTATTCTCATTCATCGCTAACCAAGACGCTCCATATGCAGCTATCCTCTTCTACGATGAGAACAAAGAAGTAGTAGAGCAAATTGATATCGAGGCTGTTAAGGGACAAAACAAGGTGAACGTAGCCATTGACATGCTTCCATCTGAGGCTAAGACATGGGGCGTACAACTAACAGGTGCTCCAGTTCCTGCTATGGGTATGGTGGCTGACTATGTAGATTCTACCTTGGTTAAACCATTCGCTATCACCAACACTCATCCACTCACCGACCAGTTCGGTCAACTCTATGTGATGGAGGCAGGTGGCGATAACAAGGGTGTTTCTATCTATGACATCAATATGAATAAGCTCAACGCTGCTCCATATGTATCTACCGATGCAGCATGGGATGCTCCTCGACGTTTGGCTGTAGCTTCTGACGGTACCTTGTTCATCGCAGAGTATAGCGACGGTCATAGTGGTGTATATGTAATGGATCCTACTCAACCAGAGAATATCACCCAATTCTTCGCAGGAACACGCGATGGTGCTGGTGTAATCAGCAATAATGGTGTAAACGTAGGTGCTTCTACTGCAGGTATCTCTATCTACAAAGAGGGTGCTGAGTCTAAGCTCATTGTTTACAACGAGGACTTCGGTTCTTCACTCGGTAACATCTTGATTTACAACATCGGTCAAGAAGATGGCTCTATCGTTAAGACTTGGGAAGGTGCGCCTTCTGAGGTTTATGGTAAGGGTAGCAACTTGGCAGGTCTTGTAAACAAGAATGGTCAACCAATCCTCACAGACTACGGATTCTTCGTTTCTACACTCCGTTATGCTGGTGGTAACAACAGTTATGCTACTTCTGCTCGTTACTACAACTTTGCTGAGGAGTGCGAGTTCTCAACACACTACGATGCATTTGCTCCATATGTAAATGGTAGCAACGATGGTGCACTTGCCCTCAGCAACGACCAAAAGTACCTCGTATTGCCAGATGACAACAACCAATTCGTGGTATTTGAGTGCGCATGGGACGAGGAAGGCAAACTCAGCGTGAAGTATGTAGAGTCATTTGTTCACAACCTTGGCCCTGTTCACCAATTGAGCTTCGACTACGCTGGTAACTTAGTTGCTTCTGCTGCTAACCACATTACTCGCTACACCATGCCTACAGCTGATAACACCATCGTTATTCCAGCTAAGACCGCTTTGGCGGACGCAATTCCAACAGGCGTAGAGGATATCCAAAAGCCTGCTACATTGGACATCAATGCTCCAATGTATGACGTTCTTGGTCGTATCGTAGATAAGACATATCGCGGTATCGTTATCCAAAATGGTCAAGCATTCTTGCTCAAATAACTAGTTCCCAATCATACAAAAAAGCCACCCGAAAGGTGGCTTTTTTGTATGATAATAATTAAACAGACTAAACGGAATAGATAACTAGAATGTTATTGAGAATCCAACATGAACGTTAATACCTGCTTGCGCGTAGTACCAGCAACATCTACTACCATCCATAAAGCGACTAGCCTCTGCTCCACCATTATTGGCATACTTGGCGTTAAAGATATTATTAATCTGGCACAATAGGCGCACATCAGGACAGCGAGTAGCAGGTAATGGTAAGTGATATTGCAGATTCACATTCGTGGTGGAATATGCACGCAACGAAGCGTTGTCATCTTCTGTATTATCCAGATACTGTTTACTCACCACATTGGTTTGTACGGTGGCTGTGAATCCTGCCACATCTACCGTGAAGAGAGACATGGCAGTAAGAGTCGGCGAAAATGCAATGGTAGTTGTACCAACCACAGAGTCCTGCCCCACCCAATTCCAATTATCCTGATTATCGTACAAATCAATATACTGATGGTAGTTTAGAATCTTATTGCGAGATACTACCACATTCGCATCCCAGCGTAACCAATCTGTGATTTTCACTCCACCTGTAATTTCGGCTCCCATACGATAGGAATCTTTTACATTCTTTGTCTTGTATGCTCCCACATCGTTATATTCGCCTGTAAGCACCAATTGATTATCATAATCCATGAAATAGAGATTTGCGCCCACCACAAAACGCTGATGCGAATAGGTGTACCCTACCTCGTAGTCGTACAACCGTTCAGCATGAGGTAAGCCCGAATATTTGCCCGTAGTGGCATCGTAAATAACATTCTCCTTATAATTATTGCGACTAGGTTCGCGGTTGGCAATGGCGAAAGAGGCAGAGAGTAGGTGTCCACGATTTTGGTAAGTCAAACCCGCTTTAGGATTAAAGAAATCAAAATCCACTTTAAGGGGTAGATCGGTCATATCCTCATCATTCATACCATTACGCTCATAGCGCACATAGCGATATTGTAAATCGGCATATAAACTAAGGTGTTCCTGCGAACGATTAATAATACGCCAGTTGGCTTTCGCATATATATTGGCATCTGTCTTCTTCGCATCGTTGCGATAATACTCATAGTTGATAGGCAGAATAAGCGAATCCTCCAGATAATTCAGCGTACCAAAGTGATCACCCATATAGTAATTAATAGCACCACCCAACTGCACATCTATAGGCTCTGAAATATATTTAACAGCCAGTATGCCACCAATAAAATGATTATCCAAGCACTTGCGATACATACCATATGCTTTCCTATCCTCATCGCCTATCGCCAATTGCCCATTACCTAATAACCCCCAATACGATAGTTTCTTACGTTTGTATTGTTCATAGTATCCGCCTCCATGCGTATAGTGTGCTGTAGCGGATAGTGTCCATCGGGTGGATAAGCGGTGGATGAGCGATAGTTGGGCATGCTGTTGTGCATAGTTGTCCGTTTGATTAGGATAGTAGGCAATAGAGTCCGATCCATCCATAGCAGAGGTAGTATATTCGCCTGCTGGATTATAGCGGCGGTCTGCGCCATTGATACCATAAGCAGTATTGTAGTCTACTCCATCCCAGCCCATACCGGTTTTTTCGCTACCGCCAAAGAAACGAGCTATCACTTGTGTTTTTGCTCCATACCAGCCTAAATCGCCATAATAGGAATATAGATCAGATTCGGTACGATAGAGAAATCCATCAGAGTTGACTTTAGAGAATCGTGCGTTAGCTCGCCACTGATTAGGCAACACAATATGCGCATCCACCATCTCGCGGAATGTATTGTACATTCCTCCGTTAAAAGATATGGTAGCATGACTTTCATCACCGCTCAAAGAGCCATTACCAGTCTGCATATTGATGCTGGCGCCGAAGGAGGCACTACCATTGGTGGAGGTGCCTACTCCTCGTTGAATATTCACCTGACTCATACTGCTGGCCATATCAGTCATATTCACCCAGAAGACGGTTTGGCTTTCGCTGTCATTGAGCGGCACATCATTCACGGTCATATTAATACGCGTATGATCGGTACCTCGAATACGAAAGTAGGTATAACCCACGCCCAGTCCATCATCGCTTGTAGCAACCAATGCGGGCACACGCGACAGCAGATACGGCAGATTCTGTCCCGTGTTGTCTTGGTTCAGTTCTGCTTGATCAAGAACGATTTTGTTGTTAGTGACTTGCGCTACAGGCGCGTTAACGACTACCTCATCCAATTGGCGGGTGAGAATCAGTGTGTCGGTGTTGGTCTGCGCATGCGCAACAACACCAGCCGCCAAAATGGCGGACGAAAGAATTGTGAAATGTTTCATACTCCCTCTGCAGCATTACCTGCCCAGGTTCTAAGGGTATATTCTCAGCCAAATTGCCAACTGTTAACTGACAACGTGAGGCACCCCCGTTAGTTAATAATAATATTTACTATTGTAGATCCAGAAATACTAGATCATCTAGATACACCAGATAATATAGTTGATCTAGTCTACTTTTCTCAAAAGCGATAACAGAAAGTGGTCATCCAGCCCCATTCTTTGAGCGATATATTAGGGACAACAGAAGTACGCATTAGATTATTCAATCCAAAATCATAACCTGCTTGTACACGATATTGATCCCATTCTATACCACCACCCAAACCAAATTGGATACTTGTGCGATAAATATCCTTGGTCTCATATCTATCGTGATTGGTTAATAAAACACCTTGCTCTTGCAACCACTCCGTGCATGAAGGAGAGGTTTGATTATCTATTATATCGTAGTTCGTTAATCCAAATTGCAATTGCGGACCTGCATAAAAAAACATATTGAGTTGCTTCCACAATTTAATGGTATAGTATGCACGAATAGGTATGGTCAACTGAAGCTGAAGAATATTATGCTTCAGCATTTCTACTTGTACGTTTTCTGCATCCAATGAACGCCAGTGTTGGGTGTTTTGTCCGTAAGTAAACGTAAGCAATGCACCTGTTTGAATGCTAAAATTACGTGGTAGATTCATGTCAACTGTAGCACCCAAACGCAGACCATGTTGATAAACACTTGTGGTATCCAGCATGCGCTCCTCCCATTGCACATAGCCCGTTTCCAATCTCCAATCTGTAGTAAACTGATAGGGCACCTCTTCTTTCTTCTTGGTAGGATCAAAGAAATCAGCTGTTTGCAAATCAGGTTGTTTGATATGCGAATCTGTTTGAGCAAAACTACTCATCACGCCAAACAAAAGGATTGAGACAATAAATATTTGTAATCTTTTCATTTTACACCACTTATTAAAAAATTATTCAAAATCTCATTGATTTCGTTTGCAAAGGTACTACTTTATTATCAAATATGCAATTTTTTTGCAAAAAATGTGCTTTTTCTCGTAAAAAATTTGCACAATTCAAAAAAATGCAGTACCTTTGCAGCCGATTTCGGCAATTACGCGCACAAATGCCACACAAATAGACTTTTGTGCAACAAATGCCAAAGATCTTTGAAACGAATTATTGCGAATGCAATATATCCCTCGAAACATCCGAGAAGCTCGTGGCTTCGAGGATAGAGGAGGAATGGCGGCAACCCAAATGCTGCAAAGTGGCATTCAGTGCGACAAGCGCATTCCGACGAAGGTGCCATCGTCTATCGGTTAGGACAAGAGATTTTCATTCTCTAAAGCGGGGTTCGATTCCCCGTGGCACTACAGATAACAATAAACTATAACAACATTAATTATTAAAACAACAAGATGGCAAACCATAAATCATCTTTGAAGCGTATTCGCCAAACGGCTACTCGTAAGGCTCACAACCATTATTATGCAAAAACTGCTCGCAACGCTGTTCGCGTTTTGCGTGCTACCACAGACAAAGCTGCTGCTGAGCAACTCCTTCCAAAAGTAAGTTCTATGTTGGATAAGTTGGCTAAGCGCAATATCATTCACCGCAACAAGGCTGCAAACTTGAAATCAAGCCTTGCATTGCACACCAACGCTCTCTAAGCAATTTTGAACAACCACTATATTGTGGGGGCTACCGATACGGTAGTCCCCTTTTATAGTTTGCATAGTACACATTAGTTATAGGCTATATCACGTTAATACAAAGTTTTCACCTTTCAGTTTTCAAATATAATATCTATACAAAAACGGCTGTGAATACTCACAGCCGTCTTTGTAATATCAGATACTGAATTACTTAAGCCAATCAAAATTGTAAGTAACTTTCACACCTACATCAAAATAGTTGAGTTTATTAATCACACCATTGGTCAATGAGTGAATAGTAACCTCACCTACTTTCTCTGCAGTAGGAGCCTCTATATCTACTAAACGACGGTTTTCTGTTGTTGGTTTATAGGCATTGAATACGCCACCATTTATATAAGCACCTACACCCAAAGTTTGACCCTCAAAGAGATAGAACTCATAACCAAGTTCAGCACCCAAAGCCAAGGTTACCTTGAATTGGTTATCGTTCATACCTTTTTGCTCAGCCTCAGATACAACACCCATTACAGGGTTGTTAGGAGCAATAGTTACGTTTACATCCTCCAAGTGAGCAGAAACCTCTGGATTGGTGATAGTTTGCTTATAAGGAGTGTAGAGAGGCAAAATCAACTTAGGACCAGCATTTACATAGAATCCGCAATCAAGAATCATAGAGAACATAACTGGGATCTCCAATTGCAACTGACGGTTAATTGCTTTTACCTCACCAGCTTTAACAGAATAGTTAATAGTACCTTCTGACTCTTTATTGAATGTATTGGTATATCCAGTGAGCTTGTGTGTGTCTTGCATATAACCAAGGCTGAGACCAGTCATGATACCAAAACGTGGTTTATCTTGACCTGCAACCCAATAGTGTGCATACTGTACATCCAGCAATACATCAAAACCAAGAGGCATTTTATCAGTTGGTTTAGCCAACGATGAAGCAAAACCACCACGAACGCCTACTGACAGACGATCTACTTGGAATGGCTTCATTACTTTTGCCAAAGAGTCTGCTTTTGCAATCGAATCCTGTTCAGCAAGATACTCTGCGTATTGAGCAGCTTCCAATTCAGCTTTAGCAGCAGCTTCAGCAGCTAATGCAGCAGCTTCAGCAGCTTTCTTAGCTTCCTCTTGTGCTCTTGCTTCTGCTTCAGCAGCAGCGATAGCAGCAGCTTCTGCGGCTTTCTCAGCTTCAATAGCAGCTAATTTCTCATTGCCACCGGCCAACAAACTACCTTGTGCAATCCAAGAGTAGATACCGCGAAGCAAGACACCAGTAGGTTTGGTCTTGGTACCTAATTGACGAATTTGATGAGGCACATCATAAACCCATGTTGACATGCGCTCGCCTGTCAAATAGCGCAAACTATCTTTATCAATCCATACAGTATCACCTATCTCCATAGGTACGCCAGTGCCTTCGTAAACAAAGGTAACTTTATTCTCTGACGCTGGTGCGTTCTGAGCAGAAACGCTTACCAAAGGTACCTGGGTGGCAAAAATTGCCACCAACAGGATTACCTTCAACATTTTATCATTCATAGATAACATACTTGTTGTTTTCATTTTCGTTCCTCCCATTATTATTTAACTACATAACGTAAGGTTACTTTATCGAATGCATTCTCAATCTCTACCATATAGTAGCCAGAGAAGCTTGCTGCCTTGAATACAAATTCACTTACATAATCAGCGGTAAATGTAGTCATCAACTCACCAGTCATGTTATATACGCGAATTACATTCACGGTAGTAGGATCAAGATTCAAGATACGAACCTCTTCATCAGCACGCACTGCGTTAGGAGCCAAGATTGGAGCAAGAGCCTTGGTATCAGCACCTAATACCTCGGTACGATACAATGCATCGCAACCCATGCCTTCGATAAATTCTGAAACCATAGCATAGTATTTACCTGCAACAATTTCACCAGAAGGCAAGTTGAAGTAGTAACCAGTACCAACCTCTATATCATCACCTGTTTGTGCAGCAGCTACAACAGCAGCATCCTTCTCGCCCTTCAATTCATACCATTTAACATCTGCTTCTGCAGGAGTAAAGCCGTTGATTGAAGCGAACTTCTTGAGATCGAGTACGAGGAGACGACCACCATACTTGCTTACAGCTGCGATATTGTCATACTTGGTAGCATCATTCTCTGGATCAGGAATTGCCAATACCAAAGTAGCTACACTATCGCAACCATTAGCTGCAGTCAATGTTACAGTATAAGTACCAGCTTCCGCGTAAGTTACACCATTCCATGTATAGGTCTCACCTGGACAGATTTCTTTTGACTCTGTAATACCTACCACAGACTTGTTGATAGTTAAGTGGAGGGTAACAATACTATCGCAGCCATTGGAAGCGGTGGTATTGTAAACGTACTCGCCACTCTCTGTGTAGGTTTGACCGTTCCATACGTAACTATCGCAAGCGGTAACAGATTCTTCTGCGTATTGCGTTTTGTTGATAGTTAAGTGGAGGGTAACGATGCTATCGCAGCCGTTAGTAGCGGTGGTATTGTAAACGTACTTGCCACTCTCTGTGTAGGTTTGACCGTTCCATACGTAACTATCGCAAGCGGTAACAGATTCTTCTGCATACTGCGTTTGGTTGATAGTCAAGTGGAGAGTCTCTACGCGGTCGCAACCATCAGCCGTAGTTGTATTGAAGGTGTAATCACCACTCTCGGTGTAGGTCTGACCATGCCACTCATAAGAGTCACAAGCGGTTACTGTATCCTCTACAGCCTCAGACTTATTGATAGTCAAGTGGAGAATCATCTCGTATTCGCAACCATTATCGTTGGTAGCCTTGTAGCTGTAATCGCCACTTGCAGTATAAGTTGTACCATTCCACTCGTAGGAGTCGCAAGCTACAACAGTCTCCTCATCCACCTCTATAGGCTCTACAGACAAGGTGATTTCAGATTTAACCACATTGTCGCAATCATCTTCTACAACCAAAGTCATAGTATGGGTAGTTGCACCACATGCTACTGCTACAGTCTCCCAATATACATTTACTACATCTGAGATGTTCTCAGCATCGTTTGCCTCATAGTATGCCTTGATAGCTTCTACGGTACCTGCCAACTCTGGCATCAAGCCTTGAGTCAAGCCTGGAGTAGCACCTGGGATAGTAGCCAAAATCTCAGCGGTCATTGCAGCAGGAGCTACGATAGGAGTAATTACATAGGTGTATTTAGATACTTCCTTGTGCTCGCCTACGATTTCGTCGGTCCATGTCAATGTAGAAGGAACAAGCGATGAGATCAAGTGCTCAACATTTGTTGTAGGATCTACAAATATAGTACCATCACAGACAGCAGCTTTGATAGTCTCGTGGCAATCCACGATAGTCAAGTGCAATATTTCTACGCGGTCGCAATCGAAGTTCACATTGCGCAGATACAAAACTGAAGTTTGATCCAAGTCAATCATTTGATCTACCTCATCATAAGTGATAGTCTTTGGATGTACACCTGGTTTAACCTTCACGGTTGCGCTATACATCATTTCTACCATCTCATCATGCAAAGCTAATGTCACCTCTTGGGTCTCTTTGAAGTCATTCTCAATCAACAGAGTAACGTCTGACTTGTTAGCAATAGCCTCAGAGATATCCAACTTGTACCAAGGTTCAGTGAAAGTAGAGAGTTTGATTGGTTGTGTCCAGTCAATGAACTCAGCCCCTTCTGGAGTAGTCAGAGGTTGAGCCTCTTCGTAGTTACCAGACTCGGTATAGAGAACACCCTTCCACTCGTAAGCACCACATGCCTCAACAGTTGTTTCAGTTACAACGTCTTTGCAGTCAGGTACAATTGGGTTAGGACCAATATGCAACTCACCAGTGGTCTTCACACGGAGATAGCCCTCGTAATTTCTTACGGCGTTCTCAGCCATTTCTACCAAGCGTTTCAACTCCTCGTATGGGATATGTGGCTTGCAGTAGTCAATTACCTCCAAGAGGTTCTCAGTAGTGATGTATTGCTCGCATTGATCCAATACGATAGCTGCAAAGCCAGCATAAACAACGAGTGTCTCTTCATATTTCTCGAACAATGCTTTTACATCTACATATGGAACATACTTACCGTATTTATCCAAAGCAGCCTTCACAGTCTCATATGAGATATGCTCTTTGTGCTTAGCAACTTCTTCTTTCAGCTTCTCAACAGAAACATACTTCTCATAGTTCTTAACCATGTCTTTGATTTCAGCCACGGTTGGGTGATCAGCATACTTATCAACGAAGAGCTTAATTTGCTCATAAGGAACATACTCATCGTGTTTCTTCAACCATTGCATTACGTCCTCAGAAGAGAAGGTCCTCTTTACAGATACGCTTGCAGGAACGGTGAATACCTTATCCAAAGATACCATTACTGGGCATGTTGGAGATACCATCAGCTCTACATCCACAGCCACTGTATCAAGGTTAGAAAGTGCAATAGTAATCGAGTGGTCTTCTTTATGGAGTTTCTCCAAGAGATCCACTGCGTTCAACTTATACCAAACTTCTTCATTAGCGTGCAATTGGATTCCGTTGGTCTCCCACTCATCCCAATTGAGCTCAGTAGCAGAAGCACAAGCTTGGTTGTTCTCCTCTGACTTCACTGAGAACTCAAGAGTTTGGTCAGTAGTTACCTCAAAGTAAATCTCTTTGCCTTCCCACTCGTTGAATGCTTTTTCGAAGCTTGCAAGTTCTTCCATCAACTTATTGATTACGTTTGGTGCAAGCACATTCATTTCCACGCCGCCAGGTATTGGCAATGTCACTGTAGTACCAGTAGTGTATTGGCAGTCAGCCACCATACCTACGGTCACATTAGCACGCTTGTTGCCCTTGTTAGCAAATGCGAAGCGCAATGCCTCAGCATCGTTCTTGAGCATTTCCATAGAAACCTTATACCATGTGGTACCTGGCTCATGTACATACTCTACATCGTATTCAAGTGGCTTAGCATTCAAGCAAGGAGTTTGATCATCAGCGATAGCAGACTTCACAGAAGATCTCAACTCAATATCTTGATCGGTCTCTACACCTACATACAGACGACGCAATGGTGAACGAGAGAGGATTTGGTAATCAATAGTTTGACTTACGCTCAAACCTGCAGGGATTGGCAACAACATTGGCACTATCTTACCATCGCAATCCAATGCATACTCTGTATGTACCCATGCGGTAGAATCAGAGTGGTTGATGAAGGTCAATGTCACGTGTTGTTGGTTATCAATCAATGATGTGATATTAAACTCATACCATTGTGACTCACCACCAGCGAGGAATGCACCAGTTGTCCAGTCGAAGAGAATAGCATTCTTACATGGATTATCTTCTGGAGTTGGAGGAACAACACCGCAATCCTCAGTCAAATGCAAGGTAACGATACTGTCGCAGCCGTTAATAGCGAGGAAGGTTTGTGTGTAATCACCAGCTACGGTGTAAACCACACTATTCCAAGTATATGACTTGCAGAAGGTATCACTAAACTCTGTATAGATTGTATCACATTCTGGAGTTGGAGGAACTGTATCGCATTTCTCGGTCAATACCAAAGTAACGATACTATCGCAACCATTAGCAGCGGTGAAGGTTTGTTTGTAAACACCTTCAATAGTATATACTGAATCATTCCATTTGTATGACTCGCAGAAGGTTTCCTTAATAGTTTTCTTAACTGCCTCATTGATAGTCAAATTCAATACCTCTACATGACCGCAATCACCATTAATATTGTGCAGATACAGCACATCGTAATCGGTATCAATTGACTCCTCATATTGGTCGTAGCTGATAGTACGAGTGGTAATACCAGGCTCTGCCAACTTAGCAGCACCGGCAATAAAGCCTTCGCCATCTTCTGAGCAGTAGTAGTGGAGATCCAATGAGATTTGCTTAGCCTCACCCAGATCGTTGTCGAAGGTCATGGTGAAGTCAGCTTTATTCTTAACGATGTCAGTTACATCAATCTTGTACCAAGGAGCAGTGAACTCAGAGAGTTTAACTGGTTGCTTCCAATCCAACCACTCTGCATCCTCGCAAGTAGCGGTGTACAATGTATCATAGTATGTACCAGACTCTTCATAAAGCATACCCTTCCACTCGTAAGATTCACAAGCAGTTACGTTGTATTCAGTCACTTGCTCTATGCACTCTGGAGGAGTTGGAAGATCTGGATCAACAACCAAGTCACCCTCTGTTCTGACACGAACATAGCATGTATTGTCAACTGGGAGATACTTCTCAATCTTATTGAAGAGAGCCTTCAATTCCTCGAATGGGATATATGACTTCAGGTGGTTGAGAGCGTTCTTCAAATCAGCTACAGATATATATTTCTTGCATTGATCTACTATCACAGCAGCGCCACCAGCCAATTGAGGACCATATTGGTCAATCAATTGCTTAGCATCTACGTAAGGAATATGCTCTCCGTATTTGTCAATCAAACCAATCAATTGATCGTAAGAAACGTGATCTTTCACCTTAGCCAATTGTTGTTTCAACTCAGCTACAGTCAAGTACTTGTCATAATTTACGATAAGCTCTTTCACACCTGTGTAAGAGATGTATTTGTCGTAACGAGCGAGCAATGATTGAACCTTGTCGTACGATACATACAAACCATACTTACCGATGATGCTATTCAACTTGTTGAAGAAACCATAAGCCTCCAACTGAGCTACTATCTTTTGAGGATCGCCGTCGAATACATACTTGTCATAACGCTCAAGCAGAGAAACTACCTCAGCATATGTCAACACTTTCTTCAAAGCACCCTTAGCTGGGATATTGAAGAATTTCTCCAAGCAAACAAATGCAGGGCAAGTAGGAGACATCGCTACAGACACCTCTACATCAGCCTCGCTATCGTTAACAACGGATACGATAATATCTTCGCCGTTTTCGAGTTTCTTCAATGGATAATCAAGGCTAACCTTGTACCATACGTCTTGATTAGCTTGCAATTTCAGACCATCTTGCTCCCAAGCAGCCCATTCAAAGTCAACAGCAGCAGCGCATGCGTTAACATCCACACTTTGCATATTGAGGCTGAATGCAATAGCTTGATCAGTTGTCAATTGCATATAGAAGTTATCTACATCAGCATTGATAAACTTGCGAGCAGCATTGATAAGACGTTTTGGAACGTTGAGCGACATGTTCAACTCGCGTGGCAACTTGATTGGTGCACGGTGTGCGATTGAATAAGCGCAATCTACAGTCACACCAGCGGTGAGGTGTGCGGTTTGGCTACCGAGGTTCTTGATTGAAACAGCAGCAGCTTCGCCCATCTCATCGAGCAAGCTCATTGGGAATTGATACCACTTTGTACCAGCAGTTTGCTTGTACTCTACGCCAGACTTCACTTCTACTGCGTTATCACAACCTGTAGGATCGGTAGCTGTAGCGTCAATGGTAGTAGCAGCCAACTCCAGTGGACCGTCGGTCAATACGCCCAAGTAGAGGTTGTCTAAGTTTACAGCAGCAAAGAAGCTGTAATCTACCACTACGTCTGCGCTCATGCCAGCACGTACAGGTACGAGGAGTGGCATAGTGAGCTTAGCTGGACAATCTACAGATACCACTGTAGTAGCCCAAACGATAGAATCAGCATGGTTGGTGAAAGTCAGTTTCACGTGTTTGCCAGAATTCTTAACGGTAGTCAAATCCAAGTCATACCATGCAGCCTTGTGAGCCTCAACCTTAGCACCCTTGTTCCAGTCGAATGTTACCAAATCCTCGCGCAAGCATGGACTAGTAGTCTCATTAACAACGTCCAAACCGAAGTGGATAGGTTGATCAGAATGGAGCTCCAAATATACATCCTTGGAATCTATCTTGTTGTAAGCGCTCTCGAAACGAGTGAGCTCCTCAATCAAGTTACCAATGATGTTTGGTGCAAGTGCGCCCAACTCCAAGCCAGCTGGCAGAGGTATAGTCAGCTGAGCACCAGTGGTGTACATACAATCGGTAACAAGACCAATAGTCACGTGTGCACGTTGGTTACCCTTGTTTGCCAAGTAGAAGCTTGAATATTTATCAGTACTCTTGAGCAGATCCAAAGAAATCTTATACCAGCTGGTGGTATTTGCCTCATGAACGTATTCTACGCCATGCTCTGGATTAAGAGCGTTCAAGCAAGGTGTTTGGTCAGCAGCAATAGCATCTTTCACAGAAGCAGCCAACTCAATATCTTGATCAGTAGATACACTCAAGTAGATACGATCCAGTGGAGAGCGTTTCAGCAATTGATAGTCAATTACTTGGCTAATGCTCAAACCAGCAGGAACTGGCAATGTGATAGGCAGGATAGTGCCATTGCACTCCAACGCCAACTCTACAGACACCAATGCGCGGCTATCTGCATGGTTGTAGAATGCCAACTTGAGGTGTTGTTTGTTTTGCTTGAGTGAAGTAATGTCCATCTCATACCACTTAGATGCACCAGCCTCAAGCTTAGCACCTACGGTCCAGTCGAACTTGGTTGCGGTAGCACATGGATCAATATTACGTTTACCTACCGAAGCAGTCAAATCTTGATCGGTGATAAAGCGGAGATATACCCACTCGCTATTAACAGCCTTCAGGACATTGTCTTTGATTGCTTTTACTACGGTAGCGTTAGCGTCGATTACCAAGTTTTGATCAACGGTGCTCTTTACAGGGCAAGCAAATGCTGTCTCCACGGTCAAGTTTGCTGGAGTAGCAGTTTGGTTGGTCACATAAAACTCGGTAGCCAAGCTACGACCGCCAAGCAAGTCTTCGCGTTTCACTTTGTAGATGTGTTTACCTGCGGTAAGGTTCAACTCCTCGCTGAACTCCAACATTGGAGCGTCGCAAGTAAAGTCGTCATACTTACCTGGCTCAACTACCAAGATTTCCTCCTCTACACTCAGAGTAAGAGGTTGGTCATTGGTGAGCTTAAGGAATACATAATCCTCTTTGAGCACATCCAAGAAGATACGGCCGAACTCATCCTCTTGCTCTGCGCCTGCTGCGATCACCCAATCTTTCTCGATTACGGCACTTGCAGGGCAGTCAAGACTCATGTCGAATGCCACGTGTGCATCAGCTGCTCCGTTGTTAGCAACCACAAACTTCAGTTGGTTGTCGCTATTCTTCACCTCAGCGAGGTTCAGACGGAACCACTTCTCACCTGCAGGCACGGTTACACCTGCCCAGTCGAAGTCAACAGCCTTAGAACATGCGTCATCTACGATGTCTTCAGTCTCATACACTTTAGCAGTAAGTGCAATCTCTTTGTTTGCCTTCAATTGTACATACACTTCCTCCAAACCATACTGCATCAGGTTCTTCAAGGAAATTTCACTGCCACTTACTGAAAAGCTACGTACACTCCAGAGTTGGTAGTCTTTACCAGCAATCTGATAGTTGTACGCCTTTGAAAACTGCTGTCCGAGCAATTCAGCATCAACAGAAAGCGTAACAGCAGACTTTTCAGTCGTAAGGTTAGTTAGATACAGAGCCAATGTAGGATCGTACGCATCTTTCTTCAGCTGAGAAAGATTCACTCGATACCAAGAAGCAGTACCAGCCGCCTGGATATGCCCATTAGCCCAATCAAAGTCAATAGCATTGGCTTTGGACGTACCATTGCCCAATCCAGCAGCCATCAAGGCCACGGACATCATGAGAGCAACGGTGGAAAGTAAAAATTTACGCATTACTTTGATTTTTGATTGTTAATAAAATTGTTAATTATTTAATATTTTTTTATTCTTTATCTATGTACGTATAAAATACCGCATAATAAATCAGGCTGCAAAATTACTGCTTTTTTTTCAATTATGCAAATCATTTTGTTGATTTTTTACTAATTTTAGAACATTTTTTAAGAACGCAAACGACACGGGGGGGTAAATCGCTGATTTACAACCAATTATACTCATTCCTACATTATTCTGTTTTTATTCTAAAAAAATATGCAATCACATGCGTGCGCGCATGATCGCTCGCGCGTCATATGCGCACACTATAAAATTAGGTGCTCTCATTCATTTTATTATCCTAGCCTATCCACTATACACCATGCACCATCACTATATACCATCAAGGAGATTGCTCTTATTTCTTTCGGAAATCGCACATTTCTGACCACATTTCCGAATGGTATAAGCCCACGCAACCCACAAGCCCACAAACAAAAAATCGCAGAAAGTACTTTGTTCTGCGATTTTTTGATTGCGTTCTTATCGCCCATAGGCGGAACGCCGTCCAATACCCAATAGCCCCTCAGGGCGTCCAATAGGGCTCTGCCCGTCCCATAGCGAAGCGTCCTATAGCCCTTCAGGGGCGTCCAGCGCATAGCGCTAATACACGATCTTGTGCACTTCGTTCTCGCCGCTGACGATATAGATGCCTGTGGTGGAGAGAGGTACATCCACGGACTGGCTGACCATTCCGCTGAAGATTACCCAACCGGTAGAAGAAACCACGCGCACCTGTTGTGGCTCTGCCACAGCTATATTGATGCCCTCCTCAGTAGAAGTAATGAACAAGTCATTGCCACCACCTACGGTTGGAATACCACCTTGATTTACATCGGTATTGGTATTGCTCTTATCGTAGATAATCTTACCCGTGCGGGTAATACCTCGTGCAGATAATCCATTTCTTGTAGGAGGATTTGCAACAAGGAAGGCGGTAGTAGGCAAGATTACATCTTCACTTTCAAGTGGCAAGAATGTTTCATAATTAGGCGTAGGAGAATATAAGAACACATCCGACCTACTTGTGTTCATACGAGAGAATGTACTATTTCCAGTCAAAATTGCTTCAGTTGAAGCGGATGTTGCTGTTGCACTTGGGAATACCCATTCTCCCTTTTCAGGTTGTGTCTCACCCACATAGTTTGCTCCATGTAACACGTGTGGCTTATCTTTAGAAGCTTGAGTACTCTCGAAGATAAGGAATTTACCTGACCAATAATCCCAGAATTTACGTGTTTCCAAGCCACCTTCATCCCAGCATCCTGAACAATATGGGAATAACATAGAATATGTTTCTCCCTTCTTCAAAAGAACACCATTCTCTATTTCAGGCAATTCCCATTGAGGAGTAAATTCACCGTCTTCTGCACTAGTAATAGTCCAATTGCCCTTATTTTGATATAAATAGAAATTGGCTTCACTCCAGTTTGTGCCATCATATGGTGTCAATGTCACTTTTCCACGCTTATTATACGTACTAGCATCGCCCTCATGCTTATCTTCCACCATTGCCCATGAGATATAATCATTATAAATTTCCTCAAAGGTTTGTTGACTACCCAATGCCATTGCTACACCAAAGAAGGAGGCAAAGTCAGCATTATGGTTTGCTTGAGTAGTGAGAATTTTTTTGCGTTTTGTAGTACCTGCTTCTATTTCAGTACCAGAAGGCTCTACTCTCTCTAACTCAGATTCATCATATGTCTCAACAACCCATATTTTCTCCACATCGAATGGTGCTGTGAAAGTTTGCCATACATCGGCTGTAGTAGAAGATATGTAATAAACTTTACTATTCACATTATAATCTTCCGTATTTAGCATTTCATAGTCTTCTAATTTGCCAACGTTGGATGGAGCTAATCTCATATAATCTCCAAATCCAAGATCTATATCCGACATAGTAAATCCATCAGGTACTTTCAAAGGTGCCTCATAGACATAGGTTTCATCATCACCTTCACCTGTCGTTTCACTAATTACGCTGTAGATATGTTCATCCAATTGACAATATAGCAGATTATCCACATCCTCGATATTTGCTATGGATGTTGCTCCTCCCACAGTACCACCAATCTTTGTGATGCCTACTTCTGCTAAAACAGCCGTGATTTCAGGCATACATGCTTTCCAAGATGTCAAATATCTATCTTGCTCTGCCTGCACACCTCCAAATCCGTCTGGAATCCAGAGAATCAACTGACCATCTTCATTCGGGGTTACACTTTCAATACCATAGGTATATTTACCCGTATTAGCATGATAATCTGCCAATCCTTCGAATAGAGTAACATCACTTGGGAACTTCACAGGATTTACCAACCATTGAGATGCGTCATCTTGGTTTGCAGGTTTTTGTTTATCCGCCGTATTATATTCATATCCATGGTCCTCAGTATAGAAGAAGCGTCCCAAAGGATTAACGCCATCGGTTGGCGCACCACCTTGCGAAGTAGGACTCATACAAGCGCGGAGCATACAGATTGAACCACCATATACATAGGTATGTTGTGGACAACGCAAACAAGATGTGATATCGCTAAGCATAACATTACCCTCATCATCAAGAACTGGTTCGCCATTTTGCACAAGTGGGTCCATCAAATAATATTTACGGTCTTCAGCATCCACTTTCATAGGAATGACAGTTATCGTACCATCATAGAAGTTTACAGTGCCTTCAGTGGCTGCATCGGTACCTATACCATATGCCATTTGTATTTGCACACCGCCTGTAGCCATGATACCCGAACGATAAGAAATTGCCAATGTGGTTTTATATTTATCACTCACGTTCTGTGCGTTTTGCAACTCTACTTGTCCACCTCGGAAATTCACAACCGTATTACCATTACCCATATCAATGGACGGTGCGTTATTCGCCTGCTTTTGCAAGCTGAGGAAACCATTAGTACGTTTAAACTTGGTAGCATCTGCCAAATCCGTAGGCCACTTATCATCAAAGGTCAAATGCGTTTTGGAGTTTGGTATAAAACCATCGATGTTACTTGTCAAGCGAATTTGTACTGGAGAAGACACTTGATATGCTCGCATACCAAAGATTTCGTAGAAGCAACCATAGTTACTTTTCAGAAGGTTCTTGCCTCGTGTATGAATAGCCACTTGGAATGCTTCAGAAACATCATATTCTCCCTTTTGGTTACATTCAAATACTAAGACACCACCCGAACCTCTTGCATAGTCTTCTTGGAAAATATTAGCAGCAGGATCATTCTTTCCTGTAAATGAATGGCCATCTTCTGTTTTGTTACGACTATAGATATGGCAGTCTTCGAGATATACATCTAATTTCGCATTTTTCTTAGCACGGAAGAGCCATACACCCTCTTGTGTTTTCTCGAAGCCAGTAGAAGCATACGGACAGAAACCAGTCATATATATGCTCAATTTTTCGCCTTCGGCAATATCAAAGTGTTGTGTACCATCAGTTTCTGTGGCATGAGGTATCAATTGTTGACCTTCCGCATCAACAACTGTGTGCAAGAGTGGCTTTTGACCTTGATTGACATTAGCTTGGTCAAAGATAAATTGATAACGATCATACACACCATCTTCATTAGCCACCTTTCGATACACATACATAGGTGTATGCGCGTTGCTACCACGAGTAGTATTAGCAGACAAGATGGTTGCGCCTTGATCTTCAGCAGTGGTCTCACCATATACAATCAAATAGTCGAACAATGCAATACCCTTCTCATCAAAAGTATTGAATAGGTTAACCTCTCTGCGAGCATATTGATACTTTTCTTCTTCCGAAGTAAATGGATGGGTTGTGATATTCTCTGCAAAACCAGTAAACAGACCTGTAGTTTGCGAGTTTCCTTGTAAGATAAAATCTTTTGCTCCAAGCAAACGAATGGTTGCCAGTTCCTGATCGTTCTTATCAGTAAAAATGAGCAATCCTTCATCTACAGTATTCTCTCCATCCCAAGTAACATGCAAGGTGATATTTCCCACCATATAGTTGCCCAAAGCACTTGGACATTCTGTAGCAGTTAGAGTAGTTGGAGTAGATGTAATGTTAGAAGTATTATATGTAACGGCAAAATGAGGATTGTTGCATGCCACCTTCAGTTGCTCAAGATTGATAGCAGTAACCACTACATCTTGCTCTAACACATCGGGTGTAAAGTTCACTTCACCCTCATGTTCAATGGTATGATTACCTAATACGACATCTAAATCTGGTTCGCCATCTATGACTACATTCTCCACGTCAATAGCCGTTGCACGTTTGCTTTGCAACGTCATTAATCTGGTGGTATATGGGACTGCTACACGCAATCGGAAATTCGTCTTACCATCAAGCACTTCTGCCGTAATCTCAGGTTGTACCTCAGCTTCTGCGGTATTTGCGATTAAGCGATTAGACTCGCCATCTGACACCTCAAGTGTCCAATAGTCGTACCATTCTTGCAATACCAATTCTTGAACCGTCGTTTCATCTTGTGGAACGAAGTCGAGAGAAGATTCGAAACTGATATAACTTGGTCCACCTCGGAAAGCGAAGGTGATAAATCGTTGACCTGTACCAGCAAACGTTAGTTTCTGATTTACCGTATTGAACTGCACATTTTGCTTATGCTCAGTAGTGTAGAAATAGTATTTCTCCGCATTATCTCCGCTCCATTCAGAAGTGCGTAGAGGCAATGGTTGTGGATAATGATACAGACGGATAGGTAACTTGAGCATCTCAACATCCGCTTTGTCTTTTACCAACAGATATACAACACCCTCTGCCGAATATGTGCTGGTTATTGTGATTGACTCTTCGCGATAAAGATTAGTTGCTGTTGTGTTTGGTAACTTTCCATTGGAGAGATGATCACCCGCTAATGTAATATCAGAAATGGTGTTACCTGCTCCATCTACCACGCTTAGCCACAAGTCAGATGATGGGCTTACATAACTCAACTTAATGCTCTTTTGTGATGGAGTTACTTGATTTTGCTCATCGCGTGTAATTGGCAAATATAGTTTCTCTACATCTGCGCTGGCAGAACCATCCAATTTTGTTACACAAAGGTCTGTGATTTTGCCTTGTACGCCACCCAAGTTACAAATAATACGTATCTGTTGGGTTGATGGCATCAGATTATGTACAAAATATGTCTGTTCGTCTGCCAAAGATATCTCTGCTTCTGTATAAGTGGTAGTCCATGTCGTTCCATCGTACTCTGCAATTGTCCACTTCTTGCCTTCGCCTAGTGGTATAAACTCTAATTTATCAGGAACGCCGATAAGTTCCATGGTCCATGCTGCACCTGACTGCTCAGTAGTAGCAAACAATATACCATTGTCATACTTCACATTGGTTTTCTCCACACTGATATCTTCGAATGTACGTGTAGCATTCGCATCACGCATACAGATATCCAATACTCTTGGATCCGCATACACAGCAGCAGAGAGGGTAAGCGAGTAGCTACCTTGCGTAAAGGTAAATGTAGCTACACCTTCGCTACCACTACCAACTTCTACCTGATAGCCGTTTGTAGCATCTCCAGTAAACTTATCTGCAGAGATAGCAGCACAATCATTATTGTAGGTCAATGACCATGGGTCATCCATATTTTGCACTACAATTGGATTATCGTAGGTAGTGCCAAAATATAGCTTCGACCAGTTCCACTGTACAGAAGGGGTAACTGTAACCTCTATCTCATCCATACCATCAGTTGTTATCTCGTTAGCAGACTGAGTAGCTTTTATAGTGATTATTTGCTGTTCTACAATATTGACACCACTCTTCACCCGCAACTTGTAATTGCCATTGTTAGGTATCAGTTCAATAATATCATTGCTATTGGTTTCCTCGCCATTGCTAGTAAAGGTAATAGTAATATCTGTACCATTACCCATATCCTTGAACAAGGAATTGATTTCATCACCAGGATAAATCTCTACACTCTCTTCTGCGAACTGCAATGGGTTTTGCATGATTTGAGGCGTACCCGTGAGTACAATATTCTTTGTCATCTCCACTCCATCGCTATAAGTAGCTTTGAGGGTAAGAGTTTGGGTATGAGTACCAGCAGTGGTAGTTGGTTTATACACTACCTTCGCACCAGTGAAATAATCTCCAGTAATCTCAAACGGACTACCCGCAGTTAAGGTAACAGGTGTCCATGTGACAAATCCTTTTCCGTCATTATAATTGCGGTCTGTTACATTTTCAGCTATAGGACCTACTACAATAACTTCTTCAGCAGATGTCTGACCCACAACAGTAGTAGGGAAATTCAGATTGATAGTCTCATCCGCTTTATTGTTGATGAGGAAGTCTGGAGCATAGTTTTGTGTAGCAGTCAAGTTAATTGTCAATGTAACATCCTCATCTTTATCTGATACTATATTGTGACAATTAAAAGTAACCGTTACAGTCTCTGGATCATTATCTGTGATATTATCATTATGCGTAATTGTCGGTGTATATTTAATAGGAATCGTTACTACTCCATCGGTAAATGTAACCGCGTCATTGGATGCAAATCGAGTGCCACTAAAGGTAGTCTTAGTATCATCAACACCAATAATTTCTGTATCACCCGATTGTGGTTCGAATGTAATAACACCAGTTTTAACAACAGGAATAGTAACTAATAAATTATTTCCATTAAGTTTCGCTGGAGTAATTTCTCCTTCTGGTAAAACATCCGACCAGCGTCCTTTGGGTTGGTCGTCACCATTGTCCCACAATGGGTAATAGGTATAGGTCTTATTATTCTCCGTTGCGGCTGCTTGACCAGCAGAATATGTGCCATCTGCATTCTGGAGCATAGCAGATGATTTACATGGAATAACAGCAAAATGCACCGCTTGCGCTGTTTTATTTTCATCATTTTTGTATTGTCTTTGTATCGCTTGCTTTATGGTAGGTGTGGTTAATCCAGAAAATTTAATTGTAGCATTCGCTGTCGGATCATCAGAAATGATACACGCTCCTCCATCAGTTGTATAAATAGATCCTTCAAATGAGCCATTGACTATTACTGTAGCATCCGTTTTTTGCAATTTCGTTTTGTTAGTAGATACAGCAGGATTTATCCACTCGACCAAATCATTATCGCGATTATATTTCAATCTATCTGGACGATTAGGGATTTTATATATCGCTGCACTTCCAGAACCGAAATAGTTATAGTAATTATTCTGAATAATAGACTGATCACCTTCTGTCTTATTTGTATATGTCACAGTTGCATCGGTCCACTGTACATGGTGTTGCTCCGCATCATATACATATACACTCGAGCCATCAGTTGCAACCTTAGCACCTTTATCCACTCGCAATTTCGCTCCTGCCAATACTGCCACATCCTCCTTAATGTCAACATTTACCCCTTCACAGATATGAATATTCATATTATTTGTGATTGGTAACACATAATCTGCAGATGAAATTTTAGACAAGCCCATACTTGATAATAGCATTTTCGCAGCCGTATCATCTGTCTCCAAATTCAATGATATTTGATCCCAAGACACATTAGCAGATGTAGCCCCTTCTGCTAAACGAAGAGTGTAGTTTATTCTATCTTTTGCAATATCGTAATACCTTTCCAATTTTACACCAGTACCAAGGCGGAACATACCTGTATAATTGCCACTTGCTGGTGAAAACATCGTTGCACTTACAGGGAAACTAAAACCGCCTACAACTGCAAGTGATGTCACATCAGAAACTGCGCCTTCATGTGCAATCAACTTTGTTTCGATATTTTGTACATAATATTGATTGATTGGGAAAACCCTATTTTTCTTACCAGAGGACATAACCATATCGCTAATAGCATCTCCACCACGCCAGTCAATCATTTGTATGATCTCTTGTATAACCGCACCTGATTCTACTACAACCGATGAGTTTTCATCACCAGTAACATATCCTATCGCATTCAATTTTGAACCAGACTTGAGTACAATATCGCTATTATTACCTAAATGAATACGACCATAATTGCATATAGTTCCCGTGCCTTGCACAATTTTAGCATAGATACAAATATCACCATACACATCAAAATCTTGCTCTGCATCTACCGTCATGCACTTTTTCTCCGTAAAAGATGGAGTGCTAATCACTTGTTCGGTTGATATTTTTCCCATATGTACCACATAATCCGCACTATTGTCGCTATTTGGGATAAGGAGAGTAATATCTTCAGGAATAGTGTGTTTTTTAGACGCAGCATCAAAATAAGTCGTATTTTCTGTTTCTATATATAATTTACCCGACTCTTTCAAAACAACGACCTTAGAGGCAGACACTTTTGCTGCTGCTATAGCATCGCTTAATTTGAAATAGGCATTCTTTTCACCCAATACTACAAATTGTGCATGATCCTTGTTTATAAATTCACAAGAAATCGTAGCTGACTTCGCAAACTTTTTCGTAGGATTGACATTATTATCATATTCTCTCGTTCCATCACTATACTCAAAACACCATCTCAAAAAACGATAATTCGCACTGGCAGTCGCTGCAAGAGTAAAAGAAGCTTCATCTGCATTTGTAATGCCAGAAAGAGTTAGCGCAGCACTCGTAGTCATAAGAGTTGCCGATAATGGGACATTATTGGATGTGTAACTAACAGTGTATTGACCACCTTCTGTTACAGGATTAAAAATAAAATCCCACACTTCATTTTCAGCAAAGTGAGCATAAAACGTTCCATTATCATCAGTTTTTGTATTTGGGTATAGTTTTGCTTCACCATGACAATGGTACATTGTTTCATCTGTCTTACCAATAGGGCCATAACAAAAATCAGTCGAAATAATATCGTTTACATTATTCGTCTTTGACCATCCTACAAAGTGGTATTTGCTTGCATCACTTGTGCGTGCAAAAGCGTAACCTTGAGAAGGTTTAGTACCATGACTAACATGTGATACATTTGCTCCAAAGAAAGTCTTATAATTACATTTTGTAGATGATGATGAGTAGGAGTCACTAGGCGCACTATAATCATCAGAGACCGTAGAACTTGAACTTGTTGTAACATATCCCATACCTTCACTACCAGTTGCCAGTTGTACTTTAAATGTGATTTTAGACTCAGCAAATACTCCTCCTACACAAAATAGAGTAAATACTAAAATTGACAATATTTTTTTCATATTTTTTGAGTTTATGGGTTAGAGGCCTTGCCTCGTTACCCTGGTTAATAATTCTATTTATGTTACGCTTCGCTCACGTTGTGTGCAGCGGAGCTGCGTTGTTTGTCCGTAAGCGGACGTTATCTGCACCTGCGGTGCGTTTTATGTGGCAAAGCCACGTTGTTTGGTTATTATATGTTGTCGCCCAAGGGCGGGTATTTCAGTTAATAGTTAATAATTAATAGTTAATATCTTTTGATTACAATGATTCCATATACAAAAAAGCGACTATTCGCTTAGTGGAATAATCTTTCTACAATTGTCTCTGCGGTGCGGAGACAATTCCCATTCTCAAATTGTATACGCATGCGTAGACAATCTCCTCTTTCAAATTGTGTACGCACGCGTACATAATTTAGATTATTCCTTATGGAATCACTATGTCAAAGATCACGTTTGGGTAGCAAAGCCACGTGCAAATACTGAAATAGACAAAAAAGTCTGACAAACATTTGTCAGACTGAAAATTATGATGCACAAAATTGCGCTAAAGGTTATAAGCGACTTTGCTGCAAATCAAAGATAGTGCTTTTGATTACACTTACCCAAAAATATCGGAATGCGTTCCCGTACCAGTAAAGAGAAGCGTTAATTCCTCATCATCTTGAAACCACAACAGTAACCAATCACCTTTGAGGTGTGCCTCCCAGCAATTAGCAAATTGTCCAGATAATTTATGCGGGCGGTACGATGCTGGCAACTGACCACTCTCAGCCAAGAGGTGGATTGCTTTGCTCAAAAGCTGCATGTCATATCCGCGCTTTTTGCATCGTTCAGCATCTTTGCCAAACGAACGAGTCATACGCACGTGGTACATAACTTAAATACCTAATGCATTACACATTTCATCTGCAGAAGCAAAACTCTCTACACGACCATGTTTAATGTCATCCATAGAGCGTTCAAGACTGCCTTTACGTACACTAGAAACGCGCTGTAGATTTACCTTCAGCGTTTCTAAATAAGCTAACAAGGCCTTTCCTTGAGCGGTACGCTCGTTGACTGTAATTGAAAAAGTTGCCATATTTATAGATATTGTTTAGATTTTGCACCGCAAAATTACAACAATTTTCTCATTTACACAACATTTTCAGCAGAAAAATGCAAAATTGCACATTTTTTCAGTCTATTTCAATATTTCAAAGATCGCTCTTTTCGGCTCGGCAAGCGAGCAATTACGGGTTCATAACGGGTTCTTGACGGGTGCATAATAGCACTTCTCTATACCTTCCGTAGCACATCTATATCCTATTCTTTCTATTTTTTCATCACGTGACGGAAATGTCGGTTTTGTCGTTTTTGACGATATTGTCGATTTGAGAAACGACAATAATGACAATAACGACAATTTACGCACATTGCGTAAACGACATCTATCCCAATAAACACTCATCAAAGAACACTTCGTTTGCTCTCCCACGGACAAAATCTTCTCATCTCTAGCCAACCTCCACAGATGTCCGTGGAAAACCACTATCTCAACACATCAAATTTATAATTCACTTATTATCAATCATCTTTATCTCTCTCCTCACTTGGAGAGCAGTTGAGAATTTCGAGAATTTTGAGAATTTGCAAATTCTCGATTTTCTCGATTTCCTCAGTTTTCCTTCTGGCAGTTTTCTATCGAAACAATAGAAAATTTCACAATCTTAACAAAAAGCACTTTTGGGAGATCGTTCATCTTTGGTCCGTCCTTGGTTCATCCTTGGTTCTTATCTCACATTCGTTCGAACGATTATTACGTCCTAGGTCTTTTACCCGAGGAAGATAGAGATGGTACAAGAGATGAAATTCTTAATATTCTGCTCCTTTATCGCTTCTTACTATTGTTTCGATATTTCAAAGGTCACTGCGCGGCGGAGCCGCTTTTTTAGGTGAAAGGTTAGAGGTGAGAGGTTAAAGGCACGGGGCACTTTTTCGCTTCGCTCTAAACTATTTTTATGTTGTTCGCCCGAGGGCGGGTTTATTTTTATTGAAACAATAGAAAAAACCGATATGCGATTGGGCATATCGGTAAAGAAACGAAATATATCAATCTATGGGATTATATCAACTTGCGCAGTTCATCAGCCGAAGGTAATGAACGATAATGTTCAGGCAACTCATCTACGCTACGGTAGGTAGCAACACCCAAAGGCTTGGACATATCACGCAAAGTAAACTCCACCTCTGTATTACTCTTATCTCTACACAAGATAATACCAATACTTGGATTCTCATCGGGCAACTTGACATATTCATCCAAAGCCGACAAGTAGAAATTCAGTTTACCAGCATACTCGGGTTGGAACTCGCCATTCTTCAACTCTATGGCTACCATGCAACGCATCCTGCGATGATAAAAAAGCAAATCAATAAAACGCTCCTTTTCATCCACTATCACACGATACTGATTACCCATAAAAGTAAACTCATTGCCCAAGGACATCATAAAATTCTTGATGTTATTCACAATATGTTGCTCCACATCGCGCTCATCCACATAATCTGGGTCTTTCACATGCCAAAAGTCCAACACATTGTTCTCCTTGAAAGTCTGCATGGCTATTGCACGCTGTTTCTCATTAGGAATAGTCAACTCAAAATTGCTTGGCATTGCACCTAATGTGTGATATAGGTCATCACGCAAAGCTTGTTCCAAACGACGAACACCCCAAAACTCTGTGGCCGATTTGCGGATATAGAACCAACGAGCAGAAAGGTTTTTAGCTTTAGTTATTATTGAAAAATGCTGAGAGAATCCAATTGAGACAAAACAACTAACATCTTGCATTGCAATTTCGTTCGACACTGTCGAACGAAATATAAATGGCTGAATATCAGCACTAATAGGTATTATTCCTAATTCGTTCGACACTGCCGAACGATTTTCAAAAACATCTGCCCACGCCTCGTAAAACAAACGCATTTTACGCATATTTTCGGCTGAAAAACCTTTCAATCCTGGCATCTCTTGTTGCAACTGATTGGAGATATGCTCAATGGCACCTGTTCCCCATGCTGCATTACGACTATGTTCGGAAATATACTTACCTACTCCATAGTACAAACCAAGACTTTCGCCATTTGCATGACGTGATACACGATAGCGGGACACTTGAATGGCCTGCTTTATAGCTTTTACCGCCTGCACATAATCGGCTCTTACTATTTGCTCCATAATCTACTGGTTTTATGGTGCAAAGGTAGTAAAAAAATCGGATATATGCAAGTTTTTTGCAACGTTTTTTTCGTTTCTTTACTATTGTTTCAATATTTCAAAGATCGCTTTTTTGCTTGGAGAGCATAGGTCAAACCAATGACCTATGCCCAATATCTTTTTGCAGAAGACAATAGCGGAGCGCTATCACTCTGCTACTGTGGTCAATTGACCCGATTTCTCGGTCAAAAGGCGGACGTAAATCATACCACCTTCTGCCAAGGACTCCCATGCCGCTACTTGCTCCTTCGTCAACACAATCTCCTCGCCTGGCTCTATTGGAGCAAACAACAACACGTGACGGTTCTGTGGAGTCAAAGCATAGTCGCTGCTCTTT
>JAZNJW010000025.1:0-32822 GCA_045578255.1 Paludibacteraceae bacterium
CGGAGGGATAATGAGTTTGTGCTGCCGTAGCAATCGTAGGAACTTATCTCTTCCTATGCCCAATGTATCACCAAACACAGAGCGTGTTAGCCAATAGAGTTTGAGACCGCCTATAATAGGCATTTCTGCACGATAATCGTGCACAATGGATAGGATTGTTTGCTCTATCTCTTCTTCACTGAATGACTTACGCTTGTGCTTGTAATAAGCCTGCTTGGATTTGCCAAACAGCCCGCAGAGTGTTTCCATCGTTTCGGACGGATACTCTGCGGACAGGCGTTCTACTGTTTGGCTCCACCTTTTTTTAGCAGGTCGATGCCGTCTTCCTCTTTGATAATCTCAAGAAGGCGCTCATAGCCTGTAACGCGGAGTTTCTGGTACTCCACTTCGCGACGGAGACGCTCGTTCTCCACACGCAGGTTCTCTAAAGCTTGGTCTTTTGCATCCATGTGTTTCGAGTTTGAGTGCAAAGATACACTTTTTTCTTGACTCTTGCAAGAAGTAAGCCATGTATTGAGCGTGCGTTGGGGAATTTTCCACTTGGTACAACATTCCACTTGGCTCATGCCTGACTGAAAATAATCATCCAAAACTTGTTGCTTGAATGATGCAGAATAACGATTTAGAGTTCGCTTCATAAAACTTGAATCTTAATAATTGATACTTTTTGTTCATTTTATGAGTAAACCTATTTCAGTATAAGACAAAGTGCTTTTTCTTAAGATTGCCCCTCTCCCACCAGTCCAGTGCTCGGCGTTAATTCGCCGAGTAATCCCCGCCTTTAAACAATAAATAGCAAAAAACTCGCCATTTTCTTGCATATCTCCTAAAAATTCCGTAACTTTGCGCCAAATATAAAAAAGCATAACATACTATGGCAAACATCAATACAGCAGATATTGGATTTGAGAAAGAGATTTGGAAAGCAGCCGATCTCTTGCGTGGCAATCTAGATGCATCGGAATACAAATCGGTGGTGCTGGGCTTGATTTTCCTCAAGTACCTGTCCGACCGTTTCGAGGCGAAATACAACGAACTGCTTGCTGAAGGCGAGGGCTTTGAAGAGGATAAGGATGAATACACCTCCGAAAACATCTTCTACGTGCCACAAGACGCGCGTTGGTCGGTTATTGCCGAGGCAGCGCACAGCAGCGAGATCGGTATGGTCATCGACAACGCCATGCGCCAAATCGAAAAAGAGAACCTTCGCCTCAAGGGTATCTTGCCCAAGAACTTCGCACGCCCAGAGTTGGACAAACGCCGTTTGGGCGATGTGGTGGACCTCTTCACCAATATCCAAATGCGCGAGCAGGGCGACACGAAGGACATCTTAGGTCGTACCTACGAGTACTGCCTCTCTAAGTTCGCCGAGGCAGAAGGCAAACTCGCGGGCGAGTTCTACACGCCTGCATGTATTGTCCGCACATTGGTAGAGGTGTTGCAGCCCTACCACGGTCGCGTCTATGACCCTGCTTGTGGCTCTGGCGGTATGTTTGTGCAGTCGGCTAAGTTTATCCAACGCCACCAAGGCAATATCAACGACATCTCTGTTTTCGGTCAAGACAGCAACCCTACCACATGGAAGATGGCGCAGATGAACCTCGCTATCCGTGGCATCGAGGCAGACCTCGGCAAGTTCAATGCCGACACGTTCTTCGATGACCAACACCCCACGCTGAAGGCTGACTTTGTGATGGCTAACCCACCTTTCAACCTCAGCGATTGGGGTGGTAACCGCTTGACGGGTGATGTGCGTTGGAAGTATGGCACGCCACCCGATGGCAATGCCAACTTCGCATGGATACAACATATCATCCACCACCTTGCGCCTTCGGGTCGCGCAGGCGTG
The DNA here is from genome assembly GCA_045578255.1 of Paludibacteraceae bacterium. Classification (GTDB taxonomy): domain Bacteria; phylum Bacteroidota; class Bacteroidia; order Bacteroidales; family Paludibacteraceae; genus Colicola. The sequence continues at coordinate 1,850 of JAZNJW010000025.1, forward strand.
GTGCTGGCTAATGGCTCACTCTCCAGCCAGACAGGTGGCGAGGGCGATATACGCCAACGATTGGTAGAGGCCGACTTAGTGGATTGTATCATTGCTATGCCTTCGCAGCTGTTCTATACTACAGGTATCCCTGTATCTATCTGGTTCTTCAATCGCCGAAAGAAACAGCAGGGACAAACGCTCTTTATTGACGCGCGTGAGATGGGTACTATGGTTACGCGCAAACTCCGCGAACTGACCGAGGAGGACATCATGCACATTGCCCAGACCTATCAGTCTTATGCCGCAGGCACGCTCACCGATGAAAAGGGTTTCTGCGCGGTGAAGAATATCAAGGATATTGCCGAGCAAGATTACATCCTCACCCCAGGTCGCTATGTGGGTATAGCCGAGCAGGAGCAAGATGCCGAACCTTTTGAGGAGAAGATGACTCGCCTTACCGCCGAACTCGCTTCCCTCTTCGAGCAATCCCACACCCTCGAAGCAGAGATCAAAAAGCAATTAGAAAGTATTGGGTATAAATTGTAGGATATGAACGAGTGGAAGACATATAAGTTAGGAGATATTGCAACGTTTCAAACAGGAAAACTCAATTCAAATGCTGCGGTATCTAATGGACAGTATCCGTTTTTTACATGTTCTCCTATAACTTTATCAATAGATACTTGGGCTTTTGATAAAGAAGCTATTATTCTTGCAGGAAACAATGCTGAAGGAAATTTTTCAATAAAATATTATAAAGGAAAATTTAACGCCTATCAAAGAACATATATAATAGAAGCAATGCAAGGTGTTTGTGATACAAAGTTTTTGTATTATTCTCTCAAAATATTTCTTAAGCATTTCAAACGTCTTTCACAAGGAACATCAACAAAGTTTTTGACAGCAGTTATACTGCGTAGCATTGAAATCTCCCTTCCTCCTCTTGCAGAGCAGAAGCGCATAGCGGATATATTGAATGCGATAGATGATAAAATCGAATTAAATCGCCGTATCAACGCCAACCTCGAACAACAAGCCCAAGCACTCTATAAATCATGGTTTGTGGATAATAAAAAAGATGATTGGGAGGAAGTAGAATTAGGTGATATTGCAACAATCTTGGCAGGAGGCGATAAACCAGAAATCTATATTGATAAACAAACAGATGATTGTAAAGTGCCTATCTATTCTAACGGAATTGATAATGAAGGCTTATTTGGATATACTAGGTGTGCAAAAATATATGAACATAGCATAACTATTTCTGCAAGAGGTACAATTGGTTTTGTATGTCTTCGTACGGAACCATATGTACCCATTGTTCGTCTTATCTCTGTGATTCCCCAATATAATAATCTTTCAGCAGAGTATCTATATTTATGGGCTATTACACAAAACATCAGTGGTACTGGTACGACGCAGCAACAACTAACTATTCCATATTTCAAAAAAACAAAAATAATTATTCCCAATCAAGAATTACTAATTAAATTTAATAAGGTAATCTCGCCTATTTTTATTACTCTAAAAAAGAATAAAACAGAAAATAATAATCTTTCCTATCTCCGTGACACATTATTGCCAAAGTTAATGAGTGGAGAGATAACCGTTTGATAATTGAATATACTATAACCATATCATGAAAGCAATATTATCAATAGAAGAGTTGCGTCAAAAAATTGTTCATCCTAAAACACGACTTGCGATGGATGAAGTATTGTCATGCTTTTATTCTAATAACTTACGAAGTGCTGTTGTGATGTTATATTCAACAGTAGTAAGTGATTTGTATTATAAGTTATTAGATTTGAAAAATTTATATGAAGACAAAGGGGCTATCGCAATCATAAATGAAATTGAAAAAGAAAAAAAGACTAATCCAAAGTCATCTACATGGGAAAGTATAATGCCTCAAAGATGTCTTGAAAAGAATAAAATTATTCGTACAGAGGATTTTTTACATTATGAATCTCTACAAAAAGAAAGGAATCTTTGTGCTCATCCTGTTATAGATGATCAAGATGATTTATATCGCCCTAATGCAGCTTATGTACAAGGACTAATAATAAATATGTTGCAAGGTTTATTGTGTAAACCGTCTTTTATTTCAAAAGATTTGTTCAACATATTTATCAATGATATTGAATATGTTTCCAATAGTTTAATGGATGACGATAAAGTTGTAAAATACATTGAAGCCAAGTACCTAAATAAGATAGATAATCCACAAGAAGAATATATGTTATTTAAGCCTTTGTGGAAAATAGTATTTTTATTGGAAGATGAAGAATGTAACAAAAATAGAATAGTAAATTATAAAGTATTACTAAAAATGATGGAGCGACATAAAGATTTTTTCCTCCATCAAATACATACAATACCTGCAGATTTCTTTACTGATAGATCGCGCACAGATTTGTTGACGGTAAATATAATGAATACTCGTTGGGGATTACTCATACAGTTCCTTAATAAATATCCTCAATTACAAGATGCAATACTACCTGAATTTAATATTACCCTTGAGCAAATAATTAAAGAAAATAGTACTTTATCATATATCGCACTATATAATAAGGGTAATCAGTTAAAACACATTTTGACGTGTGTAAAAAATAGACAAACAATTACTTACTCAGGTATCTTATATATAAATAAAGTAATTATCGATAACTATTCGCAAGAAATATACCAAGACTTTACGATTACATTATATGGACATGCGTCTTCTTATGATCGTGCAAATTGGATTTTCAATTCTATCATCGCATCAGTCATAGGTACTTTTACATCCGACCAATTAAGGACACTTCTAGAATACATGAATGAAAATGGTCAAATATATGGTAGTTATGCTTTCCCAAATGCTTGTCGCATGATAAAAGAACGATTAGATGTAATCGATTCAAAATTTAATTTTACTCCATACGACAAGTGCGCACCTTATTTGAAATAATAAAGCGGTCATTTTTATCCAAACCCACCCATGAACATCAGAGTGGTAACGGAGTGGTATCGGAACTGACAGCCAGCCACATTTAGCCCACAGAAAGCCCATAGATGTCCCACAGATGTCCTATCGTGATCCCGAAGCCAGCAAGTCGCTTTTTCTATACCAAAGGTATATTAAAGATATACAAAAGGCAGGTATATATTGAAAAAACACAAAAAATATTTGCTCATATCAAAATAATTCACTACCTTTGCGCCGATTATGTGATTTTTAGTACACAAAATATATCCGATTATGTGATTTTTGATAGTAAAAACGCAGCCGATAATGTGAATTGTTATGCTTAAACGAAAGATTGATAAGTATTTAGAAGAATGGAAAGCATCAGCTGACAAAAAGCCACTGATTGTGAAAGGTGCGCGTCAAGTGGGTAAGACTGCTTCTATACGGTATTTTGGAGAAAAATACTACAACAACATCGTAGAAATCAACTTCGCTCTACAACCCAAATACAAGCAGATATTTGCAGACGGATATGAGGTAGATAGTATCATCAAAAACATCACATTGCTAAACCCCACATTGGTCTTCGTGCCTCATGAAACGCTGCTCTTCTTCGATGAGTTGCAAGAATATCCCGATTGCGCCACCAGTCTCAAATCCTTCAAGCAAGACGGACGATACGATGTCATCTGCTCTGGCTCACTCATGGGCTTGTACTATCAGCAGATAGAGTCCAATAGTGTAGGATACAAGACTGACTACGAAATGTATTCGCTGGACTTCGAGGAGTTTCTGTGGGCAAAGGGCTATGATGAGCATTTTATCGATGACCTCTATCAGCATATGCTAGAACTTAAACCACTCAGCAATATGCAAATGGGTGTTCTGGGTGGGCTATTCAGCGATTATATGATCTTGGGCGGTATGCCAGAGGTGGTAAATCGCTATATAGAGAGCGGACAGTTTAGTGGACTGCTACAGTTGCAACGCCAACTATTGCAAGACTATGAAGAGGATATCACAAAATATGCAGCAGGGTTTGACAAAGCCAAAGTCTTGGCGGTATATCGACATATAACTACTTTCTTGGCTGCTGAAAACAAACGCTTCCAAGTCACCAAGATTTCTCGCGGTGCGCGCAATAGGGAATATATTGGTGCAGTAGAGTGGCTTGCCAATGCAGGAATCATCAATATCTGCTACTGTTTGCAAACGCCATCGCTGCCACTCAAGGGCAACTACGATGCCAAACTATATAAGGTGTATTACCGAGATACAGGACTATTGATTGCTTCGTTGGATGAAGAAGCGCAGGAAGACTTGCGTGCCAATCGCAACTTTGGCACCTACAAAGGTGCAATCTTCGAGAATATTGTAGCAGACATGTTGGCTAAACAAGGATATGACCTATATTATTATCGTAGCGAGTCACCAAGTCTGGAGATGGATTTCTTTGTACGCGATGCCCAATCATTGATTCCAGTAGAAGTAAAAGCCAAAGACAATGCTACAGTATCGCTCAATCGACTGATTAGTAGCGACAAAGAGAAATACGATGACATTCAATATGGCATCAAGTTGTGTAATAAGAACATAGGATTTAATGGCAAGTTCTATACCTTCCCATATTTCCTTACCTTCCTCCTGCGCCGTTTCTTAAAACGTTAATATTGGCATACTATGAGCAAAGATACCTTCAACGAAGCGAACTACGAGCAAGCGATTATTGAGTTGTTTACACTACAACTCGGGTATGAGTATATCTACGGTCCAGATATAGTGCGCGATTATACCGAGCCACTATTCCTCGACCGTCTGCAGCAGTCGCTATTGGCTATCAATCCTGCTCTGCCTGCTGTGGCTATTCAAGAAGCCATAGATAAGATTCGGCAAATCGACACGGGATCACTCGTGCAACGCAATGAGGTATTTACAGATTACCTGCAAAACGGAGTAGATGTCAGTTATTTCGACGGTGAGGAGCAACACTCCGCATGCGTTCGGCTCATAGACTACGACCATCCATTGCACAACAATTTCATAGTGGCAAATCAATGGTCCATAGAAGAACATTCCGTGCGCCGAGCAGATATCATTGTCTTTATCAATGGTCTGCCATTGGTGGTGATGGAACTCAAATCACCCTCACGCACCGAAACCAATGTATCGGAAGCATACGCCCAACTGCGCAACTACATGCAAGAGATACCATCGCTATTTGTCTATAACGCATTCTGCGTGATGAGCGATTTGGTAACATCCAAAGCAGGTACCATCACTTCGGGCGAGGACCGATTCATGGAATGGAAGACAGTAGATGGACAAACCGAAGACAACCACTTCGCCAATTTCCATGTGCTCTTCTGCGGCATGTTTGAGCAAGAGCGACTAATCGAAATCCTGCGCGACTTTATCTGCTTCTCCAAAGAGGAGAAACAGAGTGCCAAGATACTGGCAGGTTACCACCAGTTCTATGCCGTGCGCAAAGCCATCACTTCTGTCAAAGAAGCCACTACCACCAACGGCAAAGGTGGTGTGTTCTGGCATACACAGGGTAGCGGCAAGTCCCTGTCAATGGTATTCTTTGCCAAATGCCTACAGCGTGCGCTATCTTCGCCTACTATCGTGGTCATTACCGACCGCACGGACCTCGACAACCAACTCTTTGGGCAGTTCAGCAAATGCGCCGACTTCTTGCGCCAAGTGCCCGTACAAGCCAAAAGCAGAAAACACCTCAGCGAACTGCTAGATGGTATCGAAGCCAATGGTATCTTCTTCACCACCATGCAGAAGTTCGAGGAGGGCGAAGAACCACTATCCCAACGCAGAAACATCATCGTGGTGGCTGATGAAGCCCACCGCAGCCAATATGGACTCACCGAAACCATCGACAAACAAACAGGCAAACTCAAAATTGGCGCAGCGCGTATGGTGCGCAATGCACTGCCAAATGCTACATATATCGGCTTCACAGGTACACCTATCTCCTTCAAAGACCACTCCACACGCGAAGTGTTTGGCGATTATATCGACATCTACGACATGACCCAAGCCGTCAAAGATGGTGCCACTCGCCCCGTCTTCTACGAGAGTCGTGTGGTCAATCTCAAACTCGATGAAGCCACCCTGCAACGCATTGATGCCGAATACGACCAAATGGCAGAAGAAGCCGAAGAGTACGCTATCGAGAAAAGCAAACGTGAACTGGCGCGCATTGATTCGCTGTTGGGTGCAGATGAAACCATCAACTCATTGGTAGATGACATCCTCACCCACTACGAAGATTACCGCCAATACGAGCAGACGGGCAAAGCCATGATTGTGGCATACTCACGCCCAATAGCCATGAAGATCTATCAGCGCATCTTGCAACTGCGCCCACTGTGGACAGAGAAAGTAGCAGTAGTGATGACATCGGGCAACCAAGACCCCGAAGAGTGGCGACCAATCATCGGCAACGATACCCACAAAAAGGAACTGGAGAAACGCTTCAAAGATAATGATAGCCCACTCAAGATAGCCATTGTGGTAGATATGTGGCTCACGGGCTTTGATGTACCATCGCTGTCCACCATGTATGTATTCAAACCCATGGCAGGACACAACCTCATGCAGGCCATTGCGCGCGTCAATCGTGTGTTTGGTGATAAGCAGGGCGGTTTGGTGGTCGATTATGTAGGTATAGCTGCTGCGCTCAAGCAAGCAATGAAAGAGTACACCATTCGCGACCGCGAGAACTACGGTGATACCGACATATCCAAAACAGCATACCCAGAATTTCAAAAGCGACTCGAAGTCTGCCGCGATCTGCTACACGGTTTCGACTACTCAGCATTCTTCGGCACATCCGACTTGCAACGTGCCAAAGCCATCAGCAGAGGTGTGGACTACTTGCAGTCTGCCGACAAACAAGAAACCAAAAATCAGTTTATCAAACAGGCACAACTGCTTATTCAAGCACGCTCGCTATGCCACAGTCTGCTCAGCTACGATGAACGCCTACATTCGGCATACTTCGAGGCAGTGCGCACACTCATCACGCGCGTAGAGGGCAGAGGAAAAATCTCATTGCGCGACATCAACGAACGCATCAACGCCCTGCTCAAACAGAGTATCAAAAGCGATAGCATCATCAATCTCTTTGCCGATGTGCAAGAGGAGTTCTCTATCTTCGATGCGAAGTTCTTGGCTGAGATAGCACGCATGAAAGAGAAGAATATCGCTATTGAGATACTCAAAAACCTTATCAATGAGCGCGTGAAGCATTATCAACACACCAACTTGATACAAGCCGAGAAATTCTCCGAACTGCTAAATCGCTCATTATCCAACTACCTCAAAGGCATGCTCACCAACGAAGAGGTAATCCAAGAATTATTGCACTTGGCAAATGACATCTCCGAAGCAGAAAAACAAGGCAATGAACTGGGATTGAATAGCGAAGAAAAATCCTTCTACGATGCACTTACCAAACCCGAAGCGGTACAAGATTTCTATACCAACGAAGAACTGGTGGCGATGACCAAAGAACTCACCGACATGCTTCGCAAGAACCGCACCATTGATTGGCAGAAGAAGGAATCTGCACGAGCAGGCATGCGCCGACTGGTGAAACGCCTCTTAAAGAAGTATAACTACCCACCGGAAGCTACCGAGAATGCGATGGAGATTGTCATCCGCCAATGCGAACAATGGACTGACAATAATATCGATGTGCGCCCAGCAGTGACGGAGCAAAAAATAGTAACCGAACAACCTGTATCCTCAGCAGAAACGGAAACACAACCACTTATATTAGAGGAAGTGGATGAGGAGCAAAAATTTATTGCCTATTATCCAGTGTATTCAGTACGAGCTGCTTGTGGTCTTTTCGGTCATTATGAACCAGCAGAACATATCGGTTGGATACAAGTGGACGGTTTTGGTAAGAAAGACTGCAATAAGTTTATTATTCAGGCAGTAGGCCATTCTATGGAACCACGCATCCATGATGGCGATTATTGCCTCTTCCAACGCTATCAAGGTGGCTCACGCGAAGGCAAAATCATCCTCGCAGAGCATCAAGGCAGCGTAGATACGGAGTATGAGGGAAGCTATTCCATCAAAGAATATCATAGCACCAAGAAGTACAATGAATTTGGCGAATGGGCGCACGAATCCATCGAACTACACCCACTGAATCATTCATATGAGCCAATCATCCTCTCTCCTGATGATATAGAGGAATTCTGCATCATAGGAGAATTCGTAAAGGTGGTATAAGTAATTAGGCTCGTATATTCACCGCTTTTCAAGTAGTCTTCACTGCTTACTTTCGGCACAACCTTCGGCACGCGAAAACTTTTTTCAAAAAAAAACACACCCACGCGGAAACTCCTGTTATACAGATGCTTCCGCGTGTTGTATATACCATTTTACCCTCCAAATGCTCAAACCTTCGGCACAAAACCCTTTCCGCGCCGAAGATTTTTGCAGCATTATTATAGAGGCGCATTATAAGATGATAGATACTATCGGGAAGCAAACAATCCTACACTACTCTACCATTCTACACAAAATATTTGCATATATGCAATATTTTTAGTACCTTTGCGCCCAAATTGGCAAATTAGAAACTTATGATAACTATAGAACAACTTAAAGAGATTCAACAACGCGCGGAGAAACTCAAACAATACCTCGCGATTGATGAAAAACGTGTGCAACTCGAAGAAGAAGAACTACGCACTCAAGACCCTGGATTTTGGGAAGATGCCAAAGCTGCTGAAGTGCAAATGCGCAAAGTGAAAGGCATCAAAGCATGGATTGAGGGTTACGAAGGTGTGCGCTCCGCTACCGAAGAACTGCAACTCGCTTTTGAATACTTCAAAGAGGAACTTGTAACAGAAGAAGAAGTTGATACTGCATTTACGCAAGCATTCAGAGAGGTAGAAGCCCTCGAAATGAAAAATATGCTTTCTCACGAAGAAGACCAGATGCCTGCTGTGCTAAAAATCGTTTCAGGTGCAGGCGGCACCGAGGCACAAGACTGGGCGGAACAACTCATGCGCCTCTATCAACGCTACTGCGAGAAGCAAGATTACAAAGTGACCATCGCCAACCTGCAAGAAGGCGACGAAGCTGGTATCAAAACCGTTACCTTCAATATCGAAGGCGATATGGCATACGGCTACCTTAAGTCCGAGAATGGTGTGCACCGCCTCGTTCGCGTGAGTCCATACAACGCGCAAGGCAAACGTATGACCTCATTCGCATCGGTGTTTGTAGTGCCACTCATTGACGACACCATTGATATTCACGTGGATCCTGCTGGTATCTCATGGGATACTTTCCGTTCATCGGGTGCGGGTGGACAGAACGTCAACAAAGTGGAATCGGGTGTGCGCTTGCACTACAAGTTCATCAACCCACTCACCAACCAACCCGATGAGATTGTGATTGAGAACACCGAGACACGCGACCAGCCAAAGAACCGCGAGAATGCCCTCCGCCACTTGCGTAGCCAACTCTACGAACTCGAACTCGAGAAACGCCGTCAAGCCGCAGCGAAAGTAGAAGCAGGCAAGAAAAAAATCGAATGGGGCAGTCAGATACGCTCGTATGTCTTCGATGATCGTCGCGTCAAAGACCACCGTACCAACTACCAGACCAGCAATGTGAATGCTGTGATGGACGGCGATATCGACGAGTTTATCAAAGCATATCTCATGGAATTTCCAGATTAAACTGAGCACGAGGTTCCGATGAGATTCCGATGAGATTCCGATGCCGATAGGTGGCAAACCAAAGGCAATATACACGAAAACATAACAAATAGCATAACACTTATGAAAAAAATTCTCTTTTCTCTTGTGCTCGGCGCAATGAGCGTTAGCATGATGGCACAAACAGATGCCGCAGAGGCAAAAAGCGACACCACAGAGGGTTTCCGCTTCACCACAGTAGATAGCATTGCTATCACTCCAGTCAAAGACCAAAACCGCAGCGGAACATGCTGGAGCTACTCTACCATCGGTTTCCTCGAGAGCGAACTCCTGCGTATGGGCAAAGGCGAATACGATTTGAGCGAGATGTTTGTGGTTCACCACACTATGCTCGACCGCGCAGAATATGTAGTACGCATGTACGGCACTGCACAATTTGCTCCTGGTGGCTCGGCATACGATGTCATCTATTGCCTCAAGAACTATGGTCTTGTACCACAAGAGGTTATGCCAGGTATCCAATATGGTAGCACTCCTGCTGACACCCTTCCTGTTCATACCGAATTGGACGCTGTAGCAGGTGGCGTAGTGGATGCAGTGGCAAATAGTGGTCTAAAGAAACTTACTCCAGTATGGAAAAAAGCCCTCACCGCAGTATATGACACCTATCTCGGCGAGTGCCCTGAGACCTTCACCTACAATGGCAAGGAATATACCCCAAAGAGCTTTGCAGAGGAGTTGGGTTTGAATGCGGATGACTATGTCAGCATCACCAGCTACACTCACCATCCATTCTACACCACTTTCGCACTCGAAGTACCAGACAACTGGCGCATGGACCAAATGTACAACGTGCCAATGGAAGAGATGATGGCTATCATTGACAATGCACTGGCCAACGGCTACACCTTGGCTTGGGGTGCAGACGTCAGCGAGATGTGCTTCACCCGCAAGGGCCTGGGCGTAGTGCCAGAAGAAGAGAAAGCAGCCGACCTCACAGGCAGCGATGCCGCTCGTTGGTTGGGACTCTCAGCTACAGATAAACGCGATGAGCTTACCAAGAAACCTCTTCCTGAGAAAACTATCACCCAAGAGATGCGCCAAGCTGCATACGATAGTTGGGAGAACACCGATGACCACGGTATGCAAATCTTCGGTACAGCCAAAGACCAAAACGGCAAACGCTACTACATGGTGAAAAACTCATGGGGTACCAAGAAAAGCGAATACAAAGGTATCTGGTATGTATCTGAAGCATACATGCAATACAAGACCAACGACGTACTCGTTCATAAGAACGCTATTCCAAAAGATATTCGCAAAAAATTAGGAATCAAGTAATTATATGTCTAAACTTGGTTTTTGGATACAAAACGCTCGTAGCATCTCACTACCGCAGTCAGCCCTTCCCTGTTTGACTGCGATAGTGCTGTGTATCGGTCAAGAAGGGTTTGTATGGTGGCTCGCACTACCCGTACTATTAGGCATATGTGCTGCACACCTTGGTATGAACCTTGCAGATGATTATTTCGATTTCAAACACGACTCACGTATCCGTGCCGACATCAGCAGCAATAGTGTACGCGCTCGTATGGAGAAATGTCACTATTTAGACCGCTCTGCTGAAAGCAAAAACGGAGAAGTAGAAAGCGGAAAAGCCACGCTTCATCAATTAGGTTGGGCAATAGTTGGTTTTCTTGGATTTGCAGCACTAATGGGCTGTATTGCCTTCGTTGCACAATGGCTGATTCATGGTTGGCAAGCTGCTATGGGTATTGTGATTTATGCACTGCTGGGATTATTTGTAGGAATCAACTATTCTGGTAAGCCGCTTGAATTGGGGTATCACGGATTAGGTGAATTGGTTATTGGCTTGATGTTCGGTCCGCTGAATATGTTGGGTGTACAAGCCGCCCTCACAGGTGCACCATTCTCATGGCAAATGCTGTGCATGAGCATGGGCATTGGTTGCATGGTCACCAATATTGTCTATGTGCACTCCGTGATGGAAGTGAATGCCGATGCTGAATTAGGCAAGATGACCTTTGCACGCTTGCTGAAGAACAAGGCTGCTATGATTATCTTCATCGGCTTCTTTGCTATCATGCCATTTGTGATGTTGGGCTTAGGTATTGCATTGGGTTGGTGGAGCCCATGGTATCTACTTACTATGGCCACTCTACCCATGTCTATTTTCCTTATCCACTCCACCCGACTCTTTGCTTATGGTCTTCCACGCAACGACACACCTCGCTGGTGGATGGGTCCGATGGGCAACTGGGATGACTATAAGAAAGCAGGCATCGACTGGTTCCTCTTCCGCTGGCTACTCGCACGAAATATCTGCACATTCTTCTGCTTGATACTAATGCTCGTGCATATTTTTGTTCACTAAACACTAAACAGTAGCGGCGTAGCCGCGTTCACTAAACACAACATGAACATATTCAAGACATTAGGACATTACGTGTATTTGGCACAATGGTTTGTGCGTGCACGCTTCTTTGGTCGTCGAGCACCATTGCAGACGGTATTGTTCATCACGGACAAGTGCAACTTGCATTGCAAACACTGCTCCGTATATGGTAGCGCAGGCTATAAACAACGCACCTTTGAAGATATTGTAGCCGATATGCGCTACTCCTATGAGCAAGGGTCACGCTTTATCGATCTCGAAGGTGGCGAACCAACGCTTTGGAAAGAAGGCAATCGAACCATCAACGACCTAATTGATGCAGCCTTAGAGATTGGTTTCTTTTCTATCACCGTCACTACCAATGCGCAGCAAGACTTCTCGTGGATTCGCCCTCAATCCATTTGGGTAAGCATGGACGGCGTAGGTGAATATCATGACCGTATTCGCGGCGAAGGCACGTTTGCTCGGTTAGAAGAAAATATTCGCAATTCGGGATTCAAACACATATGCGTAAACATGGTGGTAAATGCCCTCAACTACGAGTCATTGGATGCTGCGATGGAGTATGCGAAAAATAACCCTGCTATCGAGCAAATATCTATCAATTTCCACACGCCCTATCCTGGTACAGAATACTTGATGTTGCCACCCGAGAAGAAGGCCGAACTCATAGATAAAGTACTCGACTACAAGAAAAAGGGCTACCCTATCATGAACTCACGTTCTGGATTGAAACTTATGAAGCGTAATGCTTTAGGCGAGATAGAGTTGGGCAAGGAATGTTTTGTAACGAACTTCATATATACCGATGGTAGCCGCAGCTTGTGCTTGGGCTATGGCACAGAGCAATGCCGCGTATGCGGATTCTGCATGGCAGGTGAAATGGCCAGTGTCTTCCACTTCAAGCCCGACACGATCCTTTCGGGATTCAAATTGAGGATGTAATGGCACAGTTTTTGTGTCTAAACATTTATAACTTTTAAAACTATTAAAACTTTTTAACTTATATTGATTATGATTTCTAAGAAACTCGAAGCGGCTATTAATGCCCAAATTAATGCCGAAATGTGGTCGGCTTATCTCTATTTGAGTATGTCTGCATATTGCCAAGATGCAGGGCTGCCTGGTATGGCTAACTGGTTTGCTATTCAATTCAAAGAAGAGCAAGACCATGCGATGATACTTTTCAACTATTTGCAAAGTCGTGGCGGTCGCGTACTACTCGCCCCTATCGCAGCGGTAGATACCGAATGGGCTTCTCCTTTGGCTGCGTTTGAGCACACACTCGCTCACGAAGGCAAAGTAACCGACCTCATCAACAACTTGATGGCACTTGCCGTGGAAGAAAAAGATTTTGCACTGCAAAGTCGCCTCAACTGGTTTGTAGATGAGCAAGTGGAAGAAGAAGAAAACGCAACAGACTTAGTACATAAGCTTCGTCTTATTGGCGATAATGGCTACGGTCTCTACCAACTCGACCAAGAACTCGCAGCACGCGTTTATACACAAGCAAGTCCTTTGGCTACGGCTGAATAAAAAGCCTACCCCCAGCCCCTCCCTAAAGGGAAGGGAGCAGTTGTAAAGTGTAAAGTTTAAAGACACAGATAATATGAAAAAGATTTTTATTTCGCTACTGGCATTAGGATGCTTGGTAGCATGCACCCCTAAGAAAACAGCATACGAGCAATACATTGAAATGTATAATGCCCTCGACGCGCAATTAGAGAATATAGAAGATCGCGCAGTACGCGACTCACTCATTGAGGGCTTTATCACAGACGGTTACACCCTATTGATGGAAAACTTAGAAGATCTAACATCCGACTCTATCGTATTGGCACATTTCTATATGCTCACCCCAGAGCAAAAAGCAGAACTCTTTGCAGCTATTCCTGCAGAGCGTTTGGAAATGCCTACATTGCAACCTATACACCAAGAGTATCTGATTGAGTTAAAAACTTCAGCAGGTAATCCATACATTGATATTGTATCATTGAAAGCAGATGGCACAGCATTGGCACTGAGTGAGTTGGTAGGCAAAACAGATTATGTATTGGTGGACTTCTGGGCTTCATGGTGCGGTCCTTGCCGCCGATTGATGCCTGTACTCAAGGAGTTATACGAGTCGTACCACCCATCTGGCAAATTGGAAATCTTGGGTGTTAGTTGCGACCGCGACGAGGCAGCATGGCTCAAAGCTATCGAAGAAGATGAGTTGCCTTGGTTGCATATCCGTGACCAACGCGCAGAGCCTTACACCCCAAGCGATACCTATGGTATTTCTGCTATTCCAACCACCATCCTCATCAACAAAGAGGGCGTGATTGTAGGTCGCAACCTTAACGAAGCAGAGATTGAAGCTGTCTTAGCGCAATAAACGGTTTAAAGAACGCCAGCGGAGTTGGCTACAGTTTAGAGTTGAGAAGCTGGATATAGAAACAGGCGAGCAGTTGCTCGCCTGTTTCATATTCCGTGCCTATTCCTATAGGCGCTCAGCGCCGTCCAATATCCAATAACCAATAGCCCGAAGGCGTCCACTAAAGAGTTACTCGCAATCAACCTTGGTAAATTGGGCTTTTTCTTCACCTTCTTGCGTAAGGATGTAGCAAGCGCTATGCGTGGTATAAATATCCTCTGACTGATTGGGATGCCCTGTCCATCCTTCTCCATTCTTGAAGATGATATTAAGTTCTTCCCCATCGTAAACGAACACAAACCAATCTCCCTGTTTCATAGCCACATGTTCGTAGTCTGTAATACCATCACCCCAAATCCATACATAAATCGTTTCTGTCCATGTGGCAGGCACTTTTGCTTTGACTACGAGTCCCTTATCCTTTTTCTCAAAAGTGATACTATCCACTTGAGCCACATCGTATTGCACTCTTTCGCCATTCACCCAAACATACATTGCAGTTAGTTCTTCGCCATTAGGATAATACTCGGGATTACCTGAATTATTAGGAATATCAGGAAGATCATTATTACTCCATTGTTTGTTTAGCCACTCTGCATTTTTGTGCAAACGTTCGATCACTTTCTGTACACGATTAGTCAAGTCCGCATTGCCATATTCAGGCCAACGTTGGGCATCCGCTACAGCTGCAGATGATATCAGGTCTCGTTGCTGATTGATAAAAGAATAAATAGAACTATACTCATCTGCTACAAAATCAATCCAGACTGTTTTCACATAATCCATAAAAGCAGGGAACTTACAAATCTCTGGTATCCAATGGTTGTGCCACACATCGCCCTCAAATAAGTACTGTGATTTGTTACGATTAAACGAACTTCCAAAATCCCAAACGGGACCAAACTTCCATTTTTCGCCATCGCCCATCTCACGATGAAGATAGCAGCTGCCATGGAAAGATTCATAATTATCCATTATCTCTTGTACAATATAGAAGCGTGCCAAGGCATCCATATCTAAATATTGCCATAATTCGTTAGAGTTCTTATCGCCATACACTAATGCATCAATACGCTGTAGCTCTGTTTGTAAAAAATGCTCTTGCTCTGATGATAGAACTTCTGGCGTTTTATAGGTAACCCACATGGTATGTTCACCTCCCTCCATGAACGTTATGTGCGGATCATCTTGATAGTTATCAATCTCCACGAGCCAACCACCAGTAACTTTTGTAGGGTCAGTTTCATTATCTTCTTGCTCTACAATATTTACACGATCCTTATCCACACGAATAGTTTCGGTAAGAAAATACAAACCTATGTAATCCCCATTCAGCACTATCTCTATAGGCTTCGCTTCAGGTGTCCATGCGATACCTAGTCTGCGACTAATTTCAAACCCCACAGTATTGCGCATAAATCCCTTACTATCATCAGCATGAGCCAATAGTGCGAAATACTTGCTTTTGTTCATACCCAACAGCGGCTGCTTATCCATCAATTTAATACGATAAGGTTTCTTATCAAAATCTTTCCACGTGTAATTACCACGTCCCTTAATTTCCATTGTTAGAGGCGCCATAGCACTACCGACATCCTCATAATCACTAATTCCCATAGCATCTATATAATAGGTAGCATTCAAGTAATCATCTTTGCTCACGATGGGCGCGTTGTTTTCAGTTTGAATATGCATAACAGGTAATGTACCTGAATAAGATGCCGCTTGCAAAGCAAAGAACAAGCAGACAAATAAAGATAATATTGAGAATCGTTTCATAATTTAATATTTTTTTCGGGTGCAAAGATAGTGATTTATTGTGACATACACAAATGAATGAAGTATTTTTCGAATTTTGTATTTGTATATATGCGAAATTTATTGTATCTTTGCAAAAAATATCAGCCTATGAATTTCACCCACCTTCACGTTCACTCGCACTATTCCGTACTTGACGGCATGAGCAAAGTTCCCGATCTTGTGGATAAATGTTTGCGCACTGGCATGCATGCTATGGCATTGACCGATCATGGTAATATGTATGGTATCAAAGAACTGTTAGATTATAGCAAAAAGACAAATAGCAAACTCAAAGCGCAAGCCGAAGAGAAAGGAGAAGAATTTATACCCTTCAAACCTATTGTCGGCATTGAAGCATACTGTGCTCGACGTGGACGATTAATGCAAGACAAAGACTACAAGGTAGCCAATGCTGAAGGTAAATTGCAAGTGGTGGATATGAGTGGCTGGCATCTTATCCTTTTAGCAAAGAACAAGACTGGTTACCTGAATTTGTGCAAATTGACAAGTCAGAGTTTTATAGACGGTTTTTATCGTACTGCACGTATTGATAAGGATTTGTTAGAAGAATGTCGCGAAGGACTTATTTGTTGTTCCGCGTGCTTAGGAGGTGAATTGCCTCAAAAGATATTGGCAGGCATATATAGCAGTACACAATTTGAGAACGAAGCGGATCGTTTTGCAGAAGCTGAAGCTACCATCGAATGGTTTAAGAACCTATTCGGTGAAGATTATTATATTGAGTTGCAACGCCATCAAACCGACAAACCAAGAGCCGATCAGCGTACCTATCAAGTACAAAAAATGGTAAATGAAGTATTGGTGGATTTGGCTCGTAAGCATGATGTGAAACTCATTGCCTCTAACGATGTACATTTTGTAGAAGAAGAACATGCCGAAGCGCACGATCGACTAATCTGCCTCAGTACCAACCACTACGTGGATGAGGAAGACCGCATGCACTATACTAAGCAAGAATGGCTGAAATCCCCCGAAGAGATGGCAGAGATATTTGCCGATATACCCGAAGTTATCAGCAACACACAGGAGATTGTAGATAAGGTAGAAACCTACTCAATTGATTCGGGACCTATTATGCCTAAGTTCCCTATACCAGAGGATTTTGGTACAGAAGAGAGTTATCACGAAAAATTCTCCGAACAAGATTTATTCGAAGAGTTCACTCGCGATGAACATGGCAATGTGGTGCTCAGCCAAGAACAAGCTGAAAAGAAAATCAAGATGTTGGGGGGATACGACCGACTATATCGTATTAAGTTGGAGGCAGATTATCTGCGTCATCTTACGTATATAGGTGCGCACCAACGTTATGGTGAAACCCTGACTGAAGAACAAGAAGAGCGCATCAATTTTGAACTACATATCATGAAGACGATGGGTTTCCCAGGCTACTTCTTGATTGTGATGGACTTTATTCGTGCAGCTCGCGAGGAATTAGGTGTGAGTGTAGGTCCTGGTCGTGGTAGTGCAGCAGGATCTGTAGTAGCATACTGCCTACGAATTACCGACCTTGATCCACTGGAGTATGACTTGCTGTTTGAGCGTTTCTTGAATCCCGACCGCATTTCTTTACCTGATATTGACACCGATTTCGATGATGCAGGTCGTGGCAAAGTGCTTGATTGGGTGACCGAGAAATATGGTAAGACGCGCGTAGCACATATCATCACTTATGGTGCTATGGCATCTAAATCGGCTATTGCAGATGTAGGACGTGTACAACGCGTACCACTACCACGTGTGAATGAAATTAAAAGTTTTATTCCTGATAGAGGTTTCCCTGATAATATCAAAGATGAGAAAGGCAAATCGCCCAAGGTAAATCTTAAGAACTGCTACAAGTACGTACCAGAACTCAAGGAATTAGTAAATGGTAGCGAAACCGAAATTGCGTCTATGCTCAATTATGCACAGCAGTTGGAAAATACTGTTCGCCAGGTAGGTATTCACGCGTGTGGTGTGATTATTGGAGCCGATGATTTAACCAAATATGCGCCATTGAGCACAGTAGAAGATAAAGATTCGAAGCAACGTATCTTGGTTACCCAATATGATGGCCACGTGGTGGAAAATGTGGGACTCATCAAGATGGACTTTCTTGGTCTAAAAACTCTGACCATCATCAAAGAATGTCTGAAGAACATCAAGCAACGCCATGGCATTGATGTGGATATTGACCATATCTCCAAAGATGATCCCGAAACATATCGCCTCTTCCAAGAGGGAAGGACCGTAGGTGTTTTCCAATTTGAATCGGCTGGTATGCGCAAGTATATGAAAGAACTCAAACCTACTGTCATGGGTGATCTCATTGCTATGAATGCACTATATCGGCCTGGACCAATGGATTATATTCCACAATTCATCCGCCGTAAACATGGTTTGGAGCCTGTGACCTATGATATTCCTATCATGGAGAAGTACCTCAAGGACACCTATGGTGTGACGGTGTATCAAGAGCAGGTTATGCTCCTTTCCCGCTTATTAGCCAACTTCACCCGTGGTGAGAGCGATCAACTCCGTAAAGCCATGGGTAAGAAAATCATGGCCATGCTGGCTGAACTGAAGCCAAAATTCATCAACGGTGGTAAGGCCAATGGACATAATGAAAAAGTATTGGAGAAAATCTGGGCAGACTGGGAAAAGTTTGCATCATATGCATTCAACAAATCACACGCAGCTTGTTATTCGTGGGTAGCATACCAAACAGCCTATCTGAAAGCACATTACCCAGCCGAGTTCATGGCCGCCAACCTGACCGTGGCCAAAGATGACATCAAAGATGTCACCAAATTTATGGATGAATGTCGCGCGATGCGCATGTCCGTATTGCCACCCGATGTCAATGAATCGGGATTGAACTTTACTGTGACCAAGAATGGCGATGTGCGCTTTGGATTGGGCGGCGTAAAAGGTGTGGGCGAAGGAGCCGTAGAAGCTATCATCAACGAGCGCGAAAAGAATGGAAAATACAAAGACATCTTTGATTTTGTACAACGCGTCAACTTACAAGCATGCAACAAGAAAACCATTGAGAATCTGGCCCTAGCTGGTGGATTTGATTGTTTCGAAAATACGTATCGTGAACAACTTCTGAGTACCAATGCCAAAGGCGAAAACTTCTTGGATGTACTGATCCGGTTTGGCAATAAATATCAACAAGATCAACAGCAAAATAGTCTATCCCTATTCGGCGATTTAAGCGGAGATTTAGGCTTGGATATCCAATATCCTGAGATTCCACAAGTGCCTCGTTGGTCTGCTATTGAGCGACTTAACAAAGAGAAGAATCTCATTGGTATTTTTCTTTCTGCGCATCCATTGGATGACTGGGAGTTTGAGGTACGAGATATATGTACTATTACCGCAGCTGAACTTACACAGTTCGAAGCATGGCGTAAACCTGAAGCACGCACAACTGCTACCAACAAAAATGCCTCTGAAGAGGAAGAAGGAGAAGAAAAAGAGCAAATTGACCCTACACAATGGATTATGCAACATGAGAATCGTCCTCTATTTTTTGGTGGTATTGTGGTTGAAGCTGAGGATGCTACATCACGTAAAGGTAATCCATATGGTAAATACACCATCGAAGATTATTCTGGCAGTTTCCAATTTACATTGTTTGGTGATGCATACAAGCAGTTCGCTAATTTGCTCAAACCGAACGTATATGTATTTCTTACTGGTATCATTCAGCAATATGGTACCAACCAACGTTGGTTCCATCCTAAACCTGTGCCTGAAGCTGAATATGAATTAGCCGTACAACAAGTAGATTTGATGAGCGAAGCACAGAAAAATGTCAAAGAAATAGCCATCTTATTACCTATAGAAAACATACAACCTGCATTGATAGATGAATTATCCGAACTTTGCGAATCACACAAAGGTCATCTACCTCTACAGTTGCGTGTCTTTGATGAAATCAAACAAAATGTGATTACCCTCATTGCTCCTCCTATTCGCATGGATAAAAGTTTCTACCACTGGATGAAAATGCAAGAGATTGATGAAATTTTCACACATATTGTAAAATAACATTAATTCACATACATATGAAAAAGATTATTTTTGCATTATGCCTCATTAGCATAATTACCCAAAGTTGTACCCAAAAGCCAATTTTTATTGGACATAGAGGTAGCCTATTAGGTGTAGAGAACACAGAAGAAGCCTTTATCAATGGTGCAAAACACTTTGGTTACCAAGGATTAGAATGCGATGTTAAGACCACTAAAGATGGTCAGTGCGTATGCTGGCACGATGATCACCTACAACGTGCGGGTATAGAAGAAGTTCTCATACCTGAAATTACATTGGACAGTTTGCTCGCACTCACACTCACTCAAACACGCAAAGACGTGACCTATACTGCTAATATATGTACTGTAGATCGCTATTTGGAGATATGCAAAGAATACAATGTCTTCCCTGTGGTAGAACTCAAATGGGCTACGGGTATCAACAATAATGATATGACCCTTTTCCCTTCGCTGTACGCGCTCATAGAAAAACATGGTTTGGTAGAAGAGGCCGTCATCCTCACATCCATGCGCAAATCACTCGAATATATCCGCACAAACTATCCACAACTGCAATGCCAATACCTCCGTCAAACAGTGAAGGAAGAAGATGTACAGTGGTGCCATGATTGGAAAACCAACATCAGTATTCAGCACGCCAATATCCATAAAGAGTTGGTAGATAAGTGCGATTCGTTGGGTGTACAAGTAGCCGCATGGACTGTAAATAACGACAGTATTTACAACCGATTAGTCGATTGCGGTTGCGCCTTTATCACCACAGATTATCTAGAGATTAAGTAAGGCAATGAGGCGATAAGGCGATGAGGTGATGAGATATGAAAAAGACGAGGAAAATCCTCGTCTTTTTCTATATCTTGCCTATAGCCAATAGGCGTTTACGCCGTCCCATAGCGAAGCGTCCCATAGCCCATAAAGTGGGCGTCCGAAACGCCCTAGGCGTTTAATACGCATTCATTTGCTCCTTCACGGTAGCAGTGATCATGTCAGCAAACTCTTGTACGGTCATCTGACCTTTCTCCTCTGCACCTTGTTGGCGAACAGAAACGAGTCCTTGCTCTGCCTCTTTCTCGCCTACGATGAGCATGTATGGGATACGCTTGAGTTCGTTGTCACGGATCTTACGGCCGAGTTTCTCGTTGCGGTCGTCCACGATAGCGCGCACATCTTGTGCCTCGAGCATCTCCTTCACTTTGTGTGCATACTCGTTGCTCTTCTCTGAGATTGGGAGTACCACTGCTTGATCTGGTGTGAGCCACAATGGGAACTTACCTGCAGTATGCTCAATCAGCACAGCCACGAAACGCTCCATACTTCCGAATGGTGCGCGGTGAATCATTACAGGGCGGTGCTTTTGGTTGTCCTCGCCTACATACTCCAGCTCAAAACGCTCTGGCAAGTTGTAATCCACTTGGATTGTACCCAATTGCCAACGACGACCCAGCGCATCTTTCACCATAAAGTCCAATTTTGGACCATAGAACGCAGCCTCGCCAGTCTCTACGCGAGCAGGCAATCCCTTCTCTTGGCATGCCTCAATGATAGCTTGCTCTGCTTTCTCCCAAACTTCGTCTGAACCTACGTACTTGGTGGTGTTGTTAGGGTCACGGAGTGAGATTTGTGCCTCAAAGTTCTCGAATGCGAGTGACTTGAAGATGATCTCGATGATCTCCATCACACGGATAAACTCGCTCTTCACTTGGTCAGGACGGCAGAAGATGTGCGCATCGTCTTGAGTAAAGGAGCGCACGCGCGTGAGGCCGTGGAGCTCACCTGATTGCTCATAGCGATATACCGTACCGAACTCTGCAATACGCAGTGGCAGGTCTTTGTACGAGTGAGGGGTGTTCTTGAAGATTGTACAGTGGTGAGGGCAGTTCATTGGTTTGAGCAGATATACCTCGCCTTCTTCTGGAGTGGTGATTGGTTGGAAGGAATCCTTACCATAGTGATCCCAGTGACCAGAAGTGATGTACAAGTTCTTGTTACCGATATGTGGAGTGATAACTTGTTGATAGCCATAGCGTTTTTGAATCTTCTTGAGGAAGTCTTCAAGGCGCAGACGGAGCGCAGTACCCTTTGGCAACCAGATTGGAAGACCTTTGCCCACCATGTCGGAGAACATAAAAAGTTCCAATTCTTTACCAATCTTGCGGTGGTCGCGTTTCTTAGCCTCTTCGAGCAATGTCAGATACTCATCCAACATCGCTTTCTTCGGGAAAGTGATACCGTAGATGCGGGTCATCATTGGGCGAGAATCGTCGCCACGCCAGTATGCAGCTGCACAACTGAGCACCTTGATGGCTTTGATTGCCTCCGTAGAAACAAGGTGTGGACCTTTACAGAGGTCGGTGAACGCACCTTGTGTATAGGTAGAGATATGTCCGTCTTCGAGTTCGCTAATGAGCTCGCACTTGTAAGTCTGACCCTTTGCGCCAAACTCAGCTAGTGCATCGGCTTTTGCGATAGATTTCTTTACCAATGGCTCTTTCTTGGCACGAAGTTCTGCCATTTTTTGTTCGATTGCCGCGAAGTCACTGTCCTTAATCGTTTGTCCCTCAGCAGGATATACATCGTAGTAGAAACCGTTTTCGATAGCAGGACCAATACCGAATTGGATGCCAGGATACAACTCCTGCAATGCCTCTGCCATCAAGTGACTTGAGGTGTGCCAAAAGGCATGCTTCGCCTCCTTGTCCTCCCACTTGTGGAGTTTGATTTCGCAATCTTCGGTGATTGGTGCATTGAGTTCTACGATTTGCCACTCCTCTTGATTAGGAGCCTTTACACTAGCCACAAGGATGTCTTGTGCCAATCGGCTGCTGATGCTAGCAGCTACTTCGTAAGCGGTGATACCGCTCTCGTACTCGCGGACGCCTCCGTCCGGAAAAGTAATTTTAATCATAATTTTTTTATATATAAACCTACAAATGTTTACGGCTCAGGGCTCACAAATGCCCATTCGCCAAAATTGTTATTAATTATCTATTGACCTTTTATAAATTGTGGATTGAGGTATGTTTTCTCAATTACATTGATAGTTTCTATCTCCTCGTTGCTCAACTCGCGCGCACGTACGCACAGCGCATCAATAAGGTGTGCATTTAATGCCTCCAGCGTTTTGATAGTATCAAATGCAGCATACTGACTCAAGTTTGCCACACGCTGGCGAACCGACTTCACACCATGTTTGGCAAGTTTCTCTACCGATGGCGTGATTGCTTGTTGCAATGCCTCAAAATCCACATTCACCAGCATCGTTCCGTGTACAATAGTTCCTGTAGATAGCGCATAACACGCATTACCCGACACTTTATGCCCCTCCACCATGATGTCGTTGTGCTCCGACTTCACCGCAGCAAAACCTAAATCGTGCAACACTCCCGACACTTTGTCCAAGAACTGCTGAAATACCTCATCACTATGCTTATTGGGCGAAATCATACTCATCATCAGATTGCCCTCATCCGCATACACACATCCTCCCCCACTCTTACGGCGGTACATGGCTATCCCGTTTGCTCGACAAAAATCCACATTCACTTCTGCTTCCATCACTTGGTGGCGACCAAAAATCACCGTTGGCGATACCGTCCAAGTGACAAACAAATCCTCTTCCACTTGCTGGGCCAAGTATTCCTCCATAGCCAGATACCATACGAGGCGTTTATTCGCTGGTGCTTGGATATAAGTCATAACATTATTCCTTTTTCTTAGCACGGAAGAATGGTAGCAGTACAAAGTAGTTGAGTACGCCTGCCAACATAATGGCCACAATACCTGCCCACTCTTCGGACATAGACAGCCACAGCAGTGCATTCAAGAATAGCATTTGAACGATATAGTTGATGATTCGCCCAAAGATAAACCCGCCTGCATTCTTCCAACTGGGGTGTGTATGGAAAGTGTAGTAGTTAGTGAGGAAATAATTGACAATCATCTCAATATAAAAACCTATTGAGAACGCTACCGATGCCATGGTATTGGAATCTGGTAGTGCACGGCGAAATATCTCCAAGAAGAGATAGTATAACCCATACTGCAGTAGCGTTCCAATTATGCCTACGCATATGAAACGCACTACACTACGATATTTAGCTGGCAATCGCCGTGATAAGGTCTTCATTATTTCTAAACACTAAACCAATGCCGCCAGCATCTCCTCCATAGCAGCACCTAATCCTGCTACATTGCGGCCACCTGCAGTAGCCATCCATGCTTGACCGCCGCCACCGCCTTGGATATGCTTAGCAGCCGACTTGATGATCTGACCTGCGTTTTTGCCGGCATCTACCAATGGTTGCGATAGAACCACAGTAATCATTGGTTTGCCTTCCCACTCGGTAGCACCTACTACAGCGAACTTCACATCCGTAAACTTGCCTTTCAGCAACATGGGCACGTTACGCAGCAAGTTAGCATCTACAGTGCCTTCTACGCGCACCAGTTTGATACCATTGTAGTCCACTGCCTTAGCAATCAATTCATCGCGGAAGCGCTCCACTTTCTCTGCCATGAAGGCCTCAATCTGCTTCTTCAAGCCCGCGTTCTCGTCAATGGCTTTGCGTATAGCGCCTGCCAAGTCTGGAGCATTATTGAACAGCGCACGCAGATCGCCTATCATATCCACTTGCTTGTAGTAGAGTTCATCAGCCTTGGCTGCTGTCACTGCCTCAATGCGGCGAATACCCGCAGCCACACTGGTCTCCATCACAATGCGCACCGCACCAATCTTACCTGTACTTGCCACGTGGCAACCACCGCACAATTCTGCAGATGGACCGTACTTGATGACACGTACCTCATCGCCATATTTCTCGCCAAAGAGTGCCATAGCACCCATTTCTTTGGCTTTCTCTATTGGAGTGTTACGACATTCCTCAAGAGGCAAGTCTTGGCGAATCATCTCGTTGGCAAGCATCTCCACTTGGCGAAGTTCCTCTGCACTCACTTTTTGGAAGTGTGAGAAGTCGAAGCGCAAGCTGTCTGCCGATACGAAACTACCCTTTTGCTCCACATGCTCGCCCAATACTTGGCGCAATGCATAGTGTATGATATGCGTAGCAGTGTGGTTGCAAGCAATGGCTTGACGACGAGCAACATCTACCTCAGCCATCATCTTGCTCTTGATATTCTCAGGCAATTCCGCACAGAGGTGTACTGCCAGATTGTTCTCACGTTTGGTATCCAATACGCGCACATTGCCCAATGTACCCGAATCGCCTACCTCACCACCCATCTCAGCGTAGAATGGTGTTTGGCTGAGCACTACTTGATAGAGTTCTTTGCCCTTTTGGTTTACTTTGCGGTAGCGTAACACTTGTGTCTCGCATTGCAACATGTCGTATCCATCAAACTCTGTATCGCCTTCGTTAACCACTACCCAGTCGCCCAATTCTTGTTTGTTGGCTTGGCGACCCATCTCTTTTTGGTGCTCCAATGCCTTGTTGTACTCTTCCTCATTGGTGGTAAAACCATTCTCGCTCAAAATCAATTGAGTAAGGTCGAGAGGGAAGCCATACGTATCTTTCAATGTGAACACATCCACACCCGAAATCACTTTACCTTTCGCCTCTTTCATCAGTTTGTCGAGCAGAGTGATACCCTTGTCCAATGTGCGGAGGAAACCGTCCTCCTCGCTCTTGATTACAGGGGTGATTTGTGCCTCTTGCTTCACCAATTCAGGATATGCTTCGCCCATGTCGGCGATGAGTTGTGGCACCAGTTTGTACATGAATGCCTCGCGTTGTCCGAGGAAGGTGTAGCCATAGCGCACTGCACGGCGGAGGATTCGGCGAATCACATAACCTGCCTTCTCATTGCTTGGCAACTGACCATCAGCAATAGCGAAAGCGATAGTACGGATATGGTCGGCAATCACGCGCATAGCCACATCCACTTTCTCCTCTTTGCCATACTCAGAGCCGCAGATCTCGCCAATCTTCTTCAGCATAGGTTGGAAGACGTCAGTATCATAGTTCGATTGTTTGCCTTGCATGGTGCGCACCAAACGCTCGAAGCCCATACCCGTGTCGATTACTTTGTTGGGCAAGGTGTCAAGCGAACCATCAGCTTTGCGGTTGTATTGCATGAATACGAGGTTCCAAATCTCAATCACTTGCGGGTGGTCTTTGTTCACCAGTTCGCGACCAGAGAGAGCCGCTTTCTCTTCCTCGCTACGGCTATCCACATGAATCTCCGAGCATGGACCACAAGGACCTGTATCGCCCATCTCCCAGAAGTTGTCGTGCTTGTTGCCATTGAGGATATGGTCGGCAGGCAAGTGCTTAGCCCAAATCTCTGCTGCCTCGTTGTCGCGCTCAATGCCCTCTTCTGGCGAACCCTCGAACACGGTTACATAGAGGTTCTTTGGATCGATTTTCAGCACGTCCACGAGATACTCCCACGCAAAGTCAATGGCACCTGCTTTGAAGTAATCGCCAAACGACCAGTTGCCGAGCATCTCGAACATGGTGTGGTGGTAGGTATCGTGACCTACTTCCTCGAGGTCGTTGTGCTTACCGCTCACGCGGAGGCACTTCTGCGAGTCCGCTACGCGAGGATATTGTATAGGGTCATTACCGAGGATGATACCCTTCCATGGGTTCATACCTGCGTTGGTAAACATCAGTGTAGGGTCATCTTTGATGACCATTGGTGCTGAAGGTACAATCTTGTGTCCCTTCTTCTCAAAATAATCCAAAAAGGATTTTCTAATCTCTTTGCTTGTCATATTAATCTTGTGGTATAAATTTCTCTACTTTGTACTCTTTCTTCACTTCTTTGACTTCCACTACGAGTTGGTTGGCGAGCAGTTTCTCGTTCTCCTCACGCTGACGCAGAACATCTATGGCGGCATAGATAGCGTGCAAAATGCTGGTTGCATCGGCCTCGTTCTTGCCTGCCAAACTGTATGCTGTACCGTGATCGGGCGAGGTGCGCACTACTGGCAGTCCCGCAGTGAAGTTCACGCCACTCATATCCAATGCCTTGAATGGCGCCAACCCCTGATCGTGGTACATAGCCAACACGGCATCGAAGTGATTGTATTGTCCCGCGCCAAAGAAGCCGTCAGCCGAATAAGGACCAAAAGCCCAGATACCTTGCTCCTGCGCCTTGGCGATAGCAGGGCGGATGATATTGGTCTCTTCCTCGCCAATCAGTCCGTTATCGCCTGCATGTGGGTTGAGCGCCAACACGGCGATGCGTGGTTTGCGGCAAGTGAAGTCCATTTTTAGGGTGTCGTTGAGCACAGCCAGTTTGCTGAGGATACGCTCCTCGTTGATGGTTTCTGCCACTTTGGCGATAGGTGTATGGTTGCATACCAATGCCACACGCATGCGGTCGCTAATCATCATCATGAGACTATCAGGCGATGAGGTGAGAGGCGATGAGGCGAGAGGTGGGAATAGTTGTGTCAAATACTCGGTGTGTCCTGAATAGCGGAACTCATCCGATTGGATATTATCCTTGTTGATAGGCGCGGTCACGATGGCGTGTACCAGGCCGTTCTTGAGGTCTTGGCATGCGCGTTGCAAGCTCTTGAGCGATGCTTTTCCTGCTTCGGGTGTGGATACACCTAATTGCACAGGCGTGTCATCGGGATAGCAAGTGATGAGATTCAGTCTGCCATCTTTCGCCTGTTTGGGGTCTTGGATGATATTCCATTGGATATTACGATACTCCTCATCGAGGGTTTGCATGTGCTGGCGTGCCACTTTGGCGTTGCCATACACGATAGGGCGACAAATCTCGCAGATATGTGGATTCACCAACGATTTGAGGATAATCTCATACCCTACTCCATTGATATCGCCTGCTGTAATTGCTATTGTTGGTTTCATATACTTATTCGCTATGCTCAGTAATAGGCTCGCTTCGCTCACGAAATTGGCTCGTTCCACTCACGAAGGTTGGCTCACTTCGTTCACGAACGATGGCTCGCTTCGCTCACGCATGTTATTTTGAGCCATATTTACCAAGCTTAATTATTGGATTGTAGTTTATTAATTAAAGCTTCTATTTTACATTCTAATTTTATTGTTTTATCCTTTAAATCCTTAGTTATTTGGGGTGCTAAATACTCTATTTCCTCCGCTATATACAACATATTTCTAACTTCAGCACAAGAACCGTAAGAAATATTTAGAAAGTATACAAATTGCTTATTATCTTTTGAAAATTTATTTCGCTGAAATCCTTCTGAAATATTGTTCATAATTGATACTGCCGCACGTTGTATCTGATCTCGGAATCCATAGTCATGGTTATCACGAAATTGCTGATACACTTCTCTTACAATATCCTTAGACATCTGCCAGATAACTAAATCTTCAAAATTATATATCATATTCTTGTTTATTTTATTCATGTTGTTGGTTCGCTACGCTCACGTGAGCCGTTAGGCGAGCCACTATTCGTAGCTCTGCTACCACCATTCGCGTTTATTTCGCCACCATTCGTGAGCCCAAAGGGCGAGCCATTGTTCGTCAGTCTATTTGACTGACTTTATCGTATTGCAGTTTTTCGAAGTCAAATGGTTTGCGCTCTTCGTTCTTGTAGCCCAGCGACATCACGCAGAGCACGGTATAGTTCTCTGGCAGATTAGTCAGTTTGCGTACCAAATCCTCTGCTCCTTCGCGTTGATACACATGACACCAACACGCGCCCAATCCTTGATCAGCAGCAGCGAGCCAAATGTTCTGCGCAGCGATAGCTGCATCGCATTGCCATGTATCAATCACGCTGGTATCAGCAGCCACCACAATACCCGCCATAGCAGTATCAAACATACCACTTCCGTAGGTTCGGCAACCTGCTAATTGTCGAAGTATCTCTTCGTTTTTGATTACCACGAAGTGCCATGGGTTCATTCTCTTGCCTGCTGGCGACATAAGTGCACAACGAATAATGTAATCTAATTTCTCCTGCTCTAGTGGCTGGTTGGTATATTTTCTATACGAACGCCTTTGTTGGCATAAACTTTGAAAATCTTGCATAATATTTCTAATTTATCAAAAATCGCGCAAAGTTAGTATTTTTTTCTCACATATGCAAGAGAAATAGCAGAAAGTTCACTTTCTGTATTATTTTACATACTTTTTGAAACAAGTTTTGGTGTGCTGAATGTTGTGCCAAATCCCTGATAAAATGCGATTAATTACGGGTTCTTGACAGGTTCATACTATGTGATTACTATGTGATTAGTATGTGATAACTATGTGATTCATATCTCTTGCCTATCCTATGTGATTAAAACTGAAAAAGGTTTACACTATTTCTGGAAAGGTTTCTTAAGAATCGTCACTTTTTGATAGTTTTCCTAAAAAGGTTGTTAGGTATCCTAAAAGAGTTGATAAATTTCCTTAATAGTTTGTTGTTTGGCGATTCGGGTGCAAAGGTAATACATTTTCCTGATATATACAAATGGATGTTTGTTATTTTATTAGATGATAGTATTCCCTTCCTCTCTCTGCCACGTCGTGGCAGAGAGAGGAAGGGGCAGCTCTTGCCCAATTGTGTTCATCCCATGCTGCTTGTGGTGTACGACTATCATCCTGTAGATAAACACTCATCGGCGTACACATATCAATGCTTCGATGAGGACGTACATTGTTGTATAGATCTATAATATGAGCTATCTCTATTTGCGCTTCTTGCAGGTTTCTATATGCAGTACGATTGTATATCCATTCTGTCTTCAAAATACCATTCACACGCTCCGCTAAAGCATTATCCGTTGGATTGCTATCCTCCGTCATGCTAATACGGATGTGATGCTCTTTTAGTGAGAGTACATAGGCATCACTAGCATATTGGACTCCTCTATCAGAATGATGCGTTGTACCACATAAATTGCCGCCACCTGCTTGGGTTATAGCTTGTTGTAAGGCTTGTTGAGAGTATATCGTTTCTAAAGTGGGAGAAACTACCGCACCAAGTATAGCACGAGAGTAATAATCAGTTACCAAGTGTAAGTAGCAAAAACCATCGTCTATTGTATAAATATAGGTTATATCACTCACCCATACTTGATTGACATACTGTACATTAACTCCTTTTACACAATTAGGATACTTCATATAAATGTGATTAGAGTTTGTCGTGTGCCTTGGCTTGCGAGGTGGGATAATAAGGTGGTGGCGATGTAAGAAACTTAAGAAGCGATCACGTCCAAAAGGCATCGTATTACCCATGATACCTTGGGCAATAACATACAGTTTTAAACCACCTATTAGAGGCATCAGACTGCGATAATACTTTACAATCTCTAACACCTCGTTTTCTGCGGCTTTCTCACTTATTGGACGGCGCTTGTGTTTGTAATATGCCTGAGGGGATTTGCCAAACAGTTGGCACAAAGTGAGGATACTTTGCGCTCTACACTCTGTGCTCAGGCTGTCTACTGTTTGGCACCATCTTTTTTTAATACATCGATGCCATCTTCTTCCTTGACAATCTCAATTAAACGCTCATAGGCTCGAACGCGCAAGCGTTCAAACTCAAGATTGTGGCGAAGCTTCTCATTTTCTGCACGGAGTTTCTCCAGCATTTCGTCTTTTGCATCCATACCAATTAATTTGGACTGCGAAGGTACACTTTTTTCGGCATTCTTGCAAGAAGAAAGCCAAA
>JAZNJW010000026.1:0-53277 GCA_045578255.1 Paludibacteraceae bacterium
CCGTTGGAAGCGGTGGTATTGTAAACATACTCGCCACTCTCGGTGTAGGTTTGACCGTTCCACTCGTAACTATCGCAAGCGATTGCTGTTGCTTCTGCATATTGCGTTTGGTTGATAGTTAAGTGGAGGGTAACGATGCTATCGCAGCCGTTAGTAGCGGTGGTGTTGTAAACATACTCTCCACTCTCTGTGTAGGTTTGACCATTCCACTCGTAACTATCGCAAGCGATTGCTGTTGCTTCTGCATATTGCGTTTGGTTGATAGTCAGGTGGAGTGTTACGATACTATCACAGCCGTTGGAAGCGGTGGTATTGTAAACATACTCGCCACTCTCGGTGTAGGTTTGACCGTTCCACTCGTAACTATCGCAAGCGATTGCTGTTGCTTCTGCATATTGCGTTTGG
Source organism: Paludibacteraceae bacterium (assembly GCA_045578255.1). Classification (GTDB taxonomy): domain Bacteria; phylum Bacteroidota; class Bacteroidia; order Bacteroidales; family Paludibacteraceae; genus Colicola. The sequence continues at coordinate 406 of JAZNJW010000026.1, forward strand.
TTGATAGTCAGGTGGAGTGTTACGATACTATCACAGCCGTTGGAAGCGGTGGTCGTGTAGGTGTAATCGCCACTTTGGGTGTAGGTCTCACCATTCCACTCATACGAATCACAAGCGGTGATGGTTTCCTCTGCATATTGCGTCTTGTTGATAGTCAAGTGGAGAGTAACGATACTATCGCAGCCATTGGCGGCAACGGTGGTGTACACGTAATCGCCACTTTGGGTGTAGGTTTCACCATTCCAAGTGTAACTATTGCAAGCGGTTGCTGTTACTTCTGCATACTGTGTTTGATTGATAGTCAAGTGGAGGGTTACGATACTATCGCAGCCATTAGCAGCGGTGGTGGTGTATGTGTACTCGCCGCTTTCGGTATAGATCTCACCATTCCAAGTGTAGTTGTCACATGCAACTACAGTCTCCTCTGCGTACTGTGTTGGGTTGATAGTCAAGTGGAGGGTAACAATGCTATCACATCCGTTGGCAGCAACGGTGGTGTAGGTGTACTCGCCACTCTCTGTGTAGGTTTGACCGTTCCACTCGTAACTATCGCAAGCAGTGATGGTCTGCTCGGTGGTGGCGCTGTTGTTGATAGTCAAGTGCAAAGTTACGATACTATCGCAGCCCAAAGAGGATGGAATGGTGTCAATATACATACCTGATTCGGTATATGTTTTTCCATTCCATACATATTGGTCGCAAGCGATAGTTGTATCGTTTGCCCATTTGGTATGTTCTGCGTGTAGTGAAGCGGATTTTGTGGATGCTTTGTCACCACCTGCAGCATTACTGAGCACAATATTATCAATAGAAATAGTACTGCCACAATAGTTCACATCTCCTTGTGGAGTGAAAACCAGTTGATTTAGCAGACCATCATGTCCATTGATTAGAGCATTAGAGAACGAGAATAGGATGATACGGTAGCCATTATCACCTAATGGAGTAACCGAATAGCTATGGCCATGCATTCGGTCCGTAGGCTTGAATGCCGATTGCGAAGTAGTCATATCGCTGCGCCAATGCAGGTCGTATTGGACTGCCACAATGTCGGTGTAGTTGTCCATCGCCACCGACAATGTGTAGGTGCCGTCTTGGTTGCTTTGTCCTGTCAATGATAGAGCATTGGGTTCGAACACATGTCCAGAGAGAGCGACTGTCTTTAGTCGGTTGTTAGGGTCATTGGTGTAGAGGTTCATCGTGGTGGAGAAGTCGCCTTCCTCGGTGGGTTGATATGCCACGGTGATAGTGGTAGTCTTACTATTGGCTATCGTGATAGGCAGTTCTTCCACTACGCTATATCCCTCAGCGAGGAAGGTGGCACGCTCTAATACCAATGGTGCACTACCATTATTGCGCACAGAGTAGGTGGCATGAGCCACTTCGGTGATAGGTATATTGCCAAAACTGAGCGAAGCGTTGCTGCTGATAGCAGGGGCTTTGATGGTAACTTTGCCTTGTGAAGTGGCTGATACCATATTCTCCTCCGTGATATTGCTGAGTACGACATCAATGGGCTTGAGGTAATAGGTACCCGATGAGCCGTTGAGGCGGAGTTGGAAGGTGGCTACCTCGCCGTCGTTGGCGTGCAATGGCTGATTGGTCATAGAGAAGATAGCCAAAAACAATGTATCGCCACGGAGGGTAGAAAGGGCTTGATGTCCGTTGTTGCGCGTAGCGTTGACTGCCAAACTGTTTGCTACATACTCCAACTGCTTGGGTAGTTTGAAAGCACATTGCATCGCCACGATAGGCTCCATGTTGTTCATTGTGAAGGAGATGGTCACAATGCTATCGGCAATGCCGCTGGCTGTACCTACATGCAGTTCGTTCACGGAGAATGGGTCTGCCATGATAGTGGCTACTTGTTCGCCATTGATGGCATTGGATTGGACAATCGCCTCTGTATTGACTGCGCCGCGCTCTGTGGGTGCGTACTCAATAGCAACGGATGTGGTTTGTCCTGCCGCGATGGTGAGCGTTGTTTGCTTGGGTACAAACAGCGGATCGGTGGAGGTGATATTCTCTATCGTGAGAGGTAAGTTTCCGACATTCTTGAGTTGCAGATTCTTGGTGTAGGTGGCACGAATAGGAATATGTCCGTAATCGATTTGCGGATTGACTATCTGCAACTTTGGTGCTTGAATTGTTACATTGCCTGCTTGCACGCTGCCTGCTAAAGATGTACCTTGTGCGTTACTGAGGACAACAGTAGGTATCAACGCGTACTCGGCTGGCTCTTCGCCCAATTGCAAACGGAAGGTCAGCAGTTCGCCTGTATTGCCGTTTAAGGCATTCTGGCTAAAACTATAGACATAGATACGCAACTCCTGCCCTACTTGTGCCGCGGAGATTTGGTGTCCATTGCTGCGTGCAGCAGCGAGGGTGGCGGAGTTATTGCTATAACTGAGGTGTTCACCTAATGGGAGCACCATCTCCAATGCCACGATGGCATCGGTGTTGTCTAAACTAACCACCACCTCTACTTCCGTCTGCGGTGTACCGCTGACGGAAGAGAGGGTGATGGTATTGCTTGCTATTGCAAATATGCTACATATCACCGCAATGATTGTACATACATATCGTTTCATAAACGAGAATTATTTAATTTGTTCATATCTACATTTGCTGTAAATCAAACAAATGTGTTTCTATAGTATAGCCCTTGAGGACAGTTTGCTTTAGATAATTGACTTTTTCCATAAAAAGAGTATGATTGTACTTCTCTCGGTTGCGTTTTACCTCTCCAACCAATGCTTTTCTTCCATCAATAGCCAGTGCTATCACATCTACTTCTGCATCAATAAGTTGGTCATTGTGGGTTATTGCACGTCTTTGCCACCAAGCATTTACTTCTTTATATACTCCACTTTCTGCCAATTGCTGGCGGAAATATTGCTCTAAAACCATTCCCGAGTATGTAGGATAATCATCCAATGCCAATTTGCATAGTGCCTGATGATTTTGCATCTCAATCATAAAATGGTACTTGTCTGCATACCTAAACCAAAAACGCAAGAAGTTATCTTTGATACGAAAACGTACCGTTTGTGTTTCTTTTTTTGCCAAGATGGGGCGTTCTCGGATTATTAGTTGGAATGTTTCTTCTAAATGGCGCAAGTGTCCGCCGATAGAGATTCCTCCCAGTTGTGATTCAATAGCCGATTGGGTAGAATGACCGTTTGCTAATTCTTGCAAGATAGAGAAATAAACACCATAGTTCTTTCCGAATTCACTTACCAGCAATGTGTTTCCTTCCTCCAAAAAATGCGACATATCAGAAAATACATATTGATACATTTGTTGGTAGGCATGGCAGTTGTTGTCCAATAACCATGTTATATATTTTGGTACCCCACCTGTAATCATGTATAAAGCCAACAAATCATCTGGTTCGTAGTTAGGTGCATGATCTTGCAAAATCTGTTTTAACACAGGCAAACGAAATGGTTGCAATCGAATGATAAAGTCTGCACGATTAAACAATGGTTCACCTTTGTCCATGAAGATATTTTGTATCAATCGATAAGCTGAACCACTGATAATGAGGTTGAGATGAGTTTCTGTGTGATAGGTATCCCAGAGTTCTTGCATATCTTGGAATATACCCGTATTAACATGTACAAACTCCTGAAACTCATCCAAGACCAATGTAAATGGATGTTGTTTGCTATATTCCAATAGCAGGCGCAGTAAATCCGTAAAATTCGATATGCCATTAGGAATGAACATATCCATTTGTGAGCGTATTGCCTCGCAAAATGTCTGTACTAGTTCCTTCTCGTTGCGACGTTTTACGTACAGATATACCATAGCAGTATTGGCATACGTGCGTTGTATCAACGTGGTTTTTCCGATACGTCTACGTCCTGTAACCAATGTCATGCGACTGCTATCATCTATTGTTAATTGGCGAATACGTAATAGCTCTGTAGTCTCTCTTTCACGATCATAAAACTTCATAACTCATTTGTTTTATTTGTTTTACATTTTGCAACAGCCGTTGAATTAATAGCGATTGCAAAATTACAAAACAAATTTGATATGACCAAATAATTTGAGCAAAAAGATAAAATTTTCATTTTATTTGCTTATTTCATCAGTTTACTTTCACCAATTTGCTGGTTTGTATCTTCTTGTTGTCCACATAAAGGGTCACGAAGTACACGCCTTCTGGCAGACCAACTGGACGCCAAGTGTAGGTGTACTCGCCGAACGATTGGGTAGTGGTGTACGAATCTACTACCAGACCTGCAATGTTGGTAAATACAAGGCGAACTTGGTGCGCACCCATTTGTCCAACCACGTATGGGATATTCACTTGGGTATTGAATGGGTTAGGACTTGGTAAACGCATTTGCATTGCCTCTACCGATGAGAGGTCGGTGGTGGTGCGTTGGATAGCAGGTATGTTTTGCCCTTGGGTATTGCTGAGAATGATTTTCTTCATTTCTGCATCGCCGATATAGAGCAGTGCGTGTTTGCCTACGCCGAGGGTCTTATCGCTCATGGAGTATGCCATGAAGTGGAAGGTCTCTGCGGTGTTCCAAGTCACTTGCTCAAAGCCATTGAGTGCTTCGAGTGCGGAGATTTCTGCTTCTGCATCAAAGGAGAATTGTACACCGCCAAGTACAACTGGTGTTTCCACATAGAGGATACCGTCTTCGATGCTATAGGTGGCGATGTTGTTGTCCGAGAATCCGAGCGAAGAAGCCGCAGGGTTGGTGATGATGTTAACTGTACCGACGATGTCGAGGATATTAACTACTTGGTCGGCATTCACATCCGCTGCCTCAAAGATAAATGGCTGAGGGTTATTGCCTGTGAGGTATGCCACTTCGGTTACCACATCCGCTACATCCACACTCATGCTACCATTGGCATCGCCCTTGGTTGCAGTAAGAGGGGTCGCACAAACTGGATTAGAGAAGTTGTACTCCTCGAACGAGGTGGTTACTTGTTGGATTTCATAATAATATGATTTACCAGGCTCTACATTGTAATCCACAAACATGGTATCTTCTGGGGTAAGGAGTTGGTTATTGATGATAATGGTATCAAACTTCCAACCTGCTTCAATATAGCATTTGCAACTGCTATCATAGTGTCTATCCCATTTTATTGTATCTTCTGTCCAACGATGGATATGATAACCCATCAAGTCTTCGAAGTCCTCTTCGTCTGTTTGCCATCGCAAAGTTACTTTGCCCAAGCCAGCTTCTGCGAACAATCCCGTAGCCAATGAACCTGTGGCTTGAACAATGATATCAAAGCGAATGGTCTCATCTATCGTAGGGAATTTCTCATTATCACGTCCGCCAGTGATATGCACATGGTTGACACCATCTGTCATAGTGCGCGCACCAATCGTGTAATAAGCAGTAAAGACAGTGCTATCTGCTGACCATGAAGGATCTTCCGCTACAATATGTTGGGTATATGGCTTGCGTACACCGAAGGAAATTGTTGGATTAATACTTGTGTCCATAGCGCGATTGTAATGAATTTCAAATTTATGCTTACCTACACCGATAGGAGTTGAGGTTTGCTCGAATGGCAAAACTTCATCGTTGCCCACATATACTTTCCCCACTATACCGTGTGCTTTACTATCTGGTTCTTTTAAGAGGTTGGAAATATCTACTTCGGCATATCCAGAATTATTGTTGATATCCCAAATCCCTTCTCTTAAAATAGATTCGTTATTAGTTCCAAACCAACAAGGATCTTCTAGTTTTTCTTTTTTCGGAGTACTGCTTTCTGTAAATGCAACTAATAAAGTATTGCTAATGGAAGATAGGGATATTACATTACAACTATGGGGAAGATTGCTATAATTAGGTGCCCACGGTATCATTTTTATATCGGAGGCTGTAGCAATTATATTAGAATTATAGGCAGTGGTGTACACATACCATTCGTTTATTTTCCCTATAATATTGCAACCTTCAAGCCTACTACTCGAGATGGCGACATTCTCCAAAATACAATTTTTTAATTTCATGCCAAAAGAATTGCATCCAGTCAATTTTACATATTCAATCGTATCAGAAGGACACCCAAAAGTTGAAAGAGCAGGAATAGTAGGATCCCCATCGTAATTGAACCAGCCTTGAATATTAATCATATTATCAGCAGTTCCTCTAATATTGCATTTTGCGCGTCTAAACTCTTGCTTACCATTTAAATAAATTGATGCGCCAGGGAAGATATTTATTTTGCTATTTTCAAATGCTTTGAATTCTTTTTCGAAATGAACAATTGTTCCCGACAAAATATTTAACTCACCACCAGCAGCTAAAGCAAAATTGCCATTAAAGAAGTGTTCTTTGTCAGGACCTAAAGTAAGAGTGGAGTCACAAACACCGCTTAAATAGGTTCTCCTACTTACTTTTAATATTAATTTACGTGCATAGGCAGATGATGACGACATTTCTATACCAGGTACCGAATCAAAATGGATAGATGAATATAGTTGAATCGTATAACCATCCTCGCAATGATCTGCTACTTTAGCAACAATAGGCGTTTTACTGCGAACAGAAGAACCTGGAGATAGATTGTATAGTTCTGCTTTATTTTGGAGTATTTCCAAAGTCGTAGTATCTACATCCAATCCGTGATGCATCTGTACCGAAACGCCATAGGCATTACCATAGATGCAGCGAACTGTAGGATAAATCTCAATCGTCTCACCAGGATTTGGTTTGCCATCGCCATTGCCGCCATTGATGGTATCTACAATTTGATAATTAGTTACTACCAATACAGGGCTGACATTCATTTCATCAAACTCCATGGAAGCTTTGATATCCAGATTGCTGTAGGACTTCACTGTATCACGATTTTGGATCATCACACCCATTGCACTTTCTTGGCTGCTATATGTACGGCATTGTAGTAAACGTGATAATGCACCTGCTACTAATGGAGTGGACATTGATGTTCCACTCATTTCGCGATACGTACCATTGAGGAAAGTACTCATGATCTTAGAGCCAGGAGCGGCAATATCGTAATTCCAATAGGTTTGTCTTTGCTCAATCGTAGATCCTTCTGCTGCCCAATCAGCATAATATGGACCATCAGAGTCATAGTTGCTGAAAGATGATAATTTACCCGACTTATCGGTGGACATAACACCGATAACAATGTTATATGCAGCAGGAAACATGTGTCTTTGGCCACACATTAAATCTTCATCATAAATATCCGCATTATCATTACCCGCAGCACCTACAAGATATTTGCCATTATAGTATGCTTTGAGCAATGCTTCTTCTTTCGCAGATGAATAACCGCAGCCACCGAAACTCATACTCAAGATATCTGCGCCATTGGCATTGGCATAGTCAATACCTTTGATGATAGTAGCCACATTACCACGACCGCTTTTATCCATTACTTGGATTGGCATAATGAGTGCATCGGGGTTAGCACCTGTGATACCGATGCCATTATTACCTACCGCAGCAGCAATACCTGCGCAGTGGGTGCCGTGACCATTGCGGTCACCGATAACGCCTGTATTATTTACGAAGTCATAGCCATGGATATCGTCAAAGAAACCGTTTTTGTCGTCGTCTTTTCCGCCTGCACCATTGATCTCTGCTTCGTTGCTCCAAATATTGTCTTTGAGGTCGGGGTGCTCAATGTCCACACCTGTATCCAAAATTGCAATCACAGGACGTTTCTTGCTCTTAGGTTGCTCCCATAGCCAAGGTAGGTTGATGGCGCCAGGTCCCCATTGGTGAGAATAAAGTGGTTCTTTCGTATATGATTTCGCATCGGTATGGTCATAGATTGTGTCCTCTGCTGAGGCTGCCATCATACGCACGATATAGTTGGGCTCTGCGTACTCCACATCAGGCAGACGCTCCAGCATCATGATAGCTTCATCTACAGTTGCCACCTTAGCCGTATCGAAAACGATATTGCAGAGTTTACTGAGGTTTTGGTCGGGTGCCAAGCGCTTGCCACCCACAGTCATTACCTTCTGCGATACCATGTGACCTGTGAGAGGCATCAGGTCTTCCACATCAAAGATACCGAGTGAATCCAGCACCATATCCACCTCAGTGACGCTTGCGGATACAAAACGACGGGTAGTGTTGTGGCGTTGAATGCGGACTGGAGATGAGTGCTTGAATTTTACAATCACCTCGTTAGCCACATACTCACAGCCGTGAGATTCTTCTTGATCTAATGTCCAAAGGTCATTGGGCATTTCTACTTGTGCTACCAACGCGATAGTGCACGTAAGAAGGAGCATGAGAGAGAAAAGTTTTTTCATATGCTATATGATTTTTGTGTTAGTTCATTAGGATACTTGTGTGTTAATTTATAATAGCCTGCAAAGATACTACTTTTTTCTGATATATACAATAAAAGCGTGACTTTTCGTTCGCTCAATTTGATTTTCTGAGGTTCTGGACTACCTTAATCATTCAAATCTACGCACGGAAAACTCACGCTATTAACGCGAGCGTGCATAAACCGTACTTGAATGATTAATGATTTCTTGAAAGTGTCCAGTTTTCAGAAAATCAAGTCTGGGCTTATAACGCTATATTAAATATGTCGGGCAACGCGGTGCGCTGCAAAATTAGTTATGTTTAAATCGTTCGAGCCATATAGGCAAGATAAGAACTATGAGTGATAAGTGATAAGTTTGTTTAGTGAAGTTAATATTATTTGGTTTGTTATCAGTTGGCTACAATTTGTAGTTAACTCATTTCTTACAATTCCTTTTTCAAATATTCGTACACATACGCTGAGCTACGAAGATAAAGTCCTGTACTCTTATCCTGTAGTTTCTCAAAAATGTGGGAGTTGTATATCTTATCAAACGCTTCGAGCATAGGCATCTTGTAGTCTTCCATTAGAAAACTAACCAACTCCTCCACGATAGAGCGTACTACAAAATCATATTCTGCTTTTTTCATATCTTTTGTAACAATGCTATTGCTCGTTCTGTGCAAAATGCGTATTGTACGTTTGGGCGAGCGTACTCTAGTCTTTTAACAAATTCAGCAAGGTCAATAACCTTTGTTTCGTATAGTCGTATGGACGCAATCACTCCATCGTCTGCTACTGGTCCGATGACGACATCATAGTTATGCATCTTCTTATTGCGTTTATTGCGATTGGCGAAAATGAAGTTTGCCCATTCTTCTGTAGGCTTTTCAAAATATTTAACATTCAGATTAGCAAGTTCTTTTTCGTCAAATTGATATGCGAGAATAGTAGGAACTCCGCTCTCAAAATTGCATTTGTTTTTTGCGCGAGCCAATGCTTGCGTCCGAATAGTGGTAAGATAAAATCCCCTGCCAAAATCTTTGTAGGGCAGGCACTTATCTAATTCGACTTTATCGAATGTTGTATTTGTTCCGTGATATAATTTGATCATTAGATTGTTCCTCCATTACGCTGACAAACTATTCGCAATGATTCCTGAGTCTCCCAAAGAGCTTGTGTGTGCTCGTACTCATAATGCTCGTTGAGAAATTCTAGACCTTTGTACTTGTTCAAGTAGTTATATGCTACTTTCGGCGCAAGGCGATACTTGCGAGCAAACTCATCAATACAAAGGTTGATGTATTGTATTTTCCAAAATGTTTTTTGTGACATAAGGTAGTTTTTTGTGTAATTGCGGCGCAAAGGTACAAAAAAAAATGTATATGAGCAAGAAAAGTTTACTTTTGTTGCCATAGGCTACTTTTTTTTGCTGTAGCTTCGAGGATTAAGGTGCCCTCGAAGGTAGTGAATTATTTTGGATTGAGCAAATAATTTACAATTTACTGATTTACGATGTACAATTTATTGGGTTATTTATTATTATTTAGTTAAGAACTATGAGTGATGAGTGATAAGTAATTTAGGGGTTAGTATTTTTTGTTAATCATGTACCATAAACGCTCCTGCTCATTCTCAACGCGAATAAGACTACGAAAATGTGTCCATGTGAGATTTTGAACGCGCTCGTTCAAAATCTCTAAATTGCTGAATGTCAAGTAGAAGTTTCTAAATTGGTATAAGTTGCGTTCGTTGTATGAACTGCCGTATTGTGGGACAAGTTCCTCTGCTAAATGTTTGATTTGTTGTTTACCATATTCCGCTCTGCGATTGCCATGTTGCTCATCCTCAATAATACGTTTTCCGACATTCCAATAGGTATGGAGCATCGCCTGATTAACAGAATGATACGCTTGTTGCAACCCTTTTTCAATGATTTGGCGCACATCGGCAAGAAGTGTGTTGAAAGATTGTGAACTCACGCGTTCACAATCTTGCTGAGCAGTATGTTTGATAATCTCTGATGACATTTTCGGAATTTTCTCGTTTCGACTGCAAAGGTTGTGAATTATTTTGGATTGTGCAAATAATTTACAATTTACTGATTTACGATGTACTATTTATTGGGTTATTTATAATTTAAGGGGGTATTAGTATCTTTTCATACATTGTTCATCTCTGCGAGCAAGAAATTTTGCAACGTTTCCTTATTTGGGAGAGATAACATATATGTAGAAACAAACAAATTATTATCCATACCTGCTAACGCGTATTCTACCATCTTTTCTCCCTTTCGTGTACACAACAAAATGCCAATAGGAGGATTGTCTCCTTCTTGCATCTCATTTTCTCTAAAATACGACACATACGCATTGAGTTGGCTCAAATCTGCATGCTTAAACTCATCATCCTTCAACTCAACAATGACATTGCAATGCAAAATGCGATTATAGAATATCAAGTCAGCAAAGTAATACTCATCATCTATAATCATACGTTTTTGGCGTGCCTCAAAGCAAAAACCTTTTCCCATCTCAAGCAAAAAGTCTTGCAGATGAGTAATAAGTGCATTCTCCAAATCGCTCTCTGTAAATGCCTCTGGACGCAAACCAAGAAACTCAAAAGAGAATGGGTCTTTGATAGTTAGTGCAGGAGAAGTATTGACTTCTGTTCGCTGCAATAGCAGTTCTGGTTTTTGGCTAATGCCAGCACGAAAATACAAATTCGTAGAAATCTGACGGCGCAACTCTTTGACATTCCAGCAACATTTCATGCACTCCGTTTCATAGAAGAAACGCGCCAAAGGGTCGTCAACGGTCATAATTTCACGAATATGCGAAAAAGATAATTGCGAAATGAGTTGTTCAGGATCCGTAAGGAATTGGTGCGATATCGTCGCACTTTTTTCCTTCAATTTGTCCGACGGTGTCGGACTTGTCTCCACGAATTTATGCGACGGCGTCGCAGAAATCAATTTATGCGATGGTGTCGCAGAAATTTCACCTATCAAATAAGCATATATTTGAGGATAAGCAGTATAAAATTTTCGACAGATTTGCAATAACGTTTCATTGATACCGCGTTTGTTGACTTTTTCTGCTAAACGTTTGAGCAATCTATCGCCATACTTTGCACGGTCGCTACCGTGTTGCTCGTACTCAACGATGTAGTATCCTATCACATAATTGCGGACAGTAGCAAAGCGATTAACAGCCTTAATTGTTGCTGAATAAGCTGAATCGTGCAACAATGTCACGACTTCCGACAAATGGTCAAAAGAATATGCTTTCTCTTGCTCCCAATTCGTTGGCAAATGGTATTGTACTGCTATTTCAGTTGTTTTATTCATCATTCTAACTTGGTTTCGATGGGATGCTGAAAATTAACACGTACAGATGCCCTGATTTGACTTTGGCGATAGCGATGGCTCAACTCTGCAATCCATTCAGTATATTCCTTATCTTTGATAATCTGTAGCATGTTACTTTTTTCTATTTCGACTGCAAAGGTAGTGAATTATTTTGGATTGTGCAAGGTTTTGGTTAAAAATCGTAAAAACGCAAAAAAACGAACAAAATTTGGTCATGTAGAATATTTATTGTACCTTTGCCCCTGAAAAAGACATACTTAACCCTATGCAACCTATTATATATACTTCTACTACTGATAACCAAGCAATTACCATCTCTGGTTTTATCGCCTTTCTTCTCCAACAAGGAGAGGATTGGGACTACCGCTGCATGGAAGCCGATATACGCGACTACCATCAACAACAATATGCTCGCATGGATGCCCAAGAGGCACTCATACAAGAAATACAATGGTGGATAGATGCCTATGAAACCCCATTCATACAAGACCATCCCGAGAAAGAACACCTCCTGAGCGTAGGCGTCTATTACCTATTTGACTGCGCCCGCAAGTTACTCACACCTGACTCCGACGCCGACAAACTCACCACCGATATGTCGATCCTTCTTGACGAAGAAAAGTATCTATATAAAATCAACGATGATTTAGTTTTATGCTACAAAGAAACTGGACCCGATTTCACCACGCTGATTCACGGTTTTCCTGCCCAACTGCTCACCTATGCTGCCTGCACCACGATTGACACTATGACTGAAGTGCAGGGGCTTGACGCCCCATTGAAATGGGTAGATATGATGAGTAATTGGCTACAATCGCCCTCTGCCATTGATATTTCCCATATCTGTTTTGATATACCGAATGTCTATGCCCTCTACGCCAGTTACTTGGAGATTGAGAAAAGCAAATGGGAAGCAGACAGCCAAAAGCATTATCAACCCAACGCACCTCAACTGCGCACCTTCATGGCATCGCTTCGCCAACAGTGTCAAGAAGAAGCGGAGCGTGCCATAGAAATGCTATCCCCTTACTTGAGCGACCAACAACGCAAAGCATATGAACGCTATCTTACTGAATGTCAGCAATACATAACCGACCATTCGCAATCGCGAAGCAAAGGTCGTAGCCTTTCGCTCACGCAATATTGGTGTTCCAACACTGCCGACTATATCCAGCAAGCAGCTATCCGCAAACTCAAGACGGCAGTCCAACAAGAACATCCCGCCGCAGCGTTGGCATTGACTGTCAAACAACTGCAACGAGATGATATTCTCAAAAAAGATCTACGCCCATTGACCCACTTCGTTGACGCAGTCAATAAGGTATGCGGAGCCGGTGTGAAGTACGATAGTTTCTCGAAGCATTTTAGGTGAATGCGCCTTTCATGTGTTGAGAGATAAAGTACCCACGGATAGTGCGCTTACCTCCTGGCTTATCTTTCTGTCCGCGCCAAGCCTGTTCCAATGCAAGCCACTCGGGCGAACCTTTTACCAATTGGTTGTATGCCTTCGAGGCTGCGCCCATGCGCAAGGTGCATTCTTTTTCCGCCTGGGACTGCGGATTTTTCTTGTAATCACGTGGATGATTTTTATGAGCGGTATATTTAGTACCATAACGCTCCATGAGCCACCAATCGGCTCCTCCAAAGATTTTTCCTACTGCTTTGAACAGCGGTGCTGATAATTTGATAATAGACATGATTTTAATGGTTTAAGGAGTTGATGTTTAATGAGATAATTTTTAAGGTGTAAGGTTTAAAAGCAAGATAATGGACAATCAAAAGCCATCGATAGGTTATAGATGTGATAACGATGTGCCTTTATGTACCCGTTATGAACCCGTCAAGAACCCGTAATTGATAGTTTAGTGTTTAGAGTTTAGTGGACGCCCTGCGGGCTAGTGTTTAGGATTTAGAGGCGAGGATTACTCGGCAGCCGAGAGAGGAACCAACTATGAGTTAGGTTTCTTAGGTTTTTCAGGTTTTATAGGTTTTGCAAATCCTGAAAAACCTATAAAACCTATAAATCCTATTTACGCTGTTTTACATATTGCTTTGCGGTAACTGCCGTGCATAACTCGTTCAATATGTGATGATTCTATATATTTCTGCAACCAAACCTCTATCGTCTTCACGCTCACTCCAAGGACTTCAGCTTGCTTCACGGCATCCTGCTTGGTGAAGTCCGTGGGAAGCATTTGGAAGAACTGGCGTTGCAACATATTCCCACCTATCTCACCCACAGGCGTGGCTTTCAGTTCGGGCATCATCTGGAAGACTATCGCCGCGTGCATCAGCAGTTTGTGACCAATCAGCAGCATGGTCTGAAAATCCTCCTCTGAGCAAACGACACGCTCAGGCAATGGTTTGGTCATATCCAAACGCAAGCCCGCGAGAATCATACCAATACGCTTCATTATCACAGGCATACGTTTGAGCGAAGCATCAAACAAGTCGCCGAACTCTGCGCTATAGTTGTCATACTCGCTGCGGAACATGCGTTTGATAGTCTTGAGTTGGGTGTTCGTTAGGTAGAAGTAACACTCGTGTCCTGCCGTTTCCATCCACAAATAGCGATCGCCCAGTTCGGTAGCAAGGCGGTCATAGAGCAATGCCTCGCGGGCTGTATTGCCTTCTTCTTCCACATCCCATACATGGTCGTCGAAGTCCATGCGGCTGTTGACTACGTAGCAGGCGAAGCGGGACATGAGTCCGTTCTCGCGGTTGCGCAGCAGAGGCGACACTTGGTTGGGTGTGCCAGAGAGAAGCATAGCGATACGCGGAGAGCGAATCTCAATGAACTCATTGTTTTGGCGACGGAGTTGGCTAACAGTCTCGTGCTCGAAGATACAGCGCACTATATCGCCAAACTGACCATAGGCAGCGCGGAGTGTTTGTGTGAGGGTGTCCATCTCCGTGGCAAAGACAATACCGCGACCGTCGTACTCATCCATCATCTTCAGCAGGGCTGAGGCGGAAGAGTTGGCAGGAATATACACCTGCTTGCCATTCTGTCCTTCAATGGCTTGCAAGAGCAGACGTCCGTAGTTCATGATACCTTTGCCCGAGGCAGCGGGGGCAACAATCATGGTCAGTAGTTCGGGGCTGTAGGTGTGATGAGGGTGACCGTGTAGCATACGCATAGCGGGTAGGGCGTAGGCGCAGTTGGTGAGTAAGGAGAGCAACAGCATGTCGCGTGTCTCGCCAGTGGGTGAAACGCTGAGTGCCTCAGCCAATAGGGTTGGTAACTGTCCCTCAGCCAAGTGAGGGGTGATGAGAAGGTCTTGCTTCTCGGTGTAGAGGTTGGAGTTTAACATAAAATTAATAAGGTTTAATAAGGTTAATACATTGGACTACCAAAATTGTTCAATTTCGTGGCGGTTTTCGAAATCGAGTGCAAAGGTACTACAAAAACGCGTTTTTTCCATACTTTGCACGCATTATCGGAAGTGGATTTTGTAATCAACTGATAGACAGATTATTACACCACATCCGATTTATGTCCGACCGGAGGTGGCATTTTGAAATAATGTCATTTTCATAGTCAAAATTTGCGTAATTCAGAAAAAAGCAGTACCTTTGTCGTCTATTTTCACAACACATAATAAAATAATATAATTGTTAATTATTAACAACCATGCAAAAGCAACATGTAGTAGTTCGCTTCTGTGGCGATTCGGGTGACGGCATGCAATTGACTGGCACCATGTTCGCCTCGCTAAGCGCTATCTTGGGCAACGAGATTAGTACGCTGCCCGATTTTCCTGCTGAAATTCGTGCACCACAAGGTACATTGGGTGGTGTCAGCGGTTTCCAAGTTCAATTAGGTGCGGGTGTATATACCCCTGGTGATCAAGCGGATGTGATTGTAGCCATGAATGCTGCCGCACTAAAAGTGTGCGCGTTAGGTTCAGACTTCAACAAAACAGGCGCACAATGGAAAGAGGAGTCATCGATGTTTAAGCGCGATGCCGTCATCATTGTGGACACCGATTCACTTACCGCCAAAGATTTGGAAAAAGCACTCTATCAAACAGACAACCCATTTGCCGAGTTAGGACTCCCTGAGACGGTACAAATCATACCTGTAGCCCTTACCCAACTCACCAAAGAGTCGCTCAAAGATATGGGGCTGGACAACAAGTCCATTCTCAAATCGCGCAATATGTTTGCATTGGGATTGGTCTGCTGGCTCTTCAACCGCCCTGTGGACAAAGCTATCAGTTTCCTTGAGAATAAGTTCCAAAAGAAACCTCAGTTGATTGCCCCCAATGTGAAGGTACTGACCGACGGCTTCAACTACGGACAGAACCTCGCACTGAACATACAAACGATGAACGTGGAGAAATCCAACGAACTCCCTAAAGGCACCTACACCTCCATCGCTGGCAACAAAGCCACCGCGTGGGGATTGATAGCAGCTGCGGAGAAATGTGGCAAACGCCTCTTCTTGGGTTCCTACCCTATCACTCCTGCTACCGACATCATGCACGAGTTGGCAGCCCGCAAAGACATGAACGTAATGGTGGTGCAAGCGGAAGATGAGATAGCTGGTGTCTGCACCGCTATTGGTGCGGCTTTCGCTGGCGACCTAGCTGCCACCAGCACCTCTGGTCCTGGTCTGAGTCTCAAGTCCGAGGCTATCGGATTGGCCGTTATGGCAGAGTTGCCATTAGTAGTAATAGACGTACAACGCGGTGGTCCAAGTACGGGTCTGCCAACCAAGACCGAGCAAACCGATCTCATGCAAGCGCTCTATGGTCGCAACGGCGAGTGCCCTGCTGTGGTCATGTCTGCATCGAGCTCCGCCAACTGCTTTGAATACGCATATCAAGCCTGCAAGATTGCATTGGAGGACATGACTCCTGTTATCCTGCTCACCGATACTTATCTGGCAAACGGTACAGGTCTGTGGCGCATACCTCAACTGAGCGAGTTGCCTGAGATTAAGCCACAAGGCGTGCCTGAAGAACTGAAGGGACACTACAACCCCGCTTTGCGCGACGAGCGCGGCGTGCGCTACTGGGCTTATCCTGGTATGGAGGGTTATGAACACCGCAATATAGGTCTTGAGCGTGATGCACAAAAGGGTACTATCTCTACAAACCCTGAGAACCACCAACAGATGGTTCGCACCCGTCAAGCGAAGATCGACCAAATAGCTAACCAAATTCCACTCTTGCAAGTACAAGGCAATACCGATAGCGACACCCTGCTCATCGGCTGGGGAAGCACCGAAGGACACCTGCATGCAGCAGCCAACGAACTGGGCTGCGCATTGGCACACTTCAACTATATCAACCCACTGCCTAAGAACACTGAGGAGGTTCTGCGTCAGTACAAACATCTGATTGTCTGCGAATTGAACAACGGACAGTTTGCCGCATACTTGCGCTCGAAGTTCGAGGGTCTGCGCATAGAGCAATACAACGAGATGACTGCACAACCATTTGCAGTGGATCGCATAGTTAACTTTGTTAAAAACGCCTTTTAATCTACATACATTCTATGGAAGCAAGTCAATTCAAAAGTGATCAATATGTAAAGTTCTGCCCAGGTTGTGGTGACCATGCTATCTGTATGGCATTGCAAAAAGCAATGGCGCAGATAGGTATTCCTACGCACCAGGTAGCAGTCATCTCGGGTATCGGTTGCTCAAGCCGTATGCCTCACTACCTGAACACTTACGGTTTTAATACTATCCACGGTCGCGGCGGTGCTATCGCCACAGGCGTGAAGACCAGCCACCCCGAACTAAGCGTATGGCAGATGTCAGGCGACGGCGACTGTATGGCGATTGGCGGTAACCACTTCATTCATGAGATACGCCGCAATGTAGATCTCAATGTATGCGTGTATAACAACCGTATCTATGGTCTTACCAAAGGTCAATATTCGCCTACCTCGCCTAAAGGTTTTGTCAGCAAGTCCAGCCCATTCGGCACTGTAGAGCGTCCGTTCATCCCTGCCGAACTGGTACTCGGCGCACGTGGTACCTTCTTTGCCCGCACACTGGATGTGGATATGCCTACCACTGTGGATTGTATGGTACAAGCCCACCAACACAAAGGTGCCAGCATCATCGAGTGTCTGGTCAACTGCGTGATCTTCAACCATGGTACCCATGCATGTATTGCCGACCGCGAGACACGTGCCGACCGCTCTATCGTACTCCGCCACGGCGAGAAGATGATCTTCGGCAAAGAGAAAGACAAAGGTTTGGCACTGGACTATAGTCAAGGTATTATCCCTCAGATTATCGTTGTACCTGCTGATGACGAGCGCGTTCTTACCCACGATGCCACTATGCAAGACCCTACCCTACACCACATGCTCGCTATGATGGGGCAGGATGAGGCGATGAGGCAATTAGGCGAGGAGGCGAAAGGCACAGGATTACCTATCGCACTGGGCGTGATACGCAATGTGGAGGCAGAATCATACGACGAGGCTGTCAATCAACAGATTAACGAAGTACGCGAGAAAAGCAAAGCCAAGACCTTCGACCAGCTGACACAGACACTGGAGCAGTGGGAGGTTGTTTAGGGTTGAAGGTTGAATGTTTAATGTTGAAGGTTGAAGGTTGAAGGTTAAGTGATTAGTGTTAAATATGAAAAGATTTATTATTCTACTCGTACTATCTATAGCTACCATTCTTAACGCCAATGCGCAGAGTATCAATGATACCACTGCTATTGCTCCTCAAGAAGAGAGCATGCTCATGAAAGTGGAAAATTGGTACGCCAACAACATGAACTATCTGAGCATCACGCTACTCATGACGGTGGAGTCATCATTCATACCCTTCCCCAGCGAGATTGTGATACCTCCCGCAGCATACGTAGCAGGCAAAGAGGATAGCAGTTTACATACGACGGATAGTTATATTCTCAACGTGCTGCTGATAGTCCTTTTTGGTACTATGGGTGCACTATTGGGTGCTATCATCAACTATGTGCTGGCCATGTGGCTCGGTCGCCCCATCATCTATGCCTTCGCGGATAGCAAAGTGGGACATCTATGCCTATTGTCATCGGAGAAAGTGAAGAAAGCCGAAGACTACTTCAACGATCACGGCAAGGTGAGTACCTTTGTGGGACGCCTGATACCCGGCATTCGCCAATTGATCAGTATCCCTGCGGGACTGAGCAAGATGCATTTTGGTCAGTTCTTGCTTTATACGTTCTTGGGGGCAAGCATATGGAACATCGTTTTGGCACTATTGGGCTATATCGCCCACGGACAAATGGACCTCATTCACGAATATAGCCACGAACTGAGCATTGCCATCATGGCATTGCTGGGCATAGTGGTGGTGTATTTTGTTGCCAAAACGGTGGTGAAGAAAGTAAAGAGTTGAGTCAACTATGTGCCCAGCCTAAAGCAAAGACGCTTATTCGACAACCTCGAATAGGCGTCATTTTTTTCATACACTCCATCATTGTGGCACCCGAAGTGATAACATCATCCACCAGAAGGATATGTTTGTTCTTCCATTCTTCAGGGTAGCGCACCGCAAAGAGATCTTTCACATTATCTTGACGCTTCTCAAATAGCGAGCGCGACTGGTGGGGATTGTTGCGCGTACGAATAAGATGTTCAGTATCAATAGGAATGTGGAGAACCTCACTTATACCACGACATATCCACTCTGCTTGATTAAATCCGCGTTCACGCAAACGGCGAGGATGTAATGGCACAGGCACCAGACAATCGATGCTATCCAACAAGTCAGAATCGATATACTCTTGTGCAGCCAATCTGCCGAGCACACGAAACACTTCAGCTCGCGGATGAAAACCAAACTTACCCATTTCTATCATACGGCGAAATTTACCTCCACGCTCGCGGTTGTAGTAAGCAAAAGCTGCACCACTCTCGTAGTGCAGCCTATGTTTATCTTTGGCAATCAGCTCGGCAAAGAGCATATCCACGCCATTTTGCGCCAATATAGCATGTTCTGTACGCGGAATGGATGCCAAGCAATCTGCACAAACAACTTGCTCATCACTGAGCAGTTTGCGATCACAAGCTATACAGCAGCTGGGGTATATGAGTTCTAAAATAGCATTCCAAGAAGATGCTATCACTTGTTTTATCATTGGCGTAACCAAGCGCATATTTGTTTGCGGTATTCTACCAACGCAGCTATCAACAAGCCTACCAGCCAACCTAATAGCACAGCCATTGCAACCATTCGCAACGGGCGATTAACGGCACATGGATCTAGTATAAAATGCGACTGGAGTACCACAGGAGCAGTACACACAGCCCATTGCAATTGGGCATTTTCATTGACTTGCATCTCAGTGTAAACATCCTCCAAGAAAAGCGCAATCTCGCGACGTCCTAAGATAGTACCTTCTTCCCACATATTCAATTGTACTTGATTGCCCGCATTTTGAGAGAAATAGAATAGCGTTGACAGACTATCTAACTTCTCTATTTGAGTAGCATGGAAACGAGCTTCGCGTTCTTTTTGTGCCGCATACTGTTGGTAGAGTGCTTGGAAATAGGGACGACTGTTTAGGTAGTCCAATATAGCTGTTTCTGCCTCCATCAACCGATTGGGTTCTTGGGTGCGGAAGCGCAATGCGACCATATTGGGCAAATGAACAGCCAGCGTATCGGTGCGCGATATGTTATGGTGGTAATCCACCATATCCACTGTGCTATCAGCTAATAAGTCAATCACGTCAAAAGCATGAAAATGCGACAAACGCCAT
Source organism: Paludibacteraceae bacterium (assembly GCA_045578255.1). Classification (GTDB taxonomy): domain Bacteria; phylum Bacteroidota; class Bacteroidia; order Bacteroidales; family Paludibacteraceae; genus Colicola. The sequence goes on from JAZNJW010000026.1 coordinate 20,794, forward strand.
GCCAATTCGGCATCAATATTCATCATTTTGGCAGTCGTCTGCTCGGTGAAATGAATATTGGTTTTACCCAATGCCTCAAACTCATGGCGTACCATCTCGTTGGTCACACCATTTAGAGTGGCTATGGCTTTTGCTTCGTACATACGATTAGATGGTCGGCTATAATACAGCGACCACGCAACTGCCAGCACCACCACGATAGCCACTATCCACCACTGGCGATAAGTGAGGCGAATCATATCGCCTATTCTATTGACTATCCACATCACTGCACGAACTATTCCGCGGGAAATAGCCTTGCAGAAATCAAAAAGATTCATTTCATGTTGCTGTTCCATCGTCACTGCTATTTATCTGCGACCACGCATCCAACCCGCAAGGGCCGAAAGGTTGTTTTTCTTTGATTCGGGTTCAATCTTCTTCTCTGTTGAGGACGTAACCTGTATAGGTTCTACCTGCGGAGCAGGAGGGATAATATCCTCATCAAGATTGATAATCACATCACCTTCTTGCGGGATTATGGGTTCAAACACTACAGGTTTTTCATCGGGCATAACTACGGGTTTTTCCTCTTTCTCGGTGTTGGTAGATTCTGGATAGAAATCTTTGATTGCCTCATCCACTGTTTTCTTGCCCACAGCATCGTCTAGGCCAGGAATATCTGACACCTCGTATCCTGTAGCAATCAGTGTAACGCGCACATTCTCTCCCAATGTATCATCAATAGAAACACCCCATTGCACTTCCACATCATCTCCCACTTCACGCACGAAAGTATGTATATGATCCATCTCCTGCATAATGATAGGGTGTTCGGTTGAGCAATAGAGTTGCAAAAGGATACGCTTAGCACCTTTTACATCGCTATTTACTAATGGCGAATGCAGCGCCTCATGGATGGATTGATTGATACGCTCGTCCCCGCTTGCACTACCCACACTCATGATGGCTACATTGCCATTTTTCAGTGTGTTGTACACATCCGCAAAGTCGGTATTGATATAGCCAGGAACGGTAATAATCTCAGCAATCGAGCGGGCTGCATTGGCAACCACATCATCGGATTTGGAGAAGGCATTCATGAAGTTGAAATCCGGATAAATCTGGCGTAATTTCTCGTTGTTGATTACCAAGATCGCATCTACATGTTCTGCCAATTGAGCCACACCAGTCATGGCTTTTTTGATTTTCTTTACTCCTTCAAATTCAAATGGGATAGTCACAATACCAACAGTGAGTATATCCATTTCCTTTGCCACTTCTGCCACCACAGCAGAGGCACCAGTACCTGTACCTCCACCCATACCAGCAGTAAGGAAAAGCATCTTCGTACCATCATTGAGTGCTTCGCGTATGCGGTCACGATTTTGCACTGCATATTCTTGTGCTACTTCAGGACGTCCGCCTGCACCCAAACCAGGACCTAATTGCAATTTCGCAGAAATACTGCTTCGGTTCAAAGCCTGCTTATCGGTATTACATACCAAAAATGAGACATCTTTGATACCTTGGGAATACATATAGTTTACGGCATTGCAGCCACCTCCACCTACTCCCATTACTTTAATAATGGTATCTTGGGCTATTTCCAGACCCAAATCGTTGATCACATCGTACATAGTATATTGATTTATAGTTTATGCTTAATCTTGTTCGGTAAATATATCTAAAATGCTTGTTTGCACATTCTTGCTTAGTTTTTCCAAGCGTTTTCTCAAATCGTCTATCGGTTCTGCTTCGGGATACGTTTCTCGGTGTAGAGCACCCATAATGAGTGTACCCACCAATGCCGAATAATTGGGTGCACAATACTCATCAGGAGTATCTTCGGTAAGCCAAGGAGCATGCGATCCGTACATCACAGGAATAGACGTCAATTGACTCACATACTGCTCCATACCCATCATCATCGATGCACCACCAGTGATATATAGTACACCCAAGTGTTGCTCATAGCGCTGTAGGTCTTCTGTAAAGGGTGCGAGAATCTGGTGCAAACGCGATTGAATAGTGGCATTGAGTTCGCTGGCACGTACAAGAATAGTACTGCCTGCGGCATTCGCATCAGGGATACGGAAGCAAGGATTATCCAATCCTTCGTTCCAACAAGCATTACCATAGCCACACTTCAAGCGTTCAGCATAATCAAAGGTCATGCCCAACTGCTGAATATCGCGTGTAATGTCGTACCCTCCCTGTGATACAACTTTGTTGTAGAGATATTTATCGCCCTTGAACATCGTGAGCGTCGTGGTTTGCGCTCCCATATCCAAGATTGCACAACCATTTCTCATATCTTCTTCCGATGCTAAAGCATAAAACAACGCATCAGGGCGAGCATACGTATGTTCCACATGTTTGGGAGTACGAATAAAACTATCAAGCACTTTTTGTTCCAACTCTTTAGCACCTACAAATGCCACATACTTCACTTCAATGCTTGCTGCATATTGATCTGACGCAGGTACTTCTGCTTGTGGATTGCCGTCCAACACATAGCAGTAGGGCACCAACGCTAGCACTGCCACTTGAGGGTTACGTGCTTCTATTTTTTGTTTACACTCGGTGTCCATCTCGTCCAATAGTTCTTGCGGGATTTCTCGTCTATACCCTTGATCTCTACTAGATGGAACTTCCACCACTTTCATCGAACGCCCACCCAATGCTACAAAGATTTTCATTAGCATAGGGTGCTGAATACGATTAGCTAGTAACTTTAGAGATTCTCCAATACAATAACTGGCATCGCTGGTGTTGGTGACAACACCGCGTTCTACACAAAGTTTTCTATTCGATGTATCCGATCCCAAGATGCGCAAGAGCCCATCTGCAGTACGTTCCGCAGCCATCGAACGGATTCCATGACTACCCAAATCCATCGCTACTAACGGATGGGGTAAGGTTGATTCTATTTTTTTTCGTGACATAATTTCTGTGTTTGATGTATGGGATTATTTTCTAGCTACCACTTGTCCATCGAATCGCAGGTCGTATTCTTTGTAGGGTTTATAGCCAATCTCATCAAAGCCATTGACATACAGTTTACGTAAACGCGCCAGTTTCTCCTCATACCCTGTCAGCTCGCCCAATACGATATTGCCTTCCACCTCGCGTTGCGAGAGCACAATATACTTTGGATTGTGTACATGGATATGCGTGATACGTTTTTGCCAATAGCGATTGGTGTGAAGCCATTGCACAAAATCGTAGTACTCCTCAGTGGCTGCACGTTGGCTAATAGCCCCTTTAAACACAGGCACCTCCACCTCGATAGTTGCACGTACAGGCATTACACGGCGATCGGTATCTACATAATACTTACCTTCCGCTGTCTGCACGTATAGCATAGGTACACGTTGTGTGGCACGCACACGCAGCGTACCATTCGATAGTTTATAGCACTCGGCAGTACGCACCATATCGTGCTGCAATAGTGCAGTTTCGATTTCATGGCACGAAACGTCTTTCATCTTATGCCCCGTGGGCATCAGTCTCTGGTTTCGGATAGTGCGAAGCAATTCTTCTTCGCTAACAAACTGGTGCTCTACGCTATCGCAAAGCACAATCTCTACCTGCTGACACACCATGTCATCAGGTACGTGTGAAGCCCATAGCGCAGCAGTCACAACGACTATCACTACCGCCACAGCGCTCACACAAGCAATGATTGTTTTGATTTTCATAATTAAAGTATTTTGTATGTTAGTTGATGGGTTATCTTATTCACTTGCCTATCTATATCACCAGCCCCCATGGTTATTATCACCACTTTTTTGTCTGCTCTCAGACAACTTTTCAATCGTTCACGTAGGTATTTAGGCAATATCGCGGGCAACACCAACGCTCTTTTTATCATTCCTTTTTTACCTGGCATTTCTCCTCTTTCACCAATCTTCTGCATCAGCCATTCGCTGGTGACACCCTCAATTGCTTCTTCGCGAGCTGGATAAATCGGCAGTAATGCCACTTCATCTAACTGGCTAAGTACCTGCGCAAAATCATCGACGAAGTCGCGTGTACGGCTGTAGAGGTGTGGTTGAAACACACCAATCACGTAGCGGTCAGGGTATAGGAGCCTTACCGATTGGATGGTAGAAGCCAGTTCCTGTGGGTGATGTGCATAATCATCTATGTAGATTACTTGCGGAGTATTCACTTGTATGTTGAACCGGCGGTACACACCAGCAAAAGTACTCGTACCTTGCCTAAGTGCTTCTTCTGTAGCTCCTACTAGCCATGCTACCGCCATGGCCGCCACACTATTCTCAATATTCACCCAAACGGGTACTCCCAATTGAATATCAGCGATGACGTTCTCAGGAGTATGGAAGTCGAAATATATCTGTCCGTCAAGAATGCGTATGTTATCCGCATAAAAGTCTGCCTTCTCGCCTACCGCATAAGTATAAACCGTAGCCTCTACTTTCTCGCCATTATATACAATGTGCTCTGCTATACTATGCTTAATTACCAGTGTATTCCTTACAAGGGAAGCATAATATGCAAAACTCGCGCGGTAAGCCTCTTCGGTACCATAGATGTCCAAATGATCTGGATCCATGCTCGTGATGATGGAGATATATGGTGCAAGATGATGAAACGAGCGATCGAATTCATCAGCTTCCACCACCACATATTCGCTTTGCGAGTCAAGCAATACATTCGTAGCATAGTTATTGGCTATGCCGCCTAAAAAAGCATTGGCCCCCATGTGTGAATGATGCAATATGTGTGCTAGAATCGTACTGGTGGTTGTTTTTCCATGCGTGCCAGCCACGCATAATGTTTTCTTTTGTCGGGTTACCCACCCCAGCACTTCTGCTCGTTTGTAGATATTAAAGCCTTGTTCTTGTAAGTAGCAGTATATAGCGGTCTGTGCAGGTACAGCAGGAGTACGAACAACGAGGGTCTGCTCTTTATGCAGTTGTTCCACCCATGCTGTAGTATCATCGTATTGGATAGCGATGCCTTCGGCTTCGAGAGCATGGGTCAATGGCGAGGGGGTAGAGTCATATCCCATCACGCGATGACCTTCAGCAGCAAAATAGCGTGCTAGCGCACTCATACCGATGCCGCCTATGCCCAAGAAATAAATCGTATGTTTCGCTTCCAAATGCATACAATACCGCTAAAATACAATCAGTCTGCAAAGGTACAACAAAAAATGCACATTTGCAAGAAGCGAGTACGATTTTGCCAAATAAATTTGGTTATATGAAAAAAAAGCACTACTTTTGCACCGAAAATGCGTAATAGGGGATTTTTGTACTCTCGCAACCTTTGCAACTTTTAAAACTCTTGAAACTTTTAGAACTTTTATAGATATGGCAACACAAGAAGAAACCTTCAAAAAACTAGTCGCACACTGCAAGGAGTACGGCTTCGTTTTCCCAAGCAGCGAGATCTATGACGGTCTTGGTGCAGTCTATGACTACGGTCAAAATGGTGTAGAACTCAAAAACAACATCAAGAAATATTGGTGGGACGCTATGACCATGCTCCACGAGAACATTGTCGGCATCGACGCCAGCATCTTCATGCACCCTACCACATGGAAGGCCTCTGGTCACGTGGACGCATTCAATGACCCACTCATCGACAACAAAGATAGCAAAAAACGCTACCGTGCTGACGTACTTATTGAAGACCAATTGGCTAAATACGACGAGAAAATCGAAAAAGAAGTAGCCAAAGCCCGCAAACGCTTCGGCGAGAGCTTCGATGAGGAGATGTTCAAGCAAACCAACGAGCGTGTCCGCGCTAACGTAGAGAAACGCGACGCCCTTCACGAGCGTTTTGCTAAAGCCATGAACGATAGCAACTTAGAAGAGCTCAAACAAATCATCCTCGACGAAGAAATCGTTTGCCCTATCTCTGGTACCCGCAACTGGACCGACGTGCGTCAGTTCAACCTCATGTTCTCTACCGAGATGGGTAGTACTGCCGATGGCGCAATGAAGATTTACCTCCGTCCAGAGACCGCACAAGGTATCTTCGTGAACTACCTCAACGTGCAAAAGACAGGTCGCATGAAGATTCCTTTCGGTATCGCACAGATTGGTAAAGCATTCCGTAACGAGATCGTAGCACGCCAATTTGTCTTCCGTATGCGTGAGTTCGAGCAAATGGAGATGCAGTTCTTCGTTCGCCCAGGCGAGGAGATGAAGTGGTTTGAATATTGGAAGGAATTCCGATTGAAATGGCACCAAGCACTTGGTATGGGTGATGAAAACTACCGTTACCACGACCACGACAAGTTAGCACACTATGCCAACGCAGCTACCGACATTGAGTTCCATATGCCATTCGGTTTCAAAGAGGTAGAGGGTATCCACAGCCGTACTGATTTCGACCTCAGCCAACACGCAAAATACAGTGGCAAGAAGATTGAGTACTTCGACCCAGAACTCAACAAGAGTTACACCCCATATGTGATTGAGACCAGTATCGGTGTAGATCGTATGTTCCTCAGCGTGATGTGCGGTGCATACAAAGAGGAGGTACTCGAAGGTGGCGACACTCGCGTAGTATTGAACCTCCCTGCTGTATTGGCTCCTGTAAAAGCATGCGTGATGCCACTCGTAAAGAAAGATGGTCTGCCAGAGAAAGCGCGTGAGATCATGGATATGCTCAAGTATGACGTACACACCGCTTACGATGAGAAAGACTCGATCGGTAAGCGTTACCGTCGCCAAGACGCCATCGGTACACCATTCTGTATCACAGTGGATCACGACACGTTGAATGACAACTGCGTGACTATCCGCCACCGCGATACAATGGCACAAGAGCGCGTGAATATCAACGACTTGCATGCTATCATCACCACCGCTTGCAGCATGCGCGAGACATTCAAGAAATTGAAGTAAGGCGATGGGATATTAGGCTATAGGATATAGGATAGAATAGAACAAGCACCCAACTGGGTGCTTGTTTGTTTAACGATATTTACCCTCGTTGGTGTCATCAAGGACACTCATATAACTTTCATATCGTGATAGGGCTATCCGTCCGTCCACTACCGCTTGATATACTGCGCACCCAGGTTCTCCCGTATGCAAGCAATTGGAATAGCGGCAATTGCGACCAATCTCGAAAATCTCACGGAAATAGTGACTCACCTCCTCCTTTTCCATATCCAACAACCCAAAGCCTTTGATACCCGGAGTGTCAATAATCCAGGAAGAATGGTGCAGCTGTGGTGTAGCGTTGTGTAGCGGTGGTGTAGTGTTGTGTAGCGGATACATTTCGGAAAAAGTGGTGGTATGCATGCCTTTATGGTGCGCCGAAGATATAGCACCCGTGCGGGCAATATCTTTGCCAAGGATAGCATTCAGCAACGTGGATTTGCCTACACCAGAGTTGCCTGATAGGAGAGTCACTTTTCCATCAAAGATGGAAGATATAGGCGATGAGGTGGTGGTATGAAGAGGCGATGAGGCAAGGGATAATGCAGAGATAGCATATGTGGGATAGCCAAGTGATTCGTACAATTGGCGAAGTGTAGATAGTTCTTGCAACTCTTCTTCGGTGAGCAAATCCACCTTATTAAATATAACACACGCAGGTACGCGATATGCCTCACATGTCGCCAAGAATCGGTCGATGAACGTTGTGGAAGTCTCAGGATGACGGAGTGTAACAATCAATGCCGCCATATCCACATTCGCTGCCAAAATATGCGAAGCATAGCTGAGATTGGTGCTTCGGCGGATGATGTAATTCTTGCGGTCGTACACCTCAGTAATCCAATGGGTGAATTCGCCTTCCCCTTTCCCATTGCTGCTTTCCGTTTTCACTTCTACATAATCGCCAATCGCTACAGGATTGGTAGAGCGAATACCACGAATACGGAAATTGCCCTTTACATGACATTCCGCAGTCGTACCGTCCTCAAAATACACGTTATAACTCGTGCCCGTAGATTTTATAACTAGTCCTTTCATTTGGTGTATAGTGTAAAGTGTATGGTGTAAAGGCTGGGATTAGAAAGCTTCGGTAGCGGTGAGGTAGAAACTATATGCATTGACATTATCCCAACGGGGATCAACATTACTACGTGCTACGTCGAAACGAATATTCACTTTTGCCTTGTTGATTGTGGCTCTCATTCCGACGCCATAACCCACTTTTGGTATTTCCCAATGCCAATTGTGGTAGTCATATACATCCCCTATCCCGACAAACACGGTGCCACGAAAAATACTCCATATTGGTATGCGCAATTCTGCTTGTAATGCCATCATAATATCATCGCGAAACATATCGCTATTGATACCTCTCAGTCCATCCTGTCCGCCCAGTCGCGGGAGCATCGGATAAAGCGTAAGGTGCGAAATATAGTATTCCGATAACATCAGTTGTGCCTTAAATTGCCACGCGACTATCAAATTATGTGGCAAAGAGATATACTGTCGTACATCCGCAGCCAGCAAACCATTGACAGTAGCCTGTTGTCCTTGAGGAATATCAATCTTGTTGGTCCATGCGGCGGCAGCAGATACTTTGGCAAAGATACCCCTGCTGGGATAAAACACATTATCACGTGAGTCGTACTGAGCCACGGCACCCAATGCTACTTGCATCAAGGGATTGACGGTAGTATATGTATCATGGATACTGAATCGTGCAATAAGTAGGTCTGCCATAGGACCTACTGCTATATGTTTGCCCACATAGATAGGCGCTTGGATGTTGAGGTAACCGCGTTGTAGTTGGTAGGGTGTTCCTTTACGCAGCATACCGATGCCCGTATTGCCTTCATTGGCAAAATAGGACTCGTGGTAAGTACCATAATAGGTGGCAGGACGGTCGCTATAGCCCGCGCGGAATTGGAGTTGCCATGTTGGGCAATTAGCTATTGGCAATTGGCTATTGGCTTTAGTACCAAAATAGAGCGCACCTTGGGCATTGATATACCACTGGTCTTTGAGCGAATACGTACCATCGAGTTGGACTATGGATGTACGTGCTTGATTAGGCAAACGGAAATAGCCCTGTGCTGCCGCACCAAACTCCCACGTGGATTCTGGCGAGTAGTTGATGACAGGAATACCCATTGCAGGCAAATTCAACAGGCTATCTAGGTAAAAAGCATAGGACATTGGTATGAACAATGTCCATGCTATTACTAGTATGAGTGATCGCTTTGCGATAGTAGTTTAGAGGTGATGAGGCGAGAGGCGAGAGGCGAAGAGGCTCGAAACTAGGCAGCTCTGCTGCCCACGCCTTTAACCTTTAACCTCTAACCTTTAACCTAAACTTACACGGTCATAATCTCTTTTTCTTTCTTTGCGTAGATCTCATCAATTTGCTTCACATACTTATCGTGAAGTTTTTGAGCCTCATTCTCCGCATCTTTCTCTGCATCCTCTGGCAAACCTTCTTTGATTTGCTTCTTAAGCGTATCAATAGCATCGCGACGAGCATTGCGCACGCTCACCTTGGCATTCTCTGCCTCGCCTTTGCACTGCTTAGCTAACTCCTTACGGCGTTCCTCAGTCAAAGGTGGAATCATCAGACGGATGCACTCGCCATTGTTGTTGGGTGCCAATCCAATGCTGGAGTTGATTAACGCGCGCTCAATCTCAGGAAGCATTTTCTTCTCCCATGGCTGAATTTGGATAGTACGAGCATCAGGGGTAGTGATTGTTGCCACATTAGAGAGTGGCGACATTTGTCCGTAGTATTCCACTTTCACTACATCCAAAATACGTGCGCTAGCTTTACCTGCGCGAATACGCGCCAAAGCATCATCAAGATACATGACAGCAGATTCCATCGATTCCTCTGCGTCGTTTAGGATTTGTTTGGGTTCTAACATGGTTGTCACGGTTTTACAAGTGTTCCTATTTGTTGTCCATTCATTACTTTCTCCAGATTGCCAATAGTATCCATATCAAATACATAGATTGGCATATTATTCTCACGGCACATAGTAATGGCAGTGAGATCCATCACTTTGAGTTTCATATCAAGAATCTCATCGTAAGTAATTTGAGTAAATTTGGTAGCAGTAGGGTCCTTCTCTGGATCAGCATTATAGATACCATCCACACGCGTACCTTTCATCATCACATCGGCTTTGAGCTCGATTGCACGAAGCACAGATGCAGTATCGGTAGTGAAGTATGGATTACCAGTACCACCTGCGATAATGACCACATTACCTTTATTGAGCAGGCGCAATGCTTTGTCGGTGCTGTACAATTCACCTATAGGTTCCATGCGCACACTAGTCATCACTCGTACTTTCTGCCCTACCGTCTCCAGAGCAGAACAAAGCGCGAGAGAATTGATAACAGTGGCAAGCATGCCCATTTGATCTCCTTTTACACGGTCGAAACCTTTTTGTGAGCCACTGAGGCCACGAAAGATATTACCACCGCCTATAACAATAGCCACTTGCACGCCCGATGCAACAATAGCACGTATCTGATTGGCATAGTCAGCCAAACGTTGTGGTTCAATGCCATAGCCCTTGGAACCCATAAGACTCTCACCAGAGAGTTTGAGAAGTATTCGTTTGTACATAAAGACCTATATTTAACATTTCGCTGCAAAATTACAATAAAAAAAGCACATATGCAATAATTAAAAGCACTTTCTTTATATTTTTTTGCATATTCACATTTTTTTTCGTACCTTTGTGCGCAATTTTGAAAGCATTGATACGTACATATTACCATGTCGCAGAACATCGGTTTGCTGTGGAAACCAGCAAACCCGATATTTTTTCTGTGATGAGCAATTATGAGCCTTTCCAAGAAAGTTCCGCCGAAACAGCTTTACAATGCGATAGCAATGTAATCTTCACATTGTGCGTAGAACAATATAACTTGCTCAGCGAAACAGAACGAAAAGAATATGCTCACGTCTTCACTGACAATTCGGAAGCAGACATGCCTAGAATTGAAGTATATCATCGGGAGAAAAACGACCAACGAGCAGCAGGATGGTTGCTACGCGTATCAATAATTGCCCACTTACCCATTTGCTGCGAAATAGAATGTGACTCTACTTTTGAAAATGGAATATTACACATTGCTAACGATTGTCAGGATGTACATTTTTGTATTGACAATGCACTAATGCTCCTTTATGCCTTCCGTACAGCCCCTCTCATGACCCTGGAGATGCATGCTGCAGTAGTAGTAAGACCCTGCATAGAGATTAGAGGAGAAGAAAGAGGTTATCTATTTCTTGGTCATAGTGGTACAGGCAAATCCACGCATGCACGGCAGTGGTTGGCGGCTTTTGAAGATGCATGGTTACTAAATGATGATAACCCCATTTTGCGCGTGATGGATAATGGCGAAATACGTGTATATGGTTCACCATGGAGTGGCAAGACCCCCTGCTATAAAAATGCCTATGCACGCGTAGGTGGCATTGTGAAACTGACACAAGCCCCCTACAACAACATTCGTTTTACTTCGTTGCCAGAAGCATATACCTATATGCTTTCATCCGCATCTGGATTAAAGATTGATCGACACATGTCTGATTGCCTATATGAGAGTATCAAACAAATTATTACTCACGTTCCTTGTTGTTTATTGGAATGTTTACCTAATACAGAGGCAGCAGAAGTTTGCTACAAAGGAATAAAAAAACAACATATATTATAGCCCATGAAAAAGAGCAATGACATTCTTTTGCCCGAATTTGAGCGCCTAATTCAAAATGGTCACACCGTAGAATTTACACCACAAGGAGTAAGTATGCGTCCCACCATTGAAGGAGGGCGCGACAGCGTACTATTGCAGATGTGTAAAACACCAAAAGTGGGACACATTGTATTGGCAAAAATTGATGAGCAATATGTGCTACATCGTATCGTGAAGATACGAGGCCAGCAGATAATTTTGCAAGGAGATGGCAATCTCAAAGGACAAGAAGTGTGCTCACGAAATGATATCATCGGCAAAGTAGTACGTATCAAAGGAGATGGAGGTAAACAGAAGCGCCTTACCAAAGGAAAAGTATGGCGGCACTTACCTGCGTTTATCAAATGCATCGCACTGAAAATCTATCGCAAGAAATTACAATGGGAAGAAAAATATCATCACGAATATGAAGACTAAGAAAGGATTTCGCCTACGTGAGTTAGGCGGTGATTATATACTGATTGGTGAGAGTGTAGAGCTCGTAAATTTTAACAACCTCATCACTTTCAACGAGGCAGCGGCCTATTTGTGGCAACAAGTGGAGGGCAAAGAGTTTGATGTGAATACCCTCACCCAATTGCTATTGGATGAGTACGACGTCAGCGAAGAGATAGCCCGTCAAGATGCACAAGCCACTATCGATGACTGGAAGGAGATAGGGATTGTAGGTTAGAGGTTAGAGATTAGAGGTTAGAGGTTAAAGGTTAAAGGCGAGAGGTAATGAGGCAAGAGGATATATTTTTCTCGATATTAAGATCGGTGCTTTGGGGTACACCTGCAGAAATGCCCGCCGATACCGATTGGCAGGGTGTGCTGAATCTAGCTGCACGCCAAAAGTGCTTGCACGCCTTTAGCGTGTGGCTCAAATCGCATCGTATTGCCACTCCTTTTGACAAACAACTAACGCCTACCATGTTCATGGTGCTGCAACGTTTGGCACGACTCAACCAACTAGCTATCAGCGTGATTGAATTGCTTGCGCAGCACGATATTTCCGCTATACTTATCAAGGGCTATAGTCTTTCGGGGCTTTACCCCGACCCTGACACCCGCGATTTTGGCGATGTAGATATTTATGTAGGTGAGAAAGACTACGAGCGCGCTGCTGAAATCGTAACTGCCGCTTATCCCGATGCGCATTGGCATTCTGGTACGGAAGGAGGCATACACTATATATTGGTGATTGATGAGAACCTTGACCGCGTGGTGGAATTGCACCGCGTAACGATGGAGTTTCACGACAAGAAAGCCGATGCACTATATCAAGCATTTACCCACCGCCATTTGGGTCAAGCCAGCACATTGGATATCTATGGCAAAGCAGTAGCGGTGCCCTCGGCGGCGTATAATGCGCTGTATGTCTTTATGCACGCATGGCACCATTTTGAGAGTACGGGTGTGGGCTTTCGCCAACTGGGCGATTGGGCATTGTGCCTAAAATTGGCAAACGAGCAATCCACACCAGAGGAATGGCAAACGCTCACGCAAGAGATAGAGCAGATTCTCACAGCCCTGCACATGAAAACCGCATGGCAGACTTTCGGGCATATACTGGTCAAGGAATTGCACTTGCCGATAGAGGCGTTTCCGCTATATACGACTAAATATCAAGACCGCGCCAAACGCTTGCTTCGTCAGCTGTTGCGCGACGGACATGGCGGACGACCTGCAAAAGGCGATTGCTGCCTAATGAAACGCTTCGGTTGGGAGCGACCAGAGAAGCACCGTTTGTTGCAGAAGAGTTATACTGCCTGCCGATTGCTCTTTGAGGCATGGCAGATGGCTAAGTTCTTCCCCAACTTGGCATGGCACGAACTACGTGCTGCATTACGCGCCTCATTCCGATACTGAAAATAATATCTCTCTGGCAGAGGAAGTAAGCAAGCTTCAAACGAGTAGCAGAGAAGCTGCTTCAATAGATAAAATCTATTATTTTTCAAAAAAAGCTCGCTTTACTTGCGTATGTGCATTTTTTGTTGTACCTTTGCAGCCGAAATGGTGGCTAAGAAGCCACCTTAATGCAAACATTTATCAAAAATTATATCCACTATGAGGTATTTAACTCTTGAAAAAGCCATAGAGGCATGGCGCAAACTGCAACCCTTAACTGAAAACGACCAACAGAAGTTGAGTCGTCGGTTTACCATTGATTTTAACTACAATAGCAACCATATTGAAGGTAACACGCTGACCTATGGTCAAACAGAGATATTGTTGCTATTTGGAAAAGTGATAGGCGAAGCCAATGTAAAAGATGTACAAGATATGACTGCGAGCAATGTCACGCTCAAAATGATGTCAGAAGAAGCACTTATTAAAGAGACACCACTAACGGTTAATTTTATTCGTACACTGCACCATACCTTATTACGGGAAGATTATACCGTATATAAACAATTACGCAATGGGCAACAAACAAGTTATGTGATTCACGCTGGACAGTATAAGACTCGTCCCAATAGTGTGATCACTCGTTATGGCGATCGATTTGAGTATGCTTCTCCTGAAGAAACACCTGCATTGATGACAGACTTGGTGGATTGGTATAATCAGGCAGAAAAGGAAGGCAAGTATTCACCCGTAGAGTTAGCAGCATTGTTTCACTACCGTTATATCCGCATTCACCCGTTTGAAGATGGTAATGGGCGTATAGCACGACTATTGGTTAACTATATTCTTACACGACATGATTATCCAATGATAGTAGTGCGCAGCCGCAATAAGAGCGAGTATCTTGAGGCTCTACATGCAGCAGACTTGTTTGTTGGTAATATACCAAGTGACGGTGCTCATGCTTCGCTACAAGAGATTCGACCTTTCGTGCAGTATTTCAAGCGATTAGTGGCACATGAGGTATATACGAATGTTTGTTTTTTGACTGAACATGATGAGAATCTATGGTGGTATGATGGCGAAAAAGTAGAATTCCGTTCCTCCAACTATAGCAAGATTTTAATGCTCATGATGACAGAGCCAGTCTTGACATTGGAACATATCCAGCAAGAATTAGGCATCAATATGTCGGCGGTCAAAAAGTTAGTTAACCAATTGCAAGACAAGCATTATATCGAGCGCGGTCATGCGGATGGCTCATGGCGAGTGTTTATCACGCCGTCCATGTAAGGATTGCTGTAGGTTTTCTCTACCATACCTCAAAGAACACTTTTACGATTAAGAATAATCGTGTGAAGTTTATTGAATTAAGAACACTTTTTGAAGGATTTCTCTATAACACAGCAGGTGGACATAATTGCCCACCTGCATGCTTATATTCATAAGATCGATGTCTGATTATTCTTTGAATGGTTAAATTCTTCCCCGAGCTGGCTGGGCACGAACTATGTGCTACTGTTCTTCCTTGTACCAAGAAGCGTACATAGCGTAGTTGTGCGCAATCTTACGATTGATCTCGTTGGTTTGTTCTGGGTCGGCTTTCTTGATGAACTTAGCTGGTACACCACCCCACACTTCGTAGGGGCCGATTTGCGTATTCTTCAGTACCAATGACCCCGCAGCTACGATAGCGCCTTCGCCTACTACTACGCCATCGAGCAGGGTTGAACCCATGCCAATGAGCGCATAGTCGTGGACATCGGCACCGTGAATAGTAACATTATGTCCTACGGACACATAGTCGCCGATGGTGATGGTAGATTTCTCGTAGAGCGTGTGCAGCACCGAGCCGTCTTGGATATTCACATGGTTGCCAATCTTAATCCAATTGACATCGCCACGCAATACCGCATTAAACCAAATGGAGCAGCCATCGCCGATGACGGTGTCACCCACGATGGTTGCATTCTCTGCCAAAAAGCAGTCCTTGCCTATTTGCGGAGTAAATCCGCGTACAGGAACGATGAGAGCCATAATCTTTGTTCGCTTTGCTCACGTTCATGGTTCACTGCGTTCACGAAAGTGGCTTCGCGTCTATGGTTCGCTGCGCTCACGAAAGTGGTTTCACGTATATTACGCTTTAGCCATTTTCGCAGCTCTGCTGCCAGTTTCGCTTTAGCCATTTTCGTCGCTTAAGAGCGACCATTTACGCAAACATAGTTTGCTTATCGTGCTGCGATGATGGCGCAGAAGTCAGCGGCTTTGAGGCTGGCGCCACCGATAAGACCACCGTCCACGTCAGGGTTAGCGAAGAGTTCAGCAGCGTTTTTAGCGTTGCAGCTACCACCATAAAGGATAGTGCAATCCTCAGCTACTTGCTCGCCGTATTTCTCAGCTACGAGGCCACGGATATATGCATGAATCTCTTGTGCTTGCTCTGGAGTAGCAGTCAGACCTGTACCGATAGCCCATACTGGCTCGTATGCCAATACGATTTTGCCAAAGTCCTCTGCGCTGAGGTGGAATACGCTACCTTCGAGTTGTGCTTTTACCACTTCGTTTTGCTTGCCTGCTTCGCGCTCCTCTTTTACCTCGCCGATGCAGAAGATAGGACGGAGGTTGTTAGCGAGTGCCAACTCCACTTTGTCCTTCAAGATCTCGTAGGTCTCGCCATAGTATGCACGACGCTCAGAGTGACCGAGGATGCAGTACTCAGCACCCGTAGAAGCCACCATAGCAGCGCTGACTTCGCCAGTGTATGCACCTTTCTCCTTGTCCGCGCAGTTCTCAGCAGCCACAGCGATTGGGCTATCTTTCAAGAGTTCAGCCACAGTAGCCAAGTGGATGAATGGAGTGCCGATAACTACAGCGCACGCTGGGTTAGCAACTTGATTTTTCAACTCGGTAGCCAATGCTACACCTTCTTGCAGGGTCATGTTCATTTTCCAGTTGCCTGCAACCATTTTTGTTCTCATAATTTTGTATAGTTTTAAAAGTTTTAATAGTTTTAAAGGTTATTTGGTGTAAAGTGTAAGGCGAGATTACATGTTCCTTACATTGTATTTATCGATGACCGTGCCATTTTGGATGACTATCACGCCAGGGTTGGCACGGACAATCGTCTTGAGCGTTACAGGGTCGCATGTACAAATACATTCGCTCAAATCAGGGTACTCCAAACTGAAGTTGATAATCTCGTCGGTGCCTGAGCCTGTGAGGATGTAGAAGGCATTGTTCAGCGCGACTTCGTCGCTGTTAAAGAGTTCATCGCAACTATATTGCTGTTCAACTTTGTTTTTAAGAGATTCCACCTTCGCCATTTGCTTTTTGTCTGCTTTGGCAAGGTCGTACATCACTACCAATGTAATAGGTTCTTCGCTTTCGAGAATGTGCCATGTGAGGTCTTCACCTTCTGCATTGATAATCTCGAAATCATGAATGGGTGGTTCGTAACCCTTCTTAATAAGTTTGGAATCGGAACGTACAAACGTCCACGTGCTATCACCCTTAGGGTAATTATCTAGAGTGAAAGTCTGCTCTACTCCATCCTTTTCATATACAAATGAATATTCATATACATCAGGCTCTGCATCTTCTGGGTATTCCATCAATGTAGGCAGATGATTGCCCATTTTATATGGGCGGAAATCTTTGATAGGCAAGTGGAGTCGTGTCCATGTCATAAAGACCACCACAGCAATGATGGCAAGGGTAGCCAATACGAGTTCCATCCAATTGCTCCACAATTGGCGTGTATGTTTGCGTAGTGCCACTAAGATTATTGCCAGAGTGATAAGCACCACATTCTTCCAGAAGGTCTGCCAGTTGGTCAGTAGGATAGCATCGCCAAAGCAACCGCAGTCGCTCACAGGGTTTGTAAGGGCGATATATAACGTGAGTGGTGTCATCACGAGATAGAAGATGAGTGATATCCATGATGTCCACTTTGTACGCACATTCAGCACCATGCACACACCGAGTAGCAGCTCCAATATAATCAGTCCCCATGCAGCCACTTCTGCCAATGGCAGGAGTTCGATGAAGAAGCCACCAAATGCTTTGAGGTAATCCTCAATTTTATACACTGTACCCAATGGGTCGATGGCTTTGACTGCACCAGAGAAGATAAAAACTACCCCCAAGAGGGTGCGGGAGATTGAGGCGATGATGCGAGAAGGCAAGAGGCGAGAGGCAGGATTATTTTTCTTCATTTTCCATGAGTTTTATAAGGTAAAACACTGCGTAGTTGAGCATATCGAAATAGTTGCCATCTGCGCCTTCGGAGATGAGTGTCTGATTGTCGTTGGCAGCAATGGATTTATTGCGATTGATTTTGGTAAGGATAATATCCGTCAGGCTGGAAGCGAACATATCGCGCCATGCCTCGCCATAGTCGTGGTTCTTGCGGAGCATAAGGGCTTTAGCCTGAGCCATATAGTGGTCGTAGAGTTGGATAGCGCGTTCTGCGGACATATCTACAGAGTCGGCATAGCCTTCGTGCAGTTGTATAAGTCCGATAATGCTATAATTGACAATAGCCATCATCTCGCCTTCGATACTCTCGCCCACCATATTCACGCCCGTCTGCTCGATTTCGCGCACCCGTTTGGCTTTGATAAACAGTTGGTCATTGACGGTCTGCGGGCGCATGATACGCCAACTGGGACCATAGTCCTTCATTTTCAGTTCGTAGATGCGGCGACATTTGCCCGTTACGATATCAAATTGCTCTGGAGTTTTCATAAGAGAGTTGTTTAGCGGTTGTGTAGCGGTTGTGTAGCGGTTGTTTAGAATTGTTTAGAGTTGTTTAGAGTTGTTTAGAGTTGGGTGGTTAGTTCATCCAACGAAAGGAGTTGCTGCTCGCCAGTAGTCATATTCTTGAGCATCACTTTGCCTGCTGCCATCTCATCGCTACCCACAATAGCTACATATGGTATTTTCTTGCTATCGGCATAGCCCATTTGTTTCTTCATTTTCGTTGGCTCGGGATATACCTCCACGCTTATGCCTTTCTCGCGCAATGCTTTTGCCCAACGGAGCGCATAAAGCAATTCTTGTTCGCCAAAGGTGGCAAAAAGTAGTTGAGTAGTTGATTGCAAATTCTCGGGATAGAGGTTCAGTTCGCTGAGCACATCATAAATGCGGTCTGCGCCAAACGATATACCCACACCCGATACGCCCGGCATACCAAAGATACCCGTCAGGTTGTCGTAGCGACCACCACCAGTGATACTACCCATTTGTACATCCAATGCCTTGACCTCGAAGATTGCACCCGTATAATAATTGAGTCCGCGCGCAAGGCAGAGGTCTAACTCAATTTGGATATTGGACGCCGCTTCAGCGGCTATTGGTAATTGGCTATTGGCATAGAGTACGAAGATTGTGCGCAGTTCTTCAATACCCTTGAGACCCGTTTCGCTGTTAGCGAGTATTTGCTCCAGTTGGTCCAGTTTCTCAGTGTTGGTACCGCTGAGATTGAGTATTGGTTGCAGCGCATTGACTGCCTCTTGTGGCAAGCCCTTGTCGAGAAGTTCTTTATTTACATTATCTATGCCAATCTTATCGAGTTTGTCGATAGCGACTGTGATATCAATGATTCGTTCGGGTTGACCGATGACTTCGGCTATACCAGCAAGAATCTTTCGGTTGTTGATATGCAGTGAGACGCGAATCCCCAAACGTCGGTACACCTCTTCCACGATTTGGATGAGTTCCACTTCGCTAAGTAGGGAGTTGGTCCCGACCACATCCACGTCGCATTGATAGAACTCACGATAGCGACCTTTCTGTGGGCGGTCAGCACGCCATACGGGTTGAATCTGATAGCGTTTGAAAGGGAACTGTATCGTGTCGCGGTGCTGTACTACGAAGCGTGCAAATGGTACGGTAAGGTCGTAGCGCAGGCCTTTCTCACTTACTTTGCTGGTAAGTGCACCGATAGTGGCATTGTCTAATGCCTCGTGTGTGACAGCTGACTTCCAATCGCCCGAATTGAGTATCTTGAAGAGCAGTTTGTCGCCTTCTTCGCCATACTTGCCCATCAGGGTGCTGAGGTTTTCCATTGCAGGTGTCTCAATTTGCTGGAAACCATAGAGCGAAAACACTGCTTTGATGGTGTCAAAAATATAATTACGGCGTGCCATCTCCAATGGAGAGAAGTCACGGGTGCCTTTTGGAATACTTGGTTTTTGTGCCATATATTGGGTTGTTTAGAGTTGTGTAGCGGTTGTTAATGGAAGAGGGCGTTGTAAATGATTTCTGTAGCGCCACACTCGTTATTCACATATTGGGCAGCGCGTTGTCCCATTTCGGTATGTTCATCGAATGCTTTGTCCAATGCTGCCGCCAGTTCGTGATAATTTTTCACACTGATAGCAGCACCAGCATCCAGCAATCCACGTGCCTCTCGGAACTTATGCCAATGCGGTCCGAATACTACTGGCATGCCATATACTGCAGCTTCCAGTGTATTATGAATACCAGCGCCAAAGCCACCCCCTATATAAGCCACATGTCCATAGCGATAAATGGAAGATAGCAGCCCCATCGTATCTACCAATAAAGTTGGACACATAGAAACTCCCATAGGTGTTGCATCTGTATAACGCACATATCGTCCTTCGAAAATCTGAAATATCTGGTTCAAGTGATTGGTATGTAGTTCATGTGGCACTACTATCAATCGCACATTATCTCGCTCTGCCACATATTGAGCCAGCATCTGCTCCTCCAGAGGCCATGTACTGCCAGCCACCAACACACGAGGATGATTAGCAGCAAAATGCCCTACTATTGGCAATTCTTTGGCATGTTTCTTAACCTCCTTTACTCGGTCAAATCGTGTATCTCCTGCGACACTCACATGCATAACGCCATAGCGATTGAGCAATTCCATTGATCCCTTATCCTGCACATAAATATGCGTAAAGCAATGTAATAACTGACGGTAGGTATAGCCCCATGGTAAAAAGAAGAGTTGCTTAGGGCGGAAGATCGATGAAATTAGATAAGTAGGTATATTGTTTTTTTTGAGCGCGCGTAAGTACGCAGGCCAGAACTCGTATTTTACAAAGACAGCCATCTCTGGTGCGAGGTGTTGTAACCATTTTTTAGCATTGCGGCGTGTAGCAAATGGCAGGTATAGCACCTTGTCCACTTGATTATAATCCTTGCGCATCTCATAGCCAGATGGCGAGAAGAAAGTTAGCAATATTTTTCGGAAGGGTAACTCACCGCGCAAACGTTCAATAATTGGACGCACTTGCTCAAACTCACCTACCGATGCCACATGAATCCATACAACGGGGGCATCCGCAATAGAAGCACGCCACTGCTGAAGCAATGCCATTGCTTGCCCTTGCCCCGACACCAGTTTCTTGGCTTTTCTATGCCCAAACAGCGCGGCTAATCGTAATATCCAAAAATATAAATGCAACATTTCTCTATTTTACGAAATGAGCGACAAAGGTACAAAAAATACGGGACATACACAAATATTTGCTTCTTTTTTTGTGTATTCCCCAACATTGTAGTATTAAATTAACTGCTATAACCGCAAAGATAAAGGAGAAAGAAGAAACTAATGAGGGTGTGTCCAATTGTTGACACACCCTCTATTGGTTATTCAAATACGATATTACAAATTTCTATTCTTGGGTATTTTTTGTTGAGAGCAGGTTTAGACTACTCGTTTTTTTCAACAAGGGCAAGGCGCAAGCCGATATAATCATGTCTGTCTAGATGATTCGTCTTACAGCGATACCCCACACGGCAGAATCTCGAGCCGTCGCCACTATTAATCTGCCATCTGCCACCACGGGTTATACGGAAGTTTTCGTAGGCGTTTGTTTTAGGACCTATAGGGTCGATTTTTGAACCTTCGGAATAGTCATAATAATAGTCTTGGCACCATTCCTCGACATTACCACTCATGTCGTACAATCCCAATTCGTTCGGCTTTTTTCTTTTCACTGGTTGAGAATGAGTTAATTCATTTTCGTCTTTTATACTATACCATGCCACATCGTCTGCTATATCGCTACCTGCAAAAATATATTCTTGGTCCGTCTTATGACCACCACGAGCAGCATACTCCCATTCTGCATTAGTAGGCAAACGGAAGGTTTTGCCGTTCAGTTGGTCAGCCAGTAGGTTATTCTGTTCAGTGACAAATTCTTGGCATTTGTCCCAATTTACCGAATCTACGGGATGTTGCTTATAATCATCACTATTGAGCCTACTTGGATTGGTACCCATCACCGCCTTCCACAACTCTTGCGTTACCTCGGTCTCGCCAATATGGTAATCGTATGTCAAGGTTACTTGGTGAGCAGGTTTATCATAGCTCGAATGTGTTATTTCTAAATCGTCTTGGAAATCCTCTTGCTTTTGTGTTGCTCCCATCCAAAACGTCGTACCCCCTTTTACCGCTATCATCCTAAACGATACCCCATTCGCGGTGAAGGATTTTGTATTGACATTTTGCTCTGGCATAGCCACTGCAGAACCATCAAATGACACACTACCTGTTTTTTCAAATGTATTGAGAATGGAGTTATCCGCCGCATACACTTCCACCTTAAAGCCATTATTCCATTGAACTTTAGGAACAACGATATAGAATAAGGTGGAAGCATCTTCTGTGAGGGTAACGTCGGCGCATGTGAGGGTGTAGGTCGTTTCATCTTCACGGTTGGTGAGAACAATCTTGCTCAAGGCATCCGAACCTTTCAAGTGCAAGCCCAATAGCGAGTGTTGTGGAGAAAGGGTAAATCCTCCGTCGATCGTACCGTTGGCTTCTGTAGCCATCTTCATAAGCCCCTTGCCAAAACCGTTTTCTACATAGGTTTGGTTGCTGAGGTCGGGCTCTTCAACGGGGTATTGTACGCTGAAGTCGGTTCCGTCAGCAGGCATGATGCCCTTAAATGTGGCTTGTGCTGTACCAGCGCCAGACTCAAGGGTGAAAGTAGCGGACGCTTCGCCTACCATCACTTTGATTTGGTCGCCTTCGTCCCAAGTGAGGTCAATTTGTGTGCCTACATCTATGCCCGACACGCGTTGTTTGCCTGGGAGTTGCTGTGCGCCGTTATTGCCTGCGTTAGGCATTTGGGCGGAAATGGTTACTTCCTGACCTGCCTTGAAAGGTGTGCCTATTTCGTTGTTAGGCGTGCATGCTGCAAACAATGCTGCAACAAGCAGAAAAGAGATATACTTTTTCATATCCATTACAATTTATTCAAATAAACAATTTACCACTCGCCATTTCCTTTGCTAATAGATTGTAAAGAACCACTTGCTTGTGTGGGGGTAAAACCACCAGAAGCACAGAGGATAGCGGTTTCTACTTGCAACACTTGTGTGTTGGGAGTTTGATACGTTTTTTTCATTGTTTTACAGTTGTTTTTATTGGTTAATATTATTTTTGCTATACATAAAAAAACACGCCATCATTGTCTTCGCGAACGATAGACAACAATGGTGTGTGAGGCACATAGGCGCGCTTTGCGCCACGATAACATGTTGGCTGACTACCCCCCCCCGCCAGGACTGTTTTCGTGCGTTATAGCGCACATTTTCACGCTGTTATGCGCACACGAAAAGCCCCTGCCAATCTCCATTGGCTGCTTGGTTGTGATGCTATGTGGGTAGTAGTTATACATAATGAAAATAACGTACAAAAATCGTGCCAAAAAGCACAGGGGACAGCGAAGGGGGTACCTTTTCTCCTATGGACAGAGTATTTGTGGAATATTCGCGGGGTATTCATAAGGTATTCATGGGGTATTCATATGTATCGGGTATGTATCGGGTATGTGTCGGGTATGTATCGGGAATGTATCGGAACAGACGTGTGACAAGGAGGGCGTCCGCTGCATCTCAAGTAAATGCAACGGGTTGTCACCTAATTTGACAAAGAGCCGCAAGTAATTAGCAAAACATGATTTTTCAGTGAAATATTTGGTAATGTCCATAAATTTTACTACCTTTGCAGTCGGATTATTTTTGGGGACGAAAATGATGAAAGAGACCATTATTTTAGCAATAGAATCAAGTTGTGATGACACCTCAGCAGCCGTTATCCGCGATGGCATACTGCAGAGCAATGTTACCGCCTCACAAGGTGTACACGAGGAGTTTGGTGGTGTCGTACCCGAACTGGCCAGCCGTGCGCACCAACTGAATATCGTTCCCGTAGTGGATGCCGCTCTCAAGCGAGCCGGTGTGCGTGCTGACCAGCTGAGTGCCATTGCTTTCACGCGCGGGCCAGGACTATTAGGCAGTCTGCTAGTAGGAACGAGTTTTGCCAAAGGACTGGCACTATCGCAACACATACCTCTGGTGGAAGTGAACCACCTACAAGCACATATACTGGCTCATTTTATTAAAGAGCCTACCCACACTCCCTCCTCAAAAGAAGGGGAGCTAAAAAGCGAGGCACCGAATTTTCCGTTCTTGTGTTTGTTGGTGAGCGGGGGCAATAGCCAGATTGTGTTGGTGAAAGACTATTACACGATGGAGATCATCGGTCAGACAATAGACGATGCCGCCGGCGAAGCTTTCGACAAATGCGCCAAGATAATGGGACTGCCCTACCCTGGTGGTCCGTGGATAGACCGCTTGGCAAAAGAAGGTAATGCCGAAGCATTTCAATTTGCTAAGCCAAACATACCTGGCTACAATTATTCTTTCTCTGGACTCAAAACTTCATTCCTGTATTTTCTGCGTGATCATCTGAAAGAGAACGAAAATTTCATTGAAGAGAACAAAGCAGATCTATGCGCTTCGTTGCAAAAGACCATCATTGACATACTTATCAACAAACTAAAACGAGCAGCCAAAGACCTTAAAGTCAAGGAGATTGCAGTTGCAGGCGGAGTAAGTGCGAATAGCGGATTACGTGATGCATTGCTTGATTTGGGACGTCGCCATCGTTGGAAAGTACACATACCACCCTTCTCCTATACCACAGATAATGCCGCTATGGTATGTCAAGCAGGCTACTTTAAATATTTAGATCACGATTTCTGTCCTATTAATGCGGTTCCATA
The DNA here is from genome assembly GCA_045578255.1 of Paludibacteraceae bacterium. Lineage (GTDB taxonomy): Bacteria > Bacteroidota > Bacteroidia > Bacteroidales > Paludibacteraceae > Colicola. The sequence goes on from JAZNJW010000026.1 coordinate 45,347, forward strand.
TGCCAAAACAAAAATTTGAAAAACTGCGCCCCTACCTCAATATTATCCTATTTGTAGTAGCACTGTTGGCAGCTAATTATTTTTGGAAATTTACCGTTCACGGCGATGAAAGCGGTACACAAGTCACATGGTTTGGTATTGACATCACCGCACCATTTTCTTTTCTAGCAAACCATATTGCAACGGTAGTGTATTGGTTGGTGCACTTTTTACGTGGCACAATCCAACAGTTGGATGAGACATTGCTGATGTTTGACTCTGGTTCTGCAGTACGTATTGTATGGAGTTGCACGGCACTCAAACAATCATTTATATGGCTGATTATCATGCTGGTAGCCAGAGGACCATGGTTGAAGAAGATATGGTTTATACCTCTTGGTTGGGTATGCGCATACCTATTTAATATTCTGCGCATTACTATCATCACCTTAGTAATAGAACACCACCCCGAGCTATTCGAATTAATGCATACGTATGTGTTCAAATACTTATTTTACATGATGCTTTTTGGTTTGTGGCTTTGGTGGACACATGGAATAGTACCAAAATCGCAACAATATTTATACGTTTAGAATCCTTAAAACTTTTTAACCTAATATAAAACACCATGGAATTACCTTTTGCAGAATCGTGGAAGATTAAGATGGTAGAACCCATCCGCAAATCCACCCGCGCAGAGCGCGAACAATGGCTGAAAGAAGCCAAGAACAACATCTTTATGCTCCGCAGCGAGCAAGTGTATATCGACCTTCTGACCGACTCGGGTACAGGCGCTATGTCCGACCGCCAATGGGCTGCATTGATGCTCGGCGATGAGAGTTATTCGGGTAGTAAGTCGTTCTTCGAGTTGAAAGACACTATCACTCGTATCACTGGTTTTCAGTATGTTATCCCAACGCACCAAGGTCGTGCGGCGGAGAATGTGCTGTTCTCTCACCTCGTGAAAGAGGGACAAGTTATCCCTGGCAATGCGCATTTCGATACGACCAAAGGGCATATCGAGGCGCGCAAAGCACACGCTATTGATGTGACTATCAAAGAGGCGAAGAACACCCAATTGGAGATTCCTTTTAAGGGTAATGTGGACTTGGAGCATCTGGAGCAATTGCTGAAAGACAACCCTGGTAATGTGCCATTTATGGTGCTGACCGTAACAAACAACACCGTGGGCGGACAGCCCGTTTCGATGAAGAATATCCGCGAGACATGCGAGTTGTGCCACAAGTATGGCGTACCTGTGAATATGGACTCTGCGCGCTTTGCAGAGAATGCGTATTTCATCAAGACCCGCGAGGAGGGCTATGCTGACAAGAGCATTCAAGAGATTGCCAAGGAGATGTTCTCCTATGCCGATAGCATGACGATGTCTGCTAAGAAAGACGGAATCGTGAATATGGGTGGATTCATCGCAACAAATCGCGAAGATTGGTACGAAGGTTGCAAACGCTATTGTATCCCATACGAGGGCTTTATCACTTACGGCGGTATGAACGGTCGTGATATGGCAGCGTTGGCCGTTGGATTGGAGGAAAATACACAGTTTGAGATGCTACAAACGCGTATTCATCAAGTAGAGTATTTGGCTGAGTTGCTCGATGAATACGGCATTCCTTACCAACGCCCTGCAGGTGGTCACGCTATCTTCGTGGATGCGGATAAGGTGCTGACCCATGTGCCTATTAAGGAGTTCCCAGCGCAAACGCTGACTTGCGAGTTGTATCTGGAGGCAGGTATTCGTGCATGTGAGATTGGTTATATCTTGGCAGATAGAGATCCTGTAACAAGAGAGAACCGCTTTGGCGGATTGGATTTGGTGCGCCTGTGTATCCCTCGTCGCGTTTATACCGACAACCATATGAAGGTCATCGCTGCTGCGCTGAAGAACGTCTATGACCGTCGTGAGAGTATCACTCGCGGTTTGGCGATTACCAAAGAAGCCCCATTGATGCGCCACTTCACAGTGGAGCTGGAACGATTAGGCTAACCAACACCCACAAAAAAACGAGGTCGAGAGACCTCGTTTTTTTATTTCACCATTTCTTTATATTCATGCTTTGTCCGCTTCGATGAGAGCAATCAATTGCTCTACAGCCTCTTCTTGTGGGATATTTTTCAATATACATTCTTTGCCGCGATAGAGACTTACTTTGCCACGTCCTGCGCCTACATAGCCATAATCGGCGTCCGCCATCTCGCCCGGACCATTGACAATACAGCCCATGATGCCGATTTTAAGCCCTTGTAGGTGGGATGTGGCCGCTTTCACTTGCGCAATAGTTTGCTCCAAGTCGAATAATGTTCTTCCACATCCAGGACAAGAGATATACTCCGTTTTATACATTCGCACGCGTGCGGCTTGAAGGATGTCTTTGCTGAGTCGCGCCAAATCTTCTGCAGCGAAGTAGTCATTGTTGAGCACTACCTCTGTGCAGTTGTGATCCCAAAGCAAGCGACCACATTCAGCGGCGGCATGGAGTTGGAAGAGTTGCCAATCGGTGTCGGCGTTGGAGAAATATACGGTATTATCTTCTATCTTAACTTGGGTAGTAGCCGCATAGCGAATGCTTTGCTCATCAGCGAAGTAGTCCACCAATGCTTTGGCTACAGGCAACTCTTTTTCGGGGGCCTCGCTTAGACTCACACGAATGGTGTCGCCTATGCCGTCCGCAAGGAGAGCACCTATACCGACTGCAGACTTCACGCGGCCATCTTCACCTTCGCCTGCTTCTGTTACACCTAAATGCAAAGGGAAAGCCATGCCCTCTTCCTGCATTTGCCAAACCAATAGACGGACGGTAGTGACCATCACGCGGGTATTGCTTGCCTTGATAGAGAGGACAATATCTTTGAAATCTTCTGCCACTGCCACGCGCAAAAACTCCATGCAACTCTCTACCATGCCTTCGGGCGTGTCGCCATAGCGCGACATGATACGATCACTCAGACTGCCATGATTAACACCAATGCGCAGAGCGGTCTTGTGCTCTTTGCAGATATTGAGTAATTGGATAAAGCGATTGCGAAGCCGTTGTAATTCAGTTTGATACTCCTCGTTGGTGTAGTCTATTTGCTTGAACTTACGGGCAGGGTCGATATAGTTACCTGGATTGATGCGCACTTTCTCTACCACTTTTGCCGCAGCATCCGCCACATCGGATTGGAAGTGGACGTCAGCCACGAGGGGGGTGGTAGGCGATGAGGCTATTAGGTTATTAGGCGAAAGGCAAGTATGTATCTGCGCCAGAGATTCCACTTCGCGCATACCTTGAGTAGTAAAACGAAGTAGTTCAGTACCTGCGGCAATACAACGTTCTGCTTGTGCCACGCTACCTTCGATGTCATTGGTCGAAGTGTTAGCCATTGTTTGAATACGAATGGGGTGTTCGCTACCGATTGATAGAGTACCTACATGGGTGGTAGTAGTCTGACGACGATTATATGTCAATTGTATGTTCATAAAGCCCGAATTTGGTGCAAAGTTACGCAAATATTTTGGCTTGAGCAATAAAAATAGCTATTTTTTGCACTTTTTTACCAAAATATTTGGTCATGTCAAAAAAAAGCAGTAATTTTGCAGCCGATTTCGGGATTCAGTAGCTCAGCAGGTAGAGCACATCCCTTTTAAGGATGGGGTCCTGGGTTCGAGCCCCAGCTGAATCACAAGAGCAGAAGCCAATTGGCTTCTGCTCTCTTTTTTATTTCATTGCATCACGGAGTTTGTGCTTGATATAGTGCTCATCAGTGAAATGAGAACGCAGGTGCGGCGTCATCTCGGCATGGGCGAAGAACTTTTGGTATTCGCGCTTGATATCCTCGCCAAGATTAGGGTCGTGCGGAGTGTAGTGGCAAATCGTTTCGGGCGTGTCTTTGGGCTTGAAGGTCTTGAAGCGGAATAGGTCCTGCATAGTGAGTTTGAACTCCGTTTCGCCATTCTCGCGGCGGCCGCGGTACTTGTTTACTCCCACTGCTTTCTTGAGCGAGGACATGGGATTGAGGACAGGATTGATGACAATCTTGCGTCCTGCGAAGTCAGCGCACAAGACATAGAATCCACCTAATGAGCTGCCAATCAAGTATTTGACATCGGGGTTGGCTGCGAGAAAATCGTTGATTATTTTGATAGACTCATCCACATGGTGATTGACTTCGAGTGGGCACCATTCCAATTCTGGATAATATTTACGAAAGTTCGTAATCGTATCGGAGTGTATCGACCCCGCAAAACCGTGAATATAAACTGCTTTCATCACTTTTAACTTATCACTCATAACTTATCACTCTCTTTGTATGCCCCTTATCTACCACCTGTAAATATAGTGAATTCATAGGAACCTCATAGGTACTTAGCCAATACTTTCCAAAAAAGACGCTACATGTACTATCATAGTAATTAGTTATAATATATTTAGGTTCTACTTTTGACTGCAAAGGTACTACTTTTATACGAAAAGTGCAAATATTGATGAAAATAATATGAAGAAAAACTATAAATAAAGGTTTGGCATAATTTTTGAGATTTGTTTGGTATAGCACTAAAGGTTATTGGATATACAAAGAAAAAGGTATAGGATATACTATGAAGAGAGTGCTTGAAGGAAATAATACAAACAATAATTATCAAAAAAGAAAGTTATGAAAAAGATTTTAGCCATAGCGGCAACATTGGTATTTTCGCTGACAGCATGTGCAGATCGTCAGCAATTGATTTCGTTTAATGAATTGCCAGCGGCAGCACAAACATTTGTAAAACAGTATTTTAACCCATCTGACATTGCTTATGTTGGCAGTGAGAGAGATGGATTGCACACCGAATACAACGTTCGACTGAACGATGCTACAGAACTGGAATTTGACCACAAAGGCAATGTGGAAAAAGTGGATTGCAAGAAAAATGCAGTGCCAGAAGGTATTGTGCCAGCGAATATAGTGAATTATGTGACAACGCATTTTCCCAATCAATTTATTGTGGAGTATCAAGTGGATTCTCGCCGTATTCAAATTGAGTTGAACAACCAATTGGAATTGGAATTTGACCTCAAAGGCAATTTGAGAGAGTTTGATGATTGATAAGAAAGGATTGATTGTCTATATTTACAAAGAGAAATGCATTCCCGTAGTGGAGTGCATTTTTTGTATTATATATAAGGTGTAAAACAATTGCATTTTACATTGTTATATCTTCAAAACCGTGCAAAAGGAATTAATCCACCAAATGTTTACTCGAAATTTAGTGCAAGTTTGCAATAAATTTCAAATAGAAACGTAGCGTGTAAATGAAAATTAGAATTATATTTGCATAATCCCAAAAAAATGTAGTAGTTTTGTGTGCAGAAAAAAAGTTGTAATATTGCCATTTCCCAAAAAACTTTTAATCGTTGGTTAAATACAATAAGAGAGTGTGTCATTTCGACACACTCTCTTATTATATATTATAAGGTGTAACCTTACATTACGATGTTCACGATGCGGCCAGGAACAACGATGACTTTCTTTGGAGTGGCACCGTTGAGTTGTTTGGCGGTCAGTTCGTGAGCCATGACAATCTTCTCCACCTCCTCGCGTGGGGTGTCCTTTGCCACCTCAATGGTGAAGCGCACTTTACCATTGAACTGAACAGGGTATTTTTGCGTTGCCTCAACCAAATACGCTTCGTTGCACTCTGGCCATTCGGCGTGGCAAACAGAAGTGGTTTCGCCACAGAGATGCCATGCCTCCTCTGCAATGTGAGGAGCGTATGGAGCAAGCAAGATAGCGAAGGTCTTGAGGATAGCGACCTTGTTGCACTTGAGGGCTTGGAGCTCGTTTTGCGCAATCATGAAGGCAGGGATGGAAGTATTGAACGAGAAGTTCTCAATATCCCAAGTAATCTTCTTGATGAGCTTGTGCAATGAACGAAGTTCCTCTGCTGTTGGTTCGTCGTTGGAGAGGGTCTCGAACATATTCCACCACTTGCGCAAGAAGCGGTGTACGCCATCAATACCGTTGGTGTCCCAAGGTTTGGACATCTCGAGTGGGCCAAGGAACATTTCGTACAAGCGCAAGGTATCCGCACCATACTTAGCCACCACATCGTCTGGGTTTACGACATTGAACATAGACTTGGACATCTTCTCCACTGCCCAACCACAGATGTATTGCTTTGGAGCCATTGGCGTGCCGATATATGGATTATCCTCTACGGAAGTGCCGTCTGCAAAGACAAACTGTGCATTCTTGAACTCAGGCATCCAGTTGCGGAAGGCATCGATATCAAGGACGTCGTTCTTGACAATATTCACGTTCACGTGGATAGGTTGAACTTTATCTTTGTACTCTGGGTTGTCAATGAGGTTGTAGCTGATGAAGAGGTTGCCCGTTGCGCCTTCGCCGATATAGCGATATACGAAGTTGGAGCGACCTTGTATCATACCTTGGTTAATAAGCTTGCGGAATGGTTCGTCCTCGCAGATATAGCCGAGGTCGAAGAGGAACTTATTCCAGAAACGACTATAGATAAGGTGACCCGTAGCGTGCTCTGTACCACCTATATAGAGATTAACTTGACGCCAGTATTCGTTGGCCTCTTTGCCTACCAAAGCAGTGTCGTTGTGGTTGTCCATATAGCGGAGGTAGTACGCAGATGAACCTGCAAAACCAGGCATGGTGCAGAGTTCGAGTGGGAAGACTGATACATTATCAATCAGCGACTTGCTGACCACCTTGTTATTCGCAGTGTCCCATGCCCAGAGGTCCGCATTGCCGAGAGGTGGCTCGCCTGTGGTGGTAGGTTTGAAGTCCGACACAGCAGGGAGTTCGAGTGGCAAGCAAGATTCTGGAATCATGTATGGCATGCCGTCTTTGTAGTAAACAGGGAAAGGTTCGCCCCAGTAGCGTTGGCGGCTGAAGACTGCATCGCGGAGGCGGGAGTTCACTTTCACACGACCGAGCCCCGTATTGGTGATATGCTCCTTCATGCGTTGGATGGCCTCCTTGACTTCGAGTCCGTTGAGGAAGCCCGAATTGATCATGATACCTTCTTTGGCATCGAAGCTCTGTTCACTGACATCTGCACCCTCGATGAGTGGGATGATAGGCAGGTTGAAATGCTTCGCAAACGCATAGTCACGGCTATCGTGTGCAGGCACAGCCATGATGGCACCCGTGCCATAACCACTTAGCACATAGTCGCTTACATAGATAGGAATCTCGGCATTGGTGAGAGGGTTGATAGCATACGAGCCCGTGAAGACACCTGTGACACGGCGGTCTGCGATACGTTCGCGTTCGGTGCGGTTCTTCACCATCTGGAGGTATGCCTCCACCTCGGCGCGTTGCTCCTCGGTAGTGACACGAGCCACATACTCGCTCTCTGGTGCAAGCACCATGAAGGTAACACCATAGACCGTATCTGCGCGGGTGGTGAAGATAGTGAATGGTTCATCTTGACCCTTGATAGCAAAGCGCATCTCTGCACCTTCGCTACGACCAATCCAGTTGCGTTGGGTTTCTTTGAGGGAGTCGGTCCAATCCACGGTATCAAGACCTTGGAGGAGGCGTGGTGCGTAGGCACTCACACGAAGGTTCCATTGGCGCATGACGCGTTGCTCTACGGGGTAGCCACCACGCACAGAAAGTCCTTCGCTGACCTCATCATTGGCAAGTACACAACCGAGCTCTGGGCACCAGTTCACCTTGGTATCAGCCAAATAAGCAATACGGTAGTTCATGAGGCGCTCTTGTTGCTCTTTCTCGGAGAGGGTAGCCCAAGTGGGGTCGGTTTGCTCGAATTTCTCAATCAACTTGCTGATAGGCTGAGCTTTCTGCAAAGAGGTATCGAAGTAGGAGTTGAACATTTGGATAAATGCCCATTGTGTCCATTTGTAGAAGTCTGGTGAGCAGGTCTTCACTTCGCGGTCCCAATCATAGTTGAAACCAATCTTTTGGAGTTGCTC